>CAWCLI010000021.1:0-48031 GCA_963796345.1 Nitrospirota bacterium | reverse complement strand
TCATTTTACATCGCATAGGAATGTCAGGACGATGGCATTATCACTATGCCATAGACGAGGTATGAGCGATACGGGCGGTCATCCAATTATAGTGAACAATAGTCGCCGTAGATGATTAGGTGAAATTTTGCAATACGAGGATCACGACACTGGTTAAAACTATTTCCAATGGAATGGATCCTCATGATTGTCGTTTTACACTGGCTGTCTGCATTGGGTGTTGCGAGAGCAGGAACATTGTTTCTGGAATACAACGACTACCTGGGCCACTGGTAGGAAATGAAACTTCTGCTCTACACACACGGCCACGATCATTCTGCTGCTCCGGTGGTGGTTTTTACAATTATATTTGATTTGAGGTCCTTACCGTTAATTACTGATACCACACTACCTGGTTTTTGAGTAGAGGTGGAATATGTTTGTTAGGCCGAAAACGTCTAGATACTCATAGGCGCCCACATACTGGACAGAGTAGATTTTGAAGTATTGATAGTTGTAGTTGGAGAGAGTCGTCGAATGTTCTCGTTGTCGGAATAGAAGGTTACAGCCAGACAATAGAAGGTTTACAGTGATCCTTACAGTGCTGAGGAGGTCTGGATCATGTTTAGGTCCGTCTGACATCAAGGGTCAGGAGATGTTAGTGCTTACAGGCTCATACTGCTGTCATATGAGTGTATAATCAATGGTATGGCATGTTATTGGTGAGGGTACAAGGAGGAGACAACCCATATTGCTATGATGAAATGAAAACTGGGTGTTGATATAAAGGACTACTTCCTGGCCCCTTTCTACACATGATTAATAAACTGATAATGACCCTTCCGTTAAGGCCCTGTTCATGACCACATCTATTGACTGTTTAGCAGAGTCAGAGCATTTTGTTCACCCACAGATATGCTGTGAGACTGGAAGGTACAGGGAAGTGGCTGTGTATGCACCTTGGAAATACTGGCAGGAATTCTGGGATGGATTATATCCAAACCTCCTCATCAGGATGTGGGATAGTTCTCCAAAATGAGCCATGATCTTTTATCAAGTTAATCCTTATGGTGCAGGCATGTATGTATTAGTGGTCTGATGAACTATAAATATATGGTTCATGTGCAGGATGGTATCTGTGTACAATGGTCTGTCATGTCAGTCACCTAGCCAATTAGGACTATCAGAGTTGTCCACATTGGATTGGGCCAGCTGTTGAAATATGCAGATAAATGCTGTTTCTGCCAGAAGTCCTTCCATGTATTTTGCTAAGTTAGCTGTTGCTAAAGGTAACCTTTTCAAGATACCCAGGCCATAAATACCGTGCAACTGGTCGCAAGGGTGCCGGGGTATCTTGAAAAGGTCTTTTTTCACGACGGACAAATGGTCAAAAAAGGCCAAACACTTTTTCTTATTCAGCAAAATACATATGAAGCCAGGCTTCAGCAGGCAGAAGGACAAATTTCAACTCAAAAGGCCCAGCTGGAATATGCCGGGAACCAGTTTATGCGCTATTCCGCACTGTTGCCGGAAAAGGCTGCCGCCCAATCCGATGTGGACAACTGGAAGTACCAGCGGGACGCTGCCCAGGCCAACCTGAAGACAGCGGAAGCACAACTGGACCTTGCCAGGCTTGACCTGAGTTATACGCAGGTTGCCGCCCCTTTTGACGGCCGTATTGACCGCAGGCTGCAAGACCCGGGGAACCTTGTGGGCACAGATACCGGCAACTCTGTCCTGGCACAGTTCAACCAAATCGACCCGATCTATGTTTATTTTACGGTCAGCGATACGGATTTGGCCCGGCTTATAAAGAGTGCGCACGGCCTCCCCGGGCGCGGCGGTCCCAAAAAATGGCCGGTATTTATCGGGTTGACGGATGAAAGAGACTATCCGCATCAGGGCTACCTTGATTTTGCTTCAATCAGCCTTGCTCCCACCAGCGGCACTCTCCTGATGAGGGGAGTTTTTTCAAATCCATCCGGAAAGATCCTGCCGGGCCTGTTTGCCAGGGTGCAGGTGCCACTCGAGAAAAAAGCCGCTTTTCTTTTGCCTGAGACTGCCCTTGGTAATGATCAGCAGGGCGATTATGTGCTGGTGGTAAACGAAAGAAATATTGTGGAACGCCGCCCTGTTAAAACCGGTCCTTCGATAGATAATATGCGGGTCATCGAACAGGGCCTTAACGGAAAAGAATGGGTCATTACTATCGGTTTATTAAAAGCAGTGCCGGGACGCCAGGTTGCTCCTGTGGCTGAGAACGGGCCGGGAAGAAAATGATCTCCCGGTTTTTTATAGAACGGCCCATTTTCGCAAATGTCATTGCGGTGATCACAATAGTTATCGGGCTTGTGTTCCTCAGCAGCCTTCCTGTTGCCCAATATCCACAGATCGTTCCGCCAACGATCCAGGTGACCACGCGGTATCCGGGTGCGAGCGCCGAAGTTATTGCGCAAACGATTGGAGTGCCTATCGAACAGGCAGTCAACGGCGTCGAGGGGTCTATTTATATGGCGTCTACCAGTGGCAGCGACGGCAGTTACAGCCTGACGATCACCTTTGATGTCGGGACCGACCTGAATAAGTCGATAGCCCTGGTCCAAAATCTCGTAAACAGTTCCCTCTCCCAGTTGCCGGGAGCAGTTGGGCAACAAGGGGTCACTGTCAAAAAAATCTCTCCTAACATATTGCTGGTTGTAAGCCTCTATTCCGACGACGAACGGTTCGACGAAGTTTTTCTCTCCAACTACGGACTTATCAATCTTCAAAATCCTCTGGCACGTCTTCCAGGTATAGCCCAGGTGAGGGTCTTCGGGGCCGGCCCTTACAGTATGAGGGTCTGGCTGGACCCTAAAAGACTCCAGGTTTTCGGCCTTACTCCAGCCGACGTCCTCACCGCTATTCAAGGCCAGAATGTCCAGGTAGTCGCCGGACAGCTTGGCGCCCCGCCGGTGCCGAATGATCAGCCGGTACAATTAACGGTCACGGCCCTTGGCCGTCTGTCGGATGAGAGGCAATTTGAAAATATAATTGTAAAAACCACCACCGGAGCGGCGGCGCAGATAGTGAGGATTCGCGATATAGGCCGTGTGGATTTAAGCCAGCAGAATTTCAGCAACTATTCCCGATTTACCGGGCACAAGTCGGCCCAGGTAGTGGTTTTTGCATTGCCGGAGGCCAATGCGATTTCTGTCGCCGACACCGTCTATACAGCCATGGCCGATCTGAGCAAGACATTTCCGGAAGGCCTCAAATACGGCATCAGGTACGATACCACCAGATTTGTCCGGGAGGCCATTTCAAAGGTATATGAAACACTTTTCATAGCCGGTGTCCTTGTGCTGATCGTGATCCTGGTATTCCTGCAAAATTTCAGGGCCACATTGGTACCGGCAACTACTGTTCCGGTCACCATTATCGGCGCCTTCATTGCGATAGCCGCCCTGGGTTTCACTATAAACCTGATGACCCTGTTTGCCCTGGTCCTTTCTATCGGCATAGTGGTGGATGATGCCATCGTCATTGTAGAGAACAGTTCCTACCATATCGAAAAGGGAATGCCGCCTAAAGAAGCAACGATCAAAGCCATGAATGAACTGACAGGACCCGTAATGGGTATAACCCTGGCCCTGGTTGCGGTCTTCCTGCCTGCCGCCTTCCTGCCAGGCATTACAGGACAGCTATTCCGGCAATTTGCCCTGGTGATAGCCTCTACCTCTGTTATCAGCGCCATGAATGCGCTGACGTTAAAGCCTGTACAGTGCGCTTTCTGGCTGAGACCCCGCGGCGACAAACCTCCCAACTGGTTTTATCGGGGATTCAATAAGGGATTTCAGTCCGTTACCAAGATCTATTTGGGGGCCGTTACCCGCATGGTGAAAAGGCCGGTCCTGTTTATTGCCATATTCGCTGTTATAATTACTGTTACCTTCCTTGTTTTTCTAAGCCGTCCGACAGGGTTTCTTCCAACCGAAGACCAGGGCTACGGCATTATAGTGTCCCACTTGCCTGAAGGGGCGTCCCAGCCACGGTCACGGGAAGTTGCCTATAAAATTAATGATATCCTGAGAAGGACTGCCGGCGTTGATTTCTGGGTGCATATAGGGGGTTTGTCGATTCTTGACAACGCCAATGTTTCTAATGATTCCACGACATTTGTCGTTTACAAGGACTGGAAAGATCGCGGCACTTCATTAAGCCAGGATACGATACTCTCGGATATCAACCGGCAGCTTGCCGGAATTCAGGAAGCCCAGGCTTTTATGTTGATCCCGCCGCCGATCCGGGGGCTGGGCCAGACAGGCGGCCTGCAAATGATGGTTGAAGACCGCGGCAACGTTGGTTTGAACGAACTCCAGAAAGCTACAAGCGAACTTGTCAGGAATGGAAATTCCAACCCGGCCCTGCGGGGACTTATCACCACGTTTATTCTGGGCAGCCCGCAGCTATACCTGGATATCGATCGTGCCAAAGCGGAGTCGTTTCAGGTCCCTTTGTCCAATGTTCTGGATACCCTCCAGTCTTACATGGGATCTTCGTTCGTTAACCTGTTTAACAAATACAACCAGGTGTTTCAGGTTTACATACAGGCGGACAGCCAGTACCGTCTTCAGCCGCGGGACATAAAAAACCTGTATGTCCGCAATCAGAAAGGGGACATGGTCCCCCTCGGAAGTCTGCTGGACGTCAGGCAGGCACAGGGCTCTGAGCTGATCACCCGCTACAACCTTTATCCGGCAGCAGCCATTTTTGGGTCAGCTGCTCCTGGTTATAGCTCGGGCCAAGCCAGTGAAGTGATGGAACAGATGGCTTCCAAACTGTTGCCGCAGGGAATAGCTTATGACTGGACATCCACAAGTTACCAGGAAAAAAAGGTGGGTAAACAGGCTTATTTCATATACGCCCTTTCTATTTTTCTGGTCTATATGGTATTGGCCGCTTTATATGAGAGCTGGACCTCGCCTGCCGCAGTTATCATGGTCGTGCCCATGGCTCTTGTCGGTGTCCTCCTGGCGAATATGGTCCGGGGCTATGACAACAACCTGTATACACAGGTTGGACTGGTACTGATGATAGCCCTTGCCAGCAAGAACGCGATTCTCATCGTGGAATTTGCCCGTGACCTTCACCATGGAGGCATGAGTATAGAGGAAGCCGCAATCGAGGCGACCCACCGCAGGTTCCGGCCCATTGTGATGACTTCTTTTGCTTTTATCCTGGGAGTTGTACCGCTTGTGGTCGCTTTCGGGGCCGGCTCAGCAGGCCAGCGGGTTATAGGCACGGTTGTTTTCGGGGGCATGTTATCATCGACCGTACTGGCGATCCCTTTTGTTCCGGTATTCTATGTTGCCCTGGAGCGCCTGAGCGAACGAGTAAAGAAAGGGAGAAATATTCCATAATACATTTATGAAAGCATCCGATCTATTAGTGAAGTGTCTCGAAAATGAGGGAGTTGAGTACATATTCGGTCTTCCAGGCGAAGAAACTCTCGATCTTATGGAGTCGCTCAGGACCTCGAAGATCCGTTTTATCCTGACCCGCCATGAGCAGGCCGCTGCGTTTATGGCGGACGCGTATGGTCGTTTTACAGGCAGGGCAGGCGTTTGCATTTCCACCCTTGGCCCCGGCGCCACCAATCTTCTTACAGGAATTGCCGATGCCTTCCTTGATAAATCTCCGCTTGTCGCAATAACCGGACAGGCTGATCTCAAAAGAATCCATAAAGAATCACATCAATATATCAACATTGTTGAGAATTTCGAGAGTGTCACTAAATGGAACGGCAGGATAGAGTCGCCTGATGTAATCCCGGAAATGGTCCGCAAGGCTTTCAAAGTTGCAGAGGCGGAAAAACCGGGTCCGGTCCATCTGGAACTGCCCGAAAATATAGCTGCAATGGAAGTCAATGAAATGTATACGGGCATGATCGAGCCTATCCGTCCCAGAAGAAGTTCGCCGGACAGGCAGTCTCTCAGGAAAGCGGCAGAGCTTATTGAGCAGGCGCGGTTCCCTGTTATTCTCGCCGGGCATGGTGTTGTACGCAAGGCTGCCGGTGATCAGCTAAGGAAGTTCGCCGAGCTCTTCTGTATTCCGGTTGTAACGACTTTTATGGGCAAGGGCGGAATGACCGCGGAAAGCGACTGCTGTATCGGCACCCTGGGACTCGCCAACGACAGGCAGATCAGCGAAGTTTTTTCAAAGGCTGACCTTATCGTCGCAATCGGCTACGACCTTGTGGAATACGCTCCGAAAAACTGGAACCCCGAACTCGACAAGAAGATCATTCATATAGATTTTACGGCGAGTGAGGTCGATCTCCATTACGTGCCTGAAATTGAGATCATTTCCGATATCCGGGAAACCCTGGAACTGCTTGAAGGCATATTAAGCACCAATAAAAAAAGCGAGTGCGTTATCTCGCTGAGGAAGGATTTCACCGAGCGGTTTGAGCGGGAGGGTGCAGTTGAATCATGGCCGCCAAAGCCGTCGCGCATCATTTACGGAATGCGGAAGGTCCTTGAGGCGGGTGATATCCTCGTGTCTGACGTGGGCACGTGCAAGTTATGGGCTGCAAAATTCTATCCCGTGTACCGCAATAATACCTTTATCCTTTCAAACGGTTTTGCTTCCATGGGTTTTGCTCTTCCCACGGCAATAGTGGCGAAACTTATCAACCCGGAACAAAATGTAGTGGCCCTCTGCGGAGACGGCGGGTTTATGATGAACCTGCAGGACCTCGAAACAGCCTGCAGGCTGAAGTTAAATATAGTAATTGTTATCTTTAACGATAACGCGTATAACCTCATCAAGTGGAAGTCGGAGAAAAAGTTCGGGACATCATTCGGTGTCAGCTACTCGAACCCGGATTTCGTCAAACTCGCCCAGAGTTTCGGGGCCATCGGCATACAACTGAAATCCACAAGTGAATTCGAAAACATACTGGGAGATGCCTTGACAAAAAAAGTGCCTGTTATCATCGACGTGCCCATAGACTACAGCAACAACGAGATGATCTATAATCTTTTATAAAGTACGCCTCATTCCTCAGGATTTGCGCGCCTTGTCTATGAACTTTTTACGAAACCGTCTGTTTGAGGGCTTCCAATTTGATTTTAAAAACTCATAAATAGTAGACTTATAAAAAATAGTTTGCAGCGGAGGGGTGAGTTATGGGCAGTGCGGGCATAGCGGAACAAAAAACAGCGGGAACATTTACCAGGAACCTGGTTATCTGTGCATCTTTTCTTTTTATATTTCAAACTATTGTTTTTATATTGTTCTATGTCAACCAAAAAACAGCAGCCTATATTTACTTATATTTATTGTCGTCGTCAGCAATTATTTCAGCAAGTGCCTATATCTATTTATCGATTTTAAAGCCCGCAAATCAAACAAAATCGTTTTTTCAAACCCTTTCAAAAAAGAAAGGTTCTTTTTCTATGGAGGACCTTGCCATATACGACAAAGAATTAGCTGGAATTTTATATGAAAGTATAGAAAAACCAAGACAAACAATAGCGACCAATTTGAATGAGTCCATGAAAGTTGCCAACGAATCTGCAAATGTCGCCAAGAGAATAAAAGAAACAGCTGAAGGGGCCGGCAAACAAAGCGAGCTGGCCGATGTGATATTGAACTTGAGCAATATCGCCAGTGCGGCAATACTTGACGTTGCCGGCAATGCCCAGTCGATTTCCGGCTCCACATCTCAGAATCTCGCTATAGCTAAATCATCCTTGAAAGAACTTGAGAGTGTTACAGATGAGGTAAATAAGATCAATCAGAGATTAGTAAGCTTCAGTTCAACAGTGACGACTTTAAATTCAAATTCCGAAAGCATCAGGGAAATAGTATCTTTAATTAAAGACATATCCGACCAGACAAACCTTCTTGCCTTGAATGCTGCCATCGAGGCTGCAAGGGCCGGGGAACATGGAAGGGGGTTTGCTGTTGTGGCTGATGAAGTCAGGAAGCTGGCTGAAAGGGTCAACACCGCTACCGAAGAGATATCCCGGAATATAAATGAAATGACAAAGCAGGTATCAAGTACATTGTCTGAAATTAAAGAAATCAGCGACTATACCGTGCACACAAAAGGCGCTGTGGAAAAGACTTCGAAAGATTTCAGGGGAATGTTGTCCGACTTCGAGAATAACAGCACTCAACTGACCAGGATAACTGAAGCAATTGAGAACCTCTCTAAAACGAACGATGATATTAATGGTAAAGTCTCTGAAATTCATTCATTAAGCATGCAGACGACGAAGCAAATGCAGGAATCCGAGAAATACTCGTCCGGCCTGTTCAGCAGCGCAGAACATATGCAGGAGGACATGTCCTCATTTATGGTCGCCAAAGGTCTTGTGCAGGTGGCTATTGACAAGACAGTAGAATACAAAAACATCTTCCAAGGCAAAATCGACGAGTTTTACAGCAAGGGGACAAATATTTTCGATACGAATTACAGGGAAATCCCGAACAGCAACCCGAAGCGTTACAAAACCGCTTATGATGATGTCTTTGAAAAAGAAATGCAGCCTTTATATGATAAGGCGTTGTCTGAAATCAAAGGCGCGATCTATGCGCTCTGTGTTGATGAGAACGGGTACGCGCCGACCCACAACAGCAAGTTCTCAAAAACGCCTACAGGGAAATACGAATACGATCTTCTTAACTGCAGGGACAAAAGAATATTCAGCGATAAAGTCGGGCTAACCCTGGCAAAAAATACCCGGCCATTTTTGCTTCAGACCTATTTGAGGGACACCGGCGAAGCCATTAATGATTTTTCGATGCCTATTTTTGTTAAAGGAAAGCATTGGGGCGCTCTAAGGATAGGTGTGATGTCTTCGGTTTTGGGGACTGAATAAGGGAGACGTCTGGCCAAGATATTAGAGATTAATTATGAATAAGATCAAGTTAATCTCTAATAGCGCCATCGTGCTTTACTTCATTATCGGGTTTGAAATCCTGATAATGATAAGTCCTTTTGCCGGATTTTTTTATTCGGTATTCAATCCGTTTTTGCTTGAAATAGCAAAATATCCCGCTACTAAATGGCTCAGTGCCTTTTTCCTTCCGCATATGGTTATTCCACCTGATGATTTCCTGAAGTTCATACGGATCATTGGTTCAGTTCTTTTTCTGTCAGGCCTGACCGTGTTTGCGGTCTGTGCATTACAGGTATATACGAATAAGTTCCTGAAGAAGGGCACCGCCCTGAAAGGTATCTACTCGAGCATAAGACATCCGCAATACGTTGGACTGGCCATGGCGGGCATCGGCCTTTCCATCCTGTGGCCGAGATTCCTTGTTGTTCCCCTCTGGCTTGTAATGATAGCGCTCTATTATTTTCTTTCCAAAGACGAAGAAAGGAGAATGCTGAACAGCTATCCGGAGACGTACGGGGCGTATATGGAGAAAACGGGAATGTTTTTGCCGAAAAAGCTCGAACGACGTTTGTCTCCTTCAGGCGTAATGGGGAAAATTGCAGTGTTTGCCCTGATTGCCGCATTTACAATCGGGGGTGCGTTTGCGCTGAGGTCCTATACAATAAGGCACCTTCCACTCTGGACAAGTTCAAACGTGGTAGCGCTGGCGCTTATTTCGGAAGACATGCAGAAGATGGAACACAGGATGAATGATATACTTTCAGTGGAAGAGGTGAAGACAAGATTGAAAGATAATGAAAAGTATCTCGTCTATTTCATGCCCGTGGATTATATTATGCAGGGAATGATAGCAGATACTGGAGATGAGTGGAGACTTTACAGGAGACACGTTACCATAAGAAGGTTTCTCGATTGGGTATTCCACCCTTTCAGTCACTTGTCGGGACACCATTCCGTCCTTAACCATGGATCGCATGACATGAACAAGGGAGCAGTCAGAAGATTGGTTTTTCTGAAGGTCTCAGGCGGGACAATCAGTGGGCCATACGATTTTTTTTCAATAAACGCTGAAAGGGTGCCGCAGTTTATGGTGGACGTGGATATCCATAATTTGACGCTCATCGCTTTGAAGGAACTGCCGAAGGAAACCGGCTGGGGCAAGATGCCGGTCCCGACGTTTTAGGTTTCTTATGGGAAGAACTCTAATTGCAGCGCGGAAGGATTGTCGCTTGTTTTTTCCATTTCTGAAGCTCGGATTAACGGCTTTTGGCGGTCCGGCGATGGTTGCCTACATAAAGGAAATGGCAGTAAATCGTCACAGGTGGCTCGATGAAGAGACATTTAAAGACGGTGTTGCTTTATGTCAATCCATTCCCGGAGCAACTGCCATGCAAACTGCTGCCTATGTGGGGTTCAGGTCAAAGGGAATACCGGGGGCATTGGCATCATTTATCGGGTTCGGGCTGCCCGCTTTCATACTCATGTTGTTTCTTTCATCGCTATATGTCTTATACCATGCAGTACCGTTGGCAGTCTCATTGTTTAACGGCCTCCAGGTAGTAGTAGTCGCCATTGTTGCAAACGCGACTTATTCCTTCGGCAGGACGACGTTCAAGAGTTATGTTGATATTACGGCGGCTCTTATGGCGTCAGCGCTTTTGTGGACAGGAGTAAGCCCGTTCCTTGTTGTCACAGTTGCCGCCGTTGCAGGGATAGTGTTTTTTAAAAATACTTATGTTGCACCGGTATCCACACATGGAGGACAAAAAGATGTGCATTTTGTGAAGCAATTCGCAGTGCTCTTTCTGCTTCTCTTTTCGGGCCTTCTATTTCTATATATTAGCGACTTAAAGCTTTTTAAGTTAGCGGCACTGATGATGAAGATCGATTTGTTCGCTTTCGGAGGGGGGTTTGCATCCATACCCCTTATGCTTCACGAAGTCGTTGACATGAGGGGTTGGATGGATAGTAAGACCTTTATGGATGGGATCGCGCTGGGACAGGTAACTCCCGGCCCGATTGTTATAACATCGACTTTTGTAGGATATTTGACTCATGGGGCAGCAGGCGCACTTGTTGCAACCATAGCGATATTTGCTCCCTCTTTCCTGATGGTGATTACCATGACTCCGGTGATGGACAGACTGAAGACGTCCGCATATTTTTTAAGGGCCACAAGGGGAATACTCGCATCTTTTGTCGGGCTCCTTTTCTTTGTGGCCGTAAAGTTTGCGATTGCCGTACCCTGGGATATTATCAGGGTCTTTTTGGGGTGTGCTTCCTTTACCGCACTATTCAGGAAGGTGGATATTGTCTATGTTGTGCTCATCACTGCTCTAATTTCGATATTTTTATTCTGAAATCAAATCTGCTGTTAAAACATCCCGACTACTTTTTTACTTTCGGTCATTAACGCTACGGCGGTATCGTAATCGATTATCTTAATATTTTTTCCAGTATCACTGTCATTCAACCCCCTGAGTCTCAGATCTTCCTCAAGGACATATACGCCGCCAGGGAAGTCCTCAAGTCTTTGACTCTGCGCAAAATAAACACTGTTTTGAAAGAGAATCAAATCTGCGGCCATATCCCTTGCGAGTTTTACTCCTCTTTGCCCGTCCGGTGTATCAGGGGCGCTTTTTACTACTACTATCATGTGCTCCTCCTGGTTTTCACTAAAAAATCATCGTTGTCTTTGCCTCAGTCAAAAGTTGAGCTATTTCAGCCCCGTTTACGATCTTGACCCCGTCAACCATATCCGGCGGCTCCAAACAATTGTCCTTTAGAGAGAGTTCATCCGCAGATACCTCTACTCCCATGTCTATACAATCCTTTAAAGCCGACTCAAGATTTGTGAAACCTGTCCCTGCCTCATCCTGACCTTTCCTGGTCAGGAGCACTCCGCCGTCAAGCAGAACGAGATGGATGTTCAGATCATCCGCAACGCCGCCCATTGCATGTCTTACAGCTTCTGCCGCATTTATGTCTCCGTAAGGAGGTTTTCTCAGTATCATTACTATCTTCCCCATATAGTCCTCCGTATCATGCTCCAAGATTAAGCCAGATATCCGTCTCCGACAGAGTTTTGAAAAGCCCCCTCAGGGAGCCGACTTCAGCTCCATCGAGGTAATTATCTTTCGCTGCACGGCGAAAGTTGACGCAGCCACCTCAGAGATAGACCTTCAGACCTTTTTGAATAAGCCTTGAAAATTGCTCCTCAGCATTGAGTATGCCCTTAGCTTTCTGGCTTTTGAGAAAACAATAAGTGCCATCCCCTGATGCAATGAGATTCACAGTGTGACCGCTGTTTAAAGCGGATTCAGCGATTTTTACGGCGGTAACAGTGTTCTCGTAAGAGTACGGCGATGTGGACAGAAACAATGTGAATGTTTTTCCCATCGATCCTCCTTTCAATCAGTCAATATGCAACACCACGGCAAACGAGTTGAACAATGCCCATACCGGATCACCTTTCTTCAGATTGAGCCTCCGGCTGCTTTCCGTAGTTATGATTGAGCAAAGCCTGGTCCCCTCCGAAATCCCGACCACGTATTCAGTATTGATCTTACCCCTTTTAACCTGTTCGATGAAGCCGCTGAATCTGTTTTCCGCACTGGATTCCGGCTCCAGGTCCGTCTTCTGCACGATAACGTAGGGCGCCTTGACTTCCGCCGTGATCATCTTTCCTTCTTTCAGCCCCAGCCGTCCCACGCTGTCGTTGGTGATCACCGTGGTGATCCGATGGCCTTCGATCGTGAACAGCTCCACCAGGGTTTGTATGTCCCCTCGCCGCAATGTACGGATCTTGCCGAAAAAAGTGTTTCGCGCACTGGTTTTCCGCGAGGACTCTTTTTCCACAAAGTGCTTGGTCACCTGTCGAATCTCGTCTTCGGAAAAAGAAACATACGAAGAGGTCAGATTGGGAGTCGAATGCCCCAGCAGCATTTGGACTGCCTGCAAAGGCATGTTGCCCTGCATAAGCTCCACGGCGCGGGACTTACGGATCATCTCCGGGCCCCCCATCTCTTTGGAGAACCCGCATGCCTGGGCGCGCTCATAGAATTTTCGTCGTATAAAGCCGGGGTCCACGCCAAAGCAATCTTTAATGGTTTTTTTGAACTCAGGGTCGGCAAACATGGAAGCGAGTTCGCCCGAAAGGGCTTCGGATATCAGGACTTCCCGCGTCTTCTGCCCGGCGCTGTTATCCGTATTACGGAAAAATACCGATTGCCGGTCGTTATCGATATCCTGGAAAGGATCGAGTGCCAGCACTTCATTCAACTTGGCTCCGGTATAGCGGATCAACAAGAAAATGAGCAAAATGCGCCTGCGGGACAAACGCACATCCGGGCGCGATGTGGCCTCAACCCATTCCCGGAATGACTGCTCCAACCGGTTGAGCCCGCCCGAGTCCAGATACTGCCTGTCATCCGGTACTGACACAATGCGGCCATGTCTCGCGCCGTGCGGCATCGACGACGTTTCAGTTACCGTATCTTTAGGTTTCATCTCTCTCCTCTATTTCTGCACAAATCCGGCGAACTATGCAAGAGGGGCCCCCCCCTTGACATCCGCCGCTGACCTCGCTATACTAACACTAAAATTATAATATTCGTGATAGTAATCCTGCAAGTCTCACCTTCTGAGGGAGGAGCGACATGATGAAAATCACCTTGAGAAATATTTTTTTAGTTTTTTTAAAGATAGGCACTTTTTCTTTTGGAGGGGTTTATTCCATGCTTGCCTTTTTTGAAAGGGAGCTTGTGGACAAACATGAATGGCTTACACACGAAGAGTTTATCGAATGTGTCGCCATAGGGCAGATGACGCCCGGTCCGCCGATTGTTAATACGGGGATTTGTGTCGGGTACAAACAAAAAAAATTAAACGGGTCATTGGCAGCCACAATAGGACAGACATTTACAGGGACCATACTCGCCATTCTGTTCGCAATTTTCTATAGTAAAACGGAAAACAATGTTTTATTACGCTCGGTTATGAAGGGTGTGGGAGCTGCAGTGGTGGGCCTGCTTCTTTCTGTTGTTCATAGAATGGCAACCAGAACAATCAAAGATTATAAATCGGCATTGTTTGCACTGGCGGCTTTTTTTGCTCTGGCCGTATTCAAGCTTAACCCCATCGGATTGATCTTTGCATCCGGGATACTCGGGTTGGCTGTTTATGGGAGGGCCATAAAATGATACTGCTTAAACTCTGCTGGACATTGATTGTTATCAATGCCCTCACCATCGGTGGAGGCTTTGTGATGCTCCCGATGCTGCAAAAAGAATTTGTCGAAAAATATCACTGGATGACTAATCAGGAATTCCTGGATGCCATTGCCATCGGACAGGTTACGCCGGGACCTCTCACTGTCATGAACGCCTTTATCGGCTATAAAATATATGGACTTCCGGGTGCGATTGCCGCGATGATCAGTTCTTATCTGCCGTGTATTGTTATTGTTACCCTGGTGGCTAAATTCTATTATGCTTACAAGGAATCGGCAGTTGTGAATTCGAGCTTCAAGGGAATAAAAGCCGCTGTCATCGGACTTCTTGCAGCCGTCGCTATTTCGCTGGGCCACGCATCGCTTGTGGACCTTCCGACTTTCAGTATCGCCATTATCAGTTTTGTCGTCATCGTCTTTACAAAGATAGACCCGACTTTTGTGATTTTAGGCGCGGGGGTAGCCGGTGCTCTCATATTTTGATATTCCCTGAGATAATTTATCTTCCTTTCTTTTTTTCCTCCAATATTGGAATTGCGTCCGGATAAAAGAGATTAACTCCATGCTTGACGTATGAAGCTATGATTTTCTGCCCCTCAGCCGACGTAACGAAAGCGATAAAATCCATAGCTTCGCGATACCTGACAGAAGGGAATTTTGCCGGGTTCACCGCTATGACACTATACTGGTTTTTCAGGAGAGGATCGCTCTCAACCATAATTTTCAGTCGAATCCTGGACTCGTAATTCAGGAATGTGCCCCGGTCTGAGAGCACATAAGCCTTTTCCCGGTCTGCCAAGACGAGAGTATCTCCCATCTTGGCGCCGGCCTCTATGTACCACTCCTGGCTTTTCGGGGTCACACCGGCGTCGTCCCAGATATCCAGCTCTTTAACATTTGTGCCGGAATCATCGCCCCGCGAAACAAAGAACGCCCCTTTTTCGGCAATCAACTCGAAAGCGTCAATTGCGCTCTTCAGCCCCCTGATCTGCGCCGGATCGCTTTTTGACCCCAGGACCACGAAATCGTTATGCATTACCAATCTTCGGTTCACTCCGTATCCTTCGGCCAGAAACTTCTCTTCTCTGAAGGGATCATGGACAAAAAGCACATCTGCCTCCCCCTTCTTAGCAATTCGCAATGCCTTACCAGTTCCGACCGCAATGACTTCGACCGACACGTCATACCGTGAGTATTTCTCATACCCAGGGATCAAAATGTCAAAGAGTCCCGAATTCTGAGTGCTCGTCGTTGAAGCTATTACAAGCCTTGTTTTTCCTTTCGACATAGTATATCTGTCCTCCTCATGGAAATAATCTGATCTTCGAGCAAGTAACGGCCGCGCAGAGTTTTGGCCGGCTGTCATACTCAATAGTAGACATATTTTTGCCATGTTGCAAGTGCCCTTCCGTCCGTAAAGATCTGCCGAACATGAAAGATTCCTTCGGAAAAGCACGCAGCTCCTGTAAATATACTGATGGCGAAGTGTCGGCTATCCTCGAAGGGAGTATCGTGAAAATATTTATTGATAATCGTAATTTTGAATGTTAAACTGTTAGATAAAAAGCCGAACCCTTCGTTAGAGGGGTGGAAAGCAACGGGGCCGCATTGAGCAAGACGCCGGGCTGCCTAAGTTAATGATAGGCGGCACGGCTTTTTTTTGTGGGCAGAGGGAACAGGCGGGCTATGAATGCGATTTTCGTTGGTGAAGTTTAGGGGGAGAAGACATGTCAATAAGGAAAAAAGTGGCAGCACCTATAATCGGGATGGTGATTATAGGATTAATAATAACCACGTTTGTGACAATAAGCAAATCCAGGCAGCTTGCGATCGATGAAGCTACCACCGGCACAATGCGCGGCTACAGGGATACCGTTTTGAACGCCTTGACGACCATGATGGTGAGCGGGACAATTAAAGAGTACAAACCCTCTTTTCTTGAGCAGATGAGGAGTATAGCGGATGTGCGGGTGATAAGAACTGACGCCCTTGATAAAGACTATGGTAAAGGGGGTCCTGATGACTATGCGAAAGATGAAATTGAAAAAGAAGTCATAAAAAAAGGCGAGGAGAAAATTGAGCTCGAAGGCGAATTCCTTCGCGGAGTATTTCCCTACATAGGGAAAGCCAATTTTATGGGGAAAAACTGTCTCAACTGCCATATCGTGCAGGAAGGCACAGTCTTGGGTGCCGTAAGCATACGGATACCCATGGCAGCGTCCTTTGCGCATATCAGATCATTGCGGAACCTCTATATCGGACTCGGATTAATCGGCATATTGACTGTAACGGGACTGATAATAGTGATAGTCAACATTATCCTCAAACCCCTGGTTCATTTGACAGAAAAAGTCACGCAGTTGTCCGACGGCGATTTAAGAACAGAGATCTCATATAGCGCCAAAGACGAAATAGGGGTGCTGGCGCAGAGCATGAATAAAATGATTGAGTCTTTCAACCGTATGATTGGCAACATCCTGACATCGTCCGGCAACGTGGGCTCCTCCGTTGATATTATGCGGGCACGGGCCGAGGAAACGTCCGAGGGCGCCAAAAAACAGTCGGGACAGGCCCAGCAGATAGCTGCGGCAGCTGAGGAGATGAGCCAGACTATCACGGACATAGCCAGAAATGCTACAGAAGCATCCCAATCGTCTGAAGACGCCATGCAGACTGCTGCGTCCGGCAAGGAAGTGGCTGACGGCGCTGTTACTACCGTCAACAAGGTATACACCTCTACAGTAGAGCTTGCGTCTATGGTGGAAAAGCTCAATAACAGGGCGTCCGAGATAGGCGGCATTGTTACGGTTATCAAGGATATAGCGGATCAGACCAACCTGCTCGCCCTTAATGCGGCAATCGAGGCAGCGAGGGCCGGAGAGCAGGGGAGAGGCTTTGCGGTCGTGGCTGATGAGGTGAGGAAACTTGCCGAAAGGACAATAAAAGCTACCGCTGAGATTACGGAAAAGATCAATGCCGTGCAGGCCGAATCAGGGCAGACGACACTATCAATGAAAGAAGCGTCACTGGAAGTGACCAGCGCTACTAAATCCATAAACCAGGTGGGAGACTCCCTGAACCGTATCGTCGACTCTGTCCAAAAGGTACGTGATCAGATAACCCAGATAGCTACTGCAGTGGATGAACAGTCGGCAGCGTCAGAGGAAGTGGCTAATAATATAGAGAAGACCTCGAACATCGCGAAAGACATGGAGAAGATGTCCGGCGAAGTGATGAATGAAATCAACGGACTGGTAAAAACAGCGGAGGAACTGCGGAACTCCACCTCGGGGTTCAAGACAAAGGGAAGCTAACTGACGATATCGGCAAAAAAGCGGCCATAAGATATTACAGTCGCAGATGGTTAAGGATAAATAAAAAGCCGCCGTGAACGAAAGTTTGTCGCTTTAGGAACCATAGTTTGTTGTTTGCGTCAATTTATGGTTCCGCGACACAGAGACTGTGCCAACTGATTACAAAAGAAAAGCTCCCGAGGAGGGATTCGAACCCCCGACAGGGTGGTTAACAGCCACCTGCTCTGCCAGCTGAGCTACCCGGGAAGGTTGTATATCGAATTTATTTTATAACAGAAAAATTAGCGGGTTGTCAAACTTAAGCCGCATGGCAAAAGGCTAAAGGGATCCCTTTAGCCTTTTGCCTTTAGCCCTTGGCCCGTCTTTTACGACACCTGGATTTTTATCTCTTTAGGCTTCGCTTCTTCCTGCTTTGGAATCACCACCTCAAGCAAACCGTTGTTGAATGTGGCTTTCGCCTTTTCACTATCGACTTCAACCGGCAGGGCCACACTCCTGGCAAAACTGCCGTAGCATATTTCGCTTATATAACATGCTTCAGCCTTGATCTCTTCATCTTTTTTGATCGAGCCTTTAATTGTAAGCGCCTCTTTAGTGATCGAAAGTTCGATATCTTCTTTTTTACCCGGGGAGATTGGCCCTGAACACGATTTCATTTGTTCTGTCATAGAGCTCGATATTCGGAACAATAAGCCCTGTATCAGTTTTTTCTCCCCATGTCCGCCTTCTCCTCGGACCAGTGCTGAAAAATTCTTCGAAAAGCCGGTCCATATCCCTTCTCATTTCTTCAAGTTCTTTTAAAGGCCCCCATTTTACAAGCGACATAGCAACCTCCTTTGTTGACGGTTGCGTAAAAAGTCCATATGCAGCGTTGCGCTGCATCCTTCGTCACTGCGGAGTACATCAAAGTACGCCTCATTCCTCAGGATTTGCCCGCCTTGCCTATGAACTTTTTACGCAACCGTCTCTGTTAATTGATTTCAGGAAATAAGTTCGCCTGCTACTGCAGTCGAGAACATAATCCTTCCGTCAGCGTAATCCACTTCAACCACATCATTCTCTTTAAATGTCCTGTCAAGTATTTTGAGTGCAAGCGGGTTGAGGATTTCATTCTGTATGGCCCGCTTTAGCGGCCGTGCTCCGAAGACCGGGTCATAGCCGACATGGGCTATATGAGTTACTGCAGCATCCGTCAGTGTAATATCTATTTTTTTGTCGAGCAGATACTTTTTCATCCGGCTGACCTGAATTTCCACAATGTTCTTAAGCAGTTTCTCAGTAAGGGGGTTAAACATGATTATATCGTCGATCCTGTTAAGGAACTCAGGCTTGAAAAAGGATTTCAGGTCGTTCATTACCTTGTCCCGCAGGTCCTGCCCGTTTTCGCCGTACCAGTATGCAGCCGGCTTGCGTGCCCTGTCTTCAAGGATCTCCTGTATGTGCGTGCTCCCTATATTAGAGGTCATGATAACAACGGCGTTTCTGAAATCTACGGTCCTTCCGTGCCCGTCAGTCAGTCTCCCGTCATCGAGAAGCTGCAGGAGGAGGTTGAACACTTCAGGGTGAGCCTTTTCAACCTCGTCAAAGAGGATTACCGAATATGGCCGCCTCCGTACCGCTTCGGTCAGTTGCCCGCCTTCTTCATAGCCTACATAGCCGGGAGGCGCTCCGATCATACGCGAGGTGGTGTGGCGCTCCTGGTATTCCGACATATCTATCCTGATAACTGCAGCTTCATCGTCGAATAAGAATTCAGCGAGCGCCTTTGCCAGTTCAGTCTTCCCCACACCTGTAGGTCCGAGGAAGAGGAATGAGCCAATAGGCCTGTTGGGGTCCTGGATGCCGGCCCGCGCCCTTCTGATGGCGTTCGATACGGCAATAATTGCTTCGTCCTGGCCTACGACCCTTTTTTTCAGGTTTTCTTCCATTTTGATCAGCTTCTGGATTTCGCTTTCGAGCATTCTTGACACAGGCACGCCTGTCCATTTGGAGACGACTTCGGCAATGTCTTCCTCGTCAACCTCTTCCTTAAGCATCTTTCTCTTTGTCTGGGTCTCGGCGAGCCTGAGGTTTTCCTCGTCGAGCAGTTTCTGCAACTGAAGAAGCTTGCCATACCTCAGCTCGGCGGCTTTGCCCAGGTCCCCTTCACGTTCAGCCCGCTCTGATTCGATTTTTGTTGTCTCGATCTGCTCTTTCGCGTCCCTGATTTTCTGGATGACTTCTTTCTCGCTCAACCACTGCGCCCTGAGTACGTCCCGTTTTGATTGAAGTTCCGCCATGTCTTTTGCCAGTTTCCCGAGCTTCTCCCGCGCATCCTGAGACCCGTCGTCACGCATAACAGCCTGTTTCTCGATCTCAAACTGCCTCAGTTTCCGTTCCATTTCGTCAAGTTCGCAGGGCATGCTGTCTATCTCCATTCTCAACTTTGCCGCCGATTCATCGATCAGGTCTATGGCCTTGTCAGGAAGAAACCGGTCGGTTATGTACCGATGGGAAAGGACCGCGGCTGCAACAAGTGCCGAATCTTTTATCTTTACGCCATGGTGGATCTCATATTTATCTTTTAATCCTCTGAGAATCGAAATAGTGTCTTCGACAGAAGGCTCTTTTACATAGACAGGCTGGAACCTCCTCTCCAGGGCCGGATCTTTTTCTATATACTTCCTGTATTCATTGATGGTCGTGGCGCCAACGCAGCGCAATTCGCCGCGTGCAAGAGCAGGTTTCAGCATGTTGGACGCATCGACGGAGCCTTCAGCCGATCCCGCACCGACCAGGGTGTGCAGTTCGTCGATGAAGGTGATGATCCTGCCTTCCGACTGCTCAATTTCTTTCAATACCGCTTTCAGCCGCTCCTCGAATTCACCCCTGAATTTCGAGCCGGCCACAAGACTCCCGATGTCCAGCGCTATCAGGCGCTTGTCTTTCAGGGTCTCCGGAACGTCACCCGCAATTATCCTCTGTGCAAGCCCTTCGGCAATTGCTGTTTTGCCCACGCCGGGATCACCTATGAGCACCGGATTATTTTTCGTTCTCCTGGAAAGCACCTGGATAATCCTCCGGATTTCGTCATCCCTTCCGATAACGGGATCGAGCTTTCCCTTTCGCGCAAGATCGGTGAGGTCCTTGCCATACCTGGAAAGCGCCTGATATTTTTCTTCCGGATTAGGATCTGTCACCCTGTGGACGCCGCGTATTTCGCGCATGGAGTTGAGTATTGCATCGGGCGTTGCCCCGTTGCGCTTGAGAATCTCTGACGACGGCCCGTAAGTCCCGGCTATGGCAAGGAGCAGGTGCTCGATGCTGATGAACTCATCGGTCAGGTGGGTTGCCTCCTCATAGGCCTTTTCAAGTACGGTTTTCAGACGGGGCGCAATATATATCTGCCCGATCGGCGCAGAGCCCGAGACCTTCGGAAAACGGTTTATTTCCTTTTCAGTCTCTTTACGGATTTCCGCAATGTCAGCGCCCAGCCGCTTGAGTATCTGAAGGGCGATGCCCTCTTCGTCTCTCAGCAGCGCCAGCAGCAGATGCTCCACATCGATCTGCTGATTACCCATTTTCTCGGCAATCCCCTGCGCTTCCTGTACAGCTTCCTGGCTTTTAACAGTTAATTTGTCTAATCTCATGGCAACTTCTCCTTCTTACTCTTCACTTAATATGTCCTGAATATGTTTTTCAATCTCGTTTCTAATATCATCATCTAAAAATTGCATCATTTCCATCATTTCGCTGTGCAGTGCCTTGAGGCGCTTGCGCATGCGAAGAATAATCTCCACTCCCGCCTTGTTGACGCCAAGCTCTTTGGTGAGTTTTATTACCAGGTCGAGCCGCTCAATGTCCTCATCCGAATACAACCGCTGGCGGTTTATCCTGTGGGGGCTCACAAAGCCTTCCCGCTCGTACATGCGCAGCGTCTGCGGATGGACTTCAAGTATTCTCGACACGACGCTGATCATGTATACAGGGCTGCTCCTGTCCTGCTTTTTATTAGTTCTCATGTTGCACCATCCCCTTCCGGGGGTCTTTTTTGTATAAAGACTCTATAACTTTAATCGCTTCTTTGGCTTTTTCCGGTATCTCCTCGGGAACTGCGATTTTTATCTCAACATATTCATTACCCCGCGTTTTAGTTTTGGGGTAAATGAAACCTTTTCCCGAAAGTTTAAACTTCTGCCCGCTCTGAGTTCCGGGCGGCAGTGTCATGATTGAGGCGCCGTCAATGGTCGGGACCTCCACTTTTGCGCCGAGCGCCGCCTCTCCAAAGGTGACCGGCAACTGAACGTAAATGTCATCGCCTTTCCTCGTAAATACAGGATGGGGCCTCACAGAAATTTCCAGGAGAAGGTCTCCGGCTGGGCCTCTCCCTGTGCCTGCATTGCCCATATTTTTGAGTTTGACTATTGATCCGTTATCTACTCCTGCAGGTATCTTTACCTTTAAGTTTTCCGTATTAACAGTCGTTCCCCTTCCCCCGCATTTTTTGCATACTGAGACAATCTTTTTCCCGGTGCCCATGCATGTCTGGCAGCTCTGGGCCATTCTGAAAAAGCCTTTGGAGGTCTGAATGTGACCGGTCCCTTTGCATATCGGACAGGTCTCGGAAGTCTCGGCCCCGCTCCCGCCGCATTTGTCACACTGCAGCGTCCGGTTTATTGCCATTGGCCTTGTTACGCCCCTGAATGCCTCCTCCAGGCTAAGCTCCACCCCAATTAAGAGGTCCTCACCGCGGCCATGCCGGGGCATGCTCTCTCTGCCAGTGCCAAACACATCACCAAAAATATCGCTATAATCGAATGTTTGCCCGCCCGTGAACCCCCTGAATCCTTCAGGGCCTCCGAATTGTTCGAACGTAGTCCCGCCAGTATCATACTGGGTGCGTTTCTCCGCATCGCTCAGCACAGCATAGGCCTCGTTGATTTCCTTAAACTTCTCCTCAGAGGATTTGTCTCCGGGGTTCAGGTCAGGATGGTATTTTCTGGCGAGCTTCCTGAAAGCCTTCTTTATATCATCCTGAGAAGCGTCTTTGTTGATGCCGAGTGTCTTGTAGTAGTCTTTCACCGATGCCGCCATTCGTTAACCTCTCATATTTCCTATAATAACTCCTTAGTCGATACTTGTCAAGTTATTTAAGGCCCAGCACATAATGATGTCGCATCTAAATGGAGTATAAATAAATTATGCCTTTTATCGTAAGCATATGCAATGCTTTAGATGAATTTCCGGCCCGGGAGTTCTCTATGTTAGAATTGAATGTATGCCTTCAGTGACGATCAAAGCTTACGCTCCCGCTTATGGAGGCCGGTCCATCGGCAAATTGAACGGAAAGATTGTGATGATAAAGGGAGTGATACCCGGAGAAATGGCTGAAGTCAGGCTGGAAGAGGAGAAAAAAGATTATAGCCTGGGCAATGCGATTTCAATACTCACTCCTTCTGCCGACAGATGCGAGCCGGAGTGCGGTTATTTCGGTATATGCGGCGGATGCCAGCTCCAGTTCATTACTTACAAGCGGCAGGTGCGCTTAAAGGAAGAAATTCTCACCGACTGCATCAAACGCATAGCAAGGGCCGAGGTGGAACTGGCGCCATCAATGGTCAGTACCAGCCCGTGGAAATACCGTCTGAGGGGACAATTTAAAATAGCACGCGGCAGGATCGGCTTTTACAGAGAGAAATCACGCGAAATTGTGGATATTGATGCCTGTCCGCTTATGTCGGATGAGGTCAATCTATACCTTGCAAAAGCAAGAGCATTTCTTCGGAATATCGCTGCAGGAGAGCTGCATATTTCGTTTGGAAACGGGGCTGTCGCTTTACTGAAGACATCCCATTCCGCCGGCATTGATATAAATAAACTCTCACGGGATTTTCTGGACAGCGGTTTTTCAGGGGTAGTAATTCAGGTGCCGGAAAAGAAAACTGTGAAGCTGGGGGCACAATATATTACGCTCGATCTCGAAGGACTGAGATACACTGTGTCGCCGATGAGTTTTTTCCAGAGCCATTGGTCACTCAATCAGGCAGTCGTCAAGTTCCTCAAGAGTGCGCTACAGCCTTTGGAAGGACAAATGATCATGGACCTTTGCTCCGGGGCCGGAAATTTCTCTCTGCCTTTTGCTGCATATGCCGATAAGGTGATTGCAGTGGAGGAGAACGCAGATGCGGCCAGGGACGGCAGGAGAAATGCAAATATCAACGGCATTGAAAACTGTACCTTCATTAATGCCTCCATGGATTCAGCGATAATGAAGAATGACATTGATACGCTCATTGTCGATCCCCCAAGGCCAGGTCTTACAGGCAGAACAGTTGAAAATATTCTCGCAGCATCACCGGAAAAAATTGTCTATATATCATGTAATCCGGCAACGCTCGCCAGGGATTTGAAAAAGATGTCTGTTCAGTATGAGACTGATTCCATTCGAATGATCGATTTTTTCCCCCAGACTTATCATATGGAATCTCTGACATTGCTCAGGAGGAAATAAGAATGAGAGAAAGTTTTTTGGAGACCGCCATATTTGCGGCACGATCTGCAGGCAGGATCATTGTTGAAAACCTGGGCAGGCTCTCGAGTGCCGATATCAGTCTCAAGAGTGCGTCAGATTTTGTAACGAGGGTTGACAAAGAGTCTGAGGCCTGTATTATCAGGATAATCCGGGAGCGGTATCCTGATCATCATATCCTTGCAGAGGAGTCTGTAAAGGAGACCTGGCCCGAAGGGTATCGCTGGATAATAGATCCTCTTGACGGCACTACTAATTTTATTCACCAGTATCCTGTCTTTTGTGTATCAATCGCCCTGGAATACAAGGGCGGAATAATAGCCGGTGTTATTTTCGATCCGTTGCGGGAAGACCTTTTCCTGGCGGAAAAGAACAAAGGCGCTTTTCTCAACGGACAGCCAATAACAGTATCTTCGATTGCAGCACTGCCTGACAGTCTTATTACAACAGGCTTTCCCTTCAGGAAAAAGGAATTGCTCGACCCGTATCTCAAAGTATTCCAAAACGTCCTGTATAAAGTGAGCGACTTGCGCAGGGCAGGGGCTGCAGCCCTCGACCTTGCATATCTTGCGGCAGGCAGATGCGAGGGGTTCTTTGAAATAGGACTGAGTCCCTGGGACATTGCTGCCGGAAGCCTCATTATCGAGGAAGCCGGAGGAATAATTACCGATTTTAGTGGAGGCAGTGATTATTTGATTACAGGAAATATTGTAGCCGGTAATAAGATCATACACGGAGAGCTCTTGAAAGAGGTCCAGGGGGTCTTCGGCGGAATAATCGATAAGTAACTCTCCGTCATTTAGTTGCTTTGGGGATTTCATCCTCTATCTGAGTAAGCACCCTTTCCAGTACCATACGCGCGGTAATGTCCGTATCCTTCTTTGAATAGTCCCCGTGAGTCTGCCAAACCGTATCGCCTGTAGCGGCATCAACTATTTTTACTGAGAGTGAAGCATGGCACAATTGAGTCTCTGTTTTCTCAGGGGCAAATCCGGTCCAGCTCCATTCTTTTAAAGTCTT
Organism: Nitrospirota bacterium; assembly: GCA_963796345.1. Classification (GTDB taxonomy): domain Bacteria; phylum Nitrospirota; class Thermodesulfovibrionia; order Thermodesulfovibrionales; family Dissulfurispiraceae; genus JADFXI01. The sequence continues at coordinate 23,089 of CAWCLI010000021.1, read as the reverse complement.
GCATTCGTAACGGTCAATAGTCCCGTAAACTACTGCCTTGACACCGTTTGCCTCCAGCACAGCCTTGTCAGCCGGTGTCAGTTCGGCAGAAGTCAAAATATCTATGCCTGACAGTTTTTTTAGGTTTTCAAGAGTTTCTACTGTGTATCCGTCCGCGGTTAACCTTATAGCCAACCTTGCAGCTACCCTGTCGCCGATTGAGGGAACAGGAGAGACGAATTTTGCTACCGCAATCGTACTGTAATTCTGCATTGACACGGCTGGAGCCTGCTGTCCGCTGTTTTGAAGGGTTGAACAGCCTGCCAAGAAGAATAAACCGATAATGTACAATATTTTCAGCAAGTTCATTTGCTCCCCGATATCATTACGATATTGAAGTTTACCATAAATCATCGAGGTCTATTAGTATGTTTTTTATGAAGTCTGTCTAGTCCCGGGTGTTTGCGAATGTTACAAGTATGTTACAATTCGTTATGCCGTTATCGTGTGCTATTGGAAACCTTAAGGGCAGCCGTGAACTCGTCATTTGCGACAGCGAACTCTCTCGTGGTGCGCACAAAGAGCTTTTTCGTTTCAGTGATGAAGCATACGTAATCGGGGGGGCTGACGCGATTTTTGATACGATCCTGGGTGTGGTGGAGGCGTTTAACTCTTCTCCTGAATACAGCCCTGCACGGATTCATATAGTCCTCGGATGGGAAAATATTTTAAAGGTCTATGTGTGGAAATCAACGCGTCCTTCTGCCGGTGATACGTTTATTCTTCTTAAGAATTCGGGGGTCAGCCAGCAGGCCCTTCAGCCGTTTAAAACAGCTGATATCAATGACTTGTTCCCCTGGCTTTATTATGGCAAACAATTTAGTGTCCTGAAGAAAGTTTGTCATGCTGCAAAAAAACAAATGGAAAATCATCTGACGGACCATACGATAAGAGTGGACGGACATCTTGTGGCAGAGGATAGCAAAAGAATCGTGGCCAGCAGCCTCTGAAGAAACTGTTAGCCTCCGTGAGAGGCTAAGGTTTCCTGAATCAAGTCATTTATTCGCAATCCTAAGCCGTTGAAATTCATCGAGAGATCTTGTGACGCAATCTTCTATTGCCATGCCTCCAAAGTAATTACCTGTAACAAAGAGACGGCTGCCTGAGATCAAGTGGTCCATTTCACTTACCAAGTCACTATGGCCGGCTTTAAGGGACGGCACTGTATTTTCTTTCTCCACAACGTGGACGAGCTGTCCGCGGTCCACTCCAAGCACTTCGGCGATACGGTCCAGCTTGGCTTCCCGGCTCAGAAGACCCGGCTTGAAGTGAAACGTAAACCCTCTGTACTGCTGATGGCATACGGTGTCCCTGGTGACAACGGAGTGGAAACTGTCAGAGGAAGGGATAAGCCCTGCAACAGGGGAAATCGGGACAATTTGTTTATTAATCGCCGCACCCATTGATTCGACAGTTACACATTCGATACGCGCTAATTTCTCCGATAATGCGGGGAAGGATTCCCGGAGGAGTTGTGCAGCAACAGATGGGGGGGTGGCAAGCACAAGACTATCAGTTTCGTAAAGTTCATCACCTGCAACTATCTCGAAAATTCCGGCGCGCGTAGTTACTGCAAGCACCTTCTTTCCCGTTATAAGTTGCATAGTCGCTTGTGATGCTACAGCCTCCGCAATTGTCTGCAAGCCACGTGATAAGGTGAATTTCTTTAGTATATCCTTTCTGCGGCGCCTCTTCTTAAATACAAGTTCTGCCGGAAAGTCATTGGCTGTTTGTGACAGTACGGCATTTATGGCAGGACCGATAACCCGCCTGAAATTCGATAAGCCGGTGATTTTTGAATAATACGCTTCAACGGTTTGGCCTTCCTGTTTCGAGGTAATTAAATGGGGCATCGCGAGGAGCAGTTCCAGAAAATCAAGCTGTGAGGGAATGGATTTTATCCCGCTGTTGACAAGCATTCTGAACGGCACTTTTTCTCGCGGGACCAATTGATCAAGAATGCTGCAATTTTCTATTATCGACAAGAAGTTCCTATAGGAGTTATAACAAGTGTGGGCACCCAGTTCGATCCAGAACCCGTCAAGGGCTTCAAAGCGTTGAGAGTGCAGCGTCCCGCCGACCCGCCGGTCTTTTTCGATTATCAGCGTGCTCAACCCTTCCTTGCCGCAGTAATGGGCAAAGCTCAATCCGCTGATGCCCGCTCCAACTATGATTACGTCGTATTTCCTGTTCTTCTCTAAATCCATCCGGAGCCCCTGGCTTCATTGAGCACAATGTCTGAAAGAGCCTCTATTAATATTGGAGATGTGTTAAGAGATTCAGTGCGCTCAAGAGTCATTCCAAGATTTCTTGCCATCTCTTTGTATAGTATATCTATTTCATAGAGTGTTTCAATATGGTCGGACACAAAACTGATGGGCACTACGAGCAGGTTTTTTATTCCTTTGCCCGCCAGTTCATGCAGCATTTGTTTTGTTGAGGGTCCAACCCATTTAATTGGGCCGGTCTTGCTTTGATAGGAAAGGAACCAACTAAAATCCAGTTTTTTGGTAAGCGCATCAATGGTGCCGCGAATCTCTTTTACGTAAGGGTCTCCGGCATCAACCAGTTTCTGAGGCAGGCTGTGGGCGCTGAACAATACCGCTGGTCTATGGGCAAAACCCTTAACCCGCTCCTCAATCCGGGCTGCGAGTGCTTCTATATAAAGTGGATGATTAAACCACGAGGTCACACAGGTATATTCAAATGAATAATTAACAGCGGCGTTCTTGAAATCTCTGATTGAAGAACCTGTCGTAGCAGCAGAGAAGTGAGGATATAAACTCAGCGCAACAATCCTGTTAATGCCGTCTCTTTGGATTTGCTCCAGGCTTTCCTGGGTAAAAGGATGCCAGTAACGCATGCCGACATATGCTTTGAATTTTTTCTGAATGCCGGTGGAATGATTGAGTCGTTCCTCAAGTGCCTTTGCCTGTGCAGCAGTAATGTCCCGGAGCGGAGACCTGCCTCCGATCAGACGGTAGATGCTCAGTGCCTTCTTAAGTCTTGCCCTGATTATAAGAGATGCCATCGGTTTTTGAAGAAATGAAGGCCCGAGCCTGATTATGTCCCTGTCAGAAAAAAGATTATAGAGGAAGGGCTCAACCGCATCCAGAGAATCGGGACCGCCCATGTTTAAAAGTATTACACCGATCATAAAAAGAAGAATACAAGATAAAACACCAATCATGCAAGGTAGTTGGAGTTGACTATTACCGGGCAAAGCCGGTATATTTCAGCTCTCAAGTTTTTTGTGAATTTGCCGATAACTTAGATATAAGTGTTTTTGCGCCCTGGCAAAAGGCAGTCATTATTTGACAGAAGTAACTGTTTGGTAATGATTTTTAATTATGAATGATGATAGAAGCATGTCTGCGTGAAAGGAGAAGAAAATGGCGATCAATCCGGTATCTAGCGCTGCAACGGCAGTATCACACGTGCAATCGAAACAGGCTAATGAAAATGCCAATAACAAAGTGAATCATCCGGCAGTTGCTCCTCAAAGTAAAGTTGAGAATCATGGAGCTGCGGATGACAAGGCAATAAAAAAAGCTGCCCCGGTTCAGCCTCAGGAAAGCAAGTCGACTGTAAAGCGGACGATTAATAAGTATGCCTGATTATCTCGTCCAGGGGAAGGAGATTCTCTTTCCCCTGGATATTTCCCCTGTATTTCAATGACCGTCATGCCTGAATAATCAGGCTCTTGAACCGTAATAGAGTTAAAATACCGGACATTTGTGCTCTATTGACAAAAACTGTTCTAATGTGATAACTTATACTTAGTAATAAACGGAGTTCTTATGGACGAATACAGGGAATTCGGATTCAAACTCACACCCCAGCGGATTGCGATACTTGATTATCTCAAGGACAATACTGATCATCCCTCTGCAGAGGATATTTACAAGGCAGTTTCAAAGAAATATCCAACCATGTCCTTTGCAACTGTTTATAATACCCTCGAAGCAATTCGGAAGAAGGGCGGAGTGCGGGAGTTGACTATTGATCCGACAAAAAAACGTTTTGATCCGAATACGACGCCACACCACCATCTTATATGTATCGAATGTAAACGAATAATTGATATAAAAACAGATTACAGCTTACCGGTATCCCCCTTTGAACGGGGCGATTTTGAGATCATCGGTAATCATGTTGAGTTTTACGGCATCTGTCCTGCATGTAAAGACAGGCAAAAGGCGACGGGCTAAAGGCAAAAGGTAAGATTATTTTTTTTGGTATTTCTTCCCCTTTCGCCCTTAGCCTTTTGCCCCTGGCCTGTCTTTTTTGAAATAGTTGCAGAGCAAGTCGAAATATAATATGCTTTTGTTATAGAAATTTTTCATTAATTCAACATGCAGCGTTTAATATTTTTATTGGGGAGGTATCTATGAGTGAAATATGTTGCGGATTAAAGGTGGGACAGGCAGTTCCGGATTTCAAACTCGAAACTTATGAACCGACAAAAGGTGATTTTGGTGAAATAAGCCTCACAAATTTAAAGGCTGACAAAAAATGGACTATTCTCGTTTTTTATCCGGCGGATTTTACCTTTGTATGTGCGACTGAATTCGCATCGTTGGCGGAATTGTATGATCAATTTAAAGATAATGGGGCTGAAGTTATAACGGTTAGCACGGATACCAAATTTGTCCATCTTGCATGGCAGCGAGATGAGACCATGTTAAAGGACGCCAAATATCCCATGGGGGCCGACCGTACCGGGACCGTATCAAGAATGTTCGGAGTATATAACGAGGAGACCGGACTTGACCTGAGGGGCACCTTCATTATAAACCCTGACGGCATCCTGCTGAATTCCGAAGTCAACTTCTACAATATGGGAAGAAACATGGTCGAGCTTTTAAGGAAACTCAAAGCAAATGTCCACCTTTCCCAATATGGAGACGAAGCCTGCCCTGCAAAGTGGCAGGAAGAAGGGGACAAGACACTGAAGCCGTCAGCTGAGATGGTTGGCAAGGTGTACGAGGCTTACAACAAATAGAAAACTGGCTATAGCTTTATTTCCATTTGAATATGCTTAGCAGATTGGAAAAGTCATCTGTCCATACAGGCCCATTCCCGGCACTCCGCAACTTTTCCCAGCGCGGGTCGCGTGCAAGGGTGCCCAGATAGGCCTTTTTCCGCGCAAGAATCACCCAGTGTGAACGGTATTTGGTTTTTGTAGATTCCCTGTCGTCGTTTTGCGAGAGCGCTTCAATATGCGCATCTCCGGCCAAACGTTCGAGGACCGGTTCGAGATCAAGGTATTTGTTGGAAATATGTATCGCAAGGACCCCGGTGCACTCCAGCTTTGAAAGGTAGAGATGCAGGGCCTCGCGAGTAAGAAGGTGCACCGGTATAGCATCGGAACTGAAGGCATCGATAATCATAAGTCCGTATCTGCCGTCTGTTGCTTCTTCGAGTTTCAGCCGGGCATCCCCAACGATAACTTCCCAGTCCGCACGGCAGCCCTTCAAATATGTAAAAAGTGCCGGGTCGGTTGCGATGCGCTTTATTGCCGGATCTATCTCGTAAAATGTAAAGTGCTGGCCAGGCTCTCCGTAAGTTGCGAGCGTGCCGGTCCCGAGTCCGATTAACGCCACATTCGTTTTGCGTGCTTTTCCGCTGAAGGTCCTGAAAACCTGGCCTATGGGACCTCTGCGATGGTAATAGGTAAGCGGCTCTCCTGCGCGACGCGGATCGAGGCTCTGTTTGCCGTGCTGCGTAGTACCATGCACAAGCACCCGATACTCATGCTCGGCATCGTTTGATACTTTGATAACGCCGAAAAAGCTCCGCTCCTTGAGAACAATATCCTCTTTCCAGTCATTGTTGATCATAATCGCCAGGGCCAATGCAGCAACTCCCAGGCCGAACCGCCATGGCCTTTTCATAAAAGCAAGTCCGAAGCAGAGCGCCGCAGGTATAGAATAGGTGAGCGCCACCTTCAGTTTTTCCTGGGCATTTTCCGACAGCCCGGCGAGGAAAGGTATTCCAACGTTCCATAGAGGCCATTCCGCAATAAGCCAGAACGCCAGAATGCCTAAGAGCGCCGGCAGCAGGATATCCAGAAGCAGATTAATTACCAGGTTTGACCTCCTGCTCCGGAGCGCCTGCGCATTATTGACCGAGAAAGGAACAAGAAAGGCAGCGAGCACGAAAGCGATCGGATATTCCGCTATAGAGGTGAACACCAGAGGGGCGAGAAGTGCATTAAAAATACCCCCGGCAACGCCGCCGGCAGACATGCATAAATAGAACTCGGTAAGATGATGGGCAGACGGCCTGCTCCTGGCAAGCTCGCCGTGGCAAGCCATTGCTATGATAAAAAAAACAGAGAGATTGACAAGGAATATTATCCATATTGCAGGCTTGGTCATTGGGATATTGATAAACAGTATGGCTATCAGCACGGCGGGGGTCAGACGCAGCATGGTCCGGTGAATGACCACGGGCAAATTTGCAAAGACGAGGATGAAGGAAAGGAGGTAAAGCGTGAGAGGAATCACCCAGAATAGCGGTATGGCAGCGATATCAGTGCTGAGAAAAGTGGTCACCCCAAGCATGAGACTTGAAGGAACAAAGGAAAGAGCAATCCACCGGAGCCGTTGAAAAGTGGCGGGTGCAGGCGTCATCTTAATATAGTCGGAAGCGGTTGCTGCCCGGTCGGAGATGTTAACAGGCTCCGCGGAGAATTTCTTAGCGCGCCATGCAAGCAAGGCACAGGCAAAAGTGAGCACCAGAAGCAAGCCGTATCCAGCCGCCCACAAAAGACTTTGTTCTTTCAGAGGGAGCCGGGGTTCTATAAGCGAAGGATAACTTATCAGCGCCATCATGCTGCCGACATTGCTGGCGCTGTAGAGGAAGTAAGGGTCTTTGGCCGAGGGATGTCCGGTGCGGACAAACCATTTCTGCAGGAGCGGAGCGCTGCCGGAAAGCACGAAAAAGGGCATGCCCACAGACGCTAATAAAAGAACAAGCACCACCCCTGCCGGATTCGCTTCCCCGGAGTGTACAAGATGTCGTGATACAGCAACGGGCAGGAAGAGGCAGGCAGACAATAGTACGGCGCCATGCAGCAGGACCTGACGCGTGAAACGCAAGCGGCTTCCGGAAAGATGCGCATAAAGATACCCGGCCAGAAGCAGCGCCTGAAAAAACATCATGCAGGTGTTCCATACTGCCGGAGTGCCGCCGAGCAGCGGAAGTATCATTTTTGCGATCATTGGCTCGACAACAAATAGGAGGCCAGCGCTGACAAAAAGAGTCAGTGCAAAAAGGGCAGGCACATACCAGCGCCCTTTACCGGTATTGCTCTCAGCTGTTATATCTGTTGGATGCAATTAATTACCCAGTGGAGTCTTGTGAGAAGTATTTTAAATATGAGCGGAATTTAATACAAGGGCCGGAGTTGAAGCATCTGCTTATGCCGGCTGCCTCGGCCAGGGTGATGAGTGTGGTGAGTTGTAACTTTCCGTTTGTTTTTTTCGACTTAAATGGTAAAGAATAAAGACAGGATTAGTCCCCATTAAGCCTGGCGGGTCACTTAAATGGGTAAATTTAACGGTCCGGTATACACAAAGTGTCGTGCGAATAAGGAGTGCGACAATGAAATCAATGATATTCGGTACTCAAAAGAACAAGGGAACGATGCAAAAGCATATATTGCTCGCAGTGCTGTTATTGCTTGTCGGCGTGGCAGTCAGCAGTTGCGCGCACTTATCAGGAAGTGCGGACCGAGGATGCCGCTGATAGAGAAGTTACCGGAACTTATTCTCTCATTCTATACGGCGGTGGCAAAGACGCGAATAGATCTCTGAGTATGTCGCCATTCTCAACAAAGATGACTCCCCCTATGCGATCGTGCCCTATGCCCCGGAATTCGATTACAAGATCATAAAGCAGGTGCCGGCAAAAGAGGCCCTTGCCAGGGCATACCGGTTCATCAGTGTCAATCCTTACTTTTCCCGTCCGCAGTTGGCCAGGATCATAGACAGCAAAACAGGCTCTATGCTCGGTTACGAGCTGCGGCCTCTTTATCAGCCATTCGCCTACGGCTATTACGATGTCCTTTACATTGATTACTGGAAAAAGGACAGCAAAGTCTTTGTGAAAATGCACCTCCTCTATGACGTTGAAAGAAAGATCAGGGATGGCGGTGGCGACAGGGATTCCCGCTAAAACAGGCAACGTCAGGTGTTTATTTTATTATGCGTTTGCGCATAAACCTGAAGGGATAAACCGCAAGCAGCGCTGCAACCGCGAATAGCCAGACAATATCTGCTGCAACGACAGTGAACTCTCCCAGCGCAAAAGCCCTGCATATGTTGACAAGGTGATAAAGCGGGGTCAGGAATGCTATTTTGGCAACCAGTGGAGGCAGGCTATCTATGGGGAAAAAAATGCCTGAAAATAGAAACATAGGCGTCATAAAGAGGGTATAAAAATAGTTGAAGGAATCTATACCAGGCACTCTTGCCACAAAAATCAGCGATATTTCCGAAAAAATAAGTCCACTGATAAACAACATCGGAATTACACCCAGTATAAGGGGAGAAGCCACCAGACCGAAAAGTGAGATCACAAGGATTATTACGGTCCCGAATACAATGCTTTTTGTCGCCCCCCACAGCAGTTCGCCTGCAACAAGGTCGTTAATCGTGAGCGGGGTGGCAAGTATGGCATCAAAGGTTTTTTGAAACGTCATCCTGACATACGTACCGTAAGTGCACTCGTAAACGGAGGCAAACATGGATGATGATGCTATGATTCCGGGGGCGATAAAGTTGATATATGGCATACCGTGGATTTTATTAACAAAGGCCCCAGTCCGAGGCCCAATGCAGCAAGGTAAAGGACAGGTTCTACAAAATTAAGTGCAAAGCTCGATTTATAAAGTTTTGTATAGACCGTAAGATGCCGCTGCCAAACTCTGAAAGCCCGTTTTATTTTCGGCCTATTCGGCAAGACGCCTCCCTGTGAGATTTAAATAGACGCTTTCGAGGTTCCCGCCATGCATGCCAATCAAATTGGACGGTGAATCAATAGTCAGGATTTTTCCTGAATCCATGATAGCGACCCTGTCACAGAGTTTTTCCGCCTCTTCCATATAGTGGGTTGTGAGGAGCAGGGTTGTCCCTTTCATTTTGAGGTCCTCAAGCTTCTCCCATACATCATGCCTGCTGTGCGGATCAAGCCCGGTGGTCGGCTCATCCAGCACCAGCAGATCAGGATTATTGATCAATGAGCGCGCAAGGAGAAGGCGGTGTTTCATGCCACCCGAAAGATTCTCTATTTTGGCGTTTGCCTTTTCCCTCAGTTCAACAAAATCCAGAAGTTCCCATGCGAGTGGAAGAGAAATTTTTTTAGGTATATCGAAATATCGTGCATAGACTACCAAATTCTCAAGCACGGAAAGATCAGGGTCCAGGTTGACGTCCTGCGGCATTACGCCGATGCGTGTCTTTATCTCGCTCGGCTTTTCATATACAGACATGCCGAATACCCTGACATCGCCGGCTGTCGGAGGCATAAAGCAATAAATAATACGCATGACAGTTGTTTTGCCGGCCCCATTCGGACCGAGAAACCCGAAGCACTCACCCTGTTCAATTTCGAAATCGATGGAGTCGACGGCTTTCAGCCCGTCGTAATCCTTTGTCAGTCCTCTAGCTGTGATAAGTGCCATAATTACGTTAATTATAACTTATATCCTGTGCAGACAAATTCTTGAAGAGTGGGCCCCTGTTTTTTAGTGTTGTGAAGCGGAATTAAATACGATAGAATTAAGTTAAAAAGATACATCCCGTTTGAAATGATCCTCAGGCGCAACAGGCATTTTACGAGGGACCGGTGAATGAACAAGCGTGATTCCGAACAGTGTAATATCAATATAAAAAAGCATAGGGAGTACCGGGACCAAATTCCCGCAGTCGTGGATAGTCTTGTACTGTCCTGCAATGCACAAAATTGTTTTAATCACGTGGACCTCGAACCCCTGCCATCGAAAGAATCTGTCATAGAGATCACGCATCTGGCGTGTCGGATACTGTATCCCGGTTACTTCTCCCGTACACGAATAGATAAAGTTAATCTGATTTACTATTACGGACAGGAAGTGACATCGTTCTTTGAAATGTTGTCCAAACAGGTCACCTTTGCAATACGTCATGAATGCCGTCGTCGCAACCTTGAGTGTGTTGAATGCGAGGAGCGGGGCGAGGAGATCGCTATAAATTTTATGAAAGAGCTTCCGCATATAAGAATCATGCTCGCCAAAGATGTACGCGCCGCCTATGAGGGTGATCCGGCAGCGAAGAGCCATGATGAAGTAATATTCAGTTATCCCGGTCTTTTTGCAGTTACCGTGCATCGGGTGGCACACCAGCTTTATAAGCAGAATGTGCCGCTGATCCCGCGTATAATGTCTGAATATGCTCACGGCGTAACCGGCATCGACATTCACCCAGGCGCCAGTATTGGGGAGAGTTTTTTCATCGATCACGGGACAGGCGTGGTTATCGGCGAAACAACAGTAATCGGAAACCGCGTCCGCATCTATCAGGGAGTCACGCTTGGGGCCCTGTCTCTTTCAAAAGATGAAGTGGAACAGCTGCGACATGAAAAACGACATCCGACGCTTGAGGATGACGTGATCGTTTATTCCGGTGTGACCATATTAGGCGGCGATACAGTGATTGGCGCGCGTTCGGTAATCGGAGGCAACGTATGGGTCACAACGTCGGTCGCGCCTGATACGAAAGTATTTATGAAAAAACCTGAGTTGATCTTTAAATAGAAGCAGCCCGCCATGAACTAAAAGCACGATAGCGATACAGGCAAATTAAAACTGTCGGTGAAACAGCATATTACCTGCCAGGGGGAAAGGGTTTTTCTCAAACTATCAATATGTTATAATAACAGGTCATTTCATTGATAAAGAGAGGAATTGAATGTTGCAGTCCAAGGTATCGATCAGTATAGAAGAAGAGATGAAAGTCAGTTACCTGGATTACGCGATGAGCGTAATCATCGGGAGGGCACTGCCTGAAGTAAGGGACGGGCTCAAGCCGGTCCAGAGGAGAATCCTCTATGCCATGTTCAGGGAAGGGCTACTGCCCAACAAGAAATACTCGAAGTGCGCCGGTGTTGTCGGCGAAGTCCTGAAAAAATACCACCCCCATGGCGACTCTGCTGTTTATGATGCAATGGTGCGGCTGGCGCAGGACTTCAATATGCGGTATATGCTTGTCGACGGGCAGGGCAATTTCGGCTCCATTGACGGCGACCCTGCGGCGGCATACCGGTATACCGAAGCCCGCCTGGCAAAGATAGCTGAAGAGCTGCTTGCCGATATAGATAAGGAAACGGTCGATTTTACCCCCAATTTTGATGAGACCACTGAAGAGCCTGCAGTGCTGCCTACAAGGGTCCCCAATCTCCTTGTCAATGGCTCGGCAGGTATCGCGGTCGGCATGGCGACCAATATCCCGCCGCATAATCTCGGTGAAGTTGCTGATGGACTGATCATGCTGCTTGATAACTCCCAGGTCACGATCAACGATCTGATGACTGTTATTAAAGGACCCGATTTCCCGACCGGCGCGATTATTCACGGAACAGAAGGAATTGTCAGCGCCTATAACAGCGGCAAGGGGTTGATCAAGGTGCGCGCGAAGATATTGATTGAAAGGGAGGCCCGCGGCAATGAAAGCATCATTGTTACTGAACTTCCCTACCAGGTCAATAAGGCACGCCTCATCGAAAAGATAGCTGAACTGGTCCGCGAGAAGCGTATTGAGGGCATTTCAGATATAAGGGACGAATCCGACAGGGACGGCATACGGGTGGTGCTGGAAATAAAGCGCGGAGAGATGGCCCAGGTAATACTCAATAATTTGTACAAACACACGGCAATGGAATCCACATTCGGCGTCATTATGCTTGCCATCGTGGAAGGGAAGCCCCTTGTGCTGACGCTCAAGGAAATGCTCGAAAAATTTCTGCAGCACCGCAGGACCGTTGTTCTCCGCAGGACGCGCTTCGAATTGCGCAAGGCCGAAGAAAAGGCCCATATACTGGAAGGACTCAAGATAGCGCTTGACAATCTCGATGAAATCATCAGTCTTATCAGGAGATCAAAAACACCGGAAGAAGCAAAAACGGGCTTGATGACCAATTATCCTCTGACGCAGATTCAGGCCCAGGCGATCCTGGATATGCGCCTGCAGCGGTTGACCGGCCTTGAGCGCGACAAGATCATAAACGATTACGAGGAGACTTTAAAAGAGATAGACAGATTAAAGGCAATACTCGGGAGCGATGCCCTGGTGTCGAAAATCATCAGGGACGAGCTTGCAGAGGTCAAAAGCAAATACGCTGACGAGAGAAGGACTGAGATTGTCCCTGAAACAGCGGACCTTACTATTGAGGACCTTATCACCGAGGAGGAAATGGTGATAACTGTTTCCCATAACGGGTACATTAAACGGAACCCTCTGTCGATATACAGAAGCCAGCGCCGCGGAGGCAAGGGCCTTACCGGCATGGAGACCAGGGAAGAGGATTTCGTCGAACAGCTTTTTATAGGATCTACTCACGACTACATGCTCTTTTTCAGCAATAAAGGCAGGCTTTACTGGCTGAAGATATACCAGATACCCGAGGCCGGACGCGCCGCAAAAGGCAAGGCGCTCGTAAACGTTCTCTCGCTTTCAGAGGGAGAACGGATCACCACTGCCCTGAATGTCAAAGACTTCAACGAGGGTTATCTGATGATGTTCACCAAGGCGGGCATTGTGAAAAAGACAAAGCTCAGCGAATACAGTAATCCCCGGGCAAAAGGAATAATAGCGGTGACGCTCGACGAGGGCGACGAGCTCATTGCTGTTAAAAAGACCGCGGGAAACAACGACATCATTATCGGCACCAGGCGCGGGCTTGCTGCCCGCTTCAGGGAGGACGATGCCAGGGCAGTCGGACGGACTGCAAGAGGTGTAATCGGCATTCGTCTCGGCAAGGACGACGAAGTTGTTTCCGCCAACGTGGTCGAGGAAAAAATGGGTCTTCTTACCGTGACGGAAAAAGGTCTGGGCAAGAGGACCGAAATCGGGGAATATCCGGTTCATGGCCGCGGCGGCAAAGGAGTTATTTCCATTAAAGTGGTGGAGAGAGGCGGAAATGCCGTCGGTCTTCTCCAGGTAAGAGATGAAGACGAAGTGGTCCTCATAACCAATGCCGGAAAATTGATAAGGATGGTTGCCCGCAATATTTCGGTGCTCGGAAGAAATACCCAGGGAGTCAAACTTATGGACATTGAAGAAGAAGACCGGATCGTAAGCATCGGAAGGGTGATTGAGGAATGAAAAAGGCCTGCATTAGGCCACTCCAGTAAGAACGCTGTTTTCTTGTTTTTTAAGGACTTACCCCGTTTATGAATCTTTATCCGGGGCAAGTCCTTTTTTTGTGCCATCGTCTTTCTGAACGGATAAGTTATTGTTTTACAGGTTTTTTCCGATGTTGATAAAATAAAATAGAGACAAACTGATAAGTAGTTAGTATAATACGTAATAAATTAAAGTGATTGGGTTGATAATATTTTTTTATTGACAAAAGAGAAGTGATTTTTTAAACTACGGCGCTGACAGAGATTTCCATTTATTCGCACATTTTCCGTACCAACTTTAAAATAAAAGGAGGAAGAGGTGTATGAGCGAAAAAGAAAAGGGTGAAAGTATCGAAACGTCGGAAGCTGAAATTGCGGTGCATTGGGGAGAAGAGGGGTTAGTTTACCCTTCAGCGAAATTCATTGCCCAGGCAAACATGACGGATGAGACGATTTATGACCGGATGGCACTGGACAAATGCCCTGATTATTGGAAAGAGTATGCAGATATGCTGACCTGGTACAAATATTGGGACACAATCCTCGACACGAGCGATGCTCCCTGCTACAAGTTTTTCAAGGGCGGACTCATCAATGCAAGCTATAACTGCATTGACAGGCATCTGCCGCTGTACAAGAACAAAACTGCAATCCATTTCGTCCCCGAACCCGAGGATGAGAAAGTAGAGCATATTACCTACCAGGAACTATATGTCAGGGTGAACGAGTTTGCGTCGATTCTCAAGAACGACCTCGGCCTGAAGGCAGGAGACAGGGTCACACTCCATCTGCCGATGGTTGGAGAACTCCCTGTCACTATGCTTGCGTGCGCGCGGCTCGGCATCATCCACTCCCAGGTGTTTGGCGGGTTCAGCGGAAGGGCATGCGCTGACAGGATCGTAGACTCAGGCAGCGATTACCTTATAACGATGGACTCGTATTACAGGAGCGGTCAGCTCCAGGACCATAAGGAAAAAGCCGATATCGCTTGTGAAGATGCGGCAAAAGACGGCAAGAAGGTCAAAAAAGTCCTGATATGGCAGCGCTATCCAGGCAAATATTCCGCAAAGACTCCTTTGGTCGAGGGCCGCGACCTCATTATCAACGATATGTTGAAGAAACATTACGGCGCAAGAATCGATCCTGTGCAGATGCCTGCTGAAGCACCGCTATTCCTGATGTATACCAGCGGCACAACCGGAAAGCCCAAGGGATGCCAGCACAGCACCGGCGGATATCTCGCTTATGTGACCGGCACTTCGAAGTATGTGCAGGACATCCATCCGACGGATGTTTATTGGTGCATGGCCGACATAGGATGGATTACAGGCCATTCATATATTGTTTACGGGCCTCTTGCTCTTGCTGCGTCGAGTGTTATTTTTGAGGGCGTTCCTACTTACCCGGATGCCGGCAGATGCTGGAGAATCGCACAGAACCTGGATGTCAATATCTTCCATACCGCACCTACTGCAATCAGGGCGCTGAGAAAGGTCGGGCCTGATGAGCCGAAAAAGTACACTTATCATTTCAAGCATATGACAACGGTTGGAGAACCGATCGAACCCGAAGTCTGGAAATGGTATTACAAGGAAGTCGGTAAGGGCGAAGCCATCATTGTCGATACATGGTGGCAGACCGAGAACGGAGGCTTCCTGTGCAGCACACTGCCGGCAATAAAGCCGATGAAGCCAGGCAGCGCAGGTCCAGGCATGCCCGGTATTCACCCGATTGTTTATGACAATGATGGAAATATAGTCCCGGCAGGCTCGGGTAAAGCGGGGAATATCTGCATCCAGAACCCGTGGCCCGGCATGTTCCAGACTATATGGGGAGACCGCGACCGGTTTGTCAAAACGTATTTTGAACGGTACTGCAAAAACCCGAAGAGCAAAGACTGGAGAGATTGGCCGTACCTTACCGGTGACGCTGCTGTTGTGGCTGCTGACGGATATGTCCGCATATTGGGCAGAATCGACGATGTTATCAATGTTTCCGGGCATAGACTGGGGACCAAGGAAATCGAGTCTGCAGCACTCACTGTTCCGGAAGTCGCGGAAGCTGCTGTTGTTCCGGTGAAACATGAAATCAAAGGGAAAGAACCTGATCTGTACATTGCCTTGAAACCTGGAATTAAATCAACGCCCGAGCTCGCGAAGGCGATTTCTGCCGCGATTGTGAGGGAAATCGGCGCTATTGCTCGGCCGAGGAAAGTCTGGATTGTCCCTGACATGCCGAAAACCCGCTCAGGAAAGATCATGCGCAGAGTGCTCGGCGCCATTTCCAACGGCACTGATGTCGGCGACGTTATGACACTGGCTAACCCTGAAATTGTCGAATTGATCACAAAAATGGTGCAGGGAGAGGAAGGCAAGCCGGTAATACCATAGACTTCGATTCGGACGCAGAATTAGCAACCTGGTTTTAACAGGGTAGAAAAAATCAGCGGATAAGGTTTAAAGTATACGGGAGGGGGAGCCACCCCCTCCCGTATTTTTTAAAAAGTGAAGAATTTCAGGGCGGCCAATAGCGCAATGAGAAGGACAGGGTTTCTGTACGACGAACGGTTTTTGCTCCACGACACCGGACCCGAACATCCGGAGTGTTCTGCACGACTGCTCGCAATCTACAAAGGGCTTGAAGAGGCGGGCCTCATCTCCAAAGTGAGACTCATAAAGGCCAGCCGCGCCGACCAGGGGTGGATTGAGATTGTGCACAGCATTAAACTCATAATGCGCTTTGAAGAAGCATGCCTTTGGGGGATGAGCGAGCTTGATCATCCCGATAATCAAATATGCGGTGAGACCTTTGAAACCGCGATGCTGGCGGTGGGGGGAGTTCTCCATACCGTCGATCTCATGATGGAGGGAAAGATAGATAACGCCTTCTGCGCTGTCAGGCCGCCGGGACATCATGCGGAGGTGAGCAGGGTCATGGGTTTTTGTTATTTCAATAATGTCGCCATTGCCGCCAGGTATCTGCGGCGTAAATGGAAGTTGCAGCGCGTGGGGATTGTGGATTTTGATGTTCACCACGGCAACGGCACTCAGAATATTTTTGAAGATGATCCTTCCGTATTTTACTATTCCATCCATGAGCATCCTTCATTTGCTTATCCTGGCACCGGCAGGGAGTTTGAGAAGGGAACGGGTGAGGGCTACGGCTTCACGCTGAACACGCCGATGTTGCCGGGTTGGGGGGATGCGGAGTACAAAGAGGCGCTTGAAAGAGACCTCTTCCCGGCGTTTGAGGCGTTTAAACCCGAAGTGATTCTTGTGTCCGCAGGTTTCGACGCCCATGTTGACGATGATATGTCTGATATAAAGCTTTCGACAGAGTGCTTTTCATGGATTATGGAAAAAATTGTCGGTATGGCCGACAAATATTCGGGCGGACGGGTCATCTCTATTCTCGAAGGGGGATACGCAGTGAACCGCCTGTCTGAACTGGCAAGAAATCATGTTGAAATTCTACTCGGCAGCAAAGCCTGAAAGGGGGTACCATGTTTATCGATAAATCGATGACGCGAAGGGTCATTACAATTGGACCTGAGGCCGGCTTACTGGAAGCAAGGGGAAAGATGGAAGAGAACCATATCAGGCATCTGCCGGTGGTCGATGAACATAATAAGGTGATCGGGATTATTACCGACCGTGATTTGCGAAGCGCCCTGCCTTCCGTCTTCTCTACCTGCAGGGAAGACCCAAAGGAGATACAACGAATCTCCGTGCTTAAGGTTGGGGATGTAATGAATAAGAAGGTGATCACCATTTCCCCAATGGACACTCTTGAGGATGCGCTGCTGCTGATGCATAAGAGTAATAAGGGCGCGTTGCCGGTTGTCGACCGGGAAGGGAATTTGAAGGGAATTATCTCTACCCGCGACCTGGTCCGTGCGTTTATCAATGTGCTGGGGATTGAAGAACCCGGGACTCTCCTGTGTCTCGTAGTGGAGGAGAAATTGGGGCAAATGAAGAAGATCGTGGATGCAATTACCGAAGAGGGAATATCCTTCGGCAGCATTCTTGTTGCCAGGCACTGGGAAAAAGGCAAGCGGGCTGTTTTCCCATACCTGTTGACCCTCAATGTCGCAAAGGTGAAAAGGAAACTCGAGAACATGGGATACACGCTGCTCGATCCAATGGAATGGTCGCTCGATCAGACCCGGAAGGGCTGAGAAGGAGGAATCAGGAATGTCTAATGAGAGCATTGAAGTATTATCGGCTGAAAGAAGGGCCTTCCCGCCGTTACCCGGCATCAGCGAAAATGCTCATATAAAAAGCATTGAGGAATATGAGATTATTTACAGGAGATCCGTGGACGACCCGGAAGGGTTCTGGGCCGAAATGGCGGAAAAACAGCTTACCTGGTATAAAAAATGGGACAAGGTGCTGGAGTGGAACTTCGAAAAGCCCGATGTAAAGTGGTTTAGCGGAGGCAAACTGAATGCGTCTGTCAACTGTCTCGACAGGTTTGTAAATACCCCGGCCCGGACCAAGGCTGCGCTGATATGGGAGGCGGACGACGGCAGAAGCTATAAAACATATACCTATCAGCAACTTTATTATGAAGTCAACAAATGCGCAAATGTCCTCAAGAAACATGGAGTGAATAAGGGTGACAGGGTCACGATTTATCTGCCCATGATCCCCGAACTTGTGATTTCGATGCTTGCGTGCGCGAGGATTGGAGCAATTCACAATGTTGTACTCAGCGGTTTCAGTGCCCACTCGCTCCGGGACAGAATACAGGACTGCAAAGCCAAGCTCCTGATAACTTCTGACAGGGGCGTCAGGGGAGGCCGCCATATGCCTCTAAAAGCAAATTGTGATATCGCCCTTCTGGAGTGCCCCACCATCGAAAAAGTGATAGTGGTAAAAAGGACGGATGACGTGGACATGGAGCCGGGCAGGGACCTGTGGTGGCATAATGAAATGAATGCTGCCGATATAGGGAATTATTGCAAGCCTGAAGAGATGGATGCGGAAGATCCGCTATTTATCCTGTATACTTCCGGTTCAACCGGAAAGCCCAAAGGCGTGCTCCATACGGTAGGCGGTTATCTGTTGTTTGCCAACCTCACTTTCAAATGGGTATTCGATTACCGTGATGGCGATATATATTTCTGCACCGGTGATATAGGTTGGGTCACCGGGCACAGTTATGTTGTATACGGTCCTTTGAGCAATGGAGCCACGAGCCTCATGTTCGAGGGGATACCTACGTACCCCAATCCCGGCAGATTCTGGGATATTTGCGACAAGCACCGGGTAAGCATCTTTTATACCGCGCCTACAGCGATAAAGGCGCTTATGAGACAGGGCGAAAGCTGGGTCACAAAACACGATCTGTCTTCCCTGAGATTGTTGGGAAGCGTGGGGGAGCCGATAAATCCTGAAGCATGGATGTGGTATCACACTTATATAGGGAAGGGCAAACTGCCGATTGTCGATACATGGTGGCAGACCGAGACCGGCGGCATTCTCATAACGCCGCTGCCGGGTGCAATGACACTGAAGCCGGGTTCCGCTGCCAGGCCATTTCCCGGAGTTGTACCGGCTGTGCTTAACGAAAATGGCGCACCTGCAGGGCCTAACGAAGGCGGCAGTCTGGTTATCCTGAAGCCATGGCCGGGCATGCTCAGGGGCACTTATGGGGACCCTGAAAACGAACGGATCAAGGAAATCTATTTTTCGAGGTTCCCGGGGAAATATTTCACCGGTGACGGCGCACGCGTTGACGGCGAAGGTGATTACTGGCTTATGGGAAGAATCGACGATGTCATTAATATCTCGGGACACAGGCTCGGTACGGCTGAAGTGGAATCAGCTTTGCTCAGCCACGAAGCAGTTGCCGAAGCTGCTGTAGTCGGATTTCCTCATGAGATAAAAGGCGAGGGAATCTACGTGTATGTGACATTGAAAGAAGGACAGCAACCGTCCGAAGAGCTTAAGAAAATACTCATAGGGCATGTGCGCTCGGTCATCGGCCCCATAGCGAGCCCCGACAAAGTACAGTTTGCACTGGGCCTGCCCAAGACAAGGAGCGGCAAAATAATGAGAAGGATTCTCAGAAAGATTGCCGTAGGTGATGTGGCAAACCTGGGCGATACTTCGACACTGGCTGATCCTTCAGCAGTGGGCAAACTCCTCAAAGGAAGGCTTTAAGGACCTGCCTATTGGCAGGTCCTTGGGTGCATATTGGCAATTCAGCTCGCACATGTAACTTGTTCATACGACAGTAATTCTTGTTATTTCAATTTGTTCCGCCGTTGATTTTATCCCTTTCAAACAGAACTGACTTTGACTTGATGTTACTGACATCTCTGATTTGACAGAGTTCGGGAGAGATGCTATAATGCTCTCTATTATCCATAAAAAGGTATTATAACTGTCATAATATTATAGACTTATAGATGGCATAATACCTAAAGTTATAGCTCTTATAGCTTGCTGATTTTATAGCAGCTATAATTCCGCAATGATGAGCGAATAGGAATGCCCAATTTGGGATGCAATAATACTGATATTAGGAGGGAGCAGGAATGTCGAAGGACAGTATTCAAGTAACGTCTACCGAAAGCAGAACGTTTCCACCATCACCTGAATTCAGCAAAAAAGCTCACATTAAAAGCATGGCAGAGTATGAGAAGCTATACAAAAGGTCGGTGGATGACCCCGAGGGGTTCTGGGGCGAAATGGCCGAAAAGCAGCTTACCTGGTACAAGAAATGGGACAAGGTGCTTGACTGGACTTTTGAGGGCAAGCCCGAAATAAAGTGGTTCAGCGGCGGCAAACTGAATGTATCGTACAATTGCCTTGACAGGTTTGTTAACACTGCGACAAGGAACAAAGCTGCTTTGATATGGGAAGCAGACGGCGGCGAATATAAGACCTATACATATCAACAGCTTTATATGGAAGTCAACAAGTTCGCCAATGTCCTAAAGAAACACGGACTGAAAAAGGGAGATAGAGTTACAATTTACCTGCCTATGATCCCGGAGCTTGCCATTTCAATGCTTGCCTGTTCCAGGCTCGGCGTAATTCACAGCATAGTGTTCGGTGGATTCAGTGCGCAGGCCTTAATGGACAGGATACAGGATGCCGGATCTAAATTGGCCATAACCTGCGACCAGAGCGTAAGGGGAAGCAAATTGATACCCCTGAAAGGCAATATGGACAATGCTTTGAAGGAATGCCCGACAGTCGAAAAACTGATCGTGGTAAAAAGAGGAGACGGCAATGTCAACATACAAGCTGGCAGGGACCTGTGGTATCACGATGAAATGAAAGCTGACGATGTCAGGGGTTATTGCAAGCCTGAAGAGATGGATGCTGAAGATCCACTGTTTATCCTGTATACTTCCGGTTCAACAGGAAAACCAAAAGGCGTGCTTCATACAACGGGCGGCTATCTCTTATATACAAACCTCACTTTCAAATGGATATTCGATTATCATGACGAAGACATCCATTTCTGCACTGCAGATATCGGCTGGGTTACCGGACACAGTTATATTGTGTACGGGCCGCTGAGCAATGGTGCAACAAGCCTTATGTTCGAGGGTATCCCTTCATATCCGAATGCAGGCCGGTTCTGGGACATTTGCGAGAAACATAAAGTAAATATCTTTTACACCGCTCCTACCGCTATAAGGGCGCTTATGAAAGAGGGCGAAAGCTGGCCGGCAAAATATGACCTGTCTTCTTTGAAAGTATTGGGAAGCGTTGGAGAACCAATCAATCCCGAGGCGTGGATGTGGTATTACAAGAATATCGGCGGCAGCAAGCTTCCGATTGTCGATACCTGGTGGCAGACCGAGACCGGAGGTATTCTTATAACGCCTCTTCCGGGCGCAATGACGCTTAAGCCGGGTTCCGCGACCAGGCCGTTCCCCGGAGTTGTTCCGGCTGTGCTTAACGAAAAAGGCGCTCCTGCAGGTCCCAATGAAGGCGGCAGTCTGGTTATACTGAAGCCATGGCCGGGCATGCTCAGGGGCACTTATGGAGACCCTGAGAACAAGCGGGTCAAGGAAGTCTATTACTCAATGTACCCCGGCAAGTATTTCACAGGTGACGGAGCACGCTTTGATCCTGATGGCGACTACTGGCTGATGGGAAGGATTGACGATGTTATCAATATTTCAGGACACAGGCTCGGTACTGCTGAAGTTGAATCAGCCCTGGTAGCCCACGAGGCTGTTGCCGAGGCTGCCGTGGTCGGATACCCCCATGACATTAAAGGTGAGGGGATTTATGTGTATGTTACGCTGAAGGATGGATTTGCGCCGTCTGACGAACTCAAGAAAAAACTTGTCGGACATGTGCGCACTGTCATCGGTCCTATAGCAAGCCCAGATAAATTACAATTCGCTCCGGGCCTGCCCAAGACCAGAAGCGGCAAGATTATGAGAAGGATTCTCAGAAAGATTGCGAGCAACGAAATAGAAGCCCTCGGCGATACATCGACACTTGCTGATCCTTCAGTTGTTGATGATCTTGTTAAGGGAAGATTATAAGAACAAATTATCTTAAAAAAGGCGGGGGTGACCCCGCCTTTTTTTTATATCTTTTCCCCGTTGTGTTTCAGATATTGACAACATGTGCTTATCTGCTATAAAGTAACCAAATGTAAGTAAGCGCTTACATCAGCGCGCGCCTGGAATATCGTAACCTTTCGATATCTATATGCGACTGTTATAATACATAAATGAAAATTCCCCTTGTCTCTACGCGGCGCGGAGCTCTTTGGGGTTGGATTTGCGGGAGGAAAAATTAATGGTACGTTTGTTATCCCGGCGATGGTTGATCTGGCTCCTGTTGGCTTCCGTTCTGGTCATCGGCTCGTATGTTTTCCTCGTAAAAGGAGGTAAGGCACAATCCGATGCCTCCAAACAGCCATTATCTGCAGCGGCACGCGGCGTACCTGTTGCTGCGACGGCAGCCAGGAAAGGCGATGTCGGCGTATATCTCACAGGTCTGGGCTCTGTTACTCCGGTTAATACAGTGACTGTAAAGAGTCGTGTTGACGGAGAACTGATAAAGGTCTTTTTCCGGGAAGGGCAAACAGTTAAAGAAGGAGATACACTGGCACAGATAGACCCCAGGCCGTTCCAGGTGCAGTTGACCCAGGCTGAGGGGCAGATGGTCCGTGACGAGGCATTGCTGAAAAATGCCCGGCTTGACTTTCAGCGCTACCAGGTATTGGCAGCGCAGGACTCCATTGCAAGGCAACAAGTTGATACACAGGAGTATCTGGTGCACCAATATGAAGGGGCTGTGAAAACCGACCAGGGCAACATAGACAACGCCAAATTACAGTTGATTTACTGCAAGATTACATCTCCATTAAGCGGCAGGGTCGGCCTGCGCCTGGTTGACCCTGGCAACATTGTTCACGCTACCGATGCAAACGGACTGGCGGTGATTACGCAGTTACAACCCATTACGGTTATTTTCCCGATACCGGAGGACAATCTTTCGGAAGTGCTCGGCAGAGTAAAAAAAGGCGCTCGCCTGATCGTCGAGGCTTACGACAGAGAGCAAAAGCAGAAACTCGCCACCGGATACTTGCTTACGATCGATAATCTGATCGATCCCACTACAGGCACGGTTAAATTCAAGGCGGTATTCCCCAATAAGGACAATGAGCTGTTCCCAA
>CAWCLI010000020.1:0-60485 GCA_963796345.1 Nitrospirota bacterium | reverse complement strand
TCATTGAATCATTGCTCCATTGAACCTGCATGAAGTAACAGGAACCACATAGAACCGGCCACTGCCCCGCCGTCGTGACAGACAACCGACCGCTCTTCAATGGATCAATGAATCAATGATTCAATGAGTCAATCTACTGTAGCCTGTGGGGGAGGCCGATTTCCTTGAAGACCAGCGAATCCAAGATGGCAAGAACGTGCTTGCGATAGGCCAGGATGCGGGCCACCGTACCCTGGTACACAGGGTCGTGATCGGCCAGGCGCTGCCACTTGGCCAGAACATGGGCCGGCACATCAATGTCTTCCCGCAGTTTTTGGAGAGGATGGCCGCGGAGGAAAAGGCCATAGAAGAATGCTGCCTCATACTGCGGTTCGACGAAACTGTAATTGGTCCACTCCATAGCGTCTCGAGCTTCAAAAGACAAATTCTAAGCTGAATAATCGCGGCGCGCCACAGATTTTGTGTCGCGGTCTTACCTTCGCCAATCACGATCATCAACCCTTTGTCAAGTCCTATTGAGTATTCATGCGGGTTTGAGGCAGGTCTCCAGGGCAAGATTAATGCCAGATTAGGAATGGCCTCTGAATTGCCCAGCCGCTTGCAATCCGGGTGTTTGGCCGATAGAATGGGATTTTGGCCATATGCTCCCAGGCGCACTCCGCATAGAAGACTCGAAACTTGACCCCATCGCCGAAAAGGTTCGGGCGGGCGAGCGTCTCAGTTTCAACGAGGGTGTTACGCTCTACGAATCCTGCGACCTGCTCGCCGTCGGTTACCTCGCCAACCACGTGCGCGAGAAGCTGCACGGGAAGCGGACCTATTTCAACGTCAATCGACACCTCAACCCAACCAATGTGTGCGTGGCCAGTTGCCGGCTCTGCGCCTTCGGCCGCAAGCCCGACGCGCCCGCCGCTTACACGATGTACTGCTGCCGCACCTGAAGGGGCTGGTTGACGTGCTTTTTAAAGAAATCCCTGCAGGTGTGGGATCGAAAGGGAAGGTGAGGCTCGGTCCTTCTGATGAGCAAAAAGTACTGCTCAAGGGAGCACGGTGGGCGGTCGAGAAGGGGTTCGGCGACGCGGCTGATCTCGAAAGGATTGAATCGGGCGGATGCCTTGAGGGCGCTGACCCGTCTCTGGTGAGCAAGAAGGCTTATGAACGGGGCGGGTCGCAGCAGGGCACGCTCGGATCCGGAAACCATTTCCTCGAAATTCAGTATGTTGATATGATTTATGATGAAGATGCAGCAAGGGCGTTGGGTCTGTTCAGAGATCAGATAACTGTCATGATACATACGGGCTCGCGGGGCTTTGGTCACCAGGTTTGCACTGACTTTCTTGAAGTAATGGCTGGTGCTGCCAGGAAGTATGGAATAGAACTGCCCGACAGAGAACTTGCGTGCGCGCCATTCGGCAGTGTCGAGGCGCAGGAGTATATGGCTGCAATGAAAGCTGCGGCCAATTATGCCTGGGCCAACAGACAGTGTCTGATGCACTGGACGCGGGATGCTTTCATGTCTGTGCTTTTACTCGGGCCTCAAGATCTCGGCATGTCGCTCGTCTATGATGTGGCGCACAATATAGCGAAGGTCGAAGAGCATACGGTCAACGGCCGGAAGACGAAGCTGGTTGTGCACAGAAAAGGCAGTACAAGGGCTTTTCCTCCAGGTCATCCGGAGCTGCCTGCTGCATACCGTGACCTGGGACAGCCTGTGCTCATCCCGGGAGATATGGGGCGTGCATCGTATGTCCTTCTGGGAACGGAAAAGTCAATGCAGGAGACCTTCGGTTCCACCTGTCACGGCGCGGGCAGAATGATGTCAAGGCATCAGGCCATCAGGCAGGCAAAGGGGCGTGCCATCTGGAGAGAATTGGCGGACAAAGGAATTATTGTGAAATCATCGGGAAGGGAGACACTTGCGGAAGAGATGCCGGAGGCGTACAAAGATGTATCTAATGTGGTAAATGTGGTCCATAATGCAGGCATATCCAGGAAGGTGGCCCGTCTACGGCCTATAGGTGTCATTAAGGGGTGACGGTTTCGTAAAAAGCTCATATGCTGCGTTACGCTGCATCCTTCGTCACTGCGGCGTACGAACAAGTACGCCTCATTCCTGAGGATTTGCGTGCCTTGCCTATGAACTTTTTACGAAGCCGTCTGTTGTATACTCTTGACAGGAGAATCAAAAGTTTGAGCGATGAGAAGCTGGTCATAGGCAGGATATCCTATGCAAATGTTTTTCCTATCTTTTATGTTCTCGAACATGAGACCGACTGCTCTCAATATACATTTGTGGAGGGTGTGCCCTCGCAACTGAACAGGATGCTCAGGGAAGGGGAAGTGGACGTAAGTCCCTCCTCTTCCCTTGAATATCTCAAGGACCCCGGACGTTACGGGATAATAGGCAATCACTCCATCAGTTCGAGGGGGCCGGTAGGGAGCATCTTCCTTTTTAGCCCCAGGCCTGTTGAAGAACTGGATGGCAACATGGTCTATGCTTCGTCACAGTCCGAAACGTCGATCGCTCTCCTCAAAATCGTCCTCAGGAACTTTTACGGCTTGTCCGTCACTGTAGAGACAGTGCCGAATCCCGTCAGGTACGGGGCCGCCTTTCTTTTGATCGGCGACGATGCATTGAAATACGGATCGGAGGTGAGCAAGCGCGGGTCCGCGGGCCTGCCTGGCTTCGGCCCGTCAGTGTTTGTCTATGATCTTGGCGAGATATGGTACCGGCAAACCGGCCTGCCTTTTGTTTTCGCCCTTTGGATTGTGCGGAACGGCATTCCCGGCAAGCAGGTGCTTTTGGATAGATTTGTCGGAGACCTTGACGAGGCAAAAAAGGCTGCCCTTAAAAAGCTTCCCGAAATTGCACGACATGCGCCTATACGGTCGTTCATGACGGAAGAAGAAATCTTGTCATACTGGAAAAAACTCGATTACGAGCTTTCAGAGGAGCACATGAAGGGCCTCGCCTTGTTTGACCGCTACAGAAAAGAGGTTTAAAGTCTGATCACTTTTCAGCCTTGAGATTTGTTAGCCAGGATTGTTAGTATATAAGTCGGATTTCAGAAGGTTTCCTTTCGTCGATTTGGTTGAAATATTAAAAACAGACGGTTTCGTAAAAAGTTCATAGGCAAGGCGCGCAAATCCTGAGGAATGAGGCGTACTTGTTCGTACGCCGTAGTGACGAAGGATGCAGTGCAACGCCAGGGGTCCCCGGAAAGTCGCAGACTTGCTGGGGTGGAACTAGCATATGGGCTTTTTACGAGACCGTCAAAATTGTATTGAAATACGGAGGTGTATAATGCTGTTTTTATTCAATCTGGTAACCGATGCAAATGCCATGGGGTTTGCTCCACAGGCCGGGGGCGCGGGCGCCGGCGGGGTAACAGGAATGCTGACCAGTCTTCTCCCTCTGGTGCTTATTTTTGTTGTTTTTTATTTCCTGCTCATAAGGCCACAGCAGAAGAAAGCAAAAGATCACCAGCGCATGCTTGATAATATCAAGAAGGGCGATAAAGTCACCACTGCGGGCGGTATCTATGGTGTTGTTGAAAGCGTGGGCCCCAATACTCTTGTCCTGAAAATAGCTGAAAACGTCAAGGTGAAGTTCGGCAAAGGCTATATCGCTACGGTGCGCTCGGCATCGGACGAGGATTAACGGGGGGATACACAGCACATGAAGAAAGGTATTGTTTGGAGGGTTGGTATTATTGCCTTAACGGTGGTGGTTGCGGTAATTTTCTTTCTGCCCAACACTCCGCTGTTTAAGAGCATGCCTGATTGGTGGAAGAACAATATGCCAGCCAAAGGCATAGTACTTGGATTGGACCTGCAAGGGGGACTGCATCTTGTTTTTGAAGTGGAGGGTGACAAGGCAGTTGAAATAGCTACGGAACGCGTCGCCACTACCCTGAACGGCGTATTCGAAAGAAAGAAAATAAATGCCGTTGCAAAGCAGGAAGGGCTGTTTGTTACTGTTACGCCCGCAGATATGGATGTGAGAAAGGCTGTAGAGGACACGTATCCGGCGCTGTCTCTCGTCGGGACTTCAGGCGTTCTTAAATACCAGCTTTCTGAAAAAGAAAAGCTGCATATTAAAGATACCGCAACTGACCAGGTACTGGAAATTATCAGAAACAGGATAGACCAGTTCGGCGTTGCCGAGCCGACTATTATCCGGCAGGGAGAAAACGAGATCGTGGTCCAGCTGCCGGGCGTAAAAGATCCGAAGAGGGCGGTGGAGATTATCGGTAAGACAGCGCAGCTGGAGTTTAAGCTCGTCGATGACGGGGCCCAGGTTGCCGCCGAATTGCCTGCCTCTATCCTGCCCGGCGAGGAGACACAAGTCGAAGAGCGGCTGAAAGACAAAATACCTGCGGATGATGAAATACTGTATCAGCGCGTTGTCAACAAGGATACAGGCGTTGTTACGAAGAAGCCGCTTCTTCTCAGGAAGCAGACACTCCTTACAGGCGACCTTTTGACCGAGGCAAAAGTCAGTATAGACCAGAGGTTCAACGAGCCCTATGTATCAATATCTTTTAACGCCACGGGTGCAAAGATTTTCGAAGACATAACAGCCCAGAATGTGAAGAAGCGGCTCGCTATTATCCTTGACGGCAACGTATATTCAGCCCCTGTCATCCAGGAGAGGATCAGCGGCGGGAATGCACAGATAACGGGCAGCTTCGGCATGGAAGAGGCGAGAGACCTGGCAATCGTTCTCAGGGCCGGAGCGCTGCCCGCGCCTGTCAAGACCCTGCAGAACGTCACGGTCGGTCCCTCTCTTGGCAGGGATTCAATCGAGGCCGGCAAAAAGGCCGGAATAATGGGCACTATCTTTGTCGTGGTCTTTATGATTTTTTATTATCGGATGTCCGGCGTTATTGCGGATTTCGCACTCGCGCTGAACTTATTGCTCCTGATGGGAGCTATGGCTTCGCTCAATTCGACGCTGACCATGCCGGGCATCGCCGGAATTATCCTTGCGGTAGGTATGGCTGTCGACTCCAACGTTCTCATGTTTGAGAGAATGAGAGAGGAACTTCGAAGCGGCAAGAGCCCCAGGTCGGCGGTTGAAGGAGGATACAAGAAGGCGTTTTGGACTATTTTCGACTCGCATGTTACCACGCTTATAACCGCTGCCGTATTGTTCCAGTTCGGCACGGGACCGATAAAAGGTTTTGCCGTTACCTTGAGCCTCGGTGTTGCGATCAATCTGTTTACGGCGCTTATCGGGACAAAGACTGTCTTTGACATCATGTATTCCAAAAACGAAAAGCAGGGGCTCAGCATATGATAGAGCTTATAAAGAATCCCAATATTGATTTCATGGGCAAAAGGAAGTACGCATTTACATTTTCGGGCATCCTGGCGCTGATAGGTATTTTTGCCATTATCCAGATCGCACTCGGCAGGGCCAACCTCGGTGTCGACTTTGCCGGCGGAACAGCCGTGCAGATCAAATTTGCGCAAACGGTGCCGCTCCATGATGTGAGGCTCGCGCTTGAGGCAAGCGGACTCAAGGATTTCGACCTCCAGGATTTGCCGACCGAAAACAAGATACTTATAAGGGTGAAAAAACAGGAGGAGACTCTTGGCGGCGCTTCCGAGAAAATAACCCAGGTGCTGACGCAGAAATTTTCGGGAAAAAAGCCTGTTATCGATTCCACCACTGAAATAGGACCGAAAGTGGGTTCAAAACTTAGAAAGGATGCGTTATTGGCCGTGCTTATTGCAACCGGCGCCATCCTGGTGTATGTCGCCTGGAGGTTTCAGTTCAGGTTCGGCATAGGCGCTACCATCGCAACTTTCCACGACGTTCTTGCGGTGCTCGCTGTTTTTTATCTGCTGAACAGGGAAATCAATTTGATTGTTGTAAGCGCCCTGCTCACCATTGCCGGTTATTCGCTTACCGATACTGTTGTGGTTTTCGACAGGATAAGGGAAAACATGAAGCGTTACGTGAAGGACCCTGTTGACGTAGTAATCAACAAGAGTATTAATGAAGTCCTTTCCAGGACTATCGTGACGTCTTTAACGGTTTTTCTCTCTTCGCTTGCCTTGTTCCTGTTCGGTGGAGAGGTCATTCACGACTTTGCACTGGCCATGTTATGCGGTGTTGCCATAGGCACTTACTCTTCCGTGTTCGTTGCAAGTCCGGTGGTCATTGTTCTCGGAAAGAAGGGAACCAGTAAAGCTGCAATAGGCGGCCGTTAGGGTCTCACAGAGCGATGGAGAATTGACGCATGGCAACAGGCGGGACGGTTTGCAGGTGGACGGTAAACAGGACGAATCCCGAATATATTGCGTATATTGCCAGGACCGCCTCCGTATCGCCGCTGTTTGCGCAGGTACTGGTCAACCGGGGGGTGAAAACCCCCGCGCAGCTTGATGCCTTTCTGAACCCCGATATCTCCAAGTTTGCCGACCCATTTGCGCTGCCCCAACTGAAAACCGCAACTGAACGGATACGTATAGCAAAAAAAAATAGCGAGCGGGTACTCGTTCATGGTGACTACGATGCCGACGGCGTTACGGCAACTGCTATCATGGTGGAGGGCTTGAGAGACTACGGGCTGGATGTCCATTTCTTTATACCCGACAGGATACAGCACGGTTATGGATTCGGTGCTGCAGGGGTGGAAAAGGCCGAAGCCCTGGGTGCGAAGCTCATTGTTACAGTCGATTGCGGCATATCTTCCTTTGACGCGGCGGCAGCAGCTCGCGCCCGTGGCATAGATGTCATCATTACAGATCATCACGAGCCGGTAAGAGGACCGGGTAAAGGTATATTCTTGCCTGAGGCCATAGCCGTGGTGGACCCGAAGGCGGCGGAATGTCCTCCGGAAATGGCGCACCTGTCAGGTGCCGGCGTTGCATTAAAAGTTATCCAGGCATTATTTGAGAATAAAATCGATGATGTATACAAGTATTTTGATCTTGGGGCCATAGGCACGGCTGCTGATGTCGTACCGGTACAAGATGACAACAGGATACTTATCAAAGAGGGCATGAAAGTGCTGCAATCAGGGGAGCGTATAGGATTGAAGGCACTCCGGCAGGCGACTGGAATCCGCGCCGATACTTTTAAAACATCTTTTTTGAATTATACGCTCATTCCCAGAATCAATGCCGCAGGCCGGATAGCGAATGCTGCGGATGTGGTGAAACTTCTTATAACCAAATCTGAAAACGAGGCCGGGCAACTTGCGGGGTGGATGAACGGTCTCAATACAAGGCGGCAGGAGATTGAGGAGTCCGTTTACATTGAGGCGCTGAAGATGGCGGAATCAATGGACCCCGGCGAGGGGGCGTTGGTCATTGCATCAGAAGGATGGCATGTGGGTGTAATCGGAATAGTGGCATCAAAGATTGCCGAGAAGTTTTACAGGCCCACAATTGTTCTTTCTATAGACGGCGGCATCGCAAAAGGGTCGGGCCGGAGTATACCTCCTTTTGATCTTTACGGAGGGCTCACGCATTGTAAAGATGTCCTTACCCGGTTCGGGGGACACAAGCAGGCTGCGGGGTTGAGCCTGCTGTCCGCCAATATCGGACAGTTTAGAGACCTGTTCTGCCGTACAGTTCGCGAGTGTCTTTCCGTGGAAGATTTTCAACCGGTTTTGTTCATTGACAGCACAGTGAAGATATCAGATATCAGCACCGCGCTGGTTGATGAGCTTGCAAGGATGGAGCCTTTTGGCTATAGTAATGAAGAACCGGTATTCGGCTCAAGAGGGCTTGAAGTTGTTCAGCCCAGGATAGTGGGAAATAACCACCTGAAGATGCGCCTCAGGCAAAGCGGCAGAAAAATAGACAGCATCGGTTTTGACTTCGGCGCCATGCTCGGCGCTGTTGAAGATAGCGGAATGATCGATGCGGCGTTTGTACCTACGATCAATGAATGGGATGGAGGCAGGTTTTTGCAGTTGAATCTCAAAGCCATCAGGCCGTCTCAATAGGGGAATGACATGGACGAACGGGTTACTATCCATACTTTGCTGAAAAAGAAACACGCAAAACAGAAGATTACGATGATAACAGCATATGATTATCCTTTTGCTCAAATAGCCGATGAAGCGGGCGTTGACGCCATTTATGTCGGGGACTCCCTGGGAATTGTTGTGCAGGGCCTCGACACAACTCTTCCGGTGACCATGGATGAGATGATATACCACACCAGGATGGTCTCCAGGGCCGCGAAGAGGGCGATGGTTATTGCTGATATGCCTTATATGTCTTACCAGGTGAGCACAAGTGAAGCACTCAGGAATGGGGGAAGATTTCTCAAGGAAGCAGGCGCACATGCAGTGAAACTCGAAGGCGGCAGTGAGGTGGTGCGGACAGTTGAGGCATTGACGAAAGCCGGAATCCCTGTTATGGCGCATATAGGGATTACCCCACAGGCGATTTATAGTATGGGCGGCTATAAGGTCCAGGGCAAAACGGAAGAAGCGGCCAGGAAATTGATCGAGGATGCCGGTCTTCTTGAAAGCGCCGGAGCGTTCGCTATTACCCTTGAGGGAATTCCCGCTGTGCTTGCACGCCGGATAACGGGTATGCTTGCGATACCTACCATAGGCATCGGAGGAGGGCCTGACTGTGACGGTCAGGTACTTGTTATACATGATGTACTCGGGATGTTCGATCGTTTTGTACCGAAGTTCGTCAAAAAATATGCAAACCTTAAGTCCGATGCCATAGCCGCCGTCACACGATACAAGGAAGAGGTCGAAAATGGAATTTTCCCGGGCAGTGAGCATTCATTTTAACAGCTTGCAAGCTGACAAGCTTGGTGTTACAATATGTTGCGGACTTTAAAGGGAGGTGTGGAATGTCGAAGAAGGCAGTTTTTGTTTGTGTAAAAAGAGATCTCACCCAACCTATCAACTGGGCGCTCAGGGAATTCGAAGGCAAGTTGATCGTCCGGTATTGCGATAATACCAAGCAGCTGGGAATGGCACTGGCCGATGTCACCGATGCATGCACTGTAATTCTTGATTCAATAATCGGAAATGAATCGACCATAGAATTTATTAAGAACGTCAAGAATGAAAAAACTTTCATCAAATTTCTTCTTATTATATCGTCAGGCACGACAAAGGAAGAGGTCGTGGCACTGATACAATCAAAGACTGTCAGCGGTGTGCTTACGCGGCCTTTTACCGCTGAACAGATGAGCGATAATATCCATAAGCTCTGCGGTTTTCAAAAGAAAGAGGTCCCCTGGTACATGCAGACAGGGTTCAAGTAAACTGACGGTCTCGTAGAAAGCTCATATGCTGCGTTACGCTGCATCCTTCGTCACTGCGGCGTACGAAAAAGTACGCCTCATTCCTCAGTATTTGCGCGCCTTGCCTATGAACTTTGTACGAAACCGTCTCACTGTTGCCAGCGGAGTTGATTATCCTGTAGAATTTAGATAATTCCAGCTGGAGGTGCTGCATGTCATTAACTCAAAACGCCCTGCAATTCATCAAGACCCGTCGTGCAAAGATTATCGGGATTGTAGCCCTCGTTATTTTCGTCATCTTTTCGATCACCGGATTTTTCATCTTACCGCCATATGTGAAGTCAATTGCCCTGGATAAGCTGAGCAAGCAGCTCGGACGTCAGGTCGCCATACGGTCGGTGAGTCTCAATCCGTACACTCTTTCGGTCACTATCAATGGACTTGTCGTCAAAGAGCCTGACCTGAAGCAGATATTTTTCTCCATAGACAGACTTTATGTGAATGCTGAGATCATGTCGCTATTTAAAGGGGGCCCTGTCCTCAAAGAGATAAGAGTTGAAAAGCCGTACCTTCACGTTGTGCGCACCGCTGCGAACACTTATAACTTTTCCGATATCATTGAACGTTCCCAAAAAGAAGCGCGTACTGCAGTCCCTTCAAAACCTGCCAGGTTTTCACTGAACAATATCCGCGTTGTCGACGGCAGCGTGGATTTTATAGACGATCCGGTCGGGAAAGTGCACACGGTCCGCGCTCTTTCTTTCGCTATCCCCTTCGTATCGGACATGCCCGGGGATGTGGACATATTTGAAAAACCCATGTTCAAAGCGAATATCAACGGTTCCGAGTTCGCTTTTGGAGGCGATACAAAACCTTTTTCCAACTCTGTTGATACATCGGTCAATGTAAACCTGAAAGACCTGGACATACCTTTTTACATGCCTTATCTGCCTGTCAAACCCAGGGCGATTGTAAGCTCGGGCCGTCTCGATATCAAGATGGCAATCTCCTTTCACAAGCATAAGGACCGTTCCACTGCGCTGACGGTTTCCGGTGATATGCTGCTGAAGAAGCTGGCTGTCACCGATCTGAGGAAGAGGCCTGTGGCTGGTTTTGATGCCCTTAACGTGTCTATAGCCTCGGCCGAACCGTTTGAGAAACGGATATCATTCTCTAATATCATACTGGAGTCGCCCAACCTCACCCTGGCTCGCGATCGTAGTGGAGCTTTGTCGATTTTCAGCCTTATGCCCGGTCATTCAGGGCCAGTCCGGAAGGTCCGCGCCCCTGAAACGCCACCTGCTGCTGTTCCCGCAGCATCCGTAGAGGCCGGGAACATCGAGGTGCGAAAGGGAGTTGTTAAGTTCAGTGATGCAGGCGCTGCAAGACCTTTTACCACCACCCTCAGTGATATCGAAGTCAGAGTTGCGCACTTCAGCACACTTAAGGACAAACGGGCTGCATTCTCCGCCTCCCTGATGACCGAGTCGGGCGAGACGGTAAAGGCGGACGGAGACATAGGCATGACCCCGATTTTCTATGAGGGTAAATTCTCCGTCAATTCTGTTTTACTGAAAAAATATATGCCCTACCTTGCAAAGCAGGTCCTCTTTGACATTACGGATGGAAAGCTCGATTTGGCGGCCAATGTCAGTTATCAGGCACATGGCGAAAAACCGGTTAT
Organism: Nitrospirota bacterium; assembly: GCA_963796345.1. GTDB lineage: Bacteria > Nitrospirota > Thermodesulfovibrionia > Thermodesulfovibrionales > Dissulfurispiraceae > JADFXI01. The sequence continues at coordinate 49,563 of CAWCLI010000020.1, read as the reverse complement.
GCGTCTTTCCGCACTTGAGACTTCTCTCAGGAATCTTCGCGCTGTGAAACGCGGAGAGAAGGAAAATTTCCTGAAAGTTGCCTCGTTTTCGATCAGGGATACTTCGATCGACCTCACTGAAAGGAAGGTCGATATAGGAGTTATGTCCACTGAAAAGGGTTTTTTCTTAGTACGGAAGAATAAGGACGGTTCTATGAATCTGGCAAACCTGATGCCTCCCGCGCCGGCCCCTCCGGTGAAGTCTAAGCCCTGGATTGTCATGGTCCGCTCTCTGAACACCGGGAACTATAGTGGCAGGGTAGAGGACCTGAGCCTCGCAGAACCTGTCAGTATTGATATAGACAGGATCGCTGTCAAAGGCAGGGGGCTCTCAACAGCAAAGAATGCCAGGGGGACGGTTTCCCTGGCGTGCCGTATTGCCAAAAAGGGAACAGTAGCGGCATCAGGAAATGTTTCACTCGAACCGCTCAATACGGTACTATCCATAAAAGTCAAAAACGTGCCCATCGCTCCTTTGCAGCCTTACGTCGACGAAAAGGCCAGTGTGCTAATGACAGGCGGAGAAATCAATACCGACGGTAAAATCACGGCAGGCATGACCAAAAAAGAAGGTCTCAAAGCCGCTTTTAAAGGTAAAGTCTGGATAAATAACTTTGCTACTGCTGACCGCGTAAACGCTGAAGACCTACTCAAGTGGGACACTCTCTACCTCGGGGAAATGGACGTCCGCTATGCGCCGCTGTTTGTGGACATCGATGATATCTCCCTGACAAACTTCTACTCGCGCATTATCGTTAACGCGGACCGGACTATCAATTTAAGGGAGATATTGAAACCGACTGCGCCGCAGGAATCCGGAGAGCAGCCACGTACAGCCCAGTCAAGTGAACAGCCACAGACAGTCCAGCCACCTGCACAGCCTGCTGCTGCAGGGCAAAAGCCCGCACAACAGAAGATGATCAGGATATCCAGGATCACGCTGCAGGGCGGTACGATTGACTTCACTGACCATTCTATAAAGCCGACTTTTAACAGCAAGCTCTCCGAGATAGGCGGGAGCGTTTCAGGGCTCTCTTCGGAAGAAAATAAATTTGGGGAGGTCGACCTCAAAGGGAAGTACGACGGATATGCGCCGCTCGATATCACAGGCAAGGTCAATCCACTTCGCGACGATCTGTATGTGGACCTCAAGTTTGGCTTCAAAGACATGGATCTCACACCTGTCAGCCCCTATTCGGGCCGTTATGCCGGGTACACAATCCAGGAGGGGAAGCTTTCCTTCCAGCTCGAGTACCTGATTGTCAAGAACAAGCTCGACTCAAAAAACAGCATATTCATGGACCAGTTCACATTCGGAGATCGTGTCGAAAGCCCGCAGGCGACAAAGCTTCCGGTCAGGCTAGTTATTGCGCTGCTGAAGGACCGCAACGGCAGAATCAACCTGGACATTCCGGTGAGCGGCGACATACATGACCCCAAATTCAGTATTGGCGGCGTTATCTGGCAGGTCATCAAGAATATCCTTGTCAAAGCCGCTACATCACCTTTCGCCCTGCTGAGCGCCATATTCGGCGGCGGGGGCGAGCAGTTGAACTATGTAGAGTTTGATCCCGGTATTTCAACGCTCACTGATTCATCTCAAAAAAAGCTCGATAACGTTATCAAGGCCCTGTACGAGCGGCCAAATCTCAAGATGGACATTGAAGGACATGCCGATCCTGAAAAAGACCCGGAGGGGCTTAAACAATACCTTTTGACGCGTAAGGTAAAGGCGCAGAAGCTCAAATATCTTGCCAAAAAAGGCATGGCTGTCCCATCCCTCGACGCCATAACGGTAACAGACAAAGAGTATCCGGAATACCTGAAGCGCGCGTACAGTGAAGAGAAGTTTCCCAAGCCCCGCAACTTTCTGGGGATCGCTAAAAGCCTGCCTGTGCCGGAGATGGAGAAGCTCATGCTGACCAATATGAAAGTAACTCAGGAAGACCTGAGGGCGCTTGCTTCGCAACGTGCCATGGCTGTCAAAGATTACATTTTGAAATCCCAAAAGGTCGAACCGGAGAGGGTTTTTCTGGTGGAGCCCAAGTCCCTTGAGCCTGAGAAGATGGAGCAGATAAAAAATAGCCGTGTGGACCTGAAACTGAAATAAAGACAATTATCAATTATCAATTAAGGAAGAATACAATTATAAAGGAAAATTAGTTTTCTTTTTCCAGAATTGATCATTTCTCATTGCTAATTATTCATTGATTCTTTTAGTGCGGCATTCATGATCTCACCGTTGCATGTATTCAGCGCGCTTCTCAGTTCAGCATCTTCCCTGATCGCTGACTCTATGCCCTTGCCGGCGAGGGAAACTATATAGGGCAGCGTTGCATTTGTCAGGGCCAGCGTCGACGTGCGGGGATAAGCACCCGGCATGTTGGCAACGGCGTAGTGGATGATGCCGTCTACAATATACACGGGGTTATCATGTGTGGTCGGCCTCGATGTTTCGAAGCAGCCTCCCTGGTCTATCGATACATCGACGATTACCGAACCCTTCCTGATGGTATTTAGCAAATCCCTGGTGATGAGCAGCGGCGTCCTGCTGCCCGGGACCAGGACAGCACCTATGATAATGTCGGCTACCCTGATTTCCTCCTGCACCGTGTAATGATCGAGAGGCAATGTTTTAACACCCCCTGTGAAAACTTCATCTATGTGCTGCAGCCGCTCTTCCCTTCTATCCATGACGACCGTATCAATGCCGAGCCCATGTGAGATACGGGCGGCATTGGTCCCTACAACACCGGCGCCAAGAATAAGCGCCCTCGCCGGTTTAACTCCGGGGACGCCGGCAGGCAATATACCGCTGCCCCCATGGATCTTCTGGAGATAACACGCACCCATCAGGGGGGCCATCCTTCCGGCGATCTCGCTCATGGGAGCAAGAAGGGGGAGAAAATTGCCTTTTTGCAGCGTTTCGTAGCCAAACGAGCAGACCTTTTTATCCAGCAATACCCTGGTTAGTTCGTTGTTTGGCGCAAGGTGTAAAAAAGTGAATATCGCCTGTTTCTCACGGATAAACCCGAATTCGGCGGGGAGCGGTTCTTTTACTTTTACGATCAGCTCAGCCTCCCTGAAAACAGTCTCCCTGTCGGAAAGACTGGCGCCGGCAGCGACGTATTCCGCGTCTGAAAAGCCGCTGCCTTCTCCTGCGGCAGTTTCAACGTATATAGTGTGTCCGTGCCGCTTAAGCTCTGCAACGCCAACGGTAGTAATGCTGACCCTGTATTCCTCTTTCTTAATTTCCCTTGGTACGCCTATGATCATCCAGGTCCCCTCCGTTTGTAGCGCAGTCACAAAATATCTGATCACATATTAGCATAAATTATGACCTCGTGCTTCAGGTAAAACCCGTAGATTGCAAAGTCATCGGGAAGTGACCGAAACGCAATGGGCTTCAAGAAGCGGCATTGCCTCTCTTCGGAGTTGACACGAACAATGCAGGACTGAATAATACAGACTTCATGGACAAGGCTCGAAGTGAACGATCCATTATAGCCGATATTACTGCTGTAAACATGTTCCGCAGAGGTGTCCTTGCCTCTTTTGGCGCATCTGGAGCGGAAATAGACGAGCTCTTTGCGTTGAGCGCAGATGCTCCGGACCTGTCAATTATTACTGCCCATTTGAAAATACCGTTCGAGGATGAGCCTTTTGCCGTCGATTGGATCCGTTATGCAGAAGACACCATCTCTTTTAGCGTCTTCAACTGTCTGCAAGAAAAATTTGTGGAACTGTCATTCCCGATTAAAGAAGGCTTGAGCTGGAACAGCAACTATCTCGGGGCTGTGAACAATGGCTTTCCCGCTGAAATGATGGCGGAAGCCACCGGGCTGTGTCTCAATGAACCCGAAGCATTGGAGTTGATTATTCATGAGACCCTTGCAGGACGCATTCCCGTTATTGTGGTCCGGAACAGGGAGGATTTTGTTGCCCTGATACAGGCATTGACCCTGAAGAATGAGCCGGAGCTGGTGCCGGCATCGCAGGGGGCCTTGCTGGTCACCGGGTACAGGAAGCGGGACAGTTTTATTATCTTGAATGACGGACCTTATAGCGGTGTAGACGGAAATATGATGGGTTTATCCCCTGCAGAATGGTCCGCTGTTTCTCTATCTATACGGCTCGAACATGAAAGTACACATTATTTTGCCAAGCGCCTGTTTCTTTCGATGCGCAAAAAGATTGTCGATGAACTGATAGCCGATTATGCGGGCATTGTTGCGGCATGGGGCAATTTCAGTTCCCGGCGGCTCCTCCATTTTATGGGCCTGGAGAATTTTCCGTTATACAGGAAAGGGGGCCGTCTCGAAAATTACATGGCGTCATCCGTTCTTTCCGGTAATGCCTTCAAAATTCTTCAGGCTGTTGTCGCGAAAGCTGCCGAAAACCTGGAGAGTTTCGATGCCTGGGCATTCACGCGGCTTGAGTAATACCGTCGAAAAGGCCTATATACTAGCCGCGCTCTCCTGCCTGACGCTCGAGGAAATCGCTTCTGAAAGTGCGGTTTCCCTGATACTTGAAAAGATCAAACGGCTTAAAGAAATGAAGCTTTTTATCGGACAGGTTGTCAAATATATAGATGATGGCTGCAAGAATCAGGATATTTCCGCAGTCGATTATAAACCCTGTGACAGCAACGCCGCCAGGGAGATGGTCGCGAATTACAGGCGGATGATATTCAACATAGCATATGCATTTACATTCGACCGCATGGATGCCGAAGATCTGACACAGGATATTTTGATAAAAGCCATCGAGAATATCCATAAATTTGAAGGAAGATCGCAATTGAAGACATGGATCCACTCCATAGCTGTCTTTCACTGCATAAATTACAAAAAGAAGAAAAGCAGCGCCTTTACAGTCGGACTTGATGAAGACCTGTGCCTGCCGTGCACCCTTGATCACCCGGAACGCGACTTGATGAAAAAAGAGCTTGTCCGGAACTTGTACCACGCCGTAAGCAGCCTGCCGGATAAATTGAGGGCCGTAATTGTCCTGTACGCGTTCCGCAGACTGTCGCACAAGGAAATATCTTCGATACTCGATATCCCTGAAGGCACTGCCTGGTCCAGGCTGAACAAAGCGAGACTCCTCCTGAGGGAGGAGCTTTCCAGATATCTTGGGGAAAAATAATATGACAACTGAAGGGTGCGAATTTATAAAAGATCATTTCTCGCAATACCTGGAAGGCTGCCTGGAAGAAGATGCCAGGTTGTTGTTCGAGGGGCATCTTAATGCATGCAGCGGCTGCAGGAAGCTCCTGGATGAACAAAGAAGGTTAGGTTGCCTGTTGAGGGCTATACGATTTGATCTCCCCGATACGCAGGCTATCGAAGAACTCCCACTGTCAGCAGGCAATCGCGAGCTGACGGATATCGAACTGGATATGGCAGCGGGAGGAATCGTACCTGACTCGCCGGTATGCCCTTTTTGCGGCTGCAAACTGAGCGGCGGAAATTGCCTGTGCAGTCCTGATAAGAAGAAATGAAGGTTGCGTAAGAAATATTGTCTAATTAATATAGAATAGCTGTGTGCCTTAGGGCAGGGAATATGTCATATTGTGACATTTTAAATCAAATCATTAGAAGGAGGCTGAACAATGGCAGGAGGTAAAGCGCAGGGCAGGCCGATGGGAGAGGTGATCAAGAAAGCATGGAGTGATGAGGCGTTCAAAGCAAAACTTCTTTCAAACACCATGGCGGCACTGAAAGAAAACGGTATCGCTATTCCCGAAGGTGTAACAGTAAAAGCGGTTGAAAATACCGACAAGGTCTTTTACCTGATCATCCCCCCAAAGCCCGGGGTTCGGGAGCTTTCAGATGAGGACTTGAACAAGGCGGCCGGCGGCACATGGGGCGTTTGTTCTGAATGTTGCGGACAGGCACCTTTTGACGGTAAGAACTAATATTTATATTCCTAAGATTCTCGGATGCCCGCAGGCATTCGAGAATCTTCAATCTCAAGGACATTGTTTTGACATTTTAAATCAAATACATTATTCAGGAGGCTGACAATGGCAGAAGGTAAGGAGCAGGGCGGGAAGATGGGAGAGGTGATCAGGAAAGCATGGAGTGATGAAGCGTTCAAAGCAAGGCTTCTTACAGACACCATGGCTGCGTTGAAAGAAAACGGTATTGCTGTTCCCGGCGGTGTAACGGTAAAAGCTGTAGAAAACACGGACAAGCTATTCCACCTGGTCATTCCACCCAAGCCCGGACCTGTCCAGCTTTCAGATAACGATCTCAACAAGGTGGCGGGCGGCGGGTGTGGGTGGTCTTGCGGTTCTGACGCCCCGATACAGTAAGGTTTGAGATTCCAGTCAATCGAACTGATGTTCGGATTCGAATGTATGACACAATAATTATTGGGGCCGGAATATCAGGTCTGTCTGCCGCCTGGCAGTTGAAGGACCGGAACGTCCTCCTTCTGGAGAAGGATTCGGTACCGGGTGGTCGCATCAAAACCCGAACATGGCATGGGACCAGTTATGACATGGGTGCGGTATTCGGTTTTCCCGCCGCATCCTTGCCTTTTCCTTTGCAAAGTGAACTAATTGACGAATCGCCGCTTTTGGCTTTGTGGTATCAGGGCCGCATCTATTTTGGCGCAGGGGTGATTTCCTGCATCGCCGAAGTTAACAGCTCATTGCGCAGTGAAGCGCGGACGGCTTTGCTGGAACTCTCCAACGGCAGACAGCCTGATTACGAAAACATGACTCCTGAAAGCCGGCAAATTCTGAACGCATTTTTCCAGGTTATCCATCCGGGCGAAATGAAGGACTATGTCCTGCCCCGCCAGATCGACGCTTTCCGTAAATTCGACAGTTCACATTTTGCGCGTGGCAATCGGGTTGTTATCGAGGCTTTTCTCGGTGAACTGACCTCAACCCCCTGTCAACTGCAGCTAAATACTATCGTTACCGCGGTTGAACAGGAGGGAGATTGCGTGCTTGTAGCCTGCCTGCAAAATGACACGCCGACTACTTTTTATGCAAAAACAGTAATTATCACTACCCCTGCTCCTGTCGTGCTAAAAGTGGTCCGCCATGTTGACGAGCCGTGCCGGACTTTTTTAAACTCGCTGCGCTACGGCTGCGGTGTAGTTGTAGCTTTAGGTCTGAAAGATGCGGCAATCCCTGAGTTTTCCTACCTGGTTACGCCGGATTTGACAACGAATACGATTGTCCGGCAACATACTCCCGACCCGGATGTCAACGTGCTGATCGTATATTACACCGGGGGGAAGGCGCATAAATTGCAAACTGAAAATGACCGCGCCATTCTTGACGACGCCGTTACAGCGCTCCGCACAATCGGCATAGGCCCGGATAAGGCAGATAGCCTGATATTCAGTGATATACACCGTTGGGAACACCTCGGACCGGTCATAACGCCGGAAATATACAGTGACTGGAATCCTGACGCAGCCAAACCTATGGCGCGAGTCTTCCTGGGCGGAGAATACACGTATGTTGAAAAGCAAAACCCAATGCCGTACGGGATGATTCCTGCTGCCGCCAGTGGCGTAGTTCAGGCGCATGCTGTGCAAAAGTTCCTGGAAACAGAATCGGCTGCGGCCGGTTTTTCGCCTGAATTTCTGACCGACGTCTACATATATGAACTGACCGATAACCGGCCGGTCTTTCTGGAGCACAGGGAAGAAGGCACAATTGCATTTTATGGCCTTATACTGCAGGCAACAAAGGACATGCAAATATGCCGGTATCTTTTAGATTGCAGCGTTGGCGGCCTGTGGGAGTATCAGCATGGCTTTGGCGCAACTGCTGAAGATACCGCCCTGGTACTGGAAGGATTGCTGTCTGTCAAAGTGCCGGCTGCGACCCTGCTGCCGCATCTGAAAAAACTGATCGAGACTTTTTATAATTCTGAGGAAGGCGCATTTCATACTATACTCAGGGGTCGGGCGGTTTATTGGAACGGCCCGTCAGTCGATGCCACCGGACTTGCCGGATATCTTTTGCATTGCACAGCCCCGGAAGAATTCCATGGCATAATAACCGCCTGCCGCAGTTACCTGTTGCAAACACAGGAACTGCCGGGATATTGGTCCAGCAAATGGTTTCCATCAACTATCATTCCAACTTGGTATGCTGTCCGCCTGTTAAGCCCGGATTATCAAGCCGGCCGGGAAGCCGTTGAGAGGGCCGTGAATTATACATTAGACAAACAGAGTCCCGATGGCAGTTGGAACAGTTCAATCATCGATACTTCCGTTGCGCTCCTGATTCTGAAGACGGTCAAACGGCTGCAACCCGAAAATGAGAAAAAATATTCAGACCTGCGGCAAGGGATTGAGAATGCCGCCGCCTGGCTGCTGTTGCAGCACGCTGCCTCCGGCAGGCGGGGTGAACCGGTCCTCTATTACTGGTTCGAACAAAAGCCGGAATATCGGGACCTTTTCACGGAGTCACGACTCTTTTATCATTGCGCCGACAAGGGACCGATTTCCGCCGCCTGGGCCAAACTGGCATTGGCGGCGCTCTAATGGAAATCATGTAAGGAGAATAATGATACCGACTGCCGACAATGGTTCTACAGCTTGCACGCCGGGGAACTTTTTTCGCATGCTCTGCGCGGACTTAACTCTGAATAATCTGTATGGCGGCGAAAATATTATCCATTATGAAACCGCAGCCGACGGGCTGAGCTTTCTATCCACTGCGACAACATTCGGACTGGAAAGCCCGCTTGGAGAAACCACATGTGACGGCGGTTATTTCGTGTATATAAACCGTCAGGAATGGGCTGAACTACATGAGCAGGCACATCAATCGCAGGATATTCTGACCGGAAATTTCGCAGCCGATCCGGTTTGGCGGCGTATCATTGCATTCGCCGATCAATGGCATGCCGGCAATCCGTTATGCAATATGCTGACTGAAGGGCTTTGGTTCGAAATCGATGTTTCCGGTCCCCCATCGGCAGTCCCTGTACCAAGCATTTTCTTCGGTGTAAAGAACAATTCTGCGGACGGGTCTATTTCGGCTATTCTGCAAGGGCTCGCAGCTTTGAATATAGAGTTGGCGTCCAGGCAAAGGGATTTATTGATCACATACCTGCGTACAATCGGACCTTTGTCCGCGTCGTTTCAGATTGGGCTGATGCTTGCCCGTCCGACATCGCCCCTGCGGCTATGCGCGTTTAAGGTCGGCCTGCCGGACGTAATGGACAATTTAAGAAAGTTGGGAATTACCGCACTGGAAGATTATCCTGATTTTCAGCAGGAATTTAGCCGCCTGGGGCTGCAGTGTTCGGCGATAGACATCGATATCGGCGCTTCTTTGGCGCCAAAGCAGGCATTGAAGTCAAGTTTGCAACTGCCGCTACGGTGCGCGCACAGCGGCAAAATCAGTGTCTGCCCGCATTTCTTGATTGGCTTGTAAATAAAGGATGGTGTTTGCCGCAAAAAGGCCGGGCAGTATTAGACTGGATCGGCGGCCACAGATACCATCCTGATCCATATGCTTTTTGGGTCCCGCAAAAAGTACTTCTTCGCACTATCAGCCATATCAAACTGGATTTTCAGCCGGGGCTTCCCCCGCGTGCAAAAGCGTATCTGGAATATGTTGTCAGGTGATTCGCGGTCATGAGTGTTAGACTTGACAATGACAATGCAGGTCTGAATAATAAGCGCGACATGCGTTTTTTTGCGGTGTCCCCTGTTCGTGCAGTCCGGAAAAAAAACAGAATGAAGGTTTCTCAAGAAAAATTGTCTAAATAAAATATACATCATTATAAATGAAATCCATTACGCGGGAGGCTGAACAATGGCAGAAAGTAAAGAGCACGCCGGGAAGATGGGAGAAGTGATCAGTAAAGCATGGAGTGATGAAGCATTCAAAGTAAGACTTCTTACAGACACCATGGCGGCGTTGAAAGAAAACGGCATAGCTGTTCCCGAAGGCGTATCAGTAAGGGTTGTAGAAAACACGGACAAACTCTTCCACCTGGTTATTCCACCCAGGCCCGAACCTGTGCAACTTTCAGATGACGATCTCAACAAGGTGGCAGGCGGGGGGGGCGAGTGGTGCATGAGTGGCGAGTGATGATTGCTGGACATGTGCGAGAAAACCTGCATTTAAAGGAGAAACGATGTTTGGGCCATATGAGATAGAATGCGAGGGACGGAAATATTTCGGAAATGTTTCGCTGCGGGAATTCCATAAATTCAGGCGCGATGGGGGTGTTTATCTGCTCGTCGTCGAAAAAATGACGGTGCGAAAGATATCGGAAGCCATGTCCCTTGTTATCGAAAAGATCTATTCCTCTGCGGGGGGCCTGGTCCCTGCAGCGCTGGTTGAGGAATTAAGAAAGCTCGACCTCCTGGATGAAGATGACAGTGACTCGAGCGAAAAAACCGGAATGGATTCCGGGAATGGCAGCGGTACGGACAAGCAAACCGAATTTTGTGTAAGAAGTATCGCTCTCTTTGTGGCACAGGAATGCAATATGAGGTGTGTATATTGCTATGGCGAGGGCGGGGAATATGCCGGGAAGGGGCTGATGAGCGATGAGACGGCCTTCAGGGCGGTAGACTGGCTCATGGACAACTCAAAGAGTCTCGAGAAGGTCAATATCTCCTTTTTCGGCGGAGAGCCGCTGCTCAACTTTTCCCTTATCAAAAAGGTAGTTGAATATGCGAAGGCGAAGGCCTCTGAAAGGAACAAGGAGATCACCTTCGGCATGACTACCAATGCATCCCTGTTGACAGACGAAATTATCAGTTTCATAGAGAATGAAAAAATAGACGCATTGGTCAGTTTCGACGGACCTCCCGCGATCCAGAACAGACAGCGCCCTTTTAAGAATGGAAGCGGCTCGTATGACATTGTTTGCGGAAATATTCGGAAACTGCTGGAGGTTTCCCCTAAAACTTTAGCGAGGGGGACTGTATACGGTGACGCGGACCCCTGCGAGATACAAGAAGGAATGAAGAACGCGGGGTTCAAAGCGTGCTACGTAATTAAAGCCTCGCCTGTTATCCTGGCGGGGAAAAACGGGAGGGCTGCAAAGAGTGAAGCGGATGAAGAAATATCGCGCCGTATGATGGCATTCCAGGAAAAGGAGTTCGATGTATTTCTCGAATCTGTCAGGAACAGGAGATTGGAAGCGAACCGGGCCGGACATATGATCATGCCGATAATCGCCGGCGAGAAACGCTATTTTGGATGCGGGATCGGCAGAGGGATGAGGGGAGTATCGGTCTCCGGAGATATTTATCCCTGCCATCGTTTTGCGGGGCAGGACGATATGAAGATGGGCAATATCGCCGATTACAATGTGGAAGGCGCCAATGATTATTACCGGAGCATAGTGGCTAATCTCCCGAAATGCTCTGTCTGCTGGGCAAAGTACTTTTGCGGAGGCGGGTGCGCCTATGACAATAAATCCCGTACAGGGGACATGCATATGCCCGATATCTCGTATTGTGAGGAAATTAAGGCAGCAATGGAAACGGCAATATATATAAGCACCCAACTGGACGAGGGAGACAAGGAATACATCAAACAAACTTATAAGGACATTGTGGATGATAAGCTCCCGTAAGATGTGATAGGTGCCCTGATAGATCGGGCATTGAGGTGAGGAGGATGTCATATCCTGACATCCTAAATCAAATTCATTATGCAGGAGGCTGAACAATGGCAGAAGGTAAAGAGCACGGCAAGAAGATGGGAGATTTGATCAAGAAGGCGTGGGGCGACGAAGCGTTCAAGGCAAGGCTGCTTTCAGACACCATGGCGGCATTGAAAGAAAGCGGTATAGCCGTTCCCGCAGGTGTAACAGTGAAGGCGGTGGAGAATACCGACAAGGTCTTTCACCTGATCATTCCACCCAAGCCGGCCAGCCGCGAGCTCTCTGACGCGGATTTGGACAAAGTGGCGGGCGGCGGATGGACAAGCGGTTGCTGCGGTTGCGACTCGGACCATCGTGAGTAAAAAATAGGCACTTGTCGGAATCCGTGTGCGTTGCAAAGGCGGGAACTAAACTGGCATAATATTGCGCGTGAAATCTTTCCTCTGGTTTTCATCAGTGGTTTTTTTTATTATGAGAGCTGCGCTTGCCGATGCTGTCTCGTTAGATAGTCCGTCGCCGGTCGAAATGAATTTGTTGGATGTCGTGAGGGTTACGGTTGCAAAGAACCCCAACGTTGCGCTCCAGAAGCAGGCGGTCGAATTTTCGGGGGGCGTCCTGAAGCAGTCGGCCGGTCCGTTTGATGAGACCTTGTCTCTTTTACTGAGCCATTCACGCACGAATAATCCTCTCAATTCCGCTCAAGCCCCGATCTTCAGCCCACCGATTTTCAAGGAAGACCAGACACAATATTCTTTTGTGGTATCCAAGGAGCTGCGTTCCGGAGTGATATTGGCGCCCAGCCTGTCGTTTATCAGAACGGACCCGATTTCTCCATATGCCCAACGAAGCCTCGGAGTCGATACGGAAACCCAGGCTTCGTTCAATTTTTCCGTGACAGTGCCGCTCCTTAAAAACAGCGGTGAAGACGTCGTCGATGCGAGCGAAAAAGCGGTCCGGGAGCAATACGAGGCGAACCTGTTCCAGTTGACGAATACGGTGTCGCAGAATATCCTTCAGGCGGTCCAGGCGTACTGGGCGTGGGTAGCAGCGGGCAAGCGGCTTGCCATTTTCGTGGAATCGGAGCAGCGGGCGCAGATCCTCGTAGATAATACGAGGAAGCTCATAAAGCATGACCAGAGACCTGCAGCCGATATAGATCTGACCCTCGCAAACTTATCGTCGAATAAGACATCCAGGATTTCCGCAGAACAGGCTGTTGCCGACACAGCAAAAAATCTGGGCCTCATAATGGGATACGGGGGTGACGAGATTTCACGGCTCAAGCTTCCTGCTCGTGATGAACTGGCGGGCATTGTAGGCCTCGGTAAACCGGAAGCGGGGACCGACGGGTATTTTGTCGCGCGCGCACTGGCCTACAGAACAGATATCAAGGCGCTTTCTAAACAAAAACAGGGGAATTATATCCTGATGACGGCAGCGGGAAAAAATATTCTGCCCCAACTCGACCTCAATCTCCAGGCCGGTTATAATACCTTGACGGAAAAAGATACTTATATTAATTATTTTTCCGCTTACGGACAAAATTTGTCCGGCCTGAACGCTACGGCTGCCGTTAAATTTACATGGCCGGTGAGAAATAGTGACGCCCGGGGTGTCTATATACAGCAGAAGGCGAATTATGAGTCGGCTGTCATAAATTTGAACAATCTTATTAATATTGTAAGCTCTTCGGTGCTGAATGATCTGAGTTCATTGAGAAAAGGCGTCGACCAACTGGAACAGGCGCGCTATGCAGTGGATTCTTACCGCAAGGCAGTATCAAACGAACACAAGAAATTCGCTATGGGCATATCTACGCTGAACGATGTAATCACTAACGAGAACTTCCTTACCAGCGCGATGCTGGATGAAGTCTCGGCGCTTCAGAACCTGGCTGATACCGTTATAGATCTGAGATACCAGACAGGCTCCATACTCTTATATGAGCGGCCGGAGTATAATGTCGGGCTCAGGGAATTGACGACTGCTCCGGATATAGTGCGATAGGAGAAAATCCATGAAACAGGAAATTTTCAGAAAAGAATCTCTCGAAAGATTATCTTCGCCTGAGCAACTGGATTCGCTTGTGCGGATTACCACCCCTGTCGGATGGCTGGCTTTGATCGCCATGGGTCTTATTCTTTCAGCGGCGCTCATATGGGGCTTTCTCGGCAGCATCCCGACAATCGTGACCGGCAATGGGATTCTCATCAAAACGGGCGGTGTTTATGAAGTGGTTGCCAAGACAAACGGGCAGATATACGACATAAGAATAAAGCAGGGCGAAAATGTGACCGCAGGCCAGGTTGTGGCAAGGGTTAGCCAGCCGGACCTGCTGAACCAGATAAACAGCGCGAATAAAGATCTGGAGGTCTTCAATCAGCAATACAGATTTTTGAAGGACAATTACAGGAACAATAACAGTCTGAATGCACAGTATAACCAAATGCAAAAGACCGCTTACCTGAAAAGGATACAGGACGCGAAGAAACAATTGGCATGGCTCGGTAAAAAAATCGGGGACCAGGAGGCCCTTTTGAAGGACGGCCTTATAACCGGGCAGGAATTGATGACGACAAAACAGCAGTACGATGCCGCGGAATCCGACATAAAGCAGTATGAGAGCCAGATAGAACAACTTTCGGTCCAAAAGCTGAGCAGCGAAAATGTCAACGAGGAAAAACTTCTCAATCTCGAGCAGCAGATAAGGGCGAAACAGGCGGAGCTGAATTTGCTGAGGAGCAGGCATGAAATGAATTCCGCGATACTGTCACCTTTTACGGGGCAGGTCCTCTCTGTTATGTCCGATATAGGGTCTCTCGTGCGTGAAGATACGCCGGTATTGAGCCTTCAGCTGACGGGCAGAAACATAGGAAACCTGGCCGTGACATATGTTACTGCGGCTGAAGGAAAACTGATAAGGACGAACATGAATGTGCAGCTATCGCCCGCTTTTGCAAAGAAAGACGAATTCGGGTATATGGAAGGCCGGGTGCTTTCCGTTTCGCCATTTCCCTCATCACCCGAAGAGATGATGGACACTTTTCATAATAAAAATTTAGTCGATGAATTATCGAAAAACGGGCGCCTCTGAAGGTAATTGTGGAGCTTCTCCCCGCAGCCGATACCGTGAGCGGTTATAAATGGTCGTCTCCGAGGGGAAAACTGTTGACTGTGACCGAAGGTACGCGCTGCACAGCCGATATTATTGTCCGGGAACAGAGACCCGTCAGTCTCGTGGTCCCGCTGTTCAAGAGATATTTATATGGAGATTAGAGATTAAACGTGGGCGTCACTGAAATCGATCAAAAAGCAGGGAGCCGGTCCGACAGGCGCGTAAAGACCCCGACGGTGCTCCAGATGGAGGCCGTCGAATGCGGCGCCGCCGCTCTTGCAATGGTCCTTGCGTATTACGGTCTTTATGTCCCTCTCGAAAAACTCCGCCTGGACTGCGGCGTATCGAGGGACGGCAGCAAGGCCGGCAATATATTGAAGGCGGCCCGGAAATACGGGTTGACTGCCAAAGGTTACAGGATGGAATTAAGCGAGCTATACTCAGCAGCGCTTCCTAATATCGTGTTCTGGAATTTTAACCATTTCGTAGTGGTCGAAGGATTCAAAAAGGGCAAAATATACCTGAATGACCCGGGTTGCGGACCGCGGAATGTTACCGAAGAGGAATTCGATAAGTCTTACACGGGCATTGTGCTGATTTGCGGGCCCGGCCCTGAATTCAGGAAAGGAGGGCACAAGCCGAATCTTTACAAGTCTCTCGCTTCCCGTCTGGAAGGCTCCAAAACCGCGCTTGCTTACGTATTCCTCGCGAGTCTGTTTCTTGTTATTCCAGGGCTTGTAATACCGGCTTTCTCGAAGATATTCGTTGATAACATACTCGTAGGCGGAATGAGCACATGGATATACCCGCTTATGTGGGGAATGGGGCTCACAGCCGTGCTCCGGGGCATACTGACCTGGCTGCAGCAATATTTCCTCCTGCGCACGGAATGGAAGTTCGCCATAACCTCGGCAACAAAATTCTTCTGGCACGTGCTTCGCCTGCCTATCGAATTTTTTACGCAGCGTTATTCGGGCGATATCGCGGGGCGTGTGGCGCTCAACGATACGATAGCCGGCCTGCTTTCGGGACAATTGACCACGAACGCGATAAATGTGGTTATGGTGCTATTTTATGCCATTGTCATGCTGAATTATGATGTTGTCCTGACTCTCGCGGGCATCTTTATGGCCATAAGCAATTTTGTTGTCCTTAAATACATATCCCGAAAGCGTACGGATACAAACAGAAAATTGCAGCAGGACCAGGGCAAGCTCCTCGGGACGACAATGGACGGTTTACAGACAATCGAAACCCTTAAGGCAACCGGCTCAGAGTCGGATTTTTTTGTGAAGTGGGCCGGTTACCAGGCAAAAGTTATAACTGCACAGCAGGAATTGGGGCTGACGACACAGGCGCTTACAGTAATACCCGCTTTGCTTATGACTCTGACAAATGCGATTATATTGACTATCGGCGGCTTCAGGGTCATAGAAGGGTCCATGACCGCCGGAATGCTCGTAGCCTTTCAGAGCCTGATGAGCAGTTTCATGATGCCGATCAATCAACTGGTGGCCCTAGGCAGCGTCATCCAGACAACGGAAGCCGACATAAACCGTCTCGACGATGTGCTTAGATACGACTTGGACGGTAAATTCAAAGACCTTGAAGGGACATATGAACTGCCCGTTTCCGGTGTGAAACTTTCCGGCCAACTGGAGCTGCGCGACGTCACTTTCGGATACAGCAGGCTCGAACCTCCTCTTATCGAGAAATTCAGCTTATCTTTAAAGCCCGGTGCAAAAGTAGCTCTTGTCGGAAGTTCGGGAAGCGGGAAATCCACTGTGGCCAAAGTGGTGTCCGGACTTTACGAACCATGGGCGGGGGAAATCTTTTTTGACGGAAAACCGAGGCGCGCCGTCCATCCTTTGACAATGACCAACTCTCTTGCCATGGTCGACCAGGATATATTCCTTTTCGAGGGAAGTGTCAGGGAAAATCTGACGATGTGGGACAATACCATCCCGGAACAGAGAATGGTGGCGGCCGCAAAAGATGCCTGTATTCACGACGATGTTGCCGCCCGTACCGGGGCCTACAACAGCATTATCGAAGAAGGAGGAAGAAATTTCAGCGGCGGTCAGCGCCAGCGCCTGGAGATAGCGAGGGCCTTCGCACTTGATCCGAGCATCGTAATACTCGATGAAGCGACAAGCTCGCTCGACCCGAAGACCGAAATGATTGTCGATGGGAACCTTCATCGGAGGGGGTGTACGTGCATTATAGTTGCCCACCGGCTCAGCACTATCAGGGATTGCGATGAGATAATCGTTCTTGATAACGGGAAAGTGATGCAGAGGGGCACCCACGAGGAATTGATTATGATGGAAGGACCGTATAAAGAATTAATAAAGCAGTCATAAGGGAACAGGGATTATGCTGGAAGAAGATTTTTCTTTTGAGACGGAGCGGGTAAGAAAAAAGATGGAACAGGACGCTGCGGCCATGGATAGCGCCCTGCGAAGATTTTTATATTCTCAGGAAGCGGAAAGTAATTGGTCTCTCCAGGCGGCATCGGACCCGCTTATTGCGGCATGCGGTATCGTTGCCGGAGCGCTCAATTTGAAAATAAAAGAGCCGCCAGCTGCAACGAGGCAGAGCAGGCTAAGGCCTCCGCTCGTGAATATTGCGAAGGCTTCGAAAATAAGAATGCGTAAAGTTATCTTGAAGGACGAGTGGTGGCGGATGAATAATGGTCCGCTTCTCGCCTTTATGGCCGAAGGCATGCAACCGGTTGCGCTTCTGCAGCCGACGCCGGGGTCCTATGTGATGCGCGATCCGGCTGCACGGACAAATAAGCTTGTGGGGGCGGATACAGCCGCTGCATTGTCTCCTTTTGCTTTTGAATTCTACAGGCCTTTTCCCGAAGGGCCTGTGGGCCTGTTCACACTTCTCAGATTCGGGTCTTTGGACAATGTCCGGGATTATGTCACGGTCCTGCTTATGGGTATCGCGGGTGGACTTTTGGGACTGGTACTCCCTTTATGCACATCGGTAGTGTTTGACAGCATAATTCCCATGGCACAGGGCGGTCAGCTCCTGCAGATAGGAATGGCGTTGCTTGTCGGCGCACTAGCTTCCGCGATGTTCGATATGACCAGGGCAGTGACTATTCTGCGCGTAGACGGGAAAATGGGAGGATCGGTGCAGTCTGCTGTAATGGACCGCCTCCTCTCTATGCCCGTCAGTTTTTTCAGGGAGTTTACAGTTGGCGACCTGTCAAACAGGACGATGGGTATAGAGGCGATCAGGCAGCTTATGACCGGCACAGTGACCAGTACGCTGCTCTCAGGGGTATTTTCTGTTTTCAGCCTGCTGCTCCTCTTTTTTTACAGCTGGACGCTCGCCCTTGTCGCTGTCGGACTTGTGCTCTTTGCCAGTCTGGTCAATGTGTCCCTGATGGCTATCGATATCCGTTACCAGAGGGAGCTTGCGAATATAAGGGGAAAGATCTCGGGATTTGTATTCCAGTTCATCAATGGCATAGCGAAACTGCGCGTGTCGGGCTCTGAAAAGAAAGGTTTTGCCAGATGGGCATGCGAATTCGAGGAACAAAAGAGATACGATTTTAAGTCCGGTATCGTGTCGGCCCTTATCTGCACCTCGAATAATGTCTATCCGGTAGTATTCTCGATGACGATATTCGCGCTTTTTTATTATAAGGAGTCTTCGATCAGCATGGGGGTGTTCCTCTCTTTTATAGCCGCTTTCAGCCAGTTTCTTGCGGCCGGCATAATGATTTCCTCATCCCTGGTGACCGTGCTTTCAGTTGTGCCGCTATACGAGAGGGCGCTGCCTATACTCCGGGGTGTGACCGAGATCGATGATGAAAAAACTGATCCGGGAGAGCTGTCCGGCAATATTGAAGTAAAGAACGCCACCTTCCGTTACAGGGGGGACAGCCCGCCCGTACTGAAAAATTTGTCCCTCCAGATAAACCCGGGAGAATTTATTGCAATAGTCGGTCCATCTGGAAGCGGCAAGTCCACGCTGCTCAGGCTTTTGCTGGGGTTCGAGAGCCCGAGGCGGGTTCGATCTATTACGACAACCAGGATATCGCGACTCTCGACCTTCAGGCCCTTCGCCGGCAAATAGGCGTTGTGCTGCAGAACGGACAAATAATGGCAGGCGACATCCTGAATAATATTATAGCTTCCAATAACCTCACAATCGATGACGCCTGGGATGCGGCGCGGATGTCCGGACTCGACAAGGATATCGAGAATATGCCTATGGGCATGTTTACATTTATTCCGCCGGGCGGGACTACCATTTCGGGCGGCCAGCGGCAGCGCCTGATCATAGCCAGGGCAATGGTCACCAGGCCGAGAATATTCTTTTTCGATGAGGCCACGAGCGCGCTCGACAACATTACCCAGGCGATAGTAAGCAGAAGTCTTGAGCAGTTCCAGGCCACACGGCTCGTAATTGCCCACAGGTTGAGCACAATAATAAATGCGGACAGGATAGTGGTGGTTGACAGGGGGGCCATAGCAGAGAGCGGGACTTACGAAGAACTGATGCAAAAGGGAGGCTTGTTTTCTGAACTTGCCAAACGGCAGTTGGCATAACATACGGAAAATGAAAAATAAATCGATCGGGGGTTTGCGGTGAAAAAAATAGTTTTGGCGATATGCTTTGTTATCCTGGGCATTCTCGCTTCTTCCTGTGGACCGGAAGATATGGCCCGGAATCGCGCAGAGCGGGCGGAAAGATCGACTGGAGATATCCGTATCGCTGTGGTGGACTCCTGGAACGAGGGCAATACTGCGTCAGATCTGTGGAACGGCACAGAAATGGCAGTGGATGAGACAAATAAGACGGGGGTCATAAACGGAAGGAAATTGGTCGTAATAAGAAAAGATGATAAGGGAACGCTGGACAAAGGCTGGCTTATTGCCGAGCAAATATCCAGGGATGTGGATACTATAGCAGTAATAGGCCACTATTATTCTTTCATTACCCTGCCTTGCTCGCGAATTTATGGAATGAACGGGATGCTGATGATATCTCCGAGTTCCCATGACCCGGCGCTGCTTCGTGAAAACAATAAATTGTTTATAGATATCCATCCCAAAAGCGATTATACCTCAGGGATACTTGCGGGATACGCGGTAAAGAAAGGGTTTAAGAAGATCGCAATCGGTTATGTTTATGACGAATACGGGATAGACATTGCACGTGAATTTGAAAAAGCGGCAATCCAGAACAATATAACGATAGTCGATTCCGTGCCCTTTGGCATAGACAGCGGCGCTATTTACGGATCAATCATAACCAAATGGAAGGACTTCGATATTGACGCAGTTTTATTTTGCGGGCCATCTCGAAGAAACCCGCTATTTCTTGAAAGTAGCCAGGAAACAAGGAATGGAGAAGCCCGTATTGACATTTAATGACTGGTCTAATTTCGAAAAATATGAGGGATCTTTGGACGGTGTTGTCGCATTATCGTATTTTGATCCTGACGACGCGTCACAAACTGTCCGGGATTTCGTAGGAAAATATGTTGTTAAATATGGCCATAGTCCGTCGAAATATTCCGTCCAGGGATATGAGGCAGTGAAACTGCTCGTGGCTGGCATCAGAAGGGCAAACTCAACGGTGCCGGCAAAGATTGCCTCAGCTCTCCATCTTATAAAGGACTGGCAAGGCGTAGGCGGTAAATACAGCATAGGAGAAAACGGCGGAATTACGGGTAAAACTATTACTTTGATGGAAGGCAGAAACGGCAGCTTTATGAGGGTGAGCAAGGAATGATTGATGTAACTTTTCAGAGTTTCTTCTCTCATGTCAACATGCAAACCGGAACAGAGAAAAGGGAAGGAAAAATCGGATGGAAGCTGTTTTTAGTGATATAATATTCCCAGCTGATTAATCATAACTATCCGGGATGAAAGGAAGATCGCCCATATGAAAGTTGTCACTGCTGAAGAAATGAGAGAAATCGACAGGCTTACTATTGAAGACTGCGGGATACCCGGCCTTGTGCTTATGGAAAGGGCGGGACTGGCTGTTGCGTCAAAGGTCAGGGAACTTTTTCACCCTGGGAAGGCGGTGGTACTTTGCGGCGGCGGCAACAACGGGGGTGACGGTCTCGTTGCTGCGCGTAACCTCTTTAACTGGGGGGTCAAGGTGACTGTTGTCATGACGGCAAAGAAAGAAGCGCTTAGTCCGGACTGCCTTGTACAGTACCAGGTTTCAAAAAAAATCGGTGTGCCGGTTGAGTTCCGTAAGACTCTTGCTGCCAGAGACATACATAGTGCGGTAGTCGTCGACGCTGTGTTCGGTACGGGGCTGGGCCGTCCGGTCAAAGGCGATATTGCAGGGCTGTTCTCATTCCTTAATAGTTCCGAGGTACCGGTTGTTGCCGTTGACATACCGTCGGGAATATCATCGGATACAGGTGAAGTTTTGGGCGAGGCTGTCATGGCTGACTGCACTGTCACTTTCGGGTTGCCCAAAAGGGGGCATTTCCTTTATCCCGGCGCTGAGTATACGGGCGTGCTTTTTACAGAGGATATCGGTTTCCCGGCGCACCTTATGGAATCGGATTCGATTAAAACTGCTTTGGTGGACAGGGTCATGGCTGCCGGTCTTCTTTGTGCGAGGCCCAGAAATTCGTTTAAGGGAGATTACGGTCATGTGCTGGTAGTCGCAGGATCAAGGGGCAAGACAGGCGCTGCGCTGATGTCGGCAAGAGCTGCGTTGAGGAGCGGCTCAGGGCTTGTTACTATAGGTGTCCCCGAATCGCTGGTTGAAAGCCTTCAGGGCAGGGTCACAGAAGAGATGCTCCTGCCTCTTCCTGATGACGGCAGCGGTATGATGTCTTCAGAGGCGCTTGACCGCATACTTGATTTTGCGGTCGGGAAAATCGATGTCATTGCTGTCGGGCCGGGCATCGGAGTATCGCCGGCAACAAAGAAGATCATGACAGGGCTGGTACAGAGATCGGCCATTCCCCTCGTAATAGATGCTGATGGCCTGAACTCCATAAGCGCTTCAGCGGCGCAGGGCCGGGAGATAAAGGACCTTTTCCAGAAGGCAAAGTCACCCCTCATCCTCACCCCCCATCCTGGTGAAATGGCACGGCTTATTCATCAGAAAAAGGTCACGGACAGGATCGGCATTCCGCTGTCTTTTGCCGGCAGTGCAGGCATCTATCTCGTGTTGAAGGGTTTCCCCACTGTTACCGCTGTGCCGGAAGGTAATATATTCATCAATACTACGGGAAACCCGGGTATGGCTACAGCGGGTGCAGGCGATGTCCTGACAGGCATTATCGCATCCCTGCTGGGGCAGGGATTGAATCCGCGCGATGCGTCTGTGCTCGGTGTTTTCATTCACGGCATGGCCGGGGACAGAGCGGCGGCGAAGACAGGAGAATACTCTCTTATAGCATCCGATATTATTAGTGCGCTTCCCGATGCCTTTATGGAATTGCGGGGCGTTGACCAAAGCGTTATTGAATAGTGTCGGAGGACGCGCGAGTGCATGATCAGGTCGTTGTTCCGCCGATCTTCGACGGACTGCATATAAAGGCTTTTTTCACCACGAAAGCGCTGAGCTGTGATAAGCAGGCCCTTGCGAAGTTTCTTGCCGTCCCTTCGGATAGTATCTATATGCCGGTCCAGAAGCATACCGACAAAGTGGTAATTCTGGATTACGACCGGGACCCTAAAATCGGCGATGCAGTCATCACCGCCAGCAGAGACGTTTTCATCGGCGTACAGGTGGCGGACTGCATGCCTGTTCTTTTATATGATAGAAAACGTCATGTGGCCGGAGCTGTTCATGCCGGGTGGCGCGGGACCGCTGCGTCGATAGTGAGAAAAACAGTTGAAGCGATGTCCGGGCGTTTCTCCACGGCCCCGTCGGATATCATTATGGCTATAGGCCCCGGAATACGGGGGTGCTGTTACGAGGTTGGATATGAAGTAATAGAGTCTGTAGCGCGGGCGAGCGGCGAGGGGGACTACTACCGCACCAGAGGCGGGAAATACTACCTCGATCTCGCAGCGGCCAACAGGCAGCAGGCCATCTCTTCAGGCCTGTCTCCGGAACGTATATGGATGTCCGGTGAATGCACATTTTGCCTGCCGGACAAATACTATTCGTACCGGTACGCAAAGGGTCCAACCGGACGCCAGTGCGGCGTTATCGGAATTGACTGATTTAAGTTATAATAAAAGGCAATTATGAATTACTAATGAACAATTAGTAATTGTGGTATTTCATTCACTGATAATTCATAATTGATAATTAATAATTGCCGTATATAAGGAGAGAGCATGCTCAAGGCAAAAGATATTATGACGAAAGAGGTTAGAACGGTAAAACCTTTCACTACGATCGAAGATCTGGCCCGTATCCTGATAGAACACAATGTCAGCGGAGTCCCTGTGGTGAACGATGACGGAGATTTGATCGGCATAGTCACTGAAAATGATCTGATCAGCAAGAACAAACGTTTGCATATACCTACAGTCATGAGGCTCTTCGATGCCTATATCATGCTTGAAAGCCCCGCGACGATTGAAAAAGAGATGCGGAAAATGGCTGCTGTCACTGTGAATGATATATTGATCAAAGATGTTATCGCTGTTACCGAAGAAACCACGGTTGAGGAAATAGCCACAATTATGGCCGAGAAGAATGTGCACCTTATCCCTGTCGTCTCGGGGAAAAAGATCCGGGGAATAATCGGGAAGATGGATGTGATTAAAGGGATTGCACGGTAGCAAGAGGTCCATATGTTGGCAGGCTTTCGATGAACACGGTATGTCTTTCAGCCAAAATCATTACGCGGTCGCCCGGTGAGACGGAGCGGACAGGTTTTAAGCTCGGAACTTTTTTAAAATCCTCCGGGAGGGCAAAGACGGTAATGCTTTATGGCGATCTCGGAACAGGAAAGACCACGCTGATAAAAGGTATTGCCTCTGCCTTCGGTATTGCAAAAAGAGACATTTGCAGTGCAAGTTTCGTTATAGTCGCGGAGTATGAAACATCTCCGCCATTTTATCATATGGACCTGTACCGGCTGGAAAGACCGGAAGCCGTCGACGCATCAGGGGTATGGGAATATATCGGGACAGGCGGGGTGGCTGTCATAGAGTGGGCTGAAAGACTTCAGGGAGATATTGAAAACGCCGTCAGAGTTTATATTAAGCATCTGAAGGATGAGGAAAGAGAAATTATTATAGAGGGAGTCAACACTGCGGAGTTGATGGCTGCGTGTGAAGAATAGATGAAGCGGATCGGGATTATATGTAAAATCGGCAGACCGGAGCCTGCGGGGATATTGAAGACCCTTCTCCCGTGGCTCGAAGACAAGGGTTATGATATATTTGTCGACGAGCAAACAGCTGAGCTCCTGCAAATCAAAGGCTATTCAAGAGCTGAGATTCCCTCACTTGTCGATGTGGTCATTGTTTTTGGCGGTGACGGGACCATGCTCGGTGTCGCCAGACTTATCGCCGACAAAGGGGTGCCTATACTCGGAGTCAATCTGGGAGGGCTCGGTTTTATTACCGAAGTGAACAGAGACGAGGTGCTGGAAGTCCTGGACAAAATGCTGTCCGGCCAATGTTCCGTTCAGGACCGTATCATGCTGACAGCCAGGGTGCATCGCAACGGTAAGGCTGTGGCGGATTTTACAGCTCTCAACGATGTGGTCATCAATAAAGGGGCCCTGGCGAGAATTATAGAATTGGAAACATATATCAGCAGCAATTATGTCACCACGTTCAGGGCCGACGGCCTTATCATCTCTACGCCGACAGGGTCCACGGCTTATTCTCTTGCAGCGGGCGGACCAATACTGTATCCGACACTGAAAAGCATTCTGCTTACCCCTATATGTCCGCACACTCTGACCAACCGGCCGATCGTATTGCCTGATGATGTTACTATTCGGGTAACAGTCAGGGCGGCGAGCGAGGACGTTTTTCTCACTCTGGACGGCCAGACGGGTTTTTCCCTGCAGAGAGATGACACTGTAGAGATAATGAAGACGGCATTTGCAACCAAGCTTCTTATCCCAAAGGAAAGAGACTACTTTCAGGTACTGCGCACGAAACTCAAGTGGGGTGAGAGGTGAGGGACAAGATAAAGATGCTGGTTGAGTATTATGGGGAACTCGGTTTTGAGCGGGTGCCGCTGAATTGCGGTGCCGGGCTTCAGGCAAAAGCCGATGCAGTCAGTGAGACATGCGACCCCGATGAGTTATCAGCAGGCCTATATTATCCCGCGCCTGAAAGGGAAGCCGCTCTTAAGGATTTGCGTGATTTTATCGGCGATTGCCAGAGATGCAAGCTCGCCCAGGGCAGGACAAATATTGTTTTCGGCGAAGGCAGCGTGAACGCCCGTATTATGTTTATCGGGGAAGGGCCGGGCAGGGAAGAGGATGCGCAGGCCAGGCCATTTGTCGGTGATGCAGGGAAACTGCTCACGAGGCTTATTGAAAAGATGAGTTTTAAACGCGAAGACGTATATATCGCCAATATTGTCAAATGCAGGCCGCCTATGAACCGTGATCCACGGGAGGATGAGATTGCAACCTGCTTCCCCTTTCTTCAAAAACAGATCGAGATCATTTCGCCGCAGGTCATTGTTTCACTCGGAAAGGTGGCTGCCTTCACACTTATGGGTCTGACCGGCGCGATGGCCGGGTTTTCGATCACGAGGATACGCGGAAAATTCAGCGACTACAAAGGGGTCCCGCTAATGCCCACTTTTCATCCTGCGTACCTGCTCAGGAACCCGCGCGATAAATGGCTGACATGGGAGGATGCTCAGGCGGTCATGAAGAAACTGGAATCAACGGGGAATCCTGTATGAAAACACTCTGGGCCCCATGGAGGATGGAATACATACTTGGCAGGAAGGACCCCGAATGCCTGTTCTGCGTGAAACCGGGTGAACAGAAGGACAGGGGAAACCTGATCCTGTACAGGGGCGCTTGCTCGTATGTGATCATGAATAAATATCCTTACAACAACGGCCATCTTATGGTGGTCCCTTATATTCATACTTCGTCCTTCGAAAATCTTCGTGATGCCGACCTGCTCGATATTATGAAACTTACCAGGTTTTCGATCGATTGCCTTGCCGGGGCATTTCATCCCGAGGGGTTTAATGTGGGGGTCAATATCGGGGAGGTTGCCGGTGCCGGAATCAAGGAACATCTGCACGTTCATATTGTACCCAGGTGGGCCGGAGATTCGAATTTTATGACGGTTACCGGTGAGATACGTGTAATGCCGGAACACTTACTCGATACCTACGACAAACTTTACCCCGTTTTTTCAGCCAACAAGCCTTAAGAAGACCTTCCTGATTGACATTTCTCATAAGATGGGATAAGATTTTTTTAGGATTGGAAGTCGTCAAATGTGTTGTAAACGGCGGGGTCATAATTGCCCCAGTAACAACCCTCTGTGCCTGGAAACGGGGTCTATATAACAGATTATCGGACTGCATAAACACAGGAGGAGGTATTATTATGAAAGAACATGAAGAAGTGGAACAACACAAGAAGTTGCCCAGGGTTGGACAAACGGTAAAGAACAAAAAGTATGGCACTTTGTGGCGTATAATGGAAAAACGCGAAGTCTGGCAGAATGTTTCGGAAGACGATCCAAGAACGCATCAGCCCCGTACACTTCCAGGGATTTATCTGGCTTTCTGGCGTATTCAGGAGGGTGTGCTGCCTGGTGTCGGAAGGCTCATGGGCTACGTCTACACTGAGTATGACAACACATTTGAGTCTAACTGGGAGATTGTAAAGTAGGGATCAGATATCGAAAATGCAATGTTTTTGTAAGCTCCTGCCTTGAATTAATTGAATTAACGGGCAGGAGTTTTTTTGTTGACTATCCTCTCATATTCTGATAGCTTATTACAAGCGGCTGTTTTCAGGGCGATGGGGTTCGCCATTAACCGTCCTTGCAGGACTGATAACTCCTACTCTTAATATTAGTGAGAGTAGGAGTTTTTTAATGCCTGGTAATGATTGTAAAATAACTTAAAGGGGATGTGGATTTTATGATAAATTATATCCTGGTTTTTGCAGGCGGGGGCATCGGTTCTGTTATACGCTTCATGCTGGGTACCTGGATCGGCCAGCATTGGGGCAGGAGCTTTCCCCTCGGGACATTTGTCATCAATGTTACAGGCAGTTTCCTCATAGGCCTGCTGATGACCCTGATTACGGTACGTTTCATAGTAAACCCGCAGTGGAGGCTGCTTCTCGTTGTCGGTGGCCTGGGCGGGTATACAACTTTTTCGACGTTCCAGTACGAGACCGGCAAACTGGCTATGGACGGCGAACTCGGTTATGCGGCGCTGAACATGGTTTTGAGTGTTGCGGTCGGGTTTATGGCCTTGAAACTGGGCGAAGTTATTGCCAAAACAATATAGGAGAAAAATAATGATCACCAAGGGTCCGGCCAGGAAGCTTACTGTGTATGTGGATGAGAGCGATAAGTATAACGGGAAGCCCGTATACGAGGTGCTGCTGGATATTTTCTTCAAACGAAAAATTATCGGGGTGAGCGTCTTCAGGGGAATAGCGGGATACGGAAGCGACGGCAAGTTCCACACAGCCAAGATGCTCGAACTCTCCACAAGCCTGCCTGTAAAAGTAGAGGTGGTGGATTCGGAGGAAATGATCAATAAAGTCCTGCCTGACGTTTACCAGATAGTTGAGAAGGGGCTTGTGGAGGTAACCGATACGAACATCATAAAAAGCCGTCCTATGGCTTTTGAAAAAGGAGAAGATGGGCATATGAAACTCGAGGGCAAGGCGAAGATGCTTCGCATAATGATAAGCGAGGACGACGAATGGGAAGGAGGGCCGTTATACGAGGCATTGGTCAAAAGGCTCATCATGAATGATATCGCAGGCGCAACGGTCTATAAGGCGATCGCAGGATACGGCCCCCACCGGAGGTATCACAGGAAGAAAACGCTTACCAAGCATGGGGAACTGCCGATTATGATTTCAATAATAGATACCGAGGAGAATATCAACAAGGCCATGCCGATTTTGGATGATATGGTAGGCGAGGGCATTGTCGTAATGTCGGATGTGGATGTAATAAAATATACTCACAGGGATGCAAGCGCTGAAGTAAAATAAGGGCCTGCGTGCAGGCCCTGAAAAGAGGACCGATGCTTGACGCGGCCTGTTGGCCTGTGTAAACACACTGATGGAAAAAAAGATATTTAAGGCATTTGAGGATAGCATTGCGGTGAAGGAAAAATTTGTTAAAGAGTACGCTCCGCTTATTGCTGAAGTCTGAAGGCTTATTTCCGATGCTTTCAATGACGGTAAAAAGGTGCTGTTGTTCGGCAACGGAGGCAGTGCATGCGATGCATCCCATATCGCCGCGGAATTTGTAAACCGGTTTAAAAGAGACCGCCCGGGCCTGCCCTCCATAGCACTGAATACCGACATGGCAGTGCTGACTTCTATTGCGAATGACTATGATTATTCCGAAATTTTCGCGAGACAGGTCAAAACATTGGGCGAGGCCGGCGATATTGCCATTGCGATAAGCACCAGTGGAAGCTCGAAAAATATTCTTAAAGCGGTAGATGCGGCTAAAAAGAAGGGGATATTGACCATCGCCTTTACCGGACTGAAAGGCGAAAAATTTGCCGCAAAAAACGATTATTCCTTTATCGTCCCTTCCGAAGATACGCCGCGTGTGCAGGAAGTGCATATAACTCTTGCTCATGTCATATGCCAGATGGTGGAAGAGATACTTTTTGAAGCACCCAGAAAGAAATAGAAAGTATTCATGAAAATCCTCGGCATTGATCCGGGAAGCATTTATTGCGGCTATGGTTTTATAAAGACGCATGACAAAAATGCACACTCTGCAGGCTCCCGGAAGGACCGGCAACCATTGTATCTGGCTTCCGGAACAATTGTTCTGCCGGCACGCAAACCGCTTCATGAGCGGCTTAAAGAGCTTTACACCACACTTGCCGAAGTGATATCCGACTACGGTCCCGATGAAGTTGTCATAGAAAAAATGTTTTTTGCAAAGGGGATAAAAGCTGCCTTGAGTATGGGGCATACGAGAGGTGTTGTCCTTGTTGCCGCTGCCCTTAACAACCTCGATATCTACGAATATTCCGCGCTTGAAGTCAAGAAATCAGTTGTCGGTTATGGAAGGGCGGACAAAAGCCAGGTGCAAGTAATGGTTAGACAAATCCTGTCGATAGGACATTCGTTATCTCCGGACAGTGCCGATGCACTGGCGCTGGCGCTCTGTCACGCTCATACAATGAAATTCGACCGGTAGCGGGCATTGACAGAGGGAAGATATCGTAGTAGCATTTTATCAGGTGCGCTGTGCCGTGTGGAGGAACATTGATTTACACATAGACCGGGGAAAAATGAATATCGATAATGCCGTAGTTGATTGTCGTGTCAAGCTCGGGAAGCTTAAGCATTGGAGATTAAGAGGCGGAAAAGATATCCCTTTTTATATTCACACGGGAGAAAGCGGATTAGTATTCGAGGGCAAACCTGAAACGGTCAGGGATTTATTAAGAATATACAAGATATATCATTACAATACTCTCATCGAATTTGTGTCCTTTCTTAACGAAGAGGGTGTGAAGGCCAGGAAGGTTTCGGTCCCGGCGGACACTGTACTGGGCTATCACGCCGAGTTGTCAAGTAATTAAACAGGCTGCTTTTCAGGATTTGCAGATGCCTTATACCGGCGCGTTTCATTTCCACAGTGTTTCATCTACTGTCTCGAAATCCTTTGTCTTTTTCTGGAACTCTTTATAATCCTTATCGCTCCATGTCCCGGCGAGATGGTCTAAATCGGTATACACTACAGTGCGTTTTTTCTTTTTCAGACCCAGTTCTTCCTGAAGAAGCTTCACTAAAGCTGCATTAACGCTCGTTCCTTCCTGTTTTGCCTTTTCTTTAAGAGCCTTGATAGTCAGCTCATCGAGTCCTCTAATTGTCATCGTTGACATATTTGCCTCCTGCTTACCCATTTCCCTTGTGTAAAATAAGCCCATCGATGTTGTCGAAATGATCATCATATGAGAAGAGCTCCAGCCCATGCCTCATAGCCGAAGCAGCCACCCACAGATCGTTAGTTGGGACGGGCTTGCCCTTTCTCTTCAGGTCCGAATATACCCCGGCATAAAACTCTGCAGTTTCTTCATCCAGTTGAATAAGGTTGACACGCGGGGAATCAAGGAACTGCTCAAGCTCTTTCCTGTTTTTCGCTTCTTTGTTTCCGCCCTTAAAGCCGCTTAACAATTCGCCCAAAACAATAATATTCACGCCTATATATTCCACTGTTTTAAAGGTACTTACGGCGTCATTTTCGTTTTTCTTAAAAGCGGCATAAGCATTTGTATCAATCAGAATTCGTTTCATTTGATTTTATACCTTTTACAGCGTGACTACATATAATGATAGCATATTGCTTTCGCTATGTGCCATCATAAAAAGACAGGTAATAGTTTCAAATGACGAGCATAACCCTATATAAGCTATAAAACATGCATACGATATCATCTGAAATTTCTAATACACCTGAAAATAAACTCATTTTTCTATTGATTAAATCTGTGGATTACTGGTAGAAATATACGATGTTGGCAGAGGCTTAAATTAAGATAGTGGGGCGGAAACAGAGGAAAATGGGATGTGCCCCTAATTTCCGTCCATAATAATAGACATAAAAGTGAAGCGCGAGGGGGCGATTTTTCATTTATGCAACCCAGAAAACGGCGTCTCGAAGGTCAAGAATGAAAGATTTTACGAGACCAATACCGCAAGAACTTCTGAATATCGAGGACAAGAACCGCTCAAACCTCTTTGCTTGGCGTGGTCAGTTCTCCCCGCAGCTTATCGAGTGCATACTCGATGCATATTGTCCTCCGGCCGCGGTAGTGCTCGATCCCTTCGTCGGAAGCGGAACGGTCCTTTACGAAGCAGCAGTCCTAGGCTTATCCGCTTTTGGATTTGAGATTAACCCCTCTGCTTGGAGCTTCAGCAAGTTGTATGAGTTCTCCAACGTGCCTTCCGATGCACGAGATGCGGCTATATTAGAACTGCGCAGTAGAATTGAGGAGGAGTTCCCGGTCACCATTTTTTCGAATGACACATTGCCTGGAGACGTGGTGGAACAGAAGATTATCCGCATTGAACGGTTGATCAGCGATAACGCAAAAACTTTGTGTAACGCGCTCGTTGTCACGCTTGACATTTACAACAATCAAATAACAGGTGATTTTGTTCAAGGCAAGTTCAAAGCTCTTGCTGAACTCGTCCGGCGGCTTCCTTATTCCGTACGGCAGATTAAGGCTGATTTGCAAGATGCCAGAGCGCTCCCGTTACAAAACCAATCGGTTGATTTCGTGGTCACATCCCCACCCTACATCAACGTATTCAATTATCATCAAAATTACCGGAGATCTGTCGAAGTTCTCGGTTGGGACTTGCTCAGAGTCGCTCGATCTGAGATCGGCTCTAATAGAGCCAATAGAGGTAACAGGTTCTACACCGTTGTGCAGTACTGCATTGACATAGCCAACGTGATGCGGGAAGTGGCTAGGGTCCTTAAGGTGGATGGTCGCGCCGTTATTATCGTAGGTTATGAATCCAAGGTTTTAAGTACACCGTTCTATAATGCCGATATTGTTGATCACATTGCTCTTCAGTCGGGAATGTTCGACATTGTCCTTCGTCAGAAGCGGGTCTTCACCAATCGCTTCGGCGAAGCTATTCGAGAGGACATTCTCAATCTATGCAGAAACTCTGATACTTCAGATGAGAAACTTGCTGCTGAGGTTGGTCGCGCTGTAGCGCGTGAAGCCTTTACTTCAGCATTACAAATCGTTTTAGAGAAGAATCGGGATATACTTACAGAGGCTGTGTCTCGCATTGACAGTATCAATGGCACCCCCATTTTCAATAGTTCTCGTTACACGGATTACCAAACCAGAGATTCCGTGATGATGGTTAAGGAAGAAAAGGAGACCCTAATGAATAAGCAGACCCCAAAGCTACCGACACCGCATTTAGACAAGCTGAATGCGTTGATGAATAACCCTCGCTTGCCTGCAGCCGATAGGCCTGGACTGCAGGAAGCTCTGCAAAGATACCGCGAATGGATCAAGGAACTTGAGGCAGTCAAGGGCGGGCAGAAACTAACCGTACAGAAACTCGTCGATGCGACAAACCGCTACAAGATGTTCGTCGAACTAAACCTGATTTTCGACAGTCCAGGTGACTTCCTCTATCGGCAGAAGGGTCAGTTGAAGCTGGACAATACCATTTTGGAAGAGTTTCTTCCTCAGCTCCTCTTCCGGGGACTGAGTCTGACGGACAGCACCTTTGAATTTGGCCCTCGCAAGACGTTTGCTGGGTTAAGTTTCGGTTCATCGCTCGCCAACCCCGGGAGCGGAGGCCGACCGATCCTCAGAACAAAGGACCAAGACTTCATTCTTGGCAAGCGGCTATACATGATGTCTTCTTTCAACAAGGACTTCCATGATGCGGAGCGCGTAGAGGCGCACTTGGGGTATGTCTGTGCTGAGTGCAAAACGAATCTGGACAAGACTATGTTTCAAGAAGCTGTTGCTACGAGCCGTGACCTGAAGATCGCTGTCCCTTCTTCCCTTTATTTCCTCATCTGCGAATTCCTCGATATGACACCTGTGTCCATTACACCGACGCACATTGACGATGTTCTCATTGTGAGGAAGTCGAAGCGTATGTCTTCCAATGTCCGGCAGGAATACAGAAGCGCCATGGAAAGACGAGAAAATCGAGACGAGTATGTACAGTTTCTGGAGTCGGCTAAGTATTATGTCGATGTTTTCCTGCGTATGATCGACAAGGTTCAGCGCCTGATCGACGACACGAACCCCGAAATGGACGCCGTCCTGAAGAAGGGTCATTTTTGATTCCAGACGTAAATGAAAAATGATTTTTGACGAATATAGTAGGAAATATAGTCCCAAAATAAAAGAGGTGGCTCGCGTACTAAGAAAAGAATATGGGGACTTCGCCCATCACAACAAGAAGAACCCACTGGACGAGCTTTTTTTCATACTGTGCAGCGTCAAGAGGAGCGAGAAAGTTTATCTAGAAGCCTTTAAGTCTCTGAAGCGAAACTTCCCGAGATATGAGCTGATTGCCACCTCATCCGTTAAGAAGATAAGTAGCGCAGTTTACTGGGGTGGCCTCCAAAATCAAAAAGCGGCTGCTGCCAAAGAGATTATTAAACGCCTGATAGAAAATTTCGGCAGGCCGACTTTAGCCCCGCTCAAGAGAATGACGGACGAGGAATGCGAACGGTTTCTGACTGGTCTTCCTGGCGTTGGTAAAAAAGTTGCTCGCTGTGTAATGCTTTATTCGCTTGACCGGCAGGTCTTTCCGGTGGATGCCCACTGCTGGAGGATTGCAAGGAGATTATCATGGAACAGTGCCGGTCGTGGCAGCGGCAATTGCAATAACACATCCATGGATCAGTTGCAAACACTTGTTCCGCCTGAGTTGAGGTTTTCTTTGCATGTAAATATGGTTTCTCACGGTCGCAAGATATGCACGGCCAGCAAGCCTAAATGCAGTGAATGCGTTATAACGGCTTTTTGTGAATAAATAGAGATACCAACCACGAAACAGAAGGAGAATAATATGCATCGTAATTTTATCAGTGTGTTGGTTACGTTGAATTCTGGGGACACCATACTTAATTCATCATTCGATTATACTCTTATCATTACGTCGCCCAACCGACAACTCTGACAGCGAAAAAAACTGAGCGTTTTCGCTCGAAACCCGCAGCATAATCAGGATGCTCCATGGTACGGGTTCCTGTGAGTAACTGTACCAGGGAAGATTAAATCGTCCTCTTTACTTTTTATATCAGCGCATTTTATTTCCGCCACTGAAGTTTACTTCTCACTTGCAGCTGCCGATAGCATGGCCTCAACTTTCGAATCAAGGTCTCGCGCCACTTTCAGTGCTTCGGAGTTTCCATATGGGGCAAGAAAACTCGCCATCCTGTCGTAGGAGAGGTGAACTCCGTCCTGACGCTCGTCGATCAGAATCGTCACCGGCGCGTATGAGCCGGCATCTGGCACATGCTCAACCATTTGGCTCATGACTAGCGGGTTGCCCAGAACGAGACGCAGACTCTGTGGTGCTTCCTTTCCATTTCGCTTGCGCAGGACTTCGCCGAGGTCAAAACGTGCAAACTCCATCAACTCGGACGGCCCAATTGCCACATGGACGACTTTTTCCAGTTCGGTGCTGGTTGCTGCTGCGGCTACATTCTCTCGAAATTCGTTCATGTCAGGATGGCCCACAGCAGCATCGATTACTCTGATCACATCTCGAAAAGACCTGGAAGAAGTCACGCTGAATCGCTGTACATTAACTTGCTTAATTGCCATTCTCTGCATGCCTTTCGTTGTCGCGTCGTTTGATAACCTACGCTTTGAAGAACGCTAGCAGATCAGCGTTGACTTGGTCCTTATGGGTCGTGCACATGCCGTGCGGTGCTCCCTTGTAGACCTTGAGCGTCGCGTTCTTGACGATCTTGGACGAGAGCAGGGCTGAGTCGGCTATCGGTACGATTTGATCGTCGTCGCCATGCAGGATCAGGGTCGGCACGTCGAATATCTTGAGATCCTCGGTCTGGTCCGTTTCCGAAAAAGCTTTGATGCAAAAATATGAAGCAGGGAAGCCGGCCATCATCCCCTGGAGCCAGAATGACTCGCGAACACCTTCCGATATCCTGGCTCCAGGCCTATTGTAGCCGTAGAACGGCATTGTGAGATCTTTGAAAAACTGCGATCGATCGGCAAGAACATTGGCGCGGATACCGTCGAAAACATCGATCGGCAAGCCGCCAGGGTTGGCGGCCGTCTTCAGCATCAGCGGAGGCACAGCGCCAATCAGTACGGCCTTGGCCACACGTTTCGTGCCGTGGCGGCCGATATAGCGGGCTACTTCGCCGCCGCCCGTGGAGTGGCCGACGTGAATCGCATTCTTCAGATCGAGCGCTTCGACGAGAGCAGCAAGGTCATCGGCGTACGTGTCCATGTCGTTTCCGTTCCATGGTTGGCTGGAACGCCCGTGGCCGCGGCGGTCGTGGGCGATGCAGCGGTAACCGCTGGAGGACAGATAGAACATCTGGTCTTCAAAGGCATCCGCGCTAAGCGGCCAGCCATGGCTGAAAACCACGGGCTGTCCGCTGCCCCAGTCCTTGTAATAGATCTGTGTTCCGTCTTTGGTCGTGATTGTGCTCACTGTATGCCCTCCTTTGCTATCCTGGAAAGATGCGGAAACGTTTTTATGCTGCATAGTCAAAGCATATCAGATATCAATGAGCTGTCAAGCGCTGTAACGCTTTTGTCAACGCTTTTCTTGCGGCCATTGCGTTATAATATATATATTTTATGATTGCATCATTGCGTGGAAAGCTTCTTTCGAAGAAACCGGACGGCCTGATTGTCGATGTTCATGGCGTAGGATACAGCGTTCAGGTGCCCCTTACCCTCATCACTTCTCTTCCAGTCGAGCAGTCGGAGATCTTTCTTTATGTACATACTCACGTAAGGGAAGATGCGTTACAGCTTTACGGTTTCCAGACAGAAGATGAAAAGAGGATATTTACGACAGTGATCGGGATTTCAGGCATTGGACCAAAGACTGCACTCAACCTCCTTTCGACAATCCCTCCTGAAAAGTTTTATTCCGCGATCGACAGCGAAGATGTGGATGTTTTGTGCAAGGTGCCCGGGCTCGGAAAGAAAACGGCCCACCGCCTGATTCTCGAACTGAAAGAAAAACTGCCTTCATTCAGGGAGAAAAGGAACGCTGTGTATGACGACACCCTTTCCGCGCTGGTAAACCTCGGCTACAAGAAGGTCATAGCCCAGGATGCCCTTGAAAAGGCCGGGGCTACAGGTATGAACGATGTTGAAAGTTTGCTGAGGGAGGCCTTAAAATATCTTACAAAGGAAACCAAATGAACAATAGTCTTACCTATGGCCGGGTAACGTGAAATTATGAGAATAGAGGACAAAGGTGTAGGGCCGTTATCTCCTGAGGCGGAACAGGAGGAGGTCGTTTATGAGATCAGCCTGCGGCCCCGGTCGCTTGATGAATTTGTAGGACAGCAGCGGACCAAAGAGAATTTAAAGGTTTTCATTGCTGCCGCTGCTCTCAGGAAAGAGCCGCTTGACCATGCCCTTTTTTTCGGGCCGCCGGGACTTGGCAAAACAACTCTTGCCACTATAATAGCCAATGAGTTGGCGGTGAATATAAAAACCACTTCGGGCCCGGTGCTCGAAAGGCCCGGTGATCTGGCCGCGATATTGACCAATCTTTCCGACCGCGACATATTGTTTATTGATGAGATTCACCGGCTGCCGAGAATTGTGGAGGAAGTCCTCTATCCTGCTATGGAGGATTTTAATCTTGACATCATTATCGGCCAGGGGCCCAATGCCAGGACATTAAAGTTGAATCTCCCGCGCTTTACACTCATAGGAGCTACCACTCGTACAGGACTTTTGACATCTCCCCTGCGTGACCGGTTCGGTGTCATTTGCAGACTGGAGTTTTACACGCCCGAGGAGTTGAAAGAAATAATCGGACGGTCCGCTCACCTGCTCGAAATGAAGATAAAAGAGAATGCTGCCATCGAAATTGCAAAGAGATCGCGGGGCACTCCCAGGATAGCCAACCGGCTGCTCAAGAGAATCAGGGATTTTGCCCAGGTCAAAGGGGACGGCTGCATAGATATGGCGATAACCAGGGACGCCCTGACAGCGCTGGCAGTGGATCATCGCGGTCTTGATGAGATCGATAGAAAATTGCTTTGCACCATTATCGACAAGTTCAGCGGGGGTCCTGCAGGTGTTGATGCTATTGCGGCCACTATGAGGGAGGACCGGGAAACGATTGAAGATGTGTATGAACCGTATTTGCTTCAGGAGGGCCTGATCGAACGGACGGCGAAGGGAAGGCTTGCCACGAAGCTGGCTTACGAGCATTTAGGAAAAAAACTGCCGCACGGGCACCCCAGGAAAGCGCAGGAGTTTCCGGGGACGGACCTCTTTTAACGGCATGAAACTGCTTATGCATATCTGCTGTGCAAACTGCGCCACTTATCCTTTATCGGTGGTCAAAGAGAGGGGCATTGCGGTCAAAGGTCTCTGGTTCAACCCTAATATCCATCCATATACGGAGTATGGCAAAAGGCTTGAATCACTCCGGAAGCTTCAGCAATTGTGGGACCTGGATATAGAGTACCACGACTATTACGGCTTACAGGAATATCTGAGAAACGTAGTCGGAAATGAGGACCGCAGGTGCGAATACTGTTATACAGCCAGATTGGAGCAGGCGGCCATGAAGGCCCTGGAGATAAAGGCCGACGCATTTTCAACCACGCTCCTCGTGAGCCCGTATCAGAAATTTGACATGATAATCGACATCGGGCGTCTGATGCAGGAGAGATACGCTGTAGAGTTTTATGCCGAGGATTTCAGAAAGGGTTTTCGCGAGGGCCGGCGAGTGGCCCGGACAATGGACCTCTATAGTCAGCAATACTGCGGATGCATTTATTCCGAAATGGAAAGATACCAAGGCAAAGGGCTAAAGGCAAATGGCAAACGGCAAGAAACACTTAAGAATGCCTTTAGCCTTTAGCCCTTCGCCTTTAGCCCGGGTTTTAGATATGGCCGGCTTACAGCATATAGGGAAGTTATTAATTGGCATCGGCATCATTTGTGCCGTATTAGGGGGCGTGCTGCTGCTTTCAGGAAAGGTCCCGTGGCTCGGCAGGCTTCCCGGCGACATTATTGTTCAAAGGAAGAATTTCACTTTGTATTTCCCTTTGGCGACCAGTATTATTTTGAGTGTTCTGTTGACGCTCTTATTCTGGCTTATCGGGAGGCGGTAAATGCAGGCTAAACGCGAAAGGCAAAATATGGCTAAAGGCGAAGGGCTAAAGGCCAAAGGTTTAAGAAAAAGTCTGTCTTTGTTTCGGGTTTTAGCCTTTAGCCTTTTGCCCTTCGCCTTTAGCCTTCTTTCTTTTTCCGAATCTTTTGCGCAGCCTTATATCCGGGTGCTGCTTGTTGACAGTAAATTTGCAAGAATACCGCAGAAAGGTGAGAAGGTCGAACGTGTCGGCAGTTCCACAGGTGAAGTTATCCTGGACGGAATGAAGTATCAGGGCAATATCGAGGTCTGGAAAAGCGACAAGGGGCTCTATATTGTCAATGAGGTCGGCCTGGAGGATTACGTAAAAGGAGTCGTGGCTGCCGAAGAGGGAAGCCAATGGGACATCGAGGCACTGAAGGCGCAGGCGGTTGCCGCCCGGACTTATGCATTGCACCAGCGGTCCGGTAACGGGACAGCCAGGATGCCTTTCGATCTTACTTCCTCGGTCCTGCATCAGGCATACAAGGGTAATAACATTCCACCCAGCATAGCAAAAGCGGTAGATGATACAAAAGGTCAGGTGCTTATGTACGATGGCAAACCCATCGTTGCTTACTATCACTCCACGAGCGGAGGCATGACCGAAGATCCGGCCGAGGTTTTTGGAAAACACTATCCCTATTTAAAACCCGAAGAGACAAATTGCGAGTTATCGCCGTATTACATGTGGGAAAAGAGAATAACAGCGGCAGATATTGAAAAGGCGATGAACGTGTCGGGTCTGAAGGACATTGTCATCGACTCATATACTGTTTCAAACCGTGTCAAGGCCTTCAGGCTCGTGACTGAAACCGGTGAAGTCGAAATTTCAGGCGTGAATTTCAGAAAGAACATCGGTTGGGATGAGTTGCCAAGCACTATGATTACAAGCCTTGACAGGGACGGGAATGTATATGTCTTTGAGGGGAAAGGCTATGGCCATGGCGTCGGGATGTGTCAGTGGTCTGCCCTCGAAATGGCTAAAGAAGGGAAAGATTACCGGGAGATACTCTCCTTTTTTTATCCCGGTACTACCATCGAGGTCTATGAGGACCGCTGATTTTGATTTCGATCTTCCGCATGAGCTGATTGCGTCACGACCTTCCGAAAAGAGAGATGGTTCGCGGCTGCTGGTCCTTCACAGGGACGGGACTGTCGAGCATAAGCGCTTCTTTGAGATCATAGACTACCTTGAAGAAGGCGACATGATGCTTATGAACAATACAAAGGTATTTCCCGCCCGCGTCATCGGCAAGAAGGCCGGAGGCCAGTCAGTCGATATGCTGCTGGTAAGGGAAACGAACGGCAAAGGGACCTGGGAAATATTGTGCAAGGGAAATGTTGATGGCCCGGTAAAGGTTTTTGACGCCATCAACGCAGAGATTGAAACTCATTATTCCGGGGACCAAACTGAAAAAAAAAGATACCTGCGGATTCCGGAAAGCGCTGTGGCAGGGCTGGATGACCTGCTTTGGAAATACGGATACATGCCTCTTCCGCCTTATATAAAACGCATGCCCGAAGATGCCGATAAGGAGCGATACCAGACTGTCTATGCCGAACATCAGGGCTCCATAGCTGCACCGACTGCCGGACTTCATTTTACAGGCAGACTTATAGATAAAATACGGGACAAGGGAATCTGCGTCAGGTTTTTGACTCTCCATGTTGGGACGGGTACATTTAAGCCGGTCAGGGCCGAGTATGTGGAAGACCATCGGATGGATGCAGAATATTTTGAACTGAATAAGTCAGTTATGGAGGAATTGCGTGAGGTCAGGAGGCGTGGCGGAAGGGTCATATCAGTCGGAACAACAACAACCAGGGTATTGGAGAGCATTGCAGGCGGACTAAAGGATGGGTCACCTGGACCGCCGCGAACGTCAATAAAGGGGGTAACCGATATCTTTATTTATCCCGGGTACAGGTTTAAGGCAATCGACTGTCTTCTCACCAATTTTCATCTGCCCCGCTCCACACCGTTGATGCTCGTATCGGCGTTAGCCGGCTTCGATAAAATATCAAGGGCTTACAGGGAGGCTGTTGCCATGGATTATAGATTTTTCTCCTATGGTGATGGTATGCTAATTTTATGACGAGCAGGATATCTGAAAGATCATCG
The DNA here is from genome assembly GCA_963796345.1 of Nitrospirota bacterium. GTDB lineage: Bacteria > Nitrospirota > Thermodesulfovibrionia > Thermodesulfovibrionales > Dissulfurispiraceae > JADFXI01. The sequence goes on along the minus strand of CAWCLI010000020.1, from coordinate 9,685 downwards.
ATCTTGCTGCTGGGCCGGAATTCGGTAGTGATCGGCGCGCTTCTGATTACCGTGGCAAGTTTTGGAATAGGATATTTTTTGGGTTACAGGGGCAACGGGCCGTCAGGACAAGACAAGCAAATTGCCGAGAGTCCGGATACGCGCGAAGTGTTGCCTATGGAAGACAAGAAGATAGTCGAACTTCCCGTGGCAAAAGAAGTAGTGGGCAAGGCGGCGGAAGCCCCTTCGCAAAAGCCCCAGGATTCGCAAAAGCCCCAGGATTCTCCGGCTGCAAAGCCTAAAGCAGAAACTAAGTCATCCGCTGAGCCAAATAAAAGCGGAGCAAATGCTGCTGCAGCGACGAATAAGACCCAGGATGAAACAGCGGCACCGCCCGTCCAGGCCGTGGGGGCTGCTCAGGCTGCTCCTGATGCCAAGGCGGTGAGTGCCCCTTCGAAAGGCGCCGGTCATCAACGCGGCAAGGCAATAAAGAAGGCAAAAAAAGGGGTTTCTTCCGGGAAGCTGTACACCGTGCAAATGGGAGCATTCCCAAGCAAGGAGGGAGCAGAACAAATGTCTCAGAGTCTTAAGGCAAAAGGTTATGCCCCCTATATTGTCGGCGCAAACGGAAACAATGGTTATTACAAAGTGAGAGTGGGGGTATTCAAAAATAAACAGGCTGCAGAGAAAAGTGCTGCCGCACTTTTGAAAAAAACTGGATTGCATAATTTCGTAACAGCAGCTCAATAGGCATCCGGCCATGAATGTACTTCCCTGTGCGGAAATTCCCGCCAGTTTCAAAAAATCCAAAATGATAATACAATATACTTATTAATGGAGACTGTCACGAGAACGATAGAACTTGAACTTGACGAGGTGAAGGAGTACCCTTTCCTTCATGGAGGGGTGGATAAAACTCTGAAAGTGATCGAGGAATCCCTGGGTGTTGCCATCAGCGTAAGAGGAAATAAACTGATTCTCCAGGGCGGGGATGAAGAAATTCAGATGGCGGAACGATTGATCGAAGAGCTCAGGGCGGTCAACAAAGACGGATATACCCTTAAGCCTGAAGATATAAGCTATGCAGTGAAATCGATATCCGAGGGCGAAGCTATTTCGGTCAAAGAACTCTTTTCCAACAACATCCCTGTGTCATCGAAGAGAAGGTTTATCATACCTAAAACAGAGACGCAGCGGCGTTACATCGACGCTATACGCACGTATGATATTGCATTCGGCATAGGTCCTGCCGGCACCGGCAAGACCTATCTCGCAATGGCTATGGCCATCAGCGCGTTCCTGACGAAACAGGTTTCGAGGATAGTGCTGGTCAGGCCTGCGGTGGAGGCCGGTGAAAAACTCGGGTTTTTGCCGGGCGATATAGCTGAAAAGGTCAGCCCATATCTGAGGCCGCTTTATGATGCATTGTTCGACATGATGGAAATTGACAAGGCCTCAAAGCTCATCGAGCGCGGCATTATTGAAATAGCTCCCCTCGCTTTTATGAGGGGCAGGACACTTAATGATTCTTTCGTAATCCTCGACGAAGCCCAGAACACCACCCCGGAGCAGATGAAGATGTATCTGACCAGGCTTGGATTCGGCTCCAAGACAGTGGTGACCGGAGATATTACGCAGATCGACCTGCCATCGGACAGGGTGTCCGGACTTATAGAGGCAATCAGGATACTTAAAAACATCGAAGACATAAAGATCATACATTTTACCGAAAAGGACGTTGTTCGGCATCGGCTGGTCCAGGAAATAGTCCGGGCATACGAGAAATATGAAAAACGGAACGCCGAAGAGTAATACAGCCAAAAAAAAACGGACCCTGAAGGGGTTCCTGAAAGAATACCTTGACATGTACAAGGGTAATCTCTCCAAGATTTATGTCCTGCTGGGACTGAGCCTGTTATGCGCCCTCCTGATACAGGAACGCATAGGCATAGATCACTTTCTGGGAGGTTTTTTGATCGCGGCGATTATTCTTTTTATATTCTACCGCGACATACAGCGCTATAAGCCGGTTTACCTCAATGATCAGAAAATGATGCTGCTGCTGGGACTGCTTGTTTCCGGCACTCTCCTTGTGGGGCGTGTTTTCGGGTACTTGCTTTCCGGGCTTCACAGGGGACTTGTCCTGCCGGGCAGCGGGGCTTTTCTGTACGGCATTCCCATTCCTGTGGGTGCGATGCTTGCCACGCTGATATTTGACTTTCATACAGCGATTATTTTCTCTTTCGTCACCAGTATTATGACCGGGATATGGCTCAATAATCCGCACTATACAGTTTATGCGTTCGTCGGAAGCCTGACTGCGGCTTTCAGCGTTATCAGGTGTAAAAAACGGTCCTCGCTCCTGAAAGGGGGCTTGTATGTGAGCGCAGTCAATATTTTCACCGCCGGGGTCCTCCTTTTGTTCGAGGGCAAGCTCCTGACTCCTATGGCGCCGCACGCCCTGGTGTTCGCCGCGATGTCCGGTATAATGGTTTCGGCCCTTGTTTCTCTTGTCCTTCCCCTCATCGAATATATCTTCACTATTACTACCGATATCAGCCTGATTGAACTGCTGGACCTCGAACAGCCGTTGATGCATAATCTCATGATCAGCGCACCGGGCACGTACCATCACAGTATTATTGTCGGTAACCTTGCGGAGGCAGCATCGGAAGCCGTTGGGGCCAATCCGCTGCTAGCACGGGTGACGGCTTGTTACCATGACATAGGTAAGATACGAATGCCTGAATATTTTGTGGAGAACCAGTCCAATATTACCAACAGGCATGAAAAACTTATGCCGCACATGAGCAGTATGATCCTTATTGCGCATGTTAAAGAGGGAGTTGAACTGGCGCGGCAATACAAGTTGCCTAAACACATTGTAGATATCATTCAACAGCATCACGGCACGAGCCTGATCACTTTTTTTTATCAAAAGGCCCTTGAGCAGACGAAAGATGTGCTGCCGCTGCAGGAAGATTACCGGTATCCGGGACCGAAGCCCCAGACCCGGGTGGCGGCCATCGTCATGATGGCGGATGCAGTTGAAGCGGCCTCGCGCTCCCTTGCCGAGCCCACGCCTGCCAGGATTTCCGCGCTGGTGGATAAAATTATCAATCACATATTTCTCGACGGACAGATCGATGAGTGCGAACTTACGCTGAAGGACATTTCGGAAATAAAGGAACGGTTTACTTACATACTGACCGGCATATTCCACAGGAGAATAGAGTATCCGGAGGTCGCAATCAAGGGTGCTCAGCAAAGAGGTTTGTCGGAAGCGCCAATAGCCAGGAGTGCGGCTTATAAGGACGCTGCCGGAGCGGCGACTCAGGGAAATGGAAATACTAATAAAGAACAACCAAAGGCTGATCAAGGCAAACAGTCGGGCGATAGAGAGGGTGCTCAGAAGGGCGCTCAACCACTTGACGCTTAAAGGGTGTCATGGACTCCTTTCCGGCAGGCAGGTCCTGAAGCACCTTGAAGTCAGTGTCCTGTTAGTTAATGATGCAGGCATGAGGAGGCTCAATCGCCTCTATCGCGGCATTGACAGGACGACTGACGTGCTTTCTTTCCCTTTAATGACCTCTTTTACTTCTCACACCACGTCTTTTACTTCTCCCTTGCTTCTGGGTGATATCGTCATAAGCCTTCCGCAGGCCAAAAGGCAGGCAAAAGAGTATGAGACGACCTTTTACCGTGAACTTGCCCGTTTGCTTGTTCACGGGCTTCTCCATCTGCTTGGCTATGACCACGAAAAGAAAGGTTATGAGGCGGTCAAAATGAGGCGGCTGGAAGCTGAACTGGCAGAGGTCATATGCCGTTAAGGAAGTGGGTTGACAGCACCGGGTTTGCTATTGAGGGGATACTTTATGCGGCAAGGACCCAGCGGCACCTGCGTTATCATCTTTATACTGCAGCGTTCGTCCTGCTTTTGAGCTATGTCCTCGGCCTGACCAGAACGGACTTTTTGATAATAGCCATTGCGGTCATCCTCGTGCTTATTGCGGAGATGATCAATACAGCGATTGAGTATGTTGTTGACCTGCTTTCACCCGAACTCAGTGAGAGTGGCCGTATTGCCAAAGATGTTGCCGCAGGCGCAGTGCTGATTACCGCTTTCGGCGCAGTGGTGATCGGGTATATCGTACTGTTTCCCTATTTCAGCGAAGAGTTTCAGAGAGGCGTTCATATAGCGAAGCATTCAAAGGAGGAAATCACCCTTATTGCGACTATTCTGGTGCTGATTACGGTCATAGTGCTGAAATCGTATTTCGGCCAGGGGCAACCGCTTCGCGGCGGCATGCCCAGCGGGCACACGGCGCTGGCTTTCGCTGTCTGGATCGCAATCACATACAGCACCGAAAGTTTTGCCGCTTCGCTGCTTTCCTTCGCATTGGCGGCTATAATAGCACAGAGCAGGGTCACGGTGAGGGCGCACAACCCTTCGGAAGTCATCGCGGGAGCGGTGCTGGGCGCGGGGCTTACTCTCCTGCTTTTTTTTATTTTCTACTGACGGTCTCGTAAAAAGTCCATATGCTGCGTTGCGCTGCATCCTTCGTCACTGCGGCGTACGAAAAAGTACGCCTCATTCCTCAGTATTTGCGCGCCTTGCCTATGAACTTTTTACGAAACCGTCTGGTTTTAGTGTTGTTGACGACTTTATTAGTTACTTTGACATTACCTCTACGGTCTGTATTTGTTATAATTTGCCGTAGCACAACGACTCGGGAAGGGGAACTATAAAAAAGTGTATCTGACATCTTTTATACACCGGGAAAATTTATTCAGGATCGCGGAACGCTGGCTATGCGGCTGCCCTGATGCGGGTGACGTTCGGGCACTCACCGGGATTCTCATCTGTGACGGCTTTGTCATAGGTGAAACTCTGGAGGTTATGGCCAAAAGGCTGCTGGGCATGATTCATGAGAGACCCGTCCGCCAGAAGCGTATCCATTTTAAGGGTGAACTTCGAGACCGTATATGCCTCGATTCGGGGAATGCAAATCCAAGGGTGGCGGAGCTTGCGGGACTGTACAGGGAAAACCCCGATTACTATTATCGGGAAGCCCCGATAAACGGTGTAATGTGTCTCGGTGAAGAGGACCGCCTTGTCGGATTATTCAGAATAAAACGCCCGAAAAGAATCGCTGAAAAAGCGAACCGGAGGATCGCTGACTGGATCTTTGACAAAGTCCTCGGACGGGCCCGGGCAATGGCGGAAGACAGAGCGAGACTGTCAGGGGTCCCGCTCGACAGGTTTGTAACAGCTGAAGAAGAAATGGTCGAAGAATTCATACGCGCGGAAGAATTCATAGCATGGAGCTTCAGAGACAAGAGCATCAGGTTGGAAAGGGCCGCCATGACGATCCAGGACGTGGGGGCAATCAAGATCGTGGGGAGTGAAGATGAACTGCTGAATCTTGAAAAGACCCTGGCGCAAACTCCGGACATAACTGTTGTTGAAAGGGAAAAATTCAGCGGCAACTACCGGGCCACCAACCTCGTCCTTGAGATAACATGGGACGCTGAAGATGTTTGTCGAAAATACAGGGAGAAAAGGAGTTGGGAAAAATACCGGGACCGGGGAATCCCGGAAGATGAACTGAAAAAAGGCTTGGAGCCCTTTCTCGCTGATGCAGATCCGAAGATAAACGTGGAGCTGATACTCTCCACGTTCCCGGATGCGGTAGAATCGGAACTCGGCAACAGCATTCATGAGGAAAGGATATTCGCCCAGAGGGAAAATAAGCGATACAAGGGTTATGTTCCCATGAACGTGGAGTTGCTTGTTGAATCTCTGTTCGCAGTGGGATTTAGTCCCAGGACCGATATTGAGCGTGTTCCGATCAAGATTTGGGGAAGGTATCTTCCCGAGACGCTCGGCTTATATATACGGCAGTTGTACAACGTGCCTGAACATGATCTCTTCTATTAGCTACTGCTGGGGACTGACTGCCGGGGAGAATGGGGCTCCGGAAGGAGCCGCAGGCGGTTCCGGCTGTTGAGGCGTTTCTGTATCGGTTTCTTTTTCCGCAGGTGGCGCCATGACTTCCTCATACTGGGGGATCACAATGCCCCTCCTGACCATCGCTACAAGGAGTACATAGAGGAAAAGGAAGGCCTCTCAGTTGCAGAATTGCCCACACTTGTGACCCCAAATTCGGAAAGGGTCATTGAAAAGGCCAACTGGATAAGATCAAAATTCCTCAACTACACGTACGACAAAGACTTCTACGATGCAAGCATCATGGCGTTCGGCTTTGTGAACGACGAGATCGAGGACGTTACGCTTCCGCTGCAGTTCTGGATTTCTCCTGACGAGGTAATGACATTCATGATGGGCGACATCATAGACAAATCGATACTGCTTTGCAGCATTCTCGTAAGGCTTGGAAACCCCTCATCGAGGGTCTTCGTAAAGATCGATGATTCTGCAAGAAGAGTTTTTGTTTATTACGAATTCGAAGGGAAGTTTCATGTTCTGGAATGCGGAAAGGAGCGAAGGGAATTCGATAGCAGGGACGATATACTGAAGAGCCTGCAATTCAGCGAAGAAACGGTAGCCTATGAATTCAACAACCAGATGTATGCAGACCTGTACTGAAATCAGCGCCTGTTCCTGTTCCTCTTAAAAAGTTTCCTGCGTGCCTTCCTGATTCGCGCAATTTTCTGTATATTCCTATAGGCTTTTCCTACGCGCTTTTTCGATCTCTTTACCTTTATCTGCATTTCTTACACCTAAATCAATTCTATTAATACAAAGCCATTGACGCTATAATAGCCTTTTCTAAGAGTCACTTCAAGGGTGCCATTATTGTATCTTGCCGTAGAATCCCTCGGGTCTACTGCTGTTGGCAGCGTTAGCGTCGAATTCCATGAGCTTTTGTCGGAGCTGGCATGTATGTTAAGCTTTGAACCATCGGTGCGCACCTTCATGTCGCTGCCCCTATAGCCATGTATCTCTACCAGTATGATGACATTATCCCGCATTTCTATGACCTCAACAAAGGGCTTTTGCGGCTTATCCTTTTCGATCTCTGCATTATGCCATGAAACAGCAACATGATTGTTCAAGTCGCGACCCAGGGTCATAGGGTCATTCCAGTTCTCCACCATGGAATCAAAACCTTATGCCAAGAAAGTTATATAACGCTTTCCTACTTTTAGGTTTTTGTGGCAAGATCCAGCATTGCATCCCAAACTTACAACTGGTTTTATTAATGCTGGTCTGTGAAAACCAATGCGTTTACGCATGTGGATGAAACAGACAAGGATTATTATTCCTACTTTTCGTTTTTTCGTCAAGACGGCCGCTAGGCCGCCGAGACGCGATATATATGAATAGTGTGAACTATAAAAATAAGAACCTTGCGCACGATGCGCATTCTGTCGGAGTGAATGAAATGCACTTGCAATGGTGTACGAAATATAGATACGAGACATTGAGGAAGGAATCTCACAATCGTGACTGTGAAACTGCAATAAGATCTGTTGCAAAACGGCACGATATCCAATTGGTAGAATTGGGCGTCATGGAAGACCACGTACATGCAGTAGCAATATTGCCACATACGATGAGTCCGTCCAAGGCAGTAGGACTTCTGAAGGGTGCAGGTTCATATGAATTATTTCATATGCACCCAAACTTTAGGAAGACCTATTGGGGTGGTCACTTCTGGAGCAGAGGATATTTCTACAGGTCAATCAGCGAAGTGACAGAAGATGTAGTGAAAAGATATGTACGTGAGGACAATAATCAGTACCAAAAGCAGCTTTTCAGATGAGGAGAAAACCTACCCCTTTAGGGGTAGGTCATTTATATATTGTGAATCAATAATTGTATTGTGGTCAAATGGGCAGTTCAACGCAAAAGGGGGAGCTTAGCTACAATCTTGCCATTTCCAAGCGCGGTTTAATCTTTACCAAGAATAAGATGCTAAGGGTGGATGTCTTTCCAGCACCTAATTACGAGTCAGAAAATTACGCAAGGAGAACAGAAAGAAGCGCTGAAAATCTATACCTTGTTCAAATAACGGAATCTGCGCCTGATTTGGATTGCGGGCCGTTTGCCCGGTCTCTACCTTGCCAATAGAGCTGATGCCCGGAGAGGACCTGAGGGCGAGGTCGATCTCTGTAGTTGATTCGCTCTATAAAAGATGGCTTAGGGAGGAAATTTTACGTGACATCCTCCTCGGGTTTTAACCCGAGGCTTCCACCTGCATTATCTGCAGGGTATGTTCTCATCTCATCGGCGGCTGCCCCCTTTTTGGGTCTTACACCGTCTCCCTGAGCGTTACTTCCCCTCTGCCCGAAGGTAGCCCGTTTGAGTATGTTTATTGCTGCGTTTATGTCCCTGTCCGCCATGTAGCCGCAGCCGCACATGAACACTCTTTCCGACAAGAGTATTTTGTTGATTGAACCGCACTTGCTGCATATCTGTGAGGTATTTCTAGGGTCTACATGCACTACCCCAATACCAGCCTCTTCCGCTTTGTATGAGAGAATGCCTGTAAACGCCCTCCATGTTGCGTTTTGTATCGAACCTGCAAGATTGTGATTTTTTACCATGTTTGCGATATTCAGTCTTTCAACAGCAAAGGAGGTGTATCCACTATCTTCTATTAGTTCATTTGCTGTTTTATGCATAAAATCTTTGTTCTGGTCGGCTATCTTCTTGTATGTCCTTCTCAGTCTTTCCTTTTTTCTCTCCCTTCGTCTGGAACCCTTGCTGCATTTTGCGATTTTTCGCTGCCAAAACTTGATCTTGTCTTTCTTCTTCTCAAAAAAGTCGGGCTTTATTATCTTCCTGCCATCAGACAGTGTAGCAAACGATTCGAGATCCATGTCAATTCCAACAGGTTTTGTGTTGTTGACTTTTGGGATTTCAACATCTTTTTGCACGGAAAATATCGCATAGTATTTTCCTGCTTCCTTCTTTATGGTGAGGGTCTTTATATTGCCGTCTATTTCCCTATGCATGAGTATTTTTACCGTGCCCACCCTGGAAAGGCGAAGCGCCGTGTGGTCCTTTCCTCTCTTTCTTTTTGATTCGATGGAGAACCCGCTCTGCGGGTATGTAATGGACGCATATCTCCCTTTTGCCTTGAAGCGGGGAAAGCCGGCCTTCAGCCTCTTGCCCGTTTTTTTTTCTTTTACTCTTCTGAAGAAGTTCCCGTATGCGTTTTTAAGCCGCATAAATACATTCTGCCTTACCTGAGAATGGATTTTGCCAAATTCAGGGTTTTCCGATATTGAGATTTTTAGAAGGCGGTTAAGTGTAGCGATATTCAGGCTCTGGGTTTTGTTTTTTCTGTATTCATCTCTCGTCTTCTCAAGGAGTTTGTTGTAGAGGAGTCTGGCGGTTTCTATCTGGCTGTCTATCCCTTTGCTGCGCTTGGTGTCTGGGTTAAGCCTGAACTTATAAGCTAACATAGATTCCATATTAGTATATCGAAGTCAAACTTTATATACTTTACTAATGTCTATTGATTTGGATCCTGCAGCGGGGTTCAATTCATCCCCGTCTTAAAAGGCGGTTATTCTTGGTTTTTTGAACCCCGCACCTATCATTTTATAAATCACTACTTGAACCAGCCCTCTATTCCCTTCTGCTTCGAGTCCGGTTTGCGCTTTTCAAGCTTATCTATAAACTTTGATATCCTCTCCTCGGAAAATCCATGCGTTCGGCACATTAGGTCTA
>CAWCLI010000019.1:0-86772 GCA_963796345.1 Nitrospirota bacterium | reverse complement strand
GAATTTCTAAAATCGAAGCTTTACTACTGAAGCGTTTTGTAGTTCATCACGCATGTATTTAGCAGTTATCAAAGAGCGAGTTAATAAATTAGCTTATTTAAGCTTCTTTTGTCAAGGCTACATCATGCTCTTCATGTTATAATAAGAAAATTGTTTTTGGGGAGGGAAGCATGTTAAGCATGAAATCAGTGGACCCCGTTCAGCTTACGCTCGATTCGCGGTTCAGGTTCAGGTGTCATAAAGGGATCGGATGTTTTACTAAATGCTGCAGCAACATAGACATCATGCTCACGCCTTACGATATTGTCAGATTGAAAAAAAGAATGGGCATGTCCTCAGGTGAGTTCCTGGACCGGTACACATACACAGACATAGATGAAAAGACATCTCATCCTTTCATATTCCTTAGAATGAATGAAGACGCTGCCCGGAACTGCCCGTTCGTGACCCGTGAAGGGTGCAATATTTATTCTGACAGGCCCGCAAACTGCAGGTACTATCCTGTAGGGCAAGCATCACTGAAAAAAAGGGACGATAAGATCGCCGAGGGGATTACCGAAGAATTCTATTTCTTTGTAAAAGAAGAACACTGCCTCGGTTTTAAAGAGGACAAGGAATGGACAATCAGAAGCTGGAGGGATGATCAGGGCGTCGATGTCTATGATGATATAAACCGGGGATGGAAAGAGATTCTCTTCAGAAGAAACCAGCCGGGACAGGTTCTTGATGACAAAAAACAGAAGGCCTTTTACATGGCGTGTTACGATATAGACAGGTTCAGGAGGTTCGTGTTTGAAAGTAAATTCCTGGAGGCATTCGATATCGATTACAAGAGACTCGAAAAGATCAGGAACGACGAACTGGAACTGATGAAGCTCGGATTTGATTATACAAAATACATCCTGCTGATAGAGGAGACACTGAAGAAGAAATAGCACGGAATCCTAAAAAGCAACTATCCGGGGCCCTGCTGCAAAGCAGGGCCTTTTTATGGGACAAATAAATAAAGCCATACATTTTCCAATTTGCATTGGCTAGGCCCGATAACTTAGCGTTCTGGTACTCATTAATTCCTCCAAAACGCCTGCACGCTGCCCTTTGTTTGTATGGCTTTAAGTATATTACCCTGAGATGCTTGCCCAAGCTCTTTTTCTACTTGGGGGCTTCAGCGGATGTTTCAGGCTTCCCCCTCGCTTCCGGGGGCTTGCTCACCACACCCTTCACCCGCTCCCTTACTGTTTTCAGTTCTTCGGGTTTGCCATCTCAGGGATTTCTTATTCCCTTCTTCTGATTTAATAATAACTCCATTTTCCTGACTTGTAAAGCTATTAAGATATCGTTGGTAGTGGTATAATATAGAGATTACGCTTTCGACAGACATTCCCGGTTGCCCTCACTCCAGCAAGCCTGACTTTTTACTTTTTCTTTTTTACCAGTCTATAAATAAGGAAAACTATGCCGGCGAAGACTATGCCGGGAAGCAAAGGGAATGCAAATAGCAGTAAAGGAAAGAACACCATAAGAAAAACACCGAAAACTATTATAAGCACTACACCAAAAATAAGTGCTGAGGGTATTACTATGATCAACATAATGGCAAGGAGCACCAGTGCCAGATATGCTGTAATGTATCCTCCTATGCCGGTTACCTGCTTGCCGTTTATGATAATTGTTGTTCCTGTGAAATAATTGATTGCTGTTGAGAGCAGCAATATCCCGATGACAATCAGCAGTATTTTTTTCGCATTCATATTCGTTGCCTCTGCTCCACCGTTTAGTTATAACGCTGTACGTTCATCTCTATAACGCGCTTTCAACTGTCCGCATGCCGCCGATATATCCTGGCCTTTGCTCTTCCTGATCATGGCAGTAATATGTGCATGCAACAGAATATTCTGAAATTCCAGCACACTTTTTTCATCAGGCTGTTCGAATTCCGAGCCGGGATAAGGGTTGAACGGGATGAGATTCACCTTTGACTGTATGCCCTTTAAAAGATGTATAAGCCTCTTTGCATCCTGGGGAGTGTCGTTGACGCCTTTCAAAAGCACGTACTCGAAGGTGATCTTCCTTCCCCGTGGAAGGGGATATTCACGGCATGCATCCAACAGCCTCTTAAGAGGGTAAGTCCTGTTAACAGGCATAATAGAATCCCGTAATGCATCCGTAGTCGCATTCAGCGAGACGGCGAGTTTCACCTTTGGGGCTTTGATTGCAAGTTCAGACAATTTGGGAGCAATTCCGGAGGTGGACAGAGTGATCCTTTTGGGAGATATTTTCATGTCGCCGGTAATCCTCCACAGGGCCTCTGCAACATTATCAAAATTTGCCAGTGGCTCTCCCATGCCCATGAAAACAATATTGGTAATCTTTCGCGGCCCGATCATCCGGCCCACGGAAATAATCTGGTCGACAATCTCATGAGGAAGGAGGTTGCGTTTGAGTCCCATTGTGCCGGTAAGGCAAAACTTGCAGCGCATGGCACACCCTGCCTGGGAGGAGATGCAGAGAGTCAGCCTCTCCTCTTCGGGAATAATTACGCTTTCAATACTTTCGCCGTCCTCAAGACCGAAGAGGAACTTCCCGGTTCCATCACCGGCTGTATTCCGTTCAAGCATCTCAAGATTGCTTATATACGCCTTCTCCGCAAGCCTTTCACGCAACTCTTTCGAGAACTCGGTAATCTCCTGAATCGATTCAACACGTTTCTCATAAATCCAGTGCAGAAGCTGCTTTGCGCGAAATTCAGGCAGCCCCGATTCTTTAACAAAGGATGCCAGTTCCTGTTTTGAGAGGGCTTTGAGGTTTATTTTGGGCATTACTTAATTGAGCCTTGACCTAATTCTTAAAGCTGTGGACCGGCGCCGGAATCCTGCCGCCAAGATTAATAAACCCTGTCGATCCGTCATCTCCCGGAATGTTTATAATTGCAGTTTCGCCCAGCAGCCCTCCGAAGGACGCCCGGTCACCCGCCTTCTTTCCCGGGACAGGGATCAGCCGCGCCGCCGTAGACTTATTGTTGACAACACCTATGGCCATTTCATCTGCGATAATTCCGGCAATCGTTTCAGCAGAGGTACTGCCGGGAATAGCGACCATATCGAGTCCGACCGAACAAACACTTGTCATTGCCTCGAGCTTCTCGATCGTGAGATGCCCCCTGCCCGCTGCTTCCGCGATGTTAAGGTCCTCGCTTACGGGTATGAATGCGCCGCTCAGACCTCCGACATACGAGCTTGCGAAGATGCCTCCCTTCTTCACCGCATCGTTCAGCATTGCGAGGACAGCGGTCGAGCCCGGATTTCCGATACTCTTAAGACCCAGGCTCTGGAATATTTCTCCGACGCTGTCACCCGGGTTGGGTGTGGGTGCAAGCGAAAGGTCAGCAACACCGAACGGAACTCCAAGTTTACCGGCAACCTGACGGCCGATGAGTTCCCCGACACGTGTAACTCTGAATGCCGCATGTTTAATAGTATCCGACAGCTTACCCAGATCGAGGGTCGGATCTGCCGCACGCGCCCGGTCTATCGCCTTTTTCACAACTCCCGGGCCGCTGACTCCAACATTGATTACAGCATCGGGCTCTCCCACTCCGAGGTAAGCACCAGCCATGAATGGAATGTCCTGCGGGATATTGGCAAAGACTACGAGCTTTGCGCAGCCTATACCGTCACGATCGGCGGTCATTTCTGCGGCGCGTTTGATTGTCCTTCCCATTAATGCGACAGCATCCATGTTTATGCCTGCGTGAGTCGACGCCACATTCACCGATGAGCAGACCCGCTCCGTCCTTGAGAGGGCTTCGGGAATGGCCTCTATCAGCGCCATATCTCCCTTGGTAAAACCCTTTTCAACGAGAGCGCTGAAGCCGCCGATAAAGTCGATCTTCAATTGGCGGGCTATGTCATCAAGTGCAGCAGCTATTTCGCACATGTCCTTTGCCGGAAAACTGCAGGCCGCTACAGCTATCGGGCTTACGGCTATCCGCTTGTTAACCACCGGAATATCGTATCTGATGCCGACTTCGTCACAGACATCGACAAGATTTCCGGCAAGACGCGTGATCTTGCTTCGTATATTTTCGATGAAACGCCCCGGATCATGACTGGCACAATCGAAGAGACTGATGCCGAGTGTCACTGTGCGAACATCGAGATTTTCGCTTTTCAGCATTTCGAGAGTTCTTATAATTTCACGTTCTGTCAGCATACTTTTTACACCCGGTGGATTTGTTCGAAGATTTCTCTGTGCTGGAGGCTGATTTCAAGCCCCAACTCCGCTGCCCGCTCGTACAGGGCGTTCCTTAAGGCACGCTGGTCTGTAGCTACAGGGATATCGACCTCGTAAAACATAACATACTGCTGCGGGCCGGATTTGACAGCCGCTTTAAGATTTGTGATATTCACCTCATATTGAGCCAGTACGCTGGTAATACCTGCTACAAGCCCCGGCCTGTCACGGCCGAAAGTCGTAATTACAAAGGGCTCGCTCAGGGGCTGTCGCATTTCAATGTCCGCCTTCATCAGACCCACATGCACAAAAAGGTCCAGCGGCGCGACCTGTGCCTGCAACTCGGAGGTTATCCTGTCTTTATTCCTCACATCGCTCATTGAAGCGACAAAGATGCCGACAAACTCCGTCTGGAGGATGGTCTGGCTGACATCCTCAAGATTGCAGCCCTGTTCGAAAAGGACCTTCGAGACAGCAGCTATAATACCCGGCCTGTCGGGCCCAAAAACCAGGACTACTATCTTTTCCATATTCTCTCTCCGCGATTTTTACCGGCTGCCCCGGAAAGTAAACGACACTCTGAAACACAACCGTAAGAAAAGGGGGCCCTGTGGCCCCCTTTTCGGAATATATTGCTCCGTTTGGTTTACGTACCCATTTCCCAGCTTTGCAGGTACTTTTTCTGTTCAGGGGTAAGGGTATCTATTGTCAGGCTCATTGCCTTTAATTTGAGGCGTGCTATTTCATTGTCTATCTTTTCAGGCACGCTGTATACCTTTTTTTCGAGCTTCTTTGCATTTTTTACCATGTATTCGGCGCATAATGCCTGGTTCGCAAAGCTCATGTCCATGACTGCTGAAGGGTGCCCTTCTGCAGCAGCGAGATTGATAAGTCTTCCTTCACCGAGCAGATATATCCTCCTGCCGCTCCTGAGCGTAAATTCTTCCACGTAGTCCCTTATTATCCTTCTGGCCTTCGACATAGCCGCAAGGCTTTCGATATCTATTTCCACATTGAAATGGCCGGTATTGCAAACAATGGCGCCATCCTTCATCAAGGGGAAACAGCTCTTCGAGATAACATTGATGTCCCCGGTCGCGGTGCAGAAGATATCACCAATCCTTGATGCGTCCTTCATCGGCATCAATTCAAAACCGTCCATTGTTGCCTCAAGCGCCTTCAAGGGGTCAATTTCAGTAACAATTACCCTGGCGCCCATTCCCCTGGCCCTCATGGCAAGGCCCCTGCCGCACCAGCCGTAACCGGCCACCACAAATACAGAACCCGCGATCAGCCTGTTTGTCGATCTGATTATCCCGTCCATAGTGCTCTGGCCTGTGCCGTACCGGTTGTCAAACAGGTGTTTCGTATAAGCATCATTGACTGCCACTATCGGATACCGGAGAGCGCCATCCTTTGCCATCGCCTTTAAGCGGATAACGCCGGTGGTCGTTTCTTCCGTGCCGCCGATAACTCCGTTCAGCAGGTGCGTCGCATCTTTGTGAAGCGTTGAGACCACATCTGCGCCGTCATCCATGGTTATATGCGGCTTAAGGGACAGGGCATCCTTGATGTGCTGGTAATAGGTCTTTGTGTCTTCCCCTTTTATCGAAAAAACAGCCATCCCGGAATGCTTCACAAGGGATGCCGCAACATCGTCCTGCGTACTAAGCGGGTTGGAAGCACAGAGCGCTACAGTAGCGCCGCCTGCCTTAAGCGTCTCCATCAGGCTCGCCGTCTCCGTGGTTACATGCAGGCAAGCGACTACCTTCATCCCTTGAAGCGGCTTCTCTTTGCTGAACCGTTCGGTAATGCTCCTTAACACAGGCATCTCCTGGGCAGCCCACTCTATCCTGAGCTTCCCCTTTTTTGCGAGCCCTATGTCTTTTATATCATGTTTTGCCATTTATCCTCCTAAAGAACAATTATGAATTATCAATTTTTAATTAGCAATTGTGGTAAAAAAAATTGCTTTATTCCTTAATTCATCATTCATCATTTTTCATTCATCATTAAAGACCAGCCTGTTTCTTAAGAGTTTCCGCCATATCCGTGTGCTCCCAGGTAAATTCCTTTTCAGTTCTTCCGAAATGGCCGTATGCAGCGGTTTTCTTGTAAATCGGCCTTCTCAGGACAAGCTTATCGATGATGCCTTTCGGTGTCATATCAAAGTTTCTGACTATCATCTGTGAAATCTCCTGATCACCGATCCTGCCGGTGCCGAAGCTGTCGACGAACACCGATACAGGTTGCGGCACTCCTATCGCATAAGCGATCTGTATCTCGCAGCGTGAAGCAATGCCGGCGGCAACGATATTCTTGGCAATATACCGTGCCATGTATGAGGCGGAACGGTCCACTTTTGAGGGATCTTTGCCCGAGAAGCATCCGCCGCCGTGACTCCCCACTCCACCGTAGGTGTCCACTATGATTTTCCTGCCGGTCAGTCCTGTATCGCCTTGCGGACCGCCAATAACAAAACGACCCGTGGGGTTGATATGATAAACAACGCTCTCTTCATCGAGCAGCTCTGGAGGGATAACAGGCTTTATAATTTTCTCTATTATGTCTTCCCTCATCTCTTTCAGAGTTATATCAGGGCTGTGCTGCGAAGATATAACAACAGTGCGCACCTTGTATGGCCTTCCGTCTCTGTATTCGATCGAAACCTGGGACTTGCCGTCAGGCCGCAGATAACTGAGCACGTCCTTTTTCCTTGCCTCTGCCAGCCTTCTTGTCAGCTTGTGGGCAAGCATTATAGTCATGGGCATCATTTCAGGGGTCTCGTCACAGGCGTACCCGAACATCAATCCCTGATCGCCGGCACCGCCGGTATCAACACCCATGGCAATATCGACAGACTGTTTATCGATAGCAGTAACAACAGCGCAGGTCTCGTAGTCAAACCCGTACTTCGCCCTTGTATAGCCGATGTCCCTGATTGTTTCCCTAACGATGTCAGGGATATGAACATAGCAGTTTGTTGTAATCTCACCTGCCACGAATGCCATTCCGGTCGTCACGAGACATTCGCACGCCACACGCGCATATTTATCCTGGCCGATGATCGAATCCAGTATCGCATCCGATATCTGGTCGGCAATTTTGTCAGGATGCCCTTCTGTGACAGACTCAGAAGTAAACAGGTAATCCCTACCATTCCCCATCACTCACCTCCGGTATTTTGTACGTCAAAAAGCAAAATAGTCATGTAATCAGTTTTAGACGATATCACTGGCTACTGCGCCTGCCTGATAAGCTCTTCGGCAATCTGGACAGCGTTCAATGCCGCACCCTTCCTCAGGTTATCCGAGACAACCCACATATTGATCCCGTTTTCGATAGACTCGTCCTCCCTGATCCTGCCCACATATACATCGTCCCTGCCCGATATCTCGACGGGAATAGGATACACATTCTTTTCCGGCGCGTCAAAAAGCGTGATCCCGGGCGCGGCCGAAAGCAATGCCCGCACTTCCTTTGCGGTGATCTTGATTTTAGTCTCTATGTTCACAGCTTCGGAGTGCCCCCTGAAAACAGGCACGCGGACCGTTGTAGCCGTCACTTTTATCGAATCATCGCCCATAATTTTTTGGGTCTCGTTGACCATTTTCATTTCTTCTTTTGTGTAGCCGTTTTCGAGAAATTTGTCGATATGGGGCAGCACATTGAACGCTATCTGGTGAGGATAGACATTGCACTGTATCTCTCTGAAATTCAGCATATCCGTTGTTTGCTTGAGGAGTTCATCCATGGCTTTCTTGCCGGTCCCCGAGACCGCCTGAAACGTGGTCACAACGACTCTTCTTATTTGTGCCGCATCATGCACCGGCTTCAGCGCCACGACCATCTGGATCGTAGAGCAATTAGGGTTCGCAATGATGCCTTTGTGCCATTTCAGGTCGTGCGCATTGACCTCCGGGACCACCAGCGGAATAGCAGGGTCCATCCGCCATTGGCTGGAGTTGTCCACGACAATACAGCCCGATTGCGCAGCTATGGGGGCCCATATCCTTGATCGTTCGGCACCGGCAGAGAAAAGCGCAATGTCAATCCCCCTGAATGAATTCTCATCCAGAGTCTCGACTGCGATATCCCGGCCCCTGAATTCGAGCGTATTACCTTCGGACTTTTCGGACGCAAAGAGCCTCAGCTTCTCAACCGGGAATTTCCTCTCCTCAAGCACCGCGATCATCTCGTTGCCTACCGCGCCCGTTGCCCCTACCACCGCTACTACATATTTATCTTTTTTCTTCAGCATTGTTCTCACTTCCCGCTTTCTTTATATTATATGTTTCGCTACAAGATCTCCGACCTCTGTAGTAGTATACCCCATCTTGCCTGCAGCCTGGCTCGTCATCTTCTGCATTATCACCTGCATTGCCGTTTCAATCGACTGCGCGGCCTTTGCCTCACCCAAAGTATCGAGCATCATCATGGCAGCACCGATAGCTGCCATCGGATTGATAACATTTTTCCCCGCATACTTCGGGGCGCTGCCGCCCATCGGTTCGAACATCGAAACGCCTTCCGGATTGATGTTCCCGCCGGAAGCCACACCGAGCCCGCCCTGTATCATTGCGCCAAGGTCGGTGATAATGTCCCCGAAAAGGTTTTCCGTAACCGCCACGTCAAACCATTCCGGGTTCTTCACGAACCACATATTAGCGGCATCGACATGGTTGTAGTCACGTTTCAGTTCAGGATAGTGTTTTGATCCCATCTCTTCAAATGCGCGGTACCAAAGGTCGCCGCAATGGGTCAGAACGTTTCGTTTATGTATAAGCGTAATCGGTTTCCCTGCATACTTGGGGTCCTGGGCGTTCCGCTTTTTCTTCAGCTCGAATGCGTATTTCAGGCAACGGTCTACTGTACGGCGATCATATACCATCAGTTGCGTGGCGATCTCGTCTTGTGTGCCTATGCGTGTAGCGCCGCCATGGCCCGTGTAGATGCCGCCCGTGTTTTCGCGTATGACAAAAAAATCGATGTCCGCGGGCCCCTTGCCCCTGAGCGGGGTCTCAACATTGGGATAGAGTTTCACCGGACGGAGGTTGATGTATTGATCAAGGGCAAAGCGTATCTTAAGCAGGATCCCTGTTTCAAGGACCCCGGGCTTTACATCAGGATGACCGATAGCGCCCAGAAAGATGGAGTCGAACTTTCTGAATTCGTCGATTGCGCTGTCGGGCAGCGTCTCACCGGATTTTAAATAGCGTGCGCCTCCGAAATCGAACTCGGTGAACCCAAGCCCGAAACCGAACTTTCCGGAAGCTGCCTTGAGGACCTTTATCCCCTCAGCCACTACCTCAGGGCCTGTTCCGTCTCCGGGTATTACTGCTATGTTGTAAGTCTTACTCATGCTGCCGCTCCTTTCATCCTCTTTTTTGTCCATTCGATCAACCCGCCTGAGCTGATCAGTTCCTGCATAAAGGGAGGAATCGGGTTGGCAGTATATTGTTCGCCGGTGGCTGCGTTCCTTATTATCCCTTTATCGGCATCGACCTCGATTATTTCGCCTTCTTTAATCCGCACCGATGCCTCTTCAGACTCGAAAATAGGAAGTCCTATGTTGAAAGAATTGCGATAGAATATCCGTGCAAAGCTCTTTGCAACTACGGCCTGGATACCGGCAGCCTTTATAGCGATAGGCGCATGTTCCCGGGAAGAGCCGCAGCCGAAATTCTTGCCTGCAACTATGATGTCGCCGGCTTTAACTTTAACGGGAAAGTCCTTATCGGCATCTTCCATAATATGGCGGGCAAGCTCCGCCGGATCAGACGTGTTGAGATATCTGGCCGGAATAATCGCATCAGTATCTATATCGTCCCCAAACTTCCAGACCTTACCTTTCAATATCATGATACCCCTCCCGTTGCTTTTTCAAAACTTATTGTAATAAACTTTCTATTATACAATTAGTTCAAACAATTTTCTATGGAAAAAGTAATCATTCTCCTCGGCCCTACCGGTGTAGGCAAGACAGCGGTTTCCCTTGTCCTGGCAAAAGCCCTAGGCTCGGAAATCATCAGCGCCGATTCCATGCAGGTTTACAGGCACATGGATATAGGGACCGCCAAACCTTCGGTTGAGGAACTGCGGCTGGTAAAACATCATATGATTGATGTGGTGGAACCGTGGGAGTCGTTCAGTACAGGAGCATATATCGCTCATGTGAAGCCCGTTATCGATACCCTGCTCAAAAAAGAGAAAGTCCCGGTAATTGTCGGTGGTACAGGATTATATATAAAAGCGATGACACGGGGCATATTCAGCGGGCCTTCTGCAGATTGGGAACTGAGAAACAAATTGGCGGAAAAAAGAGAAAGAAGAGCCGGGATTTCTTTACGACTATTTGAAATCACTTGACTCCGTAGCTGCGTCCAGGATAATGACAGCCGACACTAGAAGAATAATCAGGGCATTGGAGGTCTGCCTGAAGGGGTCCCGGACAATGTCTGAGATGCACGAGACATTGACCATCCCGTTACCATATGAATTCCTAAAGGTCGGCCTCGCAAGAGACAGAAAAGAACTCTACCGGCTTATCGATGCCAGGGTGGACCTGATGATGGAAAATGGGCTGCTTAAAGAGGTGGAGACAGTAATACAACTGATAGAGAATAATGGCCATGGAAGCAAGGAGGCCTGCTCTGCCTTGCAGGCGATCGGCTACAAGGAAATAGCTATGCATATGTCGGGCGGCGTGAGCCTTGAAGAAGCAATCGGCCTGATCAAACAAAGGTCCCGTAATTACGCGAAACGGCAGTTAACCTGGTTTAACAAAGAAGAAGGGATTCACTGGATTGATATAACAGGAATATTCGACCCCGGCCAAATCTTTCAAAAGATAAGGGAAGCTGCAGTTGTCATAACTTGACCCTTCGGACAAGTACGATCAAATCTTATCGGCTTGATAACTTGCACCAAGAAGTGCGCAGAAACCAATAACGAAGAAGAATACTGGTTCTCCGTAGAAACTGTCTTCACAATGGCTTGTCAGTCATTTGATGTTTACCACAATGTGTGATACCATGAAATCAAGATTTATAAATTCAATGGGGCCGAGATCTGCAGAAAGGGCCAGACATTTTGAGGGTAGTCAGCATATTATTCCGTTAATATTTCTCTAATGAATGCTAAGAAGAAAAAAATCCTTTTAGCCCTTGGCGGCAGTGCAATAGCCCTTGTTCTTGCAGTAGTCGTTTTCGTTCTCACCTTCGACATAAATTCCTACAAGCCCCGCATTGAGGCCGCTGCCTCGGGGGCGACCGGCCTGGAGGTCAGGATCAATGGGAAGATGGGGCTCTCTTTCTTTCCCCTTGGCGTATCGGCCAAGGATATCCACGTCACCAACAAGGGAGACGAAATTCATTTCCATCGAAACCCTCAAGCTGGGTGCGGAGTTGATGCCCCTGCTGAAGAAACAACTCAAAGTCACCGGTTGCGAGCTTGTCAAACCTTCCGTCACCATCGTGAAGGACGCCGATGGGAAATATAATTTTGAAAGCACTGAAAATAAATCCACTAAAAGGAGCCTCGGAGCAGCCTTCAGTTTGAATGATTTCAAGCTGTCCAACGGGGGACTGGTCTATCTCGACAAGAAGACGGGGGAAAAGACGGAGTTTAAAGATTTCAATCTTGCAATCAAGGATCTCTCGTTAGGCGATACTGCAGATAACATCATAAAGAACGTCTCGTTCACAGGAAGCTTCGACTGCAAGGAGGTACTGCAAAAGGACTTCAGAATCGAGAATCTCAAGGCCCCTGTGAAGGCGGTCAAGGGGATATACAATTTCGAACCTCTTGCCATCGGCGCCCTCGTCTACTTTGACAAGAAGGCGGATGAAAAGACCGAGTTGAAAGAAATCAATCTGGCTATCAAGGATCTTTCGGTAGTTGATACTTCAGGGGAAATCATAAAGAACATTGCATTCACGGGAAACCTGGACTGCAAGGAGATACGGAGAAAGAGTCTCAATATCGTCAACGTCAAAAGTCCTGTAAAAGCTGAGAAGGGAGTAATCCATCTTATCCCACTTACCATGGATATCTTCGGATCGAAGGGTGAAGGAGATGTCACGGCAGACATGTCGAAAGTCGATGCTGTGTATAAAATCAATTTGAATGTATCGAAGCTGGACTTCGCAAAACTTGAGGAGTCTGTCGGCACAAAAAAGGTTATCGGCGGGAAGGGTGATCTTTATGCTTCCCTGACGATAAGAGAAAAAGGAAATCGCAATCTGATGAGCAGCATGGACGGTACTTTTTCTCTCCGGGGTGATAATCTCGCCATTTATACGATGGACCTCGACAAGTTCCTCTCATCGTATGAAACAAGCCAGAAGTTCAATCTCGTCGACCTCGGCGCTTTCTTCATCGCCGGCCCTCTCAGCACCGTTGCGATCAAGGGGTATCGTTATGGGGACGTTTACAACCAGACCCGGGGAGGGCATGGCACCATCACACAGTTCATCTCCCACTGGAAGATCAGGAGCGGGGTAGCAGACGCTACGGACTGCGCCCTTGCGACGCACCATAATCGAGTTGCTCTTAAAGGCAAGCTCGATCTCGTCAGCGAACGATATGATAATGTAATAGTGGCGCTTCTCGATGACAAGGGATGTGCAAAATTCAAACAAAGCCTTAGTGGTCCCTTCGGTAATCCCCAGGTCGGCGCAGTAAGCACGGTCGAATCTCTTGCCGGCCCAATCATTAATCTCTACAGGAAGGCTAAACGCTTTATTCAAGGCGGCAAATGCGAGGTCTTTTATAACGGCTCTGTGCAGCAACCGCCAGAATGATTCTCTTTTTGTTATAGGATTAGTTTATATATTGACAATGCTGTTTTCCCATATAAAGGGAGGGTTTCAATGGATGAGAAGATCAAGAAAGAAAAGAATTTTTTAAGATCATGCGGGCACTGATATTAAATAAAATATGCTCACTTGATGAAACGTCTGGGCCCCTTGAACTGACCGAAACCCCGGTGCCGGTACCAAAGGCTGGGGAAATCCTTATTAAAGTCGCGGCCTGCGGGGTTTGCCATACCGAAATCGATGAGATAGAGGGACGGACCCCTCCATCAAAATTTCCGGTTGTTTTAGGGCATCAGATCGTGGGAAGAGTAGAAACAGCCGGCCATAATGCGCGGCGTTTCAGGAAAGGAGACCGTGTCGGAGTCGGGTGGATCAACTCCGCATGCGGGAAATGCCGCTTTTGCCGGGAAGGTAATGAAAACCTGTGCAGTGATTTCAGGGCAACAGGAAGGGATGCCGATGGCGGCTACGCTGAATACACAACTGTAGCAGAAGAATTCGCCTACAGTATTCCCGATGCTTTTTCCGATTCAGAGGCAGCGCCTCTCCTGTGCGCAGGCGCCATAGGTTATCGTTCGCTGCGTTTGACCGGCATGGAGAATGGCGACAATATTGGCCTTGTTGGGTTCGGTGCATCAGGACACCTGGTGCTTAAAATGGTGAAACACAAGTATCCACAGTCGAACATTTACGTATTTTCGAGGACTGAAAGTGAAAGAGATTTTGCCCGTGAACTCGGCGCAGCCTGGGCAGGAGATTTTGAGAATGCGCCTCCGCGCAAGTTCCACTGCGCCATTGATACGACTCCGGCATGGAAGCCCATCGTTGCGGCACTGGGCAACCTGGAAAAAGGCGGCAGACTCGTGATCAACGCCATCAGAAAAGAGCAGCGGGACAAAGAGACTCTAGTGGCGCTCGATTATGCCCGGGACCTCTGGATGGAAAAAGAGATAAAAAGCGTTGCCAACATCACCAGGAAAGATATTGAGGAATTTCTCGCCCTCGCCGCAGATATCCCCATAAAACCTGAAGTTCAGGAATACCGGCTTGAAGAAGCAAATACCGCCCTCCGTGAACTGAAAGAGCGCAAGATCAGGGGGGCGAAGGTTTTGCGAATCGGTTAGTTAACTATTCCATTTGACTAAGGCATTCCTTAAACGGTAAAATTTTTCATGCAGCACGCTGATTTTGTCTCCCTCCATTTACACACTGAGTACAGTCTTCTGGACGGCGCAATTAAAATTGATGAGCTAATTGAGCAGGCGATAGCCTATAAGATGCCTGCCCTGGCCATCACCGATCACGGAAACCTGTGCGGTGCCGTTGAGTTTTACAAAAAAGCGGTGAAAAAGGGGATAAAGCCTATTATAGGGTGTGAAGTGTATGTCGCTCCCGGTAACAGGTTTGACAGGACAAAGACGAATCTGGACAGCAATCTGGCTGAAGAAGCGGCATTTCACCTGATCCTGCTTGCGCGGGACAGCGCCGGCTATAAGAACCTTACTACGCTCGTCACAAAGGCTTATCTTGAAGGCTTTTATTACAAGCCGCGGATCGATAAGGATATTCTTGAACAGTACAGCGGCGGGCTGATAGGCTTGAGCGCCTGCCTTAAAGGCGAGGTTCCCTATTATCTCAGATACGGTAATCAGGACAAGGCACGCGAAGCGGCTTTACGGTACAAGCACATACTTGGGCCGGAGAATTATTATTTCGAGATCCAGCATAACGGCCTCCCCGAACAGGAGGCAGTCAACAAACAGCTCATAGAACTTGCGGGCGAACTGCATATCCCCTTAGTTGCCACAAATGATTGCCATTACCTGAAAAAAGAGGATGCACGCGCCCACGACATTCTCCTCTGCATCCAGACCGGAAAGACCGTAAAGGACGAGAAACGGCTGAAAATGGCGACAGATGAATTTTATTTTAAATCCCCTGACGAGATGAAAAATGCTTTTAGTGAAGTTCCTGAGGCGATCGCAAATACCCGGCTGATTGCCGAGCGGTGCAATCTGGAATTCCAGTTGGGCAAGAGCTTGCTGCCCAAGTACGAGGTGCCTGAGGGGACAACTCCTGACAGCTACCTTAAAGAGCTGGCTGAAAAGGGGCTTCGGGAAAAGTTCAGGGACAACATTCCAGCGCACTATGCCGACCGCCTTGCAATGGAGCTTAAAGTAATAAAAAGGATGGCATATTCGTCATATTTCCTTATCGTATGGGACTTCATCAGTTATGCGCGGGGCCGGGATATCCCAGTGGGGCCCGGCAGGGGGTCTGCAGCAGGCAGTCTTGTCGCCTACTGCCTTGACATCACCGAGATTGATCCTATCAAATACAATCTCCTTTTCGAGCGCTTCCTCAATTCCGAGAGAATAAGCATGCCGGACATCGATGTGGATTTCTGCAGGGACAGACGGCAGGAAGTAATAGATTATGTTGCCGCAAAATATGGTGACGACCACGTGGCCCAAATTATCACTTTCGGCACTATGGCGGCAAAGGCAGCCATACGGGACGTTGGAAGGGTGCTTGGCATCCCATATGCGGAGGTGGACCGTATTGCAAAACTCGTCCCGGGGAATAACATAACTATTGATGAGGCGATCAAACTGGAACCGCAATTAAAGGAACTTTATGACAGCGACCAGACCGTAAAGGAGCTGCTCGATATTGCAAAAAGACTCGAAGGCCTTTCTCGCCACGCCTCCACGCACGCTGCCGGCGTAGTAATTGCGCCTGAACCTTTAACCAATTTTACCGCTTTATATAAAAATCCCTCGGAAAGCACTATTACCACTCAGTTCGATATGGGAGCGATTGAGAGCGTCGGACTCCTGAAGTTTGATTTCCTCGGGCTGAAAACACTGACCGTTCTTAATAGGGCTGTAGGGTACATAAAGCAGCAGGGCAAGCTGATAAACCTGTCTGAGATCCCCCTCGATGATGATGCGACATACAAGCTTCTCACTTCAGGCGAAACCACCGGCATATTCCAGCTCGAAAGCGACGGGATGCGGGATATTCTCGTAAAAATGCTGCCGAACCGGTTTGAAGATCTGATTGCCCTGGTTGCCTTATACCGTCCCGGTCCGATAGGCAGCGGCATGATCGATGATTTTATAAAAAGAAAGAAGGGCGAAACAGAAGTTGAATACGAACTTCCACAGTTGAAGGCAATTCTCGATGAGACATATGGCGTCATTCTCTATCAGGAACAAGTTATGAGGATTGCGAATGTAATAGCCAGCTTCTCCCTGGGACAGGCAGACCTCCTGAGAAGGGCTATGGGCAAGAAGAAGCCCGACGAAATGGAAAAACAGAAAGAGGTCTTTATCAAAGGGGCCATAGCAAACGGTGTCTCCGAGAAGAAGGCTGCCAGGCTGTTCGAGTTGATGGCTTTTTTTGCGGAATACGGGTTTAACAAATCTCATTCTGCGGCATACGCCTACCTTGCTTACCAGACGGCTTATTTGAAGACCCACTATCCGGTAGAGTTCATGACTGCCAACCTTAGCACGGACATGGGGGACACCGACAAAGTAGTGAAGCTCATAAACGAATGCAGAAGCATGTCAATAGAGATTCTGCCGCCTGACATTAATGTGAGCGAACGGGAATTCAGAATTTTCGTCAATTCGGTGCGGTTCGGGCTTGAAGCAGTCAAGGGCGTGGGCTCTGCAGCCATTGAAGTCATATTAAAAGAACGTCAGAGCGGCGCTTTCACCTCATTCGTCGATTTCCTGAAACGTGTTGATAATAAACGGGTGAATAAGAAGGTCATTGAAAGCCTTATCAAAGCCGGGGCTTTTGATACCATTGTCGACGACAATAATGATCCATCAGCAGATTCATCGCTCATAACACATAACAGTTCGCCGAATTGGGCCCGCGCAAAAGCAATGGAGATATTCTCCTCTCCTGTACGGTCGGCCGACATGGGACCGGGGCTTTTTGGTGAGGCCGATTACGCTGACAACGCGCTGCAGCCCTGGGATGAAAAAAGCCTGCTCCAATATGAGAAAGAAGCGCTCGGATTTTATATTTCAGGTCATCCGCTGTCACGGTACCGGAAAACGCTCACACCAATGGATGTTAACAGGATTTCCGATGTCGCTGATAAAGAAGACCGGGCCGATATCTGTGTAGCCGGCATTATCAACGATATTAAGAGCAGGGCAAAAGAAAAGGGAGTGACTGCATTTCTCTCTATCGAGGATGAGACCGGGAGTTGCGACGTGATGGTATACCCTGCCATGTACAGAGACTATGCTCCGATTCTCAAAAAAAGTAACGTGCTGATGATACGGGGGCAAGTCTTCAGGGCGGAGAAAGGGGCCAAAATTATGGCGAGGGATATCCAGGATTTGACTGATATGCAAGTCAAAGAAAAATACGAGGTTTCCGTCAGATGCGACAGCGGCACGCCTATAGACGAAACGTTCCGGACAATAAGAAAGTTGATGGATTTTGACACTAATGGAAAAAGCGGCATATCAGTATCATTCAGGTTTTATCTTCCCGAATATTGTGTTATCATAGCATCTCAACTTAAACCGACCGGCAACTTTTTGACAGAAGTGGAACGGATTACAGGTGAAAAGGTGAAAATATACTAATGAGTTACTACCTCGATTTTGAAAAACCTCTTGAAGAACTTGAAACAAAGATAGAAGAGTTGAAAAAGCTTTCAGACGGCAAGGAAATAGATATAGCCTCTGAAATAAAACGCCTCTCAAAAAAAGCCAAAGAATTACGCCTGGATATCTTTTTGCGTCTCACTCCCTGGCAGAAGAACCTTATTGCACGACACCCCGAACGTCCATATACACTTGATTACATTAACCTGATTGTGCAGGATTTTATAGAACTTCATGGTGACCGGAGATTCGGCGACGATCCGGCTATTGTTGGCGGCATCGGAAAAATCAACGGCAATGCGGCCGTAATTATAGGTCACCAGAAAGGCAGAGGGACAAAAGAAAGGATTCTCAGGAATTTCGGACAGCCCCATCCCGAAGGATACCGGAAGGCATTACGGCTGATGCGCCTTGCCGAACGGTTCGGGAAACCGGTGATCTCCTTTGTTGACACTCAGGGTGCATACCCGGGCATGGGTGCTGAAAAAAGGGGCCAGGCAGAAGCTATTGCTTCCAATCTGATGGAGATGTCTGAGCTTAAAGTGCCGATTGTATCAATCGTTATAGGTGAGGGCGGCAGCGGAGGCGCACTTGCCCTGAGTGTGGGAGACAGGCTTTTTATGCTGGAGCACTCCGTCTACTCCGTCATTTCCCCTGAGGGCTGTGCAGCTATTCTGTGGAGAAAAAATGGCGACCTCTCAGCCAATGACTTTTCGAGGGCAGCGGAAGCCCTTAAAGTTACAGCGCAGGACCTGAAGGCATTCAAGATTATAGATGATATTATTCCCGAACCGCTGGGAGGAGCACATCGTGATCCTGAGGCGACGGCAAAAAAGATTACCGAGTATATCGTAAAATCGCTTGAAGTGCTTGGATCGAAACCGGCAGAGAAACTGATAGAAGAGCGCTATAAGAAAATAAGAAAAATCGGGAGCCTTGTTCAAACAATGCAGTAATTATGCTATAACCTCTTTGATTCGCAATTTACGGTCGGGACTTATTCAAACAGCGCGGCGGCAAACTCGGAGGGGTTGAAATCCCTGAGATCATCCACTCCCTCTCCCACTCCTATAAGTCTGACCGGAATGCCGAGTTCTTTTTTGATCGCAAAGATTATGCCGCCTTTGGCGGTGCCGTCCAGCTTTGTCAGGGCAATGCCGGTGACGCCGACCGCCTCGTTGAATATTTGGGCCTGTCTGAGCGCATTTTGCCCTGTTGTTGCGTCTACTACGAGAAGAATTTCCTGGGGGGCATCGGGCATTGCTTTTTTAATTACACGGTTTATTTTTTTCAGCTCGTCCATGAGCGGACTTTTTGTATGGAGCCTTCCCGCAGTGTCGATGATAACAACATCGATACCGCGTGCCCTGGCTGCTTCAACACCATCAAATGCGACAGATGCGGGGTCCGAGCCGCTCTGGTGCTTTATAATGTCCGCCCCGGTGCGTTTTGCCCATATTTCGACTTGTTCGATTGCCGCAGCCCTGAAAGTGTCCCCTGCGGCTATAAGCACCGAGCTTCCCTCTGATATGAACCGCGAAGCAAGCTTGCCGATTGTCGTGGTCTTCCCGACGCCGTTGACTCCTACTACCAGGATGACGAAGGGGGTCTCGCCGAAAATAACTAGGGGTTGATGCGTGCCGAGCAGCGAGACCATTTTGGTTCTGAGGGCATTGTTCACGTCCCTGGAAGTGCGTATCTCACCCGAACTCACCTTTGTCCTGAGAAAGCCGGTGATTTCGCCAGTAGCTTCTGCGCCTATATCAGAAGTTATGAGTATTTCTTCGATATCATCGATTGCAGCGTCATCGATTGTCCGGTTCAGCAGAACAGTCTCTACACGCTCGACAATATTCTTCCTGGTCCTGGAAAGGCCTGATTTTAACTTATCGAGAAATCCCATTGTTTATTACAAGGAGGGGCAAAGGGTATATGGGCAGAAAAGCCCATTCATTCACTCATCTGCACATACACCCTTTTACTCTTTTTTGCCGTTATTGATGCAGACTAACGGAAATCGCATTCTTCTCTTTTGCCACATGATATTTGGACGGCTTCAGAAGCTCAATCTTGACCGTGACCACACCTTTATCCTTCGCTTCTTCGTTAACCTGCATAGTACCTATAAACGAGGAGGTAAACTTGTATGTTTTCTCCGCCTTGCTGACCGTAGGCTGGACCTTCAGTATTACCCACCGCTTGCCATCCGCCGTCTCGGTCGTTGCATCGTATTTTAACGAACTGTCCGCGTTGGGTATATGTATTGTAACAACTGATTTCTTTTTGGATTCGACCAATGATATATTGGTGACTTCCATCTGGCTCTTCACCTTGGCCTTAGCTTCCTTTGCCTTCTTTTCCTTCTCTCCTTCTTTAGTCTCCTTTGCCTTTCCTTTTTTGGCTTTTTTAAGCTTTGCAGGCGGACATACTTTTGCCTGCTGTTTTTCAGCTGCCGCTGCAGGCTTCTTCACTGCCGCAGGCTGGAGCACAGGAGATGAAGGCGTTGAGGTCTTCGCAGGAGAGGCGGTGATGGTGAATGCCTCGGATTTGTTGTACTGCACTTCGACGACTGCGTTGCCGTTTATGAATTCCGATGCCGGGATCTTGCTCGGCACAAGGGTCCCGCTTCCGGTACTGGTCAAAAGCACATCAGGGCCGACCAGATTATAATTCTTGATCACATGGTTCAGCTGATTATAGACAGTCACTTTCAGCTTGAATTTCTGACCGGCTACTGCAGTTTCGGGTGTTGTGACCTCGTATCGCTCGGGAACGGGAGTGATTACCCGAATCATATCAGTCGCGCCTTTTTGCCCCTTGACCGTTTCTGTCGCCAGAATCTGGATGTCTTCTGCCATATCATAGCGCAGGTCCACTTTTGCCTGCCCGTTCAGAAACTCATAAGCCGGTATTGTCGACGGGAAAGGCTTCAACTTACCGGTCGAGTTGATCGCCACTCCGCTGCCGGTAACTCCATAGTTAGTTACGATATTATTAAAACGGTCGACAGCGACCATATCCACCTCAAAAGGCTCGCCGGCTATAACATCCTTCGGCGCATACAGTTTAAATGCATTCAAAGGACCGCTGGTTATTTCGATTCTGTCGCTTGCACCTGCGCTGCCTGTAATAAGGTCCTTGGCTTCGACCTGGGCCGATCCCGCCTTTTGCGATATAAGCGTAACGGTACTGTACCCATTCTTGATATCGGGCATTGAAGGCATGTCCAGCTTGGGGTCTGCATCGCCTTTGAAGATAAGGTTTATGTTTTTCCCGAGAACGGGTTCAAGGACTGTATTGCCGAATGCATCTTTTGCGACTATTTTTATGTCAAAGGGATCGCCTGCCTGCGAAATGCGGGGGGCCCTTATCACAAAAGAGGTCAGCTTATTGGGGAAGACAGTCAGATCTTTCGACATAATAGGAATTGGGCTGCCGCTCTCACGAATGGACAATGTAAATACCTCTGCAGTCTTATCCGACATGGTGATAGTCAAAGCCCCGTTGGCGAAAGATGCAGATTTGAACGATGTGGGTTTTACCGTCGCTGATCCTGTAACCCATATCTGAAACTCCCTCTGCGAATCGCCGAAATTAAAAAGGACGTTGTTGAACGCATCTACGGCCTGGAGACTTACGGTGGTATCCTCTCCCGCAACAATCTTTTCAGGAAGCGAGACATTGAAGTGATCGAATTTCCCCGGTTTTATCATAATCTCTCCGGCATGTGAGAAAGAGGGTACAACTATTGTAAGGGTTGCCAGCAATTGCAGAAAAATTAAGAACTTTTGCATTCTTTGTAGCATAATGAAAAAACCCCCTATCGTTATATTAATTTTCTGGCCATTATATTTTTCCCAAAGAGTATATCATAACAAAACCGTAAATAGAAATTACTATCGGTTCCATATATTGAGCAGTATAGTAGCATAACACATTAAAATTTACCACTTATAAACACAGAAAAATAGCAACGACCCTATATTTCAATAAAATTTAAATAGGCGGGGGCGGAATTCAGGCACTATTTGCACGACTCTACTATAACAGGTGCGAGTACTGGGGTGTGCAGATGTCCTTGAAAAAGTTGACGGTCTTCTGCTAGTATTAGAAATGCCTGGGGACACTGCAAAGGCTAGCTTATTGTTGCGTGTGCTGGCAAAGCTGGTTGATTTAATTATTATTGCTGTCGCAATAAAAACTGTACCCCAGGTAGGGTATTTTGCCGGCCTTGTCTACCTTCTTGTCAGTGACGGCCTTTTTGATGGAAGGAGCCTTGGGAAGAAGATAATACGCTTGAGAGTAATCTCGCCGGAAACCGGAGCTCCCGCGGCCTTCAGGGATTCAATGGTGAGAAACAGCACTTTTGCCCTCTCGCTCCTTCTATACAAGATACCGCTGCTGGGATGGGTATTTGTGACACTGGTCCTCGCTCTGGAGTTCCTGTTGATGCTGGGGAATGTGGAGGGGCTGAGGCTCGGCGATAATCTGGCTGATACCAAAGTTATTGAAGGGTGATTTGGCAATTTGCTGATAGTTCACAGCCTGTTGATGCTGAAATCTGATGCTGCGGACTGCGGGGCATAATTTTAAACTATAAATTGTTTTTTTGGCTGCCAGCTAAAGGGGGTGTAGCGTGTTTATTCATAAAATACTGGGTGCATTCTCAAATGATCTTGCTATAGATCTGGGGACGGCAAATACACTGGTTTACGTTAAGGGGATGGGGATCATCTGCAATGAGGCTTCCGTTGTAGTAATCAGAAGGGACAATAAACGCCCTGTTGCTGTCGGCATAGAGGCAAAAGAGATGCTCGGTAAAACCCCATCGAATATTCTTGCTATAAGACCGATGAAAGACGGCGTTATTGCGGATTTCGACGCTACCGAGGTAATGCTTAAATATTTTATTACAAAAGCCCATAACCGGAAGAGCTTTGTGTCTCCGCGTGTGATAATCGGTGTGCCGTCCGGCATAACGCAGGTGGAGCAGCGTGCTGTCAAGGATGCCGCCCATGCTTCGGGGGCACGCGAAGTATACCTTATCGAAGAACCGATGGCTGCTGCTGTAGGTGTCGGGTTGCCTGTAGGAGAGCCGTCAGGGAATATGATCGTAGACATAGGCGGGGGCACCACGGATGTAGCTGTAATATCACTTGACGGAATCGTTTACAGCAAGGCTGTGCGCGTAGGCGGGGACAAGATGGACGAGGCAATTATGGCGTATATCAAGCGCAAATACAATCTAATGATAGGGGAGCGGACTTCGGAACGTATAAAAATTGATCTTGGTTCGGCATATCCCACCAACAGCTCTGAGCCTATGGAGATAAAGGGAAGAGACCTCGTATCCGGCATACCAAAAGCCATTAACGTGACCGAGGATGAGATACGGGAAGCATTGCAGGAAAGCATCGGGCTTATCCTGGATACCATCAAGGTGACGCTTGAGAATACCCCTCCCGAACTCGCCGCCGATATAGTTGACAAAGGCATCGTCCTGGCGGGCGGAGGCGCTTTATTGCGGGGGCTCGACATACTCATAAGGGAGCAGACCGGCGTGCCGGTGATTTTGCCCGATGATCCCCTCACTGCTGTGGTCAGGGGGTGCGGAATAATGCTGGACAAACTGGACCTTCTGCAAAAGGTAGCTATCAGCACTAATTAATGTCAACGGGTAAAAAGAGGCTTCTTATCTTGTTTGTTCTTGTCTCGGCAGCGCTTACCCTGATGAGTTACCAGCACAACAAAAAGGCTTTTTCCTTTCTTGACATAATATCCTACCCGTATTATGCGATCAGCGAATTCAGGTCAAATATAGATACCAGGATCAACAGAATACGCCACACGTTTCATGAAAACGATCGCCTGAGGAAAGAGGTCAACCAGCTCCTCGTTGAAAAGCAGCTGTACAGGGAGGTAATGCTCGAAAATGAGCGACTGAAGGCGCTGCTGTCGCTCAAGGAGCGGGAACCCAGGTATGAGGTGGCTGCCAGGATCATAGGACGAGGGCCGGACAAGCTGCTGAACATTGCAGTTCTGGACAGGGGGGGAAAAGCGGAATAGAAAAAGGCATGGCTGTCATAACACCGCAAGGGCTTGTCGGCAAGATTTATTCGGTGCACGATTACTATTCGGAAGTATTGCTCCTGAAAGATTCCAACTTTTCTGTGGCGGTCAGGCTTCAGAACAGCCGTCGCGAAGGGGTCATATCGGGCACCGGCAATGATTACTGTCTTCTTAAATATGTACCACCGGAGGAGAACGTCGAGATAGGAGAAGTTGTGATAACGTCCGGTTTTGACGGAATATTCCCCGAAGGCCTGCCGGTCGGAGTAGTTAGTAAAGTTAAGAAAGAAGGCATAGAATTTTTCCAGTACATAGAGGTGCGGCCTTTTCAGTCAAGCGAAAAGACGGAAGATGTAATAGTGATGAAACGCGAACTCTCCAATAGTTAGGATATTTGCATTGATGAACAGCATAAAATGGATGCTTCTTGTCGCGCTTGTCTTTCTGCTGCAGACACAATTTTATTTTATAAAGGATTTCTCCAATCTCACGGTCGTTCTTGTCTATTATTTCGGGTTGAAAAGCCATCAGCGCAGCACTGGAAGCAAGGCAGAGCTTGGAAGCGTCGCTTTCGCAGTCGTTGTCGGACTTATGGAGGATGTCATGTCCGGAGCGATAATAGGACCGGGGGTCCTGAGCAAAGGGCTGCTGGGTCTTATGACGCCGGTTGTATTTACCGATATGGTATTTAAATGGACCCCTCTTTGGGGCGCGATCATTGTTGTCATTTTCACACTCTTCGACGGAATGGTGCTGATCGGCTCTCGCATGGTGTTTACAGGAATTCATGTCACTGCTTTCACTCTTCTGCAGGTCTTATGCGTTCAGTCTCTTTTTAATATGCCGTTCGGAATAATGCTGCGGCCATGAAACTGAAGAAGATACATTTAGGCTCTTATATAATAATCGCAGTCTTGCTTTTTTTTTGTTTCAAGCTCTGGCAGCTGCAGGTACTGGAAGGGGACAAGTACCGCGCTCTTTCCGAGAGCAACAGGCTGAGAATTGTGAAGACGCCGGCGCCGCGGGGAATTATCTTTGACCGGAACGGGACTCCTCTTGTAAAAGACATCCCTTTTTTCAGTGTCTCCATAAGCCCTGAAAACCTCAAAGGAGTTGACCCTAACGCGCTTGCAGTATTCCTGGGCATGGATAAAAAAGAAGTTGAGGAGAAATTGAACAGGAAAGACAACAGCCCGTTCATCCCCATTAAACTCAAACAAGGGTTGAGCTTTCAGGAGGTTGCGCATATCGAAGCCGGAAAATCGGATTTCCCGGTCTTTTTGTGGAAACAGACGTAGGCCGGGAATACCTGTTCGGCAAAGTTGGCGCCCACATTATCGGCTATTTGGGCAAGATGACCTCGGCCCAATTCGATAATCCTGAGTTCAGGGGTTTCCCTCCCGATGCCCTTATAGGCCAGTGGGGCGTTGAAGCGGTCTTTGATAAGGAATTGCGCGGCACGCCCGGTGAAAAAATAATTGAGGTCGACGCCCTGGGCAGAGAATTACGGCTCATCCAGCAGAGGCCGTCGGTGAAGGGTGACAACATTACGCTCAGCATCGACATCAATATCCAGAAAGCTGTTGAGGATGCGTTCAAAGACAAGGCCGGCGCGCTGGTTGCGATAAAGCCCGATACAGGAGAAATCCTTGCCCTTGAAAGTTTGCCCTCTTTTGATCCCAATGCATTCTCAAAAGGCATAACTTACCAGGAATGGGTATCGCTGATGGAGGACAAGAAAGACCCCATGCTCAACCGGGCGCTTCAAAGCCAGTACCCCCCGGGTTCGACCTTTAAGATAATCACGGCAACAGCTGCACTGGAAGAAGGCGTTATAGATTTGGACAAAAAAATAAATTGTACCGGTGGAATAAAATATGGTAAGTGGACATTCGGATGCTGGAAAAAAGGCGGGCACGGTCCGATTGATTTTCACCATGCAATTGTCGAGTCGTGTGATGTTTATTTCTACGAGGTAGGCAGAAGGCTCGGAATAGATAAGATATATAAATATGCAACCGCATTAGGGCTCGGCAAGGAGACAGGTCTGGACCTGCTGATCAAAGAGCGGCGCGGATTAATCCCCAATACCGAATGGAAGAGGCAGAAGAAAGGGTCGCCCTGGTACCTTGGAGAAACATACAATGCGGCGATAGGCCAGGGGTATGTTTCGGTAACACCTATTCAGATGGCCAGGATGATGGCAACCTTTTCCAACGGCGGTACTATTTATCCGCTTTCACTGTTAAAGGGGGGAGCCAGCCGGTTGGACACGTCCCTATCAAGCCTGAAACAATACAAATCATAAAAGATGCTCTGGCCGGAGTGGTGAATGAGCCTGACGGCACGGCGCATGCCGCTCAGTCGCAGGCTGTTTTAATCGGCGGCAAAACCGGAACGGCGCAGGTTGTCGGAAAACAGCGCGGGGTGTCGGGCGAGAAATATATGGACCATGCATGGTTTGTTGGCTTTGCGCCTGTCGACAAACCGGAAATAGCGCTCTCGGTCTTTGTCGAGCACGGCGGGCATGGTGGCTCGGCGGCAGCACCTATTGCCAAGCGGGCCATTGAGGCCTATCTGGTAAAACCGAAACCCGCTGCTGCCGGCACTGCCGGCCCAATTCAAAAAACCGGTGACCTGCCGGTTGAGTCGTCTGCGGCGCCGGGCAGCAACTCATCTAATCCAGGGAACAACGAAAATGCTCAGGGGGGACCGGAATGATTATAAAAGTTGACCGCCTTTTGATCAAGAACTTCGACTGGATTACCTTCGGTCTGGTACTTTGTCTCTCGTTTATCGGGATCGTAACGATTTACAGCGCAACGAGGCCTCCGGGCGGCGTGGGCGTGCATCCGGATTTCTACTCAAAACAGATAATATGGCTGGTCATAAGTGTAGTCGTACTTTTTGCCATGGTATTTTTCGACTACAAGTGGCTGTACAGATATGCTTACCAACTCTATGGCATCGGGCTGTTCCTGCTGGTTGCCGTTCTTGTTGTGGGTCGGTCGAGCCTGGGAGCCAAACGGTGGCTGAGCATGGGCTTCTTTTCATTTCAACCCTCGGAATTTTTCAGGATTCTGTTCATCATCGGCCTTTCAGCATATCTTGCTACCAGTGACCAGGATTCCACGGAGAAGATGTCGGCGAAGAGCGTTGTCATGTTTGCGATAGTCCCCCTGGCATTGCTTATAAAACAACCCGACCTGGGCACTGCTATTCTTATGGTATCTTTATTTACCGTACTGTCTATTTCCAAAGGTGTAAGCAGAAAGGTCATAACAGTGGTGCTGATAATAGGAATCGTATCAGTGCCTTTCCTTGGGCATATTGTCTGGGATGGACTCAAGGATTATCAGAAAAACCGCCTTGTTGCTTTTATGGACCCTGAAGTTGACCCGTCAGGCATCGGCTACCATATTACACAATCCAAGATATCAATTGGCTCCGGAGGTATTTTCGGCAAGGGATACCTGAAGGGGACACAAGGTCCCCTCAGGTTCTTGCCTGAAAAACACACGGACTTTATTTTCTCCGTTTACGCGGAAGAAGGCGGTTTCATCGGCAGCATTTTTCTTTTATGCATTTATCTGTTACTTTTCCTGCGCGGACTTGATACCGCGCTCCGCGCAAAAGACGAGTTCGGAAGACTCATGGCTGTGGGCATAACCGCGATGTTTTTTGTCTATTTTTCCGTCAATATCGGCATGACCCTCAGCCTGATGCCTGTAGTGGGAGTTCCTCTTCCCTTTGTCAGCTATGGAGGCACGGCTCTGCTGAGCAATTTTATGGCCGCCGGGATACTGATCAATATAAGAACACGAAGGTTTGAGTTATTTTATCCATCCTAAAATAGCGTTGTGCGTTCTGCGTATAGCGTTCTGCGCCAAAAGAAAAAACTATCCAGTACGCTGAATGCACAACGCTGTACGCTATTATGATATTATATGGATTGCATTAAGGGTCGGTTAACAGATATTCGAGGAGGGCAAACCATGAGAATTATAGAAGGCGAACTTCAGGCAAAAGGTTTTAAGTTCGGCATTATTGTCAGCAGGTTTAATGATTTTATCACGTCCCGGCTTCTCGAAGGAGCCACCGATGCTCTGGTAAGACACGGCGCCAAAGAAGACGATATAGACGTGGTAAGGGTCCCCGGTGCTTTTGAGATCCCCCTCATTGCAAAAAAACTGGCGATGAAGGGAACTTACCAGGCAGTGATATGCCTTGGAACGGTGATCAGGGGGGCAACACCACATTTTGATTATGTCGCTGCCGAGGTTTCAAAAGGCATAGCAGTCGCCTCGCTGGAAACAGGTGTCCCCATCGCATTCGGAATCATCACCGCTGATACTATCGAACAGGCAGTAGAGCGAGCTGGCACCAAAGCAGGCAACAAAGGGTGGGATGCTGCAATTACAGCTATAGAAATGGCACAGGTGGTTAAAAGGCTTTGATC
This sequence comes from Nitrospirota bacterium, assembly GCA_963796345.1. Taxonomy (GTDB): domain Bacteria; phylum Nitrospirota; class Thermodesulfovibrionia; order Thermodesulfovibrionales; family Dissulfurispiraceae; genus JADFXI01. Next base: position 58,552 of record CAWCLI010000019.1, on the reverse strand, counting down.
TGTCTATGAAGAGAAGAAAAGCGAGAGAGCATGCTTTGCAGTTCCTCTACCGGATTGACTTCTTTGACGGCACTGGCGGCAAGACCAGAAGTTACACAAAACCGGGGGAACTCAAAAGTGAACTCGATTCTTTCTGGAACGAAGCCGGCGATGTCGAACAGGAGGTGAAGTCATTCGCCGAAGACATTATAACAGGCACCATAAAAAATCTTGAGAAAATAGATTCCGTGATTCAGCGAATTGCAGAAAAATGGACGCTCTCCCGGATTGCAAGCATAGATAGAAATATACTCAGGTTCGCCGCTTACGAACTATTGTTCCGGAAAGATATACCGGGAGCGGTGACTATAAACGAAGCCCTGGAGATAGCGAAAAAATATTCTACTGCCGAATCCGCATCTTTTATCAACGGTCTTCTTGACAGGATAGTACGGGAATACTGCGAAAAAGAACCCGGCCGGAAAAAAACCAAAGGATCTGAGCACAAATAACTTATGCGCAGCTCCTAAATCTGTTCTCCGCGGAGTTCTTCAAAAAGAGCTTTAACAGACAATATGCGGTCGACCCTGGCAGCGCTGGTCCCTACAGTATAAAGCGGCTCCTCTTTATCGGGGTTGTAACCTGCCGAGCTGAGCAGACCGTTGCAGATACAGAAATGATGCTCGTTGCTTTCCTTTGCCGGGCAAATAGTGAACTTCCCGTCCAGGTCTTTAAGCAGCACGTAGCCTTTATCACATTTTGGAGTTCTCAACCGTTTCATAGACGATACATACATCGGCGACTGTTTGATCACCCTGAAAGGCAGGCCGCAGGGTGAACCGGGGTCAAAGGCGACGACTATATCTTCCTCCTCCGAGTCGACTACTGCGCGTTTATACGCCGCGGAAGCGCTGCTTTCCTCAGTTGCGAGGAAGCGCGTGCCCATCTGTACGCCGTCAGCTCCCATCGACATAAACCTTACGATATCCTCATGAGAGTAAATGCCGCCCGCAACAATTACAGGGAAATCGCCGTATTTTTTAGCCATGTCTTTGATCGGGGGCAACAGATTTTCGAGTGTATTGGACTCCAGATATACCTGGCTCATTTTGAAACCAAGGTGGCCGCCTGCAAGCGGTCCCTCCAGGACTATAGCATCAGGTCTGTAACCCAGCTTTCCCCATTTCTTGCATATAATTTCAAGCGCCCTGGTAGATGACACAATCGGGATAAGAGCGGTGTCTTTAGGCGGCTGGATTGCAGGCAGATTCAATGGCAAGCCCGCTCCTGAAATAATGGCATCAGCACCGGCATCCAGCGCACCCCGCACCGAATCAGCGTAATCGTGCAAAAGAGCGGCCATTATATTTATTCCCGCGAAGCCGCCCTCTTTCTTTGAAAGAGAGACCTCTTCGTATGCAGCATCATAGGTGCTATGCTTTTTACCGGTCCTTTTTGAAACAAGACGGTCAAGACAGGCACTCGATACTATGCCTAGCCCTCCCTGCACAGCAACTGCGCTCGCCAGCGGATATAAGGATACACCGACACCCATTCCCCCTTGCACAATGGGTATCTTTATTCCTTTTCCTTTAATAGTAAGGGGCTTTAAAGACGTTTTATATTCCACAACACTCCTAATTTATTATTCTAACATAATCCCGCTTGTCCCCACCTATTGTAACGGTCTCGGCCGATTTTCTCAACGTATTTTTATCGCGTATTCTTATCGCAGACACTTTGGGTATAATACACCGGGCATCATGAGAAGACTTTTTCTAAGAAAGAAATTATCCGACCTCACTATAGAAGCTTTCGATGAAAAGCACGGGCTCAAAAGATCGCTTGGACCTGTAAGTCTGATGCTTTTGGGAATAGGCGTAATTATAGGCGCGGGAATTTTTGTGCTTACCGGCCATGCTGCTGCGCAGATCGCCGGCCCCGCTATTATTTTGTCCTTTATCCTTGCGGCTTTCGCCTGTGCATTTGCCGGGCTCTGTTATGCCGAATTCGCCTCCATGATCCCCGTTGCAGGCAGCGCATATACTTACGCTTATGCCACGCTGGGACAGTTTATCGCATGGATAATCGGCTGGGACCTGATACTGGAATATACTCTCGGAGCAACAACAGTTGCAATAGGATGGTCCGGTTACCTGGTGAGCTTTTTAAAAGATTTGGGCATTATAGTTCCCAGGTCCCTTGCATCCCCTCCTTTTACTTATGATATTGCGCGGCACGGATGGGTATCCACTGGAGCACTTTTCAACGCTCCGGCCGTTGTCGTAGTATTTTTTATAACTGTTATTCTGGTGATCGGCATCAAGGAATCCGCGACATTGAACGCAATTATTGTGTTCATCAAAATTGCTATCCTGCTCGCTTTCATCGGGGTGGGGGTGTTTTTTATAAAACCCGCGCTCTGGCATCCATTTTTGCCACCGAACAGGGGAGATTTCGGGGTCTTCGGTCTGAGCGGCGTAATGAGAGGGGCAGGGGTCATTTTTTTCGCCTATATAGGGTTTGATGCCGTATCTACGCTTGCGCAAGAGGCAAAAAATCCTCAGAAGGACATGCCTACTGGCATTTTGGGCAGTCTTTTTATATGCACGCTGCTTTATGTCAGTGTTGCTCTCGTTTTAACCGGCGTGGTCCCTTACTACGAATTGAACGGGCCCGCGCCCTTTGCAGTTGCTCTTGATGCCATGGGACTGCTGTTCTTCTCTCCCCTGCTGAAAGTCGGGGCAATTGCCGGCTTGACCTCCGTCATACTGGTTCTCCTCCTGGGCCAGACCAGGATATTTTTTTCCATGGGCAGGGACCGCCTCCTTCCTCCTTTTTTCTCCAAAGTCCATCCAAAATTCAGAACTCCCCACATCATCACTGCAGTGACCGGAAGCGTCACTGCAGTGATGGCGGCCCTCCTTCCATTCGGAATTGTGGGAGAACTGGTGAGCATAGGTACTCTCCTGGCATTTGTGATAGTTTGTTCCGGCGTCCTGGTATTGCGGTATACGCATCCCGAAACTAAAAGGGCCTTCAAGGCGCCCGGGGGTATTGCAACGCCGATATTCGGAATTCTTGCCTGTCTTTATTTGATGATAGGACTTCCCAGAGATACGTGGATAAGGCTTGTTGCGTGGCTTGTTATCGGACTCATAATTTATTTTACCTACGGCATCAAAAAGGCGGGTACGCATAAATAAGGTCTTCCCCCTCTGTTCAGGTTTGAAGAACTAGTAATAAGTATCAATAATTATCATTCAGGCCCAAAAAGTCTATGACGTTTCCGGAACCCCGGTCACTGTGGGCAATGCAATCTTGCAATATGTAACAGGTTGATTTGTTAATATAATTTAGCCAAAATGTCATGACACTATCCCCTTTGCCGGACTATCGGTTTTAGAACGTCAACATTTTTGGGTTGACATGAGGTTTTTTTATATGATACATTTGCTCAAGTTATATTCACCGATGTGCTTATGAAATCTTTGCTGCGTCTGGGAGGGATCGCGGAATATCTGAAGTTGGCTGAATGAAGTCGGGTTATTCTTATCAGAAGACTGGTTGAGGATTTAGGGATTAAGGCTTTAGTGCCTTGCACACGAATCCGGGTTCTGTGAAAGGCATTGTACTATCCCCGGCGAAAAAGGAGGAAAGATGGCGGAAGCAGCCAGTACAGTTAATGTTAGCGTGGCCGATAAAGTGCCGGGCAAGGCTTGGGTAGTCACGTTCGCGGGTATGGCAGTAAACCTTTGTCTGGGAATCCTGTATGCATGGAGCGTCTGGGCAGCGGCATTGATCAATGTGAAAATGGCTGGTCAGCCCATGACCGGGATTAACGAGGGTTGGACTTACCTGAACAATGCGGAAGCAGCCACTCCATTCTCACTTTGTGTCATTATTTTCGCATTATTCATGATTCCAGGAGGTCGCATCCAGGACAAGTTCGGGCCCAAAGTCGGGGCAACTGTTGGCGGACTTTGTCTTGCGGCAGGATGTATTCTCGCCGGTTTGATGAAAAGTTATACCGGCCTTATAGTCGGTTTCGGTGTTCTTGGCGGAATTGGCATGGGTATCGGCTATGCAGCTCCCACGCCGGCCGCACTCAAGTGGTTCGGTCCTCATAAACGCGGATTGATTGCCGGTCTGGTTGTCGGCGGGTACGGCGGAGCAGCGCTTTATATCGCGCCGCTGGCAAAAAACCTTATCGACAGCTATGGTATTTCAGGCAGCTTTATCGGCCTGGGTATTTTCTTTGCAGTAGTCGTTGTTATTGCCGGGCAACTCCTCGCATGGCCGCCAACCGGATATGTGCCTCCCCAGCTGGTAGCGACCGCAGCGTCGGCAGCAGCCACAGCAAAGAAGCAGACAGCGCATGACTGGAGCGCAGGTGAAATGTCCAAGACATGGCAGTTCTATGCTTTGGTCATATTGTTCATTGGTTCAACACAGTCGGGTCTCATGATTATTGCAAATGCCGCCGGGATCTTGGCGACAACTGCAAAAGGGCTGCCCTTTTTTGCGTCGAATGCCTGGATACTGGTATCTTTCGGCGGAGCTATCAATGCATTTGGCAGGGTCGGTACCGGGTTGTATTCCGATAAGATCGGACGGGCCAATGCGTACACCTTAAACTGTATCGTTTCTGCCCTGTGTCTATTTGCGATGCCGTCCATTATCGCATCCAAGAACGTTCTGTTACTGTTCCTGGCGGTAGGCATAGCTTATTGGCAGTACGGCGGCGGACTTGCCCTCCTGCCCGCATTTACTGCTGATTTCTTCGGTGCAAAGAACCTTGGCTTCAATTACGGCCTGGTATTTCTTGGATGGGGATTCGGTTTCTTCATGGCAAGACTTGCAGGAACAATCAAAGACATGACAGGCAGTCTTGATTATGCGTTCTATCTTTCGGCAGTAGTACTGATCGTTGCGGTTGTCGTTTGCAGGATTACCCAGCGGCCTAAGTGGTCTACATAACGAGATACGTATCAGAAGCGCAAAGTAGAGTTTAGTTGGATGGCCGATGGGACATCGGCCATCCAGTAAGCTCAAAATCTCCCTGCAGAATACTCCCCTGCAATACAGTACGCGATAAAGGCAGGGCTGAAGAGGAACGAGCGGACGTTAAAGTCTTTATGAGCAGCGCATCGACTGCTCGGTGGCCGCGTCTTTTACAAACTTTTTCCGTTTTGACCTGAGACTGAGGTATTCTTTAGCTTCTTTGTATAAGCGGCTCCGCTCGCTTCTGTCAAACACGGCACGGCGCACAATTCTGAAAATGATCCTGGGCCTGAAGTAATATCGCCCGTAAAAGCGCTCGACAGCATCGACAATCTCGTGCGGGGTCAGGCCCGGATATTTTATGTTGGAGAGTTGATGTCCCTGCTCATCGAACATATCATCGTCGGTAAGATAGCCATGAGTCCGCAGATAAGCGTACAATGACGTCCCAGGAAACGAATGCGCGATCGAGACCTGTATGGTCTCGCTGTCAAGCTCCTCGGCAAACCTGATAGTCTGTTCGATGGTCTCACGGGTTTCCCCCGGAAGGCCTATGATATAATCCCCGTGGACAAGCAATCCAAGCTTCTTGCAGTTCTTCATAAACGTCCTTGCCTGCTCAACCGACGCCCCTTTGGAGATATTCTTAAGTATGGACGGATTGCCTGATTCGAAACCCACGACCAGCAGCCGGCAGCCTGCATCCTTCATGGCCTTCAGTGTTTCATAATCGCTGTGGGTCCGCGAATTGCACGACCAGGTAAAATTGATCGGTTTCAGTTTCGTACATATGTCAAGGACGCGGCGCTTGCCCCAGGAAAAGGTGTCATCATCAAAGAATATTTCCTTGACGTTGGGGAAAAGTTCGAGTGCGCGGCGCACCTCGGCTGCCACATTATCGCTGCTGCGCGTCCGCCAGCGGTGGCCGCTGAACGTCTGAGGCCATAGACAATAACTGCATTTGGCCGGACAACCGCGCGATGAGTAAAAGGAAATGAACGGATGGTGCAGAAATGGAATATTATATTTTGTTATGTCGAGATCACGTTTATAAGTTTCGACGGCAAACGGCAGGGAATCCAGGTCAGTCAGCGGCTCGCGGTCCGGGTTATGTACGTATTGTCCGTCTTTCCGAAAGGTGATCCCTTTTATATCATCCAGGCTCTTGCCTTGGGCGAACTCCACTACAGCATATTCGAATTCTTTCCTTGCCACAAAATCTATTGCCTGCGAAACATTGAGGCTTTCCTCCGGCGAGACGCTCACATGCGGCCCTACAAATGCTATCTTTATATTCGGCCTTACAGCCTTGATCCTTTCGGCCAGGACCACATCGCTTTTGAACCCAGCTGTGCTCGTAAATACTACGACAAAATCATAAGCCTTCGATATTTCTATGGTTTCCTCGGGTGTTACACCATGAGAAGGCGCATCCAGCAAACGGCTTCCTTCCAGCATGCCGGCAGGATAAGATAGCCAGACCGGGTACCAGAATGAGGTAATTTCACGTCTGGCAGGCCACCGCGAACCCGCGCCCCCATCGAAGTTCTCGAATGAAGGAGGATTAAGCAGTAGTGTTTTCATTACATTTCCATTATTTGACACATTACCCCCGATATAATCATACAGAGTACGCAAAACATAATTTTAGCACGTTTAACAGGCAATTTTCAAAATCACAGCAAGCGCCTTGCAAATATTTCTCTTGCCATATTCGAGTCAATTGCGAATTCGGAAAAACCTATACGGAATATATAGGAAGGAAAGGTTTGTAAAAGAACCAAACGGTTTCCCGGCAGGACCCCCATTGCCATGAGCTTCTGCATCTTCTTGGAGTCTTCCGTCTGTATAAAGGCTATTTCGACCTGTTCATTCGACTTGAATTCCGTCAGCGGCAATACCCCCAGGTCCCCGCTTTTCCTGGCCTCAAGGCAGCAATCCCCCGGGGGTATCGGTTTGCCATGGGGACAAGTGGAAGGATGGTTCAGCATGGTACACACCCTTGTATCAACTCGCTCTTTAATGAGGTGTTCAAACTGACATGCCTTTTCGTCTCCCTCCTCCCCTCTGATACTGAGCACATCCATGATGAGACGCTCTGCCAGACGGTGGCGCCGTATCGTTTTACGCCCTTCTTCTCTGCCTTCATGGCGGAAATACACATGTCCTTCCTTTACCTCTATAAGCGCAAAACCTGTAAGCTCCTTATAAGACGGGTCTCGGGCATCGATGCCGATCCTCTCGATTTCGGCAAAATCCGCGCCTTCTTCCTCTATGGCAATCCACATAGCTTCCAGTATCTCTTCGGCCCTATCCGAAAGTTTCATTATTTCCTCCTCCAGCCCTCTTTCTTTTTGAAAAGCTTTTTTATCCCTTTCACCAGCAAAGGTTCAGACGCGTTTTCATAGTTGCATCTCGGACATTTTACCATTTTGCAGCCGGCAGTCATAGGGCAGTTTTTGCACCCCTGAATCCCCTCTTCCTCTTTAAACTCGTATCCGCAAAAACCGCAACGCATTACAGCACACCGGTCACAAGAAGAAATTTATTGAGAAGATAACCGGTCCCGTATGCCATGACGCTCACAAAAACAGCTATCACCAGCGCAGTTTTCAGCCCGCGTTCTTTTTTCATGATCAGGAACTGGGCCACGCACGGAATGAAGATGGTCAATGCCACTGCTGCAACCGTAAGCTGACGCGGATTAAGTATCCCCTTCTCCTGAAGGTCGTAAAGCCCTGCCGCTCCGTAGTCCCGTCTGAAAAATCCGAAGATAAACGCCACAGCGGTTTCTTTCGGAAGACCTACAGATGCCATCACAGGTCTGACCAGGTCCACCACTTTCTCAAAAAAATGGGTGATCTTTCCAAGCCACAAAAGTACCGAAATCAAAATAAACAGCGGCAGTATCTCCAGGAAATACCACTGCATCCTCGCGTATGTCTTTGTCAGGATGTTGGATAGCTGCGGAAGTCTCATCGGAGGCAGCTCCATATAGAACATCGGCGTTTCACCGGGCAGCACCCTTGCAGCAAGAAATCCGACCACAAGGAAGATCAGTACCATGCATACTGTCCAGACGAGCAGCGCGCCTTTCGTTTTTGACAAAATAGCGAGTATAACACCCAGTTGGGCCGAGCAGGGAATCGCAAGGGCGAGGAGAAGCGTTGCAAGTATTCTTTCCCTTGCGGTTTCAAGGGTCCTTGTAACCATGGTCGCCATCGTGTCGCAGCCAAATCCGAGCACCATCGGTATTACAGCACGGCCGGTCAGACCGATATGTTTGAAAAGCCGGTCTACAAGGAGGGCCAGCCTGGGGAAATAGCCGCTATCCTCAAGTATTGAGAAAAAGAGGAAGAATGTGGCCACTATCGGCAGAATAATGCCTATTGCATAGCGGACCCCCAACGTGATTATGCCGTATTCCCCTACAAAGAGTTCCTGGATAACCTCCCAGGGAACAAGGTTTTTAACTACGCCGGTAATCCATGGGTTGAATAACCCCTCGAAGCCCTTTTGTTCCACCAAATCAACAAGGGTCCCGGCCCCAAAAACCCCGACAAATTTATAAAGCCCGAAATAGAGGACCACGAGAAGGATGGGCACCCCTGTAAGCGGCCTGACTGTCAGGCGGGATATCTTTTCCTTCAGTGTAATCTTCATTTTATCGGGCGCGCTGAAAACATTCTTTATCAGCCCTTTGACTATTCTTCGCCTCTCCATAGATAAGTCCTGATGAAAAGACGTCCTTCGCTCGAATATTTTCTCCTTGACCTTCTCTTCCAGTGCCGGATAGCCGGCCCCTTCGGCATCTTTTACCAACCCGCCAATTTCGTCGTCCCTCTGAAGGAGAAGAAGGGTGAGCGCCTTGTGCGAAATCCTGTAATCGCCTTTAACTAAACCGGCTATTTCCTCTATGTCGTTTTCAAGCCTTTTGTTGTAAGCGAACCGGACATTCCCTTCCTGATGAAAATTGGCAATATTTCTCCGTATCTCCTGGATGCCTCTCTTTTTCGCTGCCGCAGCCCCTATTACAGGGATGCCGAGTTTACTGCTGAGAAGGGGGATGTCGATTTTAAGCCCCATACGTTCCGCTTCGTCCATAATATTGACCACCAGAATCACAGGCAGTTCGGCCTCGATCAGTTGGAGTGTCATGGCAAGCATGCGTTCCAGGTTCCTGGCATCCAGCACATGAATTACAATATCAGGTGATTCCTTTAGAAGTATCTCCCGGGCCACCCGCTCTTCCTCTGTCATTGTCAGGATAGAATACATCCCAGGGGTATCAATGATCTCAAATTGCTGTCCTTCAATTGTGGCCACGCCCCTTGAAACCTCGACCGAGGTCCCGGGATAGTTCGATACAGTCACGTAAGCACCGGTAAGGACATTAAAAAGGACGCTCTTACCTACATTCGGGTTGCCAACCAACGCCACGGTCTTTTTACATGAAGGTGAACCGGATTGCGCGGCATGACATGATTTTTTCCTGTTAAATAAGGCCATTTGTGATTCTCACCTCTTGTACGGATTTTTAATCATCGAAGCATTTATTATAGTAATGAGATTCATTATCATTAGAGAGAGTAAAAAAATTATTTGCAATCTTTACATATGCCGTATATCTCCAGTTTGTGCCTTACGGGAATAAAGTCGTTGAGTTCAGCAAGCTTATCCTGCAGCTTTTCTATTTTATTGTCATTGACCTCGATGAACCGCCCGCACTTTAAACAGATCAGATGGTCATGATGCTTTTGTCCGAATTTAGGCTCATATCTGGTTTTCTGCCTGCCGATCTTCATTTCGTCGGCGAGACCGCATTCACACAGCAAAGTCAGATTCCGGTGGACAGTTGCGTAGCCTATGCCGGGATTCTTTGCTTTTATAGAGGCAAACAGTTTTTCAACGGTAATATGTTTCTCCGCAGAAAAGAATGCGTCGAGAATTTCTTCTCTCTGCCTCGTATTGCGCAGCCCCTTTTCTCTTATGTAATTTCTAAATATGTCTTTAGCAGCATTCGGAAGCATATATTTCTCTTGATATTGATAACTGTTATCAACAGTACCAGATATAAATTAATTTGTCAACCAAACAAATTAACCAACCGGCATGGCATATGGTAGAATGTTAGGCGCAGATATTTCAAGGAGGTATTTTAATCGTGGAGGACACATATTAATGAAGTCTAAAAAAAGCCTGCTCTGCAAGCCGCAGGAGACCTCTTTGCAGCGGCCGGAGTTGTTTATAAACTGGCAGCTCAGCCAGCTTGAATTTAACTTCCGTGTCCTTGCACAGGCCACGGATACCGGGACCCCCCTGTTGGAGAGACTTAAGTTTCTATGTATAACAGACACGAATCACGATGAATTTTTTGAAGTCAGGGTGGCAGGCCTTAAACAGAAAATTGCGTCCGGTTCAGTTCAGACAGGGCCCGACAACCTGGCAGCAGCCGATATAATCAAAGAAATTGCCGTTCGTTCGCACGCACTTGTGGCCGAGCAGTTCCGCGTTTACAAAGAAGTGCTGGTACCGGCGCTCGCAAAGGAAGGGATACGCTTTCTCCACCGGACAGAGTGGACGTCCAGGCAAAGACAATGGCTGCATAACCATGTCAATAATGTGATACCCATCCTGAGCCCCTTCGGTCTCGATCCGGCCCATCCCTTCCCGCGTATTCTCAATAAAGGACTCAACTTCATTGTGGCCCTTAAAGGAAAGGACGCCTTTGGCCGCAGTGGAGGAATGGCGGTTGTTCAGGCCCCAAGGTCTGTGCCGAGGATCATCAAACTGCCGCAAAGTGAGACGGGAAGCGGACCTTATGATTTTGTTTTTTTGTCTTCTGTTATCCATGAATTTATCGGTGATCTGTTCCCGCACATGGAGGTTGTCGGATGCCATCAGTTCAGGGTGACGCGGAACAGCGAACTTTTCCTTGATGAGGAGGAAATAGCCGACCTCCGGAGGGCCCTCGAAGGAGAGCTTTTGGCCCGCCGCTATGGTGACGCTGTTCGACTCGAAGTGGCTGATAACTGCTCTGCCAACATTATTACCTTTCTGCTCGATAAATTCTCGTTGAAGGAGGATGACCTGTTTCAGGTTGATGGCCCGGTAAATCTCCACAGGCTTATGGCGGTTTACGACCTCGTCGACCGTCCCGACCTCAAATACCAGACGTTCGCACCGAAAATACCGCGGAAACTAACACGGAAAGGCGATATGTTTGAACAAATCAGGGCAAAGGACATCCTTCTATACCATCCTTTTGAATCGTTCGTCCCTGTTATCGATTTCCTGACACAGGCAGCACGAGACCCCGATGTGCTCGCCATTAAGCAGACCCTCTATCGCACCGGTCCTGATTCAGCGATCGTGGATGCGCTTGTGGCAGCTGCGCGCGCAGGGAAAGAGGTGACCGTTGTAATCGAACTTAAAGCGCGCTTTGACGAGGAAGCCAACATTGCGCTCTCCAGTCGGCTGGAAGATGCCGGAGCCCATATAACTTACGGAGTTGTCGGCTATAAAACACACGCAAAGATGATACTGGTGGTACGGCAGGAAGATGGAAATATACGGAATTATGTGCACCTGGGGACCGGCAACTATCACGCCCGGACGTCGAGGTTATATTCGGACTACAGCTTCTTTACTTGCGACAAGGACATTACCGAAGATGTGCATCGTCTCTTTTTGCAGTTGACCAGCCTCGGCAAAGTCGGGAAACTCAAGAAACTCTTTGACTCGCCCTTTTCTCTCCATGATGCATTATTGTGCAAGATAGAGCGGGAAAAACTTCACGCTGCCAATGGACATCCGGCCCGAATAATCATCAAGCTGAACCACATGACAGAGCCGGTAATAATTCAGGCGCTCTATCAGGCATCAAAGGCCGGGGTCAAGATTCAGCTCATCATCAGGAGCACCTGCAGCCTTAGACCAGGCTTACCGGGCATATCGGACAATATCGAGGTCCGTTCGATTGTCGGACGCTTTCTTGAACATACCCGCGTTATCTGTTTTCATAACGGAGGCAAACCCGAGGTGTTCTGTTCCAGTTCCGACTGGATGGTACGGAACTTCTTTCGCCGTGTCGAGACCTGCTTCCCTGTCGAGCGGCCGGAACTGCGGCAGCGCCTCATAGAGGATTTGGAATACTATCTCAAAGATAACTGCCAGGCCTGGAGGCTGCAAAGCGACGGCACCTATAAAAAAATCGAACCGGGCGCAGATGGGCCGTTCTCGGCGCAGGCCGCCCTTTTGGAGAAATACTCAAGGATTGCAGGAGAAGCCTGACTTCTGCGCGAGGTCAAAAATAATGCCCTCACGCATTGCCGCTTTTGAAATTCTCATCCCCTGAACGGCAAACCGCTTCATGACGCTTCTGAGAATAGCCAGGCCACCCGGAAAGACCGCTGCCCGGTCCTCCGGGAGACCTTTAATAGTATCGAGCTTGTCCACATGCTCCGCATTGATCATGGCACCTATGACCTTGTCCAGTGCATCCGTGGTAATCTCTTTATAACCCCATCCCTGTGAAGTGATCACTTTTCGTGTCGTCTTGATTGTGCCGGACGTGCCGATTACATCGCGCCAGGTCATGCCGCTGAACCTGTCCCATACGGTCTTCAGGGTGTTTTCTGCCGCCTTCCGGGCCTCGGCAAACAGGAGCGGCGTTATCTTTCCATTTCCAAAAAAGCGCTTGCTGAAGATTACACAACCCATCGGCAGGCTCTCGGCAACCAATATGGTTCTGTCCTTCGCTATTATAATCTCGGTACTGCCCCCGCCGATATCCACAATCAGACGGACAGCCCCCTCATCATTTCCAGTACCCGCTACCCCAAGATTGATGAGGCGCGCCTCCTCGTCTCCCGTAATAATTTCAATAGGCAGTCCCAGTATCTCTGATGCGGCTGCTACAAAGCTCCCTTCATCACGGAGCCGGCGAACACCGCTGGTGCCTACCACCCTTACATTGGAAGGCGGCACTTTCAGGAGATGGGTCCTGAACTGGCCGAGCGCCTCAAGTGCACGCTGCCGGGTCTCCGGCTCAAGGCCGCCGCTCTTGTCGATGCCCGCCGCCAATCGCACAACCTTGCGGGCCCTGTCAATCACAGTAAATCGACCCGCTGCGCAGCGGGTCACTATCATATGAAAACTGTTCGAACCGAGGTCCGCAGCAGCAAAAAGTGTGTGGTCTGTAAACATTTGCGAAATATTTTAACAGTTATCCCGGCAAGAAATATAACACGGCTCTTTTTATTGACAAAAAAAGACAGTATGATACTATTGCTATAGTTGCCGGGTCTTTATTTCCGGTAACTTTCTATAGCATAATATCGACAAATTCAATCTCAATGGAGGAAAGGAATCATGAAAAAGACTTTTGCACTGTTTATCTTTCTGGCAATTCCGGTTCTCGTATTTGGAATGGCGGGCATGTCAGGAGCTGCAAGCAGGGGGGAAGCCCTCTTTAAACAGCACTGTGCCATATGTCATCCTGACGGTGGCAATATCGTTAATCCCGCCATGACTCTTCAGAAGAAAACCCGTGAGGCAAATGGCGTTAAGACAGCAGCCGACATAGTCGGGAAAACGAGGAACCCGGTCCGGGCATGACAAAATTCGATACAAAGTTTCTCCCCGACAAGGACGCTAACGAAATCGCGCAATATATTTTAAAGACATTCAAATAAACGAGCTGTGAAATCAGAAGACCCGGAAGATTTATTCCGGGTCTTCTGACCTTCATATTTTAATATGCAAGTTTATAAAACAATAGTCCCAAATATTCATGCATGGCAAACGCGGAGTTCCCAAAATCTTCCGGCAAATAATCGTGCCATATATATTTATTGCCGGAGGAAGTCCTGAAATTAGCCGGTATGGGTGTAACCTTCATGCCCGCTTTTTCAAAACTCAGGACGGAACGCTTCATATGCAGCCCGGAAGTTACCAGCATAGGTTTTGAGTAACCTTTTTTCTCACATATTTTTTTAGTGTCATTTGCATTTTCGAATGTGTCCCTGCTCTTGTCCTCCAATATTATCTTGCCTTCAGGTACGCCCAGGTCTATAAGGAACCGTTTAATTATCGGGGCCTCCGCTTTTTGTCCTTTGAAAACAGCTCCTCCTGATACAATGACCGGTATATTTAACCTTTTTTGAAGCCTGACAGCAGTAATAATCCTCCCTGCCATCTCGTCTGATGGCGAGCCTATTCCGGATAAATCAGGCACATTAGCGTATACTCCGCCGCCAAGAAGAATAATTACATCACCATGCGGATTATCAGGTATCTTGAGGTCTGATTCCAACCCTCTCATAAGCATGTCTGATACAGGAATGGTCGATAAACTCCACATAAGCAAGGCAATTAAAATGTTTATCGATCCAATTTTCCAGTATTTTTTCCCAAGAGACCAAAGGCCGGAAATAATGAGCAGGACTATAAATATTCCAGGTGGCGAAAGAAACGGCGCAAGAATTTTCTTTATTTCAAACATTCGATTTTATCCCCTCCAATAACAGAAAAAATTATAATTTGCAGAAAAATTATTCGAACCCGCGACCCGCTGATTAAGAGTTGTTTGAAAACCCTTCCGCGAGACCTTGAAAATCCTTATTTCAAAACATCGTACAAGTTTTAAGCCATTTATAGATATTAATTTATTTAAACGTATATTTCTTACAATTTTCTGACAGCGTAAAAAACTTTTAAAACGGAAACTCGGCGACAGTTCGTTTACGCAACCTTATTGCGCAGCCGTTCAACAGTAATACTGGCCGCCCTCTTGCGCGTCTGTGCAAGATCATAATTCATCTGCATCCGGAGCCAGGTATCTGCCGTGCTGCCGAAGGCTTTTTCAAAGCGGATCGCCATTTCCGGCGTGATGCTGCTGCGCCCAGCTACTATGTTGTGAAGCTGCTGGCGCGTAATGCCGATTCCCTTAGCGGCTTCCGCAACACTTAAGCCAAGATCGTCAAGGCACGCCTTAACCAGTTCGCCCGGATGTACAGGATTTTTCATCTCCATGGTTTTTCCTCCTTCAATGGTAATCAATAAAATCCACGTCGAAAACGTTTCCATCTTCAAACTTGAAAATGATCCGCCAATTAGCGCGGACAGTCACCGATAAAAAGCCTTTAAACTCTCCCTTGAGAGGATGCAGACCAAAAGTCGGCACGTTCATGCCCTCAGTCTCTTGAGCAGCATGCAGGGTAGAGATAATAAGCCTGATCCGATCCAACATGTCCGGAGGTAATTTACTGCCGTCGTCATCCTCGAAGAAGCGCCGCAATCCTTTATGCCGGAAGCTTTTTATCACTCATCTTATTGTAAACTGTAAATTGACATTTTACAAGATTTTTCTTTGGCGTTATATATAGGATATTTTTTCGCAACAGAAAACGGAATACTATATATCGAAGGTACAGAGTATATCCGGGTATGTCTTTGCGACCGCGAAGGGGCCCCCCTATATTGCACGTAATATGTATCGGGAATTTAAAAAGGTTGGATGTCATAATGGACACTTATGTGTACGCTTCGAAAACTGCTGTATTGGTGGAACCTTCGGAACTCCTTGAAAAAAAACTGGTGAGCCGTGCAGAATTCAACGCCTATTGACAGATATTGGCCCACCAGTACATCCAACAGCTTGATGAAGATATGATGGCAGCGATCTTCGGCAACGTGGGAACCATCATTGCTTTCAGAGTGGGCGCTAAAGACGCCGCTTATCTCAGCCGGGAATTTCATCCGGTTTTCAGTGAAAGCGACTTAGTAAACCTCCCGAACCACCAAATATATTTGAAGCTCATGATCGACGGGTTTACTTCGAGAGCGTTCAGCGCGGAAACGTTGGCTCCGGCGGAGAACGGAGTTTCGTTTAGAGGGGCGATTATTGAAGCATCCAGAAGAAAGTATGGGAGACCAAGGAGTGAAGTGGAAAAGGGAATCTAAAGATTGATGCCTCCCTTGGTGAGCGTCTCTTTGACTGTCTGAGCTATCTCGCCGGTTGCATCCCGCATGTTACCCGCTTTCTCTTTTGAATAATCAGTAGGCCAATGAACCGGATAGCGCGTATCAATGTAAGCCGTATTGAGCAACTCGCACTGCTCCATAAGCAACAGCAATGAAGGGTCTTTCTTCCCGCAGATTTTCAGCAGCGCGATCAGGCTGTGAATCTTCTCGAATTCGAGATCATAGGCAACGATAAAGGCTTTGAGATATTTTTCAGCTGCCTGTTGGAAATGAAAACAGATCTGCGAGTAATATTTGTTGCCTTCTGCGAGAGTTATCCTGGCGAAATCGTAGTCTTCATCGGCCTTGACCAGCCATTCCCTGACAACCGTGGCATCAGCCATAAAGGACCTTGCCTTTCTGGTAAATTTTCTTTATGAAAGGATCTCCGAGGGCAAGTCTTTCGGCTGCCTCTTCAGGCTTGTAAACAATGAAATCAACAGCCGCGTCAACATCCATCAGGCGGTACAGTTCGATGATCCGGTCGGCGCCGTAGTGAGGGACTTCTGTCTTGATGATAAACAGATCGATATCGTTGATATCTTCCCCTCCCCAGGCGGATGAGCCGAACAGGATTATTTTTTCAGGCTTGTATTTTTCAATAAGCTGCTTTTTGATGTCGTCGATCTTCTCTAAGGCTATGACCCTGTTCATGATACATATCTTATCAAATAATCCTGGTCTTTATATATAGAAAATTTCGCAGACCAAATATTCCGTGTTCTTGTCCATTTTTTCTTTGCTCTTAACGGCAAATTCTCCCTTCTTTTTCCTCCGCCCAAAGCCGCCTAGCTGGCTTCAGTTCAGAAAGAACCGTTCTTTAAAAACTGAAGAAGGAGGCAGAAATGTACAGTCCCAAAATCAAGGCGGAGTTCATCCCGGTACTTTACCGGATAGCCAAGGAGCGCAAGAAGCCCATGACGGCTATCGTCAACGAAATGATGGCAACAGTGGAGCTTTTGGATGATCTGGAATAAGTCACCCATATGGATTTTTGGGGAAGTCGGAAGTCATTGAAAAACTGGTGAGCCGTGCAGGATTCGAACCTGCGACCCGCTGATTAAGAGTCAGCTGCTCTACCAACTGAGCTAACGGCCCTCGATAAGAAACTGAATAAATACAATACAGGAAATCTGCATTAGTCGTCAAGTTCCGTTGACCAATAATACTCAGTTAAATTATCATATGTATTCCCTATTTTTGGGGAACTGGAGCTGTTAAGCACTATGATCGATACTCACTGCCATCTGGAAATGGAGCCCTTTGACGTGGACAGGGAAGACGTTATCAAAAGGGCGCAGGAAGCCGGGCTGGAAGCGATTATTACTATCGGTTCCGATTTTGAAGGCAACAGGGGCGGGGTAGCGCTGGCTGAAAAATATGACTCCGTCTTCGCTGCTGTCGGAATGCACCCCCACGATGCCAAAAACCTTACCCAAGCGGCTTTCGATCAGATAAAGATATGGTCGGCCCACAGGAAAGTTGTGGCCATCGGCGAGATCGGGCTCGACTATCATTATGACCATTCACCAAGAGAAGTCCAGCGCGCCGCCTTCAGGCAGCAACTTGATTTTGCTATAGAGACCGGCCTGCCTGTGTGCGTACACAGCAGAGAGGCAAAAGAAGACACGCTCCAAATACTTAAAGATTCAGGCATCAGGCAGGGCGTGATGCATTGCTTTTCGGGTGACCGGGACATGGCTGAAGAAGTGCTGGCAATGGGTTTTCACATTTCAATTGCCGGACCGGTGACATTTAAAAAGGCATCACAGCTCCGCGAGGCGGCAAAAATAATTCCTGATGAACGGCTTTTGGTGGAAACGGATGCTCCATATCTTGCGCCCGAGCCGTATAGGGGCAAGAGAAATGAACCCGCTTTTGTGGTGCATACTGCGCGGCTTCTGGCGGAATTGAGGGGTGTGTCTGCGGAAGACATAGACAGGATCACGACAACCAATGCGAAAAGGCTTTTTAAGATAGGTGAACTGCCGGCGGGCCAGATTGCATATAAAATACGCGACAGCCTGTATCTGAACATTACCAACAGGTGCACGAGCAAATGCATCTTTTGCGTCCGCTTCACCACCGATTTTGTAAAAGGGCATTATCTCCCGGCTTGCCCATGAACCTTCCGTTGACGAGGTGATACGGTCCATAGGCGATCCTGCGCAATACAAAGAGATCGTTTTTTGCGGATACGGAGAGCCGCTGCTCAGGCTCGACGAGGTCAAAGCTGTCTCAACGTGGGTAAAACAGCAGGGCGGGATAGTACGGATAAACACAAATGGTCATGGCAATCTCATCCACAAAAGAAACATCCTTCCCGAATTGCGCGGACTCGTTGATATCATCTCAGTGAGCCTCGATGCCCAGGATGAGGAAACCTACCGGAAATTATGCAAACCCTCTTTTGAGAACGCCTTTCAGGAAGTGCTCGGCTTTATCACGGAGGCCAAACAATATATACCGGATGTCCAGGCAACAGTGGTGGATATGGAAGGAGTCGATATAGCCAAATGCAGGGCGATCACCGATGAACTGGGCGTGAAGCTGCGGGTGAGACAGTTCGATATTGTTGGTTAGTGCAGAGTCCCCAGTACAGTCATTACGCTGCTGATTTCAACCAGCCCATGTTCGCCGGTTTTAAGGTTCTTCCACTGAATCTTGCGTTCCTTAAGTTCATTGTCGCCTAAAATAAGAGCAAATTCCGAGCCGGTCCTGTCAGCCTTGCGCAACTGACTCTTTAGTGATGCCCCTCCATAATTCTGTTCGGTCCAATATCCTTGCGCGCGTAACCCCTCAGCGATTCTGAGGCCCTCTCTTTCCGCTTCTTTGCCGAGCGTGGCTATGAACGCTTTCGGCGCCGGCTCCTGAACGCCGGAAGTTTCCTTTAGAAGTGCCGCAAGCCTTTCCATCCCTATGGCAAAGCCGATAGCCGGTGTCTCAGGCCCGCCGAATTCCTTTACAAGCCGGTCATATCTGCCGCCTGCGGCCACGGCTTTTTGAGCTCCCAGATGCTCGCTGGTGACTTCAAAAGCAGTCCTCGTATAATAGTCGAGGCCTCGGACCAGATTGGGATTCAGGGTATAGCGGACATCCATGATCCGAAGCATGGACTGGAGTTCGTCGAAATGCTCCCGACAACCTCCGCACAAATAATCCGCCATGGCTGGCGCACCCTGCCGAAGTTCTATACAGCGTTCAACTTTGCAGTCAAGAATTCGCAAGGGATTTGCAAGGTAGCGGCTTTGGCAATCAGGGCAAAATTCTTTGATTCTATCGCCGAAAAATGCAAGCAGGGCATTTCTGTAGCCGGGCCTGCACTCCTCGTCGCCAATGGAATTAATCTCGAAATTCAGTTCCCTCACGCCGATCTGCTCAAGGAAATTCTTGAGCATTACAATCACTTCAGCATCCTGCGCCGGTTCCGCCGATCCGAAGGCTTCGACGCCGATCTGGTAGAACTGCCTGAACCTTCCCTTTTGCGGCCGCTCGTATCTGAACATCGGTCCGGCATAGAAGAATTTTTGTGGGGAAGGAAGGGTATGCAGATTGTTCTCCACGTAACACCGTACCGCACCGGCCGTGCCTTCAGGCCGCAATGTGACGCTGCGGTTTGCCTTGTCGGGAAAGGTATACATTTCTTTGCCGACGATGTCAGAGGTCTCGCCGATACTCCTTATGAAAATGTCGGTGGGTTCAATTATGGGAAGCTTGATTTCCTGGAATCCGTAACTGCTGAAAATAGTCTTTGCCGAAGATTCAATGCGCTGCCAGATATAAATGTCAGGCGGCAGAATATCCTGGACACCCTTGAGCGCACTATATTTCACCCGATTCTTCTCCTTCTCTCTCCTTGTCGAACTCAAGCATTCTCATGTGACTGTCCAACAGCCTCTTGATCTCTTCCTTGAAGTGCCGTCTGATCCCTTTGAGATCGACAATATCTTCATGTATCTTTACAACTTTTTCCTGCGCTGTCTTTGTCATGCTGTCGGCCTTGAGCTCAGCCTCTTTCAGGATAAGTTCCGCTTCTTTACGCGCATTCGTCTTATAGTCCTCAACCATTTGCTGGGCGGTCATGAGCGTCTCCCTCAGGGTCGTTTCCATATGCTTGAACTCACCCAGTTGCTCGTCTGCCCTGGCAAGCTGCTCTTTCAGCGATGCATTTTCCCTTAATAGCTCTTCGAGTTCCTCCCTCACCAGTTCAAGAAAGGAAAAGACCTCATCGACGTCAAAACCCCTTAGGCGCATCGGAAACTGTTTTTGCTGGATGTCGAGCGGTGTAAGCCTCATTTTAGCCACCTCCTATTTTATACGCTACTTGTGTCAATGTCCTGATTAAAAAGTTTTGCACAAACATGATAATTATAAATACTATGATGGGGGATATATCTATCGGACCCAATGAAAATCCTATCAATCTCCTTATTGGTCTGAGCACAGGTTCCGTTATTGCGTGAAGAAAACGAACGATTGGATTATAAGGGTCCGGATTCACCCAACTCAAAAGGACTGTAATCAAAAGCAGCCATTTATAAATACCGAGTATGTAATCGATGACAGTGGCTACGGCCAGAAGCAGGTTTCCAAAAACGAACATATGACCTCCTCTCATGCTATATGAGTATTCTACCTAATTTCTACTGCCTAATTCTTCCGCTCTTTTTACTGCTGCCTGCAATACGTCCGCAACGATGTTCTTCAAGCCTTTTTCCTCAAAGATCTTCAGCCCGGCGGCAGTTGTGCCTCCCGGCGAGGTCACCATCACACGGAGTTGTTCGGGCGACATCCCGGACTCCAGAAGCTTTGCAGTGCCAACGAGGGTCTGAAGCGCCAGAACAGAGGCGTTCTCCCCTCCCAGGCCCATCTTCACGCCTGCCTCGGTCAGGGCCTCTGCAAATAACGCAACAAAAGCGGGTCCGCTGCCTGACAGGGCAGTGACGGCATTCATGTATTTTTCCGGAAGGGTGAGCACTTTGCCGACAGACATGAAAATTTCCCGCACAGCCGCAATATCGCTTTCGGAGAAGCATTCGCACAGAGACAGGACTGACATGCCTTCCTGAACAATCGCCGGGGTATTGGGCATGACTCTGACAAGCTTCCTTGTTTTAAGTCTTTCCTGGAGAAAAGCCAGAGTTATGCCTGCAGCTATCGACACCACGGTTTTGTCTTCCGCTATAGAATCCGCAATTTCATCAAGCACTGCAGCCATGTTCTGGGGCTTTACCGCCAGGATTATAATCCCGCAGGATTTCGCCACTTCTTTGTTGGCTCCCGTTGTCCTGACCCCGTAAGAGTTCTCAAGCCAGAGCCTCCTCTCCTCTAACGGCTCGGCTACCAAAATATCCTTCTTTCCCTGCCCTGCCATGCCCTTAATCAACGCCTCCGCCATTTTGCCGCCGCCGATAAAACCTGTCATTATGTATTCCTTTCTCCGAAAATCGCTGTCCCTATTCTTACCATTGTCGCTCCCTCCTCTATCGCCACCTCAAAATCATTCGACATTCCCATCGAAAGCTGCTGCAACCGGTATCCGGCTTTCCCTGCCTCATCCCGCAGGACCCTGAGCCGCCCGAAATAGGGCCTTGCCTCGCCGGGGTCTTCAAAAAAAGGGGGGATTGTCATCAATCCTTCGAGCTTTAAGTTCTTCAACCTGCCGATCGCCTCAAGAAGGGATGACAATTCTTTTTCGGAAACGCCATGCTTTGTTTCCTCTTCGGACAACTTTACCTGCGCAAGCACCCTCTGCACCTTATGGATCTTTTCAGCATGCCTGTTGATCTCTTCTGCAAGGCCGATCGAATCGACCGTGTGAATAAGATCAAACAGCTCCACCGCAGATTTTGATTTGTTCTTCTGAAGATGCCCGATGAGATGCCACTCAAGCCGCCCCTGACCGATTGTATTTGAAATTTTAGTTTGGGCCTCCTGTATCCTGTTCTCTCCAAAGATTCTGAGGCCTGCATCAACAGCCTCTCTTATTTTTTCAAGCCCGACTGTTTTTGTAACAGCAATCAGTGTTATTTCATCAGGGTTTCTGCCCGAACTCGATGCGGCCTGGTTGATCTTTTTCTGTATGGCTAAAATGTTTTCTGCAACCATTTGTAAGTTATAGTAGAATCATTTGCAAATAAATTCAAGGCCAAGCGGTTCAGGCCGGATTTTGGGATATGTTAATATTAAGTATGTTCGCCCCCAACTCTTTTAAGTTCTCTTTGAACAAGAAACTAATCCTTATGATGCTCATTATGAGCTTTATTATGATTTCCATGCTCCTGTTCTTTTATTCCGAGTCTGAGAAGGCACTTTCCCGTGCAATAGAACGTCAGGCAACAGAGCTTACCAAGGCGATACAGATCGGCGTTGAAGAAGTGACTGCGACTGGAAGCACTGACGAGGCGAGGTTATCGAAATATCTGACCGCCCTCAATGCAAAAGGAGTGAAGGAGATTTCCATTATCAGCAGCGCAAATCAAATCGTGGCAAGTTCAAACCCGGCAAAAGTGGGTCAGGCCATTACTCACAAAAGAAAGGAACTTATAATCAAGGCGGAACTCGGGGAGCCGGTTTCGGCGGAAGAAGGCCATACTTATAATGTAATAGTGCCTGTTACTGCCGGCAATATTCAGTACGGGTATGTTCACCTGAAAGTTAACAGGGACGATTTCTCCGACATTCTGGAGGCCAATACATTAAAGAGAATTATTGCAACGATATTCGTTTTTGGCATCGGCATTGTTATGATCGTGGTTTTTTCCCGACGGTATACCCGTCCTATCCAGAGAGTCGTTGACGCCTCTATGCGGGTTGCTGCCGGCGACCTTAATCAGAACATTCCTGTTCAAAGCCATGACGAAATCGGTCAGCTCTCCGATACATTCAACTTTATGGTGGCCAAACTGCGGGAAACCCGCACGCTTGAGGAACGGCTGCGGGAGGCCGAGCATCTCTCGGGCCTGGGACAGCTCTCCCGGAGCATGGCCCACGAAATAAGAAATCCCCTGAATTTTATCAATCTGAGCGTTGATCATTTGGGAGAGAAATACAAACCTGACGGTTCCGGGGATCGAGAGAAATTTGATCATATCATCAGCGGCATAAAACAGGAGATACACAGGCTCAACACTCTTGTAACCGATTTCCTCGACTACGGCAGACCGTTCAAGCTGAACAGGCAATATATAAAATTTACACTACTGCTGGAGGACGTGCTTGCCCTGATATGGGCAAAGGCCGAAGCCGACCACATAAGCATCGTCAGGGACAATTCTCTGGATATCGAACTTTATGTTGACCCCGATCTCTTTAAGTCATGTATTCTGAACGTCATTACCAATGCTTTTCACGCAATGGCGGCGAAATCGGGTGAGCGCTTACTGAGGATCAGAGAAGAACTCGTCAATGATAACTTTGTCCTCGCTATCCTCGATAACGGCGAGGGCGTCAAGCCGGAAGATTTGGAAAAGATATTTGAGCCGTTCTTTTCCACGAAACAGGACGGCCTGGGACTCGGGCTGCCGATGACAAGAAGGGTCATGGAAGAGCACGGGGGTAAAGTCCAGTTCCATAGTGTCGTGGGAGAGGGAAGCAGGGTAAGGCTTATTATTCCGTTGCCCCCTCAAAAGGAAAGCACGCTTTAAAAGGGGAAAGTGCATGCGTTCAATAGTAGTTATAGACGACGAGCCGCGTCAGAGAGAAATAATAAAAACCATTCTTGATGATGCTGGCTACGAAACACAGACTGCATCATCGGCTGAAGAAGGGCTTGGTCTCATAAAAATTCTCACTCCTGATGTGGTGATAACCGACCTGAAAATGGGTGGCATGAGCGGAGTGCAGCTTCTGGATGCCCTGCCGGAAGATTCTCTGAAACCCGCAGTAATTATAATGACGGCCTTCGGGACCATATCCTCTGCTGTTGAGGCAATCAAGAAGGGTGCCTTCGATTACCTTACTAAACCCCTTGAAAAAGATGTGATTATTCTTACTGTCAGGAAAGCGGTGGAAAGGATGCAACTGCTCAAAGACAATCTCAGATTGCAGGATGCTCTTTTTGGCAAATTTAAGATGGAAGGCATAGTAGGCAAATCGAGGAAAATGCAAGAAGTCGTAGAAATAGCTAAAAAGGTCACGCCTACGGCTGTCACCGTATTGATATATGGAGAAAGCGGGACCGGAAAAGAGCTGATTGCGAAGGCAATCCATTATAACAGCACCAGGAGAACAGGCCCTTTTACTGCCATCAATTGTGCGGCTATCCCTGACAATCTAATAGAAAGCGAGCTGTTCGGTTATGAACCGGGCGCCTTTACAGGTGCTGTCCACCGCAAACAGGGACTTTTCGAGGCAAGTGACCGGGGAACCCTTTTCCTCGATGAAATAGGAGACCTGCCTCTGCTGACCCAGACAAAGATATTGCGGGTTTTGCAGGACAAAGAAGTGAGGCGGCTCGGAGGGAAAGACAGCATTAAGGTCGATGTCAGGATAATCGCGGCAACCAACAAAAACCTTGAAAAAGAGGTCGGAAGGGGAAAATTCAGAGAGGACCTTTATTACAGGCTCAAAGTCGTGACGATTGAGCTTCCCCCGTTGAGAGAAAGGAAAGAGGACATTCCTGTACTTACAAGTTTTTTTATTACTAAATATAATAATGAATTCGGGAAAAAGGTCAAAAATGTGAGCGAACCCGCAATGAATGCATTGACCGATTACCACTGGCCGGGCAATATCAGACAGCTGGAATTTGTTCTTGAGCGGGCTGTGCTGATGGGTGATGGAGAAACAATAAATATCAATGACATTAGAAGTGAGCTGAGGCTTCCTTCAGAAAAAGGTCCTTTAAGCTTCGAATTGCCTGACGAGGGCATAAACTTTGAAGAGTTTGAGAAACAGCTAATTAAGAAAGCCATGCTTAAATCTAACAATGTAGCTGCGAAGGCTGCTCGCCTGCTCGGAATGACTTACAAGACATTCTGGTACAGGCTTGAGAAGTTCGGCATCCAGGATATATCCTCAAATGAGGATATAATCCCTGAAAAAGGAACTGATCAATAAAAGATAAACATGCTGGCTCGGCCGGAATCGCCCTTCAAAAGATTCCCATCTCACTTCCCTGGCTCGAATGACACTAAAATTAACTTTATAAACAGAGGGCTAATTGATTTATTTTGCGGGTGAAGAGTATTTTTAGCGATGGTTTTTTAATCCTGGCACGATCATTGCTTTATCATATATAACCAAAAATTGGGGACAAAAAAGGAGGTGAATCGAATGAAGAAAATTATGTCATTAGCAATAGCAGTTCTTTTCGCACTTGGCATGACAACAGTCGCTTTTGCAGCTGAGGCTACAGCACCTGCAACAGAGAAGCCTGCCGCTGAGAAGATGGAGAAGAAGGCACCTGTTAAGAAGGCTAAGAAGGCCAAGAAGGCTAAGAAGGCAGAGAAGACAGAGGAAAAGAAGGCTGACGAAAAAGCTCCGGCAAAATAATTCGGCTTTTTTCGATAAGTTCATGAGGGCAGGTGCATATGGAGTTGGCCAACACCTGCCCTTATTTATTCGTAATCCTTATCCCATCCAATCTACTGTGGAGGTTACATGAAAAGGCTGTTTTTGTATGTAGTTTCCTTTTTAATTGCTGTTCTGATGGTGGGCAGCGCCATTGCAATCGATAGAATATTAATTAGACAGGTTACGGGAGATATTGTTACCATTGATACAACCATCAAGACCTTGACGGTAAAAGGGAGAAAAGCTGAAGTAGTTATAGTTGCGGATGACAAAACAGTTGTGAAAATGGATAGGGAAAAGAAAACACTGTCTGATGTCAAAATAAGCGATACGGTCACTGTAAAATATGCGGTGATTGACGGCAAAAACATCGCACGCTCTATAGACATTAAGCCGACCAAAACCGGGAAAAAAGGCACAGACCCTGCCAAGCCACCAAAGCCGGCGTCGAAATCCGGTTATTAAGCAAAAAAAAGGGCTGCAAAGCCCTTTTTTTTTGACCTCATCGCTTTGTCTCATATAAAATAAAAAAATCGGACAAACAAATTAAAGAAGAGGAATATTGATGATTAAACCCCAGCTTGCGGATCGTGCCAGAAACCTGCCTCCTTATCTTTTCGCTTCTATCGACAAAATGAAACGGGATGCAGTAGCCAGAGGCGTTGACCTCATAGATCTCAGTATAGGAGATCCTGACATTCCAACGCCGGCACATATAGTAGAGGCAATGAAAATAGCTGTCGAAAAGCCCGAACACCATCGCTACCCTTCTTACGAAGGGATGGCTTTATACAGGGATGCTATTGCCGGCTGGTACAAGAAGCGGTTTAATGTGACTCTGGACCCGGAAACCGAAGTAATATCGTTGATCGGTTCTAAAGAAGGCATAGGGCATATCCCGCTTGCTTTCGTCAATCCCGGCGATGTGGTCCTTGTGCCCTCTCCCGGCTATCCCGTCTATCCGGTCGCAACGGCATTTGCAGGCGGGGACCCATACCTCATGCCGCTCAGGGAGGAAAATGATTTTCTTCCGGACCTCACCGCAGTTCCGGATCCAGTCTGCAAAAGGGCAAAACTGATGTTTCTGAATTATCCTAATAATCCGACCGCTGCTGTGGCCGGCAGGGATTTTTTTGAGATGGCAATTTCATTTGCTGAAAAACACAATATTATTATCTGTCATGATGCCGCATATTCCGATATATACTATGACGGAAAAAAGCCTCCGAGTTTCCTGGAGGTCGACGGGGCCCGGGAAGTGGGGATTGAATTTCATTCTCTTTCCAAGACCTACAACATGACAGGCTGGAGAATTGGTTTTGCAGTGGGAAACAAGGATGTCATTGCCGGACTTGGAAAAATAAAGTCGAATCTCGATTCAGGTGTTTTCCAGGCAATACAGGAAGCTGGGACCGTGGCGCTTAAAACAAACGAAAATGTTCTTTCCTGGATCAGGAATACCTACCAGGAACGCCGGGACTTATTGTTCAATGGGCTTTCGGCTCTGGGCTTTCAGCTTAAGAAACCTGAAGCAACATTTTACCTATGGACCAGGGTCCCCGCCGGTTTCGATTCAACTACCTTTGTAGCGCATCTTCTTAAAAAGGCAGGTGTGCTTGGGACACCGGGAGTCGGTTTTGGTCCGCCTGGAGAAGGATATATACGTTTTGCCCTCACCCAGTCAGTGGACAGAATGGAAGAGGCACTGGAAAGAATAAAAAATACGATCTAAAGGTCTTCATTATGGTGACAGTGCATATCGGGATCGGCTCGAATATGGGAGACAGAAAGGCCAATTGCATGCGCGCCGTCGGGCTGATGACAGACAGAAACATCGCTGTGACAAAAGCATCCTCATTATACGAAACCGAACCGTGGGGCGTTAAAGAGCAGCCCCGGTTTATGAACATGGCGGTAATTGCCGAAACAAATCTGCCTCCTGAAGAATTGCTGACTGAACTGAAAGGCATCGAGAAGAAAATGGGCAGGCTGTCTGCTGCCCGATGGGGACCCCGCTGCATCGATCTTGACATCCTTTTTTATGATGACAGGATTTTTGATGAAGATAATCTCACCATTCCGCATCCGCTGCTTCACAGGAGGGAGTTTGTACTTCTTCCGCTCTCTGAAATAGCGCCTGATAAATGGCATCCGGTCCTGAAAAAAACTGTCCGACAACTCTGGGAGGAACTGCGTAATGCCTAAGACACTGAATGTCAGGAGCAAATCGAAAACAGAATTTATAGATATCACGGAAGATATCCGGTCGCTTGTAAGGGAATCGGGTATAAAGCACGGGACATGCCATATTTACGTTCCTCATACAACTGCCGGCGTTACCATCAATGAAGGCGCCGATCCCGCTGTAAAAAGAGATGTCCTTACGACGCTGAACCGGCTTGTCCCTTTCGAGGGAGATTATCTGCATATGGAGGGGAACTCTGCCGCCCACATAAAAGCTACGCTGGTAGGGGCATCGCAAACAGTGTTCATCGAGGACGGCAAACTTATTCTCGGCACCTGGCAGTCCATTTATTTTTGCGAGTTTGACGGACCGAGGCATAGGCGGGTACTTGTAAGAATAATATAGGTCGTCGAGCAGTCAGGCCACAGTGCTTCAGCTAAATCTCGCAAGGCATCCTTGCCTTGCTCGAAGCGATGTCAGCCTGTTCAGCCATCCATGGCGTCTCAGGCTGCCAACGCCCGCTTAAGCACTGTGTCCTGCCTGCTCTAGGACAAATTGATCTAAAGTGGATACACCTGAAGGGCTTTATAAAGAGCTTGAACTTCTCAGGGCCGAAGTCAAACGGCTCAGAAAATCCCTCCGTGACCTGACCCCTTCCCTTTCGGTATTGCTCAGGAGGCGCGGGTTTTCCGTCTACAGGAAGGAGTCGCCCGATGACCTCCTGGTGCCTGATGAAAAATTTCTCGATGAATACTATGAGAAACTCAAGAAATACTCCTTTCGGCTTTTCCTGCGTGACGTTATAAAACACCAGCCTTTGTTTACCTCCGCACAGGTTATACACTATTCGACGAAAGAAGTTACGCAGGAGTATATAGCCTATTTGCTGGAGATCGGCCTCATTGCCCCCAAAAACGATGCCTATGCGCTGGCAAAGGGCCCTGTCAGGAGTTTCGGCACTACGCTGGAATGGTTCGTAGCGGAGTCCCTCAAGCGGGAACTTTCCACCGAGGCTGTTTGGGGGGTGAAGATAAAGCGGCCGGCAATAGGAGGCGATTATGACCTGCTCGCAAAAATCGATGGTGCGATTCTTTATATGGAAATTAAATCTTCGCCGCCAAAACAGATCTATACCAGCGAGGTAAAGGCTTTTCTTGACCGGGTTTATGACCTGGCTCCTGAGATCGCTATTTTTTTAGTAGATACCGAACTGCGCATGAAAGACAAGATGGTCCCAATGTTCGAAGAGGAGCTGAAAAGCAGATTTTCGCCTCCTCCGGAGGTAAAACGAATGGAAAAAGAACTTTTCGAGATAGCCGTCACAACAACGGATATGCCGAAGATATTTATAATAAACGCGAAAGATACTATTATACAGAACATAGAGAAAATTCTGGCCGCGTATTTCAGGAGGCGTGGGGTTTGAGTTTTTTCAGCAGCTTGTCCACTCCAAGAGTGTTGGCCACGTCGTTCTTTTCGAGCCATGCCCTGCGCGCTATGGAAACACCGTAACCCATGAAATTGAATTGGTCGATAGTATGGGTGTCAGTGCTTATCACGATTGGTATGCCCATCTCTTTTGCCTTTCTTGCGAATGTGTCGTTCAGGTCAAGCCGCAGGGGATAGGCATTTATTTCAAAGGCAGTGCCGGTTTCCCTTGCGGCCTCCAGCACTTTTCCCATATCGAGTTCGTAGGCGGCTCTCTCTCCGATCAGCCTTCCTGAAAGATGTCCGATGATACTGACGTAAGGATTTTTCATCGCTGCGACGATTCGGCCTGTAAGCTGATCTTTGGACTGTTTAAACCCGGAATGTATGGAAGCGACAACAAGATCGAGTTTTTCCAAAACTTCGTCAGGAAAATCAAGAGTGCCGTCGTTCCTGATATCGACTTCTGTTGACTGGAGTATCCTGAAGCCTTTAAGTTTCTTGTTCAGTGCATCGATCTCTTTTTTCTGGTCCATCAGCCGCTCGATTGACAACCCTTTGGCAATGCCGAGACTCCTCGAATGGTCCGTAAGCGCAAAGTAGGCATAGCCGTGTTTTCGGGCAGCCCCTACAAGCTCCTCAAATGTATGGCTCCCGTCACTCCATTTTGAATGGACATGGAGATCTCCCTTGATGTCATCAATAGCGACAAGCTGCGGGAGGTTGCCTTCCACGGCAGCCTCTATCTCACCCTGGTCTTCCCTTATCTCTGGAGGAATGAATGAAAGTCCCAAAACAGTGTAAATATCTTTTTCGGTTTCGCCGCCCAAACGCCTGCTGTCCTTTTCACGGAATATGCCGTATTCATTGATTTTGAGTCCCATCTTCAGGGCCATGTCCCTGAGCCTTATATTATGTGCCTTACTGCCCGTGAAATATACCAGTGCAGCGCCGTACGATTCCTTTTCTACAACCCTTAAATCCACCTGAAGGCCGTCACGAACGATTACGCTGCTTTTTGTCGGACCCTGCATCAGTATATCTTTTACATCGGGAAGGTGAACAAAAACTCTCATTACTTCTTCAGGATTGCCGGAGGTTGCGAGTATATCAATATCCTTTATTGTCTCCTTCCATCTCCTTAAACTCCCGGCAAGGTCAATTTTATCGACAGGGGCTTTCTTCTTCAAATGCTCAATGATATCATTTCCAATTGGAAGCACTTTGCCGAGAGGCAGGCGCTCCCTGCCCCTCTTCAGCATCTCTATACCTTTTAAAATATTATCTTCTGTTTTTCCCTTTATGCCTGGCAGGCCCACCAGCTTATGGTCCAAAGCCAGTTTCTCCAGTTCATCAATGTTCTTAACTCCTAAATTCTCATGGAAGAATTTGACCGTTTTCGGCCCCAGACCGGGCACGGAAAGAAGCGTAGTTAAACCTGCGGGCATTTCATTCTTGAGTTCTTCATACGCCTGTATCCTGCCCGTCGTGATATACTCTTCGACTTTCCCTGCAAGGTCCTGCCCGATCCCGGGGATATCCAGAAGGTCTTTATGAGATATTTCCCCGATATCTTTTGTTAATCCCCCTATGTTCAGTGCTGCCCTGCGATATGCCCTTACGCGAAAAGGGTTCTCACCCTTTATTTCAAGGAGGTCCGCTATTTCGTCGAATATTCCGGAGATTTCCTGATTTTTCATCGCTCGACAGGTCTTTATCAGTCAGAAGTCAGATCAGCCTCGATATTCAGCGTAATCCGGACTTCCCTTCCGACAATAACGCCGCCTTCCATATCAGCATTCCACAAGACACCGTAGTCCTCACGATTGATCTTCGCAGAGGCGGTAATGCCGATGCTCATCCCGCTTTCTTCGAATGGGTCTTTTACAGGACCGGCGTATTCCGCATCGAGGATTACCTGTAGTGTAATGTCCCGGATAGTCAGATCTCCGGTGAGTTTGCAATGACGTTCGGAAATTGCTTCGGCTTTAGTGCTCCTGAAAACAATTTGGGGATATTTTACCGCATCGAAAAAATCCGGACTGCGGAGATGGTCGTCGCGCTTTTGAATACCGGTATAGATGCCTGTAACATCTATTTCGGCTTCGACGGATACACCGGCCGCATCAGGAGGCTCAAACCGAATTACACCGCTTATCCGGTTAAACTGGCCAAGCACCTCCGAAATCATCATATGCCTGACAGCAAATGCCGCTACAGAGTGATCGGGGTCGATAATCCATTTAGACATAGGCAAATTCTATCACGGAACTCTCAACATCACAATCGTAGCACTCCATCCGCCCGCATCGTCTCCGGCAATAGAGAATGAAACAACTTCCGGCAGCCGTTTGAGGATGGCATGAACTGTCTCCCTCATGGCGCCGCTCCCTTTCCCATGAATAATACGGACCTGGAGAATACCTTTCCCCCTGCATACGGCCAGATAGTGCGGAAGGAGATCTTTTACTTCACGCGGTTGAAAGCTGTGCAGGTCCAGCACGCCGTCGATCGGCATTTCAACAGGTCCTTGCTCCATCCTCCCCCCAGGACAAAATTAAAAGGCAGTATGCAGGCATCGAGCATTGCCGCTAGATACCTGTGTACTGCCTTTCCCGTTACAGGCTTCAGACTCTTGTTCAGCTCAGATGTTTGTTGACCAGCTTGGTCATCTCAAACATTGTTACGGTGTTCCTGCCGCCAAATACATCTCTGAGGTTCTCGTCAGCATTGATGTTTCTCTTATTGACGGAATCCTGCAATTTGTTCTTTTTGATGTAATCCCATAACTTTTTGACCACTTCTGTTCTCGGGAGCGGTTTGCTTCCGACTATCCTGGCCAGAGCCGGTCCGATATTCATGGGCTTCATGAAAGCCGGATTCGGAGCCCTCTTGGCCTTTGTTTTCTTTGCAGCAGGTTTCTTTGCGACTGCTTTCTTTGCAGCCGGCTTCTTTGCAACTGCTTTCTTTGCAGCCGGTTTCTTTGTGACCGCTTTCTTTGCAGCCGGCTTCTTTGCAACTGCTTTCTTCGCAACCGGTTTCTTTGTTGCCATTCCTGCCTCCTTCGTTTTTGCATTATTTATTAATGCATTTAAGAGATATTAACAAGATCGGTAAACGCCGTCAAGTAAAAATTGCATTTTTTCGGACTTTTTTAAAATTTTTTCCGGTCATAGGGCTTCCTGGTGGATTACGGAGTCCCTGTGTCGCCCACTTTGCAAAGAAGGATGGAAGAATGCGGCTCTTGTATTTAGTCGCCATCTCGGTTAAAATGCAGTAGCACTATTTTAAGTGTCTGCGCATGGAGGAACTTATTCTGGGACGGGGAATTTGGACGTAGTCAGAATCGATAGCGCTTCCTTTACGCATGATAGTTTATCTGCGCGGGATCTTCAGTCACTTTTAGACAAAAAAATTCTTGTTGGCGGATCCGTTCCACTATTCCAGTTTATCGATGATGCCGGTTTAGACGGGAAATCCATACTTAAGATAAGGGCAGCAAAGGAGTTTTCGTTCGGCTGCCGGACCCTTCTCAAAGACAAATCCACCGGCGACGTTCTTTTAAGGCCCGAGTTGTTCAGTGAACTGATCCGTTATCTGGACGAAGTCAAGCTGGCGCATTACCGGATTGTCCTTGACACCGACGACAAGGAATTGCTCAGTGAGATCATCCAGCAGCTGCTTTACCTTGATATCGATATTGAAGTGATGCTGCAAAGCGAAGAGTCCGCGATCAGGCGGATGGACCTCTTCTCGGAAAATTTTGAAGAGTTGAGGCGATCTATAGAGGAAGTGAGGGCCTCCGTATACAATGCGCGCATCGACGATTCCATGAAGGAATACAGAGATTCAATTCTCTTCATATTGTCGGATATTGAGGCCACTCTCCATGAGATGCAGGTCAAGGAACTGAAAGTTGCTGTCATGGCACTGAAAAAGTCTGGGAAAAGTGTCGTAGTAAATTGCCTCCTTGGGGATGATTACTCGCCGACGAGCATTGAGCTGCCCACATTCACGACTTGCATATACAAAAAAGGCAGCAATGGCAAAATTTCGCTTTCCCACAATAATACTATTACCTCGTTTGACAGCCCTGCCTCGCTGAAACAACATGTTCTGAAGGAATTCAGGAGCATGCATACCGGCTCCGGACCCGAGCACTCTTCTGACGATATGACCATAAGCTACGTGCCAAAACAAAAAACCGCCTTTTCCTACACTATTATCGATACCCCGGGTCCTGACCTTGCCGGAAGTAAGCACAGAGATATCGCTTATAAATGGATACGGGAGGCCGATGTCATCCTCTTCATAATCGACTATACTAAATATCTTTCAAATACTGAAGAAGAGTTTCTCAGAGACATAAAAAATGTTTTCGAGAAGCACCGGAAATTCTATTCCTTTATAGTCGTTGTCAACAAGCTCGACCTCATGTATTTGAGCGAAGAAAAGAAATCGGGCTTGCGGTTTATCGATTTTCTGAGGACACAGCTCAGAGAACTGGGCTACAGGGGCATTGTAATTTTCGGCATCTCCGCACTGCAGTACTTCTATGCATTAAAGGCATCCCAAATCGACGGCTGCGCAGGCCTCAACATTTGTGACGGGAAAAAACTCAGAGAGCAGTTGGACCAGTGCCTGCTGCTGCATCAGGGCAAAGATGACATGACAGTGCTTTCCTTCCTCGACAATCAGATAAGAAATTTGCGGTGGTTCCATGGGAATGAAGATGCAACCTTGCAGGACCTTAAGGACAAGAGCGGGGTTGAACAGCTTATGCGTTATATCAATTATATTTCGATGGAAAAGGCGAAGATCGAACTCCTGAACCACAAAATGTCGGTCGTGAACAAGAAAATCCGGGATTTCCGGAAAGCTTTTGTGAATAATTTACTCAAACGCCTGGAGCAGGACGATGCTAAGCTCGATGAAATGACCAATGATATAACACATTTCGTTAATACGGTGATGCCGGAATCAGTGCAGGGCATCAGCGCAGAGCAGATGGTGGAAAGTATAACAAAGGACTTGAGCCTTGCTCAGAAGTCCCTCCGCAAGATTCTGAACATGCAGCTTGAAGGGTCCATGAAGGAATTGGCAAAAACCTTCAGGTCGTTGACTGAAAGCGAACTTTTGTCCTTGCAGCGAGATGGAAAAAGCGCGTCAACCGAAGGCATTGTTTATTCTATCCGCAAGCAGGTCATTGAAAAATTATACGCTCCCGTCCTGGGCAAATATAAAGGCCGCCTGATGCAGGAGATATCCGAAAGGAATAATACCATCGAGGGATACGGGCGTGCAATGGATGAAAAGATCTCTGTGCTTAACGTTTATTTAAGCAGGCATTACCAGCTGCTGAAAGAAGATGCTTCTTTGCCGAAAGTGCCCGGCGACTTTGCCGGTTTCTCCTTTCCGGAGGTGAAGATAAGACTCGATGATATTTTCTCCCGGGCGCTTATTAAGGACCGGCTGGTAAGAAAGAGGGGTGCTTTGGGATCTCTGTTTTTTCTGGTGTCTTTTGGCTTTATCGACATAAAAACCGGGCATTTGACTTTTGACGAAATAAAGCTGAAGAAAGAGCTCTTTCTTATAAGAAAAGAGCTTGAAACAGCCACCAATCATGAAATTGAAGAAATGCACGATCGATTATTATCACATATAACGAGGCATGTGCATGGTCTGGAGCAAACGATGTCGGAATTAGTGCTCCATTTCCGCTCCGGGTACAAAAGCATTTTTGATGCATTCATACTGGACCTGAACGCCCTTCGGGTTGACATAAAACACAAGATAGAATTTTTGAGAGATGCTGAGAGAGGTGTCAACCGTTTCGCCGGACTTTGGGAAAAGATAAGCGAAACAGAGGGGGAGACCGCGGCGGCATCAACGCAATCCGGGGACATGCTCCAGTGAACGAAGTTAGAGTAAGATGCTGGAGTGAATTGCAGGACCAGTTGTTTGAAGATTCCTGGAACCCTGACCTGGGGCGTTTTCGTTCCCGGTATGCCTTTCGCGGTCTTTCCGATTGCAATTACACGCTTGAGACAACCTTGATACGGCTGCGCGGCAATTTCGCAGCTCTTGAACGGCATCTTCTCAGGAATTTCAGAAAATATGCACATCGCGATGTCGTTGAAAGTGATTCCATGTGGCACTGGCTTTCGGTCGCACAGCATTATGGTCTGCCCACCAGAATTCTCGACTGGACATATTCTCCGTTTAATGCACTCCATTTTGCCACGTCAAATATTGAAAAGTTCGGCATGGACGGTATCATTTGGGCAGTCAATTATGTCAAAGCACATTTGGAGCTGCCCAAAAAACTCAGGGAAAAACTGGAGCTTGAAGGGGCTAACGTATTCACGGTGGAAATGCTCTCGGAATCTGTCGGATCACTTAAAGAATTGGCTGACCTCTGCACGGATGATTTTGTGGTCTTTTTCGAGCCGCCTTCCATCGACGACAGGATCGTGAACCAGTTCGCTTTCTTTTCCGTAATGTCCAGCCCTACCGATGTCTTGAGCGACTGGTTGAAAAAACATCCCGATATGTGGCGGAGGATCATTATTCCCGCAGAGTTGAAATGGGAGATACGCGACAAGCTCGATCAGGCAAATATCACCGAAAGGGTCCTTTTCCCCGGCCTTGACGGGCTCAGCCGTTGGTTGAAACGGCAATACAGCCCCAAAACTTAACTCCCTTAATTATACCCCTAATTCAAAAAGTTATTTCTTGTAACATTCTTTTAATCTGGTTGTAACTGTGGTTTAATGGTGCCCGTGTATATTAAGGCAGATTAATAATATCTGAAAACGCCGCAGTATACGGGGGTATTTTATGAGAAAACAGGCACCGAGGGAAAACTTGAGGAAGATGCTGCATAAGAAAAGAGAAGAAATCATCAGAAGTTCAGCGGCGGGGATGAAAAAGTTCATGTCGGATGAAAACAGGCAGACCATCGCCGCAGGGCAGGAACAGGGCGACTGCTCGGTCTTCTATCAATTTGAACATATGAGTTGCAGGCAGTTTGATGCCCAGATGGAAAGTATCAGAAAGATCGATCTTGCGCTGAAAAAGCTTGAAGAAGGAGTCTACGGCTGCTGCGAAGAATGCGGCGAAGAAATAAGCGTGGAAAGGCTGAAAGTAATACCCTTTGCGTTACTCTGCTTGGATTGCCAGGAAACCGCAGAGCAGCAGTCCAAAAAAAGAAATTAAGGTAAAAAATGGACATAAAAAAAATTATTCGGTTCAGGAACTGGCCTGTGTATTGGAAAATCGGTACAATCCCGTCGCTCGCAATAGGTATGGTGGGGCTGGCAATGATTTTTTGGTTCTTGCCGCTCGTTCAGGAGAGAGTGAGCGACAAGATTAAGGATGTACCCGCAGGCGCTGTAAAGATAGCGTATTCTCTTATAGAGGATTACGGCAGGCGCGTGGAGAGCGGCGAGCTTTCCCTGGAAGAAGCGCAAAAAAGAGCGATCAGCAGAATAAGAAACCTGCGCTACGGAAAAGAAAACAAGGACTACCTGTGGATCAACGACCTTCATCCCACGATGATCATGCACCCTATTCAACCGGAACTGGATGGCACAGACCTGACTGGCACTGCAGACGTGGACGGCAGGCACCTTTTTATGGAGGCTGTGAATGTTGCCAGAGAGAAGGGGGAGGGGTTTGTTGAATATATGTGGCCCAGACCTGGAGAGAAGAGGCCTGTTAAAAAGATATCTTATATCAAGCTTTATAGTCCCTGGGGCTGGGTCATAGGTTCAGGGGTTTATGCGGATGACATGAAAGTGCTCAGCTTGTTTCTTATGAAAGCATTCGGTCTGCTTTTCATCTGTATTTCAATTATTTCAACAGGCCTGACCTTCATAATCGGCGGCTCTATCTCAAAACCAATTGAGAAGTACAAGGGCATCATGGAACATTTCTTTTCCGTTGTATCCGACCGCAAGGGAGACATCTCGGAGAGGCTCCCGGTAAATAGCGAGGACGAGATAGGGAAGATTGCCAAAAGTATCAATAAGGTGCTCGATGCCTATTGTGACCTGATGGACAAGCTGACCATCGAAACAGGCAAGGTGGTCCTGACATCGGCTGTGCTGAAAGATACTGCCGATACAATGACAATAGGGGCCAGGGAACAGTCTTCTCAGGCCCATCAGATTGCCACATCTGCCGAAGAAATGGCACATACCGTGCGGAACATAGCGAAAAATGCATCCTCGGCATCGGAAACTTCGGACAATGCCATGCATATTGCAGATGCCGGCAGGCAAACGGTATTGTGCACTGTGCATGCAGTGGACTGTGCTCAGGCGAGCGTAAGCTCCCTATCTGCCATGATTAAGACCCTGAACGACAGCACAGGAGAAATAGGCCATATAGTTACCGTTATTAAAGATATCGCGGACCAGACAAATCTGCTTGCCCTGAATGCGGCCATTGAAGCGGCAAGAGCGGGCGAGCAGGGGAGAGGATTTGCGGTAGTTGCCGATGAAGTAAGAAAACTCGCGGAGAAGACCATCAAGGCAACTGACGAAATAACAGACAAAATTACCATAGTCCAGGAAGGGGCGGAAAAGACCGCTCTTTCGATGAACGACACGGCCGGGGTGGTGACAAAGGTCGATGAGTCGATACGCGGGGTCATGGCGTCTCTGGACGGGATTGTTGAAGCCATTTCACAGGCCAACAATCAGGTGACACAGATAGCTTCAGCAGTTGTGCAGCAGTCCGTAGCAGCAGAGCAAATAGCCCACAATATAGAACAAACATCCCTGATAACAGAAAAAAACGAGAAGCTGGCAGAAAGCGTTTTGCATAACAGCAACAGACTCATCGAGGTCTCTGCCGAGTTGAAGAAAGATATAAACGGGCTTCAAACCGCAGGCCGGGCTGCCGCAATGATCGAAGTTTCAAAGGCCGATTTCAGATCATTTTTTTACAATATAGGGGACAGCATAACCGGGATCAAAAAATTGGACCCGACCGTTATTGCAAACGATCAGAGTTGCAGGTTCAATCAGTGGTTTGGCAATGAAGGGAAGCGGCTCCTCGGTCATTTGCCCGGATACGCCAGGGTGGAGGCACTGCATGGAAAGGCGCATAAAATAGCTTTCGATGCAGTCAGGGCAGCCAATGCCGGAGACAAAGATAAAGCGTCATCACTATATGCTGAAATGAAACCGCTTGTCACCGAAGTGCAGCGGGCTTTGGATGAGTTAAAGGAAGAGAGCAAAAGGAAAGGAAAAGGCACGGAAGTTATAAATCTCCGTCAGGATGCGTTCAAAAAAGCCGTCAGGATGCAGGAGGCGGCGGCATGACGCCATAAACTCTCTTTTCTATGATATGCTTTAGCCATGGGCGGTCTTGTCATATGGATTACCGGCTTGCCTGGAAGCGGCAAAAGCACTCTCGCCGACGGAATTAAGGAGTGTTTCCCCGATTTCGTCGTCCTGCGGATGGATAAATTCAGGAAAATAGCCACGCCTGATCCTGCATACACCGAAACCGAAAGAGATATCGTGTATCGCTCTATTGTTTATACTGCAATGGAACTTTCAAAACTGGGCCATAATGCACTAATCGATGCAACCGGGAACATGCGGATATGGCGGGACCTGGCCCGCCAGCTTATACCGGACTTCGTGGAGATCTACCTGAAATGCCCTCTTGACGTATGCGTGGAAAGGGAACTGTCTCGCGGTCTTGCCCGCGGTGCGCCAAAAGATATTTATGCAAAAGGGAGGGCCGGTTCGCCCGTTCCGGGTGTGCATGTGCCATACGAAGAACCGCTGAGCCCGGAACTGCTTATAAATATAGACACTACTCCTGAAAGAGAAGCGATAGCAAAGGCCTGTGATTTCATTAAGGACCGTGGCTAAATATTACGTTTCACGGCCATTGTGGTATAATTTGAAAAATGAATAACTTTTTCCCCGACAAAAATAAGAGCGTTTTGCTTGTTGTCGATATCCAGGAAAGGCTTGCTGTAACCATGAACATGCGGGATGCCGTGGTCGGCAATTGCCTGCATCTCATAGAGCTTGCAAAGATGCAGAATGTCCCTATATTGCTATCAGAGCAGTATCCCAAAGGACTCGGACAGACAGTAAGCGAAATACGGGAAGCCCTCCCTGCATATCAGCCCATAGAAAAGCTGGCATTCAGTTGCTGCGGAGAGCCGTCATATATGAATGCCCTGAAGGCCCTCAATAGAAAAACTGTAATCCTCACAGGAATGGAAACGCATATATGTGTCCTGCAAACATGCCTGGACCTTCTGGAAGAGGGGTTCACCGTTCATCTTGTCCGGGATGCCGTATGCTCAAGGACTAAAGAGAACTGGGAGGTCGGGACCGAATTGATGCGCGATGCCGGCGCCATGGTCACTTCCACGGAGACGGTGCTTTTCCAGTTACTCAAGGTTGCCGGAACAGAAGACTTCAAGGCAATCTCCAAAAGAATAAAATAAGTTATTTGCCTCCTGTGTTTGATAGAAGTATCCGCTCTCTTATGCGCTTGGCTTTGTCCCTGAGTTCCGCCGCACGTTCGAAATCGAGCTTTTTGGCCGCTTCTTTCATCTCCGCTTCAAGCTTTCTGACAGCATTCTCATCGAGGTCGTAATCGGCTGTCTCTTCCGCCACGGCATCCACTGTATAGTAATCGGACTCATAGATAGAGCCCAGTATATCCTTGATCCGGCTTTTTATTGTTTCAGGGGTGATCTTCATCTTCTTATTGTAGTCACCCTGCAGTTTCCTTCTTCGCTCTGTCTCATCTATGGCCTTCTTCATAGAGCGCGTTATCCTATCGCCATAGAGGATCACCTCTCCATTGATGTTCCGTGCGGCACGGCCCGCTGTCTGGATCAGTGAGCGTTCGGACCGGAGAAAGCCTTCCTTGTCGGCGTCAAAGATGGCAACGAGAGAAACCTCGGGAAGGTCGAGTCCCTCCCTGAGCAAATTGACCCCTATCAGAACATCGAATACACCCAGCCGCAGGTCCCGCAATATCTCTATTCTTTGCAGTGTATCGATGTCGGAATGGAGATACCTGGCCCTCACGCCGATTTCCGTATAATAGCCGGTAAGGTCTTCGGCCATTTTTTTTGTAAGCGTGGTTACCAGTATCCTCTCACCCTTTTCAGCTCTTTTCCTTATCTCTCCCAGAAGGTCGTCAACCTGCCCGCTCACCGGCCTGACCGACATTTTGGGGTCCATCAGACCTGTCGGACGAATAACCTGCTCTACCACCCTGCCTCCGGACTTCTCCAGCTCATAGTTGCTCGGGGTTGCTGATACATAAATCGTCTGGCGCATACGGCGCTCGAATTCTTCAAAACGCAGCGGCCTGTTGTCCATGGCGGAAGGGAGCCTGAAGCCGTAATCCACAAGCGTCTGTTTTCTAGAACGGTCGCCTTCATACATACCGCCTATCTGGGGCACTGTTGCGTGCGATTCATCTATTATCATGAGAAAGTCGCCTTTGGACGGCCCGCTTATCAGGTAATCGATCAGTGTATAAGGGGGATCGCCCGGAGACCTTCCGCTCAGGTGCCTGGAATAGTTTTCAATTCCGTGGCAATAGCCGAACTCTTTGAGCATTTCGAGATCGAAGCGGGTCCGTTGCTCGATCCTTTGAGCAAAGGCGATATCTCCCTGGTTCCTGAAAAACCTTGTGCGCTCTTCCACCTCTTGTTCTATTCCTTTGAACGCTTTTTTCAATTTCGCTTCAGGTGTTATCCAGTGGCTATTCGGATAGACGGTCAATTTGGGGACCCTCCTTAACCTCTCACCTGTTAAAGGATCGAACTCATAGAGAGCATCTATATCGTCGCCGAAGAAATCTATCCTCAATGCCTTGTCCTGGTAAAATGCCGGGTACACTTCGACCATATCGCCCCGCACCCTGAAATTCCCCCTCTTGAACTCGACATCAGACCTGACATAAAGGATGTCCACAAGCTGCCGCAAAAGTTCATCCCTTCCGGTCCTCATGCCTTCTTCGAGAAATACCTGCATGCTGAGATAATCTTCAGGCGAGCCAATGCCGTAAATACAGGAAACGGAGGCAACAACAATAACATCCGTTCTTTCAAGGATCGACATTGTTGCGGAATGCCTGAGCCGGTCTATGTCGTCATTCACCATGGAATCTTTTTCTATATAGGTGTCCGTGGATGGGATATATGCTTCAGGCTGATAATAGTCATAATAGCTCACAAAAAACTCCACTGCGTTCCCGGGAAATAATTCCCTGAATTCTCCGTACAGTTGTGCCGCCAGAGCTTTATTATGGGCAATAATGAGTGCCGGTTTGTTCAGATTGGCGATCACATGTGCGATAGTAAATGTCTTGCCCGAGCCGGTAACTCCGAGGAGGACCTGGTCCCCGATACCTCTGATTACCCCCCGGGTCAGTTCATCTATCGCCTTCGGCTGGTCTCCTTTGGGAGTAAAGCCGGTCTGTAATTTAAATTCACCCATCAGTTTATGTTAGAATACATTAAGTCGTTTTTGATACATTGGTTTTGCAAACACAAGCATGCAGTTCTTATATTATAAATGAGCACAGTACATTTCTCTAATCTCTGCCGGTCATGCTGAACAGCAGGATTAAAAAGAGCTTGATTGTATGAAATCGAGATGTTGCCGGCCACATGCTTTGCCCATTCATGATATTCATGAAGAATGCGGCATATTCGGCGTTTTTAACCATCCCGAGGCAGCCAATCTCACCTATCTGGGACTCTACGCCCTCCAGCACCGCGGCCAGGAAGGGGCAGGTATC
Source organism: Nitrospirota bacterium (assembly GCA_963796345.1). Classification (GTDB taxonomy): domain Bacteria; phylum Nitrospirota; class Thermodesulfovibrionia; order Thermodesulfovibrionales; family Dissulfurispiraceae; genus JADFXI01. Next base: position 16,614 of record CAWCLI010000019.1, on the reverse strand, counting down.
TGCTCTTCCGACGGCAAGAATCTGCATTGCGAAAAAGCGATCGGACTTGTAGCCGATATTTTCAGCGAGAAACGGCTGAAACGGCTGCCGGGCTCAATTGCCATAGGTCATAACCGCTATTCAACTGCCGGAGGGGGCGGACTCAGGAATGTTCAGCCCTTCATGGCAAACTACGCACTTGGTTCCATAGCCCTTGCTCATAACGGAAATCTCATTAACGCCCATGAGGTAAAGGCAACTCTCGAGGCTGAGGGGGCAATCTTCCATTCCTCATCAGACAGCGAGGTGCTCCTCCACCTGATTGCAAGGTCAAGGCACGAGAATCCTTACGAACGCATTATCGAAGCGCTCAGCGGTTTAAGCGGCGCTTACAGCCTTCTCTTCCTCAGGGAATCCGAACTGATCATTGCGCGGGACCCTTTTGGCGTCAGACCGCTTGCCATCGGGACCGTAGACGGGGCGTATGTCGTTGCCTCCGAGACTTGCGCGTTTGATCTGATCGGCGCTGAATACATAAGGGACGTAGAACCCGGTGAACTGGTAATAATAGACCGTAACGGCTTACGCTCCATAAAGGCGCTGCAAAGCACCCGAAAGGCCCATTGCGTTTTTGAGTTTATCTACTTTGCCCGGCCCGACAGTTATATTTTCAACCATACGGGCGTAAACACTGTGCGCAAGAGGTTAGGGAGGCAACTTGCGCTCGAATCCAATATTGACGCAGATATTATAGTGCCCGTTCCCGATTCCGGAGTGCCCGCTGCGCTCGGCTTCTCCGAACAGGCAATGATACCTTTCGATTTCGGCCTTATAAGAAACCATTACATCGGGAGGACCTTCATAGAGCCCAAACAGAGCATCCGGCATTTCGGGGTAAAAATAAAGCTCAATGCAGTCCGTGACCTTTTACAGGGAAAGCGCGTGATCGTCGTCGATGATTCCATTGTCCGGGGCACGACCAGCAAGAAAATCGTTAAGATGATCAGGGAAATCGGGGGCGCAAAAGAGGTGCACATGAGGATATGTTCCCCGCCGACTGTAGGCCCATGCTTCTATGGAATAGATACCCCTACCCGTTATGAACTCATTGCCTCAAGCCATGTTACCGATGAGATAAGAAAATATATTACCGCAGACACACTTTCCTATCTGAGCATTGACGGCTTAAAGAAGATCATTCCCAATCCCGAAGATTTTTGCACCGCCTGTTTCGATAACCAATACCCTATCGAGTTCCCTGGAAAGCACAATGAGCAGATGGAATTGACCTTCGCATGATCGCTGCGGCCGTCAGGTCAATCTATACCATTAACCTCGCGATAAAACGCAGTGAGCGCTTGTTGGTCTTTACCGATACCCTTTCGGGTGCGGAAGGGGTTGATGAGCAGGAACGCTACAGAAGGGAACAGCTCAGGGACATAGCCCTTTTGACCGCTGAAGTCGGCAAAGCTTATGCAAAAAAGATTCTCTACCTTGAATTTCCAGCCACAGGCAAACACGGTGCAGAACCGCCGGAAGAACTCTGGCGGACCGCTTTCGGCAACAGGACTGTCAACAAGCTGGAAGAAGCCGGACTTCTCACACCTCTCTTAAATAAAACTCTTACCGGAGAAGGGATGCGCAAGGCGGAAATTATAGTCGGCAAACACAAAAATTCCGCTGTTAATGCTGTAATCGCCCTTTCCAATTACTCAACAAGTCATACACAGTTCAGAAATCTTTTAACAGGCCTGTGCGGTTGCCGTTATGCCAGCATGCCCCTTTTTGATATCGAGATGTTCGAGGGCCCGATGGGAGTTGACTGGAAGGCGCTGTCAAAAAAGACCCTTGCGCTCGCAAAAATCGTCAACAGTGCGGAAACTATGAAAATAGCAGCTCCTAACGGCTCCAGGCTTACGTTATCAAAAAAAGGCAGAAAGGCGCTGGCTGACACCGGCATGCTTACCAAACCCGGATCGTTCGGGAATCTGCCCGCAGGAGAGGTCTTTTTTGCCCCTCTCGAAGGAACAGCTCAGGGGACGCTCGTACTTGAATGGGCCCCTACCCGGAAATTACATAAACCGCTGACCCTTCTTATTAAAGACGGCATAGTGCAGGAAGTGTCGGGGGATGACCCCTATGCAGAGGTCCTGAAAGCAAAACTTGCCGAACGGCCGGAAAACAGGAACATCGCCGAGTTCGGCATAGGCACCAACAGCAGGGCGAAGCGGCCCGACAACATTCTCGAATCTGAAAAGATACTCGGAACAATACATATTGCCCTGGGCGATAACAGTTCATTCGGAGGGAAAATTCAGACCCCCTTTCACCAGGATTTTGTTCTTTTCAAACCAACCGTCACCCTGATGGCAAAAGACAAATCATCCGTCTGCCTGCTTAAAAACAGCGTATTGAGTTGTACTTAACGCCAACCGTGAGGAGGCTTTATGAACGCGCTGGTCGTATACATCACAGCCCCCAATGAGGAAGAAGGCTCGAAGATTGCGCGGACGCTTGTGGAAGAGCGTCTTGCAGGTTGCGTAAATATTGTCGGGCCGATACGTTCCATCTACCGCTGGCAGGAAAAAATAGAAGACGAGACCGAGGTACTCCTGATCGTCAAGACGCGGAAAGGGCTTTTTACTCCCCTTAAAACCCGGGTCAAAGAACTGCACAGCTACGCCGTTCCGGAGGTTATCGCGCTTCCTGTTGCAGATGGTTCCGAAGACTACCTGAAATGGCTTGAGGAAGTTACAGGACCATGAAAAACAAAGATAAGACAAAAGAACAGCTTACCACTGAACTTGCGGAGGCATTAAAAAAAAATAGGGACCTGGAAAATTCCTTAAATCAGGTTGAAATAGCTAAAAGACAGTGGGAAAGTACGGTAGACTGCATAGGCGATATGGTTTTTTTCGCTGACGAAGAAGGTAAAATCCAGAGGTGCAATAAGGCGGTGAAGGAGTTTATAGGCCAGGACTATGACAACATTCTCGGCAGGTCCTGGCCTGCAGTTTTTCTTGAACAAGGAATAAAACTCGACGGCGGCAACAAGATTTTAGACAATGCCGAAGTTTTCCATGAGCCGTCAGGAAAATGGTTTATGGCCAGTTTTTATGATTACAAGGATTTATACGATAGGGATGCTTCGGGCCACGTAGTGACACTCCACGATGTCACTGATATCAAAACACTTGCCGAGTCTCTCGAAATCACGAATGCTACGCTCAACGAGGACAGGCGGGAACTGCACTCCGCGCTCGACGAGATTTCTTTCCTTTTACAGAAAGTTGAGAAAGAAAAAGACCTCGGTCTCAGGTTCAGAAGTCCGGACGCCTCCTTGTCTGACCCGATATATCAAATCGGCGAACGGTTTAACAGCATGATGGAGATGATGGAATCAGGTCACAAGGAACTTGAGAAAGCGTATACCGAACTCAAGGCTGCGCAGTCACAAATCCTGCAGCAGGAAAAGATGGCGTCAATCGGGCAACTTGCGGCAGGGATTGCCCATGAAATTAATAACCCTGTCGGGTTTATATTAAGCAACCTTAACTCGCTTTTGAAATATACGGGCAGATACTCTGAATTCATTTCTATGCTGAACGCGGCAGTTGTTGAATTAGGGGACAGCGACCCGAAAGCTGTGAGCGCCATATTTGACGAACTGGAACAAAGAGAAAGGCTTTGAAGCTCGATTACGTTATAGAGGACACAAAGCAATTAATTCAGGAAACTGTTGATGGCGCCGAAAGGATCAAGAGGATAGTACAGGACCTTAAGAATTTCTCCCACATTGATTCAGCAGAATGGAAGATGGACGATATCAATGCAGGATTGGAAAGCACGCTCAACATCGTCTGGAATGAGCTTAAATACAAAGCAGCGATAAGGAAAGAGTATGGCAATATCCCCCCAACCTACTGTAACATTGGCCAATTAAACCAGGTGTTCATAAACCTGTTGATCAATGCCGCCCAATCAATAGATGGAAAAGGTGAAATTATAATGAAAACATGGGCAGATGCCGGATGTGTGCATATTTCCATCTCAGATACCGGGTGCGGCATTCCGCCCGAAAATTTGAACAGGATATTTGAGCCGTTCTTTACTACCAAAGAGGTTGGCAAAGGAACAGGACTGGGGCTCAGTGTAGCATATGACATTGTAAAAAAACATAACGGCACAATAAAAGCGGAGAGCCTTGCGGGAAAGGGAACAACTTTTACTATTCAAATTCCGATAGTAAATGAGAGTAGCTCATGTCTGCCAAACATATAAACCATTACCTCTTAACTGCGCTGATAATGCTTGTTGGTATTATCGTGTCCTTGATAGCCTTTCTTACTGTGCTGAAAATGGAAAATCATAAAATATTGGTGGAATTTAATAATTCGGCCGAAAACTTTTTTTCGGACTTTAGCGATGAAACAAAATCCGATTTGCAAGTACTCACATCTGTTCAGGCTTTTTTTAATCTTCATAAAGAGCAAAGCCGGGAAGAGTTCCATAGTTTTGTGCAGCATCTCCTGTTACAGCACGAAGCTATCAATGCCCTTGCATGGATACCGCGCGTACCCCGTTCTTTACGGGGCGTTTATGAGCGCAAGGCGAAACAGGATGGGTTGCCCGGTTTTCAAATCACCGAACAAAAGAGCAAGGGAGTGATGATACGGGCCGGCATACGCCCCGAGGTATTTCCCTGTCTACTACAACGAACCATATAAAGGCCATGAAATCGCATTCGGGTTTGATGCGGCTTCAAATCCCACACGGAAGAGGGCATTGGACCTATCCCGCGACACTGGAGAGATGGTCGCCACCGGGCGGGTCACGCTCGTCACTTCAGTAGCAGCCGGCGAGTTCAGTTTTCTTGTCTACGCGCCTGTTTATCGGCATGACGTGAAATCTGATTCCGTCAAAACCCGGCGGGATTATTTACAGGGCTATGTATTAGGAGTTTTTGTGATAGGCGACATGTTTAGGGAAACACTGCGCCGTCTGAAGCCTGCGGGGATAGATATTTATCTTTATGACACATCTGTCCCAAAAAATGAAGATCTTCTTTATTATTATCCCGCAGACAAAACAAAGACTTTGAAATCAACTAAAAAAGTTAAAGTAACAGGTATGAACCTCGAATTTGCCAAGACATTCAATGTGGCCGGGCGCAAATGGCTTCTTCTCTATCGGGCAACCCCTGCTTTCATGGCCGGTAGGAGAACCTTGCAACCATGGGGGGTGCTGGCAGTAGGATTGCTGTTGACCGGCACACTGTGGATATACCTCCTGAACAGTATCCGGCGGACCGAATATATAGAAAACCTTGTAAAAATACGCACAACTGAATTGGAGCAAACCAATGAGATGCTTTCTCAGGAAGTCTCTATACGCAGGCAGGCTGAAAACGAATTGCACCAGGCCCACGGAATGCTGGAGAAAAAGGTCGATGAGCGGACTGCAGAGCTTTCGAAACTAAATAAACTGCTTCAGGAAAGCCATCAAAAGCTCGAAAAAGCTTACAATGACTTGAAGTCGGCCCAGTCCCAGATTCTGCAACAGGAAAAAATGGCGTCAATAGGGCAATTGGCAGCAGGCGTGGCCCATGAAATCAATAACCCTACCGGGTACATTTTGAGCAACCTTAACTCACTGGAGAAATACTCGATCAGATACTCCGAATATGTTTCGTTCCTGAACGAGACGGTCGCGGAATTAAAAGATTGCGGCGAGGAGGCCTCAAGCGTCATACTCGATAAAATAGAACAGAAAAGAAAAGCCTTGAAGATTGATTACGTGCTAGAGGACACAAAACAATTGATTCATGAAACCATTGACGGAGCGGAAAAGATCAGGAGGATAGTGCAGGACCTGAAAAGTTTCTCGCATGTAGATGATGCCGAGTGCAGACCTTACAATATCAACGAAGGGCTGGAGAGCACAATAAACATAGCCTGGAATGAACTGAAGTACAAGGCAACGGTAAAAAGGGAATACGGAGATATTCCTCTTGTCAGGTGTAATTTGGGACAGCTCAATCAGGTTTTTATTAACTTGCTGGTCAATGCGGCACAGGCAATAGAGAAACAGGGCGAGATTACCGTAAAAACATGGCACGCCGGGGATTATGTGTATGTGTCGGTTGCCGACACCGGCTCCGGCATTCCCGAAGAGAAAATAGGCAGAATATTTGAGCCGTTTTTTACCACTAAAGAAGTAGGGAAAGGGACAGGGCTTGGACTGAGCATAGCGTATGATATTGTAAAAAAACACACCGGGGAGATCGAGGTCGCCAGCGAAGTGGATAAGGGGACTACTTTTACAATAAAAATTCCGGTTTAGGGGGATTAAAGATGCAGGAAGAAATAAAAATATTGTGTGTGGACGATGAGCAAAACGTTTTAAACGCCCTGAAACGGCTCTTTCTTGACGATGACTATTTAATCTTAACAGCCGGGTCCGCGGAAAATGGCCTCAAGATTCTCCGGCAGGAGCACGTTCATATAGTGATATCGGATTATCGAATGCCTGGCATGAATGGCGTCGAATTCCTCAAGGAAGTTCGCAATATCAGCCCCGAGACTGTAAGGATTGTGCTTTCGGGATATGCGGATACGGCATCGATTGTCTCTGCCATAAACGAAGGCCAGATATACAAGTTCATACCCAAACCATGGAATGATGATCAACTGAAAGTGACTATTTCAACTGCCGTCGAGAGGTATTTTCTATTCAAGAGAAATCTGGAGCTTACTGCCGCGCTTCAGGAAAAAAATGATCAGCTCGTGAAACTGAACAGAGAACTGGAAGAGCTTTTGAAACAGAAATCCCGGAGCCTTGAATTCAGCAATGAAGCGCTGAACGCATACCAGTATATTATTGATTCTGTGCCGGTGGGCATTGTCGGCATTGATCTCGATAATATGGTTGTACTGTGCAATTCCACGTGGTCTGAAATGAATAAGAACCTCCCGTGCATGATTGGGCAAACCCTGGAGGAAACTTTCCCCAGGACCTGGTCGTGTTTGCAAATATGGTGAAAGAACAGCATAAGGTCTCAAAAAAGCTTGTCATAAACGGCCATTGCGGACAGCTCTCGGCCGGCTTATGGAGCACGGGAACAAACAAAAAGGCATTATACTTACTTTTATCGATGAAGAGGCACTTTTATGAATGGTCCGGCGAAAGAAGCTATACGGGTGCTTTTTGTTGATGACGAGGAAAACGTCTTAAAATCTTTGAAGCGGCTGTTTCTGGATGAGGACATTGAGATACTAACAGCATCCTCGGGGAAAGAGGGCCTTGATCTCCTCAAAGGTAACGAGGTATCCGTTATAGTTTCCGACCAGCGCATGCCTGAAATGACCGGGGTGGAATTTCTTGAAAAGACAACCAGGATCTCTCCTAATTCCGTGAGGATTTTGCTTACAGGCTATGCCGATATCAATGCGGTAGTGAGCGCTATTAACAAGGGTGGAGTTTACCGGTACATTGCAAAACCATGGAATGATAGCGATCTTATGATAGCAGTTCTGAATGCCGCTGAAAGATACAGGCTGGTAAAGGAGAACAGGCGGCTTACCGAACTTACGAAGAAACAGAATGAAGAGCTGAAAAAGTGGGGAGCAGAACTTGAACTCTATGTGCAGCAGCAGACAATAGATTTGACGAACCAGAACAAGGAACTGAAAAAGCTCACAGGAAAGCTTAAAGAAGAACTTCAGAGAGTTTATTTCCGCTTTTTATAATATTCTTGAACTGAGAAACAAAATTATCTATACCCACGCCAATAATGTAGCAACCCTTGTTTCCGATATTGTCTTCCGGATGGGACTTCCGGAAACGGATGCCGAAACAATAGTCACAGCGGCACAGCTCCATGATATAGGAAAGTTGGGGCTTCCGGACGTTCAGCTGCTCAAGTATACAGATGAGTTCGGCCCGCGGGAGATGAAAGACTACATTAATCATCCCAGTCCTGGGACAGGCTTCCCTCGACTGCGTCGAAGAGCTTCGGCCGGTAGGGGTCCTTATCAGGCATCATCATGAATGGTATAACGGCAACGGTTTTCCCGACAGGCTCAGGTATGGAAAGATACCCATGGGAGCGAGAATAATAGCGATAGCCGACAAATTCGACCGGCTGACAGGCATTAAGAGGGGGCCGCAGGAGATAGAAAACGCGCTGAAAAAAATACAGGCGCTTCTCGGTTCTCAACTCGATCCTGATCTGTATAAATTTCTGACTGCGGCAGTACAGGAAATGACATTGCCCTCTGTCCATGAGGCCGGGCAAGTCGAGGTAGAAGTAAAAGCGGACGATCTGGTAGCCGGACTTGTGCTCTCAAGGGACATAAGAAGCGGAACAGGCCTCCTGTTGGTAAAAAAAGGGACTGTAATGAACGAAAAAAACATGGAAACACTGAAGAGGGGATACCGCATCGATCCCTCAAAGAGCGGAATATTCGTTTGGAACAAACGGGAAATGTGATGATTGCTTTATACACTGAAGGGCTGGATATGCAAACATGGGGAAAGACATGAATACTCAAAATGAAAAAACAGCGACTTACGACGTGACGAATTTTACTATCCGGGAGATGACCGAATGCGGAAGGGTGATGCGGACTATTGGTGAAGGCGCTTCCAGCATGGAAGAAGTTGCTGACAGGATCGCCGGTCGTTTTTACACCGGCCTGTCCGATGCAACCGGAAAGAGGGCTTGTTCCCTTGTCCGGTTCTACAAGACCCATGCTTACGTGGACCTCGATAAGGAACTGCAGGGTTTTGCCCAAACCATGTTGGGAGACCATCCTCCTTCACCTGATATGAAATGCCTGGTCCTCCTGGCAACGGCTGGTGAAGAACCTGCCTGGAATTCCCGGAAGACCTCGCAGGGGCACAAGGCAATTCCCATCCCGAACGAAGAGGCTATTAGCCATCTTCCCATGGTCAGTAATCTGATCATGCAGTTGGGGTTGACCCTTGGGATGGTCATCAATCCGGACCCGAAACTGCTTGGGGATCTGTCGCAGAAAAACTTCAATATATTTTACGTCCCCGATGCACTCAACAGTCCTTTTATCCCGGCCCAGAATGAATTTGTCATTCCACACGGGATAAAATCCGCGCTGGGGTTCGGTGGTTTACTGCCGGGGGGAGCCTTGTTTGCTGTCATTATCTTTTTCAAGGTCCGGATTTCTAAGGAAGCGGCCGATCTTTTCAGGACTTTGTGCCTCAATGTGAAGATCGCGGTTTTGCCTTTCGAGAAGGCGATATTCTCATGAGCAGCAATAAAACGCACATAGACCTGCTCATGTCCCGGATAGCCGCCCTGGAAGATCTGCTCGACGTGTACGAGAAGAGCGTGCTCGAACAGACTGACAAACTCTACAAAGAAATCTCTGAACGCAAACGTACGGAGGAAAGGCTCAAGTCGGCTGAGGAGACGCTCCAGGAGCAGATGAAATTGACACATGCCCTTATAGAAGGTTCCGCAGTAGCCACCATTGTGATAGACAATAAGCACAAGATACGCGTGTGGAATATGGCTTGCGAAAGGCTGACTGGGAAGCCGGCAAAAGAAATGATAGGCACCGGTAATCAATGGCAGCCATTTTATGACCGTGAAAGACCTATAGTGGCAGACTTGATCATAGACGGCAAAGGGACTGAAGGCTTAACACAATACTATAAGACATTTTCAAAATCGATTCTGCTGCCCGGGGGGCTGCATGCTGACGGGTGGTACAATTTGCAGGGCAAAAAAGTCTATCTGGTATTCGACGCGGCTCCGATAGTTGACACTGCCGGCAGTGTTATCGCGGCAATTGAGACTTTGCAGGATATGACGGAGCTTAAAATGGCTGAAGAAGATCTGGCACGCAAAAATATTGAGATTGAGAACGCCCACACTAAACTTAAGTCGGCCCACGCCCAGATTCTGCATCAGGAAAAAATGGCGTCAATAGGTCAGTTGGCGGCGGGCGTGGCCCATGAAATCAATAACCCTACCGGGTACATTTTGAGCAACCTATACTCACTCGGGAAATACACTGACAGATACTCCGAATATATTTCGTTCCTGACCGGGGCCGTCGCTGAATTAAAGGATTGCAGCGAGGAGACTGCAAGCGTAATACACGATAAAATAGAAAAGAAGAGAAAAGACCTGAAGCTTGATCATGTGATACAAGACACAAAACAATTGATCAGGGAAACTACTGACGGTGCTGAAAGGATCAAGAGGATAGTGCAGAACTTGAAAAGTTTCTCGCACGTCGATGATACCGAGTGCAGGCGCGCCAATATCAATGAAGGGCTGGAGAGCACAATAAACATCGTATGGAATGAACTGAAGTACAAAGCGACCGTAAAAAAAGAATACGGAGAGATTCCCATGGCCAAATGTACTTTGGGCCAGCTTAACCAGGTTTTTATGAATTTACTGGTCAATGCAGCTCATGCGATAGAGAAACAGGGCGAGATTACAGTAAAGACGTGCGCGATAACGACGATATCAAAATCTCCATTTCCGACACAGGGTCAGGAATTCCGGAGGAACACATAGGCAGGATTTTCGAGCCTTTTTTTACCACAAAAGAGGTGGGCAAAGGGACAGGGCTTGGACTGAGCATTGCATACGATATTGTTAGAAAACATGCCGGCCAAATCGAGGTCGACAGCGAAGTCGGCAAAGGAACTACCTTTACAATTACGATTCCGATAAACTGACATGGACAGCTGCACTTTTAAACGATTGCCTCCTGGTTGCAGAGACAAAAACATTATTACAGAGTATAAAGGAGATCATGAAAGATAAAGAATACACGGGCATGATATGCAAAAACTTCTGTTCATTTTATAAAGAAGGCAAAGAGGACCTCCTCTGCGGCACTTACCTGTTTCTCAGAAAAAATCTTACTCCGCGCGAGCTCAGTTCAGCCATAAAATTATCAGGGAGGCGGAAACATCCCACAGCAGGGGCGTCTCCGGCAGACGAAGAGATCAAAAGCCTTGTTTGCAGGAAATGTGATTTTTTGGTCGACGGGTGCGATTTCAGGGAGAATGGCTCTCAGCCACCCTGCGGCGGATACTATATTATTGAAATGCTTCTCTCCTGATCCTGATGGTGTTGGCATGGGCCTCAAGCCCTTCGACCCCGGCAATCGCCTCAACAGTATCAGACAAGGCCATAAAACCTTTTCTGTTGAACTGCAGGAGGCTTGTCCTCTTTATAAAATCATACACGCCCAGGGGGGACGAAAAACGGGCGGTGCCCCCGGTTGGAAGCGTATGGTTCGGCCCCGCAGCATAATCGCCCAAAGGCTCGGGAGTCCAGGGACCCAGAAAGACTGCACCCGCATTTTCGACAAACTCAAGAATATCTTCGGATGCATCTGCAATGATCTCCAGATGCTCGGGCGCTATAGCATTCGCTAATACGACTGCTTGCCGGATATCTTTTGCCTGGATTATGGCGCCAAAGCGTCTTAACGATCTTTTTGCGATTTCCATTCTCTTTAAAGTTTTGATCTGCTTTTCAAGTTCGCCAGCTACTTCACTTACAAGTTTTTCAGAAGCGGTCACCAGGACGCTGGAAGCAAGCTCGTCGTGCTCTGCCTGGCTCAACATATCTGCCGCAACAAAAGCGGGATTTGCGGTTGAATCAGCTATTATCAATATCTCGCTCGGCCCGGCAATCATATCTATGTCCACTTCACCATAAACCATCTTTTTTGCGAGGGCCACAAAAATATTTCCGGGGCCGACAATTTTATCCACCTTGTTTATGATTTTTGTGCCGTATGCCATAGCCCCGACCGCCTGCGCCCCGCCTATCCTGTAAACCTCCCGTACTCCCAGAAGCTCTATTGCAGCCATAACATAAGGGTTTGTCTCCCCTCCCGGCGTAGGCACACACAGGGCTATTTCCTTCACCCCTGCAACCTGTGCGGGAATGACATTCATCAATACCGTTGACGGGTATGAAGCCTTGCCCCCCGGCACATAAACGCCGACACGGGCAAGCGGCCTGATTATCTGTCCCAGCACTGCGCCATTCACCTCATATGACCACGACTTCTCTTTTTGTTTTTCGTGAAAGTCCCTTATCCTTGAGGCGGAGATTTCGAGCGCTTTGATAATATTTTTGTCAGCCTTTGACGCATGTTTTTTTATCTCTGAAGATTTTAATTTCACCGGCAGATCATGCTTGTCAAACTTGCGGGTATATTTTACGACCGCGATATCGCCTTTCTTTTTCACATCGCCAAGTATCGCCCGCACCGTTTTTTCGATACGCGGGTCTACACCGGCAGCCCGTTTCCTGAGCAGTCCAAGAAAGGCATCGATTTCAGTTTTTTTCTTTAAAATTCTCATGGTTTTTGATTATAGCATACATGCGGCTCCGCACAGAATTGTAGCAGACGAACAACTTTGTTCTAAATTTCGGGAAACAAAAAAGTGGGTATTGTTTAAATTCAAGCAATTACAAACTGGCAAGTTTTTTGCTTATTAAAGCTTGTATCAAGCAAGTCTGATCTGAAAGGAGATTACTATGAAAAGGATAGAGGCAATTATACGCCGCACCAAGGTAGAACAGGTATGCGCCATTTTGGAAAAAGTGGGCTATTCGGGCGTCATGATTTCCGATGTTGAGGGTCACGGAAACCAAAAGGGTGGACTGAACTTAAGGCACGCGGCATAACGCATAGAGTGCCTTTCGTGGATAAAAAGAGAGTAGTATTGGTTGTAAAAGACAAAGAGGTTGACAGTATTATGAAGGCTATTCGCGAGGCCGTTTACACCGGCAAGATTGGAGACGGTAAGATATTCGTCTCGTCCATGGACAATGCCATGAGGATAAGGACAGGCGAGACAGGCGAAACTGCAGTCTAGGTTCCGCGCACTTCCGATAGATTTTACTTGAGGCAATTCGAAAGATTGACAAAACGGGACAAATTTAGTATCCTTTAATCAGAAGGTCACACTAGTGAGGTGTTGACATAAGATAGTAAACGCGGAAGTGGGAGGTGGGCGTTTATGAAAAAAATTTTGATGATAGTATTTGCGGTTCTTCTTGCAGTTTCACTTATCGGTGTTGCCATTGCAGCAGAGAACGGCATGGGAGCAGGCGGACCGTTCACATCGCCGTTGATTGTGAAAGATGATTCACTGTCACCGGTAATTGGGACTGGCTTGGGGCATACCCGGACAAACGGCCGTGGCCAGCGAGAACCATGCGAAGATGCCAGCTGTTGCTTCAAGCGGAGCGTTCGTATCTCCGCTGATTGCCAGAGATGACACCTTATCACCGTTATTTATGGGTGGTGGTAAAGTCAGTGGCACATTTTCAGGAGAGGTAGTTGCCATTAACGAACATACAAAGACGCTGACTGCGGCTTCGATCGGGCCGAATGTATCGCCTCTGATTACGAGAGATGATTCTCCGGCAGCTCTGTTTTGGAGCGGGGGCGGATACGCATCATACGGAACGGACAAAGCGACGAGTATGCTGGCGTGCGATATGAGCACGGATTTTCATAACATTGCGGTCGGCGATCAGGTGAACATAAGGTACGAAGAGAGAGGAGGCAGGTATATTGCCGCATTGGCCGGCAGTTCAACTCCTCTTCTTGCTTGTAACCTTCAGTGAACAAGACATGATCGTGGAGACCGATTCAGCGTGAAAAAGAGAGCGTCGTGGCTTCACGGCGCTCTCTTTTTATGTGGCGGCCCATACCAACCAGCCCGTATTGATAATCACTGGTGCTGGAGCGCAGATACGTCCCAGCCGCCTCCGAGGGCCTTGATCAGGAGCACACTTGCGGTCATCCGATTGCCGACTATGGTGATCTCGGTCCGCCTGTTCGACAACTCTGCATTCTGGGTCACAATAACATCCAGAGAACTGGCAGTCCCCGCCTTGTACTGGTTGGTCGTAAATATCGCTGACTGCTGTGCCGCTTTGACAGCCTCTGCCTCAACATTGGCCTCTTCTTCCAGAATACGCAATGCTGCCAGGTTGTCTTCTACCTCCTGGAATCCCGTAAGCACCGTTTGGCGATATGAAGCTACGGTAGCATCATAGGCCGCACGTGCCTGGTCGGTAAGGGCACTCCTCAATCCCCCATCAAACACTGTTTCGGAAATCGTTGTCCCGATGGACCAGAAGCGGCTAGGCCACGTAAGCCAGTTTGACATGCTCGAAGCCTGGAAGCCACCGGAGCCGCTAAGAGTGATGCTGGGATAAAACGCCGCCTCCGCGACCCCGATCTGTGCGTTTGCAGCGGCTACACGCCGTTCCGCAGCCGCGATATCAGGCCTTCGTTCGAGGAGTACGGACGGCACGCCAACAGGAACTGCCGGGGTAATGGCTGCTATAAGAGGCGAAAAAGGTATAGAAAATACGGACGCTGGTTTCCCAATAAGCACTGCAATAGCGTGTTCCAACTGTGCGCGTTGTACACCTATATCGATTGCCTGTGCCTGGGTGGTCTTGAACTGGGTTTCGGCCTGGAGCACGTCAGCCCTTGATGCCACGCCGCTCGCGTACCTGTTTTTTGTTACCTCCAGGAAGCGCGCATAATTAACAACAGTTGCGTCCAGAATCTGCCTCTGGGCATCGAGTGCCCTTAACTGAAAATAGTCTTGCGCCAATTCGGCGTGAATAATCAGACGGGTGGATTCAAGGTCTGCGGCACTCGCCTGGGCGCTTGCCCTACCAGCCTCGACAGAACGACGGACCTTGCCCCAGAGGTCCAATTCCCAGGACGCATCTGCGGGCAGTGTGAAGTTATTTGATGTGGCCCGCTCGCTGACCCGCTGTTACTTACTCCTCTGCCCAGGTTGGAAGAACTACGCGAGCGGGTGGCAGCGGGATCGACCGAAATCGTTGGGAAATAGCCGGCGCGTGCAGCCGTCACCTGGGCACGCGCCTGGCGGAATTGCGCTTCAGCCACAGCAATGTTTTGATTGGCGGCATCAACCTGCCCCTCCAGAGAATTCAACTGCACGTCGTTGAACATCTCCCACCATGCGCCTTTCATTAAATTGTCCTTGGGCTGCGCCATGGTCCAGCCATTCATTTCTTTAAAGACACCCGGGACCTCCGCTGTCGGTTTAACGTAATCCGGGCCGACTGTACACGAGGACAAAAGGGCTATCGCGCCTGAAACAACGAGTATGCTTTTGCGGCGATTTATTAATGATTCGCCAACCAATTTTAAATAGCACATGTACTATTTCCTCTCCTGATATTTCATTGTTTATATCAACGGGGCCGGTGTTTTCTTTTTCCCCTTCATACGATCAAACCAAATCCTGAAACGATCGAGATACAGATACACCACCGGGGTGGTATACAGAGTGAGCATTTGGCTGAAAATAAGCCCGCCGACAATGGAGATGCCCAGCGGACGGCGCAGTTCGGATCCCACTCCCGCACCCACCGCCAAAGGCAATGCACCCAGGAGGGCCGCCATGGTTGTCATCATGATAGGCCGGAACCTCAGCAGGCAAGCCTGATAGATCGCCTCTTCGGGACTCTTCCCCTCTTTGCGCTCAGCTGCCAGCGCGAAGTCTATCATCATTATGCCGTTCTTCTTCACTATTCCTATCAGCAGGATTATGCCGATCAGCGCCATGAGATTAAGGTCTGTGCCGGAAAGCATCATGGCCAGCACCGCCCCCACCCCTGCCGAAGGCAAGGTGGAGAGAATGGTGACAGGATGGATATAGCTCTCATACAATATTCCCAGTACAATGTAGACCGTAACCAGTGCGGCAAGTATCAGGAATGGCTGATTTGCGAGAGAAGACTGAAACGCCTGGGCTGTCCCGGCAAAACTGCCCCGGACACTGGACGGGATTCCCATCTGCCGCATATTATTTTCGATAATTTTGACAGCATCACCGAGCGCCACCCCGGGAAGCAGATTGAATGACACTGTCACCGCAGGAAATTGACCCTGGTGATTAATTGCCAGGGAAGTGGCAGTCGGCTCATAATGGGTAAACGCACTCAGCGGTACCTGTGCACCACTGGAATTAGTGACATAAATATCTTTAAGTGTATCAGGACGCTGCCAGAAATTCGGCTCGACCTCCATGACCACATGGTATTGGTTCAGCAAAGTATAGTTGATCGACACCTGACGCTGGCCAAAGGCATCATATAACGTATTATCGATCAGCTGTGAAGATATCCCCAGCCGGGATGCTGTGTCACGGTCTATAACCAGAGAGGCCTGCAGGCCCTTGACCTGCTGGTCGCTGTTAACATCCGTAAGTTGAGGCAGCGTGCGCAGTTTCTGCAGTACGCGCGGGCCCCATGTGTTAAGGTCCGATACGTTGTCTCCCATAAGAGTGTACTGATATAGAGTATTCCCCAGTTTGCCTCCAATACGCAAATCCTGCACCGGGGCAAGAAACGTGGGCGCGCCGGCCACCCCTGCAAGCCGCCTGCGCAGCCTTGCCATGACTTGCGCTATTGTCGATTTCCGCTTTTCGAACGGCTGAAGCGTAATGAACATGCGTGCCGTATTGGTCGTCCAGCCGCCGCCACCCGTGAAACCTATCACATACACCACCTCGGGTCTCTCCTGATTATATTAACGACTTGAGTAAGCTTTT
>CAWCLI010000018.1:0-63258 GCA_963796345.1 Nitrospirota bacterium | reverse complement strand
TCCACGTCTTCGGTGCTCATCACCTCGGTGACAACCGGAAGGCCAGTGAGTTCACGGGCTTCGCGCAAAATCTTCAGCGCTTCAATTCCCAGGCCCAGGAATTCATACGGAGAGGTGCGCGGTTTGTAAGAGGCTCCGCCGCGCAGCATGGTGGCGCCCGCTCGCTTCACTCCCTTAGCGGTCTCCAGCAGTTGCTCGCGTGACTCAACCGAACAGGGCCCGGCAATCACGACCACACCGGGGCCGCCGATCTTTACGCCGCCAGTCTTTCCCCCGCCAACGCTGACCACCGAAGGCTGCGGCCGGGTTTGCCGGCTCACGAGCTTAAACGGCTGCGCGATCGCGACTACGTTATCCACCCCGGCCTTACCGAAAGCGCTTCGATTTCATGGCGGCGGCCGCCACTGCCAACGGCGGCCACGATGGTGCGTTCGGTGCCCCGGGTGACGTGAGGCTGGAATCCGGCTTCGCGGATACGTTGAATGATGTGCTCGATCTGCTCTTCAGTGGCGTTGTCGGACATGTTGACGATCATGGCGATTACCTTTCTGTTTTGCCGCCAAAAACTAAAGCCGCGATTTCTATCGCGGCTTTGGCGGAATCTTTGAGCTGTCTCTATTGCCTTGCCGACTAACTCTTGATTCTCGCACCTCCGCCGCGAATGAAAACCAATAGCGGCTAAAAAAGGCGGAAGTTGCTAAATCGTGTCATAGAGATGCCGAATCTGGAATTCCCGAAGGTCTTCCAAAACTTGTCGAACCGAAGCTACTGCAGAGAACTGGCCACGCTGGAGAACGCGTTGTTGTGAAAGCGCCATTCTCGCCGTGCCTGTTTCAATCACCGCCCGTAAAGCTCTCTCATGTTTTTCACAAGGGATGGGTCAAAAACATTCGTGTTGGACGGGACAGTGTTTTCAACGACATTGCGTCTTTGTCGTTGATTGCGGTATATGAGAGGGGCTCTATTCTTTTGCCCGTTGCAAGGGTGACATAGGAAGCGGTAAGGTCTAAGAGCGTCACCTCACACGAACCGAGGGCAATAGACGGGTGCGGCCGCCGGTTACCGTATGCCGGAATTCGCAGCGGTCTCGCAGATATTTTTTAGACCTACATTCTGTGCGAGGCGCGCGGTTGCGGCATTAAGGGAAAGGGAGATAGCTGTTTTGAGCGAAACATCGCCATAATACATCCCATGATCGTTCCTGGGTGACCATGCGGCCCCTGTTTCCGGGTCCGGGATGCTGATCGGCATGTCAAGAATGCGGTCGTTGCAGGACATGCCCTGTTGGAGAGCTGCTGCGTAAACAAACGGTTTAAACGCAGAGCCCGGCTGTCTCAATGCCATTGTGGCACGATTGAATTGAGATAGCCCGAAGTCGGTGCCCCCAACCATTGCCCTGATATGTCCTGTTGCCATATCAATGACGACGAGTGCTCCCTGTATTCCCGGTCTGGTCCGAAGTTCCACCTGGCGTACCCCTTCTTTAATACCTGTTCTGCAAGGCGCTGCATCGTTGCATCAATGGTGGAGTATATGTGGAATCCGCCGGTATAAAGCCTGTCGCCGTATTTTTTATAGAGCTGCGACTTGATAAATTCCATGAAATAAGGGGCATCGTACGGGCGGCTGAAGCAGGTCTGTGCGGGGAGCGGCGTGGCTATGGCTTTTTTATTCTTTGGGCGTTATGAATTGGCTGGACAGCATCTCATCCAGCACAATCTTTCTGCGTGCAACGGCCTTATCGGGATTCTTGAGCGGCGAGTAAGTGTTAGGCGCTTTTTGCAGTGCGG
This sequence comes from Nitrospirota bacterium, assembly GCA_963796345.1. Taxonomy (GTDB): domain Bacteria; phylum Nitrospirota; class Thermodesulfovibrionia; order Thermodesulfovibrionales; family Dissulfurispiraceae; genus JADFXI01. The sequence goes on along the minus strand of CAWCLI010000018.1, from coordinate 61,468 downwards.
CAAGCATCGCCGCCTCCGCAATCGACAGCTCTTCCGTGGATTTGTTGAAATAGCGTCCTGCTTCGGCTTCAATACCATAATTTCTTTCCCCGAAGTAAGCCAGGTTGAGATACATCCCAGTATCTCATTTTTTGTGTACTTCGATTCGAGATAAACGGTCATAAACATTTCCTTAAGCTTCCTGGAGAAGTTCCTCTCGGGGTCTTTTAATACTATCTTCGCGAGCTGCTGGGTAATCGTGCTCCCCCCCTCGACAACGGCATGAGCTGCCAGATTTTTGCTGAAAGCGCGTGTGATGCCTCTTATATCAAATCCGTAGTGAGAATAAAACCTGCGGTCTTCAATGGCAATGAAAGCATTTTTGACGTGATCGGGAATTCTGTCATGTGATATAAAATACCGTCGTTCCTTGTAGAATTCGGCAAGCGGAACGCCGCTGTCGGAATAGACGAGGACAGCATAATTATTGTCCGAGAAATGGGAAGGCTGTGAAATTCGTAGATAAGGAATCCTGTGAACAAAACAGCACATGCAGTTATTATAATGGAGACACGGGATCTGAATTTTAACATAAAGTACCTTCAGCAAATATTATATCATGTGAATTGCAGCATGGAGTAGTTGTTTCCGTTGACAATCTTGTACTGTTCAATTTAAATTAGCTGTTGTATCTTTCAGAAGCGGGAGGAAGCGTGTCCGGAAAAATCAGAGTGAAAAATCCCCTGGTGGAAATGGATGGGGATGAGATGACCAGGATTATATGGGGCCTTCAAAACAAAAACTGATACTGCCCTTTTTTGATATTGACCTGCGGTATTACGACCTGGGCATCCGTCACAGGGATGAGACGGATGACAAAGTGACGATTGAAGCTGCTGCTGCAATCAAGCAGTTTGGTGTCGGCGTCAAATGCGCGACAATTACCCCGAATGCCGCCCGTGTAAAGGAATACGGCCTGAAGCAGCAGTGGAAAAGCCCGAATGGGACGATCCGTGCCATACTTGACGGCACGGTATTCAGAAAACCGATTATCCTGAAAAACATACCCCCTGCAGTACGCAACTGGAAAAAACCGATTGTAATCGGGCGCCATGCCTACGGTGACATTTACAAAAACAGCGAATTTGTCGTTGAACAGCCCGGACCGCGAGCTGGTTTTCACCCCTGCCGCCGGCGGGGAGAAGATTGTACACAAGATCCATGATTTCAAAGGACGGGGCGTAGTTATGGGGATGCACAACACCGATCCTCAGTCAGGAGTTTTGCGCAGTCATGCATAAACTACGCCCTGAGCGAAAAATTGGAATATGGTTCGGGTCCAAGGACACTATATCAAAACAGTATCATGGGTTTTTCAGGGACATTTTCGGCGAAGAAGTGGAAAAAAACGATGACAGACTGAAAGAGGCCGGGATACTGTACCGCTATCTCCTGATCGATGACGCAGCCGCCCAGGTGATCAAGTCCGGCGGCGGATGCTGTGGGCCTGCATGAACATGACGGCGACGTGATGTCCGACATGGTGGCTACCGGCTTCGGAAGTCTTTCAACTGATGTGAGGTGTGCTGGTATTTCCTGACGGTAAATTGAGTTTGAGGCGGGTTACGGTACTGTTGTAAGGCATTACTATGAACACCTCAAAGGAAATCCTACTTCGACGAATTCCGTCGCATGTATTTTCGCATGGACGGGAGCACTCGCAAAGCGGGGCGAACTTGACGGTACTCCTGATGCTACGGGCTTTGCTCATAAACTTAGCGCGCCGTTATCGAAACGGCGGAAAGCGGCATTATGACGAAGGACCTGATGCTCATAGCTGACCCGCCTGTCACTAAATATGCGCTTACCGAAGAGTTCATAGACGCTGTAGCTAAAAGGTTAAAATCATAGGCTAATGGCAAAAGGCAAAAGGCTAAAGGCAAAGAAACAGCGGCCGTTAGCCTTTAGCCCCTTAGCCTTTTGCCTAGCTTCTTTATTTTCTTCGAGCTTTTGCAAAAGGTCTTTTTTTCTGATCCGGCCCCAGAGAGATGAGCCGTCTTTGAACTCAAATACCGGGATATCAAACCGGTATAGCTCATACAGTTCGTCACTTGAGGTGATATCAATCCTGGTGACCGCGATGTCATACTGTTCCCTTAGCCCGTTGAGTGTTTCCTGTGCCGTATCGCATAACCAGCAGCCCTCTTTGTAGTAAAATATCAACCTGACCATCACTGTACCTCTTTATTTTATGGCTAAAATCCCGATAACTATTTTACACCAATCAAAGCGGATTGTTCCGCCGCAAACTGAACGCACCGGCTATCAAGAAATGCGGGGACGGCTTGTCAGGCGGCCATTTGCGGATATATAATAGACGTGTGATAGATGAGTTAATTTAATAATCAGCATGAATAGCTTAAATAGGGGGGGAACGTGGCTAAGTCAAAAGTTGTTTCATTCTTTAATAATGTATCTCTTGGCAAAAAGATTGCCCTGCTGTGCGCCATGTCTGTGCTCATTGTTTTTTTGGCGGGCGGGATCATGACATCGCTCTATTTAGGCAATAAAAGTTATAAAGAGTCGCTTAATGAACTCACTGTCAAGACAAAGATGATCTATGGGATGCTGGATGTTTTCGACGAGACCACCCGTCGCAGCGCAGAAGAAATGTCCAGTATCTTCATATCAGAGGTGTCGGGTCCGGCGACTGTAAATCCGGCTAACACAATCAAAATCGGCCAGGCAGATACACCGGAAATGAAGATAAGCGGAAAAATCGTAAACCTGGCAACCGGCGAAGTTGACAGTTTTACGAAACTTACCGGGGGCGCTGTAGCGACGATTTTCGCCAGGAAAGGCGATGACTTTTACCGCATTACGACATCCCTCAAGAAAGAGGACGGTTCCAGGGCAATGGGAACGACCCTTGATAAAAACCATCCCGCATACCCGTTATTGCTCAAGGGCGAAGCTTACCTGGGGAAGGCAAAGCTCTTCGGAAGGTACTATATGACAAAATACACTCCGATAAAAGACGGGGCCGGCAACGTCATCGGCAGTTATTTTGTGGGTGTGGACATTACCGACCAAGTCAGGAAAATGGGGACCTCCATTAAAGCCATCAAGGTCGGGGATACCGGGTATTTTTTTGTGCTTGACGGCAAAGGCAATATGGAATTGCATCCATCCATTGAAGGAAAGAACGTTATTGATACTAAAGACGCGGATGGCAAGGAGTTGTTCAAGGAGATCATAGCGACGAAAAACGGTACCCTCCATTACCACTGGAAAGACCCGGATGGCACTGTGCGGTTAAAAACAGTTACTTTTGCATATTTTAAAGACTGGGATTGGTATATTTGCTGCAGCTCATACGATAGTGAAGTCCGGGTCGGGGCAACGAGAGCCAGAAACGCCTTAATTGCCCTGATTATTTTCGGTTCGGTGGTCGTAAGCATGGTAATAATGATAGGCACAAACAGGAGTCTTGCAGGGCTCAGGACCCTGGCTGAAAAGATCAGGGCAATGTCCAAAGGCGACCTCACGGTCACTATAGAGGCGCAGAGGAATGACGAGGTGGGCAAAATATCTCACGACATGGATGAAATGGCCAAAAACCTTAAGCATATGATCAGTGATATCAAGATGGCGTCCGACAGCGTTGCCTCGGGGGAGTGAAGAGCTTAGCGCAAGTTCGAGAGGAATCACAGGCACCCTCAATGAGCAGTCCGGCAGAGCAACACAGATTGCGGCAGCTGCAGATGAAATGTCCCAAACCATTGTGGATGTGGCAAAGAACACCGCAAACATCGCTTCCGCTGCGATGGAAACCTCGACACTCGCCAAGCAAGGCGCGGAAGTAGTCGAAAAGTCCGTAGCGGAAGCCAGAAATGTAACAGATACAGTCAGCGCATCAGCGTCTGTCATTGAGAGCCTTGGCGAAAAATCCAAGGAGATCGGCGAAATCATCGACGTTATAAAAGACATTGCCGATCAGACAAATCTCCTTGCGCTCAATGCTGCTATCGAAGCCGCGAGGGCCGGAGAGCAAGGCCGGGGTTTCGCTGTTGTTGCTGACGAAGTCCGCAAACTTGCTGAAAGGACTGCAACAGCTACCGCAAAAATCAACGATATGATAATATCCATTCAGTCGGAAGTCGGCTCAGCCGTATCGGCAATGAGCAAGACGGGTGAACAGGTCGGGGTGGGGCTCCAATATTCCATCAAGGCCGGAGATCAGTTAAAGAACATTGTGCAAAGCGTCAGCCAGCTTGAAGGCATGGCACAACAAATCGCCTCTGCTACAGAGGAAATGTCTACCACATCAGAAACCATCAGCGGAGATGTGCAGGGCGTTGCGAGCGCTACCAGGGAAATCTCCGGAGGTTCGGAACAGATCGCAAAATCGTCTGAAGAACTGGCTGCGCTTGCCGGCAAACTCAAGACGATAGTTGAGCAGTTCAGGGTATAAATATGCCGCGCAGAAACTTATTCAGTTCTTCCCATGATTTCCTGTCTGCATCGGCATTGTAACCCAAGGGGAGGCTGTATTTTTTTGCATACTTGTCGGCATCAGGATTAGTAAAGGAGTGCATGGCCCCGGGATATGAAATGAAGCGGTAATCAGCACCGGCGGCTTCCATTTCCTTCCTGAATGCCTCGATCTGTTCAGGGGTAGTGAATTTGTCATCGGCCCCATGGAGCACTAGTATCTTTGCTTTGATCATGCCCGGTTCCGCAGGCTTGACTGCGGTAAGACTTCCGTGGAAGCTTGCGACCCCCTTAATATCTATGCCCTGCCCCACCATTCATGGACAACCAGTATACCCGGACGCCTTCCCCTGATGCTTTTATCATAAGCGAGATAGCCCTTCATCACAACGCCGGGAGCGCGATACTCGACAACCTTTCCCCTGATTTCAGGACCAGCGGATGCCGGACCCGATAATGTCAAAATTACAGCAAGAACGAAGATACCTAAAATGATTGATTTCATGGCTGGCCTCCTTTGTTTCATAAGTCATACATAGAGTTTATATCAAAAAGATGCTCTTGGCGCACATCCTTCATTATGTAAGATTCTACATTACTTTTTTAAATCCAGCCTCGTCATTGTATAGACAGTGTTTTATTAAAAAACATATATGTCAACAGCTTTCATGATATTCCGGACAATGGCATCATATTTGCTTTTTTGATTTAAGGAATTAAATCAAATGTGCTTTAATCGATTACGTTCATATTTATTGCGATATTATTCACGGTTATCCGGAACTGTCCTGGCGGAAGTCGGGAATCAGGCTTTGTCCAACTCAAGTCTGGGGAAAAAACGTGCGGGTTATACTGCAATAGTCCCCATATCAGACGTTGATAAACTTGCCATCCATGCAATCAATTATTCCAAAACTGTCGCCGGAAAAGTGGTTGCGGTGCATGTATGTATTGATTCCGTGGAAAGGGAAAGAATGAAAAAGCAATGGGATACTTACGTAAAAGACGTTCCTCTGATCATGCTCGACCCTTTCAATGGGTCAATAGTGTATCCGATAATTGACTTCATAGATAAAACCCTTGATAATCATAGAAATGCTGTAGTTGTTGCTATGCCGGAGCTGGTTCTTGAGAAATGGTGGCATCGTTTTCTGCATAACCAAACGGCAAAACTCATTAAAAAAGCCTTGCAACTTAAAAAGGGCATTATAATAACGAGTATCCCCTTTAAGGTACAGGAATAAAACATAGGCAGAGGTAAAGGGAGGTTTCAGTTATGTACGACGTAATGATGGCAGGGCTTGTGATTGTGCTTTTTGCAGCGGCATTGGCGTTTGTTAATGCATGCTCGAAATTTAAGTGAGGTGAAAAATGAATATAGTTTTTCTTCTGATTGCCGTAGGCATATTCGCGTATTTGCTTTACACACTTATTAAAGCGGAGGAGTTCTAATGTCTATCCGGGACTATTTTGAGCTTGGCTTGTATATAGTGCTTATTTTTTTGGTGACGAAACCTTTGGGCATATACCTGGAGAGGGTTTTTGACGGCGCTCCCCATCCCTTGCAAAAGGTCCTGGGTTGGCTCGAACGGCTCATTTACCGTGCCGGCGGAATAAACCCGGATGAGGGGCAGAACTGGGTCCGGTATGCCCGTGACCTGTTGGGACTCAGTATCGTATCGTTATTTTTTACATATGCGATACTGCGGCTTCAGCAATTTTTGCCCCTTAACCCTCAGAAATTCGGCCCGCTTTCGCCGGACTCGGCCTTCCAGATAGCCATTAGCTTCACGACAAACACCAACTGGCAATTCTACGGCGGAGAGAACACGATGAGCTATCTCTCCCAGATGGTGGCGCTGGTCATACATAATTTCTTTTCCGCGGCTGTTGGAATAGCAGCGGCAGTAGCTGTCATTCGCGGAATTGCGTCAAAGGGAAAGGCGAGCCTGGGTAATTTCTGGGCTGACTTTGTACGGTGCAATCTTTACGTGTTGCTGCCGATATGCTTCATCTATGCCCTGTTCCTGGTCTCCCAGGGAATGATCCAGAACTTCAGCTCTTATGTCAATGCCACGACATTAGAAGGTGTCAAGCAGGTTATCCCAATGGGGCCGGCAGCCTCCCAGGTGGCGATCAAGATGCTGGGCACTAACGGAGGCGGGTTTTTTAACGCAAACGCAGCGCATCCATTTGAAAACCCCACTGCTCTTTCCAATTTCATCCAGATGCTCTCGATATTTCTTATACCAGCCGCGCTTGTCTACCTGCTGGGCAGGAAGGTGAACAGCACAAAACATGCATGGTCCGTGTGGGCGGCCATGGCTGTTTTGTTTATTATCGGGGTCCTTGTTTGCGCCAACGCCGAATACCACGGCAATCCGTTGCTGACTCAGCTAGGAAGCTCGTCGTCCCTCAATATGGAGGGCAAAGAAGTCCGGTTCGGCATCTTCGAGTCGGCACTGTTTGCTACTGTCACCACCGATGCTTCCTGCGGGGCCGTGAATGCGATGCATGACAGCTTCACACCCCTCGGGGGACTTGTGCCCCTCTTCAATATAAAGCTGGGGGAAATTATTTTCGGGGGGGTCGGAGCAGGGCTTTACGGCATGGTGCTCTTTATTGTGCTGACCATCTTCATCTCAGGTCTCATGGTTGGGCGTACGCCGGAGTACCTGGGGAAGAAAATTGAGGGCCGCGAGGTGAAATATGCGATGCTGTCTTTAATTATCGGCGCTCTCTCAATACTCGGATTCTCGGCGTGGGCCAGTCTCGATTATCGTGGACTCGCGGGACTTTCCAATGCCGGCCCGCATGGGCTGTCCGAGATCCTGTATGCCTATGCTTCGGCTACCGGAAATAACGGAAGCGCCTTTGCGGGTTTGAACGGCAATACCTTCTACAACATAACCATGGGAATCGCCATGATGCTGGGACGCTTTTTCATGATGATCCCGGTCCTGGCAATAGCCGGCTCACTTGCCGAGAAAAGCATCCATCCGGAAAGCGAGGGGACGTTTCCTGCCCATGGCGTCCTTTTTACCCTGCTTTTGTTAGGCGTAATCATAATCGTCGGAGCGCTCACTTTTTTCCCGACACTATCTTTGGGACCGATTGCAGAGCACTTTGAAATGCTCCGCGGAAAATTGTTTTAGGAATGAGGTGCATATAATGGCTAAACCTTCAGCGGTATCGGCATTTGAATCGGGCATAATGCGCACAGCTGTCCTGGATTCTTTTAAGAAACTCAGTCCCGCGGTGCTGTATAAAAATCCGGTGATGTTTGTAGTGGAAATCGTGAGCGTCATGACTACCATTTCTTTTTTTTATGATCTGTTTTCACATTCGGGTGCAGACGCTCTGTTTACGGGGCACATCAGTGCCTGGCTCTGGTTTACTGTTCTGTTTGCAAATTTTGCGGAGGCCCTTGCAGAAGGCCGTGGAAAGGCCCAGGCAGATACATTGAAAAAATCCCGGCGGGACACCCAGGCTGTTGTCAGGAAACCTGATGGATCTACGGAAACAATCTCTTCCTCCATGCTTAAAAAAGGAGATATAGTTATCGTCAATACCGGACAGGCTATTCCAGGTGACGGAACGGTCATAGACGGGGCTGCATTGGTGGACGAATCGGCAATTACAGGTGAGTCTGCCCCGGTAATACGTGAAGCCGGCGGAGACCGGAGCGCAGTGACCGGCGGGACCACGGTACTTTCAGATCAGATTGTTATTCAGATTACACAGGAGCCAGGCAAATCATTCCTGGACCGTATGATCGCGCTGGTGGAAGGCGCTGTGCGGCAGAAGACCCCTAACGAGATAGCCTTGAGCATCATGCTTTCCGGGCTCACTATAGTCTTTCTTCTTGCTGTCGTTACCCTGAAGCCGTTTGCAATGTACAGCAAGGCAGATGCTTCCATGGTCATCCTCGTCGCGCTGCTTGTTTGCCTGATTCCTACGACCATCGGAGGGCTGCTTTCGGCCATCGGGATCGCAGGGATGGACAGGCTGGTAAGAAGAAATATCCTTGCGACATCGGGCCGGGCTGTCGAGGCTGCGGGCAATATCGATGTGCTTATCCTGGATAAAACCGGGACGATCACCGTGGGGAACAGAATGGCAACGGAGTTCATACCAGCTCCCGGAGTGAGCGAAAGGGAAATCACTGAAGCGGCGTGCCTGTCGTCCTGCAGTGATCTTACGCCGGAAGGAAGGTCAGTTGTCACCCTTGCAGAACAAAGAGGCGTGAAATCAACCTGTCCTGCTGATGCCCAACTAATACCTTTTACAGCGGAAACAAGGATGAGCGGCGTGGATTTCGGGAATACATCAATCAGGAAAGGGGCCATGGATTCGATAGCGGCCTGGTTGAAAGCGAAAGGGAGGCGCAATTCCTCCTGAAGTCGGAAAATCGGTCGAGAAGATCGCTGAATCAGGCGGTACTCCCCTTGTTGTTGCCGACAAGGGAAAAGCGTTGGGTGTAATCCATCTCAAGGATATAGTTAAACCCGGAATTGCAGACCGTTTTGCGCGTATCCGCGCAATGGGAATCCGCACGATTATGATTACCGGGGATAACCGCCTCACTGCAGCGGCGATTGCCCGTGAGGCTGGTGTGGATGACTTTCTGGCTGAAGCTACGCCGGAAGATAAACTCAAGCTTATCCGCTCGATCCAGGAGGAAGGGAGGCTTGTTGCCATGAGCGGTGATGGCACTAATGATGCGCCTGCCCTGGCACAATCCGATGTGGGGCTTGTCATGAATACAGGCACACAGGCGGCTCGTGAGGCCGGAAACATGATAGACCTCGATTCAGATCCCACAAAGATCATTGACGTCGTCGAAATCGGCAAACAGTTGCTGATAACACGCGGCTCCCTGACGACTTTCAGTATTGCGAACGATGTTGCAAAATACTTTGCCATTATTCCGGCAATGTTTATGGTTGCTTATCCGGGGCTCAGGGCGCTTAATATAATGGGTCTAGCAAGTTCTCAGAGCGCCATTATTTCAGCGGTAATCTTCAATGCCCTGATTATCATAGCCCTAATCCCGCTTGCATTGAAGGGCGTGGCATACCGCCCCCAATCAGCAGCAAAGATACTGCGCTACAATGTATTGGTTTATGGGCTGGGTGGGATCATAGCACCCTTTATAGGGATAAAAATCATCGATATGATTTTAAGTGCTCTGCACATTACATAAAAATATGGCGAAAGGCTAATGGCGAGAGGCGAAAGGCATGCAAAAAACGAACATCGAGTTCTTACCTTCTGCCTCTTGCCCTTTGCCTTTCGCCCGAAGTTAATAAGGAGGATGAAATGTTAAAGCTGTTTATCAGATCCGCTGTTGTCACCCTGTTTTTGGGCGTGGTCCTTTGCGGAGTGTACCCGCTTGCGGTGACTTTATTAGCGCAGGCTCTTTTCCCTGATAAAGCAAATGGAAGCCTTATTGTGAGATCGGGCAAAATCGTAGGCTCAAAACTTATAGGCCAGGCATTCAGCCGTCCTGAATACTTTCATGGCCGTCCCTCGGCAGCGGGTGACAAAGGGTATGACGCCTTAAACTCCGGGGGCTCAAATCTCGGTCCGACCAGCAAAAAGCTTGCTGACCGCCTGCAGGGAGATATTGACGCTGTCATAAAGGAGAATCCCGCTATTTCAAAAGGCGCGGTTCCGGTTGATCTCGTGACCGCATCCGGGAGCGGGCTTGATCCTGATATTTCTCCGGAGTCCGCGCTGTTACAGGTTGATAGAGTTGCAAAAGCGCGGCATGCCGATCCTGAACAAATAAGACAGATTGTTCTTTCCGGGGTGGAGAATCGCTATCTCGGCTTTCTGGGAGAAAAACATGTCAATGTCCTTCTCCTCAACCTGAGGCTTGACGAGAAGATGCCTGTTAGCAGATAGTAATCATAATAGGTAAAGGAGCTGACAAGGCTTAACATGCTTGTCCATAGCTATAGCTGTTACATGCTTGATATGGGGGAATGACATTGGCATTGGAGAGTACCGGGTTTGAAAAACTCCTTGAAAGAAAAACCAAGGGCTCTCTAAAAATTTATCTGGGATATGCCGCTGGTGTCGGTAAGACCTTCTCAATGCTTCAGGAAGGCCATCGCCTCAAAGAGCAGGGATACGATGTTGTGGTGGGGTATGTTGAGCCGCACAACCGGCCCGATACCGTAAAGCTTCTGGAAGGCCTTGAAGCTATCGGGCCGCTTCAGTTAAATATCAGCGGCATCCAGGTGCGCGAGATGGATATCGAAGGTATTATCAGGCGCAATCCGCAAATCGTGCTGGTGGATGAGATGGCCCACACAAATGCCCCGGGATCGAAAAACGAGAAACGTTACCTTGACGTGCTCGAAATTCTTGACCAGGGAATCAATGTCATTACAACACTGAATATCCAGCATTTTGAAACGATTGCAGACAAGGTGGACACGGCGCTCAGGGTACCTGTGGGTGAGCGGGTCCCTGATTATATCCTGCAGCGGGCCGACCAGATCGTCAATGTGGATGTCACAATCGAAGAATTGAGAGAACGGCTTCGGTCAGGCAAAATATACGAGATGTCAAAGGCGGAAAGGGCGCTGGTCCATTTTTTTACGCATGAGAATCTTTCGCTCCTTCGGAAATTGGCGCTCCAGGAGGCGGCTGATGACCAGCTCAGGAAAATCGAAGAGGAAAGCCTTTTGTCCGAACAGGCGGCCAAGGAGGCGGACGAAGCGGTGATGGCTGCTATGAGTTCCGGAGCGCCCAATGCAGAAGCCCTGATCAGAAAGGCGGCAAAGCTTGCCGAGCGGCTTTCAGCGCGTTGTTACATAGTTTATGTCCAGAGGAAACAGGAATCGCCGGATCGTATTAACGCCTCATTGCAAAGAAAACTCCTTTCAAATTTAAAACTTGCAAGGACGCTCGGCGTCGAAATAGTGACACTTCATGGCGAGGATGTGGCGGAAACATTGGTGAATTTTGCACAGACCCATAAGGTCCGTCATGCAATATTTGGAAAAACTGAAAGGTCGCCTATAAAGGAGCGGCTTTTTGGATCGGTTGTCCTCGATTTCATCAGTGACTCGGTTGGAATAGATGTTCACATTATAGCCGCTACCCCCTATAGGAAGGACGAAGAATGACAGTGCTTCCTCCTCTGCGGAAAAAGATACTTCACGGCTATCTCAGCTTCGTAGCTGTGTTCGGAGTTATGTGCACTCTCCTGATTCTCTCCTCTGTTTATGTGGCGACAGGGCTCAGTCCAAGGATTATTCATTCCAATTATGATTCTATCGAGGCTGCGAGGAGAATGCAGCAGTCATGGAACGCGCTTCATTTCCCCCAGGCATACCCGGGGTTCCCAAAGAAAGTCTGGATAAAACAGTTTGACGACGCATTGCGTTTTGAGTTGTCCAATATTACCGAACCTGGCGAGGACAAAATAGCGCATAAAATAGGGGAACTCTGGGAGCAGTGGAAACAGGGGGGCCGGTCTGATAATCTGACCCGGGAAATGAATGATCAGTTTGATAAATTGACTGCTCTAAATCAAAAAGGGATGTTTGAGCTTGTCATTAAATCAATAAAAGTCCGCCGCGCAGTTATTGTCGGCGTTGCACTCTTTTTTGCCGTAACTTTTATTTTTACTCTTTTAGTGGTAGATTCGCTGTCGAGTCGCCTGGCAAAACCGCTCAAGGACATAGCCGAGGTGCTCCGGTCAAAAATATCACCCGGAGAGAGACTCAAGCTGCCCGAGCCTACGAGCCTCGAAATTCGCATCCTTAATGAGGAACTCACGTCGTTGTGGGAGAGGGTGAGCCGTTCAGACCAGCTTAATCTTGAAAAGATTCTGAGACAGAGAAACGCATTGGAAACTCTCCTGTCGTCGGTTGAGGATGCAGTTATTGCCCTGGACAATAAGGGACGGGTTACCCATGTAAACCAAAGAATGGCCCAGTTGATCGGCCTGAGTTCTGAAAGTATTGCCGGAATGTTATGGGCCGATCTTCCTTCTGTTTCGGAAAATTACTTCAAGCTTCGGGAAGTGTTGAGGGAACAGGTAAAAGACGGCTCCCATGTATTTGAACTCCACACCGAAAAAGAGGGACATAGAAGTTTTGGGGCCCGTATAAGGGATGTCCTGTCTCCTTCCGGGGAACTGATCTCGACGATATTTCTGCTCCACGACGTTACCGAGGTGCGGCAAAGAGAACGCCTGAAAGCCGAATTCATCGGCGTGCTCTCTCATGAGCTTAAAACTCCACTTCAGTCCCTGGGTACTGCCATAGAACTGCTGGCGCAGAGAAAAGAATCCTTTGACGAGCGGTCGCGGTTCCTCGTTGAGACGCTGATGAGCGATGTGGCCCGTATCCGTGCGGTTGCAAACCAGTTTATCCAGGTCGACCATATGCCGGGAACGGCGATCCACATACATCCGGAGTTGACCAGACTGAGCGAACTTCTTCCCGAGTGGCTTAAACCATTTGAACTGCTCGCAGCGGAGCGGGGAGTAAGCCTGCAATACGAGAAAGAAAGTGAAGGAGACGTCTGGGTCGAAATTGATCCGGCTAAATTCCCATGGGTAATCTCAAACCTGCTGACTAATTCTTTGCGGGTTTCCCCGCATGGTTCGACTGTTAAAGTATTTCTTTCAGATAGCAGCGGGAACGCAGAAATCAGGGTCACAAACCAGGGACCGAAAATACCGGAAGAAGTGCGCAGGCGCATGTTTGACCCCTACTTTAAAGGGTTGGGTGAAAAATCCGGTCCTTCGCCCCATACGCCGGGTTATCTCGGGCTTGGATTAACTATAGTTAAGGAAGTTACGGAGGCCCATGGCGGTTATGTCGAGTACTCACCGCTCGAACCGACGGGGTCCTGCTTCAGAATACTCCTGCCTCTTCCGCCTCATCCGGAGGCCGGGAAGTGACATGATCACAACGGACCAAAAACTTCGTATCCTTCTGGTTGACGACGACAATAATATCCGTATGACACTTTATGTTTCATTGTCTGATATGGGAAACGATGTTGTTGCCGTTGCGTCGTTAACAGAGGCGGCCGAAGCTTTAAAAGCCGGCGTTTTTGACCTTGTACTTACGGATTTTCGATTGGGCGGGCCTACTGGAATCGACGTGATCCGGGAGGCGAGACGTGCCCAGCCGGAAGCGATCGTGGTTGTGATGACCGCCTATTCTTCCATTGAAAATGCTGTCCAGGTCACAAAGGAGGGGGCGTTTGATTATCTTCCGAAGCCTTTTACCAACTCTCAACTTGTTCACCTGCTGGAGAAGGTCAGGACGCTTCTCTCTCTCAAGAGGGAAAATGAAGCACTGAGGAACGAGCGTTACAGGGCGGAATATTTCCTTGGTTTTGTTTCTCCTGCCATGCAGCGGCTCGAAAAATTTGTGAACCAGGTAGCTCCCACAGACGAAACGGTCCTGATTACCGGAGAAAGCGGGACCGGTAAGACAGAATTGGCCAGGCTTATTCATAGGCGCTCCCGCAGGGCGAACTGCCCTTTCATAACAGTTTCCTGCACGACTCTTGCGGAATCGGTCCTGGAATCCGAACTCTTCGGACATGTCAAAGGGGCCTTTACCGGTGCTGTTGGTGAAAAGGTGGGGAAGCTTGAACTGGCCAATAACGGCACTCTTTTCCTTGATGAAATCGGCGATCTTTCGCTTTCAGCCCAGACAAAGCTTTTGAGGTTTCTGCAGGAAAGAATTATCGAACGCGTTGGCGGAACAGATGAAATCAGGGTGAGCACCCGCATAATAGCTGCAACGAACCATGATTTGAAAGAGGCAGTAGCAAATAGGGGATTTCGGGAGGACCTGTATTACCGTCTCAATATACTTGAAACTACTGTAGTTCCCCTCCGGTACAGGAAAGAAGATATACCGGTACTGGTTCAACGCTTCATAAAAGAGGCGGTGACACGCCAGGGGAAATCAGGCATCCCGGCAATTCAGGAACGAGTAATGCAGAAGCTCCTTGACTATAGCTGGCCGGGGAACGTCCGTGAACTGAAAAATACTATGGAACGCATGGTCATTCTCACCAACGGAACAGAAGTGGAGGATGCCTGCCTTCCTTCCGCGATTTTCGCGTCGGGCAATGCCGATAGCGCGAAAGGCACGAATCTTCAGACCCTGGAAGAAATGGAGAGAGAGCATATACTCGCAGTTTTACAGTCGGAGCAGAACCTCGAAAAAGCCGCCGAAATCCTGGGCATAACTTCAGTCACTCTCTGGAGAAAACGCAAACAATACGGGATACCGTAAAAACAGGCAATTAAAGGTCAGAAAAGAACAGACGAAACGCAAGCTTAAACTCTCAGCAGCCGCAGACCTGGATGCACAGATTAATGCCCTGTCAGCATCTGAACATTTACCCTCTCATCCTGCTTTAGATATTCCTTCCCTTCGGGTATGCATATAATACCGTCTGCCTTTGCCATAATCTGAAGGCGGCTTGCAGATGTCAATGGATAAAATGTAAGTGTTTCGTTTTCCTTTGGCAGTGTTCCGAAGATGAATTGCGTCCAGTCTTTCTGTCCTTTAACGGTCTCTCCGAGTATGGCTTTTACAGAAGGCAGGCTGCAATCCTTATGTCCTCCTAACTTTAGCAATCCCGGCAAGGCAAGCTGAAGAAAGGCAATCTGGTTTGAGGGGGGACCTCCCGGCAGACAGAATACAGGTTTTGCTTCTAACAGGCCAAAACCGATGGCCTTTCCCGGACCTATTTTTACCCTATGATATAGTTTCTTCCAGCCGAGGCTGTCCAGTATTTTTATGACAAGGTCCCTTTCTCCGGTCCATGCGCCGCCGCTCGTTATAAGGCAATCTGACTCATGGATGTAATGCAGTATAATATCCTTGATCGCGTTTTCTTCGTCCGTCACTATGACTGTGTTGCTCTGCATCCCATAAAAGGAACACCATGCTGAAATAGTCACCAGATTGCTCGCAAAGACCTTTCCTTTTTGGAATGGCATTCCAACTGCCAAAACCTCATCGCCTGTAGCTATTATTGTTACGCGGGGGGCGATATGTGCCTTTATTGATGGATGTCCGGCTGCTGCGATGAGTCCGACCTGAGTTGGTCTCAACCTCGTACCTTTTTCAACTATCAATTCGTGTTTCTTTGTGTCTGTTCCAGCCGGCAGTATGTTCTGCCCTGGCTTAGCATTATTGACGACCCTTACGCTTTCGCCATCGTCAAAGGCAAATTCATTGGATACAACCGCCTCTGTCCCGCGAGGTATTACCGCGCCTGACATAATCTTTACTGCATGCCCGCAGATTATCTCCATCCGCGCTGATGAACCTGCCATAAGAGAACCCTTTAATCTCAAATAAACCGGACTCTCCTCTGACGCCATCTCAATATCCTCAGATTTTACGGCATAACCATCCTTAAGCGATACATCATTGGAAGGGCAATCAATGAGCGAGAATATATCTTCAGCCGCTACTCTGCCGACCAGCCTTTCAATGGGGATATCTTCGGCAGGTAGCGGGTTGATGCTGTTAATTGTTATTTCGACGGCTTCTTTAAAAGATATGGCTTCCATTAATATAAGACGCCTTTATATCTCAGTCTCAATAACCACTTCTTTTTTTATTGCCGTTATAAGGTTTTCAAACACCGGCATAATGTCCGTCCTGAATCGTCCTGCAACAACCACATACATTATGTCATCACCAACTTTAAGGTCCCCTTCATTAATCCAGACCTTTATCCTCACAATGCCGTCCCTGCCCCTGAAATCTTTAAGCACAGCCTCCAATTGCCCTTTGTCATGAGCAAGTCGCATTCCTTTCACCGGACTGCCATCCTTTGAGAACGCCCTTACAATGCCGTTATGGATGAGTATCATCCCGACTTTACCGTCGCTGTCCTCTGCCTTTATCTCTCTAATCCATGTTTCAATCATATTCAGTATTTGCCTTTGCAAATATCGGCAACATAAATACCGGCTTATACAGTTTAATCAATTCGCGTGAACAGAAATATCCTTACATCCGGTCCGGGGCTTTGACGCCCAGTATTTTCAAGCCGTGGCGCACTACTATTTGTATGGCCCGGCAGAGTGCAAGGCGTGCTTTGGTAAGTTCGGCGTCCGCGGTAACTACCTTATATTTGTGATAGTAAGGGTGAAACATCCCGGCGAGTTCCTGAAGGTAGAATGTGACCCGGTGCGGTTCATGCGCGAGCGCCGCATTTCTGAACATCATGGGATATAGCAGCAGTTTTTTCACAATGCGCATCTCTTCATCATTAAGCAACTCGCCTTTAAACGAAGCCGGATCCTGCAAGACCGCTGCTTCAGATTCCTGTTTCGCCTTTTCAAAAATGCTGTTGATCCGCGCATGCGCATACTGGACGTAATACACCGGGTTTTCCGAGGATTGTGCCTTGGCGACCTCGATGTCGATCTCCAGATGGCTGTCGGAACGGCGCGTCAAAAACAGGAACTTTGTTGTGTCCGGCCCGATATCATCAATCACCTCGCGCAGGGTAATGAATTCGCCGGCGCGTTTTGACATTTGCACCGGCTGGCCGCCTTTTAAAAGAGAGACCATCTGGACCAAAAGCACGCGCAAACTGTCCCTCGGACATCCAAGCGCCTGTATGACAGCCTGCATGCGGGGAACGTAGCCGTGATGATCGGCACCCCAAATATCGATCAGTTCATCAAACCCCCTCGCAACTTTTTTCCTGTGATATGAGATGTCCGGCGCAAAGTAGGTGTATTCACCGTCTTTCTTGATAATGACCCGGTCTTTATCGTCTCCGAATGACGTTGACCTGAACCATGTTGCGCCATCAGCCTCATATATATGTCCCCGTTCCCTGAGGTCGCCTATCGCCTGCGCCACTTCGCCTTTTTCGTATAACTCCCGCTCGCTCTGCCACGTATCAAAAAATACGCCGAAATCCTCAAGGTCTCTTTTTAACTCGTCAAGCATTTTCATATAAGAGAAGTCTATGAAGACCTGCCCTGCATCACTGAACTCTTTTCCGGAAAAGTCATCGCCATATTTCTCTCTGAGAGCCGCTGCAATGTCATTTACATAATCACCGTGGTACCCTTCTTCGGGAAAGGGATATTGAATGCCGCACAAGCGTTTGTATTCTGCAAATACGGACATGCCGAGCAGTCTTACCTGCCGCCCGGCATCGTTAATGTAGAATTCTTTTTCTACCGTGTAGCCGGCTTCGCTCAGGAGGTTGGATAACGCCGCTCCAAGGGCCGCCCCCCTGCCATGACCCAAATGCATGGGGCCTGTAGGATTAGCGCTCACGAATTCTATTTGTATTCTCTTGCCCCTGCCGATGTCCTCGGTAAGGAATGTCTCAGGAGAGGAAATGAGCGCATGCAGTTCCCTGCAGAGGAATGGCCGCGAGAAGGTGAAATTTATGAATCCGGGGCCCGCAATCTCTACTTTCTCGAACAGGTCGCTCCCGCTGATAGAGCTTACTATATCTTCTGCAATCTTCCTGGGAGGTTTTTTCAAGAGCTTTGTGAGGCCCATTGCAAGCGGAGTGGACAGGTCACCGAAGCCTTCATCCTTCGGGGGCGCTATTTCTACAGAATCCAACGTTGCATCACAAACGTCAGAAGCCGCTTTCAGCAGCAGCTCTCTCAAAATCTTTTCCATAGCCTTTAAGTTTAAGCGCCGGGTCCTTTATCTGTCAAGGCAAGCCAGTCAATCGTTCGGTAGTGGGTTAGTTGGTTTCACGGCAAGATAGCACGGGTGTGTTGGAGCGGGGGCGAGTAAAGGGGACCCCAGAAAATCGAATGATTTTTTGGGGAACAGTTACGCCGATCCCCAACCGAAAATTTGCAAGAAGTAGTGCAATTTTTAAAAAAATAGTGCGTGCAAGGTAAGTAGTTTTAGCTTGCCGGGAAACCAACTGACCTACTACCAATCGTTCACGTCCGTTCCATGTTGAAACAGTAAGCGCTGTTATCCAATAACATAAAGCCAATCAATACAGCCAGTTATCGGCTGGCATCTATTGTGCTCTTATTAAACTGAATGCGGATTCCATTGAGGAGGCAAGAATGAGGAGAAAGCAGCTTTTATTCGTAACGTATCACGACGAGAACTGTGAAGAGGGGCTCTCCTATGCCATTGACCTTGCAAAAGTGATGAACAACTGTATTTCCCTGCTGATGATCTATAAGAGAAAAGTCATGGAGAAATTCGGGGACATGATGACAGTCGTCACTTATGCAGAGGCCAATGATTATAAGACAGCCAGGGAGATGATCAAGGAGGACCTTGAGAAGAAAAACGAGAACTATGAGGAGCGGCTTGGCTGGCTTGCGGAGAAGTGCAAGCAGTCGGGAGTTCCTGTGGATATCAGCACTTCTGCTACAGATGCTGTTTCCGCGATAAAGAATCTCCTCAGGCAAAACACCAGCATCGACATGGTCCTGTTAAGTCCAAGTATTACGAAAGACAATCACATTACGGTAAGGGATTTAAACAGGCTTGTGAAAACAGCGGCGAGGCCGATTGTCACTATGGCTAAAAACGGTTATGCGGCATAAAAAAATATAAGAGGGAGGAATTATTTATGCATCTTTATTTACCGGTTGCTTTAACAAGTATCAATGTCCTGGTCCCGGTTGGACTCGGACTGGCGGTGGGGTTGCTGTCCGGCCTTTTTGGCGTCGGGGGCGGCTTTTTGATGACGCCGCTCCTGATAATGTTCGGAATTCCGTCTACGGTTGCGGCAGCAACGGATTCCAACCAGATTGTAGCAGCGTCGACCTCGGGTACCTACGCTCACTGGAGGGTCGGCAACGTCGATTTCAAGATGGGCCTTTACCTGCTGGCGGGCGGCTTTGTCGGTGGTCTTATAGGCGTTGAGGGAATAAAGGTCCTGAGGGCCATGGGCAATGCCGATTTCGTAATAAAAATGACATACGTCCTTATGCTCGGCACAGTGGGCAGCTACATGTTTTTCGAGAGCATTGCGAGCATGAAGAAGAAAAAGGTCCACGAAGCCGAAGAGCAGAGGCGGGAATCGGCATTCGGCAGGTTCCTCAAGATGCTGCCCCTTCAAACGCATTTTGAAAAATCAGGGGTGACGCACTCGGTGCTGATACCGATTATTTTCGGCAGTTTTGTCGGAATACTCGCTGCTGTTATGGGTGTTGGCGGAGGCTTCCTGATGGTCCCTGTGATGGTATACATTCTCAGAATGCCTATGCATGTCGTTGTCGGGACAAGCCTTTTCCAGATACTTTTTAATTGCATCGAGGTCACTTTTTTGCAGGCAACTACAAATCACACCGTCGACTTTGTTCTTGCCGTGCTTCTGTTGATCGGTTCTACGGTCGGCGCGCAGGTAGGGGCAGTATTCGGCAGAAAGTTGAAGGCCGAGCAGCTCAAGGTGATCCTGGCGGTAATAGTGCTCGTTGTCACAGTGAAAATAGTTTTTGAACTTACGCTGAGCCCGTCGTTGCTCTTGGCGCAATCAGGAGGTCACTAGAAATGAGACTGAAAACAGTATTGATCATAGCGTGCGCGGCTTTTGTCTTTGTCATGAACGGAGTTGCATCCGCGAAACTGACTGCTACGGCAAACCACGATCACATCAAGATTGATTTCTTCTACCACGGCAGCAGCGTGAGCGTCAGGGGTGTGTCAGACCCCGGCACTGATCTGATCATTAAAATTGCCTCTCCCGACGGTCACCAGGCCCTCAGGCAAAAGGGGAAAGTGGCGGGGCTGTTGTGGATGAATCTCGGAGAACTGAAATTTGAACATGTTCCGTCTATGTATTCACTCCACTGTTCCAAGAAAATCACTGACATCCTTGATCCCAGTGAAAGGGAGAAATACGCCATAGGATACGAGGCGATGGGCAAAAAAGCGACGATACAACCCGTTGCAAATGATAGTGACAAAACAAAATGGTTCAATGAATTTGTGAAGTTCCAGGAGGCTTCCAACCTTTATTCGGAGTCAAGCGGCGACATATTGCTGACTGCCAACGGGAAAGAACAGGACTATTATGTGCTGACTCCATGGCCTTATCAGGCGATGCCGGGCGATTATACTGTCACAGTTTACGCTGTCAAGGACAAGAAGGTTGTTGAAACAGCTGAATCCAGAGTTTTCGTGGAACAGGTCGGCCTTGTGAAGTCGTTTGCCACCATGGCAAAGAACAGCTCGGTTTTATATGGCACGATTTCGATAGTCGTCGCGCTTGTCGCGGGCTTTGGCGTAGGTCTGATATTCCGGAAAGGTGGAGGTGCCCACTAGATGTATACGGAAGATGCTGCTTCATCCGGGAGTACTTGCAATGGACAGGGAAACGAGAATGTATGAGAACATAGTTGTAGGGTTTGATGGTTCGGCGTACAGCAAGTCAGCTCTCATGGAGGTTTCCAACTGGATAAAGCGGCACGGGGGAAATGCCGTGCTCGTCCACGCGGTATTTTTTGACGAGGAGGAGTTCGGCATTATTCCCGAACAGCTCGAAAAACGGATGATTTTCGGCAGGAAGCTTTGCTTCCAGGCGAAAGAGGATATTTCATCCGCTCTCGGCATCAACCTTGAATCAATAATCTGTGAAGGAGACCCCCCTGATACCATAATAGAGGTCGCGCAGGCGAAGAAGGCGGACCTTATCGCCATAGGAACTCACGGAAGGAGAGGTCTGAAAAAGCTTCTCATGGGCAGCGTGACGTCCGGTGTCATTGCCAATGCGCCTTGCGACGTGCTTGTGGTGAAGAAATCCTGCCCCGAATGCAAGGGCTCGTACGGGTCGATTCTGGTCCCCTTCGATGGCTCTGAATCCGGCAAAAAGGCGCTCTTCCAGGCCTGCCGCATGGCCCGTATTGACGGCAGCAGCGTAACGGTGCTGTACGTAATCCCGCGCTACGAAGAGATGATAGGGTTCTTAATGACCAGTTCCATGAAAAGCAGCCTGATGAAAGAGGCTGAGAAGATTACAGCAGCAGCCAGTGATCTGGCATTGGCGAACGGAGTCCGTCCAAAGGTCCTGATCGGGGACGGTGATATCGGCAGCAAGATCGCAGAGACTGCAGACAGGGAAAAAAATGATTTGATTGTCATGGGCAGCTATGGCTGGAGCGGCGTGAACAAGGCAATTATAGGGGGCAACACTGAACGCGTAATAATGTATGCCAACTGCCCCATACTCGTGGTGAGGTGACAAGATGAAAGGATACAGGAAAGTGCTTATAGCTGTTAATGGTTCCGGTGAGGTTCTTACAGAAGGTCTGAAACTTGCCCAGGATGAGAAGTGCTGGGTAACGGTAGTCAAGGTTGTGCCGCCGAATGAGGGCGACATGAATCTGGTAGGCATAAAGAATATCGGTACGGTCCTGGACAACGGCGCATCTGAGAGTATTACTGAAATAAAGAATACGGCAAAGGCGGAAGGCGCACTCGTAAAAACGAGGCTTGAAGAAGGCGATGTTTATAAGAAGATCGTGGAAGTTGCTGATGAAGAGCGGTGCGACCTTATCATAATGGGGGCGCAAAAGGTCAAGAGGGGCCTTAAACGGCTTTTCGGCGTCAATATAGTGGAGAGGGTTATAGAGAGCGCACATTGCCCGGTACTGGTTGTGGGCGCATAAAAATATTTGGAACGGCAGGGGGAGGCTGTTTCTCGGCGATCTAAAACTTCCCCTGCCAACACGAGTTCTTCAAATTGCACTGTTTGTGCATATTTTCTGCTTGGGCTCGGCGTTACTCGCCCCTGCTCCAGTACACCCGTGCTATCTCGCCGATAAATAGCCTCCCCCTACCGATTAATTTATCATAAGCAGAAGTCCTCATGGGTTGCCTTTTTTTGCCTATCTCTGATTTTGATTTAAGTCAAGGTTATAACTTTCCCCTGAAGTTAAACTTAAAACAGTTTAAGCAATTATTGGCTTTGGCCAAATAAATTTAGAGGAGGAGCACATTATGTTTTGTTATCAGTGTGAACAGGCATCGAAGGGGAAGGGGTGTACTACTGTAAGCGTTTGCGGAAAAAAACCTGACGTGGCGGCGCTCCAGGATTTGCTGGTTTATTCGTTGCAGGGAATAGGGCTATATGCAACGGAGGGGAGGAAAGTAGGGGTCAGTGACAGCGAAATCAATGAATTTACGGTCAAAGCGCTTTTCTCCACTCTCACCAATGTTAATTTCAATGACGAAAGCTTTGTAGCTCTTATAAAGAAGAGCGTAGAGCTGAGAGAAAAACTGGGTAAGAAGATTGAGGCTGCAGGAGGAAATACCGCATTTTCAGAAGGTCCGGCTGTATTCAGGCCGGAATCAACCCTTGAAGGCATGGTGCGGCAGGGCGAAAAGTGCGGCTTGAAGTCGGACGATTCCGTTGACCCTGATATCCTTTCTTTGCAGCATACCGTGTTATTCGGAATAAAGGGTGTGGCGGCATATGCGGACCATGCAAAGATATTGGGAAAGAGCGACGAATCGGTTTATGCCTTTATTCATGAAGCGCTTGCATCGATGACGAATAAAACTCTTGGTCTTAATGACTGGGTCGGAATCGCACTTAAATGCGGTGAGATAAATCTTAAAGCCATGGAACTCCTTGACGCCGCTAATACCGGCACATACGGCAGTCCTGTGCCAACTAAAGTCCCTCTCGGCGCAAAGAAAGGGCATGCGGTCCTGGTTTCAGGCCATGACCTCAGGGACCTGGAAGAGGTGCTCAAACAGAGTGCGGGAAAAGGCATCAATGTCTACACTCATGGCGAGATGCTTCCCACTCATGCCTATCCTGAGTTGAAGAAGTACCCTCACTTTTACGGCCACTACGGCACAGCATGGCAGAACCAGCATAAGGAATTCGAGAAGTTCCCCGGCGCCATACTTATGACGACCAATTGCCTGCAGGAGCCGAGGGACTCTTATAAGAACAACATTTTCACGACCGGCCTTGTGGGCTGGCCCGGTGTCCCGCACATTGCCGACAATAATTTCGGACCTGTGATAGCACGTGCCCTTGCTTTGCCGGGATTTGCCGAGGACGTAGCCGGCAAGTCGGTAATGACAGGGTTTGCCAGAGACGCGGTCATGGGTGTTGCGGGAACAGTCATTGAAGCGGTGAAAAGCAAAAAAATACGCCACTTCTTCCTCGTTGCCGGATGCGATGGAGCAAAACCCGGACGGAATTACTATACCGAATTTGTGGAAAAGGTGCCGAAAGATTGTATTGTTTTGACTCTCGCGTGCGGTAAATTCCGCTTTTTCGACAAAGAGCTTGGCGATATCGGAGGCATCCCGAGGCTTCTCGATGTAGGACAGTGCAACGACGCATATTCGGCTATCCAGATCGCCGTGGCGCTTTCCAAGGCTTTCAACGTAGGAGTGAATGACCTGCCCTTGTCAATGGTGCTTTCCTGGTATGAGCAGAAGGCCGTGGCGATCCTTCTCACACTTCTGTATCTTGGGATAAAGAACATCCGCATCGGTCCGTCACTGCCGGCGTTTCTCACGCCTAATGTGCTCGATGTGCTGGTAAAGAACTTCAACCTGATGCCCATCACGACCCCTGACGCCGACCTGAAGGCGATACTCGGTAAAATATCAAGAGGGGGCGGATTCATTCGAATCCGCCCCCGCCAACTGCTGTATTTGAATTCTTCCAGGATATTCTCTATCATTAAAGTGATGGCTGCTATTTGACGTTATTTTATATTTCCGTAAGGATAAGGAGGCGTCGATGGATATGAAGCGGTTTACACGAAGAGATTTCCTGAAGACAGCGGGTGCGGCAGCAGCAGTTGCCGCTTTCGGCAATGTGCCGGCAGACCTGTTTGCGGCTGGTCCAAGAATGGCGAAGTTCCCTGAAAAGACTGACTTAATGCTGCTTACTACACGTCCGCCTCAACTCGAAACTCCACTTCATTATTTTAAACAAATGATCACGCCTAACGAGGCGCTATTTGTCAGGTGGCACTTGTCGAATATACCTAGGTCTGTCGACCTGGCAGAATGGCGGCTGAATGTCGGAGGTAATACGGAGAAGGAATTGCATCTTTCAATAGATGATTTAAAGAAATTTGAGAGGACCGTTTATACGGCTGTTATCCAATGTTCCGGCAACGGTCGGAGCTTCCTTGAGCCCAGGGTCGCGGGAGGGCAGTGGGGCAACGGAGCCATGGGTAATGTGACCTGGACCGGAGCCAGGCTGAAAGATATTCTTGGTATGGCAGGCATAAAGGCGGGTTCAGTTGATGTTTCATTTAACGGTCTGGATAAGCCGCCCCTTCCTACTGTACCGGATTTAGTGAAAAGCCTGCCTGTCGATAAGGCGCTGGAAGAGGACATTATCGTAGCTTATGAGATGAACGGAAAGCCTTTGCCCATGCTTAACGGTTTCCCGGCCAGGCTTATCGTACCCGGATGGTTTGCTACCTATTGGGTCAAATGCCTAAGCGATATAATGGTGCTGCAAAAACCATTCGAAGGGTTCTGGATCAAGACGGCGTATAGAATTCCCGACAATACATGCGGTTGCGTATCTCCAGGTACTGCACCGAAGAAGACCGTTCCCATCAATGAAATGCCTGTCAGATCACTCATTATTGACCCTGCCGCTGACAGCAAAATGAAGGCCAACAGGCATATCGAGATTATGGGCATAGCCTTTTCAGGCGGCTACGGCATAAAGGATGTGCTCGTATCGGTAAATGGCGGTAAGACCTGGGGCGAGGCACGACTGGGCGAGGATAAAGGCAAGTACTCCTGGGTCCAGTGGTTTTATCCATGGAAACCGTCTAAACCGGGTAAGTTTACGTTAATGGCGCGGGCCACGAACAGTATCGGCCAGTCTCAGCCTTTTGAGGGAGTTTGGAATCCAGCCGGATATCTGTGGAACAAGATCGAAAAAACAAAAGTTGTGATAAATTAGGAGGCAGGCTGTGAAAAAGATTATTATTACTTCACTGCTTATTGCTGCAATTGCTGCCGGTTTTGCTTATGCCCGGGCTGCGGACGAGGTCCATTCCATCCAGCTCCCCAATATTGCCACTGAAATAAGGCCGGGAGAAGGGAGGGATAAGGTTGCTGTGTATTGCAATATCTGCCACAGCCTGGACTATATTACTACGCAGCCGGGATTCTCCCGTGCCCAGTGGACAGGCACTGTCAGCAAGATGATAAAGGTTTTTGGAGCGCCCGTGAATGAGGGGGACGCAAAAATTATTATAAACTACCTGTCGATGCAATACGGAACAGGAAAATAGAGAGGGTTATGCAAATAAAGCGGTGGGCGGGAATAATTTTAACAGGCATTTTTTTGGTTTCCATCGGCATGGTCATCGGCACAAAAATGAAGCATGCGGACCTGCAAAGTGCTACGGGCAGTGTCATAGGCTTTCCGAGGTCCTTTGCCGACGTTGCGGCAAAAGTGACTCCCGCGGTTGTAAATATAAGCACAACTTCAACTGTCAGGGTACCCGGCAATCCATTCAGGCATTTTTTTGGGTCGGATGAAGAAGGTCCGTTCGGAGAGTTCTTCAGGAAATTCTATGGCGATATCCCTGACCGCGAGATGAAACAGCAGAGCCTCGGTTCCGGGTTTGTTGTAGATAAAGAGGGTTATATAATTACCAATAATCATGTTGTGGAGGGCGCCGATACAATAAAGGTGAAGTTTTCCGACGGTCGGGAATTCAAGGCCAAAGTGATCGGGAGAGACAGGAAAACGGACCTTGCGCTTATAAAGATATCGCCTTTCTTCAAGGATATGCCGACGCTCGTTCTGGGAAATCCGGATGAAATGAGAGTGGGAGACTGGGTGCTTGCCATAGGCAATCCGTTCGGTCTTGAGCACACTGTTACACAGGGGATCATAAGTGCCACCGGCCGCGTGATCGGCGCGGGCCCTTACGATAATTTTATTCAGACCGATGCGCCTATTAACCCGGGGCAACAGCGGTGGGCCGCTGGTGAATCTGAAGGGTGAAGTCATCGGTATCAATACAGCCATTGTGGCCTCGGGGCAGGGCATAGGCTTCGCTATACCCAGCAATATGGCCAGATCAATTATTTCCCAGTTGAAAAGCAAAGGCAAAGTGGTCCGCGGATGGATAGGCGTTTCCGTACAGAATATATCGCCTGATATGGTCCAGTCGTTCGGATTAAAAAATAGCGAAGGAGCGTTGATAGGTGATGTCGTTGCAGGAGGGCCTGCCGAGGCCGCAGGCATAAAAAGGGGCGATGTAATTACCGAATTTAACGGTAAGAGCGTAAAGAACATGTCAGATCTTTCGAGGGCTGTTGCAGATACGCAGGTTGGAAAGACAGCCGGCGCCAAAATTATGAGGGCAGGCAAAGAAATGGACATTCAAATCACTGTTTCGGAGATGAATGAAGAAAAAGTGGCCTCGGCCATGCATTCGCCTGCTGCGGCCAGTTTGGGAATCAAGGTGGATGACATTACCCCAAGATGGAGAAATGAACTGGGCATACGGGAGAAAGCCGGAGCGCTTGTTACGAGTGTCGATCCGGGGACCCCTGCTGAAGCCGCCGGATTGCAGGCGGGTGACATCATAAAAGAGCTGAATAGCCAGGCCGTTAATAATGCGCGTGATTATTACACTGCTCTCAGGAAGGCGGGGAAGGAAGACTCATTAGTATTCCTGATCAGGAGGCAGGGACAGACATTCTACATATCGGTCAAACTGTCCTGAAACGTCGAGGGTGAAGCATCGACGCATATCTTGACATCGGCTTTGCAGAGTGCTATTTATCTATATAGTCCCTTTTGAAAACGGGTCAGGAATTCCTTTTTAAAGTCATCTAATATGGAGGGTGCCATGAGAATCAGCAGGAGAGATTTTCTAAAGCTTGCGGGTGTTGGCGGCGCAGTATTTATGGTGGGACCGCATAATTTGGCGGGCGCGGCAGATAGTCATTCAATGCAGGAAGATTTCTTTTTTGTTCAGATGTCGGATACTCACTGGGGGTTCAACGATCCGAAGATAAACCCGGATTCACAGGGCACGCTCAAAAAAGCGATAGCGTATGTCAACAGCCTCGAAACACAACCGGACTTCATCGTATTTACGGGTGATTTGACCCATAACACCGAAGACCCCAGGGAACGCAGAAAGCGCATGGAGGAATTCCGTGATATAGTCAGCGGACTGAAAGTTAAGAACATCAAGTTTCTGCCGGGAGAACATGATGCATCATTTGACAAGGGTGAGGCATTCCAGGAATTTTTCGGCAAGACCCACTACATCTTCGACCACAAGGGAGTACATTTCATAGCAATAGATAATGTTTCGGAGAAGACCTCAACTATAGGAGAGGCGCAGTTGCAATGGTTAAGCGAAATTCTGAAGCCTCTTGATAAAGAATCCCCTATCGTGGTCCTTACGCACCGCCCTCTTTTTGATCTGTTTCCGAAATGGGATTGGTGGACCCAGGACGGAGCCAAGGCAATGGAACTCCTCATGCCATTCAAAAATGTGATAGTTTTATACGGACATATTCACCAGGAAAATCACCATGTGGCCGGACATATTCCGCTTTATGCCGCCAAAGGCCTGATGTATCCCCTGCCTGCGCCCGGCTCACTCCCCAAGCGCATACAACTTCCCTGGGACCCGGCTGACCCTTACAAAGGGATGGGATTCCGCAGTGTGGAATCAAAGGCAGGAAAAGCCGGATATCCGGAATATCAACTTACCGGGTTTTCTGTGACAAATAAAGGGGGAGGATATAGATGAGATCCGTAAGCGGAGAGCGGTTCACAGGCGGCTTAATCATAATACTTTTCCTGACTTTCCTTGCAGTCAATGTATTCGCGGCGGACCAGGCAGAGCAAGTAATCAGGATTACGGCCAAGAAGTTTGAATACTCGCCTAACGAAATCAGGCTGAAGAAAGGGGTCCCCGCTGTTCTGGAATTTACTTCGCTGGACAGATTGCATGGGTTTAATTGTCCTGATCTGGGAGTGCGGACCGATATCAATCCCGGAAAAGTTTCCACCGTGCGCATAGTGCCGCAAAAAGCCGGTACGTATGATTTTCATTGTGATATTTTCTGTGGAGAAGGACACGAGGACATGTCCGGAACTATAATCGTAGAAGAATAGGGTCCATGAGAAATTTTCTGAATATCTTTGTTGCAATGTGTATTGTTTTTTTGGGGACCCCGTTGGCGTGGGGGCATGAGGAATTGCCCGATGGTCGGGGGCGCGGTGTCGGCATCAACGAGCGGATTGGCCAAAGCATCCCCCTGGATGCACAATTCTATGATGAACAAGGCAATGCAGTGTCTCTGAAACAATTGTTTGACAGGCCGGTTGTTTTGAGTCTTGTCTATTTCAGTTGTGACCGCATCTGCCCGCAATTACTTAGCGCTACGGCGGCTATAACCGGGGCATTGAAAAATGTCCCGGGCAAGGACTATTCATTAATCACAATCAGCTTTGACCCGGAAGATACGCCCAAAACCGCCCGTGATGCAAAAAGGAATTATATCAACTTCCTGGGGCCGTCCTTCCCCGAAGGCGCGTGGAGGTTTCTGACAGGGACAAGTGACAACATTAAACGGGTACTGGATGCCGTAGGGTATACGATAAGAAAGGAAGATATCCACGGGTTTTCACATCCGGCCGCGCTTGTCGTGCTCTCTCCCAAGGGAAAGATCGTCAGCTATGTTTATCCCGTGAGCGATACCAATTTCTCTTTGCCTCACCCGCTTGCATTTCAGCCTTTTGACCTGACCCTTGCTATTGCGGATGCTGCAAAAGAGAAGACCGGTTTCAGTGTTCAGAGGGCGGTGGCATATTGCTTCCCGCACGAGCCTAAAGGAGAGGAGACCTTTTTTAATATCTTGAAGATATCCGGCGCTGTCATCATATTTTTTGTCCTGGCCTTCTTTATTTACCTGGTGTCCGGCAGAAGGACTCTGAAAGGAAAGAAATAGTGGATACATTTTACGCTGACCCCGGACCGCGGCACGGTCTTGCTGCATGGATGCTGTCGACCGATCATAAGAGGATCGGCATAATGTATCTGGCTGCGCTGCTTGTGTTTTTTTCCATCGGAGTGTTCTTGGGTGTGCTGATGCGGCTTAATCTAATCTCTCCCGGTATGATTGTTCAGGCCCACAACTACGACAGACTGTTTACAATTCACGGCATAATAATGATTTTTCTTTTTATCATACCGGGCATACCGGCGTCGTTCGGGAATTTTTTCCTGCCGCTCCTTATCGGTGCCCGTGACGTGGCATTCCCGAAGATAAACCGCCTGTCATGGTGGCTATACCTTACCGGAGCGGCTGTTATACTCTCGTCGCTTTTTTTCGGCGGCGGTCCACTCGATACAGGATGGACGTTCTACGCGCCTTACAGCATCCAAACCAGAACAAATGTATCGATGGCTGTGTTAGGGGTTTTTATACTGGGGTTTTCATCTATTTTGACCGGCCTGAACTTTATCACCACAATCCACCGCCTCAGGGCCCCGGGCATGACCTGGCACCGTATGCCCCTCTTTGTGTGGACGCTCTATGCCACGGGCTGGGTCCAGTTATTGGCCACTCCTACAATAGCAATTGCTCTCCTTCTAATTATCCTCGAGCGGTTTTTTGGAGTCGGGTTCTTCGATCCTTCCAAGGGAGGGGACCCGGTGCTCTTCGAGCACATGTTCTGGATATATTCCCATCCCGCCGTTTATATTATGGTGCTGCCGGCCATGGGAATTATTTCGGAGGTGGTCCCGGTATTTGCCCGGAAGGTCATTTTCGGTTACAGGGCCGTTGCTTACTCGGCGCTTGCTATCGCTTCAGTAGGTTATCTGGTCTGGGGGCATCATATGTTTACGAGCGGCATGAGTGATACTGCGAGGGTTGTTTTTTCATTCTTCACATTTCTTGTTGCCGTGCCGAGCGGAATGAAGGTATTTAATTGGCTGGGGACGCTATATAAGGGTTCCATCAGGCTCGATACCCCCCTGCTGTTTGCACTGTCCTTCATCTTTCTGTTTTCGATCGGAGGGCTTACAGGCCTCATACAGAGTGCGGTTTCGACTAACCTGCACCTGCACAGCACCTACTGGATTGTCGCCCATTTCCACTATGTTATGTTCGGCGGCATGGGGTTTTCTTTTTTGGCTGCGTTGCATTACTGGTTTCCGAAGATGTTCGGCAGGATGTACGCTGAGCGTCCGGCAAAGATAGGCTGGCTGGTGTTCTTCATAGGATTCAACATCCTCTATTTCAGTATGTTCATTCTAGGTTATAACGGGATGCCGCGCCGCTATTACGATTATCCTCCGCAGTATTTTACCGGCCAGCTGGTGTCGACTATCGGCTCATGGATCCTGGCAGCCGGACTCATAATCATATTCAGGAATCTTATTGTCGCCTTTTACAGGGGGCCTAAGGCCCCTGACAACCCATGGGGAGGTTCGACTCTGGAATGGCAGGTGCCTTCTCCTCCTCCCCACGAAAACTTCGAGAGTATTCCTGTGATAACGCGGGGACCATATTCATTTGAATAATTATGACTGATAAAGCTACTATGGGCAGCAAAGCTGAGGAGCAGCACACCGGGTACACGGGGCAAAGTTCGGCATGTGGTTTTTTCTTATGACCGAACTGATCTTCTTTGGCGGGTTGTTCCTGTTGTATTCCGTTTACCGTTCAACATATGCTGGAGACTTTCATATCGCTGCGCTCGATGAAAATATTGTAATCGGATCGGTGAATACGGTCATTCTTATTACGAGCAGCTTCACGATGGCACTTTCCATCAGCGCAATCAGAAAGGGGAACAACCGGCTGTCCGCATGGCTCCAGGCAGGCACCATTGCGATGGGATGTGTTTTTCTGGTCAATAAATATTTTGAATGGAGTGACAAGATAAGCCGCGGCATCTATCCGGATTCGCCGTTGATGTCAAAAGAAAAAGGGCGAGATACTCTTCTACAGTCTTTATTACGTGATGACCGGAATCATGCGCTCCATGTCATTATCGGTATCGGCGTTATCGGTGTGATGCTTTTTTTGACCCGGAGCGGGGCAATCAACAGCGGGTCATTCGTCAAGCTCGAAAATACCGGGCTTGTACTGGCATTTTGTCGACATAGTCTGGATTTACCTGTTCCCGCTCTTTTATCTTGTTACGTAGAGGCGGTAAAAGGTAAAAAGTGAATGGATAAAGCGAGCACTCACATAACGGGTTACAGAACATATGCATTCATATGGGCGGGCCTTTTGTTCCTGACCGGCCTTACCATCGCGGTTGCAAAAATAAATTTTACGGGTTTCAGCGTGCTGATCTGTCTTGCTATCGCGTCCTTAAAGGCCCTGCTGGTCCTCATGTTTTTATGCACCTCCGTTATGAAGGTGCTTTTCTCAAAGGGGTAATTTTGCTGACGGTTTTTACTTTGACTGCAATGATAGGACTTACCTTTATGGATGTCTGGTACAGGTAATGAAAAATAACTTTGCATTATGATATCGGACATTTCAAATACGGCCGCAAAAGTTGACCTTGCCTTCCTCTACATAACGGGGATATCAGTGGTCCTTCTTGTGCTGATCACTTCCTTCATGTTGTATTCACTTGTCAGGTATAACATGAAAAGAAATCCACGCGCTGAACAGATCGAAGGAAATGTCTCTACGGAAATCATCCTGACGATCATGCCGGTAATTCTGGTGCTCGTCATGTTTTATCTTGGGTGGACCAATTTTTCCTATTTGCGCAATGCTCCGAAAGACGCCATGCCGGTCACTGTCAGAGGAATAATGTGGTCCTGGCATTTTGAATATAAGAACGGAAAGCAGAGTGATGTGCTGAATGTGCCTGTCGGCAAACCGGTTGAACTTGTCCTGACCTCTGCCGATGTGATCCACAGTTTTTATGTCCCGGCCTTCAGGATAAAAGAGGATTGCGTGCCTGGCATGAAAACGCATTTATGGTTTAAGGCAGCCGAGATCGGATCATATGATGTTTTTTGCACCGAATATTGCGGAACAGGGCATTCGCATATGGTTTCAAAGGTGGTAGTTATGGCCCAGGATGATTTTGATAAATGGTATGCGAAGCGCCCCGGGAAAGAGAACAGGGGCCTGCAGTTGCTGAAGGACAAGGGATGTTTGGGCTGCCATACTACTGACGGCACGCAGGAAAATAGGGCCGACGTTTAAAGGGATATTCGGGAGAAAAACAGTTGTTTCGACTAACGATAAAGAGCGTGAAATCATTGTTGATGAGGATTATATAAGAAAGTCGGTGCTGCAACCGGGGGCGGACATAGTTAAAGGTTATCCTGACATAATGCCTGTATTGCCTGTAACCAAAGAAGAACTTGACGCTATTGTCGCAACTCTGAAGGAACTGAAGTGAGATCGCTCGCGCCGATAATCAGGCCCTATGCCGAACTTTGCAAGATCAGGATATCTTTTTTTGCGGCGCTGTCCTGTTCTGCCTGTTACGTTCTCGCCTCATCTGCCCTGAATATGGCCCTGACTATGGAATGTATAATGATAAGCGCCGGTGTTTTCTTTCTTGCTTCGGGGTCAGGTGCGCTTAACCAATATCAGGAGATGGACACCGATGGGCTGATGCCGAGGACCGCGCGCAGGCCGATTCCCTCCGGCAGGATAAGGCCTCAGCAGGCAAAGGTCTTTTCGTTCTTGCTGATGGGCTTTGGAAGCGCGGTCCTTTTGGTGTTTGGGGGCGTCAGTGCAGTGCTTCTGGGCCTTTTTGCCGCACTCTGGTATAACGGTGTTTACGTATACCTTAAAAAGAAGAGTGTCTTTTCCGTAATTCCCGGCGCATTGACCGGTACGATACCGCCTGTCATAGGATGGACCAGCGGAGGCGGGATGCCTTTTTCCCCGGTTTTTTGTCTCTTTGCCTCTGCTTTTTTATCTGGCAGATACCGCACTCCTGGTTGTTGTTCCTTGAATACGGACACGAATATGAAAAAGCCGGCTTGCCGTCGTTGACGCATGTATGGAGCAGGCGGCAGATAATAAGGAACACGTTTGTCTGGACACTCTGTACCGCGGTAATCTGCCTTACAGTGTCTCTCCACTTAACCTCCATTTCACCTGTTATACGTGTTGCGCTCATTGGTGCGGCATTATGGCTGGCCGGCAGCGGTGCGGTCCTTTTTTATCACGGGAAACGCGGGGATGCCCACGCCTTTCTATTTGGGAAATTGAATACATATATGTTTATTGTCATGGCGTTGCTGGTCTGCGGCAGACTTAGTATCCTGGCGCCTTAATGCGCAAGTCATTTGTGCGCAGATACTCAAGGAAATATACTATAATATTCGATGTCTAAATTTATCCTGCCGCTTGTGATCGCAGCGCTTCTCATGTCCTTTTTAAGGCTCGGCTTTGGTTCACTCTTTGACGTTGATGAGGCGGTCTTTTCAACGGCCACGAAGGAAATGGTCCATAACGGCGACTGGATAATGCCGACTTATAACGGAGAGAAGCGCTATGATAAGCCGATCCTTTTTTACTGGCTCATGGCGGCATCTTACAAGACCTTCGGCATCAACAACTTTGCTGCCAGGTTCCCTTCCGCTCTGGCGGCTTCACTTCTCGCAGTGGCTCTGTTCTTATTTGTGAAGAGTATTCACGGCGAAAAAAAGGCGTTCTATGCGGCAATCTCTTTTGTCTTGTCGATCTACTTCATTATTTATTCTCATGCCGCTGTTACCGATATGACATTGACTCTGTTTATAAGCCTTTCATTGTTTTCTTTCTATATGTCCACGATACACCGGCATCTTGCGCCTGAGAAGTCGACAAGGTATCTCTGGGGTTTTTACGCTTTTTCAGCGTTGGCATTCCTGACCAAGGGTTTGATAGGAATCTTGTTCCCTTTTGGCATTGCCGTCATATATTTTTATGCTTCCGGCGAGGGGCGGGCGGGCATCAGGCATATAATTAATATTAAGGGTATGGCGCTTTTCCTGGTTATATCCGGGCCGTGGTACGGGGCCCAGATTGCCATTAACGGACAGGAATTCATAGATCAGTTTTTTATAAAACATCATTTTATGCGATACGCTGGAGTGATATCCGGCCACAGCGGTCCGCTCTACTATTACATCCCTGTCTTACTGATCGGGCTGTTCCCCTGGGTCGCCTTTCTTCCGTCGGGTATCAGGGCCGTTTTCAAAGACAAAGACAGGCTCGATTTGTTCGCATTTATATGGGTTGCGTTCATAGTGGTCTTTTTTTCGCTGTCTACTACAAAGCTGCCGAATTATATTCTGCCTGCTGTTCCCGGGGCAGTAATACTCATTGCATCGGGAATGTCTGCGGGGACAAAAAAATGGGACCGTGCCGCTTATGTTACTATGGCGTTTTTGGCCGCGGTCCTGGGCTCCGGATTATTGCTCGCAAGACCATATCTTGTTGGACACGGGCTCCCGGAAGACGGGGCGCCTGTTATAGCCGGAGTTCTAATGGCCGGCATAGTGCTGGCGGATGTTTATGCTTTGATTGCCGGTAAAAAAATGTATGCGGTCCTTTGCTGTATTACAGGGCTTTTTATGATTGTGCTGCTCGTGAAAACACTCCCTGCCGCAAACGGATATCTGCAGGGCGCTTTGTACCGCTACAGTTTATATGCAAAAGAGCGGCTCCAGTCTGGTGAGCCTATTATCGAGTACGGCATAAATAAACCCAGCATTGTTTTTTATTCAGGGCACAAGGTCGTAAATGCCGGCAGCAGGAACGACCTTAATACTATAGCGGGTAAAACGCGGCATGCCATTGTTATTGCAAAGACGAAAGACAGCGGGGAAATTGAGTCCCTGGGTTTCAACGTTGTGGCGCGTGATGCGCAATATGCACTTTTTGAAAGGTGAGGCGAAATGATAAACGCAGACGAAAAGAATGACAAGAAAATCCGTAACCGCCGGGTGCATATGGCCAACGAGCGGACATTCCTGGCGTGGATACGGACGAGCATAGGGATAATGGCGTTCGGTTTTGTTGTCGAAAAATTTGCGCTTTTTGTAAGGCAGTTATACCTGGTGCTTGGAAAGGGAACTGTTCCTCCGTCCCCCGGGTATTCTTCCGTATTCGGGGCGGTCCTTGTCGGTTTCGGTGCAATGATGGGGGTCCTTGCATTTGCCAGGTTCAGGAAAATTGAAAAGCAGATTGATGATGATGCGTTCCAGCCTTCAATGCTGCTCGACGTTATGGCTACGCTCTCTATTCTTGCTATAGCGGTTTTCCTCATAATTTATCTGCTCCATAGCATGTAGACGTTATTGACGACTTTTTGACGGGTGCGTCATAATTAAAACAATTCAACAATTCAGGAGGTGCTTTTATGGTCAAGAGATGTCTTTTATATGCCTTTTCTTTTTGTTTGCTGTTGACAGCGGTGCCGGCAATGGCGGAGATAAAGTGGATGACACTCGACGAGGGCAGAAGCAGGGCCGCCACTGAGCACAAACCGATGATCGTTGACTTTTTCTACGGGAAAGGATGTTCCCGCTGCGAGAATCTGGAGAAAAAAGTGTACCAGAATTCTGACATTGCGAAAAGAATTTCTGACGATTTTATCCCTGTGCGAGTTGACCTCACGAAGAAACTTTCCGAGGAGGAAACCGCTCTCGGTAACCAGTATAATTTCAAAAACGACTGCCTTTTGATCTTTCTTGATGATAAAGGCAATATAATCAAAGGTCCCGGTGAAAAGAATCTCTGTTTCGCCCGGGAAATAGAGCCGGAACAGTTTAATCAGTATCTCGACATGATCGAGGAGGGATACAAGTCACATAAGCATTAGCGATTACAGTGGCTCTGGCATACAACTTGCTTTTATTAGTGGCAAGGGGGTGTCAGATATGGACCGACATATGTTGAGAGAGATTGTTGGGATACTGAAGGAATCGCCGTTTTACGGAACTCTTTCATCCGAGGAAAAGCGCACAATGATAAGAGGACTGGCCGAAAGCTATGAGTTTTTCAGCGGCAGCGTTGGCCCTGAGATCGACAGATATGAGCCGGGATGGACCGAAGTAATGCTGCCGGAGGAATAAGGACTAAGTATTCCTGTCGAGATGAATATCTATCAATCGCCGTAAGTGGACGATTGAGTTTATGTGCGCCAAAATAAGGTCCATATAGCCGTTCGCGCGGAACGTGTTAAGGACGTCACGAGACAGAGCGCGGAGTTTTCCCGCATCCACAATGTGCAGTAAAACCCTTTCTCCCCGGTGATCGCAGCAACCAACGGAAATCAGATCATGTTTGACAAGCGTATCTACAAAAGTTCGCGTCTCTCCGGTTGCTTCCGCCGCAGACATTGCCGGTTTGATACATTCGCGATAGATCACAGGGTCTATAGTGCCGTCGGGCATGAAGATGGGATTTCCCGAGTGCGAGGAAAACCCCGGACAGTTAGGCTTTAATGCCTCTTTATAACTGCCATCACTGTCCCTGACCATGCAAAAAGGGCGCTGCTTGCATGCGATAGGCCTTTTTTCCCCAAGAGTGCAGCCCTCTCCTTCGCGCAGATATGCACAAGGCGCTATCCCGAGCGGCGCCCTGAGAAAGATGCTGAGGGAAATATCAGGTTTTCCAGAGCTACTATTCAGAATGTTAAAGCTGAGAGGGAAATACCTGGACAACGGGAGTATCTCATGTATAAAAATCCTTGCCTCCTGGAACCTGAAGCCGCAGCAGGAATCAGGGCAATCCGCCCCCAGACATCTCCATTTTCTGTGCTCGTCGCCAAGGGCGGCCAATAATTCGATATCTTCTTTTAGAGGACCGTCATGGGGAATTGAACTCTGCTCCATATACTCCTGAACGAAATAAACAATCCTTGTAAACAATCTTATTATAACAAAATAACATGCCGTACTTGTTAGTCCGGCATTACAACTTTATTAACCATCTTTTTATCCGGTATTTACGGGTATAATGTAATAAGGCTATGTGTTATGGAACGGCAGAAGAGGAGGCTAATATGAAGAAAAGTTGCGCAGGCATAATAAACATGATACTCTGCAGCAGTCTACTGATGTTGGGGTTAGTTTTAGCAGCACATGCCGGGCAGGGCCAGGGTCGCAAGCTTGTGTTCACAAAACACTTTAATGAAAGCCTGTTTGACATTACCGAAAAGTCGGAATTCAGTGTGGAAATTTTATTGGATGATAAGGAATACAAGATCGGCAAGGACGTCATCGGCATCGTGATACATAACTCTCGTCATCAGGACGTGGAGAACGCCTCTGTCACGGTTGATTATCGGAATATGGATACCGGTGAATCCGCGGACCGGGGGGCCGTGGTGAAAGAAACGGGCAGGGGACTCTATACTGTCTCGAATCTCGACCTTAATAAAAAAGGCCGGTGGAAGCTGACCATAACTGTCAGGAAGGATGGCCTTGATGACAGTGTGCAATTTCTTTTCCCGGATGTATTAAAAAAGAAATGGCCCGCCGGGAAGTACAACCCTTAGGAGAACTACTATGAAACTGAATGACATTACCAGAGGCACCGGGCTCGAAGAACACGGTATTGCCAATGTAAATCTGATCTTCTGGACCCCTCCCACCCCGGTACTGTACGAGCAGATTGTGAGACGGGGCGAAGGCCTTATTACCCATTTGGGAGCGGTCGATGTAAAAACGGGCCATTATACAGGTAGGGCTGCCAACGAGAAATTCATCGTCGATGAACCGTCATGTCATGACTATATCAACTGGGGTAAAGTAAACCAGCCCCTGGACCCGGTAAAATTTAACAGTCTTTACAAGAGACTGGTGGCCTACTTGCATGGCAAGGACCTGTTCGTTCAGGACTGCTTTGCAGGGGCAAGTCCCGAGCACCGCCTCCCTGTGCGGGTAATTACCGAAAATGCCTGGCACTCTCTCTTCGCAAGGAACATGTTAATCCGGGCGACTGAACAGGAGTTGATCAAACATAAACCGGCCTTTACGGTTATCGACATGCCAAGTTTTCATGCTATCCCTTCTGTTGATGGCACTAACACTGAAACCTTTATCATAGTGAATTTTGACAGGCGGTTAATCATCATCGGTGGTACAAGTTATGCCGGCGAGATCAAGAAGTCAATCTTTACCATTCTAAACTATTTATTGCCTCATGACAAACATATCCTTTCCATGCACTGCTCGGCCAGTGCCGGCAAAAAAGGGGATGTGGCCATCTTCTTCGGTCTCTCGGGTACAGGGAAGACGACACTCTCCGCTGATCCGAAACGGGCCCTGATCGGCGACGATGAGCACGGCTGGGACGACAAGGGGATATTCAACTTCGAAGGCGGCTGTTACGCGAAGATCATCAAACTCTCGATCGAATCGGAGCCGGAAATCTATGAGGCGACCAGAAGGTTCGGCACTATCCTTGAAAATGTCGCAATTAATACGGTGACTCGCAGGACTGATCTGGATGACGGTTCATTAACTGAAAATACCCGCGCCTCCTACCCGATCACACATATCCCCAATATCGTCCGGTCAGGCATGGGGAGACATCCTTCCAACATCATAATGCTCACCTGTGATGCTTTCGGAATATTGCCGCCGATTGCCAAGCTGAGCCCTGTCCAGGCTATGTACCATTTCCTTTCCGGCTATACCGCCAAGGTTGCCGGCACCGAGGCAGGTGTTACCGAGCCCCAGGCGACTTTTTCCGCATGTTTTGGTGCACCGTTCATGGCGCTCCATCCTTCAGTCTATGCCGAACTCCTCAACAAAAAAATATCCGAATACAATGTTGACTGCTGGCTGGTAAATACCGGCTGGAGCGGAGGCGGCTACGGTGTGGGAAGCCGGATGAAGATCGCCTATTCACGGGCAGTTGTCAACGCTGCCATCGACGGTATCCTGGCGAAGGGGGAATTCGAGACAGACCCTTTCTTCGGGCTTATGGTCCCGAAGGCCTGTCCCGGCGTGCCTTCTGAGTTGCTGAACCCGCGCAATGCCTGGGCTGACAAGGCGGCTTACGATGCAACCGCCAAAAATCTGGTGGAACAGTTCCGCAATAATTTTAAGCAATATGAAGGATATGTATCGGAAAAAGTGGCTGGTGTGCTTTGATTTTTTTCCAGTTAAAAAAAATAACGCAGGGGTAGACGTAACGGTAGTTTATTGTTCATAATATGAGACTATTGGAGAGGTGCCAGAGCGGTTGAATGGGGCGGTCTCGAAAACCGTTGTGGGATTATATCTCACCCAGGGTTCGAATCCCTGCCTCTCCGCCAGTTTTCAATGAGTTAGCTTCTGTGGGACAAATCGCTTCGATTTCTTTTTAAAGGGGATTGTAACCTTTTTGTAACCGTCAGCGTCGGCCTTTTCAATTTTCTCTACCGATTCCCGGTGCAATTGTGTTTTTTTTCTGCAGTGCTTCTTAGGTCTGTCCACTTGCATAAAGCAAGAGGGACGCGCGTATGCCGTTTCCTGGATATTCCGCTCAGTTCGGACACCTATTCCAATTTAGTTCGGACAACCATTCCGGAGCAGTTCTGGGATCTCATTTTTTTAAGCAAAACCACACCCATGACATCGGACTTCTGGCCGAACTGTGCGCTGAGAAGTTCTTCCTGCACACCGCAATGATTTCAATCCTTGATAACTCTGGACTGCCCCTTGAACACCGCACTTTTCAAAAACGACCAAAATAGTGTAAGTTATTACTGGAACTCAATTATGGGGATAGTATGAGTACAAGACAAATTCACGTATTTATCAGCCATGCTTGGGCCCACTCGCACCATTATGACACCCTTTTAAGTTGGATTTTCGGTGAGTCGTGGTCAGTTGGACAGGCATCTCTTGACTTTCGTGACTATTCCGTTCCTAAAAACGACCCTATCCACAACGTTGGCAGCACACAGGCTCAACAGTCCGCCATCTTCGATCAGATTGCACGGTCACTTGTTGTTATTATCCCGAGTGGGATGTATGCCACCCATAGCAAATGGATTCAAAAGGAAATTGACGGGGCCAAAGCTTATGGCAAGCCAATTCTTGCTGTAAATCCTTGGGGGCAAGAAAGGAAATCTGAGGTTGTCCTGAGCAGCGCTGAAAGCAGCGTTGGCTGGAATAGACAGCCCCTAATCAACGAAATTTGGCAAATGTATTACGAGCACAACGCATGAGTGAAATCATGCTTATGACGGAAACCGACTACTTACAAAATCGCATAGAAGAGCAGATCAATTGGTACTCTAAAAAAAGCTCACTTTGCCAATCTCGATATAAAAATCTCCGGATCATCGAAATCGCAGCTGCAGCAATCATTCCGCTGCTTTCCGGAATGGCCCAGAAGGTGAACTTTGTTCCATGGGTAATTGGATCGCTTGGGGTAGTGATCGCAATCTCAACTGCAGTTGGCAGCCTGCTGAAATATCATGAAAATTGGATTCAATATAGAGCCACATCAGGAGCACTTAAACATGAAAAATTTCTATTCTTGACTCGTACTGCCCCCTACGATGGCGACGATTACTTTCACGTGCTGGTCGAGCGCGTTGAAGGACTGATTTCTAATGAAAACTCTACCTGGACACAGACGGTTAAAGGCGAACATAAAAAGGTTGCTAAAAACTAACCGCATAAGAACGCGACTAAAGGGCATCACAGGAGAAACCTATGAGATCTGATCAACTTTCATTTTCCTCGGGCGAGATTAGGGTTTTTCTCTCCTCTCCCGGAGAACTAGAGGAGCACCGGCAGATTGTGCGGGAGCTTTGCTCAGAACTGAATGGCGAGAATGCCGGCTCAGTCAATCTTAAATACTCTCTCTCAGAATGGCCTCGGACAATTGCTGCAACAGTGGCACCTTACTTGCAAGGCGCAATCAATCAACAGGTAAGCGAATATGATGTCCTTATATGCCTTGTTAGTCATCGAATGGGCACTCCAACTCCTCGCGCATCGTCAGGAACGGAAGAAGAGTTCGATCGCGCCTACGAACAGCACTTAGTATCGGGGCATCCTCAGTTGCTTATATATTTCTCAGACATTCCCACAAAACTAAGTGAAATCGATCCTGCCCAACTCGCGCAGGTTCGTGTTTTCAGGCAAAAGCTCTTGCGTCTTGGGGTACTAGCGCAAAAATACTGTAGTCTTGATGAACTGCGCGAATTGCTTCGCACAGGCTTAAGCTACGCTGCCAAAGCGAGCAATCGTCACGTTTCAGCCGCTCCGACCAATAGCAAAGCGACGCAGTCACTGGAACGTATGCAGTCGCTACCAGCGGTTACACTACAAAGTCGCCTGTTCAACCCTCAGTGGGCCGACTATCTAACAATTCCGCTAGCCGAGTACCGCGGAAAAGACTTCGCAGTTTGTTGGCGTATGGAGACTGATTGGGAATACTTTCGGCAAGGGTTCAAGCTTACGGAAAGTAAAGAGCCGGTTCTGAGCGCCGGTGGCGTACAAACCACCGGAACAAATCTACTGGTTCATCTAGGGCGAAATTCAGGTGATCGCGAGTGGTTTGTGTCGCCCTACAAGCATGGACTTCGCTTGACCAAAGACCAACCTCTCGCCGGCACTCAAGGCAAGGCATCGGCTAACTGTGAAGTACGAGTCAGCTCCACGGGACAAGTAGTCTTTGCTGTAGACGGAGTCGACATTCATGCCGACTTCCTCGTAATTGATGGCTATCCTCAGATGTACCTACTCGCATGGGGAGATGAGCACAATTTCGCG
The DNA here is from genome assembly GCA_963796345.1 of Nitrospirota bacterium. Classification (GTDB taxonomy): domain Bacteria; phylum Nitrospirota; class Thermodesulfovibrionia; order Thermodesulfovibrionales; family Dissulfurispiraceae; genus JADFXI01. The sequence continues at coordinate 19,281 of CAWCLI010000018.1, read as the reverse complement.
TGCAAGATCACAGACATCGAGATATATGGATAAGTCTATGATCGAGAAATCGCTGAAGGTGGCAACTGTTTCTACCCAACTACCTCTCACCTGCGGAATTGCCACATACGCCGCCGATCTTTGTGAAGCACTTCATGACGCACACCACCTAACCTTTGCTCTCCACTATGGCGACGGAGATTGGTCCATGTGCAGTGGCGATGCTAACGTCTCGTCAGGCGAGCAGCTTTGCGCATTGGCAATTCAGATTAACAAATCTGGTGCCCAGGTAGTAAACCTGCAGCATGAGTTTGGCATTTGGGGCGGGCCAAATGGCGAAAACATCTTAGCATTTCTTTCAGCACTCCAACTTCCCGTCGTAAGCACCTTCCATACAACATTTGGCCCGCGAAAGGAGGACCCGCCTCGCGAAGCAATATTGTCCAGAATCGCAACCCGGAGTTCATGCATCGTAGTTCTGACACCAGAGGCCTCACGTTATGTTGTGCATCGCCTCGGTGTGCCCCCGAATCGGGTGCTTCAAGTTCCCCACGGTGTACCAGACGTTAAGTTCATTCCGCCGATGCCCCAAATCGCTACCGGGACGCGATTACGCTTCTCGTCCATTGGTTATTTACGACCGGACAAAGGCATCGATCTTTCTATACTCGCACTAAACAGGGTTAAGACAGCGGGATATGATTTTGAGTACGTGATTGCAGGCGCACCGCAACCACAGTTCCCAGAACAAGTGGCTTATGCCGACCGCGTGCGCAAACTTGTTGATGATCTAGAGCTTTCAGAGCAAATTGCGTTTCGTCGTGAATTTCTCCCGCTTCAGGAACAGATCGCGGCCATTCGGTCAGCGGACCTAGCTCTCTTTGCCTATCAGACTCCGTTTCATAGTTCTAGCGGCGCTATCCCCCTCGCCTTAGCTTGCGGACGGCCAGTTCTCTGCACGCCTATCGCCTATTCATGTGAAAAGCGCGACGAAGTTGGCAGCCCGGTATTTTTGACTGACGGCTTCACCGCTAACGACATTGCCGCATCCTTACTCCGGATTTACCAAGATCCAACACAACTTGTCGATCTCGGGAAGCGTGCGTGGGATCACGCGCAGGGCTGGCGATGGACAAAGGTAGGGGACGCGTATTTCAACGTATTGCTGCGTGCTTCTTCGAGTTGGACCGCAAGGATTGCCAGTGAGGCCTAACCCGCAGCTCAATCGGACGCCTACAGTCGGCTTCGCCTCCTTTCAAGTGCCAGTCAGCCGTAACGTTCCCCAGTTTCTTTTGGAAAACAACGTTTTCGATGGTATAGCTTCAGTGCGGGTTAGGAGGGTGTAAGCCGTAACGGTTGCGTCTACTAGAATCTGTCGGCTTGTCGGTGATCTCCTGTGTTTGGGGATAAATGACATTGCCTACTAGGCCATCAATTTCAATGAGTTAGGTTTTGTTGTACAAGTCATTTTGATTTTCTTTTAGCGGTTGTTGTAACCTTTTTGTAACCGTCAGCATCGGCCTTCTCAATTCTTTCCGCTGCTTCTTTGTGTAACTGGGCAATCTTTTCAGCCGCCTTTTTCAGGTCGGCTTCGTTTACGATGTTGTAGCGGTCGAAAACCGAACGTGTTTTATGTCCGCTGATCTTCATCGCCACTCTTTCCGGGATGCCGGCACGCACCATATTGCGAACTGCCGTTCTTCTGAGGTCGTGGAAGATTTTATCATCTCTTTTAAAGTTCTTCGACTGGCATTTCTGTTCATCGGCATGCAAAATTGACCCACCTCAGCATAACCTGCACTCTATCTGGAAATAACTAGAAAGAGGAGCAAACGAAAGGAGATGCTGATAGTGGAAACAATCCGTAAGATTCGATGCGCGTACCACCGGGACAGGAAGTCGATTCGGCAAATAGCCCGAGAGTTTAAGCTGTCCCGCAATACAGTCAAGAAGGTAATCCGGAGCGATGCCACCGAGTTCACGTATGATCGGAAAGATCAACCTCATCCGAAGCTTGCCCCATATCACGAGTTGTTATCTGAATATCTTGCAACAGATGCCACGAAACCGGATCGGGAACAACGGACTGCCATCTTGTTATTTGAGGAGTTGCAGCGTCAGGGATTTGAAGGTGGATATGGCAGTGTACGGCGGTATGTTCAGAAGCTGGCGCAAGAGCGAGGGAGGCAGGAAGGTAACAGCATACATACCGCAGAGCTTCGACCCTGGGGAAGCATTCCAGTTCGACTGGAGCTATGAACAGGTTGAACTTTGGGGTGTTGTCGTAACAGTAAAGGTAGCCCACTTCCGACTCTGCTACAGTCGGATGCCGTTTTGCGTTGCCTATGCCCGAGAGAGTCTTGAGATGGTGCTTGATGCCCATGTTCGGGCCTTTGAGTATTTTGGCGGCAGCTGCCGCAAGGGTATATATGACAACCTTAAGACGGTTGTGAGCAAGGTACTAATGGGAAAGGACCGGATCTTCAGCCGGCGTTTTCAGAACCTCTCATCGCACTATCTGTTTGAGCCTGTAGCCTGTACCCCGGCAGCGGGCTGGGAGAAGGGACAGGTAGAAAGTCAGGTCAAGTTCATCCGCAAGCGTCTCTTCGTTCCCCGTTTGAAGTTCTCCGACCTCGACGAGCTGAATCAATGGTTGAGTGATCGCTGCCGGATTATAGCTGCCGGCCATAAACACCCCGAGTTCAAAGACGGCACCGTGGCAGAATACTTCGCCAGGGAGAAGCAACAGCTGCTGGTTCTGAGTTCTCCGTTTGACGGGTACAAAGAGACACCGGTTCGAGTATCGACTACGGCACTGGTTTCATTTGACCGCAATCGCTACAGTGTCAATGCTTCAGTTGTAGGCAGGACAGCCATGATACGGGCATATGCTGATCGTCTCGTCATTGTCCATGATGGTAACGTAATCGGAGAACACCGCCGACAGTTTGGCCGGGACAAGATAATCTACGATGCCTGGCACTATATTGAGGTACTAAAGCACAAACCTGGAGCCCTGCGTAACGGTGCTCCCTTTAAGGAATGGATACTGCCTGAACCTCTCATAGAGATAAGACAACTACTTAGCAAGAGCCCTGATGGCGACCGACAGTTCGTCGGGATACTGAGTGCAGTATCAAGCTATGGGCTGGATGCTGTGGTTACGGCATGTTCCGAAGCACTTTCTGTAGGTGTGGCGAGCAAAGATGTGATCCTTAACACCCTGTCACGCACGCACGATGATCCTGAAATATCCGACTACGAGATCCCACTTCATCTGCCTGAGCTAAAGACCCTGCCTATTGCCAACTGCAGTCGTTATGACGATCTTCTGACGGGAGGTGATCATGCTACGAGATAAACTTCTGGAAGCGATGGAGAGCTTGAAACTGTATGGCATGAAAGGTGTCCTTGACGAGGTGCTCGCAGCTGGCATAAAGCAACGACGCACGCCGGAGAAGATACTGCTGGATCTTCTGGAAGCTGAACTGGGAGAGCGGACTGCCCGAAGCATACGCTACCGCCTTGGACAGGCAAGGTTCCCCGTAGACAAAGACATAGACCGCTTTGAGTTTGGCCCATCTCCGGTCAATGAGGCCCAGATCCGCTCGCTTTACCAAGGTCAATTCCTCTCCGCAAATAGCAACGTCATCTTCGTTGGAGGAACCGGCACGGGCAAATCTCACTTGGCGATAGCCATAGCCCGTCAGGCAATCAAAAATGGAAAACGAGGACGCTTCTTCAATGTGGTCGATCTGGTCAATCAGCTTGAACAAGAAAAACTGGCAGGACGTGGCGGCAAGCTGGCGGATAGCCTAACACGGCTTCATGTCGTTGTGCTTGATGAATTGGGATATCTGCCGTTTTCGAAAAACGGTGGACAACTCCTGTTTCATCTGATATCAAAGCTCTATGAGCGAACCTCTCTGCTCATAACTACCAATCTGACCTTCGGAGAATGGCCCCTGGTCTTTGCAGATAACAAGATGACTACTGCGCTTCTGGACAGAGTCACCCATCATTGTGATATCATCGAAACAGGTAACGAGAGCTGGAGAATCAAGACCAGAAACTCTAAGAAAAACTAACCGCTGGGGTGGGTCAAAATTGGACGCCGATGGTGGGTCAATTTTCGACGCCGATTAACAACGCGGTGCAAATAATGTATTTTCAGCTTTCATATTTTCTCCTATCAACCCGATAATCCGAAACAACGTTTTTTACTCAGCACCCGGAAACAACCCGATATTCCGAATACCCGAAAATATATGGCAATTGTTAGTTTAAGTCGAATTATTGCCCTAATTTATCTAACGCAATATCTTTGTTCATTTCTAAAGACAAAAAGATCGTGATAGCGGCCCGCCCCAGGCACAAAAAGCGGCCGATTATATAGTGAGTCGGAAGGAGGCCCTCAAATAGGGGCCTTTGACAATATGCACCAAATAAGGTACACTAAACTTATGGAACATAGAGATCCCGTTCTGAAGGTAGTTTTCTATAAAAGCGAGAGCGGGGCTGAACCAGTGAGGGAATGGCTCAAGGAACTGCGGAAAGAAGATAGAAAGGCTATCGGCGAGGATATTAAGACCGCCCAGTTCGGCTGGCCCATGGGTATGCCACTTATCGAGAAAATTGGAAAAGACATTTGGTATGTCAGGACACATATTAGAGACGGGATTGCCAGGACGTTTTTTACTGTAGAGAAGAACACCATGGTACTTCTTCACGGCTTTATAAAAAAAACAGGCTCAATACCGCTAAATGAACAACAGACAGTGAAGCGGCGATTGAAGAATCTTGGAGGATAATATGAAAAGCAAACATCTCGGCAGTAATTTTGATGATTTTCTCAAGGAGCAGGATATGCTTGCCGGTGCGGAGGCTGTTGCAGCGAAACGCGTACTAGCCTTCCAGATTGAAATGGAAATGAAAAAAAAGAGGTTGACCAAGCTAGGAATGGCGACTAGGATGCAGACGAGCCGGACGTCCGTTGATAGGCTACTGGATCCTGAAAATATGTCGGTTACTCTGAATACTATGAAGAAAGCCGCAAGTGTGCTGGGGAAAAAGTTAACCATTAAGCTTGTATAGGAGACCTCGACATTATTCTGACACGATATTATTGACTCGCATCCTAACCGGACATACTCGAAAAGGGAGTAATTCCGCCACTTAACGGAGGAGACGCCAGGCGGCCGCCTGCCATTAGCTCGACGGCCGCGATCCACGCAGGCCTTGCGCTCCAAACCTGGATATCCACGACAAATAACTGACAACTAACCACCAAACTACCAAAATTTGCTGTTTATGAGCTTGACTGTCTTATGCGAAGGCGGTTTGCTCGCATAATGCGAGCAGTTTTGATACTTTATGATACCTTATGATACTTGGTGACACTTGGGAACTTATTGATATTAGTGTAAGTTATTGATTTTTGTGGCGTCGGCAAGCGGCAAGTCAGCAGATTTTGGATCTGCCAATATAGACTGTTTCAAAACTTTAAGGGAAAGGTCATTGTGACGATACGCAAAAAAATTCCACGTAATGACCAGACAATTTTCTCGCCGGCAGAAGCTTGCGGTTATATGGGTCTGAGTTGGACCAGCTTGAGGAAATTAATAAACGATGGAGAAATAAGAGCTGTAAGGGTTGGAAGACGATATCTTATTTCAAAGGAAAATATCGATAATTACATGAATAGGGATGAAATCATAGCAAGGAGTGTAGTAAAAAGTATTCTCTTTAAAAGGAAGTGACGATAGTTGGGTAAGTTAAGTCTTACCCAATCAAGAAGAGGTCTCTAAAAACGGAAAGGGACTTATTCCCGTCGATCGGTACACGATTTCCAGTCCTACCTATCCATTTGAAAATCTCCTTATAAAAACCAGACATCAATTCTGTATTTTCGATATAATTATGCCTATGGACGACAAAATATTAGAAAGCTTGTATGACGGTTCATTTTCGGTGGAATGTAAAGATATTTATCTGTACAAAGAATCTGATAGTCAAAATCCGGAAATGCAATATCGCGGTCCGGGCATTATTTCTCAGGAGGCAACTGGCACGTTCTCAGTAAAAATATATTGCAGCGGTAATATTTCGCCTACTGTAGCATTAAATGGCATATTCGGAATGTCAGGAAAAATATATGAGCAGTCAGATTATTATTCACTTATCGCGACAAGCATAAAGGATACTATTTGGGAAGCAAAATGGATATTGCCGCAAATTGAGACCGGTATGCGGTTTGAGGGCTACTTGGTTCATGGTAGCTTTAATGAAATGTGCTACAAGGAAAAGCCGAGGGGTTCTGGATACTGGGCGCAATTATTTTACAAGGGTAAATATGAAATCCCCTGCAATACTGTAACCTCCGTAAAAAAAGCTGTTGGAGGCGAAGAACGCGAATCATCATGGGATTTGAATATTGCTACATTCGAAGCATGCGGCTTTGATTTTGAAATACGCTCCTTAGATGAGTGGCTAATAGTAAAACTTTACTCGAAGACTCAAGAAATTGACGAGACATTTGCACAGAGAGTTAATGAGGCTGTTCAATTCCTTCTGGCGAAGACTCAGGCATGGTCAGTTTTATCCAATAAAAGAAATGACACTGAAGAAATTAGAGTACGCTCGAATGTCATTGACAAAAGGCATTCGATGGCATTTCCACCTGTCGAGATTACAAAAACAGATAGGAGCAATAATGCATGGCGTTTATTTGAAAGATACCTTTATTACTGTTCTAGTTACAAAGAGATTGGATGGCATCCAATGTTTGATTTGGTTTATAGAATAATTGAAGCCGGAAAAGTTTATCTTGATGTCTATGCTTTAACATTATCTGTTGCAGTCGAAGGGCTGTTGAAGCAAGAATTCGTTAGAGTGGCAAAACTAAAAGAGGAAGATATAGTGGCATTAGACGCAGCCTATTTAGAACTCCTCAAGAATGAAAATATTGACGAAGAGATCAAAAAAAGACTCCGCGGTGCTATTGCGTCAATGAAGTTGCCAAGAGCAAAAGACCGTCTTATCGTGTTACAGAATCGTGAATTGATTGAAAAAAAACTTGTTAAGGCTTGGAATACCTTAAGGAATAGTTCTGCACACGCAGATTCTCTTAATCCTATGAAAATACAAGAATATTTGAATAACTGTAATGCTGTTTGTTTATTATTTTATCATCTGATTTTTCTTGTAGTTGGATATGAGGGGAACTATCTGGATTATAGTTCATATGGTTTCCCCAGAAAAAAGTTTGAAGCAAAAAAGCATCAATTGTAGGCATTAAGGAACAACTCCGTGCCACGGTGAGTATTTCCCACCGCCTTGCGGTTGAATGACACCCTGACTCCGAGCTGCAATGTCGACGAAGCAAGGTTTCGCGGAAATACACGTCGGCTGCGCTTACTAGAGACTGGGGACTTTCAGGTGGACCTTTCAGGGCAGATAGCTCACAGGAACAATCATCCCATACCCTTCCGATAATGCTGCGGGGTGCGATTCGAAATAAGTATGTGTCCCAGAATCGAAGCTACGTGAGGGATGGCATGGTGCCGAAGGTGGACGCCAGAATAACGGCTTGACAACGTATCGAGCAATCTTCGAGAATGAAGGGGCATGCTATTAAAATTACGACGAAAAACAAGCATAAAAGAGAATGGTAGGTGTTAGACAAGGAAGATAACATGAAAAAGCTAACCTTCTTCATCATGGCCTATTTTGTGTTGCTTCTAATTGTATTCTTTGTCGACAGTGGTTGTGACAACTGGAATCATCTTTCTACAATAGCTATAATTCTTACCGGCGCGATTCTTATCTGGTACACATGGGAAGCCAACCTGCTGCGCCTGGAATCGCAACGTCAAACCGAAATTCAACTGAGACCCTTCGTCATCATTGTGCCGTCACTATTGGGGTTACATCTTAAAAATATCGGAAATGGCACAGCATTAAACGTTTCAGTTGAGGATGTTCAGGTCGACACAAACTTTGATGTAAAAATTCATTTCCCTGATCATACCCCCGTTCTAATGAAAGACGAAACCACTGAGGCTATTAGGGTTGAAGGTTATAATAATGGTAAGCCTGCGGGTGATTTTTTTAACGCTCATTTATATCCAGAATATGCAAACAGAGATTTAAAACTTAGAATTGAATTTCAGAATGTTGAATCACAGGCATACTTTGTTGAAGAAACAGTTTCACCCGGGAAAATGAACATAAACGGTATTCAAAGCAGAAAGACCCGATGATAACGTTAGAGGAGGGCTAAAAATGCTAATTACTGAAAACCAACTTGACGAATGGGTGCGTGGCAATTCGCGAGACGCACAGGGAATAATTGTTGAACTTGTCTGGCGGCTCGTTGCTGCATCTTGTCCCAAGCCACGAGAGCGTCGTTTCCCACTACCCGATAGCATCGGGCAACATGGCCCAGATGGGGTTCTGGATGTCGAGCTGTCCTTTGATCCGTTTATCCCTGAAGGCCGCTCATACTGGGAAATAGGGACGGGCTTACAAGCCGGTAATAAAGCCACCTCTGACTATAAGGATCTTACTGAAGCGGTGCCTGAAAACATTCGGGTCGACACCACTTTTATATTTGTAACACCCCTTTCTGGACGACGGGATTGGGAACACACATGGAAAGAAGACGCACAAGCCTCTTGGCTTGACGTACGACGCAAAAAGAGTGAATGGAAGGACGTTCAAATTATTGATGGGACGAAGCTGATTGACTGGGTTCACCAGTTTCTGGCTGTGGAATTGTGGCTTGCCCAAAAGATATGTGGCATTCCGCCAGGGCAAATCGAAATACCGGCGCAGCATTGGGGCGTGGTAAGTTCCATTGGTGAACCACCTCCACTGACACCAGACCTTTTCTTAGCAAATCGAGCCGAAGCTTGCGCCAAGCTCAAGGAAGTGTTCGACGGAACTACTGTTCAGCTCAAGCTGTCCACCCATTACCCTGATCAGGTGGTCGACTTCGCTTCGGCATACTTAGCATCACTTGATCATGAAAGTTATGTCGATGCGGTCGGGCGGTGCCTTATAGTTTTAGGTATCGATGGCTGGAATACTATCTGCAATCATCCCCAATTGAAAAACCACATCTTAATTGCTGATGCGTCTCTCGACCTGAGTGCGGATACGGGAACTAAACTTATCCAGAAGGCTCGCAGAGCAGGTCATACCATCATCTTTGGAGGGTCTCAAGGTGGTATTCCAGACCCGACGAGTGTTCCGCTGCCGCTGCCTCGCAGCCATCAAATCAAGGAGGCACTCGAAAAAGCGGGATACGGCGAGGAGCGGGCGCGAACGCTCGCTCAAAAAAGTGACGGGAATCTCAGCTCATTGCTGCGCTGTCTTCAGAACCTTTCATTGCTGCCGGAATGGGCTGAAAGATCAGAGGCGGCTGAATTAGCCATTGCAGTACTTCTGGGTTCTTGGAGTGATACGTTGGATGCAGACCGTACAGTTGTGGAAAGCTTATCGGGAAAAACCTACGGGGAGTGGATACGAGAAATGCGTGAAATAGTGCTTAGTCCGGCCACTCCCCTCATTCAAAGTGACGGCAATTGGAAGTTCATTCCTCGCTATGAGGGATGGTATGCATTAGGGCCGAGGCTATTTGACGAGCACTTGAAACGGCTACAGACTACGGCAGTAGCCGTTTTACGTGAGAAGGATCCTCAATTCAAACTCCCCTCCGACCAGCGATATGCTGCGAGTATCCATGACGCGAGTTTATCACATTCTAGTATATTGCGGAAAGCGCTGGCGGAAACGCTTGCGTTACTTGGGAGTCATCCCAATGCGCTCACATCTTGCTTGTTTGGCAAGGCCGAGGCGACGGCAGTTCTAACAGTTCGTGAGATTTTGGATGACGCGGACTGGGTTTTGTGGGCGAGCCTGAATGATTTACTTCCCCTCCTGGCGGAGGCAGCTCCCGGAGAATTTCTCGATGCCGTCGAACGGGGATTGCAAAAGGACCCGTCCCCGTTCAATGAGGTCTTTGCTCAGGAAGGAGATGCCATTTTCGGCCGCAGTTACATGACTGGCTTGCTGTGGGCACTGGAGACGCTGGCTTGGGATGAAAACTACCTAAGCCGTGTGGTGATTTGCCTGGGGGAACTTGCTGCATGTGACCCGGGTGGACGGTGGTCGAATCGGCCAGCTAACTCCCTGACGACGATTTTTCTGCCGTGGCTACCACAGACATGCGCGACGGTTTCCAAAAGAGTGGTAGCAGTAAAAACGTTGCTGACCGAACTTCCAGACGTAGGGTGGAAGCTGCTCGTAAGTCTCCTCCCATCACATCTTGGGTCTTCATCTGGAACTCGGAGGCCAGCGTGGAGAGGGACGATTCCTGATGACTGGCGCCGGGGGGTAACCCGCGGTGAATATTGGGAGCAGGTGACCGCCTACGCAGAGTTAGCGATCATCGAGGCAAAGAAAGATGTCTCAAAGATCGCCGAACTTATCGAACACATGGAAAACCTGCCTCAACCATCACTAGAACAGCTTGTGGATTACCTCGGGTCTGATCCTGTGGTTGCTATGCCAGAAGCAGATAGATTGCGCCTATGGAGCAAGCTGGTCGATCTAGTCACAAAACACCGTAAGTTCGCTGGTGCTGAATGGGCGATGAACCAAACACAGGTTGATAAGATTGCTGCTCTCACCGAACAGCTGGCACCAGACTCACCGTTCTTCCTCTATCAGCGGCTTTTCAGTGAGGGTGATTTTAATCTTTATGAGGAGAAGGGCGATTTCGAAAAACAAAGGAAAGAACTTGAGAAACGCCGGCAAATAGCTGTAGGGGAAGTCGCCGCCAGAGGAGGTGTGGAAGCGGTTCTTGATTTTACTAGGTCTGTACAATCGCCTTGGCGCGTTGGTATTGCGTTTGGTACTGTGGCAAGCCTAGATGCTGACGTTATAATTTTACCTGCCTTGCTCGAGTCAGAAGACAGGTCGCTTGCGCTATTCGCGGGTGGTTTCGTGTTGGGTAGATTCCACGGTCGGGGTTGGGTATGGGTTGACGATATAAAAACCTCCCAATGGACGCCCACGCAGATAGGGCAATTTCTCTCGTTCTTTCCGTTTATGAGAGACTCGTGGGCACGCGTGAAATCACTTCTTGGAGAGGATCAATCGGCCTATTGGAGCAAGGCTACCGTTAATCCGTTCGAAAAAGATGCAGATCTAAAAATTGCTATTGATCGGCTGATTGAATATGGTAGACCAAAAGCAGCCATTCAATGTCTTTACAACATGTTGCTGGATAAGCAGCCGTTTGATAATCGAAGGGCTGTCCTAGCTTTGAGCGAGGCGCTTAGGTCATCGGAAAGTCTCAATGTGATGGATGTTTATGAGACCGTTGAGATTATCAAGGCACTACAAAATGACCCTGATACAAATCCCGACGACCTATCCAGAGTCGAATGGGCTTATTTGCAGATATTGGATCAGCACCATAACGCTTCGCCCAAATTGCTCTCCCGGCGGCTTGCCAACGATCCAAGGTTTTTCTGCGAGGTAATTCGGCTTGTATTTCGGTCAAAGAATGAAGAACATCCCGCTGAAGAGGTGACCAAGGAAAAAGAGAACATTGCATCAAACGCATATCACCTGCTGACCGAGTGGCGTATTCCACCCGGTCAAGGCGAAGACGGCTCATACGACGGCAATGTCATCAAGGGATGGCTGGACGCTGTGAAAAAAGAGTGTGCCGAAACGGGGCATTTGGAAATTGCAATGGAAATGGTAGGCCATGTGCTCATACATGTGCCGGCAGATCAGGACGGACTGTGGATCCATCGCTCTGTAGCAGAGGTTCTCAATGAGAAAGATGCTCAAGGCATACGCAATGGATTTCTATCCGAACTATATAACTCGCGTGGAGTACACTGGGTAGATCCCACAGGTAAGCCAGAGAAGGAGCTAGCATCCAAGTATTTCATGCAGGCCGAAGCTGTCGATAACTCTGGATATTTTAGATTGGCCACAACACTCCGAGAATTGGCGACGTCATACGAGCGTGAAGCAAAACAGGTGTCTTCTAGATATCCATTTGACGTATAGTTGGACAAAGCTGTATTGCAAGCGGTTCGCGTCTAATCAGGGAGGGACGGCAATAAATTAGTCATCCCTCTTACGCGAACCTCTACCTTAAAAACTGTGCCACTTGTAATTAGAATTTTGTCATACTATGAGAATTGCCGCTTAAAACCCACAGAATTGTGATGAGGCTTAGCAATGAGGACTGTGAGGAACATTGCGTCTGTCGATAGCAAAAAAATAGCACTTCGTTAGAAATATTCACGTGCGTGAAGACAGAAATGCAGACCTCAATTGGACCTTTGATCGCTGACATCTCTGCGGGAATCGGCCACAAGAAAGACTGTTATGGTGATAGACATTAGGCGCATAGTTTTGACCGGATTTTAGAACAATTTTAAAAGCCGGGAATCGGATTTGAACCGACGACCTGCTGATTACGAATCAGTTGCACTGGATCGATTCTAACGAAATTTAAAATAAAGAGTGAAACTGAAGGCCAGTTCTCACCGCAACCACGAATTCCGTGAAACGTGGCGTAACTCTCTCTCGACCATTACGGGTAGCCAGATTGTGAAAGAGGGTGCGCCGGAACCCACTGCTGATCTCAAGCTGCACACCACCCAGTGCTCCACATCTATTGCAGATGTTCAATGGATTGATCCCCTGCAACGTCGGATTATCGTGAATCTTGACCGGAAAACCTTCTGTAGTGAGGGCACTCGTAACTCGATCACGCATTAAGACGTTCCTCCCGCCGATGAAGATCGCTTTTATCTCGCTGTCCTCTCCGTGAATAACGAGGACTCCATTGGCATTGTGTAGCAGGGACAGACATCTGGGCTCATCGAATTTGGTACTGGTTATGTGAAGGCGGCTATTGTGTTGTGGTTTTATGCCTTCAAATGTGTAGAAGGAAAGTTCCGAGCTCGCTATGGCATCGGCGACCTCCGAAGTGCCAGGCTCGATACCACCGCCATGCGGTGCGAGCACGGCGATAGCCCCAGGAATCTCCCGAAAGCGGACAGAATAGTCCACACCTTCTATTTCACACTCAAGCAACTTATGATAGCTACTGTACTTGTCCATGTCAGTCATACCCGAAATTGGCATTCGTAATACCTTCGGAACCTTACATAGTTTATTCCAAGTTTAATCCTGTATGATTATACCATCGGTGAGAGCATATATCTGCTCTCTCAATTTGACCTCCGAAGTCTCAATATAGAAGAAGTCGACAAATGCCGTTCCTAGTGACTTTTGTAACCAATTTGTAACCGTCGCATTCAAGTATTCACCATTAAACGCAATCATAAGCAACTTTAACAAATAGTCATAAGTCCCTGATAATACGGGTTGATATTGCCAATATCAAGGACTTAAAAAGCCGCTAAATTTCGCTTCGTCGTTCTCGAAAACCGTTGTGGGATTATATCTCACCCAGGGTTCGAATCCCTGCCTCTCCGCCATTCTTTGTGGTTCCTGCTAAAGATTCAAATTGCGTCTGTATCCGCCCTGCCGCATGACTTCCTGACGGCCTTTTAATTACCCCCTTCGTATGTTATATTAGTACACAAAAACAACGACAAAAGTGTATAATGAGGTGGATATGAGAAAGTTCGGCGCAGTGTTCGCTGTTTTGTCTCTATTGTGTTTTTTATCCACATCGCTTGCCGATACCAAGCCAGCCGAGAAAAAAAGCGCGCAGCCTGCTGCCCCTTCCACGGAACGTCAGCCGGAAAGTAAAGGAGCGGATATCCTGCTGCTCATAGACAGTTCCGGAAGCATGAAGAAGACGGACCCGAGCGACAACAGGAAAACTGCTGCAAAACTTTTTATATCCCTCCTTGGCAGTGACGACCGCGTAGGTGTTATAAGTTTCGGCGATTCTGCAAAGTTGCTGCTCCCGCTTACGCAAAACACCGTAAAAAACCGTGACAAGTTTATGTCTGCTGTAAACAAGATATCATCGAAGGAATTTTCCACTGATATTTATGCCGCGGTAAAAAAGGGGTCCGATGAACTCAAGACCTCAGGGCGCGGGAAAAAAATCCTCCTCCTTTTGTCTGACGGGAAGCTTACACTCGGTTCAAAAGAGAAAGAGGCGATTGCAAATCAAAACCTTTCGAAACTGCTTCCGGAATTGGCCAAGTCCGGCGTTTCGCTTTCCACTATAGCCTTTTCCGATCAGGCTGATGTCCAGTTCCTTCAGGACCTGGCGAGGGGGGGAGGGGGCTTCTTCAAGCTGGCACTTACCGAACAGGACATTCATATTATTTTTGCGGAGATGTTCGAGAAGATCAAAGCTCCCGACACAGTCCCTTTTGACGGAGACTCATTCAGCATTGATAAAGACATAAAAGAGGCGACCGTTTTTGTCGCCAAGAAAGCGGGGACCAAGACAGTACTTCAGGAGCCGTCGGGGACGAAAAATACGCCGGAAAAGTTCGGTAAGAACATCAGGTGGTATGGGACAAAGCTTTTCGATTTGATAACAATCAATGGGCCCGCGCCTGGAAAGTGGAAAGTAAACCTGAGTACAAAAGAGGGCAACAGGGTTTTCATAATAACCAACCTCAGCCTCAAAAGTTCGTTCAACAGTAATTTTGTGAATAGAAATGATAAAGTGAAGGCCGATGTATGGCTCGAAAAAGACGGCGGTGTTCTTAAGGAAAAGGATGTTCTCGATCAGGTGTCTCTGTCCGCGGACCTGACGGGGCCGGATGGCAAGCCGTCCAAAATCGCTCTTCAACCCGCCCATGGAACAAGCGGGGATGGGGTATTTACCGCTGAATTTGTTGTGCCGAAAACGGGCGATTATACCCTTACGCTCATGGCTGACGGCAAAACATTCAAGCGCACCAGGACGATCCAGTTCAAAGTGGTGGAGCCTGCGCCCGCACCGCAGCAGGCCGTGCAGAAGAGTCCACCGGTGGCCGCAGCAAAGAAAATCCCGGCTGCCCCTGAGAACATGTGGCGGCCTGTGATGATAAAGTTCGGCATTTTAAACGGAGTTCTTCTGCTTGTTGCCGGAGTTTTCTTCCTGGTCAGGAAAGTCAGGGGCGGAAAAAACAAGGTGAAGACAAAGAAAAAGTGAGGGGCACCGAAAGCATAATTCCTGCGGAGAGGAGCAATTAAAATGAAGATAGATCCTTTTTACGTTTTATTGCTGGCGGAGCTGAGTCTGATTTTTTTTCTGCTTACTCTCTTCTTCTTTTCGAGGAACAGCATGCATAAAGAACTGTACCGGAAAACGCTTCGGATGTTAAACGACCTCCAAAGCAAAGAAGGCGCTCAGGTCCCTGTGAGCGCTCCTTCGGAAGAGGCGCCCCCGCCTGCGGACCAGCCCGAAAGTCATTTCGAACAGCCTATTGTGGATTCTGTCCTTACGGAATCTTTTGAAGACGGCGAAGAATCTCCGAATAAGCTGAAACGTCTGCAGAAGATGGTAAACTTTCAGAAAAAGGCCATACTGGAACTGATGTGCTACAAAGATATCTTTGAGACTGCCAGACGCCGGTTGGATACTTTGCGTGAGAGCAACTATGAACTGCAGGAAAAAGTGAGGGGACTTTTTGAAGGCGGGATGGAGGCTGTGGGGACTGGAGAGGCTATGACTGCGATGGAGAACAACAACCATGAAATGGAAAAGTTCATTGCTATTCTTGACAGGGAGAACGCGACGCTCTCGGGAAAGTTCCATATATGGGAAGAAAGGTTTGAACGGATTGCAGTTGATGCGATAGAGGAGCCGGTCACCGGAGCTGGAGGTGACGCTAAATATGAAGAGATACGGCGGGAAAAAGAAGAACTGCTTGCAAAAGTGAAGGAAGCCGGGGAAATACTCGCGGAAAAAGAGAAGAATCTCGAAGCAATGCAGCTTCAGTACGAAGACCTCGAAAAAGAATATATGATTCTCTACCGGCAGCAGCAGCAACAGGAACAGCAGCAGCAACAACAGCCCGAAATGTAGTATAGTGCGTTGTCTATAATGGGCTGAAGAACCTGTATCCTTTGATAAATTCCCGGAAAGCGCGGACAACGGATGAAGACGTATCTTTCTCAAGGTTTACCAGATAAAACTTTCTCCGAAGTTTTTTGTCCGATACATGCAGCATCCTGACTGAGCCGTCCTTTAGTGCCTTGAAGGCGGACCATTTAGAGACAAAGGATATGCCGATTCCCGACTGGACCATCTGAATAATTAACTCAGTGTTCCCGAGGACCATCGAAACCTTTATGTTCTTTGTGTCGATTTTCAGGGCCTGCAGATAGTCATCGAGAAACTCCCTTATGCCGGAGCCGGGTTCAGGCATAATGAACGACTGCGATAAAAGGTCGCGTGGCGCAAGTATTTTTTCTTTTGCCAGCGGATTATTGTCCGACGCGATAATGACTATTTCATCCTTTGCGATCTCCTCTGAAAAAACTTTCGTGTCCTTTATGTTGCCCTCAACAATTCCCGTATCTATCTTGCCCTCGATGAGCTTATCTATTACCTGTTCCGTGTTTGAAACAGAAAGCTCTATTCTGACCTCGGGGTTGTTTCTGTAAAAAGCATAAAAGACTTGCGGCAAAAGATATGCTGCTGCAGTTGTGCTGGCCCCAATGTATAACGGACCCCTTACTTTTTGGGCAAACGTATAAACGTCGTTCTCCATCTTTTTATAATTATCGAGGATCTTTTTTGAGTGCACGTAGAAAAGCCTTCCGGCAGATGTCGGCATTACAACCTTGCCACGCCGGTTAAGGAGTTTGACTCCGAGTTCATCTTCCAGACTTTTTATGAGATGGCTCATGGCCGACTGGGTCATGAACTTGGCCTCAGCGGCCCTCGAAAAGCTTCCTGTTTCGACAATGAGGCAAAATGCCTTTAACCTGTGATCTTCCATGAGCAGTATTGTAAGCGGTTGGAAAAAATGGTGTCAACCAACCGGACCAGTTGACTTCTGTTAAAATTTAGTGTTTCAATTCATAAATACGGTGTCGCACCGGGAGCGTCGATGCGCTGCACCGGCGTTCGAATGCAACCGTATTTATGAATTGAGACACTCAGGTGTATCGTTAAAATTGAAACTGGATGTTGCTGAAGGAAGAGGGGACAGGGCGACATGACGCATGAAAAAACAAAACTGGTGATCGCATCCACTACAAGCACCCAAAATTCCGGCCTTTTTGATATTTTGATACCTTCATACGAAAGGGCCACAAAGTATGACATAAAGGTGGAATTTGTAGCAGTGGGTACAGGCAAGGCCATTCGCATGGCAAAAAAAGGAGAGGCAGACCTGCTTTTTGTCCATGACCCTTTCAGAGAGGAAAAGTTTGTTGCGGAAAACTACGGTGTCAATAGAAGGGCCGTTATGCACAATCATTTTGTTGTCATAGGGCCTGAAAATGATCCTGCGGAGATAAGAGGACTGAAGAATGCAGCGGGGGCTTTTGAAAACATTGCGATCAAGGGATTTCCCTTTATTTCGAGGGGCGACGATTCCGGTACAAACATAAAAGAGCTGGATATCTGGGACGACGCGGGCATTAATCCTAAGGGGAAGGGCTGGTATTTTGAGACAGGCGGCAAAATGGGGGATACGATCCTGGTGGCAAACCAGAAAAGAGCATATACCTTAAGCGACATGGGAACATTTCTTAATTACGAACAGAAGATCGAACTGAAAGTTATTTTCAAAGGCGACCCTGCCCTCAGAAATCGGTACAGTGTTATAGCGGTGAATCCGGAAAAGTTCCCGAAAGCAAAATACAGGGAGGCGATGGATTTCATCGCTTTTCTCACTTCGCATGAAGGCCAGCTCCTTATAGCAAATTATGCGAAGCATGGCGTTAACCTTTTTTATCCGGACGCAGTCCGTCTCATCCGCGACGAGTAGTGACGGTCTCGTAAAAAGCCCACATACTGCGTTGCGCTGCATCCTTCGTCACTGCGGCGTACGAACAAGTACGCCTCATTCCTCAGGATTTGCGCGCCTTGCCTATGGACTTTTTACGAAACCGTCTAGTCTTAATCCGCTCTTTTACGGGGTTGTGTATTGGTTCTTTTTTGAGCGGGACGGTACCTTAAATAATACTGGGCTTTTTTATTGCCCAATTGGGCAGCCCTTCTCATGTCCTGGTTCGCCCTGTTCCTGTTACCCATCTCATTGTGGATCATGGCCCTATGATAATACGCATATGAATAGTTTGGATATTGACTAATTGTCCGGTTGGCTTCTTGCAGCGCCCTGTTCCTGTCACCCGTCTGATGGAAATAAACCGCCCTGTTGAGATATAACTGTCTCCGGTATTTGGGATCAAGTTTTGCGGCCACTGACAGTTCTGCAAGGGACCTCCTGCGGTCATTCATTCTGAGATAAACAAAACTTCTAGCCACATGAATTCCCGGGTCCTGACCGGGATTGATCAATGAGGCCCTGTTAAGTACTATCAGGGCGTTTTGATACTGGCCGGCGTTATAATATGTCCAACTGCTCTGGACAAGAGCCAGTGACCTGACCTGGTTGATAACGTAAATATACCGGTCCTGGTATTGGCCTCCCGGCGGCTGGCTTTCATATTGCGGTTGCGGCTGTTCCCCGTATTGTCCCTCGGGCTGGTCCTGATGTTGTCCTTGCTGGTACTGCGTTTCAAGGGAAGCTACCTGCGTTTTTAAATCATCCACTTCCTTCAACAGGTCGTCCATCTTTGCCTTGGCATCTTCAAGCTCGGCAAGCTGGTTCTGGTCCTGCAATACTTTGCCGATTGCCTGGGAAACCTCTTCAGGGTCAACAGTACACCTGGCCTTAATATAATATGTTTTACCGTCCCAGGATTCTTTCTCTATCTCCACCCCGACTATTCCTGCAGTTACGGCAGTTACCTGGTCGGATGACAACTGGTAATCATTGACTATAGTAGTACCGGCAACGTAAGTTCCAACCTGTTCAAGAGCAAGTCTCTTTACCTGTTCAAGGGCAATTGTTCTGCTCGAAAGCTTGCTGTCAATCTCACTGGCCTGGTAGGTGTATTCCTTTTCGATAACAACGGGAGCAGAGAAAGCCTTACTGCATGTGAGAGCAACTATTAAGAAGACAAAAAAAACTCTGGCTATCTTGACCATAAACTCCTCTGTCCGGGTCATAATCGCCCCCAACCACGTATATACCAGCATACATTAATGTCAGGCATGGAATAACGCGTACCTTGCTGCTTATTTAGCTTATTATAACGCATTGAAAT
>CAWCLI010000017.1:0-114420 GCA_963796345.1 Nitrospirota bacterium | reverse complement strand
GGCACTCAGTGGGTTGTAAAATAACTTTCCGACATTACTCTCCGATGATTTTTACGAGGACTTCTTTTTTCTTCCGCCGTCGAATTCACCGTAGAAAATCTGCTCCCAGGGGCCGAGATCGAGTTTGCCGTTAGTGATTGCCACCACAACCTCTCTGCCCATGATCTGTCGCTTCATATGAGCGTCCGCATTGTCCTCACCAGCGTTGTGCAGGTACTGTGAAACGGGTTCATGAGGAGCGAGTTTCTCAAGCCAAACTTCATAGTCCTGATGGAGGCCCGATTCATCATCGTTTATAAAAACAGAGGCCGTAATATGCATCGCATTCACAAGCACCAATCCCTCTTTGACGCCGCTTTCTTCAAGACATTCCTGAACGTATGGAGTAATATTGATAAATGCCCGGCGTGTGGGGACATTAAACCACAATTCTTTACGAAAGCTCCTCATTACAGTCCCCCTCAAAGTAGTATTACCGTATGAGCACGGTCAGCTGGTGTTATACCGCTGCGACTTCTTTTTTTGGTTGCAGCTTTATAACAAGCTTAAAATTAAGAGCATCGGCGATTTTTTCCAACGTTTCGACTGTCGCCTTATTAAAGCCGCCCCTTTCAAGCCTGGATAGCGCTGGCTGCTTGGTGCCGATTCTTCTGGCCAGTTCCGCCTGACTGATACCGGACTTTTCCCGTGCTTTTATCATGCTTTCCATGAGCTCAAATTCGGTATCGAGATTCTGCCATGCGTTCTTAAACTTCCGGTCTTTCATCTTTTCAGCTAAATAGTCGTTCAGGTCCGTGCCTTTTGTGTATTTCCTTTTCATACTATTAACCTCCTTGGCTGTCTATAAAATCGTCCATCCTTTTTTCGGCTATTTCTATTTCCTCTGGCGGCGTTGTCTTCGTCTTCTTTACAAAACCATGCAGTAAGACAAACCGTCTACCCGTATAGGTAAAATAAAGAATTCTTACAAATCCCATTGCATCTCTGAATCTAAGCTCCCTGATCTTGCCTGCTACCCCTTTTGTGTACGGCTCTTTAAGTAAGACACCATATTTCTCCAGAAGTTTAATTAGCCTGGCTGCTTTAGCTTGCGTCGCTATTGGCAGAGCGTCTATAAAATCTCTTGCCGGTTCCCTACCCTTGGCATCCTTGTAGAATTCAACTGTCCAGTCCATAGCTCATTCTCAATTATTATAACATATATGTTATAGGTCAGCAAGAGTCCCCTACTCGGTAAAAATCTTCCTTCTTATTCAATGTATAATCCGCACGAGGAATTGGATTCTTGAAGACCCTAAAGCATTTGCAGTGGCGTTTAACAGGAACATCTTGCAACTCATGCTGCGGGCCTCACAAAAGAAACGAATACCGGGATATTTGAAACCAAAAGGTTATTAATCTGAACCTGCCACAACTTGAACTGACAGACAGTGGCCGGTAAAGGCATGTTACTTTAGACCCCAGCTGTCCATCATGTACCTTTACTCCTTAAATTGCGGCCAATCCATCTATCGCTTTTTTTTGCCAGCCCCATCCTGGAAAATAAATTGACTCTGGCTTGCGTTTCAGCCAAGCCTGATCGGCTGCATTTGTTACATGGTCTACAATTTTCTCATTCCCCATCACAACGACAATTGTTGCGGGCTTTAAATTTTTTATACGATCAGCCAGTTTCATAATATGCATATCTTCCTTAAGATATTTCCCATCTAACTTGCCGGGCTTATGGCTAATGTTATCTAAGTAACAGCTGCACTCCTCGAAATATCTGAGAAACTCATAATTGTTTTCAAATTTTCTACAGTGTGCCTTCTCAAAAGCTTTTTTGATGTAAGTTGTCATCTTAA
Organism: Nitrospirota bacterium; assembly: GCA_963796345.1. Taxonomy (GTDB): domain Bacteria; phylum Nitrospirota; class Thermodesulfovibrionia; order Thermodesulfovibrionales; family Dissulfurispiraceae; genus JADFXI01. Next base: position 112,573 of record CAWCLI010000017.1, on the reverse strand, counting down.
CATTATCGTCTTTATCCCAATAGAAAAACCTTTTACACTTGTCAGGCGGTGCTTCGCCAACAAATAACATCTTTACACGATCCGGCATATACTTCTGCCGTAACATTTTAATGCATTTAATTTCTATCTCTTCAGGCGTCATCATTGCTGTTTTAAGTATAAATAAAAATAGTGAACAAGCATTAATTCAAATATTGCGAATAACACGTATAATAAGTTCCACTGCCGTTTTTCCCAACTATTTTCAAATTACATGAACAATAATGTCAATAACTTTCGGGACCTTTCACATAAGCAGGGTAAATCCTGCAACTAGTCCGTCCATCGGTGTCTATATACCAACGCATATATATCGCCTTGCCAGTACTGCCGTCCACTATTGGCAACTGCTGATTATAATTGACATATCCTGCCTGCTCTGTTATAAAAAAGGGGTAGATTATGAGTCAGAAGGATTATTACAAGATTTTGAGTGTCGGCGAAAATGCGGGCTCCGGCCAAATAAAAAAGGCCTATCGGAACCTTGCCTTCAAGTTTCACCCTGATAAGAATCCGGGGGGCGAAGAGACGATGAAGGAAATCAACGAAGCCTATGCAGTCCTTTCCAATCCTGAGAAGAAGAGAGAGTATGATGCGCTGAGACAAACGTATGGCTCCTTTGCGAGGGACCAGTTCAGGCAGGCCTATACTGATCAGGATATCTTCCGCGGTTCTGATATCGGCGAGGTCTTTGCGGAATTCAGCAAGGCATTCGGGTTCAGCAGACCTGAGGATATTTTCAGCCGCAACAATTTTTACGGTGCCGACTATCGGACGTTTGAATTTAAAAGGCCGGGATTTTCCGGCAGCGGGTTCTTCTTTTACGGCCCCATGAGCAAAGTCTACGGTCCGGTGCCTGGACAACGCAACACTTTATTTTCAATATTAACGGGCAAGGTACTTAATTTTTTACAAAAGCAGGCGGCAAAGAAGTTGGGCCTGGACCTGCCGGAGCGGGGAAAGGATCTGTGCGATGTGATAGGCATTGCCAACAAACAGGCGCTTGCCGGGGGCAAGGTCCCATATGTTTACAGGAAACAGGGCAATGACAGAAATTTGCTGATCACGCCCTCTCGCGAATAAGGGAGGGGCAAAAAATAAAACTCAAGGGTCTCGGCGGGGACGGAAGGCGAGGTGGCGAAGCAGGAGACCTGTACCTCAAGGTCAGAATTCATACGACTTTCCTCGATAAAATAAAAACATTATTCCGGAAATGATGAAAAAGAAGCCCGCGAAACCGGCTATTCCGGCGGAAAGGCACGGGACCATCCGCCAGGCAATAACCGAGGCGCTCAAAGGCGAAAACACTTTCCGCAAAAGAACTGTCTGCCGAGGTGGGCGTTTCGGAAAATGACATCGCCGAACATCTTGCACACATCCAAAAACTCTCAATAAAAAGGAGGCTTCGCTTGTCGTTGTACCTTCCGGGTGCAAGAAGTGCGGTTTTATATTCAGAAAAAGAGAAAGGCTCAAAAAGCCCGGCAAATGTCCGGTTTGCCGGAGCGAATCCATACAGGAACCATTATTTTCGATAGTGCAATCCAGTTCAAGGATTGGGTTTCAATGCCACCCTGGAAGACCTGTGACCGGCAAACCTGGATTGCCCCTTTTTCCGAAACAACCCTATATGCCAGGTTGCTCTATCTTTCTCACAAACTAATGCTTCAGAGTATCAAGATCATTGTGAGGAGTATGTGCGTAAATCGTAACATCATAATGGTCACTCTCGATCTGCATAAGAACAGCGGTCAAGAATAAAATTGAACTCGGAGGTCGTCCACTCTTTTGAACTGATGTTTAATGATTTCTCAATAAATCTGACTTCATCTTTATTGCTTATAAATATTACTGTTGAAGATACGGTCCCATAAAGGGGAGTTGTGACGAAAACTGCCGATAATGCGCGTTCTGCTTCCAATCCAACTCCGGTGTCTGGGAGCAGTTCGTCAGATGGTTTTGAAGTATCTAAAAGTATTTCGAATAAGTCGAAATCCGATACGCTTTTATTCATTATAGCTTTCGTGAATAATAATCTGCTTTTTTCTACTTTCGGCCACGGAGTATTAAGGAGATGATTGCTCAATCCGTATATTCCCGGCGAGAGTATAGCTAATTCCTGAGTTTGATTTGAAAAATAGTATAATAGGGATTGATTAGAGAATAGCAGATTAAAACCGTTATAAAGATGACCATTTTTTATTAAGTTAGCTGCATAGTCTTTAGGGTCATCGTTGCCAGATAAAAAATCGATTACGAGTTTCCCTCTCGACGGGGCATCCTTTTTATATTTAGCAGTAGACCTGTAGTTTGTTATAGCAGAAAACTTCCCGCTTTTGGTCATCCCTAGCCATGTTCCGCCAGCCTGAAGATCTTTTCCCGCGAGAAGCCCAGGGTGGTTCTCCCAGAACGATGCCTTAGCGGTGGGACGGCTATAAAATTCATCCCGGTTGGCTGCGATTATCATTTTGTATTTTGAATGAGCTTTGAAAGAAATGTTAAGTATGCACATACCATTTCCCTCCGTTTCCGTCCCTTTATCTTAAGCCTCTGCCAACTTCATATATTTCTATCAGTAATCAGCGGATTTAATCAATAAAAAAAAGTGTTGGTTCTCGGGTGGCGTCGCGACGCGACATCCTCACATAACAACGCACCATCGGGCATTATAATCATTGTGCGGGGTACAATTGGAATCTTTTAGGATAAGAATCTACATAATAGCCCTGTCATGTGTACAGGAAGTGCGATTTGACCCATTTACATTCATGAGTTCAATTTTACTCCAATAGACATGAGCATTCCAAATTTCAGCATCTGCTAAGACTTACATAGTTCCATCAGCTCTTTTGCATTTTCAGGAGCATAGCCGAATGCATCATTATTGAAATAAATAAATACATCTTTTTCCTGTTTCAAATAATTCGCTATCCTTTTTGCGTCTTTTCTCAGCTCTGCCTTTGAATAATTCGTGGCATAATTTCCGCCGGACCCGTGCCTTCTGATATACACAATATCAGAAGTGACAGGCAGGTCGTTAATGAATCCCGGCCAATCAGCCATGCAAAGACTTGCGCCATATTCTTTGAAGAGATGAAATATATCATCGCTCATCCAGCTCTCATGCCTGAATTCAAAGGTGTTTCTGACCGGGTATTTCCGCAGCAATCTGAGAAAATTTTCGAGCCTTTTGATTTCCATTTTAAAGTTTGGAGGCAATTGCCAGAGGACCACTTTCAACTTTCTTTGCAGATTGGATGCCCTGTCAAAGAAAAAATCTAACGGCCCTTCAGGTTCTAACAGCCTTTTCAAGTGAGTAATGAACCTGCTGCCTTTAATTGAAAATGCAAAATCATCCGGAGTTTCGCTGCGCCATCTTGTAAAAGTACCAGCGAGGGGCAGTCTGTAAAAAGTCACATTCAGCTCAACAGTATCAAAAACGGTGCAGTAATATTCGAACCACTTCTTCTGGGCGACGCCGTGGGGGTAAAAGACATCGTTCCAATGCCGGTAATTAAACCCGCTGCAGCCGATTCTCAGTTCAGGCATAAGAAAATTCTATCACGGAGCTCTCAACACCACAATCGTAGTACCCCATCCTCCCCAAAAAACATCTCCAGCAAGAGAGAACGAAACGACTTCCGGCAGCCGTTTGAAAAGAGCGTGAAGAGTCTCCTTCACGGAGGAGTTTCAAAGGTGGGTCATAATTGGACACGGATGGTGGGTCATCCATTAAAGGTCACCTTGTCAAATTTCCATGCCGATCAACAGTGTTAACCTCTCCTTCAGATCCTCGCAGTACTTGAGACCGGCCTTATTTTTTTATACCTGAGAATTACGGGACATAACTTTACGCATCTGATATGCCTCGGAATGAGCTCTCGCATTTGGTGGGGAGCGGGATTAGATTTGTCTCCGTGTGAAATGTCGGAAGAAATCTTCATCGAAAATGGTCTCAAAAGAAATTAGCCGACATCTTCGACAATGGATACTGGTAACACCGACTAATCTCGATTTTCAAATTTCACCAGGTATAATGCTTTCCGGTCGTACTATAGCTCACAGACAGAAGATTGAAGTTATGTAATCAACATTCTGGTTTGATGGTAAGATAACAGTGCTATGAAAAAGCTCGGCCGGTCATTTTTTCATCAAGACGCGATCAAGCTTGCGCGCTCTTTGATCGGAACAATTCTCGTGCATCGTGTTCGGGGCAAGGAGTACCGGGCGCGCATCGTAGAAACTGAAGCATATCTCGGCCCCAATGACCTTGCTTCCCACTCCTCAAAGGGAAGGACAAAACGGACCGAGGTCATGTTCGGCCCTGCTGGTCATGCGTACGTCTACCTCATCTACGGAATGTACAACATGTTCAATATTGTCGCGGGTAAAACTGGCAAAGCACAGGCCGTGCTCATCCGTGCGGCCGAACCTCTCGATGAGTGGCAAGCTGATCTTTCCGGCCCGGGCAAACTCACGCGCGCTCTCAAAATCACCCGATCTTACCATAGCATGGATCTATGCGGCGACAGATTGTATCTTCTATCCGGTTCCCGAATACGACTGCGGATAAAAAGAAGTAGACGTATCGGTGTTGAGTACGCAAAAGAATGGAACGATAAGCTGTTACGTTTTTATGATGCGGATAGTCCAGCAGTGAGTGGCAATGTAAGCTGCCGGACACGCCCCAGTAATGCCATGCTGATATAAAAAATAAAGGAGCAGTAACGGGCATGGACAACACGGAAACAAGCGCAGGCATTACCGAGCCGCGTGCGGATTACCAGGTACGGATGAGCCCGCGATGCTCGCTCTTCAAATACTTTCTGGAAAAAGAAGGGAAAGCTTTTTTAACAAAGAGATCGAGGGCAGAAGATAAGGGAGAAAAAACAATATTAGTTTTAGCAAAAGCTTTCGGGTGCTGAGAGGCCTAACAACGGCTTGCAGTCTGACAAAAGCGGCGTGTTTGTCGCAGTGAGGCATGAGCCCTCGCCGACTGCGTGAATTTTCTCGATCGCTTATGCTAAGGCTCGCTTTGCATCTGAAGCCGGTGTTCTTGTGTACGAAGGCTTTGAAGAATCGTCCGCTCATTGTCAATTGTTTCTGGGAAAATCTTTCACTCACGGCAGAAAACTGACAGGAATGACTTCAGGAAGGAAGGTTGCGCCGGACAGTCGTTTGACGTAAACGCAAATTTCATCCCGTAATATGGTCAAAAAAGATCCGGCAGAGGCGCCGGATAATTTTTTTTAACTCCTTCCTGAAAGCCGCACTGTCGTTTTTCCACCACAGGCGAGAGATTCTTTTGGAAACAAATGTTAGGTGCCGACACGGTCTGTCAAGGGTTCGTGTAGTAAGTAACGCCCAGCATGCAGCTGCGGCGCGAAGCACCTAAGCTGCATGCTGTTGTTATGCGTCGAACTGGTAAGATACGGTGGAACTCAGGTCCATTTCAACGCTGCACCTGAACCGGGGCACCGGGCTTGTCTTCGTTTAAGGGCACAATCACCAGGAAACGGCTCTGACCACCCTCGTTGCCCTGCACCGCTTTGCGCAGCGGTCCAACCGTAACGACGATCGCAGCTCCGGCTGGATTGGTCATGAACTTCGCCATCGGCTCCAGAGGGCCTGATCCATCGGCATTGTTGGCTAGCGCCAGCAAATAGGGCTTCTTCGCTTCGAGGCCGGTAACCGCCGCCTCCAGCAGGTCGACCAGTCCCTGGTTATTCACCGCCACGGTGGTCTCCGCTTTTCCTGTCCCGACTGAGACCAAGGTCAGATGAACTGCTTCACCGGAGCTGCCGATTGGCGAGAGGTTTTCAGTGCCGTCACCACGGGGAACAGCGTTAGGGATATAGACCATCCCTTGAGGCGATTGGCCGGAACTAATTGTAGCAACAACCTTGTTGCTCAGGGTATCGACAGCCGTCACCGCGTCAGCGTTCTCAAGGCCGACGTAGATCCGCGTCCCGTCGCCTGAGGGCCAGAGCCCGTGAGGCAGTTCGCCGGTCGGAATCGTGGCGACGAGCTCCGGGTGGGAGGTGGTAGTGAAGACCTTGACCTCGTTGAGCCCGCCGACGGTGACGTAGGCGAATTGGCCGTTGGCGTTCCGCACAATATTAACGTGGTTGGTGATGGGACCCGTGTCCAGCACGGCTATGGTGGCAAAAGGCGGCTTTGCATTGAACATCTGGGTCTTCCCGATGTCCTTGAGAGTAAACCACACCTGTTTGCCGTCCGGGGTAGCAGCGATATCCGGGCAGAAAGGCGATGCCTGCTTCACCCGGCCAACGATCCGGTGGGTCTTGGTTTCGATCACAACCGTCTCCGGCGTGAAACTCGAACAGACGTAGCCATATTTGCCATCAGGAGAGAAGATTGTCATGCCCGGTCCATTTGGCACCTTGATGCGACGCGTGGGTCGATAGGTCTTCCCATCGAGCACCTGAACGAAGTCCTCCCCCCGAACCGTTACCCATACCTCCTTACCATCTGGCGTAAAAAAGGCCTCATGCGGGGCGCGCCCGACATAGGCAATGTGTTTGACGCGATTGGTTTGTGTATCGATGAAAGCCACTGAGTTAGAGCCAACCGAGACCACAACTAGCGTGCGATGATCCGGTGAGAACCCCATGCCGTGGACGAGGAGTTGGCCCGTGTAGAGCGGGCTCAGGTTGCCTGGGGTCGGGTCGCCCAGACGGATCACCCCCAGCAGTTTCTCCGTGGCCGGATCGACGACCGAGACCGTGTTCGAGGTCTGGTCGGAGAGATAGACGCGGTCACGTGAAGAGATCGCAATGTCTGGCGCGCTGGCGCGGTTGGGCGCTTGGCCGGCATTTGCCGAAGCGGCAAGCAGCAAAGCAAGCGCAAGTGTGATTATCTTCTGTTGTACGCTAAAAGACATGATATACCTCCTTGGATATATTGCCCCTCACTGGGCTTTGAACTGTTTCAAACGCAGGCGCATCACCTCGATTTCCTGCTCCTGGGTCACGATTATTTCCTGAGCCAGTCGCCGCAGGACAGGATCCTTGCCGTAAAGCAATTCCGCCTTTGCCATATCGACGGCCCCCTGGTGGTGAGGAATCATCATGGCAGCAAAGTCATGGTCGGGATCGCCAGTCATGGGGGCGTTTTCCATTCCTCGATCCATCAATGTCATCGCCTCATCCATCAGCTGTTGAAAGGATTGCGCGGTGCTGGCTCCAAAACAATTGTAGGAGGCACTTCCTATAATTACACCAGCTGCCACGGATGTTGTTGCGAGCAGCAACGCGTACATCCATGGTCGCGACTTACTTATACGTTTCGCCTTCTTGAACATGGTTCACCTCCGGGAGTGGCCCCATCCGATGGGCAAATTCAAATTCAGGATTATATTTTAATTGTAGCAGGGCAATGCAATAAAGCAAACGAATCTCAGCAAGACGGTGTGGCAGAATTCCTCCGCCCCCCTGCAATGAGACTTCTACATGGACACCACAAATTGAATAGTGGCCCTGGTGCGAGGATTAGAAACGGTAATTATTGCTGAGTCAGAATGACCACAGTGCGTTGTTATCAGGTGAAGTTCGAGTCTGGGGATTATCACAGTTATTTGCATTAACGGAATGTATAGGTGCACTACATATGGGACTGTTCAGACGGGATGAAAGTTGGAAAAAAGAATCCATCTTTAATCTCATTTTTGTGGCAAGTTATCTCCTCTCAGATAAGAACTCTTTCACTTAACGGTACTACTTTCCAAACACCTTCTTCAGGGCATCGGTGACTCTGGCAGCGGGATCGGTCCGGATTTTTTTCTCCTCCTGCCCCACCATCGTAAATAGACCGTCCAGGCTCTTATTGGTCACATAGTGGTCGAGGTCTAATGATTCCTGTTTTACAAACGGGATGGACGACGCATATTTCCCCATCATCTCCTTGTATGCATGAGTGACGCCGACCTGGTCCATACTCTTCGACACGTCCGGCTTGAATTCATCATAGAGTTTCTGGTGAGTTTTCGACTTGAAATATTCTGTGGCAGCCGTGTCGCCGCCGGTGAGTATCTTTCTCGCGTCGTCGAAGCTCATTTCTTTTATCGCATTCGTGAATATGGCCGTGGCTTTTGGAGCGGCCTTTTCTGCTGCCCGGTTCATGCTTAGAACGAAGTCGTCAACCTGTTTTTGATAGCCTAACTTTCCGAGGACATCGGCCACTCTTTGCAGGTCGTCGGGCAAGAGTATTTTGATGGCGAGGTTTCCGAAATAGCCGTTGACCTTTGAAACCGAGCTGACGGCTTTTTTTGTTCCGACCGAAAGAGCGTCCTTAAGCCCTTTCACTGTAGTCGCATTATCCGGCCCCTGTTTTGCCGGTTCCGGCGCGCCGAGGCCTTTCATCAGGTCATCGAACATTGCTGCGTAACAAGGAAATCCCGAAAATAATATGATAACGGCAGTGACAAAAAATAACTTTCTCATGGCACGGTCCCCCCGGCAGTATTCAGACAGTTGATATAATGATACCACCAAAAGGCATTGTCTACAACGCGAGGCAGGTCTTCATGGCCTCGAAATATTCGCGTTTGCACGTATTTTCTATGTCCATGAGCATGGAGAAGGGTTTTTGAAAATTTACCTCTCCGGCGGTGAAAACGCCGTGTCCGTAAACAATGGCGCCTTTGCCTTCTTTTATTGCAGCCGGCACGGTATGCATCAGACCGTATTTCCCCGTGCCTATTTCCCCTGAAACAATAGGCGTTCCCGAGATATAGCGTTTTTCTTTGCACAACTTATGGCACATAGACCTGTCACAGCCTTCTTTGCTGCAAAGCATCGACATGATAACGGAGAATTTGGGGTGGCCGTGCAAAACAGCGCAGTATCCAGTTTCATAATAAATATTCTTATGGGCCGACAATTCTGACGACGCGGTGATGCCGACCGAAGATGTGCCTTCCAGGGGCACGGCATCAATGCAGCATTCGAGTTCGTCCAGGGAACTGCCTGTCTCGCTTATATAGATTGTATTATTGCAGGTATACGAGATATTGCCGAAAAAAGAGTCTACAAGCTTGTGCTCAACCACTGCCCTGCCTGCTTCCGAGATCATTGCAATGATATCATCGTTGTCTGACGGCGGTCCTGGAGCGAGCGAAACATTTGAGACGGCAGGCTGAAGCAACCGGGCGTTTAATGCGATACTTCTGAAAGATTCCGCGGACCTTTCATCGAGGGGCAGCTTCCCTGCAAAGCACCTTTCGCAATAGACAAGACTGTCGTAGAAATATTTTACGAACGTTGAAAAGCAGGTGGAACTGAATGAAACAAACGCCTGTTCCGGAGTGACAACCCCATAGGTCACAATTCCCCTGTCTTTGATGATTGCCGCTTTCCGGCGTGAGAGCGCAGAGGCAATGGCTTCGGCTGAAAAATCATTCACTATCGGAATATCATGAAAAAAAGTCCGGGTCTCGCAATCCATTGGGACCAGTTTGGCCTCTGTCCGGCACAGGGCATCATGCTGTGTGATTTCCCGTATGATACTTCTGTAAGGTTCAGAGGGCTCGGCAAAGAGGACGACATTGATGTTCATAAGCGAAAAGAGTTTGGACAGCAGCAAGGTCTCGTTGTCCAATGCCCTGTTCGATACCACTTCATCATCGAGTGCCAGGAACGTGATATCAGCTTTACGGGCCAGACCCTGCCATTCCATTTTGTCCACGTATTTAGATATAAGTTTTTCCATGGCACTGCTTGTCAGCTTACGGGCTTGCCGGCTCTGTACCCCCTTATCCTGTAATAGCGTTCTCTCGCTTTCAGGAACGCATCACGGTCAATACGCGATATTGAAACATTAGGACTTGAACTGCCATCCTCGGTGAAAAAACGCCGGGGCAGATCGTCGTGTGTTTCATTGAAACCGTTCCGTTTGTTTAATTCATGTTCGAGGTCCCATATGCGTTTACCGGCTTGCATAAGTGACTGCACAGTATGCTCCCTGCCGGTAACCGCGGTGACAGCTTTTGCATATTCTTCGAGGCTGGCTGCAAAAAAAACAAATTTGCATGCAGTGAGAGAATCAACGACAGCGTTCAGGTCTTCGGCTATGGCGATAATGCGCGCCTTGCCTTCAAAAGAGAACCTGTCTGTTGCAACCGGTTTCCTCAATATCTCGTGGCTGATGGGATATGCCCTGAGGTGGCATCCTCCCCTGTTCGACGTCGCATATGCCAGGGCCATGCCGTATGCTCCCCGTGGGTCATAAGCGGGAAGTTCGAGACCTTTTACCGACATGCTCAGGTCCGGACGGCCCATTGAGGCGGCATACCGCATTGAGCCTTCAGCGAGCGCGTCGCCGATGCCGGGTTCCCTGGCGGCTATGCGCAAAAGCAAATCGAGCATTTCTTGCGGGGCCAGCCGCTTATTGTGAATTTCTGCGTAACAGGCAATTGTGGATGCAGCGGTAATAGCGTCTATGCCGTATTCATTGCAAATGCGGTTTGCCTCGACAATGCTTGCCATGTCTCCGCAGCCGTTCAGGGCGCCAAAATGCGAGACGGTTTCATATTCGGGGATGACCTCTCCACCCGAGCCCACCTTTTTGCAGAGAATAGGGCATCCCGCGCATCCGGTTTTTTTCGCATTGTAACGGGTTTTCATAGCGTACCCGGAATAATTTGAAGCATGCGGGAAAACTGTTTTTTTGAAATTCTCGGTAGGCTCCATTCTCCTTGCGTGTATGAGATCAACGAGGGCTGCGGTGCCGAATTCCGACAGGCCGAATTCTCCAAATATAGCGGGTGCTGTCCTTAAAAGCCTCATTATGTCTTCACGGGCGTGCTTCAGTCCTTCTTCATCTGCAACAGGGACTCTCCCTTCACCGTTAACTGTTATCGCCTTCAACTTTTTAGCGCCCATCACCGCACCGAGGCCGCCGCGTCCTGCGCAGTAGTGGCCGTCGAAGATAATCGAGGCAAACCTGACCTGTTTTTCACCGGCGACTCCGATTGCGGCATGTGATCCCTTGCCTCCTATTTTTTCGCCGATGGCCGATGTGTTCCGGCCTGCCAGTCGGGAGGCATCTTCAATCTCGATGCGGTCATTCCGTATATTGAGCAGCGTCCATTTTTCAGCGGAGCCTGTTATCTCAAGGACATCGAATCCGGCTTTTTTAAGTTCTGTGCCGAACCGCCCGCCTACCGAACAGTCGAATACGGTGCCGGTGAGCGGAGACCGCGAAATAACCGACATCCGGCCGGATGTCGGCGAAGCGGTGCCTACAAGAGGGCCGGTGGCAAAGATCAGGGGCATTTCAGGAGAATCCCAGGGTTGAGTTATCCGGTCGGCGATCATAGCGACTCCCATGCCCCTGCCGCCAAGGAATTCGTCACAGAGGGCCGGCGGGGTGTTGTATACAGATATTTCCTTGGTCGTAAGATTGATGCGTAAACTCTTGCCTGTATAGCCGTACATATCAATTATTCTACAATATTATTGTTATAATTAACGATGCAGAACGGGCTTTTAAAAATATTCTTTTCCGGTATCGGCGGCAGCGGCGTTTCCGCGATTGCTAGCTTCATGGCTGATAAAGGAAATTTGGTAGTCGGCTCTGACAGGTCGTTTGACAGCAATCCGGCACATCCGGTCTATCAACTCCTGAAAGCAAAAAATATCACCATTGTGCCGCAGGACGGCAACGGCATTGACAGCTCATTTGATCTTGCTGTCTTCAGCACAGCCGTTGAAGCTGATCAGCCTGAAGTGCTGAAAGCCAAAAGCCTCGGGATCCCGATGAAGACGAGGCCGGAATATCTTGCTCAGATAGTGTCGGATTTCAGGACCATAGCGGTTGCAGGCACCAGCGGAAAATCTACTGCTGCAGGGATGCTCGCCTTTATTATGCAGAAACTCGGGATGAGACCTAATTTCATAGGCGGGGGCAGGGTGAAACAGTTCAGGACTGATCATAACCCGGGCAATGCTGTTGCCGGGGAGTCGCAACAGCTTGTAATTGAGGCCTGCGAATCTGACGGAACTATCATAAACTATAAGCCGGAGCATTCGATAATATTAAACCTGGATCTTGACCACCATTCCATAGACAAGACCTCAGCTATGTTTGAAACTCTTGGTGAAAACACCTCAGGGATGATTGTCATAAACGCTGACGATCCCCATTTGAAAAAAATTCCTTTGAGGCACAAGGCACTCTTTTCCATCGATGCTGTTTCCACATACCGTGCCGAAGCAGTTGACTTGCAGCCTTTCGGCACCTTATTTTCCCTTAACCGGACCCGTTTCAGCCTTTCTATTCCGGGCAAATATAATCTATACAACGCCCTTTCCTGCATAGCAATGCTCAGGGAAATGGGTATCCCCGACCGGGATATTGCGGGTGCACTTGCCGAATTCAGCGGCATCGAGCGGCGGTTTGACATTCACCTGGATGATGGAAGGCGTCTTGTTATTGATGATTACGCACATAATCCGCATAAAATAGCGTCTTTTATGAGCACTGTGCAGAAAGTACGCAAGCGTATCTGCTATATATTCCAGCCCCACGGATATGCTCCCACACGGATGATGAAGGCAGAGTATATAGAGGCATTTGCTCAGAATCTCAGGCCGGACGATCATCTCATACTGTTGCCTATATATTACGCCGGAGGCACTGTGAGCAAGGACATTTCGAGCAGCGACCTTGCCGCCGGCATACTCGGCTACGGGAAATCCGTCGAAGCGGTGGAGGGCAGGGAAACCGTGCTGGAGCGGTCCCGGGAATGGGAGAGCTATGCAATCTTCGGCGCGCGCGACGAGACGCTTTCAGATTTCGCCCGCGCCATTGCTCAAAAGCTGACCCGAAATTGAATTCTCCTTGAAAAAACATGTTTGTTTTAGTTAAATTAAAACCCTGCACTTATTCAGGCGCGTAGCTCAGTGGGAGAGCACTACCTTGACACGGTAGGGGTCAGGGGTTCGAAACCCCTCGTGCCTATTCTTTTTTTCCAATAAAAGCGAACTGAAAAATAATATAAAGGATGCCCTGAAATGTCATTTTGAGGCAGAGCAAGACGTTCCAAAGGTAATAAGGCTTCATATGGTCACAGAGGAAGTTTTCTCTTATGCCTAATAGGGATGTCATCAGTTCCGGCAAGGACGTGATGGCGGTAGCACACTATACCGGTATTTCAACCATAATTTTCTGGTAATTAACTACAGGGGTTGTCTTTTTTCTGCCGTCCTTTGATTCTTTTATATCAAGTAATCCGAGTTCAGAGAGGTAATGAACATCGTCAGATACGTTCTTCGTATCTCTCTTTAATATCTTGGCAAGCGCATAGATCGATTCAGGATGATATTTCCTGACAACCTTGAGAATTTTCAGCCGCTCATCGGTAATAAACATCCTCATAGCCTTAAGTGATTCAAAAGAAAGGGTTGATCTGTTTTTTACGTCCTCACCCTTTGCAATTTTTTTCAGGTCCCGCTTTATCTCCGAAATAAACTCGTCTTCATCCTGGATTTCAAGACGTATATTTTTAACTCTCATTCTTTTGCCCTCCTCACATCACTGAAGAAATCGTTTATCAGTTCATCCGTGTTCCTGAAGGAATACGGATACTCCTTTTCTTTGTAATGCCTATGGTCACCCTTACGCTCCGCATTATCATAACCGACAATTCTTTTGCCTTCCCGGACAAAAGCTAAAGAGTATTTAAAGCCATGCGGCTTGTCCGTGGTTGCAGTTACCTTCCATATCTTAATCTCGACAACATCGCCGTTCTCATAAAGCCTTTTATAAGTATAAAAAGGTTCGGCCTTCATATATAGGTTATTCTATACCTCCTATTCAATTAATGCAACATCAGTTCTGAACTGGGCGACGTGAGCGTGACGTGAGTAAGTCGGGGAAATAAGAAATAAAATGGCTTAAATAAAGGGTTTGCAAGGTATGGTCATGGGTTCGAAACCCCTCGTGCCTATTTTTTTTTTCAATAAAATCAATGTGAGCAGTTTTTGAAGAGTCCGGAAAATCACTCTGGCCTTTTTCTTTTAAATCAATGACATCACTACGTGCTAATTGGATTTACGGGGCATCTTGAAAATCCGCCTGTAGAACTGCAGTTTACGGTTGAAAAAAGTTTAAAAATGATTCGGCACATTAACCACGAAAGAGAACAGCCGCAAAAATAAGGGGTCCCTGGAATTCGGGACCCCTTTGCAACCAGATATAACCCTGCTTTAATGACCCGTAAACGGCGGAGTCTAGTAGTCCGGAGGTGCAGAATGAAAATCCGGAGGAGGCAGAGGCGTATTGTATACCGGCGGTCCAGAGCCGTAATCAGCAGGAGGCGGTGGAGGCGGGGTCCTCCTGATATGACGAGCAGGAGCCGCCGAGCCGGGAATCTGGTTCCCTTTGGCATACATGCACTGCATATATGCGTTATCGTACCGGCGCTGGGCCTCATAGCCTGAAGCCTGGCCCGCACTGGCACCTGTGGCTGTTCCGACAAGAAGTCCGCTTCCTGCGCCAATTGCTGCGCCTGTGCCGGCATGGCCTCCAGCAGCACCGATTGCTGCGCCCAGTCCTGCACCGATGAGAGTGCCGACTGCTGCACCTGTAACGGTGCTATTAGTCGAGGCCTCGCCGGGACTTTGACCGATCTGCTGGGAAGCCCATTGCTTGCAGTAGGCATTCTCCATCTGGAACTGTTCAAAGGACTTTCCAGGGGCCGGCAATGCCATTACACTTGGACCGGTGGGAACGGTCGCACATCCTCCCGCCATCAATACTATTAACAAAAGAGATAAAAAAGTTCCATATCCGCGCTTTATCATATTCTCACCGCCCTTCGTCTGGTGGGGCTGAAGGTACAACCTTGAGCCAGCCATTAGGACACTTTTTCACATACGGATAGTATCCCTGTGGATTTGAACAGTAATACCAGTAGTCTTGCTCTTCAGCCTGCTGCGGGGCCGGCTGGATATATGTCTGCGGCTGCTGCTGGATGACCACAGGTGGGTATGGATAATAATATGGATTGGGACCATAATAAGGATAAGGTGGACCCCACCACGGACCCGGACCAACCCAGACACCTCCGCTGAAGACGAATCGATCATGTGCCTGCACCGGTACGCTTACTAACAGCACGCCCAGGACAATAACAAGTACTGGAAGAACAAATTTTTTCATTTTTAATGCTCCTTTCCACGAAACATCCAGCCGATTATAACCGACCCATGGTATTAAACTTATGTGTCAACAAACTGTTCCAGTTACATAGTCCACTTGAGGACCCGGAAGGTTACAATTAAAATCTTGCCCCCTTGCCTTGCCCCTTGTAACCATTTGTCAGTTCCCACCGACCTTAACTAATGCAATCAAACTGTCAGTGGACAGTATTCAATAATCTGGAGGGGAAACATGAGAAAATTGACCGTGATGTTTATGGCACTGCTATTGATTATGGGGATTTCAGGTGCTTCGCATGCTGAGGAAAAGAAAGATGGCGGTATGCCGGGGCATATGTCCGCATATGGCAGAGAGTGCGGTGGCGAGCATTCGCATATGTTCATGTTCAGGAAACTCGGACTTGACGACAAGCAGAGGGAAGCGATCCGGGCGATTCATTTGAAGACCGAGAAGGAAATGATACGGAAAGTGGCCGATATCAAGGTGGCAAAGATTGAACTAATGGAGATTCTATCGAAAGATCCGGTTGATATGGCTGCTGCAGAGTCTGCGGTGAAGAAGATAGAGGGGCTCAGGACTGAAATGAAAATGATGCATATCAAGGCAATGGAAGAGATCAAGTCCAATCTGAATGCGGAGCAGAAAAAGAAATTCAGCTTTATGGTGATGCATTTTCTAATGGATGGAGGCCACAAGCGGTGCGGCTGTCATGGTCATCGCATGGGCGGAGGTATGGAAAGAAAAGGAAATATGCAGCACGACAGTAAATAGACTTATGATAGAGGGAAAGGAGAAGGGCGTATTCGGTTGCCCTTCTCCTTTCCTTATTTAAGACCAGCTTCCGATCTGAGATATGATTATCACTGGAGTTCCCTGCCGCCTAAAATTATTCATACCCGTTAGTGATGTTCCGCAGCCTCAGCAGCATCTGCTTCGGCTTTCGTCTTATGCACTGTGCCATCAGGATGATTGGGAGGACTATAAACTGTGTATAGCCTGAGCGGTTTGGCCGAAGATGTGTTAATCACGTTGTGAAATGTGCCGGCAGGCACAACAACAGCGTCACCATCACCCACAATATGTTCCTCCTTGTCATTGAAGACGAATCTGGCATTACCCTCTTCGATACGGAAGAACTGGTCAACGCTTGGGTGTACTTCGTTGCCAATTTCCTCATTGGGCTGCAAACACATTACCACAAGCTGGCTGTATTTGCCTGTGAACAAAACTTGACGGAAATAGCCGTTATTTAATGTTACTTTCTCAATAGGACCAACATAGCCTGTCATTATTTTACTCCTCCTTTGAGATGCTCACGGTCCTTCTCTGTCATGACTTTGCGATATAGCATACCGGCCTGTACGAAATCGTCATTAGCTGGAGAGGACCTCAATAATTTCCAGTCTCTGACGGGTAAGTTTGAGGTTGTTCTTTTTGAGGGTCTCCAGCAGCTTCCTTTTGATGTCTTCATAGGTCATGCCGCTTTTCTTCATGGCTTATCAGGAACCGTTCTTGATTACAAGGTATCACCAAAAGCATCCCTTGTCAACCCGTATAGTTTATTTACACACTGAAACAGGGTGCTATAATAATTATATAGATGCATCTATTTTCCAATATTTCTGAACGATGCGGAAATATGGAGGAGAGAATGCAGACTTCCACATCCAGTCAGAAGGCTGGCGTCAACTTGAGACTTTCAACATTTTTCTTGACATTAAACAAGATAATTTTTATCCTGTATCTAGGGTTAGGTATGCATATGCAGACTTGAGAAAGATTTTAGGGGTCGGAGCAAGACTTTTTTAGGAGGGAACTTCATGAAAACTTTGATAAAAGTGAAGGAATACCTCTGGAAAGCTATGCAACGATGTCATTTTGCGCTGAGACGGACAGCCCGTTCCCTCTGGCGGTCGACAGTAGCATCCTTCATAATTTTAAGCATGGTGGTTCCCGCGTTTGCAGCACCCACTGCGCCTAACGCACTGCCCACAGGCGGGCAGGTGGCTGCCGGTTCTGCATCCATCAACACAAGCGGCAGTACGATGAATATCAACCAATCCAGCCAGAAGGCTGCGATCAATTGGCAGACTTTCAACATAGGTCAAAACGCATGGGTCAGTTTTAACCAGCCAAACAGTTCTTCCATAGCCCTGAACCGAGTTTTGTCGGGCGATCCGTCATCCATTTATGGAAAAATGACCGCTAACGGGCAGGTCTTTCTGCTGAACCCCGCGGGCATAATTTTCGGACGGTCGGCAAGCGTGAATGTAGGGGGCCTTGTGGCATCCACATTAAATCTGAATGACAGCGATTTTATGAACGGTGATTACAATTTTTACAATGCAGGCGGCGCCGGCAGAATAGTTAATAGAGGGAATATCACGGCAAATGACGCCGGCTATATCGCACTCCTTGCGCCCCAGGTGATAAACAAAGGGATCATAAGTGCAAGGATGGGCACTGTTGCTATAGCAGCTGGGGACAAAGTAAGCCTCGACTTTAATGGAGACGGTCTCATCAACTTCACTGTGAATCAGGGAACGGTGAATGCCCTTATTAAGAACAA
Source organism: Nitrospirota bacterium (assembly GCA_963796345.1). Taxonomy (GTDB): domain Bacteria; phylum Nitrospirota; class Thermodesulfovibrionia; order Thermodesulfovibrionales; family Dissulfurispiraceae; genus JADFXI01. The sequence continues at coordinate 94,785 of CAWCLI010000017.1, read as the reverse complement.
GAACCTGGTGGAGGCGGACGGCGGACAGGTGATCATGAGTGCGAAGGCAGCGGACAGCCTGTCGAGCGCTGTGGTGAACAATGAAGGTGTGATACAAGCACAGACTATAGGTAACAAAAATGGCGTCATCATGCTCATGGCTGATATGCAGAACGGTGCTGTGAAAGTAAGCGGCACGCTGGATGCCTCGGCGCCCAACGGTGGCGACGGTGGGTCTATAGAGACCTCGGCGGCAACGGTAAACATTGCGGATAACGCCCGTATCACTACGCTTGCGCCTTACGGCAAGAACGGGACATGGCTGATCGACCCAACCAATTTCACTATCGTCTCCGGCAGTGCCGGGCAAACCACCAGCGGCATCGGAGCCAGCACGCTGCAATCCGCTCTCGGCAGCGGCAACATCAGTATACAGACCTCGGGCACGGCCAACGGCAGCGATCTTGGCGACATCGACGTCAATGCTAATGTGGCATGGAATGCCAACAAGCTCACTCTTACTGCAACCAACGATGTGGACATCAATGCTGTCATGACTGCCGGCGGCACAGCAAGCCTCGATCTCGAACCAGGAAGCCACAATGTAAATGTCGGATTCAACTCCAATGGCAGCTTCATGGGACAGGTTAATTTCCCAGGCCGTTCAGGCACGGGCTTCCTCACGATCAATGGCAATTCTTACACCGTCATCAACAGCCTGGGCGCAGCTGGCAGCACTACCGGCGCAGACTTGCAGGGCATGCAGGGCAATCTCTCAGGGTATTACGCACTGGGCGTCAACATTGACGCAAGCGCGACATCGACATGGAACAGCTCAGCTGGGTTTGTGCCGATAGGCACCGCGACTCCATTTACAGGTGTCTTTGATGGTCTCGGCAACACCATCTCCAATCTAACTATCAATCTGCCAGCCACCAGCTATGTCGGCTTTTCTGGATGGAATGTTGGAACTATTAGTAATGTGGGGCTGACGAACGTGAATATAACCGGTCTGAATTCTGTAGGCGGACTGGCAGGGTTTAACACCGGCACCATCAGCAATTCATATAGTACAGGGGCAGTAAGCGCGACAAACATAAACCAGTCCGGGAGCATAGGTGGACTGGCGGGATATAACAATGGCGGCATCATCAACTCTTATAGTACAAGCACGGTAAGCGCCAACGGTGACAGCGGCGACAGCGGCGGGTACTACGTAGGTGGACTGGTGGGATTCAATGACAGCAGCGGCAGCATCAGCAATACAAACAGCACTGGGGCGGTCAGTACTGTCAACAGTGGTGGCGGCAACAGCGTAGGCGGTTTGGTGGGATATAACAAAGGCAGCATCAGGGGTTCCTCCAGTTCAAGCACGGTAAGCACTACAGGCGGCGGCAACAGCGTGGGCGCGGCTGTGGGATCAAGCATTGCCGGTCTTAGCGGAAGCATATCATTCATGGAAAATTCTACGTTGACAGTTTCTAGCGCCGCCGGAGGCAACAATGCAGGCGGACTTGTAGGCTACAACTCCGGCAGCATTAGCTCGTCCTACAGTACAGGTTCGGTGAACGCCACCGGCGGCGGCAACAATGTAGGCGGGTTGGCGGGATTCAGTTTTTCCAATGCCCCACTTAGCAATTCATCCTTCTACGTATCTACAGCAAACATCACCAGCGTTACGGGCGGAGACAATGTCGGCGGGCTGGTTGGCTGGAACAACGGCGGCAGCATAAATAATTCCAACAGTTCAAGCACGATAAGCGCCAGCGGCGGCGGCAATAACGTAGGCGGGTTGGCAGGATTCAGTTTTTCCAATTCCCCAGTTAGCAATTCATATTTCATCGTAGCTGCGGCAAACATCACCAACGCTACTGGAGGCAGCAATGTGGGCGGACTGGTGGGCTGGAATCAGGGCGGCAACATAAGTAATTCCAACAGTACAGGTGCTGTAAGCGCCACTGGGGGCGGCGGCAATAATGTAGGTGGGTTGGCAGGATTCAGTTTTTCCAATAATTCCTCAGTTAGCAATGCAGTCTTTGGCGTAGGTACTTTAAGTAGCGGTGGAACTATAGGAGGTGCTGTAAGCATCGGTAACAGTACGGCAGGCAACAATGTTGGCGGACTGGTAGGTTGGAATCAGGGCGGCAACATAAGTAATTCCAACAGTGCAGGTGCTGTAAGCACCAGCGGCGGCGCTGCCAACAGTCTGGGCGGTGCTGTTGGATTCAATAATACCAATAATGGCAATGGCACTATCACCAATTTACTCATAGACCCTGGTGCGCTTGGTTTTTCAAGCATCACCGGAAATGCAAATGCTGACAATGTCGGCGGGTTGGTGGGCCGCAATGCGAGCACCAGTACCAGCGCAAGTATCACAAATTCCAACAGCTCAAGCGTGGTAAACGCCGGCGGCAACAGTGGTTACATAGTGTTCGCAGGTGGGCTCGCAGGCTACAACTCGGGCAGCATAAGCGGTTCCTACAGTACAGGCGCAGTAAGCGCCAGCGGCGGCGGCAACAACGCAGGCACATTGTTGAATGAAAGCTGGAGCGGTGAAACCGTTACCGGTCCTTCGTCCTTCAGTTACAATACTGTAAGCATTACCGGCGCCACTGGCGGCAACAATGTCGGCGGGCTGGTGGGCTTGAATGACGGTGGCAGCATCAGCGGCTCCTACAGCACAGATGCGGTAACCGACAGCGGCGGCGGTAACAGCGTAGGTGCGTTAACAGGGTTCGATTATTCCGGCGCCACCGTTAGCGGCGCTTCAGCTTTTAGCGTAAGTACTGCCAGCGTCACCAGCGTCACTGGCGGCGACAATGTCGGCGGTCTGGTGGGCTGGAATCTCGGCAACAGCGCCAGCATCAGCAATTCCTACAGCACAGGCTCGGTAACCGCCACTGGCGGCGGTAACAGTATAGGCGGGTTGGTGGGATTCGATTTTTCCAATGCCACCTTTAACGGCGCTTCATCCCTTAATGTGGGTACTGTTAGTGTTACGAGTGCTACGGGCGGCAACAATGTCGCCGGTCTGGTGGGCTGGAATTATAACGGAAGCATAAGTAATTCTTACAGCGCAAGTATGGTAAGCACCAGCAGCAGCAGCAGCGGCGGCGGCAACAGTGTAGGCGGTTTAGTTGGATTCAATTCTTCCGGTTCCAGAATTGGCAGTTCGTCAAGTAGCGTAGGCACTATAAACATAACCGACAGCACAGGCGGCAACAATGTCGGCGGTCTGGTGGGCTGGAACAACGGCGGCAGCAGTAGCATCAGCAATTCCTACAGTACGGGTACAGTAACGGCCGACAGCAGCGCGGCCAACAGCCTGGGCGGATTGCTGGGATTCGCTTTAAACGATAGTAACGCCAATCTACCCACGATCGTAAATCCGGTCGGTATCACCTCAAGTATGAATGGTAACAATGTTGGCGGTTTAGTGGGTCGCCATGTTGCCGGCAGCATCAGCGATTCCTACAGCGCGGGCGCGGTAACTACTGTAAGCAGCAACGACAACATAGGCGGATTGGTTGGATATAGCAGCAGCATCATCAGCAACAGTTTTTGGGATGTCACAACATCAGGGATGACTGTCAGCGCCGGTGGCTCTGGCGTCATTGGTCTGACTAATGCGCAAATGATGCAAAGCAGCAGTTTCTCCGGCTGGAGCATCGATGATATTGGCGGTACAGGCAACACATGGCGTATCTATAATGGCGATACTTATCCGCTGCTTCGCAGTTTCCTGACCTCTGCGACTATCGCGAGCGTAGACAACAGCAACCTGACTTACAACGGGCAGGCTTTCAGCGGCGGCAACAGTAGTATCCCGGGTACGAGCGGTCATACGTATTACGGCGGCAACGCACAGGGTGCCGTGGATGCCGGGACTTACACTATAAGCATCTATTCTGACCAGCAGGGCTATGACTTTACAGGCACGCGCACCGGCACGCTGACGATCAACCCTGCGCCGCTGACGGTGACGGCTAATGACGCATCAGTGACTGCAAGCGGCGCGGCTTACAGCGGCGGCAACGGGGTGGGGTACAGAGGCTTTGTCAATAATCAGACCGTTTCGGCGCTCGGCGGCTCACTTACCTATGGCGGCACTTCTCAAGGCGCGGCCAGCGCCGGCAGCTACACCATCATACCGGGCGGCCTGACTAGCGGCAACTACACGATCACCTTTGTTAACGGGACATTGACCATCAACGCTCTTCCGGTCACAACGACGAATGTAGGTCCTACAGTGGTAACATCAACCACAACAACCATACAAACAACGCAGCAGCAGACAACTACAACACAAAACCCCACCTCCATTTCTTCTGCGGCTGGTGCGCCGAGCGGGTCGGGCCAGACGAGTTTTAGCGGAGGATTGATTACAGTTAACACCACTTCTGGTGGAACTACTTCTGGCGGAACTACTTCTGGCGGAACTACTTCTGGCGGAACTACTTCTGGCGGAACTACTTCTGGCGGAACTACTTCTGGCGGAACTACTTCTGGCGGAACTACTTCTGGTGGAACTACTTCTGGTGGAACTACTTCTGGTGGAACTACTTCTGGTGGAACTACTTCTGGTGGAACAGGTGCTGGCGCGTTGTCATCAGGGTCTGTCAAACTTACAGTCGGCGGAGCAAGCATGGGCAATATGACTATTTCTGACCAGGGAGGGACCCTCACAGTAGCGGTTGCGCCTTCTTCAGGGTCGGCCAGTGCAGCGGCTAATACGGGCGCAACATCAACTGGAGCATTGACCATTTATACGGCAACAGATGAAGGGACAAGAGCCTCAGGCAACTTTGCCATTAATACCGGGAGCGGGTCTGTGTCCCTCACACAAGCGCCTGTCGCTGCAGAGCCGATAACAGCCGCTGTGCCGGTAACGGTCGCGGCTGGAGGCAGCAGCGCCACCTTCTCTGTAACAACTGCGGACGGCGTTGTACTTGAATACAGTGTCAGCCAGAGCGGTAATACGCTGAGCATACAGCCTGCCAACGACGCGGCAAGCAAAGCGACAGGAGGAACGGACAAGAAGCTTATCTCCGCCATCGGCATACTGGCAGCTGAGGACAAACTTGGGACGAGCGGCGCGCAAATCAATGCTGTCGTCATACACGAAAATAGATAGAAGGAGAGAGTGATAAAACACCGGAGCACTATGCTTAAAACCTTCATGGCAGCGGCATGTGCGGCGATGCTCATAAGCGGGGCTGCGCGGGGGCAGTCGCCCCCTGATGCTGGTCGCCTTTTGCAAGAGATCCAAAAGGCATTGCCTCCGCAGCGGCCCGAAAAACCCGGGTGGAAATGCCTGTTCCACAGGAACCTGCCATGAAAGAGCGAAAAGAAGCGAAGATTTTCGTCAAGGGTTTCACCTTCAGCATGGATTTCCCTGCAGTGCCCGATTCAGAACTGCAGCAGATCGTGAAGGGCTACACAAACCGGGAAGTTACTTTTGGAGAACTGGAAGAAGCCGCAGATAAAATCACCAGCTATCTGAAAGAAAAAGGCTATTTTCTGGCCAAGGCATATATTCCACAGCAGGAGATAGTTGACGGCATAGTAAGGATAGACGTGATCATCGGTAAAGCGGAAGCAGGAAAAGATGGCAAAGCAGTGGAAGTTGAAGGAGAGCATCAACGTCTTCGGGAAAGCGTAGTGCAGGGCATACTGGGTAAAGCAGTCAAAGCCGGCAAACCCCTTGAGCTGGGAAAACTTGAAAGGGGCATTCTGCTGGTAAATGATCTGCCGGGAGTAACCGTCTCGACAAACCTCTCGGCAGGCAGGCGCCGATAGGTTACTCCGGACTGCAGGCCGGCATTGCTTATACTTCATTGGGATATAGAATCGGCGAAGAAATTTCAGACCTGGACTCTCATGGTACGGCAAGGACATGGACAGCGAAGGCAGGAAACATAACGACCGCTTCTGGGTGCAGGGTGTAGTGTACTTCTGACCTAGCAGGGCTTCTCAATTTTCCCGATCTGTGAACCCTGATTTTTCTTAACACTACTCGGATATCCTCTCTGGCAAGATTTACAGCTAAATCTTCTATAAAGTTCCCCGATAACAATATTACCAGGGATCAGGAGAGCACTGTGTCGAGATCGAATCAATCCATAGCAATAAATAAGACAATTTCGATAGCCTTAATTACGTGGTTGGCTATCGTTGTGGTTTTAAGCTTCGGGATACAAGCATACGCTGACAGGCCCGTGATATCTCAGGAATCCATTGACGTGCTTTCCAGGGTAAACCGCGCGAAGGCGGAGATTGCAGCTGTTGTAAAGCCGGCAGTTGTGAGTGTGTCGATTACAAAAACCATCAGATCAGGGAAAGCGGTCAATTCTTTCTCAAACGATCCGTTGTTCAGACGGTTCGTGGGCAATGGGTCCGGGCCCTTTGCGCAGCCGAGACAATGCAGGCAGGCGAGTCTCGGCTCGGGAGTCATTGTAGGTGCCGATGGTTACATATTGACGAACGATCATGTCATAAAGGATGCCGACGACATAAAAATAAAACTTGCCGACAAGAGAGAATTTAGTGGAAAGCTGATAGGGACAGACCCGAATAGAGACCTCGCTGTGATCAAGATTGAGGCCACGCATCTCCCGTCCCTGAAATGGGGTGACTCGGACAAGTTGGAGGTTGGTGATGCTGTACTGGCGGTCGGCAATCCCTACGGTTTGAACCAGACGGTGACTTCAGGGATTGTTAGCGCTACCGGCAGGGCCAATGTAGGCATAGCGGATTACGAGGATTTCATCCAGACTGACGCACCGATAAATCCCGGGAATTCCGGAGGCCCTCTGGTCAATGTCAAGGGTGAACTAGTAGGGATCAACACTGCTATCTTAAGTACGTCAGGAGGATACCAGGGAATCGGGTTTGCTATTCCGAGCAGCATGGCAAAAGTTGTGATGAGAGAACTCATCAGTAACGGCAAGATCATCAGGGGATGGCTGGGCGTCTCCATCCAGGCAGTGACACCTGAACTCGCGAGGCAATTCTGGCTAAAGGACCAGAAAGGCGCTCTCGTGGGAGACGTAGTAGAAAAAAGTCCTGCCGAGAAAGCCGGAATTCAGAGAGGAGATATAATCATTCAGTATGAAAGGAAAGAGGTGACAGACCCGTCGAGCCTCAGGAATCTGGTTGCCGACACTCCCCCGAATAAGGAAGTTGCGATACAGCTTGTGCGCAGCGGAAGGCCTGAAACAGTGAGAGCTTTAATTATTGAGATGCCGGTGGAAACACAAAAGCCTTTGGAATCGTCTTCAGGGATGCTCGATAATATTTTCAGCGGAGAGCGAGTTCAAGATGTCAGGCCTGAATTAAGGAAGGAACTTAATGTCCCGGACCGGATAAACGGGGTGATCGTGTCGGATATCAAAGATGGGAGCGCTGCGGAAAATGCCTTGATGCGTAAAGATATAATAGTGGAAATCAACAGGAAGAGAATAAAGAACACCACTGATTACGAGGCGGTCATATCAAAGATCAGGCGAGACCAGGATGTTCTCTTGCTGATTTACAGGAATATGTCAACATTATATGTTACCCTGCCTGCCAGATAACGAAGAAAAGGGGACGCCCCCGGTACGACACCGTATTTATGAATTCAAGTGCTTATTGTATTAATTGGGAATTTTGTGACTTGATTCCATTGTAACCTACTGACTGCTCATATCGGGTAAAATAGAGTAAGGGGAGATAAGGGCGATTTAAACAATTTAGGAAAATAGAGGGTTTCATGTAATGGAGGATGGAAATGAAAAAGGGTATTGTCCTCATCCTTGTTGTCATTCTGGCAGTGGTGATGGTTAACGCGCTCCCTGTCTATGCGGACGGCCACCATGGCGGACACCATGAAGGTCACCACGGACACCACCATGGGCGATTCTTCGTCGGTGGAAGTGTCTTTGTCGGTCCGGATCCGTGGTGGTGGGGGCCTTCGTATTATGAGGCTCCGCCTGTGATCATAGAGCAGCAGCCTCAGACATATATTCAGGCGACGCCACAACCGGAGGAACAAAATTACTGGTACTATTGCACAAAACCTGAAGGTTACTATCCATACGTTAAGAGCTGTCCTGGCGGCTGGGTGAAGGTTGTGCCTCCCACAGGTCCACCAAAGTAAATACAGGGACAAAAAAGGACGGCCTGTCAGCGCCGTCCTTTTTGACTTTTTTATAGATTTGTCAGTTATTATTTTTAGGCAGCTTCCATAAGCTTTCTTTTTTGACACTGTATAACGGATGTAGTAAACTAACGATTATGCTCAATCTAGGGATACTTGCGTCCGGCAGGGGCTCGAATTTCCAGTCTATTATCGATGAGATAGAGGCCGGGAGACTTGCCGCGTCGATCAAACTGCTCATCGTTGATAATGCCGGAGCTTACGCTGTCGAGCGTGCCAAAAAACATTCTATAGACTATTTATTTATCGATCCCAAAACAGCACCTTCGAAAGACGCCTATTTTTCTGTTATGGCCGCTGAACTCGAAAAGCGTGGCGTGGGCCTTGTAGTGCTTGCAGGGTTTATGCGAATTGTCAGGAAACCATTGATAGACGCCTTTCAGAACAGGATCATGAACATTCATCCGGCCCTTCTGCCCGCCTTTCCCGGCCTTCACGGACAGAAGCAGGCAGTCGGATACGGGGCAAGAATAAGCGGCTGCACAGTGCATTTTGTAGACGAGGGAATGGATACGGGACCGGTAATAATTCAGGCCGCTGTTCCAGTTTCTCCCGACGATACCGAAGACACTCTTTCTGCGCGGATACTCAAACTGGAGCACAGGATATACCCCGAAGCAATAAGGCTTTATGCCGGTGGCAGGCTGCGTGTTGAGGGCGGGACGGTCAGGATAGCCGGTTATGAGATGCATGACGGCCATATCGTGAATCCCCCATTATGAGAATTTCCGGCGGCACGGCGAAAGGCAGAAAGATAGGCATTAAGAAAGCCTTTTTACGGAAAGCTGACGGCGACGAGCTGCGGCCGACCCCTGCGAAGGTAAGAGAGGCGATTTTTAACATCCTGACCGGCAAAATACCGGGTTCTTTTTTTCTGGATCTTTATGCCGGGACCGGCGCCGTCGGCATTGAAGCACTGAGCAGGGGCGCTGAAAGGGTGGTGTTTGTCGAAGAAAGTCCCGTCAGGATTAACATAATTAAAGAATTTGTGGACCGTTTCGGCTTCCGGGACAGGGCGCTTGTCATGAGGGACCGGGTCCGGGATTTTCTGAAGAAAAATGAGGACCGGTTTAATATTGTGTTCCTCGATCCTCCGTATGCGTCTGAAGAAACAATGGACGTAATATCGTTGATTGACGAGCTCGGGACAATTGACCCGGATGGAATCGTTATTGCCGAACACTCCTCAAAAAAAAAGTTATCTGAGCATGCCGGAGAATTGGTCCTGAAGAAGATATATAAATATGGAGATACATCCCTGAGCCTGTATATGAAAGGGCATGTATAGGTAAAGAAAAAGGGATTTCAGTGAGGAGGAGAGAGCGATGAAGCTGATCATTTATCCAGGTACATTTGATCCGGTGACAAACGGACACCTCGATCTTGTCAAAAGGGGTCTGATGATATTCGATGAGTTGATTATTGCTGTTGCACCGAGCCCAAAGAAACAGCCGCTGTTTACCATTGAGGAACGGCTGGTGATGATTGAAGATGCGGTCAGGCAATACAAAGGTGTGAGGGTGGAGGCATTTGACGGGCTTCTTATAGACTATGTCAAGAAAAGGGGCGGAATCGGCATTATCAGAGGATTGCGGGCTGTATCGGATTTTGAATATGAAATGCAGATGGCATTAATGAACAGACGGCTTGCAGGCGATCTTGAAACTGTTTTTGTGATGCCTTCAGAGGAGTATTCCTATCTGACGTCGACGATCGTGAAAGAGGTGGCTTCTTTCGGCGGGACTGTCAGCGGCCTTGTGCCCGATATGGTGGAAAAGGCATTGAAGGACAAGTTCCTTACTTGATTTTCCCCAGCTTGCGGGCCAGCAGCGTTGTTTCTTCCAGCAGTGTTTCCACTTCATCAAGTCCCCTGTTCCAGAAGCCGCTGTCGTTTATATTGACACCGAGCCGTTTAAAGATGTTCTCCGGTGAATCTGACAGGCCGGCGGACAGAAAGTCTTTTACCTTGTCTATGAATCGGGGATTTTCCTTGACAGAGTGCTGCAAAGCCTTCGAGATGAGCAGGCCGCTTGCATATGAATAGACATAAAAGAAATGTCGGATATGGCTCCAGTATACCCACCAGTTCCCGGAACCCGCAGACTGCTCAACGAAAGGTCCCATGTAGGAAGACATATGTATCTTGAAAAGATTGCCTATCTCCTCTTTTGACAGATAGCCTTTGGTCCTGAAGTCACGGTGGAGTTCCTGTTCGAAACGGTAACAGGCGACCTGGCGGAATATCGTGGAGATATCATCGTTGAGTTTTTTGACCATAATTGCGAGCTTAAGTTCGTCATCGGCTTTCTTCAGAACTTCCTGCAGTACGAAATCCTCCATGAAGGTGCTTGCAACTTCAGCCGTGGCCGTGGAGGTGTCGAAATTGAGCGAATTCTGTTTTTTCCTGATCAGTTCGTTATTGATTCCATGTCCGAGTTCATGGGCCAGTGTAAGCACATCGCTCAACTTATCGGTATGATTAAGCATGATGTAAGTAGGCTGCGAGCTGAGATGGTGGGCGCAAAAAGCGCCGCTTCCCTTACCTTTTCGCGGATACACGTCGAAATGGCTGTTTTTTATGAACACAGACAGGATTTCCGAAAACTCCCGGTCCAGCCTTTTGAAGACCCTGTCGACGAGCACGAGTGACGTCTTATACGGATACCTTTTGACTATATCACCGTATTCAATATTTCTTTCGTGGTATTTCAGTTTTTTCAGTCCCAGCAGCCTTGCCTTGAGTTCGTAAAAGCGGTGCGCCATGGCAAACCTGCCCGATACGGTATCGACGAGTGCATCCACAATATCGCTCCCAATGTCGTCACTGATATGCCGCGAAAAATCCGGACGCGGAATGCCGCGCAACTCGTCATCCGTGCGCTTGTTGGCGAGCACGGAATTTAATTCAGCCTCGGCGACTTCGACATATTGATCGAAAATGCTGTTCAGGGCCTTTGCAGCCGAATCCCTCACTGTTTTGTTTTTGCCGTCCAGAAGGCTCAACAGTTCCGAGATGTTCCTGCTGCCTTTTGAGCCGTCCTCAAGCAGGACAATTCTTTCCTCTTTTGCAAGGAAACCGGAGGTCATTCTCACCCAGTTTGTGTAAGAGGTCGATGCCTTAAGGTTCAGTATCTTTTCCTCAGGCTCGCTCAGCAAGTATTTTGATTCAGCGAATATGCGCTCAAGAAAGTGCTTATATTGCCGGAGGCCTTTATAATCAAGAAACAGTTTCTGCTGTGCAGCAGGGATTTTGGCTATCCGCAGCTGGAAGAACTGTATATCGTTCTGGATAGTGCGGCTAAATTTTCGACCTGATTGTAGCGGGCTTTCAGGACAGGGTCATTCTGGTCCTGCTGCGTCCTGAGCCAGAAGTAGTACCCCTCGTCACCATCGGTCCCGCACTTTCCCGACCATGACTCATATTCATCCAGCGCCTCTTACGAGAACGGCAGGGTCTTCAAGATAATCGGTGCGGTCTTTCCATTTGTTTATAAACAGGCGGCTTTTTTTTTCGGTGCTATGCCTTTCCCTCTCAATCCTGGGGTCATTGTCGCCTTCGAAGAGTTGTTTGAGATTCCATTGTATCTGTTTCATGCAGGTATGTCCTTTCAAGAGTTATGCAGGTGTCCTGAGACTATCCTGGCGAGCCGGTAATGGTTTCTATAATTGTAGCACAAATGACTGACTCAGGAGGCTTGCTGCAGTCAGTCCCTCCTTTGGCCCCGGGGGGCCTTTAATCTTCAAGCTGTAAATTGTGATAAAATACCCCAATATGCCTGAGGCGCACATTGCATGACAGAAGAAACTACACTTTCATCCAGGATCTCATTCGCAGTTTGCCGGCAGGAGTCTGATGGATTTCCTGACCCGGCGTTTCAAGTATAAGACCCGCGAAGAATGGGAGTGTATGATTGGACGCGGGAAGGTAACGGTCAACGGGAGGGCAATAACGCCCGATCATCTCATGAAAAAAAACGATATTGTAGCGTATTCGGATGTTCGTACCGAACCTCCTGTTGATATAAATATACAAATTATGCATGAAGAAGAAACCTTTCTTGTTGCAAATAAACCTGGCAACCTGCCGTCGCATTCTGATGGTAATTACATCAGGAATACTTTAATCTTTTTATTGCGCGAACGAATGGCCGGCAAGGGATTTCATGGCGTCATTCACCTGGCGCATCGCCTGGACCGGGAAACAAGCGGTATAATCGTTGCTGCAAAAACAGAAAGCGCACACCGGTCGCTCTTGCAGCAATTTGAGGCCGGAACAGTAGAAAAGGAGTATATTGCGGTGGCCCGTGGAGTAATCAATAAACGATTCCTTTGAGGTCAAGGGTTTTTTAGCGCCTGATCATGACAGCTGCATCTCGATAAGAAAGAAAGTCGTATTCGATGATAGCGCAGGCGCCAAATACTCCGCCACTGCTTTTGATGTAATGGAACGTTTTGCATCATCCACGATGGTCAGGTGCAGGCCGGTCACCGGCAGAACAAACCAGATTAGGGTCCATCTGGCACATGCCGGTCATCCATTGGTGGGTGATAAGTTATATGGAAGGACCGACGATGAATTCCTTGCGTTTGTAAAAAATGTCAAGGCTGGATATTACGACCTGCTTCCCTGGCAGGAAACTCCGAGGCACCTTCTGCATGCCTCACGGCTTATCATAAATCATCCGATATCCGGCGAACTGCTTGCATTCGATGCGCCAGTACCGGAAGATATGATATCATTTATCCGGAATAATCGCTCCCTCTCAAAGCTGCAGTGATCGGAAAATAATTTCAAAACTGATTTCATGTCCGATCAAAATAAATCATTATAAATCCGCGTGGTACAAAATATCGACAACATTTACAATGCAAATTCTGAATATCAGTAGGACACTTCCCTGTATTGATCGGCCAGATTCTTAATGTGTTCCAAATGAAAGGAAAGTCTGGTCGATCCGTGAAGCTCTTTATCGACCTCCGATGCTGAATCTATCGCTTTAAAAAGTGCTGTTAAGATACTCTCGTGATCGAGAGGTAAATGTGAAGTCGTTGAGTGGTCTGTCATGGCATGGTCCTCCCATAATCTTAGCTATGACTAAAGTATATCAAAATTCTTTGCGATAGCGGGCCTGTGACAGAAAGATGATTTGCAGTAGGGATGAGACTTTCACCCTATCCGAATTTCAGATTCCTGCACTGCCACATATTCGTTCAGACTATTGACAATGATTTTCAAATCGAGCTCGTCCATCCAGAAATAAAGGGGGCTTTCACGCAAGATTTCAAGCAATTCTGTTTTGGTAATCATACTTCACCATCCTTGGTAATATAGTTATCGGGGAATATGGAAAAGAATTTAAATCTCATTGATACTTTCGAGAGGACCGCGCTAAAGGTTACCGGAACTGCATTTTACATACTTATGGCTGGACTAGTCATTACCGCATTACTTTTCTCTTAAGAAACGGCAAGGCTATCAGGCGCAATATAGTGAGTTGCCTGGCATCCCTGAACTCAGGAAGGCCAACAGTCATTCCTTCATGCCCTCTTTCAGGCTGCTCCCGATAGGTCCCAAAGAGACGGTCCCAGCAAGAAAGATTGAAGCCGAAATTACTGAAAGTCTCTTTCGGGACCACTGAGTGATGCACACGGTGCATATCTGGTGTAACGATAATCTTTCTAAGTATTCTTTCGGTCCCATTCATCCTGATATTGCTGTGATTGAACATGGAAGTTCCGTTCAAGACGATCTCGAAAACAATGACGCCCAAGGCGGGAGCGCCGAGGATGAGCACAGCCGCCATCTTTATGAGCATGGATACGATGATCTCTATAGGATGAAAGCGGGCTCCGGTCGTTACATCGATATCCAAATCCACGTGGTGCATCATGTGCAAGCGCCAAAAAACCGGTATTTTATGAAAATACATATGCTGGAAGTAAATAAGGAGGTCCAGGAGGACCACCGATAGAATGGCTGCCTGCCATTGAGGGAATTGAAATGCATTAAAGATGCCCCAACCATTATTTTTGGCGATTACGGCTGCACCGACGGCCTGAATTGGAATGAGCAGGCGGACTGCAAAACTGTTGAGTACCGTGATGCTCAGGTTGGTAAACCACCGCCGCGTTTTGGATACGGTAAGTTTTCGCCTTGGCAAGACCAGTTCCCATACCGCCATAACCGTAAATATCCCGAAGAAAAAGCTCAGACGGACCAGAAGTTCGTTATCCAGGATGAACATGTTCATAAATCCCTTGCCACTTTTAGTCCTCTTTGTCCGTCTGGCGTATCAGGGCCGCTTTTCACTATCACTATCATATCTCCTTACATGTCATATTACCGCTCATCGTGAGCACTTTGAATATGATAACAAGAACGAGTTATAATATTTTTTCCGGTCTTCTTTCAGAGAAGGGTGAAATGAAAATAAAAAGGAGAGGTCTCATGTCTGAATTCAGGAACGTGACGGTAGTTAAGAAGGCGAATGTTTATTTTGACGGAAAAGTGACCAGCAGGACCGTTCTTTTCGGGGACGGGTCCAGGAAAACGCTTGGAGTAATGCTTCCGGGTGAATACGAATTCGGCACCGGCGATAAAGAGCTTATGGAAATACTTTCGGGTGAACTTGAGGTGCTGCTTCCCGGTGAATCCGGATGGAGGCCGGTCAAGGGGGGAGAATCATTTGAAGTTGCGCCTAATGCGAAATTCAAGTTGAAGATCAAGTCCGTGACCGACTACTGCTGTTCGTTCATTAAATGATTCTGATATATCCTCCGGTTGCGAAACCGTGCGAACCTCCTGCGGGCATTGCGAGGCTTCTAGGCGCTCTTAAGGCGCATGGAATAAAGGGAAGCGCAGTGGATGCCAATCTGGAAGGTATGCTTTATCTTCTGCATCAAACGCAGTCCCCTTCCGATACATGGACATACCGCGCCTTCAGAAAACGATTGGACCATCTTGTCTCTCTGAGGGGACGAGGTATTTATGGCCGGCCCGGGCAGTATAGGAGGGCGGTCGGGGATGTGAACCGCGTCCTGGAACAATCATCAGCGGACCATGGAGCAATTGTGAGCCTTTCAAATTATCGGCATGTCGGGCGTCACAGCAAGCTGTCTCCCGTAAGAAGCAGCGATCTTGTCAGGGCCGCGGGAAGCCCGGAAGAAAACCCCTTCTATCCTTATTTTAAGGGCCGTCTGACAGAAGCGGTTGAGTCTGCCGGGCACAAGCAAATAGGATTTTCGCTTAATTTTTTGAGCCAGGCGCTGTGTACATTTGCAATGATCGGTTTTCTGAAAAAGACATACGACGGGCTTACAATATACCTTGGAGGAGGGCTTGTCACCTCATGGATGAGCAGCCCCGGATGGAGCAATGGGCGCAATCCCTTTGCGGGGCTGGTGGACCACATGATTCCGGGTCCCGGGGAAAGACCATTGCTCTCCCTGATGGGAGTGGATGCTTTACAAGGGCACTATAAACCCGATTACAGTCCTTTTGCTTCGAATGAATACATGGCGCCAGGCCTCATTCTTCCCTATAGCGCGTCGGACGGCTGTTACTGGAGCAAGTGCCGCTTTTGCCCTGAAAGCGTCGAAGGCAATCCTTACAGACCGATACCTGCCGGACAGACGCAGAGCGAGATTGCCGATCTGTGCGGCCACGGTGAAGAAGAGAGGCCGGTACTTGTTCATGTTCTTGATAATGCCATGAGCAAATCCTTCATGGAGTCAATGTCCGGTGTGCGCGGTGGTGCTCCGTGGTATGGGTTTACCAGGGTTGAAGAGTCCCTGGCCGACCCTTCCTTCTGCAAGTCGCTCAGGAACTCCGGATGCGTTATGCTCAAACTCGGGATTGAATCAGGCGATCAGGGTGTGCTCGACGGAATGCAGAAAGGCACCAATCTGGAAACCGTATCCCGAGTGCTGAAAACACTTGCCGAAGCGGGCATTGCGACTTACGTTTATCTCATATTCGGTACTCCTTATGAGTCGGAATATGAGGCTGAAAAGACCCTGGATTTTACGGTCAGGCACAGCAGCGAGATCGGTTTCCTGAACCTCGCGCTTTTCAATATGCCGATAAATAGTCCCGATGCCGCAGCATTCGGCACAGGCACATTTTATGAAGGCGACCTGTCCCTGTATACCGAGTTCAGACATCCGAAGGCATGGACCAGAAAGCGCGTGAAACAGTTCCTGGAAGGCGTATTTAAACGACACCCCGCCATTGCACCGATTATAAGGCGGGAGCCCCCCTTTTTTACTTCCAACCACGCACCGTTTTTTATAAGGCAATAAATAACTGCAATATTCAATTAACAATGATGAATGATCAATTGTTGTGAGAAAATTAATTTCCTTAATTCATCATTATTAATTATTCATTCTTCATCGCCTTGCAAAACATTGCACTTATTTTTTTGACCAGATCCCGTTGCTGTCCTGAATCCACCATCCTTTTTTCGCTGCGTCTCTTCTGATTGCGGCAAACTGCTCGGTGGCTTGTGGGACCACCTGTTTAAGAGTATCGGCATTTTCAGGTTGCCTGTTGATGCGCACGATCGCCTTTGCCATGCCGTTAATAACTATTTTCCTGTCCTTGTTCACCATATCGACAATCTGCCTGTCGGCAGGGCTCAAAGAGCCTTCTCGCGGCACGAGCAAGCCGTTATTGGCTTCTCCGACAGCACCGCTGCTTCTCAGCCTGTCAAGATCGGGAATTACAGCCCCTATCTCCCTGTAAGCGGCAACGACGTCGGGCATTTTCCTTACTGTGTCCGCAATTCTTTGAGCGAGACTGGAATCCTGGGCATATGCCGACCCGATGAAGTCAAAGCGAATGGAACTTTCCGGTTTCTGCGCCGGTTTCTGCCCTCCGGAATTCTTTCCTGAGGCTGCGATTCCGGTTTGTTGTCCGGATTATTCTGTGCAGCATTGCTGTCAGGCTTCATGAGTTCTTTTTCGAGGTCCTTATAGGCCTCTTTGACATCTTTTTCAGGAAAGTAGACGTTCACCGTTATAACGGCGCAGGATGCGACAATAAAAATCACAGCTGCCAGAAGTCCCGCCTTTTTAATCATAAATTATCCTCCTTACCGGCTCACCGGGTCATTAATATTAAAACATTTCCAGTTTTCTTTCACCCCATGACCCATTATTGACTTTTTGACTTTGCCCTTTGCGCCGCCTGTGCCAATGACCACATCAGATCGTCGATGGCTATCCGGTTGTTGTATGGGGCGACTGTAATAGAGAGGTCTTTCATGCCAAAAAAATTCCTGTTGGAAATATCCAGCTCGTTAAAAATTATATCTCCTTTCTGCAGATAAAGTCCCAATTTACCTGTATCGAAATCCCTGTCGCTCATATATGATTTCATGGTTGCGCCGCCTATTTTTTGCAGGAATTCCTTGCTTATCTTTGTCTTTTCGTTTTTATTGCTATATGTCCAGAAATCCGCTTTCCCTATCAACCCGGTCAAATTCGGGCCTATGCCTTTAAAGGCGGCTATCCCGTCAAGCTTGCCTGAAACGTACCCCCTGATAGGTTCAATATCATTACAAAGCACCGTAAGACTGAGTCCTTTAACAAGAAAGCCTATTCGATAACTCATGTTTCTGCCCGGCGCGGCAAATGCGGCGCCGCTGAGGGTCCCTCCGAAAATGTTTGCACTGAATCTGCCTATGTCCAGAGAGGTGCCCTTGCGTTTTACCCATAGTGTAATGTTGTCGAGCATCCTGAAGCCGTATCCAGCCGAACCTATAGTAATCCTGTTGTATCCCTCGCCGGCGAATTGCCGGGAATACTCTCTGGAAAGAGTATCGAATTCTGAGCGCTCGAATAACGGCATTGGCGTCTCCTCGTGCCGGCCGGCTTCGCCTCCGTATGCAAGCGGAAGCGTGCCGTTGACAGGCCCGATCGCAAATTCGCCGTTCTCCCCCGTAAGGGAGAGGTCTTTGAATACAATGGCCCCAACGGCGTCTGCTCCGGCCTTAGTATATCCGATAGAGATTTCAGATGAAACGGCGCCGTCCATTCCCGCGTAAAGAAGGCTATCGGGGCAGATGTCCCAGAAGGCCTCGCGCAACCGTGTTGCCTTGACCGAGGGTACGCTTACTTTAATTTGTGCAGTTCTCTTCGCTTCTGAAAAATCTTTTATTGAACCCGAAGCTTTAGCGGATACCCCTTTGTTTTCGGCATCCGCCGAAAAATCGAGATCCTTCCCTTTAAAGTCGATGCGCGCAGACAATGCCCAATCTCTTATAAGCGGGCGTGTTTCCTGTTTGACGGCCACCGTCAGATTCTGCGCGTCGAAAACGGCTTTGCCGTGAAGGGCATCTCTTCCTTCTATCGAACCATCAAAACTCGCCTTTCCAAGTTTTCCCGATATAACGTAAGGAAACGGAGTGAATTTTGAATAAATTCCGGCGAGCTTGCCGAGATCGATGCCTTCCGCAGCAGCGGTCATCCTTAATGGAAAAGGCCCTCCCGCAACCTTTCCCTGGCCTGCCAACGTTATAGTCCCCGCTGGTAAAGCTGCCCGGACGCGGTCAATATAAAAGTTTGGGCCGTCAAACCTGCAACTCCCCGACAATGAGCCCAGGATGTCACCGTGAAACATAATGTCGCCGGTGGAAAAGGTCCCGCTGCCTGATAGCGCGTTATTTTTTCGCGACATTGAAATACGAAGCACTCCCTTTTTTATCCCGGTTTTTTTTGCCGGAAATGAAATATTTACCCCGTTCAGGTCCGCTGCATAGTCACTGCTGTCCGCGGAGAATCCAAGAGTCACTTTATCTGCAGAGCCGCGTATTTCTTTCGAGTCAAGGCTGAAGGATGTGAGTGCAATAGTGTTGTGAGCGAAATTGAATCCGGTACTGCTCGTCAGCGACGGGATATGCATGTCGCCATAAAGGAAGTCACTTATCCCGGCAGAGCCCTCACCAAAGAAGGCAGTTGCTCTCCCGGTTGATCGAAAGGAGCCGCTGATAATAAGATTGGCGCTGCCGAAAGACGCCGTTTGACTGTTCTGAACAGCAAGGGATGCTGACCCAAGGGATGCGGAACCACGCAGAGTCGCTGCATCAGGTGTCCCATCAGCAGCAAGAGAGATTTTTACCGCAGATGGTTTTTTGAAAACCACCTTTTTTATTTTCTGCACGTCAGCCGAGACCAGGGTGTTCAAGGCGAATGTCTTGCCGGATGCAGATGAAAGGGAAAGCTCTCCACTGATCTTATCGAGATCGAAATCTCCGGATTTGAACGCCGCGTCTTGTATGAGGACAGTTCCTGAAAATGAAGGGACCACATCGGCAAAGGTCCCTTTGACCGACAAAGAACCGGACGCGATTTTCCCTCTGACTTTGAAGTCCTTCCAAATATTAAACGATGACAGGTCCAGGCCTGTGATTTTTACATGAGCACTGTAAGAGGGCCTTTCACCGATATCGCTAATGAGGCCTGTAATATGGGCTGCGGCAGAGGCCCCGGTCCGCAGGGTTGCGTCATTTACCGCCAGTGAATGTTCGCGGATATTATAAAATGCATGAGCATCAAGATCTGTCGTCCCGGATTTTTCGAGGAAAAGGCGGAGGGCATTCCGGTTATGAAGAGTAATATGAGATGAAAGGTGAATCCCCGTTTCAAGGTCGCCTTCCAGCGCGAGTTGCACTGCCATGATCATACTGGCAAGAGGGCCGTCGTGTGTTGCGGCGCTCAAGGAAGCCGGACGAAAGCCTGGAGACGTGAGGGTCAGGGCGAACCGCAAAGGCGTATTCTTGAGATATGACCATCCATCGAATAGTATTTTATTCTCTCCGGCATGGACAAGGCTTCCTTTTATCAGGGTTTTGGCGTCTGTCCTGGAAGAAATAGCGTGCAATTCCACATCGATATCTGTCAGGCCGAGACTTTTCCTGCCGTCAAGACCGAAGCTGCCTGATCGTATGCTCAAGGTGTCCACCTGGTAAGTCCGCGTGGACTTCTGCGAGAAAAAATGCCTCAGCTTTTCCGAGATATTCAGTCTCCCCTCCGGACCGTGAACGAGGTTTATTTCCGGCGAAGAGACGGCAATGTCCGTAATATGCAGTCTTCCCCTCAGAAGAGCCCGAAAATCAGGGGAAACTGCCAGTTCCCGTATTCGCAGAAGCTGACCGTCGGAAAAGCCCTCCGGATTTTGTATGGCGATATTGCGAAGATGAAAGCCTGAAACAGCACTCAGTGAGATATCCTGAATATCAACGCGCTGGCCGATAAGTGCGGTGGCGTACGAAGAGATTTCGGCGCGCACGATTTTTTTTATATTGAGATATCCG
Source organism: Nitrospirota bacterium (assembly GCA_963796345.1). Taxonomy (GTDB): domain Bacteria; phylum Nitrospirota; class Thermodesulfovibrionia; order Thermodesulfovibrionales; family Dissulfurispiraceae; genus JADFXI01. The sequence continues at coordinate 74,286 of CAWCLI010000017.1, read as the reverse complement.
GACCAGGCAAATGCGAAGAGAACGGCAAACAGGAGCAGGGCAACAGCCGCGAAGAACTTCCATAAAACCGTTCTGCTCAGTTTCATATTCTATATTTTACACTTACTACAAAAAATTTCATCATAAGGAAGGCAGGAGAAGGGGAGTATCCTGCCGGTCCCTTCCTTATAATTGCGCGCAGGATGCTGATTTGATATTATATGAAGCATGTCTGAACTGGAAGTTCTTGATCTGCTGCGGAGGGAACAGAAGTGAGCAAATTCATCCTGTTCTTTTTTCTCTCATGGCTTACCGGAAGTCCAATCCTCGCGGTGATTATTATCATTGCCGTTTACCTTGCCATAGACAGGAGATATTACGGTGTTGTTCCGGACCCGCTGCGGGCTTTCAGGATAGCCGGGAGGATCAGGGAACTGGAGAGGACCATTGCGATCAATCCGCATGACGCCCGTTCGCTGAAAGAACTCGGTGTCTTTATGGTCGAAAAGAAAAATTATCGGAAAGCCCTCGAATATTTTGGGCGTGCCTCCTCAAAAATGTCTGACGATCCTGAATTCAATTATTATTACGGTATCGCTGCTGCCAGGGCTGGCGACATCGACAAAGGCCGTATGCTGGTGGATAATGCCTTGGCTGCTTCGCCGGGCTTGAAATACGGCGATCCATATCTTGAAATGGCAGAAACTTATATTGACACCGGAGCTTACGATAAAGCAGAGCCCCTCCTTGAACAGTTTCTGAAAATACGCCTTTCAAGTTCGAGGGGGTTATATCAGATGGGGCTTGTCAGGATAAAGACCGGGAAGATAGATGAGGGGAGGGAATGCCTGAGAAAAGCGGTCTCGGTATTCAGAGCTTCGCCGCGTTACAAGCGCAAAACCGAGAGGAAGTGGGCGTGGAAGGCCAGATTGCTTCTGATGAGCGGCAGATATTGACACACTAGTAAAAAGTTGTCAACGCCAGAGATAGACGGTTTCGTAAAAAGTTCATAGGCAAGGCGCACAAATCCTGAGGAATGAGGCGTACTTTCTGTACGCCGCAGTGACGAAGGATGCAGTGCAACGCAGCATATGGACTTTTTACGAGACCGTCAATATGGTCTGAAAAGAGGTTTGTGTATCTTTAATTTGTTTTCATGTTTCGGTTTTTTCTTTGCAGGCGGCCGGCACATGCCGCAACGCGTTTCGCTGCAGCACTGACAGAAAGTGCAATCCGGGCAGGGATTTTTCCTGGTCTGTTCTTTTTCTTCAGCCATCTTAAATTATACTTCTGTTGACCCTGCCGGGTAAAGCATGAAAAACAGTAATCCCATTTAATTGACTGAACTTGCTTAAATCTATTATATTAAAAGCCATTGTGCGCAGGCTTCGGGTTTGCCTAAGTTCATAATATCTTAATGTGAGGTACAACATATGTCCGATGATTTTGTAAATGATGCTGTATTGAATGCTGTGGGACAGGAAACGATCCCACTTGAAGAAGAGAGTTTTGCCGCCTTGCTTGAAAAGAACGACGCTGCTTCCGAAAGACTCAGGCCCGGACAGAGGGTCAGGGCTAAAGTGATCAGTATTTCCGGCGATGCTGTGTATATCGATCTCGGCGGAAAGAGCGAGGGAATGATAGCCCTCAGCGAATTCGTCGACGAAAATGGAACATGCCGGGTGAACGAGGGTGATCTTATCGATGCCTTTTTCCTGTCTGTGCAGGATGGCATAAGACAGCTCACAACACGTGTGAACGGTTATTCTTCTCTGCGGCTTAATGCGATCCGTGACGCTTTCAGTGCAGGAATAGCTATAAACGGAGAGTTGAAGAGGGAGATAAAAGGGGGGTTCGAAGTCGCGGTAGGCGGCGTGCTTTGTTTCTGTCCCAGGTCGCATATCAGCCTCGGAAGGGGTGGACAATCCGGCGCAGAATATATAGGCAAGACATTTCCTTTCAAGGTGCTTGATTATAAAGAAAATGGCCGCAACATCGTTGTTTCACGCCGTGCCGTGCTTGAAGAAGAACGCCAGGCCAGAATAGAGCATCTTAAGGAAACAATTTCTGTCGGCATGGACATAACCGTAAAAGTGAGCTCTCTTCAGAGCTTCGGCGCTTTTGTAGACCTAGGTGGTATCGACGGACTGGTGCCGTTCAGTGAGTTATCATGGTCCAGAATAGAAAAGCCGCAGGATGTGCTGTCCGTAGGGCAGGAAGTGACGGTAAGGGTCATATCGCTTGATTGGGACAAGCAGCGCCTGACGGTGAGCATCAAGGCCATGCAGCCCGACCCGTGGAGTAACGCGGCTGCCCAGTATCCGGTGGGCGAAAAAGTGAACGGTACTATTGCCAGAGTGGTGCCATTCGGTGCTTTTGTTTCAGTTGGACCGGGCATAGACGGTTTGGTCCACATCTCTAATCTCGGGGCCGGTCGCCGCATAAACCATCCGAAAGAGGTTGTTGAGGTTGGCCAGCCTGTTGAAGCATACGTTCTCGCGGTTGATCCCGAGAACAGAAAGCTTTCTCTTTCCCTGCAGCCGAAACGCGAAGAGAAAAAAATCATTCTGCCTTCCGTGGGCGAAATTATCGATGGAACGGTCGATAAGGTCATGCCTTTCGGGGTTTTCGTTAAAATAGGGGATGAAGTCACAGGTCTTGTCCCCAATTCCGAGATGGATACCCCAAATGGCGCTGACCACAGCCGTATGTTTCCGGCCGGTTCAACCATGCAGGTTGTTGTGCGTGAAGTGGATAACGGACGCGGAAAGGTGCTCCTGAGCCGCAAGGCGCTCAAGGAGAAAGAAGAGCAGGAAGATTTCAAGCGTTACAGGGACTCTGTCAAAGGCGAAGAAAAGTCATCAGGCGGGCTCGGAAGCCTGGGAGAACTCCTCAAGGCCAGGATGGCGGAGAAGAACATATCATTCTGATTAGTCGGCTGGTTGATTAAATATTGGTCATTTGGGTACTTGGCAATCCGAAAATGGAATTAGCCAATATACTAATCGGCTAATATGCAAATTGCTGATTACCTGATGATTAATCAACCAATTGCAGTGCATTAAGTCTTTCTTCGAATGCCTTTGTTTTGCATTCAAGTTCTTCGGTAAGCTCCGATAGTTCATCAAAGAGGGTGTCGATCCGTTCTTTTGCGGCATGAAGTGCTTTTGACAGGTTTTTTATTGACGCGCTTTCACCTTTTACTGAAGCTTCAAGCAGAGCAGCTGTATCGTCATTGACTTTCTGTTCCAGTTCTATTATCGTTGCTTCTGTTTTGGAAATCCTGCTTTTGATGGCCCCCAAAACCTTGCCCCTGTCGCTGACCAGTTCGGCCTTGAGCCTTCGCAGATCTTTTCTGTTGACGCTCGCGCTGTTACGGCGGGCAGCGCAGTCGACCGATACGGGAGGTTCATCCGCCCATCCGACTCTGTCGAGGAAATCCTTGTAAGTGCCTTCGAATACTCTTACGCGGCCATCATCGAACACTACGAGTCGTGTAGCGAGAGCGTGAAGGACCAATTCACTGTGGGTAACTATTACGACGGCCCCATCAAACTCCAGTAGCGCCTCCAGCAGCGAGTCGATCGATTCCATATCGAGGTGGTTGGTCGGCTCATCGAGCAGCAGCAGATTTGAGGGGCTTACAAGGAGTTTGCCCAGCAGCACGCGGCTCCTTTCTCCGCCTGACAGGACCTCTATCTTTTTCAGCGCATTATCGCCCTCGAACATCATAACTCCGCAGATTGACCGGGCTATCTTTCTGTTGTATTCAGGCAGTACCTCTAGTATCTCATCTTCAACGGTTTTGCCGGGGTCGAGGCGGTTGATATTTGTCTGGCCGAAGCAGGCTGGCCTTAATTGCGGATGATGCATTACAGACCCTCTTACAGGACGCAATTCTCCTGCCAGCAGGTTCAGGAGAGTTGTTTTCCCTTTGCCGTTTTTCCCTATGACTGCAATGCGGTCGTTTTTTCCGATAGTGAGATTGAAATCGCTGATGAGAGGCTCCCCAGGTGAAAATGCAAATGAGATATCATCGGCGTTAAGGAGGACTTTTCCTGTGAAAGGAGCAGATTTGAATTCGAAATCAAGGGTCCTGGCCTGGACCATTTTTTCCATGGTTTCTTTTTTCTGTAAAGCCTTGATTCTCGACTGCACGGCGCGCGCCTTGGTTGCCTGTGCCCTGAAACGGTTTATAAACTGCTCCTCTTCCTGGCGTTTCTTCTCTTCATTGGTCCTCGTCTGCTCGTAGAGCTCTTCCTCCTGCAGCAACTGGTCGTAGAGCTTCTGGGTGGGGCCGGCAATCTTTCTTATCTTGCACCGGTGAATGCCCATGGTATGCGTTGTTACACTATCCATAAAGTCCCTGTCGTGGGTGATTATAATCAGTTCGGTTTTCCAGTTGCGCAAAAATTGGGTGAGCCACCGGATGGATACAATGTCGAGGTAATTGGTGGGCTCATCTAGGAGAAGCAGGTCCGGCTCTTCTACCAGTACTTTTGCGAGATTCAGGCGTATCTGGTATCCGCCGGACAACGCATAGGGGCTGAGCCCGAAATCGTCCCGGGACAAGCCGAGTCCGGTCAAAATGGCTTTTACCTTATAAGATTCATCCCTGCCGTCCTCGGCAGCGTGGAGTCCAAGGCATCCCTCCTCCAATACTGTAGGTTCGGAGAAATGAATGTGCTGAGAAAGGTGGCCTACAGTATAGCCGGCAGGAAGCCTGATTACACCGTCATCAGGGTGCTCTTCTCCGAGGACCATGCGGAAGAGGGTGGTTTTGCCGTGTCCGTTTCTTCCCACCAGTCCGATGCGCTCTCCCGCATTGACTGTGAAGCTGACTGCATCGAAAATGACCTGCTGTCCGTAGGCCTTTGACAGATTGCTGACTTGGAGCATCTATTATTATAACAAAGGAGCGTCGGGTATCGTGCGTCAGGCTACTCTGCTGCTTTTCCCTGGCCGGCCACTTTTTTTACCGCTTTCTCAATTTCCGCTGCATCGCCCAGATAGTAATGCTTAAGGGGTTTCAGGTCCTTTTCATCGAGCTCGTAAATCAGAGGGATGCCCGTCGGTATATTCAATGACAGGATTTCATTGTCGGGGACCGCGTCCAGGTATTTCACAAGGGCCCTCAGGGAATTTCCGTGCGCTGCGATCATCGTCTTCTTGCCGGAGTGTATAGCAGGAGCAATGACCTCGTGCCAATAAGGCAGGAACCGTGCAATAGTATCTTTTAAACTTTCAGCCAGGGGCAGTTCCCTGGTGCCGACATCTTTATAACGAGGATCGTTTCCGGGACAACGGGGGTCCGTAATATCGAGAGAGGGGGGCGGGACATCAAAGCTCCTGCGCCATATGTGCACCTGTTCTTCGCCGTAGCAGGCCGCTGTCTGCGACTTGTTCAATCCCTGCAAAGCGCCGTAGTGCCGCTCATTCAGACGCCACGAATGGTGCACCGGAAGCCACATAAGGTCCATTTCATCGAGGACAATCCACAAGGTCCTTATGGCCCTTTTCAGTACCGAGGTATAAGCGACATCAAAATCGAATCCCGCATCTTTCAGAACAAGGCCTGCTTTTTTAGCCTCTTCAAGGCCTTTTTCGGAAAGGTCTACATCCGTCCACCCGGTAAATCTGTTTTCTTTGTTCCAGGTGCTTTCCCCATGTCTGAGTAATACCAGTTTAATCATGACCCCTCCCCTTGACGGTCTCGTAAAAAGCTCATATGCTGCGTTCTGCCCCAAAAAGTCTGCGACTTTTCGGGGACCCTCCTGTGTCAGTCTCAGGATTTGCGCGCCTTGCCTATGAACTTTTTACGAGACCGTTTTGCATATAAATTTATTTTACGCTATTACACTTTACGACACATTACGGTTTATAGTAACTGCGTTTCTTTTTTAGGTATTCCTGCTCCACATGGCCGCCGTGGTCGTGAGGATACTTATAACCTTCGCCGTGGCCCAGTTTTTTTGCGCCCGGATAATGGCTGTCTTTTAAATGGTCCGGCACTTCCATTGTCTCTTCATTTTTAATGTCCTCTGTCGCAGCCTCGATTGCACGGTAACACGCATTGCTTTTAGGGGCAGTGGCTACATAAATGGAAGCCTGGGCAAGCGGTATCCTTGCCTCGGGCATACCCACAAATTCAACCGCTCTCAGTGCCGATGTCGCAATTACTAATGCCATGGGATCGGCATTGCCTACATCCTCTGAGGCGCATATTACTATCCTCCGGGCCACAAACCGCGGGTCCTCTCCTGCATAGAGCATTTTGGCAAGGTAGTATACTGCAGCGTCAGGGTCGGAGCCCCGCATACTTTTTATGAAAGCTGAGATAGTATCGTAGTGCTGGTCTCCCTTTTTATCATATACAACGGCCTTTTTCTGGATCGATTCCTCGGCAACGGCAAGCGTGATATGCAGTGAGTTGTCCGCACCGGGGAGGGTAGTGAGTGCAGCGAGCTCCAGGGCTGAAAGAGCTTTCCTGGCGTCGCCATCCGACATCCTTGAGATATGGCGTAATGCGTCGTCATCGATCACAATTCCCAGATTGCCCAACCCGCGTTCTTTGTCATTCACGGCTGCGGCCAGGATTTTAAGAAGCGATTCCTCACTGAGAGGCTTCAACTCAAAAACCTGGCTTCTTGAAACAAGCGCGGAATTGACATAGAAAAAAGGGTTTTCGACTGTTGCCGCAATAAGGGTAATAACGCCTTCCTCCACATCCGGCAGCAGCACGTCCTGCTGCAGTTTGTTGAACCTGTGAATTTCGTCAAGGAAGAGCACGGTGCGTATGCCGTTTGATCTTCGGGCCTTTGCCGACTGCAGAATCTTTCTGAGGTCATCGAGGCCTGCAACTGCGGCGTTAAGCCATTCGAAATGCCCCTTTGTTCTGTTTGCTATGACCTTTGCCATTGCTGTTTTCCCAGTGCCGGGCGGACCGTAAAGGATCAGAGAGGTAATCCTGTCCGCTTCAATGGCGCGCCTCAGCAGTTTACCCTTGCCCAGAATATGCTCCTGCCCTGTATATTCATCAAGGGTGCGGGGGGCCATGCGGTAAGCCAGCGGGGTATTACTGTCGTTCCCGCCGGCCTTTTCCAGAGAGGTGTCTTCCTCTTGAAACAAATCCATTACTTTATCTTGCCGAGCATTTTTATAAAGGATTTTAAAAGATCGGAATCGTAGTCCCGTGTTTCTTTGGAAATCATCAAAAGGGCAGAAAACGGCGAATGGGCCGCTCTGTACGGACGCCGGGTTGTCAGTGCGTCATAGCAATCGGAGATAGCGGCAATCCTTCCAAAGAGACTTATTTCTTTACCGGACAGGCCGTAGGGATATCCCCTGCCCGATAAACTTTCGTGGTGCTCCAGGAGGGGCCTGAACGACTCCTCGGGGAAGGTCGTATGTATGCGCATGATTTTCTCGCCTTCGAGCACATGGGTCTTCATAATATTGTATTCAATATCGTCAAGTTTTCCCGGCTTGTTCAATATTTCGTGCGAGATCGTGCTCTTTCCAATGTCATGGAGCAGGGCCCCTATTCCGAGTTTCTCTGTGTCATCCCGCTTCAACTCTATTGCGATGCCCAGACTGACCGACAAGGCGGCGACATTGACAGAGTGGGTATAGGTATAATAATCGTGTCCTTTCATGGACAACAACATATATATTGCGTCATTGTCCTCCAGGATGCAGTCGATCATATCGTTGACCAGTGCCCGCATTTCTTTAATTTTCTCACCGCTTCTCGGGTCGGCAAAGAAATCCTGCAATACGATCTTCGATGTCTCCCTGATGGCGAGCGATTTTATTCTCATTCTGTCGCTTTCAGGCAGTTCAGCTAAATTCCGCAGGTCAGCAACATATTCACGGTAGCGGGGCAGGTCGGCTATATTTATGACGACATCGCCGTCTAGCTCCAGTACGCTGTTGTCCACCTCGGCGGGGGCTTCGTTGGACGCTTCAATAAGAGGAGAAAAAGTGAAATTATCCAGGACGGACAGGCTGAAATTTATTTTCCTGCCGCGCTGTATAAGGGAGGCATCGATCTGATGGTATCGCTCCTTATTGTACGCATATTTTTTGAATTCCGCTTTATTGTCTTCATCGCCGGTTTGCTTCAGCCAACGGTTACTGGACAAGTAAAGGTCCAGGTTTGGGACATCGTTCAGGTAGATGTATACTTCATGTATGCCTTTATCTCTCAAAATATCCTGCGAAATTTTTGTATAGAGGACATATTTTTTGAAAAATATCCTGAGTGTATTGGCCTCTTTTATGAAAAAGTCGCAGGGCAGCCTCGTCCCTATTATAAGCTGCCCGACAGAAACAGGCACTTCAGGCTGTTCGATCTCCCGGGTCTTTGTTGGCATGACTATATTATAGATAAGTTTATCAATTTTTTTGCAAGTTTGACGGTCTCGCAAAAAAAGTCTAAAAAAGCACTTTTTTGTCATTCCAGTGCAAACTGGAGATAGAAGGGCGTTTTTTACGGGTTTGTCAATTTTCCTGTGACGCAATCAGCATTATTATTTTATAATTGTAGCTGGATCGGGTTTTTGGAAAACTAATTTGGTTTTTTTCAGGTACTGCTGATGGATAAATCAATTGTAAACATTGTCGGTGACGTACATAAACTGTTCAGGGAGAAGGGGTTGACTCTTTCGGTTGCTGAATCATGCACCGGAGGACTGGTCAGCCACTATATGACAATGCTGCCCGGAGCGAGCGCTTTTTTTCAGGCTGGTGTTGTCACCTACTCGAATGCTTCAAAGATAATCATACTGGGCCTTGCTTCAGGCACTATTGAAACATACGGTGTAGTCAGCGATACTGCCGCACGTGAAATGGCAGAGAGGACGCGGGCCTTGCTTAATACGGATTACGCTCTTGCTACCACAGGCAATCTGGGCCCTGATGTGCTCGAGGGAAAGGAGAAGGGCCTTGTATATATCGCGGTGAGCACCCTGGGAAAGACGGTGGCAAAAGAGTTGCGGCTTGCAGGAGACAGGGAGTCGAATAAAGAACAGGCTGCGCTTTGGGCAGTGAAATTTCTTCTTGAGGAAGCGAAAGGAGCCGGCATATAGATGAGGGCCTCTCCGGAAAGCATGCCGCAGGGCGTGTTGCAGGAAATCGAAAAGCTGGTCAGGGAGCTTAACGACCATTCATATAAATATTACGTACTCGATGCGCCGGTCATTTCGGATGCTGAATATGACCGCCTTTATCGCCGTCTGAAAGAACTGGAAGAAAAATATGGCTATGCTCTCCCGGACTCCCCAACGAGGCGCGTCGGAGAGCCTCCCCTCGAAAAATTTGAAAAAGTGAAACATAGCGTCCCGATGCTTTCACTGGACAATGCCTTTTCACATGATGAAGTAAAAGATTTCGACTCCAGGATAAAGAGGCTGTTGAATACGGACGGACCGATAGAATACACTGTCGAACCTAAATACGACGGACTTGCAATCGAACTGATTTACAGAGATGGGCTTCTTTATAAGGCGGCAACAAGAGGCGACGGATACGAAGGTGAGGACGTTACGAGAAATATCAGGACAATTCGGGCGGTCCCGCTGAAGATAGACAAGTCCGAAAAGGTCCCTGCTGAAATAGATATCCGCGGAGAGGTATACATGGACCTCGACGAGTTTGAAAAACTTAACGGGCAGAGAGAACGTTCGGGCGAACCTCTGTTTGCCAACCCGAGGAACGCGGCCGCCGGGTCTGTGAGACAGCTCGATCCCTCAATAACAGCCTCACGCAAGCTCTATCTTGCCTGTTACGGGGCAGGAACTCTCAGAGGCATGGAATTCAGCAGCCAGGCGGAGTTTGTAAAATGGTTGAAAGAAATGAGGTTCCCCGTTCCTGCCGGGATGAGGGTTGTCAAAGGGATCGAGCGGGCGATAGATGTTATAGAAGAACTTGAGTCAAACAGAAGTTCCTTCCCGTTCGAAACTGACGGGGCTGTAATAAAGGTGAATGACTTCGGCCTGCAGCAGAAACTGGGAGTCAGGACCAGGGAGCCGCGATGGGCGATCGCCTATAAATTCCCGGCACATCATGCAACGACAAAGATACTGGATATCCTGGGCAGTGTCGGAAGGACCGGTGTTATTACTCCTTTCGCCGTCCTTGAACCGGTACGAATAGGCGGGGTAACGGTTTCCAGGTCGACCCTGCACAATTGGAACGAGCTCAAGAGGAAAGACATCAAAATCGGAGACACCGTTGTGGTGGAAAGGGCCGGCGATGTAATCCCTCATGTTGTAACGGTAGTCGATAAGGAGAGAACGGGGCTGGAGCGCAACTTCCCAATACCGGAAAAATGTCCGGTATGCGGTTCGAAGGTCATCAGGGAAGAAGGGGAAGTGGCTGTCAGATGTGTTTCTCTTCACTGTCCAGCGCAGGTGCAGGAGAAAATTATCCATTTCGCGTCCAGGGGGGCCATGGATATCGAGGGACTGGGAGAGAAAAATGTGGAGCTTCTTTATTCAAGGGGACTTATAAAGCATTTTGAAGATATCTACAAGCTGGAGAAAGCAGACCTCCTTGAACTGCCGAGATTTGCCGAAAAATCGGCCCGGAACCTTATCGATGCGATAAACAGGTCGAGGCATGTTTCCCTCGCAAAGTTTCTTTTTGCTCTCGGAATCCTGCATGTTGGAGAATTCGCAGCAAGGCTGCTGGCAAAGAATTTCAGGACTATAGAGGACCTTTACAACGTACCTCCCGAGAGGATTACGGGTATCAGGCAGATGGGCGAAAAAATCGCGTCGTCGATCTCAACATTCTTCAGCGACGAAAAAAACATCAGGGCCCTTGAGACACTCAAGAGTTTGGGAGTAAAAATAGATAATCCTGATTTCGAGTCCGGGAGGAAGGAAAGGCCACTCCTCGAAGGCATTACATTTGTGATAACCGGCACTTTGCCGGAACCGAGAAACGAGGTCGAAGAAATGATCGAACGTCTTGGCGGATATGTTTCCTCTGCGGTCTCGAAAAAAACAGATTACCTGCTTGCCGGAGATGAGCCGGGGTCGAAACTCGAAAAAGCCCACTCGAGCGGCGTAAAGATAATCCAGTATAAAGAATTCCTGAAAATGATTAAAAACCAGGGTCAACTTCCTTTTTAAAGTTTTCTCCTTTTTTTTCCGATAACAAGATAGAGTCAATTTTATGACAGGGAATTTTTTGCCTGTTGTCATTAATGATCTAAGGCATTGATGGACAAATCACATAAATAAGTTGTAAATACAGTGAAGTAGCTTATTTTATGTGCTGGTATAATAAATGCAAAGAAGGCCTCATGGTTGTTTACAATCCAGATTACAGGATGACGAGGAGATTTACATGTTCAATGATAAAGTAATACTGATTACCGGCGGGACCGGGTCTTTTGGAAAGAAGTTCACCGGGCATCTTTTTCAGCATTATAAACCCCGCAAAGTGATTATCTTCAGCAGAGACGAGTTCAAGCAATTTGAGATGTCCAAGACTTTCCCTGAAACCGGCTATCCTGTGCGCTATTTCCTTGGAGACGTCAGGGACAGGGACCGCTTATACAGGGCGTTCGATGGGGTTGACTATGTCATCCACGCCGCTGCAATCAAGCAGGTGCCGGCAGCCGAGTACAATCCCTTTGAGGCAGTCAAGACAAATATCCTCGGGGCCCAGAATATTGTGGAAGTCGCCATAGACAAGGGCGTTAAAAAAGTCGTAGCGCTCTCTACCGATAAGGCTGTCAGCCCGATCAACCTGTATGGCGCCACTAAACTATCGATGGAAAAATTGTTTATTGCCGGTAATTCGTATGTTGGACTGAAAGACACGACATTTTGTGTTGTCAGATACGGCAATGTGATAGGCAGCAGGGGAAGTGTCGTCCCTCTTTTCAAGGACTTAATGAATAAAGGCGTGAAAAAGTTCCCTATTACCGATGAACGTATGACCCGGTTCTGGATAACCCTCTCTCAGGGGGTCGAACTGGTGTGCAGGGCAGCCAGGGACGGTGTGGGCGGGGAGGTTTTCATACCAAAGATCCCGAGCACAGCCGTAATTGATATTGCAAAGGCGATTTGTCCTGACTGCGAATGTGAAATAATCGGCATCAGGCCTGGCGAAAAGCTGCATGAATCCCTTATCTCCGAAGACGAAGGGCGGAACACGGTCGATATGGGCGATATATATGTGATCCTCCCCCAGTTCAGCTTTCAGGACAACAAGCACTTCGGATATGCCAAATATCCAAGAATGGCAGAGGGCTTCTTTTACCGGAGCGATAAAAACGAGCAGTGGCTTTCACTCTCCCAAATAAGTGAACTTATAGAAAGTCTTGACATTGACCGGCGGCTGGCGGCAACAGAGTAATAAAGAAATTGATGAGATGCCGATATGCAGTGACGCACCCGGTTAATTCCATATCGGAGGCAGCCTGTTGATGGTGAGGACATTGCGACGGTCGTTTCTGTCGTCAAATGTGACTAGTTGACCAGCAGATGAATTTAACGGAAGCTTTTGGGAGAATGCGAACGCCCATTGTGCGGTAGCTATGTCCTGCGAACACCCGCCCTTCACGACGCATATTTCGCGGCACCATTATATGCCTGTGCAGCTGGGAGTTATAATCGCTTAACGATGTTAATGGAAAAATGAACAGGAAGAAAAATGGCTGAAGCAGGTATAAATAACGGATACTCTGTCACTTTGGACGCTACGCAGGCTGCGCTTTTTGGCCGGTGGAAGGATATGCTGGACAAGAATGATTTCAACGCTTACTTCCTGGATGTTAGAACGAGCATCAGAAATCCGGCCATAAACACCCCTTCGGTTAATATCCTGGCCCCTTTCTATTTTGTAGAGAAGATATGCGGCTTTTACAAACAGCCTGAGTTCCGTGAAAGTTATGAGGCGATTTTTACGCTGATGGGAAATGAACTGCTGCTTAGAGATGTTCTGAACGCGTTTAATTTTGACTTTTTCATGACTGTCGAGCTTGTCCTTCAATCTGGAATACGTCTGAAAATGAATGATAGATACGCGGGAACAATAGAGTTTTTATCGAAGTCGTACTATCAGGCCGCAAATGAGACGGACAAAATGGTCTCTGCTGCAAGGCTGTGTCTCTGCGAGTTTTTTTCCGGAAGAGGAAGTAATGCCAAGGTCGCTCTTATAAAGAGGTGCATGGATCTCAACATGTCTAAGTTGAATGAGGAATGTTCGGGGATTCCCGGAAAAGAATTTTCGATTATGTTCAGGTCGATACTGCCGTCGCTTGATGAAGCGCTGGACATTCTGAATCAGTATTGTTTCGACGAAAAACTTTTCTTCCTCAAAGACATTCATATTCAGAAATCGCATTTTTTAATGGTTACCGGATTAATGTGGAATATATACGGACCCCAAACCAACTTCCTTGTCCTTTATGAAAAATGGCTGAAACTCTTTCATAAAGCGATTGAGAAAGACTTGACCGAGCTTGTGTTTTATATGGTGTGGCCTATATCGCATGTGTATAGTAATCTCACCCAAACACAAACGGAATGGAAGAAACTGAACGACGATATATGCAGGGCCCTCTCGGCGTATGCTTCAGGGCGCGTAGCGCAGGCATATAATATAAAGCCGGTGGAGAAGAAGATTCCATCTGCACATAATAAAATAAAAATCGGCTTTGTTTATAACAGAATTATCCTTCATTCTCCTTTTAAGGTGCTGTACTCACTTTTGAAGGGGCTGAAGGAATGCAACACGGTATCTAATGAGCTGTACGTTTATGATCTCGAATATATCGAGAAGACCCCATCAGATCCCGAGGCGGTCAAGATGATCGAGGACCTCGGAGTTTTTTACCGCAGCAATCACAAGATGATAGATGATTCGGGCAGATGCTTTTATAGCCATTTTGACAAATGCATGAAACTGAGGGAAGCGATAGTAAACGACGGTATTGATGTACTGATTGACACCGGTGGGTTGGAACAAAATGTCTTTTTATTTGCCACGCGGACTGCTCCGGTGCAGATATATTGGAGCCATGGAAATGATGTGTATGATGTGGAGGGGATAGATTTCAGGATAACGCATTCAATGAACGCTTTCCAACTCGCGAGCGAATGTAAAGAAGGATAAAAAATATGCCTTTTCCCGAATGCGATGGATAAGCAATTTTATCTTCCCGAAGTTGATATGAAGATGGTGGAGGAAATCCGCTCCCGATATCCGAAAGAAGCAATTATTTTAGGATTTATAGGACGACTGATTAAAATGGATAGTGATGAATATTTGGAGGCTGTTGCAAGAATTATGATGCAGAACAAAAATACAATATTTTTAGCCTGCGGCGGGCGGCCGGGAGAACATACAGAGGAAAATGACGCAATTCGGTCTCGCAGACAGAGTCTTTTTTGAAGGTTTTGTCGACCCGCATGTATTCGGGTATGCGATTGATTTGTACCTCGATACCTTTCCATTAGAGTCAGGGGAGTCGTTGAACGAATACATAACGAAAGGAGGCGTGGCCATAAGCCTGCTGCCCCGCAGCACCTGGAGTATGTCAGGAGCATTAATATGGCTGATGAATATAATGAGATTTACAATAGTTCCAAAAAGATATTTGTCTATAATGACAGAGATCTTTTGCAGGTACCGTATGCTATTCGTGGAGGAATATATTTCTATTTCAGGTGAACTGATAAACGATAATGCTTTGAGAGGGCATGTTTCATGTGCAAATAAACTGTGGCTAAATCTTACTTATATGAATCTGAAAGAACAGGCGAAATCCTTTTGTAGATTGGTGGAGAGGTTTGCAGAATGGAAGAAACAGATATAAAAGGCAAGTTGGCTAAATCGGGCTGGATCCTGGTAAATGAGAGATGTAATGCTCCCTTCGATTTTCGGCAGGAATGCAAGTACTATTTGAAAAGGTATGTCGTTGACATTTTAGCTATTATGCCGCTGATTGCTATTTTACTGTGTTTATTTATAATCGGAAAATTTGGGGGGAAAAGCTCCACCCATGGTGATAAGAAGAAAAAAATCGTTTTGGGTACCCATCCGATCATTACCTTCAATATTGCGAGGCAAATTCTGAGTGATGAATACGATTGTACACTGTTTGCGTTTAAGGAATGGTCTAATGGAAGCTTTCATAATGGGATTACAGCAGTGGATATTATGCCCAGGTTTATAGCAGGAGGGGATCCCTATTTATTTGGAAGTTATTGGGCATTCATCTGGGCGATTAAAAATTTTGATGTCTTTTGTCTTTATTTTGACGGAGGTTTTTTAGAAAGAACTTTGTGGTGGAGAATAGAGCCGGTCATTTACCAGCTGTTTGGGAAGAAAGTATTATTGCATCCTTATGGAGCGGACGTATGGGATACCTTGCGGAACACGAATCGGCCGCAGAAGGTAGGGCACATGTCTTTTAACCCAAAATACTTTGATTTGGATTTAAAACGCATAAGAAGGGCATATTGGTGGTCTAAATATGTGAACTTTGTATTCGGTCCGGTTGGTTATATCGACTTCCTCCCGAGGATCGATGTCTTTACTTCCACGGACATGTTCTTCAAGAGGGTTCCTGCTATGCCTAGACTTTCAGGAAATCGGCGAAAAAGTCAGGATAGTCCATTATGCCAATAATGGTATCAGGAAGGGAACACATTTTATTAAAAAAATATTGTTCGGAACTTCAGGACAGAACGGGATGATTTTGAATTTGAAATACTGGAGGGACTGGAACGAGATGATGCTATAAAAAAGTTGGACGAAGCACATATTTTTATTGAACAGATCACCGATGGTTTTCTCAGCTATTCCGCGGTGGAGGCGATGCTTAAAGGCAAAATTGTTATATCCCATATTGACCGGCAGCTGATGGAGTTTTACCTCTATATGGATCATGACTACTATGAGCGTTTTTTCTCGGAATTACCCGTTATCAACGTGACACCAGGTGATTTGAAGGATAAAATACGGGTGCTTCTCAGTGATAAAGCTGCATTCAGGGAACTGAGCATAAGGAGCAGGCAATTCGTGGAGCGATTGCTTCGGGAAAACGAAGAGTCATTCAAGCTTATTATTGAGAAATTACTGAGTTCATCGGGGAAAACGACCTGCAGCACGAAGGATAAATAATTATGTGCGGCATCTGCGGTTTTACGGGAGCGGTGAACGAGACAGACCCTTCAGGGCTATGACAGGTACTCTTGTACATCGCGGTCCCGATGATGAAGGGTTCTACCTTAATGACGGCATAAGCCTCGGAGTGAGGAGGTTGAGCATTGTTGATGTCGAAAAGGGGCGACAGCCCATACACAACGAAGATGGGCGTATATGGACTGTTTTCAACGGGGAAATTTACAATTCGCGGTACCTGAGGCGCGAGTTAGAGGATAGAGGCCATCGATTTTATACGGATCATTCCGACACGGAAGTCATTGTACACCTCTATGAGGAGTACGGGAAAGCCTTTCCTCATAAAATAAACGGCATGTTCTCTAGCTTTTGGGATAAAGAATCAGAGGAATTGTTTCTTTGGCGGGACAGGATGGGGGTAAAGCCTCTTTTTTACCAGTACATTAATGGAATGCTCATATTTGGCTCGGAAATTAAAACGGTCCTTGCTTACACCCGTATGCAATCGACGGATTAGTTACGAAGGGATTTATCATTATTTCACCTTTAAAAATGTACCTGCACCGTTTACATCGTTTGCTGGTATTTATGCACTGCAGCCCGGAGAGATGATGATATGCTCAAAGGGAACACTGAAACGAGAAAAGTGGTGGACGATAACATTCAAAGAGCGATATGACTATGACCAGACATATATAGAAGAAACGATCTTAACGCTCCTTGAAGATGCGACCAGGATTCGTATGATGAGCGACGTGCCGATAGGAGCCTATCTCAGCGGCGGAGTGGATTCGAGCTCTGTCGTTGCACTCATGTCTCGCTATGCCGACAAGCCGATCAAGACATTTTCATTAGGTTACGAAGATGACTTGAAGAACAAACAGGCCGATTTGTATTCTGCAAGACGTGTATCGCGTGCATTTAAAACTGATCATTATGAGTATATGATGTCGTATAAAGAGGTAATGGACGGTATCGGCGACGTGATTGCAGCATTTGACCAGCCTTTTTCAGGAACGATTTCAACGTATTTTATTTCCAGTTTGATAAGAGCTCATGTCGGGGTGGCGCTTTCAGGTGATGGCTCTGACGAGTTGTTTGGCAGTTATCTCTCTCATCGTGTTGCCCAGCCGATATACCACTATAAAACATTGCGCGAGAAGGCACTATGTGGAACATTGAATAGTGAAGATAATAAACTTTTGCAGCCGTGTGACATTAGTTTCCTGGAGGACCTCTACAGGAAATAGAACGGAGATGAAGCCCTTTGGAGGTATCATCTGCATGTCTTTACTGACGAAGAAAAGGAAACGATGCTTACCGGCGACTTTATATCGCATCTTAACGGAACTAGCTCCCTGGGACTTATCAGGGCCACCCTGGATCACTCAAGTACTGACGATTCGCTCAATAGGATTCTTGAGTTGGAGTGGAAAACACAGTTACCCGACCAGGTGCTGGCATTTGTCGATTTCCTTTCCATGGCACACTCCGTTGAGGTCCGCTCGCCGTTCCTGGATTTCCGGCTCGTTGAATTTGCAGCGACGCTGCCGGGAACGCTCAAGATCAGGGGCGGGAATGTGAAGGACATTCTAAAAAAGACCGTGAGACGCCTTCTGCCGCAGGAAATAGTGGAGAGGCCAAAAGAGGGTTTTGTCCTGCCGCTTTTCGACTGGATGACTGAAAGGCTGAAGGGATATATCTTTGACGTCCTTGCGGCTGACCGGCTGCGGAAGCATGATCTGTTAAACATACATTCAGTAGAAGAGCTGCTATCGCGTTATTACGGCGGCGATAGGGGTTGTGCCGGAAAGATATGGAACCTGGTGATGTTTCAATTATGGTGGGAGAAGTACTTTGGATAGGATAACAGATTTAAAAAATGACGAATTCTTCGTCCCGCAATATGTAGATTTGAGAAATAGCTACGTTGATTTGCTTTTGACATTACCAGTCAATATCAACAACACAAGGGAGTGGTTAAAGAAAACAGAAATAGAGGTAAGAGGAATAGTAAAGAGATAAAATCTTGCTCGGTGTTGCAATCCTTTATATAGACAAGGGAGGAGAGATTGCTTTTTTTGTAAGAGACCAGAACAGGGGATTTGGTAGCAGACTCCTCAATGCAATTGAAATGGCAGCGACAGGGAGGGGCTTAAAAAATGTCTGGGCATGGGTGCTCGATGATAATTATATAGCTCAAAGAGTTTTCGAAAAAAGCGGATACGTGAGAGGAAAAAAGGCCTCCCCAAAGGTTTATGATAAAAAACAATATAGGAGTGTTGTTTTTAGAAAAAGATTAGGGGAATAAGACGGGTACCAGAAAGAAATGAGAAATGAAAGTGATATCGTATCTGATAATGATAGAGATGGAGGTGTGAGTTGCGAGAGAGTCTTGTTGAACTGTTAGCGTGTCTGAGACCAAAGCTCCTTTCAAACTCGAAGTCAAAGAAGGTAAAGGAAATGAAATATTGACCGGGCATCTAATAAGCACTGGGAACGGTCATAAGTATCCGATTATAGCCGGTATTCCAAGAATTTTAAGAAAGAATGAATTTGAGATTAATTATGCGTCAAATTTTTATTATTACTGGATCCGGATGAAATGGCGTGTTTATCATGAAAGCACTAGATTTTGGGAGTTGACGGAATGGAACCCTGAAGATCTAAAAGGTAAATTTATTTTAGATGCCGGTTGCGGCGGGGGGCGATGGTTATACTATATGGCAAAAGCAGGTGGAAGAATGATTGCCCTTGATTATACAAGAGCGATCGAAAAGGCAAGAGAAGAGTGCAAGGATTTTAAAGGTATAGATTATATCCAGGGAGACATCTTTAATCTTCCCTTTAAAGAAGAGACGTTTGATATAGTTCACTGTCATGGGGTTTTGATGGCAACTCCTTCACCTGAAAAGGGTGTTAAAAACCTTGCAAGCATTGTCAAACCTGGAGGCGAACTCGCTGTCTTACTTTACCATGAACTTGCGCGACCACAAAAAATCATTAACAGAATGTTGCGTAGCATACCTAAACGTCTTCCAAGGCCAATTGCGTTTTATTTATCGCTTATTCCAACATTGATAGAATATGTGCCCGGCATTACATGGTTATTAGGCAACATCGTGCATTTAAGTGGTCAGCGTACGTTTACAATGAAGTGGTTGCATAATTTTGACTGGTATACCTGTGAATATCATCATCGGACGCCATTCGCAGACTTGAAGGAGTGGTATGAAGAAATGGATTTTGAAACGCCGCGTGAACTTGATACGAACAATTTCAGGAAGATATCCAAATTTTCATGGATGAGAAAATTCAGAAAATGGGCTTTAGAGAACAATTTGTTTTTGAAAGCCACGATGGAGGTCAGGGGAGTAAAAAAGCGTTCAGTAATGAGGTAAAACATGGCCTATAAAAGTGACAAATTGCCAGAGCAGACCGAACATCAGAATCTGATAGATTCCCTGAAGTTATTTTGGTTGATAACTTCAACGGTTGCAATCTGAAGTGTTCGGCCTGCGATCACAAAAATATAAGCCGCTACCGGAAAATACAGAGATTGGATTTTGATCTCTATACGAAAATCATTGATGAAATTGCACTTAAAAACAATAATGCCAGGGTATGGGAGATTTTTTTTGGAGATCCGTTCCTCTGCAGCGACATGGATCGCAGGATAAAGTACGCCAAAGATAAGGGGCTCAATGATGTCGTGGTAAATACCAACGGCGTGCTGATGACCACTGAAAAGGCAAGGTCATTTATCCAGGCTGGTCTTGACGCTATTTATGTGGGAGTTGATGCTGCAACCGAGGAAATATACAGGAAGATTCGCATAGGAGGAGATTTCAATAAGGTAATTCAGAATGTGAGGAACTACAGGGACGTGCTCGGGGAATCAGGCAGGGAAGGACAAAAGCTGTTTGTCCAGTTTGTTTTGAGCGACATCAATGACCATGAAGTCGAAGAGTTCAAGAGGTTTTGGACTGCTGAAAGAGTTAATGTAAAGGTCAGGCCTAAAGTAAGCTGGGGAGGACTCGTGGACGCGCCCAACCTCCGGCCAAACGATGCAGTCAGGCGTAAACCCTGCTATTGGCTCATGCGGACTATTAATATATGTGCAGATGGCACGGTCGCTCTTTGTTCTGTAGATGTCCATTGCAGAGTAAAGTCCGGAAATGTCCGGCAGAATTCAATTGAAGAGATATGGAAGGGCCTGCTCAAAAGCTACCGGGATATGCACAAGGAAGGGCGCTTTGAAGAGTTGCCCGGGTTAATGCAGAAACTGTAAAGATTGGCAATCGGCATATGCAGAATATTATTAGCCGTAAGGGATGAAAATGAAATCAGAACATGTGCCTGAAAAGTTCGATAAATTCAAAGGAGCCGAGCGGCTGCCGCTCATGACCGTGGTATGGGTATCGAATATCTGCAATGCGCGGTGCGGCCATTGCCCTTTTAATTTACGCCGTGAATTGAGGAAAAGAGAGGTAAATGCCTTGATGCCCTGGCATATATTTAAAAAAATAGTCGATGACCTTTCAGTTGAAAAGGACCGACTGGTGCGTATAACAGGAAGCGGGGAGCCCTTTCTAAATAGCGATCTAATGCGGTTCGTAATATATGCAAAAGATAAAGGGTTGCGGGTGGGGCTGATAACCAATGGCTCGCTGCTTGATGAGTCTGCCATCGAGCAACTGTTGGCCGTCAATACCGATATTATCGAGATTTCGGCAGACGCCATGGATCGTGAGACATATGCCGTTATTAGGGTGGGACTGGAATTCGATCACATGGATGGGAATGTGCTTAAGCTGATCGGAAGGCGTAATGATATGAACTCCCGATCACATGTCGTTGTCAGTATCATCAATCAGCCTGATAAGCTGGAAAACGTGGAAAAAGTCGTAGAATATTGGCAAGCGATTGTTGATAAGGTTCTTCTGCGAAAGTGGATTACCTGGAATGTCCTCGACGACAGGAATTTTACTGAGCCTTTTTTGGATTCTTCAGAGAGGATCCCCTGCCCGATGGCCTTTTGACCGTATGCATATCACTACAGATGGCGACGTTGTTTTCTGCGCTGATGACCTGGACAGGAAGCACATTGCAGGAAACGTTCTGCAGAACACGCTCACTGAAATATGGAATGGAGAGCTTTTTAATAGATACAGGCTATATCACCTTGAACGGGACTTTGCCAGGATCGATATTTGCTCATCCTGCAAGGATTGGCCTTATAAGTCCTGGAATTATAATTACCATAAAACCGTAGAAGAGTTTACAAAGAAATGAGCAGACGAGCGGTCATATTGCAGCCGGGTTATCTGCCATGGCTCGGCTTTTTTGATATGGCCCATAAGGCGGATGTCTTCATACTGCTGGATGATGTGCAATTTACCGTCCGGGACTGGAGGACGAGAAACCGTATCAGAACCGACAGAGGTGTGGCGTGGCTGTCAGTGCCGGTATCGCTGGAGCGGCCCCATTTTACTTATGTGATCAGAGATGTTCCGATCCTGCACGAACACAGATGGGTTGAAAAACACCTCGGTTCCTTACAGGCATTTTATAAAAGAAGCCCTTTTTTTGATGAGGTCTATCCTTTCATTGAGCGTCATCTTCTTAAGAGGACCAAGTATCTGGTTGACCTTAATAACGCTCTTATGTTCGAACTATTTGACTATCTCGGTATCCCACAATCAAAATTCATCTTTTCATCTAAACTCGATATCGAACCGGATATGCGAAAGGAGCTTCGTCTGCTTTCGATTCTCATGAAAGTGCAACCCAAGGTTGGCTGCTATCTGTCCGGCAATGCGGCAAAGGGATACCTGAACGAATCACTCTTTGGCGAATACGGCATTGATGTGGAGTGGCATAACTACCGCCACCCCTTTTATAACCAGAGTCGGTGGAACACGAAAGTATTCATATCTCATTTATCGGTTGTCGATCTTCTGTTCAATCATGGCAGGCAGAGTATTGATATCGTAACAGGGAAATGTGAGATGTCGGTACCGGAAGAACTAACTACTATCTCGGCAGATGATAGCGTGACTACCATCCTCAGGAAGGGGTGCGATTAAACTATGCAGAAAACAATACTCGTCACAGGCGGCGCAGGATTCATAGGATCAAACTTTGTGCATTATCTTTACAAAAAATACCCCTCACTTAGAATTATTGTTTTAGATTTCCTGACCTATGCAGGCAGTGTCGAGAACTTTCCTGTCAAACACAATGAATTCAGTGAACGGTTTGAATTCTGGTATGGTGATGTCAAGAATTCATCACTTGTTGAGACCCTTGTTGCGAGGGCTGATATGGTTGTTCACTTTGCAGCAGAGACGCATGTTACCCGCTCAATCTTCGATAATAAGAATTTTTTCGAAACCGATATCCTCGGTACGCAGGCAGTGGCAAACGCAGTGCTGAAAAATAACGGCAAGGTCGAGCGCTTTATCCATATTTCAAGCTCGGAGGTGTATGGAACAGCCGAAGCAGACCGGATGGATGAGAGCCACGCGTTCAATCCCACCTCTCCTTACGCTGCTGCAAAGGTCGGTGCTGATAGACTGGTCTATTCCTATGTGAAGACTTATAACCTTCCGGCTGTTATCGTTCGGCCGTTCAACAATTACGGGCCGCGCCAGCACTTGGAAAAGGTTATTCCCAGGTTTATAACAAGCTGCCTGCTGAACGAGGATCTGCATATTCACGGCGAGGGGTTAATGAGCAGGGATTGGATTTACGTTGAGGATACCTGCGAAGGGATCGATACGATTTTGAATGGTGATATGAGAGAGATAAAGGGAGAGGCCTTCAATATAGGAACCGGCAGGAGCATAACAGTCAAGGAGTTGGCCCATATTATAACCGATATTATGGGCATCAGCAAGGAAAGGATTAAATACATTACCGAACGCCCTGGCCAGGTTGACCGGCATACCGCGGATATTTCGAGAGCAAAGAGATTTCTGAATTGGGAGCCCCGGACGCGTCTTGAAGAAGGGATACTAAGGACAATCGAATGGTATAAGAGCAACACGCATTTATGGGAGAAACAACTTTGGTTGCGGCATGTGCCGATAGTCCTGAAAAATGGTGAAAGAGTGATCCATTGAGCATGGTTATTATTCCTGGTAATATACGGGAGAAAATACTGAATGACATCACAGCCTTTGCAAAAGATGTGAGAGGAGAGGATAGCCCGGACATACTTTTCGATGCCATTGTCGGAGGGGCCTCCTGTCCTATGAAAACCGGGTTCAACCGCCTTATTGCAAAACTCGAAAAGCAGCCGCATGATCTAAGGTTCCTGGAGATAGGAGCAGGCTATGGTCTCTCGATGATAGAATGCATCAAACAAGGATTTAACGTGGTCGGAGTCGAGCCGGGAGTGGAACCGGATTCGAGGGACGGTATGCCATAGCCTGTGAACTTCTCAAAGCTAACGGGGTGGGATATCCGGAAAACATCCTTGTGGAAGGCTCGGGAGAAATTTATCGTGCTTCCCAGCGGCGTCATTCGATGCCGTATACAGCTTCGCCGTTCTTGAGCACGTTCGTGATGTAGAAGAGGTACTGCGAGAAGCGGAACGCGTGCTGGCTAACCCGGGAGTTATATATATGAACATACCAAATTATAAGTCTTTTTACGAAGGCCATTACAATATTCTCTGGATCCCCTATATATTCTTAGTCAAGAGTCTCGCGCGGCGCTACGTCACTATGAGGAATCGGAAAGATTACTTTATTGATGAGCTTACTTTTACTAACCCACGTATGATACGTAAGATCGCTGGCAGGGCACTCAGGGAGGGCGTATTTTGTACCATTCCTCATCTGGACGGAATGCTAAAAGGAAATATCGCGCGGCTGTACTATTATCTGAAGCTGAAGCTGGAAGCTACCGAGGACCAGAAGTTTATCAGGCGCCTGCAGAGGAACAGGCTTCTCAGGCCTGTTGCTCTTATTTTTGCTCAAGTGCTGGTAACCATCTTTGTAGCGCTCGGTTTTTCCAGGACCTTCAATTTGATTTATTTCAAGAGGAACCGTGAGGATTGAATTTTACAAACATAATATTGATGAAGAGGACATCGCAGCCTCTGTGAGTGTTCTGAGGTCGATTTTTCTTACTACAAGCAGTGTCACACATACTTTCGAGGAGAATTTTTCAAAATATGTGGAGGCGCCTTTCGCGGTGGCAGTAAGTTCGTGTACGGCGGCGCTGCACCTCTCTCTCCTGGCGCTGGGCATAGGTCCAGGAGATGAAGTAATTACAAGCCCTCTGAGCTTCGTAGCTACCGCCAATGCCATTCTTCATGCAGGTGCGACCCCGGTTTTTGTCGATGTCGAAAGAGCCACAGGCAATATCGATGCAGCCAGGATCGTGGAGAAAATTACAAATCGTACCAAAGCAATAATTCCGGTGCATCTTTACGGCAATATGGCTGATATGAAAAAAATAAAAGAGATCGGAGACAAATATAACCTTAAAATTATTGAGGATGCTGCACACTGTATCGAGGGACAAAGAGAGGGGACAAGGCCTGGTCAACTTTCCGATACCGCGTGTTTTTCATTTTATGCTACAAAAAATATAACTTCAGGTGAGGGAGGCGCTATTATATGCAGAGATGGCCGGCTTGCCGACAATCTTGGAATGTTGTCGTTGCATGGCATAGATAAGAGCGCAGCGGACAGATATACAAAAAAATACGAGCATTGGAACATGAAACTCCTCGGTTGGAAATACAATATAAGTGATATCCAGTCGGCGGTTCTAATCGGGCAACTGGAAAGGATAGACAAGCTCCGTGAACGGAGGAAAGAAATCGCACAGTTTTATGAGAAGGCCTTTGATCTCGCCGGAATCGAATACATTCGCGTTCCCAGCACGGTAAAGCCGGCGTATCACCTCTTCACGATCCTGGTGGAACAGAGAGATGAGGTATTGCATGGGCTGCAGGAAAGTGGAATAGGGGTGGCGGTCCATTATAGACCTATCCACCTTCATAGCTATTATCGAAATAGTTTTGGATATAGAGAGGGGGACTTTCCCATTGCAGAATACATTGGCAAAAGGACAATTTCAATTCCCCTATACCCGAAACTGACTGATAAAGAGATTGATTACGTTATAAATACAATAAAAGAGATTCTCTGAGATGTGCTTAGTGGAATTATTGGTTTGCCCTGATTGCAAATCCGGACTTACTCTTTTTGTTCTGGAGGAAAATAATGGAAGAGTAAAGGAAGGCATGCTGAAATGTGCGGGATGCTCAGGCGAATATGAAATTAAAAATTACATACCGAGGTTTGTAACCGAAGAAATATATTCTTCGTCTTTTGGAAAAGAATGGCATTTTTATAAAAAAGTTAAAGGTCCAGAGATGGCAAAAGACGAAATGAAAAGAATGTTAGCCGTCGAAAAACGGGACGTAGAAAATAAAATCGTCCTGGATGTGGGTTGCGGTGCAGGTTCATATATCAATGTATGTGCCGATCGTTACGGGGCACGATACGTAGTCGGAGTTGACCTTAGCAGATCGGTCGATGCTGCGATTGAAAATGTCGGGCATCTGAGCAATATCATGATTATTCAGGCGGATTTGTTTCACCTTCCTTTTAAAGATGGTTACTTCGATGTTGTCTATTCATCAGGGGTCCTGCACCATACGCCGGACACAAAAGGGGCTTTCGATGCGATAACGAAATACGTCAAACCGGGCGGCTTGCTTGCTGTCTGGCTTTATGGAAATTATTGGGCGAGGAAATCCGGAAATCAGGACAGGATCAGAAAGTACATCACTTCGAAATTGTCCCATAGAGGCTTGCATGCCCTTTCAAACGCGGCGAGTTATTTGTACTTTTTTTATAAAGTCCCATTTGTGGGAACTGCCTTGCGGGAGATGATACCATTAGCCATGGACAGCGTCAGGGAGGTTAGAGCATTAAATAATTTTGATTTGTACAGTCCAGCCTATATAAACAGGCATTATCTGGATGAAGTCTATTGCTGGTTTAAGGAAAATGGTTTCAGGGAAATGGAACCGAGCGGGTTTATCCTGGGCATGAAGGGTTATAAAAAGGATGAGTGATGTTTTAAAAAGAGGGAAACTCCTGCATGAGATAATTGAAAAAGCTATTGCGCTTACTGATGACCCCAGAATCAAATCCTACCTGCTGACGAAAAAATATGGTTACGAAAGGATAAACCGGAATTTCATCGGTGTGAATGCGCTGGAACTCGGAAGCGATGAGTCTCCTACCACTTCTATACTCGCCAGATGGTCGGAAAGACTGACTGTAGTGGACAAGGAGGACAAATTTGTAGGAAAGGTTTTGAAGGACGAATTGCTTTCCGACATACGGTTTGTCCTGTCAAGATGGGAGGATTATTCTACCTATGAGAGGTATTCCGACATTATCCTGACCGATAGCCTGGAGCATGTGGAGGACCCGGTGAAAGTACTCTCACTTGCAAAGAGTTGGCTGTCGGAAGACGGCAGGATACATATAATCGTGCCTAACGCACGGAGCATACACCGGCTTCTCGGAGTTGAAATGGGACTTCTGGAGACGCCGTATTCCCTCAACAGAAATGATATAGAGTCCGGGCATGTCAGAGTATACGACATGAATTTATTGCAAGCTCAAATCAAAAGTTCCGGGTTGATTCCAGTGGCCCTGGAGGGGGTGCAGTTCAAACCCCTTACCGACGGACAACTGGCAACTTTTCCAAGGGAATTCATGGATGCGCTCAACAACCTCTCCCACCTGTTCAGTGATAACTGTGCGGAACTGTACGGGTGTTGTACGCGATGAAGAGGGTAGCACTTATTACCCAGAACCTCGGTTTCGGCGGTGTCCAAAAGGTCGTTTCGACCTTGGCCAACGATTTAGTCAAGAAGAACAGAGTCGATATTATATTATTTGAAAATAAACCGCCGGCATTTAATGTCGATACGGGGATTAAACTAGTCATGATGCCTGAAAAGAAATTGGACCCCCGTGTCATCTCTGGTGCGGACAGGGAAGTCACGTTGAAAGAAGGTAAGGCGCTCTACCAATACAGGGTATCTCTTTTGAAACATGTGTTGGATGAGATAGATGCGGATATTTTTATATCATTCGAAGACTACAATAACCTGATTGCGATCGATGCGATTAAAAGAGGACTTGATAACAGAAAGCTTATTGTTTCATCGCGTGTCTCAATAGAACATCAATATAAAGATGCCCTCATTCATCTTCTTGATTTCGAGTTTTACAAAGAAGGGATTAAGCGGCTTTATAAAAAGGCTGATATGGTGGTGAGTGTGAGCGAGGGAGTAAAAAATGAATTGGAAACCCTTGGGATCGATTCGCGGGTGATACGGAATGGGGTGGATAGGGGAGAAGTAAACAGATTGGGCCAGGAGCATGCGAATATTGCGAACTGCATTGTGTGTGCAGGGAGATTGTATAAGAGACAGAAAGGGCAGGATGATCTTATCCGTGCTTTTGCAAGAATCAGTGATTCGATCGGGGAGAGCCTGATCGTAATTGGAGATGGACCGGACAGAAATAATTTAGAGAATTTGATAATAGACATGGACCTCCAGGACCGGGTTAAACTTATCGGTTTTACCATAAATCCGTATAAATATATGAGAAATGCCAAATTATTTGTCTTCCCGTCATATTATGAGGGGTTTCCTAATATGTTAATTGAAGCTATGGCATGCGGCTGTGCCTGTATCAGCTACGATTTCGAGCCGTCAAGCAGCGAGATATCGGGAAACGGGGAATACCTCAGACTGATAAAAAGAGGGGATATTGGAGGGCTGGCCTCGGCAATAAAAGATTTTTGCATGGATGGCGATCAGATTACGTATTATAGAAAAAAATCATTGGTAAGGGCAGAGGCTTTCGATTTGGACGACACTCTCCGGAAATGGAGTGAACTTGTTGACCATCATACCAATCAAACTCGATGAGAAACCGGGAAGAAGTATTTAGGATTCGATACAGGACATGTGCGGGATATTCGGCATAGCGGGCAGTCACGACAGGGATAAGGCAATAAGGGCATTGCGCTTACTGGACCACAGAGGTCCGGATAACGCCGGCTACTTCAGCGATGAGGAAATATTTCTCGGGCACACGAGACTGTCTATTCTCGATCTCTCGCCAAAGGGCAACCAGCCGATGTCGGACAGCGAAGCCAAGGTGTGGATAACGTTCAACGGAGAAATCTATAACTTCAAATATCTGAAAAGGGAACTCGAAGACGAGTTTACGTTCAACAGTACTTGCGATACGGAAGTTATGCTTTATGCATACAAGCGTTACGGATTAACCCTTCCGGAAAAGATCAACGGAATGTTCGCTTTTGCAGTATGGGATGCGCCGCGAAAGACTCTATTCCTCGCCAGGGACAGGTTCGGGAAGAAGCCCCTTTATTATACGTTCCGGAAAGGGACATTCATGTTCTCCTCAGAGATAAAGTCGCTTCTGATGATGCTTGATGAAAAGCCCCGGATCGATAAGACGGCATTCCTTCAATACCTGAGCTTTCTGGCGAGCCTGCCGCCTGGTACCATATATGAAGGCATCCACAAGCTTCCTGCGGGGCATTTTATCCGGTTTGAGGGGGGGGGAGTACGGGTAACCCAGTACTATGACATCCTGGATCGCGTAACGCCGTGCGGCATCGGTACGGAAGCACAGGCACGCGATGCCGTCGAGCACCTTTTGCTGGACTGTGTGCGGTCGCGATTGATTGCCGATGTGCCGGTGGGAAGCCTGCTGTCGGGGGGTATCGATTCCTCGCTCATCAGCGCTCTCTATAGCGCTGAAAACTGCGGGCCCATACATACGTTTTCCATCGGCTACTCAGACCATAAGCAGTATGATGAACTGGCATATGCTCAACTCGCTGCTGACTCAATACATTCAATACACCATGCCATGGCGGTAACAAAGGAGACGTTTGTCAACGCCTTTGATGCGATAATATATCACCTGGATGAGCCGGTCAACGATTCTGCTTGTATCCCGACGTATCTTTTGGCTGACATGGTGAAAAAGAGCGGAGTAAAGGTAATTCTCTCAGGAGAGGGCAGCGACGAAACGTTTCTCGGCTATGATTTCTATTTCGAGATGCTCAATTATTACAGATTGCAGGATACGACCGGCAGTGATCAGAAGAAACTGCTGCTTTCGTACTTCATGGATAATTTCAATCTTTCGAAGCGATGGGAATATTTCAGGAGGAGCTTTACCGACAGTACACTTTACAGAACGGTTGGAGAGAACTATACTGATGCTCAGAAGCGTCTGCTGCTCAGAAGAGAAGAGTTCCCTTCAATTGATGATGACCTCTCCCATGAGTACATCAAGGGACACTGGAATGCATTCAGACAATCCGGTCTGCGAGGTGTTGATCATTGGATGTCGTATATAGATTTCAAGGTGTGGATTCCTGAAGTGCTGATGGCAAAGATAGACCGTATGACCATGGCACATTCCATAGAGAGCAGGGCCCCGTTTCTGGACCATCGTCTCGTGGAGCTGGCTTTCAGCCTGGACGGGACTCTAAGGCGAGGCGAGCAGACAAAATCCCTCCTGAAGCCGATAGCAGAGAAATATATTCCGGGTGAGATTGTCCACAGGAGGAAGAAGGGGTTTTCGAGCCCGCATCTTGAATGGTTTTACGAATACTACGGCGATGACATTCTCAAGGAATGGCGCGCAATGAATAATGAACTCGGCTGGTTCAATAATGATTTCCTGACATTTCTTTATGATGAAGGGGCGAACGGCAGGTTCAAACAGCATGTCTGGTCACTCATTGTATTTCAGAGATGGTTCAAGAAATATTGCGGAGAAAATTAAATCTTCAGGAGAGTATTTTATGTTCGATTGTCAGTTTGCAGAAGCGGATTTGAAGATCTTTCTTGAAATTGAAAACATCAGGCAGGAATGGCTGTCAAGACATGACGAGATAAACTTTTATGACTATGGAGCAGTTGCTCCCCAGGCTGATCTGACCCAGGAAGAGATGTACAGGGGAAGACTGGTTAGGCGACCTGTAAGTGAACTCTGCCGGCAGGGATTGAGGGACAAATGGGCACAGACTCTTTATGGACTGGTCAAGTTCCATAAACCTCAGAAGATATTGGAACTTGGGACATGTTGCGGGTTTTCTGCAATATACATGGCAAAAGCGTACACTGATACGACAATCTACACAATAGAGGGAGCCAGGGAGATTGCGGAATTGGCGATGGATAATTTTAAAAAAAGCGGCTGCGGCAACATTATCCAAATAATCGGCAGGTTTCAGGATGTACTCCCGGATACCTTAAAGAGAATGAGGCATGTGGAGTTCGTTCTGATGGACGGGCATCATGACAAAGAGGCCACCCTTGGATATTTCCGGCAGATTAAGCCTTTTCTAAACGGTGCGGCTACGGTAGCCCTCGATGACATAGGATGGTCGTACGGCATGCGTGAGGCATGGGATATTATACGCGTGGACAAGAATGTAAAGAGATATGATGATCTGGAAAAAATGGGCGTAGTGTATATGTCTGTTTGAAAAAGACTAAAAGAGGGCTCAGAGTGAGAAATAGAATCCTCCTTCTTGGTACAGGTACCTGTCAAATAAAGCGGGACAGGATGGCTTCCAGTATGCTTATTGAAGCTAAAGGAGCACGAATTGTATATGATTTCGGAAGAGGGATATCCCAACGACTTGAAGACATTTCTTTAAAGCAGAATGACATTGAGCATATTGTTATTTCCCATTTTCACCCGGACCATTATTCCGATCTGATAGCCTACCTCCATGCAGCCGTTTACTCAAAAGTTGATCCCAGAGAAAGAGATTTGAATATATATGGACCGGAGGGGATAGCAGACGTTATTGAAAAGATAATTGGGTTAATCGGCGAAAATGACATGAAGGATGCGAAGTTCGACATGCATAGCCATGAGATAAAAAAGGGAAAGTATTTTATTGATGATTTGGAAATGTATTTTGGGGATATGCCGCATCAACATAATAAAGGATTAAAGTTTTATCTCGATAATAAATCATATGCCTGCACCGGGGATACTTCCTTTTCTGCGTCGAACTTATTGATTTTTTAAAGGGCATTGATTTTGCTGTTATAGATGCGGGGCATCTTTCAGATGACGAAATCGTGAGGCTTCGTGGTCCTGACTGGGGTTAAAGTTATGATATGTTCTCACCTATATATGGAGCTGAATGAAAAAATGTTTGAACAAAGCCGTAAAAAAAGCAGGATTTGCCTGCAAACTTATCATAGGAAGAGATTTGATGAGCTTTGAGATTTGATCGAGGCAGGTATGGTGAAAGTTCCTGTCGGAATTGCTCAAGGACGGTTCCAGGTTATACACAGAGGACACATGGAATATCTTCTCGCGGCAAAGGAAAGGGCCGATTATTTGATAATCGGAATTTCAGATCCTGACCCTACAAGGTCTTTTTTCATTATGGACCTGGATAAGGATGATCCTGTGGAACCTTTCAGGGACCTCGGCGAAACCTCCTATTTTTTTACCTACTTCGAGCGTTTTCTGATGATCAGAGATTCCCTGGTCGAGGCTGGAATTGAGCGGGGTTCATTCGACATTGTGCCGTTCCCGGTCCATTTCCCAAAGCTTTTGAAATATTATATGCCTCTGAATGCCCCGGTTTTTGTTACAATTTATGATGAGTGGGGACACGAAAAGGCAAGGTTGTTACGTTCATTCGGGCTGGATGTTGAAGTCCTCTGGGTACGGAAAATGTCTGAAAGATTTACTACCGGCTCAGAGGTCAGGAGTTTGATCGCAAGAGACAAAGAATGGGAGAACCTTGTGCCGAATGCTGCCGTTAAGGTAATAAAAGAGCTTAAGCTGGATAAAAAGATTATGGAAGCGGCGAGGATCTAAAAATATGACGATTAAGACAAAACATAGCGTAAGATCGGTCATGGAAAAGGAGTTCTGGCTTGACTGATTTCTTTCCATACAGCAGGCAGTCGATTGACGAGGATGATATAGCGGCCGTAGTTTCTGTTCTCAAATCCGACTATCTCACGCAGGGCCCTGCAACAGAGGCCTTTGAAGCAGCGCTTGCCGCATATACCGGCGCAGCGCATGCCGTTGTCTTTTCATCAGGTACGGCCGCTTTGCATGCAGCGTATTTTGCGGCCGGATTGGGCCAGGCTGATGAGATGATTACTTCTCCCATTACCTTTGCCGCCACATCTAATGCAGCGCTCATGCTCGGCATCAAGCCCGTCTTTGTCGATGTCGAGAGTGACAGCGGAAACATGGACACTGCACTGCTTGAGCCGCTGATAAATTCCGCAACAAAGGCGATCGCACCTGTCCATTACTCCGGCTACCCGGTCGATATGCCTGCCGTGCACGCTGTAGCCCGAAGGCACGGTCTTGTCGTTATAGAGGACGCCTGCCATGCAATAGGGGCGGAATACAGATCAGGGCAAAGGGCGAAGGGCGTAGGGCAAGAGGCCGAAGGCGAGGGCTGGATCAAGGTGGGAAGCTGCGCGCATTCCGATATAACGGTGTTCAGCTTTCATCCTGTGAAGCCGATCACTACGGGAGAGGGCGGGGCAGCGCTGACCAATGATGCTGAAATCTGTCACCGGCTTAAACAGTTCAGGACACACGGCATAACAAAGGATAAATTTATTAACGAACCCCATGGAGAATGGTATTACGAGATGCAGTTTCTGGGAAACAATTACAGGATGACGGAAATTCAGGCTGCTCTCGGGACCTCCCAGTTGAAAAAGCTGGACGGTTTTACTGATAGGAGACGGGTCATTGCCGCTCGGTATGATGGGTTATTTAAAGGCAATCAATATTTCGATATACCCGTTCAGAGGTCTTTTGCCAGGTCGTCGCATCACCTTTATCCCATACGGCTCAGGGACGCATACAAAGAAAACAAGAGGGTTATTTTCTCCAGGCTGAGGGAAAAAGGGCTCGGCGTCCAGGTCCACTATATACCTGTCTATTTGCAGCCCTATTATCGATCTTTAGGTTTCAAACAGGGATTGTGCCCATTAGCGGAGGACTTCTATGAGAGGGAAATCAGCATCCCCCTTTATCCGGGCATGGGCGATGCGGACACGGACCGGGTTGGTCATAGATTGCTTTCTGCGTTTAATGAATCATGATTCCCAAATTAATCATTGGGACCGCAAATTTTGGCCTTCGGTACGGCATTGCAAACGATAAAAAGTTGGGCCGGGAGGAAATCTTTTCCATCCTTGACTGCGCTTGCAGCCTGGGAATTCAGGGCATCGATACGGCGCGGGCTTACGGCGATGCCGAAAATATTATAGGTGAGTTCTTTGCGAAGCGTGGAAAGGTGTTTAAAGTAATAAACAAACTTGCCGGCAGGGAATATGCCAGCGCGAAGGAAGTGGAAGATGAAGTATATGGTTCGATGAAGGCCTTGCAGGTCCCGTTCATCGATGTCTTTCTTCTGCATTCATTTGACAGTTATAAAAATTATGGGCACATAATTCTTCCGGTGCTGAGGTCTCTTGTCAGGGACAACATCATCGGGAGCTTCGGTGTATCTGTATATCATCCGGCAGAGGTGGCCGAAATAAGCCGTGCGGACACTGACAGCCCGGCGATTGAATTTCCGCTCAACCTTTTCGATCAGCGTTTTTCAGGGGACCCTGTCATGCAAAAGCTCCGAAACAGGGGAAGCCTTCTCTTCGCAAGGTCTGTATTCCTGCAGGGTCTTTTTTTTCTCAGCGAGGCCGCGCTGTGCGGCAAATTCGAACAGGTGAGGGGAAAGGTCAGGGAGATAGGGGAACTTTCATCAGCGAATGGTATCAGACCGGAATGCCTGGCCTTATTGTTTGCCGCGTCAAAACCATGGGTGGACGGCGTAGTGGTGGGCATTGACAGCGTGAAGCAGTTGATAAGCAATCACGAATGTTTTCGAGCGGCGCATACCGGCAGCTATGCTGCTATGGAACCATCATTATCGGGACTGGCAGTCCATGATGAGGACATTATTTTACCGTATAAATGGCATAGCGCCGGCAATATATGAAGATACTCTTACCTGATACATCATCTATCGACCGCATGGAGGGTGTCGAACTCAGGCAGGGTGAGGCGCGGAAACACCCGGGACCGGTGATTGTTCCGGAATATCCATGGGAAGACATATATACATACCTTTACGGCTCTGTACTCAAAAGAGGACCTTTATACCGGATGTGGTATCAGTCATATGTGGACGGCTATGGTTTTTTCGTGAATTATGCCCGGTCCACGGACGGCATTCAATGGCAGAAGCCGCTTAAAAAGAAATTTGTCTTTGAACAACCATGTATTTATCCCACTGTTGCGCTTGACAATAAAATACAGGATTTCTATTCGTGCCAAAACAGCGGGGGAAGCTACCTGACCAACATTTTGTCGACATACCACATCCCGAGTGTTATCCATGATGCCGGGGACAAGAAAAGTCCCTACAAGCTTTTCGGGTACACCGATAGCGGGTTCTGTACAGCGTTCTCGCGGGATGGCATCCATTTCAGGGAATATGAGCACAACCCTGTTATTCCGCTTATGACCTTTCCGAACGCACTGACAAAAAAGACCTGGTTCAGCGATGTCGCCCCTGCCTTTAAAGACAGTGTGAAGAACAGGTTTGTTGCCTTTGTAAAAACCTACATCATAGACGATCAGGGAAGGACTAAGCGGTGCGTGGGATTTTCCGAGAGCAATGATTTTAAAATATGGAGCAAGCCTGAGACAATATGGGTGCCCGGGCCTTCAGAAGATGCGCTTGCGACGGCGAAGGGTTTTAAGTGGGCCGACTTCTATGGACTCTGCGGTTTCAATTACGGCGCTGCCTATCTTGGGTTTCTATGGATCTTTTCAATTGACCACGAAGTGGAGCGCGGCACGCATGACGGAAGGGTAGAGATATATCTCGCGCATAGCGACGACTGCAGAAACTGGAAAAGAATTGCGGATGAGCCGCTTATATCATTGACGCCGGGCGGATGGGACAGCGACATGCTCTATACTGCAAATGCCCCTGTTTTCCTCAAAGATAAAATACTCGTTTATTACGGAGGCTCGAACTTCAGCCATGGAGTGGGACATGAGGGAATGCCCTACGATCTCGAACGCCACGGATTCAGGATAGGAGTTGCGGAAGTGCGGAAAGACGGGTTTGCATATGCACACTCTTCTTCCGGAGGGTATTTTGTTACAAAGTCCGTTATAATGCGGAAAGGGAAGCTTTGTTTGAATTTCGATGCGAGCGAGGGCGGGATTGCTGTAGAAATAATGAAAGGGACCGGGACCGCAGCGGCGTTTGACGTCAAAAAAATTAATTCCACTGATTATTCTCTCAGTACCGGTGTAAAAGGGGCTGTTGTATTAAAAATCCGTTTGAATAACGCAAAGCTGTATTCGGTGGAGGCTGTATGAGGAGCGGAGTTATTGTTCAGGCCAGAAATAGTTCAACGAGATATCCCAGGAAAATGCTTCATGATTTTCTCGGAAAGACTACAATTGAATGGGTGCTCGACAGGTGCAGTGGAATTGAAACTGATTATAAGATACTTGCTACCTCAAAGGACAGTGACGACGATACGCTTGCCGGCTGCGCTCAAAAAAAAGGATGGAAGGTAGTAAGGGGGAGCCTGAGTGATGTCCTTAACAGGTTCGCACAGGCGGTAAAAGAATATAATCTTGATTTTGTTGTACGTATAACGGGTGACTGCATCCTGACAGATTACCGATTGGCAAATTTTGCGATACGAAAATTCAGGGAGCACAATGCGGATTATTTCATGATTACTCAAATGATCGACGGCTTTGATGTGGAAGTAATCAGCGGCAAGGCGATACTCTATGCCTATAACAACGCTGTAATGCCGTCAGAAAGGGAGCATGTCGGACCGTATATCCGCAATAGCGGCAGGTTCAAAGTAATCGGCGTGCCTTATGGAGAAGAAGACCTCTCGCACATCCACCTGAGTCTCGACTACCCGGAGGATGCCGACACGATAGGTGCGATACTCCAACGCCTGGGAATACAGGATTTCACATATGAGGATGTGGCGGAGCTGATCAATAAGAACCCGGAGATACTGCAAAAGGTGAGGCATATTATGGTAAATGAAGGCTACAGTAAATCTATGGATGCTGACAGGGAGTTTGTAAGGAAATTGAAGGGTAAGCCGCTGAAGTTTCAGAATAACATGGCGCTTTTCGAGAAGGTTTTGAAAATAATTCCGAATGCGTCCCAGACTTTCAGTAAATCCTACCTTCAGTTCAGCGCGGGCGCCTCGCCCCTTTTCATTAAGGAGGGGAAAGGCTGTTTCCTTACCGACGTGGATGATAATACCTATATGGATTATACTATGGGACTCGGACCCTGCATCCTGGGCTATGCCTTTGGACCGGTACTCGAAGCAATTGAACACCAGTTAAAAAAGGGGAGTGCATTTACGCTTCCCCATTATCTTGAGTATGAGCTTGCCGAACTTCTTACGCAGGTAATACCTTCCGCGGAAATGGTGCGTTTCGGGAAAAACGGCTCGGATGTCACATCCGGGGCGGTGAGATTAGCGAGGGCATACACCGGAAGGGACTACATCGCCTGCTGCGGCTATCACGGCTGGCAGGACTGGTATATTGCCACAACCACCCGCAGCAAGGGCATTCCCGAAGCAGTCAAAGAGCTTACCCTTTCATTCCAGTATAACAACATAGAAAGCCTGGAAAAACTGTTTGACCGGTACAGGGACAAAATCGCCTGTGTGATTATGGAACCGGTGAGCCTGGCAGCGCCCGAGTGCGATTTCCTTAATAAGGTAGAGCAGCTGGCCCATAAGAACGGGGCATTGCTTGTGTTTGATGAAGTGGTGACGGGCTTCAGGTTTGCTTTGGGGGGCGCCCAGGAATACTTTGGAGTCACGCCGGATATCGCATGCGTCGGCAAAGCAATGGCCAACGGCATGCCGATGTCTGCTATTGTGGGGAAAAGGGAATTTATGAAGCTTTTCGATGAGATATTCTTCTCTTTTACTTTCGGCGGAGAGACGGCATCCATTGCTGCGGCCCTTGCCACCATACGTTATATGAAAGAGCATAGTGTTCACGAAGGCATCTGGAGACAAGGCGAAAAATTCAAGAACGGTTTAGAGAGGATCATCGCCGAAAAAAGGACCGGCGGGATAGTGTCATTGGACGGCTATCCTATAAGGACCGTCATGGGGTTTAAAGGAGAGGAGAAGGAAAGTCTTAAAATGAAGACCCTTTTCCAGCAGGAGTGCGTGAAAAGGGGAGTGCTTTTTACAGGAGGACATAATATTTCGTTGCCGCATGATGACCGGGCCATGGAAAAAACATTGACGGTTTATGATGAGGTCATGGACATTCTAAAATACAGTATCGAATACCGCATGCTGGATGAAATGATCGAAGGCAGGCTTCTGGAACCGGTATTCAGAAGGGTTTGAAATAAACATGCCATCCTTCCATGAAGCGATTTCGCGTTTAGGCAATGCAAAGCCACTGGCAGAAGCGTCCTCCGCCTGGGATGCTGTTATGGACACTGCTGTCTATGCTCCGGTGGCGGCCACACGCAGCATGGTCCTGTACCAGTCGGCCTATATAATGGAAAAAGTGGACGAGTTTGTTGACCTTTCAATTGTTTTATTCCACGAAAATAAACCTGTAGGGGTGTGGCCCTTAAATATGAGATTATCAGAAGGCGCGTGGGTATGCGGATCAAATGAAGGTCCGGTTTATGCCCCGCTGTTTATTAATAAAATTGCCGAAAAGACAAGAAAGAACCTGATGGCAGGTTGTCTTGACGTCCTTGATGAGTTGTGCAGGATGACCGGACAAAAGACGTGGAAAGGGGTCGAATTCGTGGGGACTGACGGCCTTGACCAATGGCATCGTAAGATTATGGACAGAGGCGCTACGATACAGAGGGTCGCGCACGAGATGTTTGTCGACCTGTCAATGAGCATGGAGGATATAAAGGCAAACATGAGAAAGAGTTACAAATCACTGCTTTCCATGGGCGACAGGTTATGGCAGTCAAGCACGCTTGCAAAGGTTGAGCACAATGTATTCGATGAGTTCCGGCAATTGCATTATCAGGTTTCCGGTCGTGCCACCCGTTCAGTCGGGACCTGGAGTGTTCAGGAGCGGGCAATTAATAGCGGTGATGCATTCCTTGTCGTTTTAAGAGACGATAAAGGGGTAATGGTTGGGGGCGGTTTGTTCCACATATCAAAAACAGAAGGTTTGTACGCTGTTGGCGTGTATGACCGCAATCTTTTCGATAAGCCATTGGGTCACATAGTCCAGATAAAAGCTATAGAACACATGAAAACTCTCGGTTTGAGATGGCATAAGCTGGGAGAGCGGTTCTATCCCGGTGACGGCAGCAATCCCAGCCAAAAGGAACTCAGTATTTCACATTTCAAAGAGGGTTTTGCGACGCATATGTTTTTGCGGCTGAACGTGGAATGCAGTGTTTAATCGATATTATAGCGACTCTGCGTAGCTGCGGCATGCATCAAGTACTGTCCCCATTGTATCGCCAAGCGGCAGCTTGAATATTTCAGACAGCAGTGCGGGAACAGAA
The DNA here is from genome assembly GCA_963796345.1 of Nitrospirota bacterium. Taxonomy (GTDB): domain Bacteria; phylum Nitrospirota; class Thermodesulfovibrionia; order Thermodesulfovibrionales; family Dissulfurispiraceae; genus JADFXI01. The sequence goes on along the minus strand of CAWCLI010000017.1, from coordinate 35,478 downwards.
AAATCGCAGGGATACTGTTTTACTACCGCTTCGGGCAGCACGCTTCCTGCCGGCTTCAGATCGATTGTTTCCGCCGATATCAATGCTGTAGCGAATCTGCGGAGTATTGCCAGCAGTGAAGGGCCGGTGCCCGAGGTGGATTCAGCCAACCCGATAAGCGGCCAGAGAGTTTTTGGAAGGTTGAGATAAAGATTGAACGTGTTCTGCAGCCCTTCCAGCTCTTCCGGAGGCATCCTGGACAGTCTGAATTCCTTGGCCTTGTAGACAGGGAATATTTTCCCGTCTTTATCTCTGACCGGTATATTGAATTCTCTCTGGATCGGCGTGCCCGGATAAGGGAACAGGATATACACATTACAGGCGCTGGTCCCGATTTTCCGGTTAAGCTCGATGGTTTCAAAGACATTCTCCCTTGTCTCTCCCGGGAATCCGATGATATTGAATGTCGACAGCTTAATACCGTAGTCCTGTATCATTTTGAGATTTTTTATAAGCTGCCCGTCATTGTAATTCCTTTTAATCATCCGTCTTATGCCTGCGTTCCCGCTTTCCACCCCAACAGTCATTGCCACGCATCCCATATCTTTTGCTATCCTGACTTTTTCTTCCGTTATTGTACTCGGCATCACCGAGCAGCCGAACTTTATGCCAAGCGGTTTAAGCCCTGCTCTCAGCTCCTCGAGATGTTCATTGGGCGGCAGCAGAAAGCTGTCGTCTGCAAACTTGAACCAGGATGCCCCGAATTTTTCCCTGAATTCCGCAATGTGGGAGATGGTCACCGACGGTCTTTGCACTCTGAAATAACTCTTGTCCCCCCGCGTCATTTTCGACACTGTCGGATTGATGCAGTAGGTACATTGCTGGGGGCAGCCTCTGGACTGCACATAGAACGATCCTTTGTATATTACCCCTTCAAAAGGACGGAAGAGGTGGCGCTCATCGAAAAGGCCCCAGTCCGGACACGGCAATTCATTTAAGTCGACCCTCGACGCAAGCGGATTTTTCTTAATGCTCCCGCCGGGCATCTTAAAGCACATTGACTTTACATTCGTATAGTCCTTTCCGGCTTCCATCAGATCGCACAGTTCAGCCAGCACGTCATCTCCTTCGCCGATGCAGGCGATATCAACTTCCTTCTGGGCAAGACAGTCATCCACTGCAATTGTAGAATGGACCCCGCCCACAATGACTTTCGCTTTATACCTGACTTTCCTCAAGAGGTCCATCGCAAAATCGAACGTCGATGTCATCGACGAAACAGCTATAAGATCGGGTGAGAACGAATCTATTGTTTTCTGGAATTCTTCTTCATACCGGACTACCGGATCATTCCTGACAAGGTCCTCTATTGTATAGGCGGTTTTCTTGAACTGCTGCATCCCTGCCTTGTCAGCTTCACTGTTGCCGCCGTGGATATCAGCGTGCAGACGTTTCCGGTCAAAATCAGGATCTGTTTTCAGGAAAGTCGTATCAAATACCCTTACTGTATGACCGTGCTGCTTGAGAATGGCTGAAAGTATGGAAACTCCACCCGGAATTCCTATGTTGAGATAATGTTCGGGAAATAGAAAGAGGACCCTCATAACTCTATGTATAGAATAACATATCCATATGTGTTATGTTAAGACAATCAACAATGATTTTTTCAAATCAGGACAATAAATGAACGGTGAAATCACAGTACTTATGTTGACGGAGGGGGGCGATCGTATCGGGTTTGGTCATATTACACGATGCCTTTCCCTGTATCAGGCATTTGAGGCCAAAGGTATCCTGCCTGAATTCGTTATAAACGGTGATGCGAGCATTGATGGTGTTTTGAAGAACAGGCAACATAAAAGATTCAATTGGCTTGAGCATATGGATAGAATACGGGCCTCCATTAAAGACTCCGATATGGTTATTATTGACTCTTATCTGGCGGACGTCAATTTTTACAGGGAAGTATCCGATTCCGTGCGTGTTCCGGTCTATATCGATGATAATAAAAGAGTGGATTATCCGAAAGGGCTGGTTGTCAACGGTTCCATTTCAGCAGAGATGCTTCACTATCCTGTGACGGAAGATATTGCTTATCTGCTCGGCCCCAAATACATACCGCTGAGAAAAGAGTTTTGGGATGTTCCTGAAAAGAAAATCAGGGAAAAGATTGAACGCATCATGATCACATTCGGCGGCGATGATGCAAGAAATATGACTCCCTCAGTGTTGAGATTATTGGCGATGCAATATCCTCACGTCGCTAAAAATGTCATTATCGGCAGGGGATACCGGAATAAGGAGGAAATCGAGACGGCGGCCGATGGAGGGACAGAACTGATTTATTTTCCCGGCGCCGAAGGTATGAAGACTGTCATGCTTGAAAGTGATATAGCCATATCTGCGGGTGGACAGACATTATACGAGCTTGCGAGGGGCGGTGTGCCGGCTGTTGTTGTGGCGATGGCGGACAACCAGATGAATAATATAGAGGGAGGGCAGAGGGCTGGCTGCATTGAGTATGCCGGGTGGTGGGAAGACGGCATGCTTTTGGATAATGTGCGCGGCGCACTTAAGCAACTTGAAGATAGCGACAGAAGGGAAAAAATGTCACAAACGGGCAGGACCCTGGTTGATGGAAATGGCGCAAAGAGGATAGTTGCTTACCTTTGCAGCATGCTGGGGGAAATATCCCATGTTTAATTTAAGGGCCGACTTTTCCGTAGGTGAGTATGTGCTTGAGAATTTTATCAATCTCAGCGATGAGGAAAAGGAAATGGTGCGGAACTGGAGAAATAGCGAACAGATCGCGAAATGGATGTTCTCGGACCATACGATCTCACCTGAAGAGCATTCACAATTTACAGAACGGTTAAAAAACGATGACAGGAACTTTTACTGGACTGTAAGGCATGGAGGTGGAGAATATTGCGGCGTTATCTCTCTGAATAAAGTCGATTTCAAAAATAAAAACGCATATCTTGGGGTTTATGCGAATCCCGGAAGTCGCTTGCCGGGGGCCGGCCGCATACTTGTTGAGTGCCTGAAAAACGTTGCTTTCGATATGGCCCGGCTTCATACCTTGAAGCTGGAGGTCATATATGGAAACGACCGGGCGGTAGATTTTTACCGGAAGTCGGGATTTGCTGAAGAAGGAAGACTGAAAGAATTTGTCTTTAAAAAAGGCGGGTGGTATGATGTTATTATCATGGGAATCGTGAATAGTATTACAAGTAATCAGAGCAGGAAGGCTGAGAAAGAAGACCCATAGGTTTCAGTTTAAAGTCAATGGATATTAACGATATGCTGACAGAAAGATTGGAGAGGACCATCCGGTTTTCATAATCGCCGAACTGTCGGCCAACCATAACCAGAAGTTCGATCTGGCAGTGGAAACAATAAAGGCTGCAAAAGAGGCCGGGGCGGATGCTATTAAGCTTCAAACGTATACGCCTGATACCATGACTATAGACTGCGAGAATGAGTATTTTCAGATAAGACAAGGCACCATATGGGACGGCAAGACGCTTTACCAGCTTTATAAGGAGGCATATACTCCCTGGGAATGGCAGCCAGACTTAGAAAGCTTTTGCCGGAGGAACTGGGCTTGATCTGTTTCTCCTCGCCTTTTGACAAATGCAGCAGTGGATTTCCTGGAAACGCTATGAATGTCCCGGCATACAAAGTCGCTTCATTCGAGATAACGGATATCCCACTTGATAGAGTATATTGCATCAAAAGGCAAACCGGTAATTATCTCAACCGGGATCGCGACACTTTGTGATATCGAAGAGGCAATAAACGCGTGCAACAGGATGGGGAATGAACAGATCGCCTTGCTGAAGTGCACATCTGCCTATCCGGCGCCACTGGAAGAGATGAATCTGAGGACTATCCCGAATTTGGCTGAGACCTTCCATGCAGTTGTGGGTCTGTCTGACCATACACTAAGTATTTCGGTTCCGGTAGCGTCTGTGGCTCTTGGCGCAAAAATAATAGAGAAGCATTTTATTCTTGACAGGAAATTCGGAGGACCGGATGCGCGCATTTTCCCTGGAGCCGGAAGAGTTCAGGGCAATGGTCAATGCTGTTAGAGATGCGGAGAAGTCGCTTGGAAGTGTAACCTACGACCTGTCGGACAAGATGAGGAAAAGCAGGGAGTTCTCTCGGTCATTATTCGTAGTGAAGGATATAGAGGAAGGTGAAATTGACCAAGGAAAATATACGGTCTATAAGGCCGCGGTTACGGGATTCATCCCAGGCTGTTTGAAGGATGTTATAGGTAAAAAAGCCTGTAGATTTTTGAAAAGTGGAACACCGTTGAGGTGGTATGATAGGATAGTGAGAATTTTTATGATGTAATCTGTTATTATTGAATATGCCTGAATCAGTCATATATAGCCAATTTGGACTCTGCTGTTGCCTATCTTAAAATGGGGCAAAGGCACCATGCCAGAGAGGCCCTGAACAGGGCGCTTTCCCAGGTGCCTGAAGATGAAAAAAGGAGCGATAACCCTTCCTATATTAAATTGCTTTCCTATCTTGCGGCTATGGCATTGGGCGACGAAGACTATACGTCTGCTGCAAAGTACATTGAAGAGGGTCTTGCCCTGAAAGAAATACATGCGGACCTTTTATATATGAGGCTGCTTGTCCTGATGCACAGGGGAGCTTATAATGCCATGTTCCCCGATGTGTTGAAGTATTTGATAGCTTGTGGCGCCGCCGACCTTGGTATTTATGATTGCGGGTTTGCGACCCCGGAGGTAATCGACAAAGTAATGAATGAAATACTCCCGCTCGCTTATGAGAATTCCGCCGACCACGAAGCATATTTTGCTGCTGTTACACGCTATACGATTCCACGGACAACGAGCTGCTAAAAGGGCGCGTGAAATAATGACAAATATAGATAAAACTAATTAATGCTAGAGGCAATAAGTTAGAAGGGTAGTATGTCGTACCTATAGCCGACAGCCTTTGGCCAATAACCTGTTTTTATTATGCACAGACTGCTTTTCCCTATAGACGATAAGGAATTTTAATGCGACACAGGGCAGGTTGATGCACCTGGTCCGCATGCTTGCGGCTGATGGATATAAGATTGATATCCTTACTTCAAGCGGCGAAGTACATACAAAGGCAGTTGAAACGTTTAAGGGAAATGAAAGTGTCCAGGTTTCGTTGGCGAGACAGGTCTTTGTACCGACCCCCGACAGTTTCAAGGACGATCTTTTAAAGACCTTTATCAGGCAGACACATAAACTGTTTATTCCGGAAACGGATATTAAGATGTACAAACTTTCCGCCTTCGATGATTTTTATGGGTTTATTTTACCATTCACCTTTCCCGATATAGATGTCATGCCGTATAGTCTTATATTAATGCCTCTTATTTCGAAGGAAAATATGCCGTCTATGGTTTCTGATTGTTTCTATTCTGCGATTTATTTTCTTGCAAAAGAAAAGAAAGTGCCGATAATAGGGCTGCAAACGCAACCCCAGGTGCATAATGCATTACTGTGGGCGAAGGTTGTGGACTATATTGTGTTGAAAGAGGATTGGGAAAGAAAGTATATCGAACAACTGGGCATCGAAAAAGAGAGGATATTTCTTTTGACGGATGAAAAGAGAGGCTTATTGTCTTAAATCCGTTGAAGATCCATATATGAATGCCTTCCTTGAATTTATGGACAATGGAGATTTCAAAATAGATAAAAATAGAGTTCTGTGTTGTCGTCATCAATCATGCAAAATTCAGAACTCAGGTAAGAGAGGTGCTTTCCGTCCTTGGGCAAATGGATATACCCCTGGTGGTTTTCCTGGTGAAAGCCGGCTATTCCGTGCAAGAGCTTACAGAGGAAGACGTAATAGACAGCGTTTATGGAGATGTTTTCAAGAAAATGAAATGCAAACTATACATTGCCGGTTCCGACAATAAAAACAAACTGTGTTTAGTGTCGGATATCATGGTATCACCCACATATTGGGAGCTTTTGAGTTTGGCAGTGAGATATAAGAAAACGGCCGTTGTGTACAATAATATATTCAGTGACATTGAAACCGGCGATGGCGCCATATTTATGGATAATCCGGAAGAACTGAAAGAAATGATACTGAGACGATATAATGAAAAAAAGGCGCGATACAGTTGTCTGTCCGACCTGATCGGCAGGCTGTGCAGGAATAATCTTGAGATTAAAGAATAAGAAGATAGCATTTTATATTGCACAACCCCACCACAGCAAGTATCTCTTTCCTTTGGCGGAAGCAGTCAGAAAAGAGGGCGCTGAAATATTATTTTTTACTACTTCCGAATTTTATCCTTTTGAAGGCGAATTGTTAAAGAATGGATACAAATATAAATTTGTATCTGATTATGCCGACGAGGAAACCATACAGCAAATCAGGAGGGCCTCAAATAAATTCTGTGATGAATGGATACAGCTGATTTTCCATTGGGATGGAATAAGGCACTGGCCGCTTTGTACGCAGGACAGGCTTTTGATGGCCCGTATTGAAGAATATATCTGCCTTGAGAGGATGACCCGGATTGAAAATCCCGATATGTTTATTGCCCTTCATGAGGTAAACCCATGGGGAAAGGAGATCGGACATGCCGCAGCCAAATATGGAATACCTTATGTAACGCTGCAGGAAGGAGATTACTATACAGACAGCGTGGCTTCTTGTGTTCACACGGAATATTCTACCGCGGCCCTGCTTTGGGGCGAGACGACCGTGCAGTATCTGGAGAAATTCAGGTGTTCCGCGGACAAGATGATAACTGTCGGCGATATGTATCTTGACGGGGTCATAAATAAATACTCGAACAGCTCTATAAGGAAAAGTATCAGGGATGAACTCGGCATTAAACAGGGCAGGAAAGTATTGGCTTTTTTACTCGGTTATGACTGGGCTATAATCAATCGAAAAGAGATATGGCAAGCAGTCTGCGGGGGTCTTGATAAGGAAGAACTGGTCTGCATTTTCAAATGGCATACCCTGGTACCTATAACTGAATTTAGCAAAGTAGAGGCTTTAATAAAGGAGATCATGCCGGGTGCAATAGTGCTTTACACATATGATCCCTATAAGATCCTTTCCATAGCAAATTATTGTGTTGTCCTGGGCAGATCGACAATTGCCTTGGAGGCCCTTGCCTGGAAAAAACCTTTGTTTGAGGTCCGGAGTTTTCAGTTGGACGAGCAGGCTTATGGAGGAGATTCGTATTATTACAAAGCAGGCGTAGCGCAGTTAGTGTCAGAATGGGGGAATTGGGAAAAACTGTTCAGCACAATGGAAAAAGGCCTGCCGGACGGAATGCAGGAAAATGTTAATGAATATGTGGACCGGGCCTTTTACAAACTTGACGGCAAGGCAATACAAAGGGCAGTTGGTGTGATAAGCTTTATTCTGGTGACGAAAGAGGCACGGGTCAGGGCCCGGGCTTCGGAGATCAAGAGTCAGGGCCCTGCGACCAGAGGCAGGGTCAGTTTCATTGTCCCATCAGGAAATGATGCCGAAGCCCTTTTATCAAGTCTTGCATCCCTGTCGGAAGGCGTTACATTCCCGACTGGGAGACTATCATAGTTGTCAATGACGCTGCAATGAAAGATCTGCTTAAAGGAATCTCAGGAGATTTAAGGGTTGTTGAGTCGGAAGGTGACAACCTGGCACAGCTTTACAACAAGGGCGCGGAGGCATCTTCAGGGGAATTCCTTGTTTTTATGACTCCGGGCATTGTTTATTTGAAAGGTGAAGGCCTCATTGAAGCAATGAGAGACGGGGTAGCCGGTATGCCTATAAAAAATGCTGATATGACGTCCTACTGTCTCGGCATCGGCTTTGACTACAATTTCACTCCATACTTTATTAAAGAGGAGTCGACGCTCGACGCTGAACGTCCAACGAGGGACGCTGTCGGAGGAGGGCTTATCGGCATTAACAGGGAGGCATTTATGGCTATCGGAGGGTTTGACGAGGGTATTGCAAATCACCTTATCGAAGCCGATATCTGCCTGGCGGCCCAAAATGATGGTTATTCAATCTTATATTTGACTGGCTGTCTCGGAGTCTTTTATAAGAATGAGGCTGCAGGCTATTGGCAAAAGGCCAAAAGCAAGGATTACGATACCGAGTGGAAGCGGAAGGTAAGATTTTTTGCAAAATGGTGGGGAAAATTGCCAAAGGATGATGATATTATAAAGTTTTTAGGAGACTGGCTTATAGTGTGAAAAAGCGAACACATCTGATAGTTTGATGTTCTTATGATGGTAGGGAACAGGCGCTGGTGTCATAATAGTAAGCTCTCCGCCTATTAGTTCGTATCCCCGGTCATCAGGAGTCTTAAGGTAATCCGCATTGGAGCTATTTTAAATGGAGACTTTCGAATACTCGCAGGATGGCTCACAACCGCTGGTAATAAACGATATTTACAGGCTTCTTAATAACTACCGGGTCTGGAAATATATGATGGGAATGATGATAATGCTGGGCAAAACCGAGCTTTCATCATATAAAATACTCGAAGCCGGGTGCGGGGGCGGCGATAAGCTGAGATTTTTTACCGAACTTCGCGCGAGGCCCGAGAGTTGTTATGGTTTTGATATAAGCGAGAAAGCCATTGACCTGTGCAAAAGAATGTCTCCCGACGCCATGAACTTTAAGGCAGGATCAATCCTGGAAATACCTTTTGATAATGGTATGTTTGATATTATTCTTTGTTCTAATGTTTTGGGCTGCTTTTCAAGCGACGCTGACGTGCTGAAGATTTCCGATGAGCTATGGAGAGTTATAAAATTTAATGGTGTCTTGTTTGTATTGGATATAAATGAATATTTTCAGACACTTTACGCAAACAATGAAGAGGTTATGGCCAAGGGATTAAGGTCATTTAATACCACAAAGAATGAGCTGGGGAATCTTCTTTCCCTGCGATTTTCTTTATTCCGGAGACAGGCTGCTTTTGCCGGCGAGGTCTACACAATAGGCGACTATCTTGCCGATATTGCCAATCTGCCGGTCGTTGATCAGCAAATGGATATTGGCTTGATACCCTGTGCATATACTCTATATGCTTTTACTCCGAAAACATAGGCTGCTGTTCCTGCAAAAAGATACGAAACGCCGGGCGACAATGGGTACGGGTTAGGTTTTTTTTCAGTGTCATTAAAGTTTATAAAATAACCTCCGATAAAAAAGACAAGCGTAAAAAGCGTGGTCGTTGGTGCGAAAATGATTAATGAGGAGGTGAATGAGCAGTTTTACGCTGAACGCACAACGCTGAACGCTGTACGCTAACGGGCAGGATGCCCTAAAAGAAAATTCACGGAGGAAAACAAGATGCTTACAATTAACACCAACCTATTTTCTCTCAACGCACAGACAGCCCTGAGCAACACCCAGGGACCTCTTCAGACCGCTATGGAGAGGCTGTCAACCGGCTTAAGAATCAATTCGGCGGCAGATGACGCAGCGGGTCTTGCAATTGCAACAGGGATGGACTCCCAGGTCAATGGCTTGAACACGGCTGTAGTTAATGCCAACAACGGTATCGGATTATTGCAAACTGCGAATGGAGCAATGACGTCGATAACAAACAACCTGCAGACAATTCGTGAACTTGCCGTTGAAGCAGCCAACGCCACACTCACCCCCACTAACCGCGCTGCGCTCAACACGGAAGCCCAGCAGTTGATTCAGGAAATCGATCGGGTTGCATCAATCGACGTCGTTCAATAACGTCAGTTTGCTGGACGGTTCCTTCTCGAATGCGACATTTCAAGTCGGGGCCAATGCAGGGCAGACTATAACGGTGGCGTCCATTGCCAGTGCCCGGACTGCTGCTCTTAAGGGCAGTGCAGCGGGTTTCGCAAGCGCTGTCTATGGTAATTCTAACGATATTGTCAATGCTACTACCAGTGCTGTCACCACTTCAGCAATATCCTACGGTGATCTGCAGATCAATAACGTTGCCATCGGCTCTTCTGTGGCCGGGACCGCAAATGGAGGTCAGACTGCCGACAGTGCATGGGCAATTGCCAATGCCATAAATTCTGCTTCAGGCGCTGGTGTAAAGGCAACCACAACTGTAACAACAACAAACGCGTTTGGCTCTGCTACTCTTCTTGGCTCCGGCCTTTCCGCTGGTCAGATTACGATCAATGGGATAGCGATAGGATCAGTAAATCAATTAACTTCGGGGAGTGGTGCAGCCCAGGGAGCGGCAGTCGCAACTGCTATTAACCTTATGCAAGCACAGACCGGCGTAACAGCAACTGCAAATGCTGCCAACGGCGCGATAACCCTGACAGATGCGGAGGGAGGCAATATAAAGGTCGTTGTAGGTGCCGGTGCCGCAAACTTAGGCGTAGGCGCTGCTGCAACGACAACATTCCAGGGGACTGTCATGTTGGGCACTGAAAATGGAAGTATTTCTATTGCCGGCAATACCCCCGCTAATGCTCAATTTACAGCAGGTACGTATAATTACAATATGGCGGGAGTCACGACCAGTGCAGCGCCATCAGTAATGTCCTACGGTGATTTGACGATTAATGGTGTTGACATCAACGTTCCTACGGCGGGAGGTGCAGGTCAGACTGCTGACAGCGCATGGGCAATTGCAAATGCGATAAATTCCGCTTCAGGCACTGGGGTAACAGCAACCGCAAATGCGACAACCACAGGCTCGATTGCCACTCTTGCTACAACGGGCTCGGCAATTGCCGCTGGTGCGTTTACGATCAATGGTGTCGCGATAGGAGCGATAGCTTCGGTAGGGACAGTGGATGCTGTCCAGGAGGGAGCGGCAGTTGCCACTGCTATCAACCTTATCTCTACACAGACCGGCGTAACTGCAACTGCAAACACTACCACCGGCGGGATATCCCTGACAGCTGCGGATGGTCGCGATATAGCGGTTTCCACCGGGGGTTCCACCGTTGGGTTAGGCGGTCCTGCAACATACCAGGGGTCAGTATCGTTGAGTTCAACTGCATCTGCAGGAATTGTTGTTGGCGGTAATAGGGCTTCCAGTGCCGGATTGACATCCGGAACGACCGGATCAACTGAGAATTCTCAGATAGTATCAGTATCTCAGATCGATATCTCAACCGTGACCGGGGCAAACACTGCTATGTCCACTGTTGATGCTGCCCTTAACCAGATCGATTTGTCAGCTGCATCACTGGGCGCTTATCAGAACCGCTTCACATCTACAGTCACAACCCTGCAGAACACTTCCAATAACCTGAGCGCTGCAAAGTCCCAGATTATGGATGCTAACTACGCGGCTGAGACAGCAAATATGACAAAGGCAATGATCGCCCAGCAGGCAGGTATCTCGGTGCTTGCACAGGCAAACACGTTGCCGCAGCAAATACTCGCACTGCTGCCGAAATAACAGTAAGCAGCAGGTAGTAAGCAACGGGCAGTAAGAAACAGCAACTGTCTGGAAGTATAAACCGCCCAGGGTGGCCTGCACGGCCACCCTGGTTTAAAAAAGCGGAACAAGGTATTATTTAACAAGACGTTTGTGAATAGAAAGAATCAGAGGCGAGTGGTATGGTAATTGACCCGGTAGTAATAAATACACCCGATATAAAGGGTCAGCAGGACCCTCAGACCAATAACGGGCAGGCGGTGTCCGGTCAGGCGAATAGCCGAACCAACGGTGGCAAGGCCGTGCCGGATGATCTTGTTACTATTAATAGCACGACGGGCCGTCAGGCTGACAAGCCGTCAAGCCTCCAAGCCGGCAGCACAAAGGCCGCGTCAACATCGGTACTTCTCGGTGAAAAGGGCGTTATTGCTCTTGATGATGATAAGAATGTCGTTGTCCGCTTTTTCGATAACAATGGGAAAATAGTTCAGCAATACCCGCCTGATGAATATTTGCGTATGATGAAAGAGTTGAATCTGGTGACAGAAAGTTTATTTCATAAAAAAGCCTGACATTTTCCCGTTTTTGACCATATCCATCTATTTCCCCATATACTGATATGCCCATTTATTATTGTGCTAAAGATTAATCCGAATCCGACGATAAAATAGTAAATGAGTTGGTTGCCTTTTGCTCATCTGCTGATCTGCTCATTTTCCCGTTAACTATTATACTTGTGAGGAGGAACTTGTATGTCGACGAGCCCAATAAATGTGTCGAGCCTTTTACAGGCTTTTGGTATGAGCGGGGGATCGAGTATCGATACAAATACTATTGTCAGCGAGCTTATGCAGGTGAACTCACAGCCTCTGACCGTTTTGCAGCAACAGGTAACGACTGATCAGACAAACATAAGCGCGTATGGAACAATACTTTCAACTCTTTCCAGCCTTCAAAGTGCTGTATCCGCATTGCAAAATAGTACTGTCGGCCTGTCTGCGACTCCATCAGACTCAGCTTATTTTACTGCAAGCACTACAAGCGGCGCCACGGCAGGCACAACCGCAGTGGATATCAAAAATCTTGCGAGCGCTCAAAGCCTTTATTCCGGGAATTTCAGTTCTGCGAGCAGTGCCGTCGCAGATCTGTCCGTTGTTAATACACAACAGTTACAGATACAGGTTGGTTCTAATACCGCGGTCACGATAAATGTGACTAACGGAAACAATACCCTTTCGGGAATAGCCAATGCTATCAATGCTGCCAATTCGGGCGTTACTGCAACGGTATTAAAGGTGTCGGACGGTACATATAAACTGGCACTGACTTCAAACTCGACCGGCAGCTCAAACAGAATTACCGTCAAGGTCGATGAGACGGGCGCAAACAATTTTGATGAATCGTCTCCCGGTAATACAGATAGTGTCGGCCTCTCACAACTTGCCTTCGATCCAGCATATGACGGCGGCTCATATGATAGCAGCGGCGTGCCTTCAGGCGGAATAGAGAATATGACCCAAACTATGGCAGCCATTGACGCCACCCTGAACGTAAACGGCATAGAGATCCAGAGGTCCAGCAATACGGTCACCGATGCAGTTAACGGGGTCACCTTAAGCCTTCTTAAAGTCGATCCTAATTATAACGCGACCGCGCCGAATTTAAGTGTCAGTGTAGCCGCCAGCAGCGATTCGCTTGCGAGTGAATTGAATTCGCTTGTCACGGCATATAATACTGTCAATGACACGATAACTACTTACTACCAGCCGCTGCAACAGGGGCAGCAGGCGACAGTGTCGGGACAAGGGAGTTTGACGGGCGATAACTCCTTGCTCTCCTTGTCGAATACATTGAGGGACCTGACAACGACATCATATGGCACCGAACAAACACAGACAAATAACAGTCTTGCCTATATAGGAGTTACTCATGACCAGAACGGCAACCTTCAGTTCGATGCGACAAAATTGAGGGCCGTATATCAGACAGATGCGGCCAATATCACGACTATGATAAACAATATGGCGAGTTCGTTTGGAGCGACCATCAGTGGTTTTGTAAATACTACAATTCCGGCAGAACAGAACAATTATCAGTCTCAGGTAACCAGCCTGCAAAATCAGGAAACGAATCTTCAGCGGCAACTTGATATGGAACAGGCTGCCCTGACAGCCGAGTACAGCTCCCTTGCCAACCTTGTCACGAGCAACAACAGTATCAGCCAATTTATAACAACAGAAACCGGGCTTTTAACTAATCCAAAGAGTTATTAAAGGAGCTACTAATGGTAAACACAGCATATGCCCTTAATTCGTACACACAGGCAAAAGTTGTGGGCGGCAGCCCTGTTGAAATGATTATAATGCTTTACGATGGGGCCATTGAGTTCCTTAATAAGGCGGCCACAGGGATCACCTTAAGCAATCTGCAGGTAAAGCTGAAATATATCGACAAAGCATTGGCAATCATCCAGGAGCTCAACAGGAGCCTGAATATGGACGCAGGAGGAGAAGTGGCCTTTAACCTCCGGGACCTCTATACACATATGATGTTCGAGCTTGTGCTGGCAAATGCCGGGGATGACATCGAGAAGATGAGGCAGATTACAGCACTGCTGATAAATCTGCGCGAAGGATGGTTGCAGATCAGGAACACGGTGTAAAATTTGTCTGAAAAGGGAAAGACGTAAACAGCAGAGAAGTTTTCTGCTGTTTTTTTGTTGTATGCAAAAAAACTTAAAAATAGTATATAATTACATTGACTTAATTGTTAAATATTAAAGCTGGGCAGGAAAAGATTCTGAAATGGATATAGCTGCAGTAGTAGGCATCATTCTCGGCATAGGTGCAATTATCGGCGGCAACCTGGTTGAAGGTGGCAATACCGCCCATCTTGTGCAGGTTTCGGCGGCCATTATTGTTTTCGGAGGCACACTCGGGTCTACCCTGCTGAGCTTTTCCGCCAGGGATTTATTGAACGCTATTCAAGCGCTCGGCATGGTTTTCGGCAACAGGTCGGCATCTCCGGGTGAAGTCATAGAGGATATTTTAGGTCTTCTCGTCAAGGCCAGGAAAATGGGACTGCTGACTCTGGAATCACAGGTCAAGACCATAGATAATCCTTTCCTGCGAAAAGGGTTGTCGCTTGTTATAGACGGGATTCCTCCTGCAATGATAAAGGAAATACTTTCCCAGGAGATTTTTACATATGAGGAAACCTACAAAAAGGCCTCAAAAGTGTATGAGTCAGCGGGTGGGTTTGCACCGACCATAGGCATACTGGGTGCTGTTCTCGGTCTTATTCAGGTAATGAGGAACGTTACTGACCCGTCAAAAATCGGCGGCGGCATAGCTGTCGCTTTTGTTGCGACTATTTATGGTGTAGGATCAGCAAACCTTATTTTTATACCTGTCGGCAAGAAGATAATGAACAGGCTTAAAGAGGAGATATTTATAAAGGAACTGATCGTAGAGGGCGTCCTGGGAGTGGAAAGCGGGGTCAACCCCTATTTTCTCAAGGCCCGCCTGAATGCATTTCTGTCAGAACATGAAAAAACATAGGCGTTGTGGAATACAATGTTTAGTTCCAGGTTTTTGCGCGATGAACGTTATAACGCGATAAACGCTATAACCCGAACGGAGTGAATGTGAAACGCAGGAGAAGCAGCGAAGATGAGCCTGAAAACCATGAGCGGTGGCTCGTATCCTACGCCGATTTTATGACGCTGATGTTCACCTTTTTCGTCGCTCTGTATGCCTTGTCATCTGTTGACGTAAAAAAAATGGAACAGTTTTCAGGCTCATTAGATCAGACGTTCAGGGTGATCGATAAGCCCATTCCTCTCATCGACACCAAGAAATCGGAGTTTATGGAGAATATACGGAAAGTGACGGGCAGTACAAAGGATATCAATGTCAAGAATGAGCCGCGCGGCGTTGTAATAACATTTTCGGATGCCGTGCTTTTCGGCTCGGGATCTGCGGACCTTAAGCCGGAAGTCCAGAACGTTCTGACAGAGATTTCGAAATTGCTGGCTGTCAACCCCGGAAAATTTGCTGTTGAGGGACATACCGACAATGTTCCTATTTCCGGTTCCAAATATCCGTCCAACTGGGAGTTGTCCACAGCGAGGGCGGCAAGTATGGTCCATTTTTTTATCGATAAGGGGCTTGATCCGGGTAAATTTTCAGTTGCGGGATATGCCGAGTTCAGACCTGTGGAGAGTAATGCCACTGAAGAGGGCAGGCAAAAGAACAGGCGGGTAGAGATTGTGATAACGCAATAAAAGCAGGGTAGAGGCAAAGGTATAGGAAGAGGGGGAAAGAAAGTTTAGCAGAAGCCGGTTTTTATCTTTAACTATACCTGTAGCTTTACCTTTTTTTTGGGGGGGCGATGGCACGGGAAGACGAAAATTATCAGGTACAAAGAGAGTTCTCAAGGGTTGACGCGCACGTCCCTTTTGAGGTGCGGGTTGTGCCGCCAGAGGAACGCGAGACTGCAAGGGCCAGGACTTCGGGTGGAACAACTTTCGCCGAGACCCGCGCATTGCCTGAGTTGCAGGACAAGATTCTTGCGGAATGGGTCAAGGCAATAAACTCGAAGCTCGATGCAGTAGTGAACATGCTTACTTTTCAAACAGAGGGGTTTGGTTCGATGCCTTTTGCCCATGTGAACATCAGCGGTGGAGGGCTCGGCTTCGTTTCCAAAGACAAGTATAATCTGGGTGAAACCATCGAAATGAAGATAATATTGCCTATCATGCCGCCTGTTGCACTTTTCCTTTACGGTGAAGTAGTCAAGAGTGAGCGGCTGACCAACAGCTATATGACGGCAACAAAGTTCGTTGCCATGGATGAGGAAGTACAGGATGAGATTGTCAGGTTTGTTTTCAGAAGGCAGCGTGAAATACTGAGAGATAAACGGAGATGAGCACTAATCCATGTTTGCGATAATCGGAGCGGTCATTGTTACAGTTTGTGTTTTCGGCGGCTTTCTGATAGAGAAAGGAAACCTGAGCGTTATCATTCAGCCGGTCGAGATACTTATAATATTCGGCTCGGCGATAGGCGGCTTTATCATAGCCTCTCCAATGAAGGTAATCAAAGCAGTTATTCGCGATCTTGCCAAAGTGCTTTCCGGGAAGAGCTACAGCAAGACTGATTATGTCGAAGTGCTATTGTTGTTAAGTGAAATATTCGCAAAAATAAGAAAAGAGGGGCTTGTTTCGATTGAGGCCGATGTTGATAATCCTGCGGAAAGCAAGATTTTCAGCAATTACCCGAAGTTTCTCAAGAACCATCATGCTGTTTCATTGGTCACCGACACACTGAGGACGGTAATGACAACCAGTATCGCCCCGCATGAACTGGAATCGCTGCTCGATACCGAGCTCGATGCGCACCATGAAGAACTAATGATACCGTCCAAGAGTATCGGCACGATCGCCGACTCGCTGCCCGGTTTGGGTATAGTTGCAGCAGTCCTCGGCGTTGTTCTCACAATGGGCAAAATAAGTGAACCTCCCGAAATTATAGGCCACAGCGTCGCGACCGCCCTGGTCGGCACTTTCCTCGGCGTGTTGATGTGTTATGGCTATGTTGGACCTATGTCAAGGAATCTTGAGTTTAGCGCAAATGAAGAAAGAGATTATCTGAACGTATTAAAAATAGCTCTTGTCGGGTTTGTAGGCGGAGCAGCGCCGCAAATTGCAGTGGAATTCGGCAGAAGGGTGATACCGGCCAACGTCAAACCTACATTCATGGAAGTTGAGGAAAAAGTCAGGGAACTGAAGAAGTAGGGCATGGCAGACAAATCCAAGACAATTATAGTCAAAAAGATCAAAAAGGGGCATGACGGCGCTCACGGGGGCAGTTGGAAAGTCGCCTATGCTGATTTTGTCACCGCAATGATGGCCTTTTTCCTTCTGATGTGGCTGCTTGCCATGGTTTCGCCTGAAAAAAGAGTGTCCTTATCCGAGTATTTCAAACACTTCTCCATCTTTGAAAAATCCGGGAAGTCATTCATGCAGGAATCGTCACAGATCTTCACAAAACCGGGTGGCGAGGCAAAGACTGTAAGCCAGGAGTTTGGAAAAGGGCCGGGAGAAATATCAGCCGAAGATTTCAAGAACAGGCTGAAAAAGGCTATAGACGAGAAATTGCAGGGGTTGAAAGAGCATCTGATGCTTGATACTGTGGATGGAGGGGTGAGGATCCAAATTGTCGATACGGAGGGAAAACCGATGTTCAGTCCCGGGAGCACAGAGCTTAGTCAGAGTGCAAAGGAGATATTGCGGTTTGTCTCGGATAATATTAAGGATATGCCTAATAAGATCGCTGTGGAAGGGCATACAGATGCGTCTCCCCTTAATAAGGGAAAATACACCAACTGGGAACTCTCTACTGAAAGGGCGTTGGCTGCGCGCAGGGCCCTTGAGGGAAATGGCATAAATTCGAACAGGATTGCAAGGGTGGTCGGCTTTGCCGATACCGAGTTGCTTTATAAAGATAATCCCATGGACTCCAGAAACAGGAGAATAAGCATAATACTGCTCCAGGAGAAAGTACAACAGCCTCCCGGGTCCGAAGCTCTGCAAACAGCACAGCCGGAGCCGGTAACTCCCAGACCTGAACCTCAACCGAAGCCGACCCAGCCGGCACAGGCTGCTCAGCCTTCTCAAAAACCGGCTGCTGTGAAGCCGGCACCGACACAGGAGCAGAAGAAATCCGTGATTGAGCCGTTTCGGGTTGCGCCCAGGAACCCGTTGGAATTCAGCAAGCCCTTTGCCACGCCTGATAAACGGTGATGAGCAATGCGTAACGCATCGGGAGTGAAGTACAATCAAGACCTCGCACAAATTCCTCCTAACTAACTGAAAACCCGGGTTTTTAGCCATTACGGATTACGCGTCACGTTTTATTGATTTTAGGATGTTTTTTTTGATGGATTTGTAGTAAAATTCAATAGACAAGAATAATTAGGGTCTGTGCACGGACCCTTCAAGGGAGGGATGCTATATGAGCGATGAGGAAATCATTGAAACTTTAAAAAGGGATAATGAAGAATTCAGAAAGCTTTACCAGGAGCACAAGGAACTGGATGGCATACTTTCGGAAATTGACAAAAAGCATTATCTGACGCCTGAAGAAGAATTTCAGGTCCAGCGCATGAAGAAAGAGAAGCTTTCAAAAAAAGACAAGATAGCTGAACTGATAAGTACTTTTAAGAGGGGAATGAACTAAAAAACGTTCTGCGTACAGCGTACTGCGTAAAAAGATAAGCATTCAACATTGTTTTTTGGTTATAATTTACGCAGAACGCTGTACGATTATTTATGGTTATGCGAAGCAAGACAATAAAAAAAGGGCTTGAAAGGGTCCCCCACAGGGCGCTCCTTTATGCGACAGGCATTCCCAAAAGCGAGATGGAAAAACCGTTTATCGGGGTTGCAACCAGTTTTACCGATATAATTCCCGGACATGCCGGCATGAGGGACCTCGAACGCTTTATTGAGAAGGGCGTACACACGGGCGGCGGCTGGCCTTTCTTTTTTGGTATCCCCGGCATCTGTGACGGCATTGCCATGGGGCATAAGGGAATGCATTATTCACTCGCATCCAGGGAGTTGATTGCGGATATGGTGGAGACCATTGCAGAGGCGCACCAGCTTGACGGCCTTGTCCTCCTCACCAATTGTGATAAAATTACTCCCGGCATGCTCATGGCTGCGGCCAGGGTGAACATCCCCAGCATAGTGGTCACTGCCGGCCCCATGCTTTCAGGGCATTACAGGGGCAGGAGGCTCAATCTTACCAGTGATACCTTTGAGGCAGTGGGGAAATATAAAAAAGGCCTGATAAGTGATGACGAACTCGAAGCCATGGAAATGTGCGCCTGTCCCGGCGCGGGCTCATGTCAGGGAATGTATACTGCCAACACCATGGCATGTGTGACCGAGGCACTGGGCATGAGCTTGCCCGGTTGTGCAACTGCACCAGCCGTGCTTGCACAAAAAAGAAGAATAGCTTTCGAGAGCGGCAGGAAGGTCATCGATCTGGTAAAGAAAAATATAACGCCGCGAAAGATAATGACGGACAAGGCCTTCGAAAATGCCATAATGGTCGATCTCGCACTCGGCGGCTCTACAAATACAACATTGCACATTCCTGCAATAGCGCATGAGGCTGGAGTGAAACTGCCCCTGGAGATCTTCAATATACTCAGCCGGAAGACACCTCACATCACCAGCATGATTCCCGGCGGGATTCATTATATGGAAGATCTGGACCATGCCGGGGGTATTCCGGCTGTGCTTAACCGGCTTAAAGACAGGATTAATCCTTCTCTCACAGTTTCCGGGCTGAATATAACCAAGATTGCCAAGGACGCGCCGGTGATGGATGAGGAAGTCGTCAGGACTTTGGAGAGGGCCTATCATAAAGAGGGCGGGATAGCGGTCCTGAAGGGGAACCTGGCGCCTGAAGGTGCAGTGGTCAAACAGAGTGCCGTGAGTAAAAATACGATGAAGTTTGAGGGCACGGCACGTGTTTTTGACTCTGAAGAAGCGGCAATGAAGTCTATTATGAACGGCGATATAAAGTCGGGCGACGTAGTGGTTATACGATATGAAGGGCCGAAAGGCGGACCTGGAATGAGGGAAATGCTCTCTCCCACATCTGCTATCGCAGGAATGGGCTTAAGTGAATCAGTAGCTTTGATCACGGACGGCAGATTCTCAGGGGGGACGCGCGGCCCGTGTATAGGTCATATTTCCCCGGAAGCGATGGAAGGCGGTCCTATCGCAGTCCTGAAAAACGGCGACAAAGTGAGCATCGATATCCCGAGAAGGAAAATAGAAGTTCTTATTCCGGAAAAAGAGATTAAGGAGAGACTAGCCGCATGGAAGAAGCCTCAGCCCAAGATACGCCACGGCTATCTTTCCCGATATGCAAGGCTTGTGAGTTCTGCCGGAAACGGCGCAATCATGCTCGAAGAATAAAGGCTGGCGACAGGTAAAAGGCTGAACAGGTTTATTGTCTCTCATAATCAAAAAGTTTCGATGCGTTCTGGCTTACGCCCCTACCGCTGGCTGTGCTCAACCGCGTTATTACTGCTGCTTTTCTTGTTTGTTTCTTTCTTTGGTTTTTTTGATCGGAGTGCATATGCAGGCGTCTCTGCGAAAAAGCATGTTCTTGTTCTCAATTCCTATCACGAGGGACTAAGCTGGACCGATGGCATCGTAAAGGGGATCGAATCGGTGCTCAAAAGCGAAAAAGAACGCGGGGATATCGAACTTTATTATGAATATATGGACACTAAGAGATACTTTGGTGAACGGTACTTTCAGAAACTCTATGACGCCTACAAAGAAAAATACCGGACTACGCGCTTCGATGTGGTAATAGTCACTGATAACGATGCCTTTGATTTTGCCCGGAAGCATTATAAGGGGCTATTTGCCGGTGTTCCCATTGTCTTCTGCGGGGTCAACGATTACAGAGACTCCATGATCAAGGGGTACGATCGCATAACCGGAGTGGTGGAAGATACAGATGTTAAAAGTACTATAGAGATCGCATTGAAGCTGCACCCGACTATCTCGCAGTTTGTTGTGGTGGGTGACAGGACGACAACGGGCATAGCAATGAAAAACCAGGTGCTCGAGGTCGCCCCGGTCTTCAGGGACCGCGCTAAATTCATATTCCTCGAGGATTTCGATATCCGCGAACTTCAGGCAAAAGTGCGGGAAGTGGGTCCTGGAAGCATTATCCTCCTGACAGTCGTGAACAGGGACAGTAAGGGGAACTTTTTCCCATACGAAGAGAGCCTCGATCTGATATACAAGGCATCGAAAGTCCCCATTTACAGTTTCTGGGACTTTTACCTCGGCGGTGGCATTACCGGGGGCATGCTCACCAGCAGTACTCAGCAGGGCAAATCAGCCGCTCAAATGGCTCTTCGCGTCCTCAAAGGGGAAAAGGTCTCGTCCATTCCGGTCATGAAAAAAAGCCCTAACCTGTATATGTTCGATTACCGGGAACTGAAGCGGTTCGACGCCAGGCAGTCTGACCTCCCGGCAGAGGCGGTTGTCATCGGCAGGCCTGACACATTTTATTCCAGGTACAAACAGTTTATTCTGACGAGTTCCGCCATTATCTCCATACTTACCCTGATCATCGTTGCGCTGCTGGTCAACAGCTCTATCAGGAGGAGATATGAACAGGCCCTCAAAGAGTCTAAGGAAAAGTACCGCGACCTTTATGACAACGCGCCGGATATGTACCACTCGCTCGACAATGAGGGGATTGTCATCGATTGCAACGATACCGAAGCGAAAATGTTAGGCTACGGGAAAGACGAAATTATCGGCAGGCCTGTAGCCGATTTTCTTACCGCGGAATCCCGGAAGACATACGAAAAGGAATTCGCTGTGCTGAAAAACCATGCTGCGGTGTACGGCCTTGAGAGAGAATTCGTGAGAAAGGACGGCACAACTTTTCCTGTGATACAAAATGCTTTCATCGAGCTCGATCAAAAAGGAGAACTGCTCAGGACAAAGACCATCGGAAGGGACATCACGGAACGCAAAAGAGTGGAAGACGAACTGAGGCGTTCCCGTGAGGAGTTGAGGAACCTTTCCGCCCATATCCAGTCTGCGAGGGAAGAGGAGAGGGGATATATCGCCCGCGAGATACATGATGAACTGGGACAGGTTCTTTCAAGGCTGAAACTCGATCTCTCCTGGCTGAAAAAACGGCTGACTAACGGGCAGGAACATCTAATTGAAAAGACGGAAAAGATGTCGGGCCTTGTCGATACAACGATTACGACTGTCCAGAGAATATCATCTGAATTGAGGCCCGGCGTGCTGGACTATCTTGGACTCTCGGCTGCAATAGAATGGCAGGTAAAGGAATTCATGGAGCAGACAGGGATCGAATGCTGCGCTGTGATATCCAATGATATTGCGGTCGAGGACCAGGGCATCTCAACCGCTGTTTTCCGTATCGTCCAGGAAACGCTGACAAATGTGATCCGCCACTCAAGGGCGACCTGTGTCAATGTCGACCTGGCAAACAAAGACAATGTGCTTGTGCTCGAAGTCAGGGACAATGGAACAGGAATCGATGCTGAAAAGGTTTCGAGCCGCTCTTCTTTCGGGCTTATGGGGATGAGAGAAAGGGCACGGTTTCTCGGCGGTGAAATCAATATTATGGGCTATCCGGGAAAAGGGACGACAGTCAGGGTGAGCATCCCGCTGGATTATACGGTGAATTGATGATCAGAATACTCATTGCTGATGACCATGCCATCTTCCGTGAAGGACTCAGGCAGGTTTTGGAGGATGATCCCGATATGGTTGTTGCAGACGAGGCCAGCGGCGGCCAGGAGGTCCTGGACAAGGTTTCGAAAAATGATTACGATCTCCTCCTGCTCGACATCGCAATGCCCGGACTGAACGGGCTCGATACCCTGAAACTTCTCAAGAGCCAGAAGCCGAAACTGCGGGTGTTGGTGTTAAGCATGTATCCTGAGGAGCAGTATGCTGTTCGTGCAATAAAGGCAGGCGCAGCCGGCTATATCACAAAAAAGAGCGCATCTGAAGAGCTCATGGAGGCGATAAAGAAGGTGTCGAAGGGAGGCAAGTACATCAGCGCCTCTATAACTGAAAAACTTCTGTTCGACTTCGAACCCGAACCCGCCGGACCTGTCCACGAAAAACTCTCCGACAGGGAATACCAGATATTTTGCATGATAGCGATGGGAAAGACAGTGAGCGAAATAGCCGCTGAACTCTTCCTGAGCGTGAAAACAGTCAGTACCCACAGGGTCCACATCCTCGAAAAGACGAAGATGAAAAACAACGCCGAATTGATCAATTATGCCATAAAACATAACCTCATATCTCTCACCGACTGAAAAAGAAAAGCAGGTACCTGCTTTTCTTCATAGGACAAAACACTATATTAAAAATCAGACTGACTCCGATATTTTTCGCTTGACCCGATACCGTATTCTAAATTCATAAAAAAAAATAGTGTTGTTTTTTACTGCAGCAGTTGGGATAAAAATAAAGATATGCTGGATAAGGTACTAGTTGATAAATTGAGATCAATCGTCGGCAAAGACGACATATTTACCGAAAAAGCCGACTTGATCGTATACGGCTACGATGCCACTGCGGGCGCAGGTATGGCCCGTCAGGCCCCCGATCTCGTTGTTTTGCCTTCCTCCACCGAAGAGGTGCGCAGCATCATCCAACTCGCAAGCGAGTACGGGACTCCGGTGTATCCCCGGGGAGCCGGGACAAACCTGAGCGGCGGCTCCGTGCCTCTCAACAAAGGGATGGTCCTTTCTTTTCAGCGTATGGATAAAATCATTGACGTTGATCCGGAAAACCTGACGGCAACAGTGCAGCCCGGCGTGATCATTCAGGACCTGAACAATGCCGTTGTCCCTCACGGGCTGCTCTATCCGCCGGATCCGGGCACAGTAGCTACAGCAACAATGGGGGGTTCCGTGGCAGAATGCTCAGGCGGTCTGAGGGGGTTGAAATACGGGGTCACCAAACATTATGTCATGGGTATGGAAGTGGTGCTGGCCGACGGCAGGGTTTGCCGATTCGGCGGAAAGACGGTTAAGAATGTGACCGCTTACGACTTTGCTGCGCTCTTTGTCGGATCGGAAGGAACGCTGGGCATTATTACGGAGATAACGGTCAAATTGATACCGGCGCCGAAATACCGCCGCGCCATGCTGGCATTTTTTGAAAATCTTAAAGATGCCGGAAGTGCCGTGACGGACATCATCAAGGCCCACATTATTCCCGCAACACTGGAGATTATGGACAGGATAACTATTGCCGCTGTTGAAAAGTATGCCAAAACAGGGTTGCCTGCCGATGCCGAAGCCTTGCTGCTGATCGAACTTGACGGCATGGCGCAAGAGGTTGTCGAGACTGAAGCGAAAGCCGTCGCAGAAGTGGTCGTCAGGCATAAAGGGATACTTAAAGCAGCGGCCTCGGATGCCGAGAGAGACAGTTTATGGGCTGCACGGCGTGCGGCGCTGCCTGCCCTGGCGCAGTTGGGCCATACGACCGTGCTGGAGGACGCGACAGTCCCAAGGAACCGGCTGACTGACATGCTTCTTGCCATTCAACATATCGCAGGGAAATATAATTTGAAGATCGGCACTTTCGGCCATGCCGGCGATGGTAACCTGCACCCGACCATCATAACAGACGCTGACAACAGGGAGGAAATGGAGCGGGTGCATCAGGCAGTGGATGAAATATTCGCCGCCGCTCTTGGTTTGGGTGGTACGCTTACAGGCGAACACGGCATCGGAACGGCGAAAATGAAATATCTGAAAAATGAAATTGGCGAAAGCGGCACAGACCTTATGAGGGACATAAAAAGGGCGCTCGATCCCGGCAACCTGCTCAACCCCGGCAAAATGGTCCCGCCAAAACAGGCTTAGCATGACAACCCTCTATGACGAGCTGGAGCTCGTGCGTGGGGAACTGTCGAAGTGCATGAAGTGCGGCAACTGTATGGCGGTCTGTCCCGTGTATATTGCCGATAAAGCTGAAGCAGGCGTCGCACGGGGCAAGATAGTCCTGGCCGAAGCAGTGCTGGCAGGAGAGGCCTCACTTGACGATGAGGACATAGTACTGCGGCTTTTCAATTGCCTGGTGTGCAAGTCCTGTATGCAGATTTGTCCGTCAGGGGTCAATTTCGACCGTATTATGCTTTCGCTTCGTTCGGCCATTGTGAGAAAAAGAGGCCTGCATCCCTTAAAGCGTCTCATCTTTGGGGCACTGAAACGGAGGAAGGTGTTCGATGCAGGCATGAAGGTGGGTGCAGCGGTGCAGGGGGTGGTCCTTCGCCGGTGTTCCGGTCAAAATGCCTATTCGCCGCGTTTCCCCATAGGGCTTGAAATGAGAAGGGTTTCGCCCAGGCTGTGCAGCACGACCTTCCGTTCTTCAGCGCCCGAAAGAATAACACCGCCAACACCGAAAGCAACGGCGGCTTTTTTTACGGGATGCTCTATAAATTACATCTATCCCCAAGTCGGTTTCGATGTTGCAGATGTACTGAAGAAAAACCACGTCGAGGTCATTATACCAAAAGAACAAAGCTGCTGCGGCATGGTTGTCTTTGCCCACGGCGATGTGGTTACGGCCAGGGAAATGGCAAGGAACAACCTCGATGTATTTGAGCGGACCGGGGCCGGTTATATAGTGACGGCCTGTGGCTCATGCGGCAGCTCTTTGCAGCACGAATACGCGGAGCTGCTGCGGGACGATCCTGAATACCATAAAAAGGCTGAGTATTGGGCCTGTCGTACATACGATATATCCACATTTTTAACGAAGGTGATCGATTACCGCCGTCCCCGTGGAAAGGTTGACAGCGTCGTGACCTATCATGATCCCTGCCATTTGAAAAAGACCATGGGCGTGCACAAGGAGCCCAGGGATATCATGAAGTCGATTCCAGGCCTGGTCCTTAACGAGATGTCCCGGCCCGATGCGTGCTGCGGCGGAGGGGGCTCATATAGTATCACCCATTATAGAACATCGACCGTGATCGGCAGGAGAAAGAGCGCTGATATAGACTTGACAGGGGCCCGCAAGGTAGTTACGGGTTGTCCCGCCTGCATGATGCAGTTGCTTGACCTGGCCGCCAATTTCGGCGAGGGGGTTGAAGTCGACCATTATATAAGATTATTGGCTGAATCATATCGAAAAGAGGAGTCTTGAAAAAAACTTTTTCAAAAAACAGGAGGATAAAATGCCTTGGCAAACAGTTGTTGATCCTTTGGGAAATTTAGGTCTCTCCGCCCTGATGGCGGCGGTCCCGGTACTTTACCTGTTCTGGGCGCTGGCGTTCAAAAGGATGGCGGGACATTGGGCGGCCATGAGTGCCGTTGCCATAGCCCTTTTTGTTGCTATTGTCGGCTATGGGATGCCTGCCAAGTATGCCGTGCTCTCAACGCTGTATGGCTGTCTGTTCGGTTTGTGGCCGGTGGCGTGGATCATTGTCACAGCCCTTTTCATTTATAACCTTTCCGTAAAGACGGGGCAGTTCGAGATTATAAAGCAGTCTCTTGCCGCCATATCCGATGACCGGCGCATGCAAGCCCTTCTGATAGCTTTTTCTTTCGGCGCGTTCCTTGAGGGAGCTGCCGGATTCGGCGCGCCGGTTGCCATAACCGCCGCAATGCTGATGGGTCTCGGCTTCAATCCGCTTTATGCAGCCGGCATCTGTCTTATAGCCAACACCGCACCGGTTGCGTTCGGCGCTATTGGCATACCTATCATAGTCGGCGCCCAGGTTGCCGGAGTCGATCAGATGGCCCTCAGCCAGATGGTCGGCCGGACGCTGCCTTTTCTCAGCGTTCTCATCCCTCTCTACCTTGTGGTGCTTATGGCCGGCTGGAAGAAGGGCATTGAGGTCTGGCCTGCCTGCCTTGTCAGCGGAGGGTCATTCGCTCTCGTACAGTTCTTATCTTCAAACTTCCTGGGACCCATGCTGCCGGATATCCTCGCGTCTATCACTTCGATCGTATGCCTGACATTCTTCCTCAGGTTCTGGCACCCCAAGGAGAGCTGGACTTTCGATCATGAAGCGGCAGCCTGCGGCAGAGGGAAACTGGGATGCACCGGCGGGCAGGTCTTCAGGGCATGGGCGCCTTTTCTTATCCTTTCTATCTTTGTGGCTGCCTGGGGTATCAAGCCCATCAAGGCGGCCCTCGATTTTTACGGCCTGGTCAAATTCCCGATAGCCGGACTTCATAATATGGTCATCAGGGGTGGAAAGCCGATGGCAGCCGTATATCTGTTCAACACTCTTAGCGCAACCGGTACCGCTATCCTGTTTGTCGGACTATTCTCGGTACCTGTAATGGGCGCGTCGATCTCGACGGCGTTAAGTGTTGCCGGAGACACCCTGAAAAAGCTTCGCCTCCCTGTATTAACAATCTCGTCGATACTCGGTTTTGCGTTCATCTTTAATTTCTCGGGGATGGTTATTACCCTCGGGAATGCCTTTGCGATGACGGGCGTACTCTTCCCGTTCTTTGCCGCATTTTTAGGCTGGCTCGGCGTCTTTATGACCGGTTCCGACACTTCTTCCAATGCACTCTTTGGAAAGCTGCAGTACGTGACCGCTACCCAGATAGGCGTCAACCCTATAGTCACGGTGGCAGCAAACTCTTCCGGAGGCGTTTGCGGAAAAATGATTTCTCCCCAGTCGCTTTCCGTTGCGACCGCGGCTGTAGGACTTGTAGGGCATGAATCGGACATATTCCGCTTTACCCTTAAACATTCGCTTATTCTGACTGCCGTTATCGGCTTGATGGCTTGTCTGCAGGCGTATGTTATCAAGTGGATTGTGCCTGTCGCGGTGAAAGTGGCGGCCGCAACTCCTCCTGTGGCCGCCGCAGCTGCGGCTGCTGCTGCAAAACCGGCATTCCCATCGGACGGGTTGCTCTATCTGGCTGTGACTGGAGGTCTGGCATTGCTGGTTACTCTGCTGTCCAGAGTCATGGGCAATCCAGCGAGGGCATAGGCTGACATGCTTGAGAGATTCAAGGTCCGGGCGGAGGCGGTAAATGCAGAGGTGCATCATTTTCCGGCCAGGGCAGAGGCGCTCGATTTTATTATACGGTTCCTGGACAAAGAGGGAATTGCTGATCGACCCCAGAGTTACGCTGTTTGGGCCGCTTGCAGTTTTTTGAAAGGGTTGGACAAAAAGCAGCTTTCAGAGAAAGTTCCCGGTCTCAAGTTTGGTGTAAGCCGTGAGGCAGCGGCGGAATCCAGGATAGGGATAACCCAGATGGACTGGGCCATAGCGAGCACCGGCACACTGGCACAGGACTCCACGCTTGTTGAGCAACGGCTGGCATCTTCACTGCCCCTTATTCACATAGCCCTGGTTGCCACGGACAGGTTGCTTGCCGACATGTCCTCTTTATTGACGAAGATCAATCCCAGGGAGATAGGCTATATAGCAATGATTACCGGACCGAGCAGGACCGCGGACATCGAACGTGTGCTTACCATCGGCGTCCACGGTCCGGAAAGGCTCATAATCATCTTTGTCGATGAACTGGGGGCGGCGAACTGATGAAAAAGGAATTCAGGGAGTCGATAAATAAGGCCTTGCATAATGCTAACCTGACAGGTGCGCTCGGGAGGTTTTCTGAGGCTTACAGGACGAGCCGCGCCAAGGCATATGAAGGGATTGATTTCGAGGCGCTTCGTACCAGGATCGCAGAGTTGAAATCCTATGCCGCTTCTCATCTTGATGTACTGGCAGAGCTGTTTACCAGCAATGCCGAGGCCAGGGGAGCTAAGGTCTTCAGAACGAAAAGTCCCGAAAAGGTGAGGGAGTATATTTTAAATATAGCCTGTGAAAACGGCGTCAGGAGTGTAGTCAAGTCCAAGTCGATGGCGTCGGAAGAGATACATCTTAACCCATATCTTGAAGAGCATGATATTTCGGTAAGGGAAACCGATCTCGGCGAGTGGATTATCCAGCTTGCCGGGCAAACGCCCTCTCACATGGTATTGCCCGCTATCCACATGACGAAAGAAGAAGTGGCGGATCTCTTCAGCAAAGAGATCAATGAGCGCCTGAGCACCGACATCCCGCGTCTCGTCAAGGTGGCGCGGGAGCAGCTGCGAACAAAGTTCCTCAATGCCGATATGGGTATCTCAGGAGCAAATATCGCGGTGGCCGAGACCGGGAGTATAGTGATTATCACCAATGAAGGAAACGCCCGTCTTGTCACGACACTCCCTAAAATCCATGTGGCAATCATCGGCATCGAAAAGCTCGTTGCCAAATTTGACGACATTGTTCCCATTCTGACAGCCCTTCCGAAGAGCGCTACTTCCCAGTTGCTGACCAGCTATGTGTCGGTCATCACCGGTCAGGTCCCTAACACAGACGGGTCGATGAAGGACCTCCATATCATACTCATGGACAACCGCAGGAGCGAGATGGCGAACGATCCCAAGTTCAAACAGGCGCTTCAATGCATTCGCTGTGCCTCCTGTCTGAATGTCTGCCCGGTCTTCAGACTCGTGGGAGGCCACGTTTTTGGGAAGGTATATACCGGCGGCATAGGCACTATACTGACTGCGTGGTTCGATGAACTGAAAAAGTCGGAAGATATTCAAAGCCTCTGCATTCAGTGCGGTAATTGTAAAGAGGTCTGTCCTGCAAAGGTCGATATCCCTGAGTTGATCCTCGAGATCAGGAGGCGTTTGGCAAAGGACGAAGGACAATCGCTTGCGCAGAAAGCTATCTTCTCAGTAGTCAACAACCGCGGGCTCTTTCATTCGATGCTCCGCACCGCATCGATCACCCAGAAACCATTTGCAAAAGACGGCCTCATACGCCATCTGCCGATGTTCCTCTCCGACCTGACAGAATTCAGGAGTCTGCCTGCCATAGCAGATGTGCCCTTCAGGGACAAATTCAGGCAGATAAGGCAGCCGAAATTTAAGGAGAAGGCAGTTTTCTTTGCCGGATGCCTCATTGATTTTGCCTATACCGGGACAGGGGAGGCGGTTGTGAGGATATTGAACAAGGCAGGCATAGAGGTTCTGTTCCCTGATGAACAGACCTGCTGTGGTGCGCCGGCGCGTTATAGCGGCGCCTATGAGGTCGCCGCGCAAAATGCTATGGACAACATAGAAGCACTCCTGAACGAAGACGCCGGGTATATAATTTCAGCCTGTCCGACCTGCACAGTAGCGTTGAAACACGAGTTCATCAATACCTTCGAGAGTCTTGGAAAGGGCGATTGGCTGCCAAGGGCGCGTGAGGTTTCCGGCCGCGCAATGGATTTTTCCACTCTCGTAAAGAAACTTGTTGATGAAGGCCGTCTTACATTGAAAAAGGGGGAACGGCCCGGGAAGTTCACTTATCACGACTCATGCCATCTGAAAAGGACCCTTAACGTCCACAGTCAACCGCGCGAGCTTCTGAAAAAGGCGGGATTCGAGCTTGTCGAGATGTTCGAATCCGACATGTGCTGCGGCATGGGGGGGTCTTATTCATTCAAAATGCCTGAAATCTCAGCACCAATTCTGCAGAGAAAGCTCCAGAATATCAAGGCAGCCTCGGTCCCTGTCGTTGCTATGGATTGCCCCGGCTGCGTAATGCAGATCAGGGGAGGTTTTGATAAAGAGGGCACGGCTATTAAAGTTATACACACTGCTGAACTGCTGGAACAGTATTTCGAATAAAGTGTATCGGGACCATTCCACCCCAGGTGTCTGACTATGGAGACCATCAGCATAACTGAGAGCGGTTGTTCTGTTAATAGTGTCTTTCTCTTTCCCTGCGCTCATCACGCTCTTCATGCCTTTCCCTGGCCCTGTCCCAGTAGCGATCTCTCTCCCACCGCTCCCAATTGTCTCTTAATTCAGCATAGGGTATGCGTGAAAGCCCGAGGGGTATATGAAGATAATAATCCGGAGGGAGCGCCAGCAAAGCGCCCGGCACCATTCGCCTTCCCACATAAACCCATGGTCCGTTATAGAATTTTGCCCTGTACCACCGTCCTTCAAAGGGACGCCACCAAAAGCCCTGATAAAACAGAATAGGAACATTAACGTCAGGTACGGCGTAAACGTATGTCCCCGGTATTACGACAACCGCAGGCGCTGCAGGCATTGTATAGATTGGAGGAGGACCATATGTTTCCCGGTCCGGCGGAATAGATGGCGCAGGAGGCGGGGGATTTGTCACACCCTGGTCCGACGGAGGAGGAACAACCTTCAACCAGCCGCCGGGACACTGTTTTACGTCTGGATAATAGCCCCGTGCATCGGGGCAGTAATATAAGAAATCCTGCTCCTCTTGTTGCGGGCCCGCCTGAGCATATAACGGAGGCTGCTGTTCAATTACTACAGAATGCTCCCACGCACGCCCGGGCAGGGCACTTACCAGGAGCAGTGCTGCTATAGCAAAAACAAGACAAATACTTTTTTTCATTTCCATCCCTCTTTTAGTGAAACAATTTGTAAAATTTATACTGCCCTGTCGAGCAGGCACAAAGTGGTGAATTGCTTAACTTTTGAGTCGCGCATAGCAGGTCAAAGGTTACAATTACATTGTACAGTTACAGTTTAATGTGATATTATTAAAAACCGTAGTGCGTAACGGATCTTTGCCTGTAATTTCCACCCGTCAGCAATTACGGATTAATTGTTACTTTCTCTGATTTGCGGGTGTAACTCAGTGGT
Organism: Nitrospirota bacterium; assembly: GCA_963796345.1. Taxonomy (GTDB): domain Bacteria; phylum Nitrospirota; class Thermodesulfovibrionia; order Thermodesulfovibrionales; family Dissulfurispiraceae; genus JADFXI01. The sequence goes on along the minus strand of CAWCLI010000017.1, from coordinate 3,847 downwards.
AGAGTGTCAGCTTCCCAAGCTGGAGGTCGCGGGTTCGAATCCCGTCGCCCGCTCCAAATAAAACAATCAGTTACAGAGAAGCCGATTGCACTTTATCGGCTTTTTCTAACGGTTTTCTAACGGATTCCAAAAGTTCAACCTGTTTTCTGCTAAAATCACAATCGTTAAACAGGTGTCCGTATACGTCCAGGGTCATACTAATGGTTGCATGTCCCATTTGCCCCTGAATATATTTGATATTCTGTCCGGCACGGATTCGCATACTCGCATTACTATGCCTTAGACTGTGAAAAGATACCTGGCGAAGCTTTGCCTTGCTAAGCGCCGGAAGATAAAAGCGCTTCATAACATTGTCGTGTGTAGTGATATGACCTTCGGGTGAAGGAAAGACAAGGTTATGCTCATTAATGGGACAGGCTAATTTCCATGCTTTAAGCTCTCTTATAAGTCTTTCAGTCATATCTATTTTACGGATCGACTTCTTACTCTTTTGGTGTCTGAAAATGTTTTTTCCATACGGAATGATTGACATAAATCTGCTTAGAGTTCCAGTCAATATCACCCCATTGCAGGCCCCATAATTCCCCGGCCCTCATACCCGTTAGAAAAGCCGTTAGAAAAGCTATTCTATACGGCTGTTCCGCTTTTTTTAGCATAAGCTCGATTTCTTCAGGAGATAATATTTCAATTTCTGCTTTCTCAATCTTCGGTCTCTCGACGTTCTCAGTAGGATTGTTTTTTATATATCCCCACCTTAGAGCTTGCCTGAATAACAGCTTTATAACCGTCAGTTCGTTCCTGATCGTATTAGGCTTTACAAGCTTTGCTCTTTTTGAAACATATGCCTGAATTTGCCCGGTCGTAATATCATTAATTTGACAATTTGAAAATGCGGGAATTAAAAGCCGTTTAATTACGTCCTTAAAGAGATGTTTTGTTGAAGCCTTTAAGCTGATTTCCCGCATAATCCCGTAACCATATTTCTGTAAATTGCGAAAATGCTATTTTGGGTAAATCCTTATACGTTCCCGCTTCGATCTCTCCGAGATTCTCATTTAATACCCGTTGAGCATCTTTCGTAGCAGGCCCTCCCTTTATCCATTTTCGCTTACCATTGACAGCGAGAACGGCATAATAGACTTTGCCCTTTTTTTGAATACTGCCCCTCATGGCATTACGCTCCTTTCTTTTTAGTTCTCTTGTTAACGTGCTTATCTTCCAGACAATCAAGTAATGCTTTCATAGTATCGCTCGGTGATCTCACCCCCTTTTCTAAAAGTACAATGTATTCCCTTCTTACCCTTAACAGCGCGGCAAAATCCTTTTGATAAAGGTTTAGCCGCTTCCTGAACGACTTAATTTCTTCCGGTGACCATTCTTTCATGCAATTATTATATGTTAACAGTGTTAACTTTACAAGATAAAAAAATGATTAGAATTCTTAACGTACATCTAACCATTTCATGATTGCAGTTTTTGAGAATCTAAGAAGCTTTCCGGCCTTTAGATATGGGAAGCTCCCAAGTCCATGCTGTGCATTGTTCACCCATTGGTATATTTGAGACTTAGAGATTCTCAGAAGCTTTGCAGCATCTTCAATAGTCATAAGCTCATCGTCACTCAATCCCTTACCATTCCCGGAAAGTGCAGGCTTTAGCTTCTCTAAAATTATTTCAGCTATTGCCTGATACGTTTCCGGAGATATGTCGTCTCTCTCGATTCTCACTATTATTATTTATCCTTTATCAAGTTCCACAAATTTAAAAACAATGTCCCATACAGTCTGCTCATTCTGTTCTTTCAAATGTCGCACTTCGGTGCATATCAAGTCATAAGCTGTTTTGTTCAGTGTACGCGCATCTTCATTGCCGGTTAGGGATAATTCAATCGACCCTTGACCTTATTCTTTATCGAGACCCGGCAATTCATCTGAGATAGATACCGATCAACGCTTTTCAGGAGTTCTCCTTTAATAAAACCAGTAACCAGATGCAATGCAATTACCTGGATTCTCTCCTTGTGGTCGGAAATATTACTGGACAGTTCGTCTTTAAAGGTTTCGATAACCGTTGCTTGAAGCTCTGCAAGAAGGGCAATCTGTAAGGGCCGGTAGGGTAATCCCTTTTCTCGCTGGATCGTGGAAAGTAAATCATAGAGATAGTTGGTTGAGAATACAATTAATTCATCCATTGTATCTTCGCGCTGTAGCCGTTCTTGCTCCCGCTTTTTGGCAATCCGCTCTTTTTCAATATCATCTGCCAGAAGGCTTTTCCTTTCCTTCTCGATTTTGATTAATTCTAATTCTTCGCGGGCATTGATGAGTTTCTCTGATTCACGATGCGGAAAAGAAGCTAACGCCCTGAGTCGCTTTTTCTTTTTCAACCTTTAGCTTTAATTCCTGTACCTCATCCTTTTCCTGTTTCAGCGTGTCTCCCTCGCTTCCTGGTCCCGGATCAACAGTAGCCTCCACGTTCCAGTATTTCGCCACGGTAGACCGGGATATCCCTAGTTCCGCCGCCGCCTTTGCTTGACTGTACCCCTGATTTTTTAGACCTTGGATCGACTGAATTTCGCTTTCTTTTAGCATGTCTTTAGCCTCAAAGTTGATTTATTTTTGCTCAAAAAACTACCTTAATTAGTCAGGCATTAGAAATTTTTGTTATATTTTTTAAGTGCTTCAACAATGCCCTGCTCAATTTTGTGCATAGCTACTTTAAAATTTGTTAAATCATCTCTCATCCAGGCCGTATCCATGGCCCTGACATCATCTTGTATCTGCATCCCATAAGCCCGGAAATACGGTTTTAATCTCGGTCACAGGAAATTCCATTGCTTTGAGTTTTTTCATGTGAGCATGGAAGAGGTCTTCAAATATGGCCCGGAGTAGAGTTATCTTCCTGGCCTCGATAAGTGCTGCCGCCTTTTCTTCTGGAAGGGCGATAACCATTCCGGCCTGTATGACTGTCCCCCCGGTCTTCGTTATGGTTTTGAAATTGTCCAACACAAGGTATTTCATAGTATCACCTCGAAGTCATCACCGGACATGTCAATAACATCTGACTGTGTGTGTTGTGGCGTATCGCTCCGAGAATATGGCAAATTATCTACATTTACTACATTATCTACATTTCCCCCGCTTGGTCGTGTACTTAATGTACATAATGTACTTGTCGCGGTATCTTCTTGGAAGTCACTCCGGTAAAAGTAATCGGTATCCCCTCGGCTGTACGCTGCCCGATAGTAAAATTGATGCCCTGCTGAATAAGGGTCGTCTTTGCCCTTTCAAGGTGTTTTCTCAACGATCTTTCCGTTTTAGGAAAGGAAGGGTCATTCTTATCAGGATGGGCAATCTCAAGAAGTTTGCTGTGAACGGTCTTCGATTGTTCCAATCCATTCAGTTTTTTGATTCATTTCCTTCAGTACAGCCAGGATAAGTGTATTGCTCTGGATAATCTCTTCGTTCTGATTTTTAATATTGTCCTGGTATGCCTTAAAAGAAAAGCATTACCTCCACATTGCTGCAAAATATCGCCTATAGCATATCCCCACTTTGCAAAGTCTGCCATTCTAGGAAGTCGTTCAAGGTTGATAGAAGGGTATAACTGGATTGCCCGTGCTAACGTATCGAATATCCCCCCAGGATGCCCGCCTTCTTCTGCTCAAAATCATTCCAGAATTCAGTTTCATCACGCCGCCGTGAAGGATTAATCCGCTCAAGGTGCAATAGTATTGCCCTGTCCATAAGGTCTGCTCGTGATATGAGAAGGTTGATAGCGTTAATGCCGATACAGCGCCGCACGGAAAGAACAATATCATCCTCATCTGTAAAAAGCTGTCTTTTGGAGAT
>CAWCLI010000016.1:0-245893 GCA_963796345.1 Nitrospirota bacterium | reverse complement strand
GCATGCAAAATTGACCCACTTTAGGGGGTAATCGGCGTCCAAAATTGACCCACCTCAGCATAACCTGCACTCTATCTGGAAATAACTAGAAAGAGGAGCAAACGAAAGGAGATGCTGATAGTGGAAACAATCCGTAAGATTCGATGCGCGTACCACCGGGACAGGAAGTCGATTCGGCAAATAGCCCGAGAGTTTAAGCTGTCCCGCAATACAGTCAAGAAGGTAATCCGGAGCGATGCCACCGAGTTCACGTATGATCGGAAAGATCAACCTCATCCGAAGCTTGCCCCATATCACGAGTTGTTATCTGAATATCTTGCAACAGATGCCACGAAACCGGACCGGGAACAACGGACTGCCATCTTGTTATTTGAGGAGTTGCAGCGTCAGGGATTTGAAGGTGGATATGACAGTGTCCGGCGGTATGCTCAGAAGTGGCGCAAGAGCGAGGGAGGCAGGAAGGTCACGGCATACATACCGCAGAGCTTCGACCCTGGGGAAGCATTCCAGTTCGACTGGAGCTATGAACAGGTTGAACTTTGGGGTGTTGTCGTAACAGTAAAGGTAGCCCACTTCCGACTCTGCTACAGTCGGATGCCGTTTTGCGTTGCCTATGCCCGAGAGAGTCTTGAGATGGTGCTTGATGCCCATGTTCGGGCCTTTGAGTATTTTGGCGGCAGCTGCCGCAAGGGTATATATGACAACCTTAAGACGGTTGTGAGCAAGGTGCTAATGGGAAAGGACCGGATCTTCAGCCGGCGTTTTCAGAACCTCTCATCGCACTATCTGTTTGAGCCTGTAGCCTGTACCCCGGCAGCGGGCTGGGAGAAGGGACAGGTAGAAAGTCAGGTCAAGTTCATCCGCAAGCGTCTCTTCGTTCCCCGTTTGAAGTTCTCCGACCTCGACGAGCTGAATCAATGGTTGAGTGATCGCTGCCGGATTATAGCTGCCGGCCATAAACACCCCGAGTTCAAAGACGGCACCGTGGCAGAATACTTCGCCAGGGAGAAGCAACAGCTGCTGGTTCTGAGTTCTCCGTTTGACGGGTACAAAGAGACACCGGTTCGAGTATCGACTACGGCACTGGTTTCATTTGACCGCAATCGCTACAGTGTCAATGCTTCAGTTGTAGGCAGGACAGCCATGATACGGGCATATGCTGATCGTCTCGTCATTGTCCATGATGGTAACGTAATCGGAGAACACCGCCGACAGTTTGGCCGGGACAAGATAATCTACGATGCCTGGCACTATATTGAGGTACTAAAGCACAAACCTGGAGCCCTGCGTAACGGTGCTCCCTTTAAGGAATGGATACTGCCTGAACCTCTCATAGAGATAAGACAACTACTCAGCAAGAGCCCTGATGGAGATCGGCAGTTCGTTGGGATACTGAGTGCAGTATCAAGCTATGGGCTGGATGCTGTGGTTACGGCATGTTCCGAAGCACTTTCTGTAGGTGTGGCGAGCAAAGATGTGATCCTTAACACCCTGTCACGCACGCACGATGATCCTGAAATATCCGACTACAAGATCCCACTTCATCTGCCTGAGCTAAAGACCCTGCCTATTGCCAACTGCAGTCGTTATGACGATCTTCTGACGGGAGGTGATCATGCTACGAGATAAACTTCTGGAAGCGATGGAGAGCTTGAAACTGTATGGCATGAAAGGTGTCCTTGACGAGGTGCTCGCAGCTGGCATAAAGCAACGACGCACGCCGGAGAAGATACTGCTGGATCTTCTGGAAGCTGAACTGGGAGAGCGGACTGCCCGAAGCATACGCTACCGCCTTGGACAGGCAAGGTTCCCCGTAGACAAAGACATAGACCGCTTTGAGTTTGGCCCATCTCCGGTCAATGAGGCCCAGATCCGCTCGCTTTACCAAGGTCAATTCCTCTCCGCAAATAGCAACGTCATCTTCGTTGGAGGAACCGGCACGGGCAAATCTCACTTGGCGATAGCCATAGCCCGTCAGGCAATCAAAAATGGAAAACGAGGACGCTTCTTCAATGTGGTCGATCTGGTCGATCAGCTTGAACAAGAAAAACTGGCAGGACGTGGCGGCAAGCTGGCGGATAGCCTAACACGGCTTCATGTCGTTGTGCTTGATGAATTGGGATATCTGCCGTTTTCGAAAAACGGTGGACAACTCCTGTTTCATCTGATATCAAAGCTCTATGAGCGAACCTCTCTGCTCATAACTACCAATCTGACCTTCGGAGAATGGCCCCTGGTCTTTGCAGATAACAAGATGACTACTGCGCTTCTGGACAGAGTCACCCATCATTGTGATATCATCGAAACAGGTAACGAGAGCTGGAGAATCAAGACCAGAAACTCTAAGAAAAACTAACCGCTGGGGTGGGTCAAAATTGGACGCCGATGGTGGGTCAATTTTCGACGCCGATTAACATACTTATACCGCCTTAACAGATCCCTCCCCTAGAGGGAGTTTCAGTTGGATTATTTTGGCACCAGTCGGAATATCTTTGAAATCTTACACCGCCGCCAATTAGTGCAATATCCGAAATAGTATGATGTGGAGACCTGAAAGTTCTGGTTGCCAGAAGGGATTGGCCGTTTTTCAGGAGACCTGAAATGCTGTGTATTTTTGTGACTTCGAGCGCCTCGTCGAATGTCATGGGAGGCAATATCGAGGGAAGGCGTTTTGCGAGCATTGTCTTGCCGCTGCCGGGAGGACCGATCATCATGATATTATGAGAGCCGGCCGCTGCCACTTCCAGCGCACGCTTCGCGTATTCCTGTCCTTTTACGTCCGAAAAATCGTCCTCATAAATTGAGCTTTCGGCCATTGCGCCGGAAGTGTCGATGACGAACGGTTTCCTTTCGGAAATGCCTCCCAGGAACTCTGCGGCCTCAGGAAGACTTCCCATATTATAAATACCGATGCCTTCGACAACTGCCGCTTCGGCAGCGTTTTCCACGGGCAGGAGCACGCCCTTCAATCCCAGTCTTTTCGCTTCGAGCGCAATAGAGAGCCCTCCCCTGATCGGTTTTATTTTCCCGTCGAGTGAAAGTTCGCCGGCAACTATGAAGCTGTTCAGCGAGCCGGTCGCAATGACGCCTTCCGCTGCAATAATGCCGACGGCAATGGGCAGATCAAAGGACGAACCCTCCTTTTTAAGGTCTGCGGGAGCCAAATTGACGGTGATCTGTTTCAAAGGAAAATTAAAGCCGATATTCTTCAGGGCCGCTTTTATCCTGTCCCGGCTCTCTTTAACTGCAGCATCAGGCAGCCCCACAATCGAGAAGTGGGGAAGGCCTTTGCCTGAAATGTCTACTTCGACCTCTACAAGATGGGCATCAATGCCTATAACATGCGCACTTAGAACCTTGGAAAGCATTTCTTTCAGTAAACCTCTTTTCTATATCGCGGATGATTTCCTGCCTGCTTTTGCCCCAATTAGGCGCGATAAGTATGGAGTCCGGTGCTGTAGCGAAAAACCGCTGCAAAACGATGTCAGGAGAGAGCCGTTCGATAAATTCAACGAGAAAATCGAGGTATTCTTCATAACTGAAGGTAGGGAAAGGGTTACTCAGATAAGACGCCGCAAGTGGTGTGTCCTTCACCATCTGAAGTTGATGAATTTTTAAAAAACCGATGGGAAGAGTTGACAGTTCATCCGCCATCGCAAGCGTCTCTTCCCTCGTTTCAGTAGGCAGACCAGCTATTATATGAGCGCCGATATGGATACCCTTGTCTTTGGTCAATGCAACAGTATCCAGAAATGTCTGATAATCATGACCCCGCAATATATAATCAAGGGATTTGTCATATATTGATTGCAAACCATACTCCACAAGAATAAAGCAATCCTCTGCAAGTGACCGGAGCAGTTCGATCTTGTCACTGTCGACGCAGTCCGGGCGTGTGCCTATTGCCAGGCCTATCACGGATGGGACGGCAAGGGCGTCCCGGTAAGCCTTTTCGAGTTCAGGCAGCGAAGCATACGTGTTGGTATAAGGCTGAAAATAAACAAGAAATTTTTCCGCCTTATAGCGGCGTGAAAGATAGGCAATACCGTCCCGGATCTGTTTTTCAAGAGGTATATCAGGCTTGCATTCGGATGGCCTGAAACTGCTGTTATTGCAGTAAATGCACCCTGTTATGCCGAGCGTGCCGTCCCTGTTCGGGCAGGTGAAACCGGCATCTACATTCACCTTATACACAATAGCGTCGAATTTCTTCCTGAGCCAGGGGCCAAATGAATTGTATCTTGCAGCCATGTATAATTATTAAGTTTTCTAAGTTGGATTGTCAAACGATCAAGATGCATTGCATCAACTATGAGTCGAAAGTTTTCTTCTAATATTCTTGGGCCTTTGGCCTTGAATGCCGGGAAAGGTTTCGTGTAACTTGGCAGCCTTGGTAGAGAAGTTCGCTATTTTGACATCATCAATTATCTGCTATAATACATCCGAAGAGGAGGCGATTATGAAAAGCACATTAAAAGATTTATTAGAAGAAAAAAAACATAAAATAGATACCGATGCAGAGAAATGGATTCAGAGAAAGGGCGAATGGATAGAACGGGTCGAGAAACTTTACAAAAAAATCCACGGATGGCTCAAGCCACTTGAAGAGAAACAGTTTTTAAGAGTTGTTTATACGGACATCCGAAGGAGCGAAGAGTTATTAGGAGATTATTCTATTAGAAAGATGACCATGATCTTTTTCAACAATGCGAAAATCGAGCTGGAACCTGTGGGTCTGCATATAATAGGTGGAAATGGCAGAGTGGATATGAGGGTTGGGTTAAGGACCATTATGATCGTAGGAAAGGATGAATTTGAATGGATGTTTGCCGAACGTCCATCGAAAGAGCAGCGCCGCACATGGGACTTCAATAAAATAAGTTTTGAAGGCGTTTTGAAGGAGTTTATTGAGGAGTTTTAATGAAGTTTTCTTCTTACAGGGAAATCGTCGAAAACTATATTTTTTTGAAGGATGTTGTGAAAAGTCTCGACAATAATATTTTTCTTTACATGACCACAGATGAGATTATAGAGGAAAAGCTAGAGATTATAGAGGATTTGCGAACAGATGCGGCATTTAAATTGTTTACCAAATTTGAAGCTAGGGTTAAATCTGATTATAAGCAGACGATAGAATCAAGGTGGAAGGATGCTTTATCAAAAAAATATCATTTATTGTGCAGAACGTTCAGAAGAAGAAATAAACTGTATGATAAACCAGTAGAGTCGGTCTCCAAAAAAGTGAGCTTTGAAGACATCGTTGTAACAATAAGAGATTATTTGAAAGAAACTAGTAACAATCTGCACAGAGATTGCTCCAAGGTAAAAGGGCATATCCAGTTCAGAAACTGGTACGCGCATGGCAGATATTTCAGCCATACTCCGGTCATCCCCGATCCAGAAGATTTGGAGATTACGTTTAGCGCAGTTGAAAGTGTACTGGACAGATAAGAACCAGTTTCTCCGAAATTTTTATATTCCGCTTTCTATTCAGACAGACATATTTATTACTGATTATAAATACTCCCCTTATCACGAATATGGACTTTTTACGAAACCGTCAAGGGAGGATTTCAATTATTGTTCCATTGGGAACAAGCTGCCATATCTCTTCGATATCGGCATTGGAGACAGCTATACATCCTTTGGTCCAATCCCGCTGTTTGCCCACATCATCCATAGTGAATCCGTCAGGGAATCCGTGGATCATTATACCCCCGCCAGGAGAGAAGCCCGACTGCCTGGCCCTCAGGATGTCCTCCTTGTCGGGATAAGATATATGCAGTGACAGGTGAAAGGCGCTTTTAGGGTTCCTGAAGTCAAGTATATAGGTGCCTTCAGGAGTTCTGTTGTCACCTTCTCTCATTTTGTGGCCCACCGGATTCCTGCCCAGGCATACCTGATATGTTTTGACAACAGAACCGTTCTGGAGAAGCATCATAACATGTTTGCTTTTGATAACCACAACCATGTCCGCCTGGTCAAACGAAGCCAGGGCGCTGCCATAATAGAAGACGATACAGCACGGCAAAAAAAGCAGCAGGTGCTTGCGGAAAATAAACAGCCTGCTTCCCCCGGCAGTGCCGGCGGAGAGAAATATATGGGTAGCCCGCAAAAAAAACTTCGATATCAGGTTCAATATTTTTCCCGGCGTATTTTAACGCACTCGTAAAAAAGACGTCAACAACGACGGTCTCGTAAAAAGTTCATAGGCAAGGCGCGCAAATCCTGAGGAATGAGGCGTACTTTTTGTACGTCGCAGTGACGAAGGATGCAGTGCAACGCAGCATATGGGCTTTTTACGAGACCGTTCTAAGATAAATAATAATCTGGTATAATATGGCCAAACTTCTCTAAGGGGGATATCATGGCTATTCGTGGAATAATGGACGCTATAGACATTAAGAATGGTTCTGTTACTGTAAAAGATAAAGGCGCTGTCCGCAAGATGATGGACGGTCTCATTTATGCTGCGGTCTTTGAGCAGGAAGATGCCAGGAAAAAAGCCCTCCTTGTCCTTATTAAAGAGATTGCGAAGGCTTATGGCGCTGTTCCCTCCTCAATCCAGGCACTCTATGAGGAGATGGGCAGGGACTATCCGGGCTTTACTGTTCCTGCCATGAATATAAGGGGGCTTACTTACGATTGTGCAAAGGCGGCTTTCAGAAAGGCCCATCAACTAAAGGCCGGTCCCATGATCTTCGAGATAGCCAGGTCTGAAATCGGTTATACAATGCAGCGGCCTCTGGAATATTCAGCGGTTGTTCTGGCTGCGGCGGTCAGTGAAGGACATGAAGGTCCTGTTTTTATTCAGGGCGACCACTTCCAGCTCGTAAGAAAGAATTACCTGAGTGGTCCCGCGCTTGAGATCAACTATGTAAAAGGCCTGATCACGGAGGCAATAGACGCCGAGTTCTATAATATAGATATTGACACATCAACACTCGTCGATCTTTCACAGCCTACGACAAAAGAACAGCAGCGGCCAAACTTTGAGCGGACTGCTGAGTTGGCGGAGTTCATAAGACAAACGCAGCCTGCGGGGATAGACGTCTCCATCGGTGGAGAAATAGGGGAGATAGGCACCAGGAACAGCACGGCTGAGGAACTGAAGGCTTATCTCGACGGTTTCAGGGAGAGCTTTAAAGGCGGCAAGGGGCTGAGCAAGCTCAGCATCCAGACAGGCACGAGCCACGGCGGTGTTGTGCTGCCGGACGGCACCCTGGCTAAAGTGCAAATAGATTTCGAGACCTTGAGGACATTGTCCCTGCTGGCACGGAGGGAGTACGGACTTTCAGGGTGCGTGCAGCATGGCGCTTCAACTCTCCCTGAAGAGGCATTTCATATGTTCCCTCAGACCACTACTTCAGAGGTGCATCTGGCCACGGGCTTCCAGAACATTGTATATGATAGCCCCAGCCTTCCCGGTGAGTTCAGAAAAAAGGTCTATGCCTTGCTGTCAAAGGAGTTCTCAAAAGAAAGGAAAGAAGGCCAGACCGATGAGCAGTTTTTTTATAGTCTGCGGAAAAAGGGATTCGGCCCGGTGAAGAGGGAATGGTGGGACTTGTCGTCAGATGTCAAAGACCCGCTGATGAAGGAACTGGAAGACAGATTCGGATTGCTGTTTGAAAAGCTGAGGATTCCCGGCTCGCAGGATATTCTGAACAGGACCGTCAAGCCGGTTGTGGTCAAAAAGGAAATCAACAAGGATTTATTGGGATTATAGAGGGGAATCACATGGAAAACCTGGAATTGGACCCTCGCCTGCCGTTAATTCAGCAGGCGGACCTCGCCGGCAAAATCGTCCTTGTCAGATTTGACCATAACGTAGTAAAGGGCGGTGAGATCAAAGATCCATACAGGATAGACAGGACCTTCGGAACGCTTTACAACATTGTGGAGCGTGGGGGCAGGCCGATACTTATGACGCATATAGGTCGCCCGAAGGACAAAAAGACCGGCAAAATCGATTGTAAGCCGAGCGACTCGGTTGAACCTATTGCGGAATATCTTGAACACAAACTGCATACTACCTTCCACATTCCGAGATTCAATATTGATCCCGAACTCGGCATAACAGGCATCGATACGTCAATCAATCTTGCCATCCGCAGCCTTCGTGAAAGGAAGGTCGGCGGCATATATCTTCCCAATTCGCGATGGTTTCAGGGAGAGGAAGCAGAAGGGCAGGAACGCCAAAATCTCGCTCTCCAGCTTGCAGGTCTCGCTGATATTTTTATTAATGACGCATTCGGCTCCTGGCAGCCCCATGCCTCGACTTATGATGTGACAAAGCACCTGCCATCTTATGCAGGTTTTCTGATGCAGCAGGAAATAGCCAATCTTAATTCGGTGATCAATCCCGAGCGGCCTTTTATAGCTGTAGTTGCGGGGGCGAAGTATGACACGAAGATCGGGCCCCTTTACGCTATTTATGATAAAGTGGACAAGCTGATACTTGGGGGCGTGATTTACAACGCGTTCCTCTGCGCCAAGTACGGAGTGAGGATCGAAGGGGTTTCGGACAAAGATGTGGCGGCGGCAAAAGACCTCGTTGAAAGAGACAGGACAAACCATAAAATAGTCGAGCTGCCGCACCTTGTGGAATCGGATACTATGGAAGGGAAAATTGAAGGGAAATACAGGACCGTTTCCATTAAGGATTTCGGCCAGGGCAAGCAATATAAATATTTTCTGGACATAGATGCAGGTTCATTCGAGGACGAGGCGGTGGTGGGCAGCATTCTCAATGCAAAAACGATTTTTGTGAATGCGGTGATGGGCTATACTCCGCATTTTACTGAGGGCTCGGCGGCACTCGACAGCGCAATCGACCATAACCGGGCCGCCATCAAAATGTACGGCGGCGGAGACACCCTGCAGGAATTTAAGGATTTATGTCCCGGCCTTTATCTCTCGGTGCTGGACGATACGCAATATTACTTTTTTACAGGCGGGGGCACAGTCCTCACCGCTATAGAGCAGGGAAGCCCCTACGGACTGAAGCCGGTACAGGCGCTGATGGAAAATAAGAGTGCCATGAAATAGAAAGGGTGAACAGGGAGGATTTGATAGTGGACATTAAAAAAATTGGTGTCATTACGAGCGGCGGAGATTGCGGCGGTCTTAATGCGGTCATTAAAGGCGTGTCGCGTGAGGCATACTATCATGGGATCGAGTCAGTGGTAATTCCCAATGGCTATGCCGGCCTCTACAACCTTGTAGAACTCGAATCAGTGGTTGTGCTTAATGCTGAGAGGATCAGCCGTATCGAGGCATCTCTCGCCGGCAGTGAGGCGGGCCATTCGCGGGTGAAGATCAGCACAATAAAAGACCCCAATAAATACGAGAGGATTAAAGAGGGACTCAGGAAATTCGGCATCGATGCGCTTATCATAAGCGGCGGCGATGATACCGGGAGCGTTGTGGTTGACCTGGGCACCCAGGGCATTCCCTGCGTACATGTCCCAAAGACCATGGACCTCGATCTTCAGCCTTACAGCGTGGGCGGCGATTCGTCCATCAACAGGATCGCTGTTTTTGCGAGGGAACTGAAAACAACGGGACTCAGCCACAACCGTATTCTTTGCATTGAGGTATTCGGCAGATATGTAGGTCATACAGCATTGCACGGAGGGATCGGCGCCGAAGTCGATTGCATATTGATCCCAGAGATCCCTGTCGACTTCGATGTCGTTTACGATGATCTGAAGATGACTTACTGCAACAGGGTATTGCGCAGCGATGTAAAGGCGGGGACTTATATAATTGTGGTGGCCGAAGGCATGAAGAATGCCAATGGTGAAATGCTTTATGACGATCTCGCAGGAATGGACGCTTTCGGGCATAAAAAACTTGCGGGCGCCGGGAAATATGTGAGACAGCAGTTGGAGAAACGCCTGAAGTCCGATCCGGAGATGAAAGAGTTTATGAAGAAGACGGGAATGTATGCTCCCGGCATCTATGAATGTCCTGAAGTGCGGGAAGTCACACCGGGGCATCTCGTTCGGTCCGGAGGTTCTTCAGCCTATGATGTGAATTTCGGATACAAGGCCGGAGCCGGAGCAGTCCTTATGCTGATGAATGGAAAAACCGGCAAGACCATTGTCGATGTGGAAGGCAACCATATCTGTTACATGCCGACTGCCGAAGCCATAAAACGGAGAGAAGTCGACACTTCCGATATAGCCCTTTTCGAGAGTCTGGGGACATGCTTCGGCAGAAAGCCGAAAGAGTTTTCCTTCGAATTTGCCGAGAAACTGGGGAGGGTCGTCAGGCATGTCTAATCCGGAACCCAAAAAAGGTCATGACCTGGTAGGGATAATTGTCGGCGGAGGCCCTGCCCCCGGAATCAACGCCGTAATCAGTTCAGCCACTATTGAGGCCGTCAACCAGGGGAAAACCGTTATCGGGATAAAAGGAGGCTTCAAACCCCTTTTCGAAGGCAATACCGACTGTGCGCTTCCGCTCACTATTAATGATGTCTCAAGGATACATACACAGGGCGGCTCTATTTTAAGGACTTCCAGGGAATACCCTGACAAAGTTAAGGAGAAGTTCAAGGTATTAATGTCCACGTTCAAACGGCTCGGGATCAAGTACCTGGTCGCTATAGGCGGTGAGGGCACGCTTTATATGGCCAACTGGATCGAGCGGGAATCGAGAGGGTCCATGCAGGTCGTCCATGTGCCGAAAACTATTGACAACGATATCCCTTTGCCCGGTGGAATGTCCACATTCGGTTATCAGACAGCGCGGCACCTGGGAGTGCACATTGTCTCGAATATAATGGAAGACGCAAAGACCACGGGCAGATGGTATTTTATTACCACAATGGGCAGGCATGCAGGACACCTTGCACTCGGCATCGGAAAGGCTGCAGGCGTAACATTGACACTCATTGCCGAGGAATTCAGGGAGGAAAAGGTCTCCTTCAAGAAAGTTGCGGATGTGCTTGTGGGCTCCATAATAAAAAGGCTCGCATATGGCGTAGATCACGGAGTAGTCATACTTGCAGAAGGCCTATCGGAGAAGTTCGACTGTGACGAACTCACCTGTTATGAGCGCATGGAAAAAGATGAAACCGGCAGGATCAGGCTTTCTGAAATCCAGCTTGGAAGGGTTTTAAAGAACTTTGTCATGGAGACCCTTGAATCCATGGGTATACATACTACTATCGTCGACAAAAATATCGGTTATGAACTGCGGTCCGCCGGTCCAATCCCTTATGACCTTGAATATACCAGGGACCTCGGCTATGGCGCTATCCGGTACCTTCTCAAAGGCGGCACCGGTGCAATGATAGTACAAAATGAAGGTCATTTAAGGGCAATCCCGTTTGCCGACCTGGTGGACTATCCGTCAGGCAAGGTAAAGGTCAGAACTGTGGATATAACATCGGAAACATATGAAGTGGGATTAAAGTATATGATCCGTTTAGTGGCCGAGGATTTCGACGGAAAGCGACTGAAGAGTCTGGCGAGTGTCGCTAATATGAGTCCGGACGAGTTTTTAAACAGATTCAGATACATTATATCCTGATCCCCACTGGATAAATGAGCGGATCCACCAAAAAGTCGTGTAATCTACCATGATTAATCAGGCTGATCTTGAAAGGGCTGAAAGACTCAGGGTGGCTTTTCAGGCCCTGTACGAAGTCAATAAAAGGATACCCATTATTGTCGAGGGCCGGAATGATGTCTCTGCCCTGAGGAAGATAGGACTGGTGGGTGAAATCATCACTCTCCACGGAGGCAGGGGCATATATGAATTCTGCGAGGATATAGCGGAGCGTTATCACCGTGTTATCCTTCTTATGGACTGGGACAACAAAGGAGAGCATCTCTACAAATCGGTGTCGTCCCATCTGGGAGGCATATGGGAGGAATTCTCACCGTTCAGGGAGATAATAAAAGTGCTCTGCCAGAAGGACATAAAAGATATAGAAGGCATCCCCCTTCTCCTCGAACGGCTGGCCGGGACAGAAGTTACCGTAGGTGAATCAGAAGAATCAGAAGGGTTTAAGGGTGACATTTGATGATAAAGCGTGTCGGCAGGATGGGGGAAGATGCGGCTGCAGACTATCTGAGTGGAATAGGTCATAGGATCCTGCACCGCAATTACAGGACTCCTCTGGGTGAAGCTGATATAATCACCAGTGATAATGATGTTCTGGTATTCGTAGAGGTCAAGGCAAGGACCAGCACTGCATTCGGTGAACCTTTTGAAGCCGTGAATTCCCGGAAGCAGGACAAACTGAAGAAAATAGCGCTCTATTATCTCAAGCGACTAAAGGCCGAAAGGCCGGTCAGGTTTGACGTAGTAAGTATTATTTCCAGAAACGGAAAAGATGAGATAAAACATATAATAGAAGCGTTTTAGTAAACTGTAATCGGTGATATTAAAGATTTTGGGGAGGTATAGTGTTTATCTATTTAAACAGCAAGCTTGTCCCTGCGGCTGAAGCTAAGGTTTCAGTATTCGACCATGGGTTTTTGTACGGTGATGGCATATATGAAACTATGCGCGTCTATGACGGCGTAGTTTTTTTGATCGGTGATCATCTTAAACGCTTGCGCCGTTCTGCCTCGCTTATAGGACTTAATATCCCTAAAAATGATGCGGACATAAAAGCCGCTATATATGACACGCTTATGGGGAACAGTTTCAGTGATGCCTATGTCCGTTTGACTATCTCAAGGGGATACGGTGATATAGGCCTTGACCCGGACCTATGCAAAGAGCCCACTTTTATAGTCATTGCCGAGAGGTTCAAACCCTACCCCCACTCCTATTATGAAGAGGGAATAAGATTGAATATCGCAAAAGTCAGGAGAAATATTAAAGAAGCCCTTAATCCCCAGATAAAGTCTCTTAACTTTCTGAATAACATACTCGCGAAAATTGAAGCGAAGCGGGCCGATACAAACGAAGCAGTTATGCTCAATGCAGCAGGACATCTCGCTGAAGGCACGATCAGCAATATTTTCTTTGTGAAAGACAGGGTCCTGTGTACTCCTTCAATTGAATGCGGCATCCTTGACGGCATTACCCGGACCCTGGTGATTGATCTGGCTGTCAAAAATGGCATTCATATATGGGAGGGCGAATTCACACCTGAATTCCTGTATGACGCGTCAGAAGTGTTTATAACCAATTCCACCATGGAGATTATGCCGGTAAACAGAGTTGATGCAGTGGATTTCAAAGTAGGGGAGATATCAAAGCTTCTCCTTACAAAATACAGACAAGAGGTGAACGGATATGTCAGAGAAAAAAAGGGAGAAGCCCCATCGCTCTGGGAGTAAACGGCCTTCTCCCGGGGAATTGGCGCGATATATTGAACACACACTCCTGAAGGCTGAGTCTACGGAAGCCGACATCATAAAGCTCTGTAAGGGAGCGATACGCCATAATTTTTATTCCGTTTGCGTTCACCCCTATTACGTTCCCCTTTGCAAGGCCATCCTGAGCGGACATGATACAAAAGTAACAACAGTAATAGGGTTTCCCCTCGGGGCAACCATGAAGAACATTAAAGTCTATGAGGCGATGCAGGCCGTGCTGTACGGCGCCCAGGAACTCGATATCGTAATCAATATAGGAGCGGTGAAGTCCGGGAACTTCGATTTTATCGGCGAAGAGCTCTCAGAAATAGTGTCCGCATCAAAACAGGTTGTCCACAAAGCCATTATCGAAACATGCTACCTGACCGAGCAAGAGAAGCGTGCCGTTACTGAAATTGCGGTGAGCTGCGGGGCGCGTTTCATAAAGACGTCAACCGGGTTCGGGACAAAAGGTGCGACTATAAAAGACGTGAAACTGATCAAAGACATTATAAAAGACCGTGCTGGAATCAAGGCCGCTGGCGGAATCAGGACCCTGGCACAAGCGCTCCGTTTTATCCAGGCAGGGGCCTCGCGCATAGGGACGAGCGCAGGAGAAGGGATAATGCAAGAAGCCCTGGCTTCCTGATGACGGCCTCGTAAAAAGTTCATATGCTGCGTTGCGCTGCATCCTTCGTCACTGCGACGTACAGAAAGTACGCCTCATTCCTCAGGATTTGCGCGCCTTGCCTATGAACTTTTTACGAGGCCGTCGTTCCGATATCCAGTTTTACTGCGACGTCGGCAATCGGCGTGAATATGAATTTTTTACCTTCCTTTCTCATCTCCAGCAGTCCCATATCTTTTAGCGCAAGCAGATCAGTACGTGCAGTCTGATAAGTGACACCATGTACGTTTGCATGGGTCTCGATTGTATATATTTCCTGAGGTTTTTCGAGTGCGCTCGCAAGCAGCGCGCGCTGCCGCAGGTTCAAGTCCGGGTATTTCACGGCAAATTGATATGCATTTCTCTTTTCTTTCTGTTTTCTCTCAATGTATGCATTCAGCATTTCCAGTGCCTTATGTATAGCCTTGAGGTTATACACAATGAAATACGTTGCGTCATTGTCATCCATTTCGGAATAAAGAAATGCCCTGTAGTACTGGGCGCGCGCGCTCAGGATTGCGGTGGACACCGAAAGATATTCGAACAGCCAATAATTGTGTTTGAGCATGTACCAATAAAAAAGCGCCCTTGCGGTCCGTCCGTTGCCGTCCATAAAGGGATGCACGTATGCAACCCAGAAATGAACAAGTATCCCTTTTATAATTGGATTGACGAACTCATCCTCCCTGTCGCCGTTTGCGTAGTTGCACAAATTTTCCATCGACGCAAGGACATCAGCGGCCTTGGGCGGCACATGGAGGATCTGCCCGTCGCTATCAAAGACATGTATCTCCTCATCTTCGGGCATCCTGAACCTGCCCGCCCATGAAGGAACGTCAAGTGTGTTCTCTGTCATGGAGGCGTGAATCTTATTTATAAGGTCTATTGTAAGCGGCTCTGACAGATGTCGCTTTATCATCTGCATTGACCGGTAGTTATTGTATATCATCTGCTCCGACCGGTCCCCCGGCTTTCTGCCTGTCCTCAGCATCTCCTTTGCAACAACCCTTGTGGTCACCGCACCCTCTATCTCACTTGATGATATCGCTTCCTCGACTAACGACCTTATCATATATCGCCGCTTCTCTTCCGGATGGACCGAAGGGTCATCAACAAAAATAGCTCCGCCTGCCTGCTGGTCTATATAATGAATCTCTCTAAGGGCATAATCCGGGAGCCAGAAGCCAAAAGGACGCCCCTTCGAATCGGCAAGGGATATATGTCTTGTCTGAAACAGTCTCGATGCCTTTAACATGCCCCATGCCGATTCATAGGTGACCCCCTCTGGCATAGGCAGATACTTGAAATCATCCCAGTACAAATACTCGCTGTTTGCTCTCCTTACGACATCAACGGTTTTCGTTGCGAGATCAAGGCTGATACATTCTGACAGGACTTTTCCCCAATCCGGAGCTTTTTCCGGTATTTTCAATATGTTGCCTCCAAATACTAATTTTTCTTAGTTTAGATTATTATTTAATTAATGTCAACAAATACTAATTTTAGAGTAATTAGTAATAAATTAGTATTTCCTGGAAGTTTTTCAGCGCGCTATTTCTTGAGTTGACCCACGTCATACAATGCCTCAATGTCAAAACCGGGTACCGTAACGGAGATATAGATAAGCTTTTCCGGTCCTGCATTCGCAACCGCGTGCTCAACGTTTGAGGGGATATGTAGGAGATCGCCTGCCTGAACATCGGCAATCTCAGGGCCGACCTTTATACGACCATTGCCACTGACAATAATATAAGCTTGTTCCGGCGCATGATGATGAGGCTGCTGATGCGACCCTGGCTCGACCTCGACCCTTGCAACTGATAGATTATCAGTTGGCGTATCTCCGGACTGCAGCAGTATGTGCGACACTAAGCCCGGGCGAATTCGCTTTGGCGACTCTGCAAGACTTCTTTTGAACATTCCATCTCCATTAGCAACAATTGACGATCTTCAAAGAAGCAATTAATTAATAATGGTATCTACAGGCAAGAATCCTTATTCTGTATTTATCAACTTCATAAACAAGACGGTGTTCGTCATCGACACGTCTAGACCAGCAACCTGAAAGTTCGTATTTAAGAGGTTCAGGCTTGCCGGTTCCGTGAAAAGGATCTTTTTGTGTTTCGGTAATCAGTCTTATTATTTTCAATGCCTTTTTGCGGTCTTTTCCAATCCACCATGCCAAGTCTTCAATTGCAAGGAGATCAAATTCCAAGACTCTCACGCACCGCCTCCAATGGTACTCCTTTTTTTCTTCTCTTCGCTTCAAGAAGCCGCTTTTTCATTAAAGCGCTCTGAAGGAGATATGCCGTCTCTTTTGCTGACTCAATCTCGTGCCAGAGGTCTATTGGAACTATCACACTCTGCACCTTGCCTTTGTTATCCGATACATATTTCAGCGCGGTCTGTGTCATTGCACCCCTCCATAAATAAGTCACTGCTCAATTATAACAAAAATGTGTGCAGTAACAGCATCGTTAAATAGAACAGTATTTATCGGAAGTAGTTTACAGTGTTCCGCACCACGGGTAGAATTTGACAACAGGAGAATTATTGTTAATGAGGCACAACTAGTTTGAAGGAGCGTACAATTGTGAAAACCTTTGGCGGCACCCTTGCCCTTTCAGTTCTGTGTGCCTTAACGACCCAGGCGACCGGTTTATTGTCCGCATCAAGGGGAATTGGTCGGGACGGCTGCTCTCAGGCGCGGGAGAAACTTATTGAAACGCTGTTGTCAACTGACTTTACCACTATACTTGAAAAGCGGGGGCTTTTGCGGCCTGTAGGATTTAGTCCCGATGGGAAAATAATGAATATCGTCTGTGATGAAACAGATGGTTTTATTTAACCTTTTCCATTCTACATGAATGCTCTAGCAAATAAATAGAACCGTCCCCTTTATTTTTGGCAACTGACAGATTGTCAGTCGGTGTATCTCCGGCCTGCAGTAGTATACGCACACTAAGCCTGCGCGAATTCGCTTTGGCGACTCTGCGAGACTTCTTTTAAACATTCATCACCCCTTATGAATCCTAACGCCGGGTATCTTTTCGAAGTGTTTGTCGAGAGTAAAGATGGAAAAATTGTGTTCGATGGCAATAGCGGCTAACAGAATATCCGAAAAAGGCAAATTCAGCCCTTTGCTTTTCAAGGCGGCTGAAAGTTCCCTGCCTTTTGCCATAGTGATGCAGTCATTTCCACATACGGCAGACCGGAGAAGATATCGAGAATGTCCTTTTTCTCGTTGTCCGACTTAACTCCCTGTGTAAGTTCGAACAAGACAACACCGCATGTCCAGACTGAGTTTGTCGTAATGAGCTTTTCAAGTTTATTGCCGACTTCGGCCTTGGGCCTAAAAAACTCTATCCAAACGCTCGTATCTGCAAGTATGTCGCTATTTTTTTCGCTCATGCAGCCTTTCCCTTTCTTCCTGGGCTTTCATTTCGAGTTCCTCTTCCTTTTCCCAGTCATAGTCGATTTTGATCTTCCCTCTTATCGCAAGAAGCTTTTTGATCTTTTTCTGCCCGCAATAACTCTGCACTGGCGAAGGTAATCGCCTTGGTTTTGGATTTCTCCCCGGTGGCCTTCTGCACTTCAGAAAGGAGATCATCAGGTATGTTTAATGTCGCACGCATATTTAGCACCTCCTTTGTATGCTTATATTGTATGCACAATATTGATGCATGTCAACTACCGACCGGCTTCCGGAATATTGTTTATTAGGAGTAGTTGTCCATACAACATAAATATTGTATAATAGAATATGTCAGGTAAAGAGCTGGTCAGGTTACTCCGGGAACATGGCTGGAAATTGGATAGGACCGAAGGCAGCCACCACATCCTCATTAAAGGTGACAAGACTTTGTCAGTGCCTGTTCACGGGAGTAAAGATTTAGGAAAAGGCCTGCTCCATGCCTTAATGAAGCAAGGAGGTTTAAAATGACGTTCAGCTATCCGGCAAAAATAAAATATCTTGCAGAAGATAGAGCCTATTTGGTCGAGTTTCCTGATCTCCCTGGATGTCTTACTGAGGGAGCTTCCATTGACGATGCCAAACGGAACGCGAAAGAGGCATTGACGGGCTATCTCGCATCTGTTTTTGAAAGGAACTTTAAAATCCCCGATCCTTCGGACTTGAAGGGAAAAAATATCTATCACATCGAGCCTGATCCGGAAGTAGCTATTCCCATACTTCTCAGGAGATTCAGGGAAACAAAGAAACTCACTCAAGGAGATATTGCCAAACTTCTCGGTATTTCCTATCAGGCATATCAGCGCCTGGAAAGACCTGGTAAGAGTAATCCCACTCTTAAAACCCTTGAACGTCTTGCGAAGGTGTTCAATAAAGATCTGTATCTTGAATTTGCGTGATTTGACCAAAGGATGGGGTTTGCTAATGAAAAGGAGTTGCAACAATGAGACATCTTAGAATTCAGACACTCGACAAAAGATATTACGACCGGGATACTATTCTTCTACATGCTGCCTTCCAAGTACTGGTAGACTTCATTGAGAAAGAGCAGCCTGATAAAATTATCGATTGGAATTACGACAAGACAAACAAGCACGCATGGCGGGAAATGCAAAGCCTATACAAATGGTGGAAGGCTGTAAGACCACAGAGGAAGAGCCCACTCGACGACAAGAAATTAGTCCATCCTCCTCTGAAGTTCAAGAAAATTCCCGGATCAGATAATACCGAGTTGGTCATGCCTGACAAAAAGAAATATGCCCGCTACTATAAGACACTAGAAGAAGACTATAAATTGGAAATGAAATGGCACAAGGAAGACCAGCGTAATCTTCATCGACTCATTGAGATACGAAGTTTTTTATGGACATGAAAAAGAAAATAATAAACGTCATTTGTCACTGGAACAACCATAGTGTCGATAACAACGCTATCTCTTCTTTTCGTAGGCCTTTATCCTTACCGACTTTGCGGCATTCTCAATATCCTTCATAGTCAGCTTAGTCTTCTTGAATGCCTCCGCTGCGACTTTGAAGGCAGCATCCAGCCTGTCCTCAGGAGACAGGACAGAAAGAATATAATCATCAGGATTGATCTTTTTAGCCGCACTGACAGCCATAACGAATACCTCCTTCCACGTTTATACTGTATTTTATATCAAAGAAGTCTTAAAGTCAGCAATGGGACATAAAACGACAAGAACTTGTGTATAAAGAAATTGGTCGGCACGGTAACTTGAGGCGCGGGAGAAACTTATTGAAACGCTACTGTCACCTGACTTTACCACGATACTTGAGAAGCTGGGTCTTTTGCGTCCCGTGGGATTTAATCCGATGGGGAAATAGTGAACGGTATCTGTCACTAGAATAAGTCTAAACTTCTGCGCCTATGTCAAACAATATAGACCTGACTCCAAGGAAGATTGGATATGTCATTGAAAGGCGATTTCCTTTTTGACCCTCGCTCACAAAAAAAACTGGCTTCTGCTTGAGTTTCGCCCATTAGAATGAAAATTCCTTTACGTTTTCAGTGCGATATCTTGATTAGTACAAAGGGCAGATTGTGCGGATTCTTTCATTCGAGCACGTTCACTATATATTGAACCTCTGTCAGCGGAGGTGGTTGACAAAAGTCCGGAGAAACTTCTAAAGTAATACCAGGTCTTAAAATAAAACGTCCAGGTAATTTTAAATAAGACTCCGGGACACTAAAAGGAGGAAAATATGTTGGATCATGAGATTAGTTTGCCGAAGCCGATGGGGACATTGGATGAGCTTCTCGAACAGGGGGATTCATCTGCGACACCCTACAAGGTTTACGTCGGTCATAACTTGGGAAATCGGTCGTTCGTTATGACTATACCTATGCATGAGTTTTTCAGTATCTCAGAGGTTGCTAATGTGCAGGGGAAGGACGGGGAACCCATCGCTCAACGCAAACTCGACATCAATCATGCGAAGAAGATGGCACTTTATATACTCAAGGGCTTAGTTTCTGCAGCCATCGAAAAGAGAGAAATTAAGAAAGAGAGCATATCAGATAAATTTTATGAGATCCGTGATACTCTCGGCAAACAACCTTATCTGTCCTTACAGCCGATCGTGGTAAATCTGCGAACATGCGACCCCAATGGGACAAACATCCCCGCTTATAGGCTTCTTACGAAGGAGGAGGAGACCGCGGGCTTTAAGATTTTCCTGTCACAAAAGGACGTGCTTTGGGTAGTTGACGGGCAACACCGCAGGAAAGCGATGGAGATGGTGTTTGAGTTTCTGAATTATGTAAGACTGAATCACAAGTATCCAGGAAGAAAGAGCAGTTTATTTCCCTATAGTGGCGACGGTGAAATAGAACCGGGTGAGTTACACGTATGGGAGGAATGTTATCAAGTGGCACGAACATTTTGTACTGTCGTTGCGGAAGTCCACCTTGGGCTGAGGGTCGACGAAGAGCGGCAACTTTTTCACGATTTAAACAACTTGGGGAAGAGAGTTGAGGCAAGCTTGGCCCTCCAATTTGATAATTCAAACCCTGTAAACCTATTTATTAAGGATGAATTGCTCGGAAACATCATAAACTGGGAGATTATTGAACGGGATGTTGTCAATTGGCAGGATGATGTCGGTGCGATTGCGCGGAAAGATTTGGTTGTTATTAATGCGAGGCTTTTCCTCAACAAAAACAACATAAGCTGGCGCGACACCCCCGGATGTGGATGCTGCCAAACCTGTCGCGGTAAAATTCTGGGAGGCGGTTAACGAAATCCCCTTCCTGGGTGAACTTGGGGCTAAAATGAAGACGGTTGCCGCCCAACCTGTTGTACTCAAGGCGCTGGCGAAATTGACGTACGATTTTGCTTTTGGCAGAAGTAAGAATGACAAACATCTTAAGAATCTGCTGGCGCGCATTCCAACCTTCGATTATTCGCACAAGAATCCAATGTGGAGATATTACCAGCTTTCCGGCAGTGAAATAAAAGAGCACGGGCTTGAGCCTCTAAAGAAATATCTTCCCGCAGATGATGAAGGATACAATCGCGACATAGGCGGATATGACCAAAAAACAGAGGTCATCAGGTTCGGAGCCAAGCATAATGACATTTTCCCAATTTTGGGAGATATGGTGAGGTTTATGGCGGGCTTGCCAAGCAGGCATTCTGAAATTTCGGAGGAGGTCGAAGCACGATAAAATGGAGGCAATCATTACAGTCAACCGTTTGTAAAGTTAACTGTTGACAAGAATATATTATCTGTAGTAATCTGTTAACAGATAATTAATTCTGGAGACTAAAATATGATTGTATGTATAAACTGTAACGCTGCGACCAAGGCAACAATGGACAGTCTTTTGTATGAAGGTCATTACAGGGATTACAGTGAACTGATAGAAATCGCTGTCGAAAATCTGCGGATCTTGAATCGTGAGGTCAGTGAGAAAGGCGATCTGGTTATTGGCCAAGACTCGGCACCGCGATATGTACCTGGAGGATTACCGCTAGCCGAGGGGGCCATGCAGATCAATGATAGGAAACGCAAGCCTGTCACGGTCGGAATCCCTGAGCTGTTTCTTTCCAGGGGACTCGATGAGCTTTCCGTCGTAACTATCGAAGCCACCCCTACTGAGTACACCGAGAAAATCTTCACTTTGGATCGCTGGCTTTTCGGACAGTACAATAAATTGCTGCCAGCTAAGGTCAACTGCCGCGCTCTGGTCCGACTGACAGCCGGGAAAGAAAACGGTGTGCCACTTGATACGGCTGCCGCCCAGATTGCCGAAGCCGCCGCGCTGCTGGGCGATTATATGGCCGATCACGACCGTCGACACCAGATCGGACGCGACGACGCCTTAGCCACCGCCTTTCCCCGCAGTGGCCACGATGCAGAAAAGAGCCGTGTTCGTTATGCCAACCAGTTCATCGGAAGTGTGAACACCCAGAACGCATTGTCCGGTCTCTTGTGGGACTATCATTTGGCCGGCCTTGCATCTGAGAATGGTTTGTTTCTGCTGCCGACAGAACAGGCTATACAACTGTCCCGTCTGAAGAATCCAATTCTCGACGATTGCCAAACAGGGCCGGCACAGAAGTTCTCTGAGGAAGAGAGGGCCTTTCTTCTGGAACACATCCGCTCCTCTGTACCGGTGGAGGCATTCGCCTTCATTACACTTATTCAAGCTATCATCAATGGTGCCGACACGCCCAACAAACTGAACGAAGCCTTGCACGAGCTTGTTCCGTCGGACTCCAACCGCGCGCTCAGCCCGTCTTTCCTC
Organism: Nitrospirota bacterium; assembly: GCA_963796345.1. Taxonomy (GTDB): domain Bacteria; phylum Nitrospirota; class Thermodesulfovibrionia; order Thermodesulfovibrionales; family Dissulfurispiraceae; genus JADFXI01. The sequence continues at coordinate 223,659 of CAWCLI010000016.1, read as the reverse complement.
ACTTCGCAGCGCTCCGGAGCGCTCTCTCGCATGTCCGATCTCTGTCTGATTGCACGAGTGCGGAGAGGGGTCAAGGTTACTTACACAATTACTCAAGACGGTGAAGCGTTTTTGGCGAAAACGGGCAATAAGGAGAACACCTCATTATGACTTATTCCTGGCAATTCAATACAATGCGTCCTTCTGATAAAGCGCGTGAACCCATCCAGGGGGAGTTCTTCTCCACAGACGCGATCAGCAATCCCGGCGAAGCGCTTGTGAGAGAAGGTATTCAGAACTCACTTGATGCCCGGCGTAATGGAGAGAAGGTCATGGTTCGAATCCGCGTAAGCGGAACCGTTGCTGCAGTGCCCAGAACAGCGGTTGACTCTTTCCTGAATGGTCTTGACGAACATCTCAAAGCACCTGGAAATGGGCTGCGGGAAATCCCCGACGATGGCGAAAATTGCTCAGTTCTCGTCTTTGAAGATTTTGGTACAACCGGGCTTACTGGGCAATCCCGCCGAATGGAACCCGACTGTAGATTCGCCCAACCATTTCTATCACTTCTTCCGTGCCGAAGGCCTTTCAGACAAAGGGGAAAAGGATATTGGCCGATGGGGTGTAGGGAAGCAAGTTTTCCCGAGAGCCAGTCGAATTAACAGTATATTTGGACTGACGGTACGGAGCGATGACAAGAAGAAATTGCTGATGGGCATGTCGATCCTGAAATCCCACAACGTGAACGGCACTCGTTATACCCCGGACGGCTGGCTGGGGCAGCAATGCGAATGTTCCGATGAAGACTTGATTCTGCCTATCGAAGACGGAAATTTCATCAATTCCTTTTGCCAAGCCTTCGATATACAGCGCGGCGACGATCCGGGGCTGACTATAGTCGTTCCTTGGTACGACCTTGATTTTACGGATGACAATCTTGTCCGAGCTGTTCTGCGTGATTACTTCTGGCCGATCCTGCGCAGCCAGTTGGAGGTCATCGTTGAAACTGGCAGTATCGAGACACTACTTGACGCAACTTCCTTGGAAGGCGAGATTCGAAAGATAAACGGCGAACTGGAGCGAGAAATCCTTCCTCTTATCGAATTGGCAAAATTTGCGGGCAGGCTTTCTGACTCCGATTACATTCAATTAAAAAGCCCGATCACAAATCGGTCGTGGCAGTGGTCAAAGGCATTTTTTCCAGAGGATTCCTTAGACGATATGCGAAAGCGATACGAACGCGGAGATAAGATTGCAATTCGTGTTCCGGTCAGCGTCAGAGAAAAGAATCAATCGCCCCGCAACAGTTTCTTTGATGTGTTCCTGTATCGCGATGGCACTGAGCAGAGCGGCCGTCCTGTTTTCATCCGAGAAGGGATCATAATCCCTGATGTGCGAACCCCCCGAACTCGTGGAGTCCGATCAATAGTCAACGTGGAGGATGGACCGTTGGCGGCATTCCTGGGCGATTCGGAAAACCCTGCGCACACTCAATGGCAGAAAGATGGAGGGAAATTCCGGGGCAAATATGTCTCCGGGGCAACGGATTTGAAATTTGTAATCCAAAGCGTGCATGAGATCGTTAATATCATCTGTGAACAGGATAAGAAGGAAGACCGTACGCTTCTTGCCGATCTCTTCTCGATTGCCGCGCCGCCGGAGGACCAGGGAAGCCAGACTCGCGAAAAGAAGAAGCCTGAGGGCAAAGGCAAGGGACCTGATGTGCCACCACCATTTCCTCCGCCGTCAAACCCAAGGTCATTCGTAATTGATCGAATTCAAGGCGGCTTTGTGGTTCACAACGGTGAAACAAACGGATTACTGCTGTCCAAAGCACTGTCTATTCGCGTGGCTTATCAGGTTCGGCGCGGCAACCCCTTCAAGAAATATCATCCAGCCGATTTCGACTTGTCGCAGCGAATAAAGACACAACTCAAGGGTGCCACGGTGCTTGAGAAGAAGGAAAACAGGTTGCGGATCAAGATCGACAGTCAGGATTTTCGTATCGAGGTTACAGGCTTCGATCCCAAACGTGATTTGCGTGTGGAGGTCAGAAAACAGGAGGAAGACAATGCCGGTACGGACGCTTAATTACACCGGGCGCAAACGAATCCAGCGCGAGCACTCCCGTATTGCAATCCGCGAGGAGAAGGGTGGAAATGTTTTCGACGCCGGACTGAATCTTGTGGATTACAGCTTGCCAAGTGACGCGTGTGTTTTCGTCGAGGCTTATCGCCAGACGCTATACATGCGTTTTGACTTTGGCCATGTCGGAGCAATGAGCATCCCTGTAGACAGACGGCTGACCGACTTCGATTCGACCGAGGGGGTCTTATTCCGCGTCAAAGTTGTTACTAAAGCAGACCCGCACGGCCTGCTTTTAGCCGAAGCTGATCAGATCCGGCCAAAGACTTCGACCGATGAGGATGAAAACCGGGTTCCCCTTTTGCCGGTCGTGCCGGACGGGAATATGGGAGACGAAATCTGGCATCTCGAATTCGATGACCAACAGACACTTCTCAAGGTGAATTCAGGACTTGGCGACTGGCGGGCGTTGGCCCGTGATCCTGGCTTTGTTTCTCTTGTCTATCCAGCCCTTTTCCGGGCGGTGCTCTCGCGCATTCTTCACCAGGAAGACCACCGAAACACCGAAGACGCAGACGACTGGCGTTCGCGCTGGCTTCGTTTTGCCATCGAACTTCCAGGAATAAGTAACTTGCCGAGCGAAGAGGACGAGGATCGTCTGGACGACTGGATCGACGGCGCAGTTGCTGCCTTCTGCCGCCGCCACAACATCCGAGCCACATATGAACGCTACTGGACAGGAGCACAGGAACAATGAATATCAGACGACTGAATGAACAGGGAATCTCACAGTTCACCGCCTTCCTCGATTCTCTTGAGGGTGATACGCCTTTGCCGTACCCATCAGCGCTGCTGACCGATCCCGAAGCGACCATGGAAGTCTCTCCAACGGTGGAAATAGATCAGCGTACCTTCGGCAGCCGTTTTACTGTTGCCGAATACCTCTTCAATCTTTTCAAGGGCTCCGGCCTGCTCGACATAGAACGAGACCGGGGTCTGTGGCGCTTGGCTCTCCCTCTTCTACTTCACTGAACTCTGCCCGCTGGACAGCAAAGGCCGTAGCAAGCCTAGGGCACGCGCAAGATGGATTCCCGAAACAGGCGTTTCATGGCGCTATTACCGCCATCTCCTCGCCGGACCGTATCGCATATACGGCGCACACATTGATAAACCGGAAAGAGCAATGCTTGTCCTCTGTGGCTCACTTGATCAGCCCGGCGATATTGTCGAGCAGATTGCATCCCGCCAGGAGATCATTACGAACGGTGGGATCATGGATGCCGCGTCAAGTCTTTACTATGACAGCGCTTCAGGCAAACCAAGACGCGGAGCGGCGACAAAAAAAGGCATGGGAACGGTAAGACGTTTCATCGACATCCTAAATCAATTCGATGTGACGTGGGATCTTTACAGTCTGGAAGGGGAAGATGTGATTCATATGTTGCCGGACGAGTTTTCACGCTTTCTAAAAGCGATGTCTACCTGACGTTCCGACTCTGCAAGGAATCGATTCAGCCTATTGGCAAGGGTCTTCTCATTGGAAATTTGGCATTCCCATACTGCGAGGACTCTCCATCCTCGCTTCCGAAGGGATTTAAGTGTCCGCTTGTCACGCTCAACATTCTCGTCGAATTTCCGTTGCCAGAATTCGATTCGGGTTTTCGGCGTATATGCGTATTTGCAGCCTTTGTGCCGATGCCAGTAACATCCATGAGAAGATCACTGCCTGAAAACGCGGCAAGACAATATCAGGTTGTCCCGGCAGGTCTTTGCGATGAAGTCGAAAGCGGTAACCAAGTTTATGTAGAAGCGACTGCACGGTTTTTTCAGGCGACGTCCCCTTGCCACGTATCCGCGACATGTTCCAACTGCGGTGTTCTTTTGACAAACGGTCCATGCTATTCGGCCAGCCCGCATTCCATCAGAAGCTTGAACACTGACGCGGCTATCTGGTTAGCCAAGAGTGGCGGGACTGCATTTCCAACCTGAACGTACTGGGCGGTCCTTGGCCCGCAGAAGAAATAATTGTCAGGAAATGTCTGTAGCCGAGCAACCTCTCGAACGGTCATGCTTCGGCACTGGCAGGGATCGGGATGAATGAAATAGTGGCCATCCTTGGCCAGATGGCATGTCACAGTTGTTGATGGGCGATCCGCCAACTGAACATGAAACCTGTCGTCGAAGGTTCCGTCTTTGGCTGACTTTCGGGCATTCCGATGATTGGGGAGCAGTTCGGTAGGGAAATCCCGCAGGTTAGGCGAACGATGTTCTATCTTGGCATAGCAGGCTGCAAACAAATAGCGATGCACATCTGAGGGAATGTGTGTGCGGGTTGTATGATTACATGCTCCTCGAACATAAGGATCAACAAACCAATCTGCACGGTACTGAGGTTGCGGCCTATACTCCACGAACTCTCCACCGCGAGATAACTGCATCTTAGAGAGAGATGCCAAGGCATCTTCAAGTGCTTTTATGATAGGGTGTTCCACTGTTGGAGCATGAACATTCATGAAAGTGCGGTAGCGTATTTGCTGGATTCCCTCCCGCCAACGATCGAGTGTGTCATCCTGTTTGGACAGGCCGCTGCGAACTTCGGGCAAATCGGAAATCACCTCTTTGACCGAGACGGCGGTGCTTTCCGGCAACGGGGCAACGCTTTCTGCATTAAGGTCACTTCTCACCCCAAGTATTATCAGTCGGTGCCTTGCTTCGGGAATTCCATGGCGCTCCATTCGAATCGTGAACCTGCGTAAATCTTCTCTGTCGCTGTTCTCGTACTGTACGAGTGAAAGCAGATTGTAGCGCGTTCTGCGCCTGCCGTCTGCAAAACTGCGTCCTTCTCGGACAATCGCTTCACAAGGAGAGCGCAGGTCCTCAAGTATCCGTTCGAAAATGCGCTGATTCTCCAGGGTGGCAGACAGGAGGCCTTTCACATTCTCCATGATAAAAATCGCCGGATGGTGATCGGCAAGCACTTGGAGGTATTCCACATAAAGCCGCTGTCGTTTGTCTTCCGTTGCGCTATAGTTAGGATTTCCGCTGTTTCGGGAGCGGCCCATGACGGAATAGGCTTGGCAGGGCGGCCCACCCAGGAGAACGAAGTCGCCATATCCCTCAAGAGCGCCCCTGATACGCTCTCGAATGGTCTGCGGGTCGTTCACACCAAGTTCCGCGAACAAGGCGGTATTCGCCGCTCGCATCGCTTGTTCGGGATATGCGCCAAAAAGACGCTTGCGCCGTTCAGGCTCCGGTTCATCTGCCTTGCGGAGGAAGTCATAATAGTCTTCTGGCACAGCTCCCGGCGCAAATTGCCGAAAGAAGGACCGAAGCGCCAGCGTTTGATGAGCGTAATGGTCTTTCTCAATCGACAAAACGATCCTGAAGGGTCGTTGAGAATCTGCTGTCTGGAATGATGAAAACCCTTCACCCAGCCCCCCGGGTCCTGCAAACAAGTCAATAACTGGTATCGTGTTTACTTTCGTTGCCACGCCAAGGGCGTCAGGGTTTGTTTCTTGCTTTTTTGCGTTTTCTCTCATCTGTTCAATACTATCCCTCCACAACTCCCCCCCCCGATCCTGTAATTGTTCCCTTCATAAGCTCGAAATCTTCCTATTTGAAATCAAATGGACAATGAATAGTTATCTTTAGCTGTTCGACAGAGGTTTCCAAACGTGACGGATGTGTATCCATCGTTAATGTCCTGATTCATCCGTGAAATAGATTTTCATAGTACCAGGTATTGGCGATTCATCCGGGATGAAAAAGCCATTCGCTTCTAATACAGCTTTCAGTGTTTGTTGAGGGCATTGCTGCCAAATAAGATAAGCCTGTTCAAGTCGATACCCGGGAAATTCGGTTAGGGGATCGAACCCTTGAAACATTTTGAATCCTCTCAATACCGAATCGCTAAGATGATAAAAATCATCACGAAGCAGATTGCGTTCACGGGCGTCATTTAACAAAAAACCAAAACAATCAGCCAATATTTCAATTTTTTCCCCACCTTGTTCATCCATAGGCATTTTCAGATTTGACCTGCCATTAAATCCTTTATGGGCTTCTCTATGGCAATTCTTACAAAGAGTTATTCCGTTCCCAGTCTGTAATTGGGCTTCTGTAAGGAAGCTTCTTCTACATACATGGTGCGCGGCCAAGTTACGTCTCTTATGGCAGACAACACAACGATTGCCATCGCGAAGTTTTATCGCCCAACTCCACAATTTTAGACAGGTAGCAATAGTCCTTTCTTCTAAAACAGCACTATGGAGTTTGCTAATCGCTTCTTCAATACACTTGATTTGCAAGTTCTTTGACCGGGGCACTTTATTATTATACTCGGCTATCAACAGAAGTTCATAGTTTCTAGTCGCTTTTGTGATGATACGCTCAGAGTTAACATTTCGCCAAAAATGCTAAAACGAAAAATCATCGGCGCTATTTACCAGTTGCTGAAGATTGTACTGTAAATTTATTTAATTAAATACCTTGTTATATCAACTCCTTGACCTTCTGCTGGTCTATTTAATAAATACCGGTCGCCTTTCTTAAATACCTCAACATGCCAGTAATACCTGCCCTCAGATTCGGTAGTTCGCATAGTAGAGAGATTTTCTTGAAACTTGTCGGCTGGCATCAGAATGATGGTATCAGGGTTGCCGCAACCCAGTGCAACATAAGAAAGTTTATTATCCTTTAGAAATTCCTGTTGTGAAGGATGGAACGCATACCAGAAACGAATTGAGTTGCCACGTTGATATGTTTTGGACACAATGCACAGGACCCTTATCAAGCGATCTGCACTGGAATAATTGCAACGGCCTAGTTTAATAAGAGGCGTTCTAAGATGCTCGGAAATACTTAGAATACAATGCTCATGATAACTAACTCGTTTCGATTGACCATCTTTTGGTAATTTCTGATCTGCTTCTGATACGTCTTCTTCTATGCTGGTGCTCTGCAAATCTTCTGAGGTTTTGAATATTATATTTATAAGTCGATCGACCCTAGTGTATTCCAGCGGTTTTAGCATCTCCTGTATCTGAAAAACTGTTGCGGCATCTGATAGATTCTCTTTTACCTTCATCAACTTGAGCAGTGAATCAACACTAATAAGCCTGACATCCCAAGCATGTCGGGAGCCTCTTGTTTGTGCTTCTAATCCACCAGTATCAATTCTTCCGACAATAATTAAAATTGATGATTTGTCTTTTGAAATTCTACCTGCTTCAATTAATCGCTCCCTATAATCTGACAACTTATCTAAATTTATTTGATAGGCGTCAGTAGTTTTTACTTCTATTACAAAAGCATATTCATTATTAGCTCGCCAAATTCCGTCATGTCCGATTTTATTCCCACCCCCACGATAATATCCAGGGTCGACGATAAATCCTAATCTGCTACCAATCTCATTAATTAAATCTTGTAAGATAAGGCCGCCTTGAGAAAACGCATGCGTAAGACATTCGTCTATATATCTCGAAAGATCGCTTGCAGGAATATTTGCAAAAAAAGATCGAAGTTGCGTGCTGGTTTCATTATCGTCGCGAAGTGAGCCATCACCAGAGATCGCAAGAATCTGTTCAATGGATTTTGTTTGAAAAAAACTTTTCTGATTTAGCCAAAGATTCAATAATGTTGACACTTGGCAATTCCTTTCCTAAATCAGTATTCATTTATTTTTTGACACATATGATTATACAATTTTCCCGGAAAGAAAAGATTATTGAAGAGAGGGAAAACAGAATACACCACATTTCATTGCAGGCAGGAGAATTGAAAGCTAGGTCTATACTGTTTACCTTTCTTTTCCCCGCAAAATCCCACTCACGTAAGTGAACTGTATCCCAAGATGCCTGACGATTGCACGCTGGGTAACCCCTATCACTCCTGCTGTTTTAGTGTTTTATGATACTCTTCCCAATAGAGAAAGCTTCTCCGAGATAGTCGCCGACTTTATGATAGTGACGTATCTCCGGACTGAAGATGATCGGTTTCAGTTTTTCGATATCAGGAATTCCCTTTTCGCTGAGCACGGATTCATCTGCCTTGACATCAATGATTTCACCGATAAATTGGGTGTGAAGTCCAATTTCTATGATATAAATTACTTTACACTCCAGGATCAGGGGAAATTCTTTCACATAAGGGGCATCGACCATTTCACTTTTTACAGGTGTTAATCCGGTGGCGGCAAACTTGTCCTCATTCCTGCCTGAGACTGATCCAAAATAATCGGCTTCCTTCACATGCGCTTCAGATGGAATGTTCAGAGTGAATGCTTTTCTTTCCACAATATTGCCGTAACTGTATGTTGCTTTTTTACCGCGGAGGATATTTGCGACATTCACCGGGCATGGCTTGGGGATGTCTATGAATGGGCCGGGAAATATCGACAGGTGAACGTATCAAAGAACGGGTTTCCCTTTGCCATGGCACGTCATATTCCGAAACTTATGCTGGACTTCGAAAAGGGGCTGATGAGGGAATATACCCCGTGCCAGTTCAGAACTGATGAGGATATTATTACAGCTCTTGCTGTCATCCATACTGAACTTATGCTTGTTCATCCTTTTCGGGAGGGTAACGGCAGGACAGGGAGATTGCTTGCCGTGCTCATGGCATTCCAGGCAGGGCTGCCTGGTCTTGATTTTATGGGAATTCGCGGGAAGAAGAGAAAAGAATACTTTGCCGCTGTTCAGGCCGGCATGGAGCGTGACTACGAGCCTATGAAGAAGGTTTTCGGGTCCGTTCTTTCCCTGACGAGACGCGCGCATGCGCAGCGCTGAAGGCAGTTTTCAGCTTGGTAACATTTTTTATGGCTTGCTCGGCAGCGGCGTGAACACCCTCAACAGATGAGGAAGAAACGGTAACGGTCTTGACAATTTGCATGCGAATCTCAGGGTCTTTAAGGAAAGGGTTGGTTTCAAGTAATGACTTCTTTGACATGTAATATTATACCATTTAACAGCGCCGCCCCGAAAAGCAATTTTATTGGACTTACGATTCAGTGTTTCATGATACTCTTCCCAATAGAGAAAGCTTCTCCGAGATAGTCGCCGACTTTATGATAGTGACGTATCTCCGGACTGAAGATGATGGGTCTCAGTTTTTCGATATCAGGAACTCCTTTTTCGCTGAGCACTGATTCATCTGCCTTAACATCAACGATCTCTCCGATAAATTGGGCGTGAAGTCCAATTTCTGTGACATGAATCACTTTGCACTCCAGGATCAGAGGAAATTCTTTCACATAAGGGGCGAGCTATGAACTAAGTACTTCTGCTCCTATGCCATACAACCTTGACCCCAATGACTAAGCTGAAGAGTCTTGACAAAAGGATACTTATAAGTTACCATTGAGATGAGCGACGGAATGTTTAAACTTAAAGAGTATGAAAAGAGTAATGGTAAGTCCCCGTTCGGAGAATGGTTCGACTCGCTTGACGTTGCTGCAGCTAACGAGATCACCGTCGCATTGACCCGATTGAAAGAAGGAAAGCATTCGCGCGTTGAATCTGTGGGTGGTGGGGTGCACGAATATAAGATACATTTTGGGCCTGGCTATCGGGTCTATTTTGCGAAAGATGGAGAAAAAATAATAATACTTCTCTGTGGGGGACATAAAAAAAGACAACAAAAAGATATTAAACAAGCTTTAGAGTATTGGCAGGATTTCAAAATAAGGAAGAAAAAGGGGGAGTGAATATGGCACTTACAAGAGACTTCAAAGATACAGTACAGCGCAGAGTAGCTCGGGATCCAGAATTTCGCCGTGCGTTGCTTGCATCGGCCATTAATGAGTTAATCGCCGGGGATTATGACGTTGCAAAGGCCATTCTGAGGGACTACATTAATTCGACAATAACATTCCCGGTACTGGCACAACAACTCGGTAAATCAGCTAAGAGCATACACAGGATGCTGGGGCCTAGTGGAAATCCACGCATGGATAGCATAGCCGGGATTCTTAAAGTTTTACAGCACAAGGAGAAAGTTAAATTTCATACAAAGTGCGCCATTACTACATCTAAGTAAGGGCACGGCCTTTACAATTGACCCTTATCACTCCGGATACTCTTTCCAATAGAGAAAGCTTCTCCGAGATAGTCGCCGACTTTATGATAGTGACGTATCTCCGGACTGAAGATGATCGGTTTCAGTTTTTCGATATCAGGAATTCCCTTTTCACTGAGCACGGATTCATCTGCCTTGACATCAACGATTTCTCCGATAAATTGGGTGTGAAGTCCAATTTCTGTGACATGAATTACTTTACACTCCAGGATCAGGGGAAATTCTTTCACATAAGGGGCATCGACCATCTCACTTTTTACAGGTGTTAATCCAGTGGCGGCAAACTTGTCCTCATTCCTGCCTGAGACCGATCCAAAATAATCGGCTTCCTTCGCATGCGCTTCAGATGGAATGTTCAGAGTGAATGCTTTTCTTTCCACAATATTGCCGTAACTGTATGTCGCTTTTCTGAGAGATATCGCTGCACAGGGAGGCTTGGAACAGCAAATGCCTCCCCATGCAATAGTCATAACGTTCGGTTTCCCTTCCTTATCGTATGTTCCGACAACCCAAACCGGTGTCGGATAAAGCAGTGTTTTCGCACCCAATGACTTCTTCATTATATTGTCCTCCCAAGCCATGCTCAGAATTATCGAATTTCTACGTACACACTTCCAATTTTAGCATGAATGCGGGGAGCAAGGATGGATGAGAACTGGGGATCAGGTCTATACTGTTTACATTTGCTTAATTGAGTTCTACCACAAGTCTTGGTAGAATCTGGATAGGTCGAGAAAGGAGGAAAAAATAGATGCCGAATCAGAATGGAAAAGAGATTGCGCAAGTAGTACTCGCGAAAATGGCCGAATTCAGGAAGTCTTGTGAGGAGCTTGACGAGGAAAGCTCGTCTCGGGCTCCGGAGGGTCGTTGGTCGCCCAAGCAGATCATCTCTCACCTCTGCGGTCCGGAGGGGACCGGCCATTTGCCGACGCTGAAGGTTTTCCTCGAACAGGATACACCGGAACTGGACATAAAGCCGGAAAACGCCTATTGGTCCGGGAAGCGCATCAGAATGAGCCTTGCAGAACTTCTGGCCGAATTTGACCAGGAATATACGCGTATGGCAACGTTTATCGAGGGTCTTTCCGAAGCACAGCTTTCCCGGAAGGCTCATATTCCCATGCTCAAGGATTCGTCCATCGGAGAGTATTCCGACTCTGTCCCAGTGGGTGTCTCTACTTTCCAGTTATCACGTCGGCTTTCATATTGATCACATGCGCGAGATATTGCAGGCCCTCGGTCTTCCCGGTAAAAAAACCGGCTGAGTCGAATTATCTGACTGGGACCTCCCTCCCCGATCAAGGGAGGGAGTCTGCTGAATCAATCGTTTTTACTTCACCACGCCGCAGGCTACCCGGGGACCACCACCGCCAAGGGGGGCAGGAAAGTCGGAGTAATTGTCGCCTCCGGCATGAATCATGAGGGACCTCCCCTTGATGTCGGCCAGCTTTAGCCGCGGGGCAAGGACTGGAAGGGTTGCCTTTCCATCAGCAGCTACATAGAGGGGAGGCAGGTCACCAAGATGGCCGTTGCCATAAGGCCCTTCGTGTTTGCCCGTCTTTGCGGGGTCGTAATGCCCGCCAGCTGCAAGCGCCGGGACTGCCTATCCCTTCCTTCATGATATAAGAGCAATCGGGCTTTTCGTGCACATGGAATCCATGCAGACCGGGGGCGAGGCCGCTCAGGTGGGGCGTCAGTATAAGTCCATACTTGCTATCGGACGCCGTAATGGTGCCGATTTCCTTTCCAATTCCCTTATCGTTCACCAGGTTGACATTGACAACCACATCCTCGGCAAAAACAAAACTGGTAAGCAACAGAAGGCATGCTAAGACAAGTAAGGTTTTAAACATAACGTTCTCCTCCTCTGTTTTGTATGAGTCAAATCTATCAGGCCATACTCCATTTGTCAACACATTGGAGTGTCCGGTCTGAGGCAGGAGGACGCGAAGTTGCTGCTGTTCTTATTCCGGTATTTGACTGAAAAGATAAACTGAAATCCCTGCAAACGCGAGCGGCATTATCCACGGAGCAACAACCGGATATATCGCGCCGGTGTAGCCAAGGGACAAACAAACGGAGTATCCCAGCCAGTAAATAAGGCTTATCAGAAGGCCCAATCCTGCCGCGATAGCGCCGCTGTGAGAAGAAGCGCCTTTTCCATGAAGGATTTTCTGCAACGCCTTGTGTTCACCGCCGACCGAGAGCGATATCCCCAGAAGCAGCATGAAAAAGTTGATAAGCGGGTATGAAAGCCGCGAACTTATATCAACTATCAGCTTGATATTCTTGAATCCGGCCTCTGCAAGCCTGCGCTGGTATTTAATCAGCTCGATCATGTTCATTTCCTCCGGCGCCCACAGGTCCTCTTTGAATATCTTCGGCGATTCTATATTGGGGTAGGGCATTTCCGGAAGTTTTTTTACCTTTCCATTGGACATATCGTACAATGTAACGTCTTTCAGCTTCCAGGCCGAGCCCGACCACTCTGCGGAAGCGGCGTCAATGCGCTCCTTCAGCGCTCCCCCGTCAAAAGTGAAAATACTGACGTCTTTTGAGATATTCCGGTCCGGCAGATAAAGCGCTATGCGTACTATGGAGCCGTCTTTTCCCCTCATGTAAAGCGTGCCGTCCTTGTAAGTCACTTCTTTCTTTTTTCCGGTTATTTGATTCCTTATAGATCTGATTCGTTTTGATGTCGCAGGAATCACTACTTCCTCGAGGACAAAGCCGAGCAGCGTGAGAGCCAGTCCGATGCCCAGGAAAGGCAGCAGAATGCGCTTCATTCTGCCCGAGGCGGCCTTTATGATGATAATTTCTTTTCTTTTGATTGCCTGGGAAAAGACAAACAGACTGGTAAGCAGGGTTGACATTGCCATAAGGTAATGAAAATATTTGGGGACCGTCAGTGCAGTATATTCAAAGAGCAGGCTCAGCGCAGGCTTGTGAGGCATGAACTCGTCAATTTTGTCGATGAGGCCTATGATACTGAAAACAAGAGATATGCCGAACCCCACCACAGCAAGCGCCTTCAAGAATTCCTTGATATAGAGTTTTTGTACAATTAGCATAATAAATCAATGATTAATGAATAATTATGAATGATCAATTGTGGAAAAAGATAATTCTCCCGTGATTCTATTCTTTATCATCATTCCTCATTGCATTATCGCCTTTCACCCTTTCGAATACCAGCATCGAGAATGCGGACAGAATTGCAAACGAGAGCCACGCGCCGGCGATGAGCGGCAATTTGCCTGAGCGGGCAAGGTTCTCGCCATAAATAAGCAAGGTGTAATAGAAGGCAAATACCGACAACCCCACTGTCAGCCCCCCCAGCTTCCCGGACTTTCCCGCCATAAGAGACAGCGACGGGCCCAGGAGAATCAATATAAAGCATATTGCCGGCATGGAAATACGCCTGTAAAATTCAAGAAGGCAGGAAACTCTTTTGTCCTTGTCCCCTCCGGCCTCCCTTAGAAGTTCGACCGGCGTCATCTCGCTGTTTTTTCGCTCACCCGGCTCGATTGACGGCGTAAGCATGAAATGATATTTGCCGAACTGGATTTCCGTGATGAGTCCTTTATGGGCCAAATAAATGTGACCATTGGAGAGAGAGAAGCTTAATGTGTCATTTTCAGGTACTATTTCGCCGCTCTTCGCCACAATTATTTTCTGTTCATCTTTTTTTCGTTCATCAACGATGAAAACGCCTGATAGTTTTGTCGGGGCCGGTTTCTCTTTGATCAGTATCATGATATTTTTGAAAGCCGTGTTGAATATGCCCTCTTCGAGGGTCATTGGCGCCCGCCTTGTCAATATGTCCTGCAGCCCCAGTCTGAGATTCTTGCTGCCTTTCGGACTCAGATAAAAACTCATGGAAGTGCCCACGATAAAGCATGCGATACCCAAATAGACAACTGGAAGGGCTATGGCCTTAAAAGGCATGCCGCTGCTCTTCAGTATGGTGAGTTCGTTATCTGTGCCCATCCTGCCGTAAACCAGAAGAACGGACAGGAGCATGGCCATCGGGATTGTAAGTATAAGAATCTGCGGCTGCAGGTAAAAGACAATTTTTGCGATGTCGGAAGCCGATGCCCCGACCCCGGCAAGGAGCCTGCTCAAACGCAGCAGCTTTTCCATCATAAGTGTGAAATTCAGGAAAAGGATCGACAGCAAGAAAGATGAAAGAAGTTCTTTCAGTATAGAACGATGAATTAATAACATCCCCTTTAAAATATCCTATATTCAAAAAGAGCGTCAAGCACCTCTTGACGCTCGGCACTTTTTTGCATTATGCTAAAGATAACAAATATTCGGAGGTACAGAGTGGTTACTATTACAGATAAGGCTGCTGAGAAAGCAAAGGCCATATTGGCTGCAGAGGGCAAAGATAGCTGGGGACTGCGCATTTACAGTGCCGGCGGAGGATGCTGCGGCCCTTCTTATGGTCTTGATTTAGACGAAAGACCGGTTGCTGATGATGAGGTAATCGAGAAAGACGGTTTGAGGGTCTTTGTCGATAAAAAGACGGTTACTACCCTCACTGGCATGGAGCTCGACTATATTAATGATGGAGAGCATGAAGGGTTTACACTTACAGGAGGCTCTGCCCCTTCATGCGGGTCAGGCGGCCAGTCAGGATGCAGCAGTTGCGGTCACTAAAAAAAGGCAATTGGCAAAAGGCTATAGGCGATAGATCAAGGAAACAGAAAAAATCACTTCTTTTCCGAGCGCCCATAGCCTATAGCCTATAGCCATTCTTTAATTATGTTTCCTGTACATCGATTCAGACGGCTGCGGAAAAGCGAAACGATCAGGAGGATGGTGAGGGAAACCTCACTTTCTCCTGATTGTTTTATTTATCCGTTATTTGCAACTTACGGCAGGGGTGTCAAAAAAGAGATTCCCTCGATGCCCGGCTGCTACCAGGAATCGGTTGATGTCCTGATCAGCCATGCAAAAGAAGTGCATTCTCTCGGCATTCCGGCGATATTGCTCTTCGGTATTCCTGAAGCTAAAGACGAATTCGGCACCTCCGCTTATGACGACAAAGGTGTGGTCCAGGACGCTGTTAAAGCTGTAAAGGATGCCGTGCCCGAATTGTATGTGATAACCGACGTATGCATGTGCGAATATACGAGCCACGGGCACTGCGGTATCATAGAAAAAGGCGACGTCGATAACGATAAGACTCTTGGCCTCCTTGCCATGGCAGCCGTGTCCCATGCAAAAGCCGGCGCCGATATGGTTGCACCTTCCGATATGATGGATGGAAGGGTTGCCGCCATCAGGCACGCGCTCGACCGGGAGGGATACAATGCCATCCCCATAATGTCGTATGCTGCCAAATATGCCTCCGCTTTTTATGGGCCATTCAGAGATGCTGCAGAATCAACACCCGCGTTCGGAGACAGGCGCACCTACCAGATGGACCCTGCAAACAAGCGTGAAGCCATCAAAGAAGTCGCGCTCGATATAGAAGAAGGCGCCGACATCATTATTGTGAAACCCGCCCTGGCATATCTCGATATAATTGCATCAGTCAGGTCCTCATTCGTCCTGCCTGTTGCCGCATATAATGTCAGCGGCGAATATTCAATGATCAAAGCTGCGGGCCGCCTGGGCTGGCTGGACGAGCAAAGGGCGATGATGGAAATGCTCCTGTCCATAAAGCGGGCCGGCGCGGACCTGATAATCACTTATTTTGCAAAAGAAGCTGCAAAAATCCTGAACGGTAACCTAGCCGAATATCTTCGCCGGATTCATAAGTCCCTTGGGGTCAAAAACGCCTTTTATTCCTTTCATGAGTTCTATCTCACGCTTTTTTACTTCCATGCTGAAATAAGGCGCTTTTGTAAGGCCTATGCCGTGCTCGCCGGACAAAGAGCCCCCCAGTCTGAGGGTGACTTCGAATATTTTCGGCACAAGCTCAACGCCTTTTGCATATTCTTCCTTATTGTTTTTGTCAACCATGATATTAACATGCAGATTGCCGTCTCCGGCATGGCCGAAGCTTATTATTTTTATTCCGCTGCTTTCGGACATTCTTCTCAGCTCAGTCAACATAAGAGGAACTTTATCTCTGGGCACGACAATGTCTTCGTTAATTTTTGCAGGCTTGATATGGTATAGGGCCGCTGAAATCGATCTCCTTGCCTCCCAGAGTCTTTCCCTTGCCATTGCGTCTTCTGCAACAATGACTTCGCCCCCCAGTGAGCGGCATATATCGACAACGCGGCCGGCCTCTTTCTCTATGGTCGCCGGATAGCCGTCGAGTTCTATGAGAAGCAATGCATCTGCATGCGTAGGGAGGCCGATAGGCTTATAGTTTTCGATCGCCTCGATAGCGGATTTATCAAGAAGTTCCAAAGTCCGGGGAATGATTTTAGCGGTGATGATCTTTGAAACAGCCGTGCCTGAAGACTCAAGTTTGTCAAAGAGTACAAGAAGCGTCATTATGTCCTCAGGCAGCGGGAGCATCTTAAGACGTATCTTTGTCGCCAGCGCAAGCGTGCCTTCAGAGCCTATCAGCAAATTCCTGAGATCATAACCGACCACTCTTTTATGAGTCTTGCCTCCTGTGGTAATTAAGCTGCCGTCAGACATGACCGCCTCCATGCCCATAACATAATCACGCGTAACTCCGTATTTAATCGCCCTCGGCCCTCCTGCATTGGTCGCCACATTGCCGCCGATAGTACAGTTATTGAGGCTGGCAGGGTCAGGCGGGTAAAAGTAGCCCAAATACTCGAGTTCCTTCTGCAGTTTTCCGTTTATAATGCCGGGCTCGACGGTCACCGTCATGTTTTTTGTATCGACATCGAGCATTTTTCGCATCTTTTCAAAGCTTATGACTATGCCGTTTGAGGCTGGAATTGATGCCCCTGCCATGCCGGTACCTGCACCGCGGGCTATTATGGCATGGTTATTTGCATCAGCGAATTTTACTACGTTAATGACCTGAGCGGTATTCCTGGGCCATGCCACAGCATAAGGAAGCATTGCCTCCGCAACCGAGGCATCATAGCTGTAGCATACAAGGTCCGCTTTTTCTGTCGAGATTTCTACGCCGGCAACGAGAGAGGAATCTTTCATATATGAAAATTATACTAATAATCGAGTTGAACTGTAAATTTTATGCAGACCTTCGTCAGAGGTTTTTACGAGACCTCTGCGATTTCGGTAAACTGCAGCGATATAGCTTTTGATACCCCTGGCTCCTCCATGGTGATGCCGTACAGGTAGTCCGCAACTTCCATAGTTGAACGATTATGCGTAATTACAATGAATTGCGTATCCTTCGAAAGCCCCTTGATCATCTGTGCAAACCGCACGGTGTTTGATTCATCGAGAGGTGCGTCCACTTCATCAAGAATGCAAAGCGGACTCGGTTTTATCAGAAAACCGGCAAAGAGAAGTGAAAGTGAGGTCAGGGCCTTTTCTCCTCCTGAAAGCAGGTTAAGGTTCTGGAGCTTTTTGCCCGGGGGCTGGGCTATGACTTCTATGCCGGATTCCAGGATGTTTTCCTCGTCTGTGAGGACAATATCCGCCTTGCCCCCTCCGAAAAGTGTTATGAATACCTCGGCAAATTTTGCTTTGAGCGCATCATATGCCTCGCGAAGCTTTCTTCTCGTAGATGCATTGATCCTGCTTATCGCCTCTTCCAGTTCAGCTATCGACAGTGTCAAATCCTGCTGCTGCCGGGTCAGGAAGTCATAACGGGTTTTCAGCTCTTCGTATTCCTCAATAGTGCCCAGGTTTACAGGTCCGAGGTCGCGTATCTTCTCATTGAGCTGATTCATCTGCTCCTCGTCTTCGGCGGCATCGAACCCTTCTATGGGAATTTCCTCGTGCTTTATATCAATGCCGTATTTATTGGTAATGGCGCTTTCGATATTCTCCGCTCTGAGCCGGTGTTCAACAGCCGCTTCGTTTGCTTCGGATAATTGCCGGGATAAGGAGTCAATTTCGATACGTATGCTTTTCAAGGAGTTGTTCTCTGCAACGAGCGTCTCGTTTTCGATGTCGATAGCCTCTTTCTGCACTGTCTTTTCACGGCGCATCGCGTCAGCTTCGATGACCAGCCCTTTTATAACTTCTTCATATCGCCCAACTTCTGAAGACGATTCCGAAAGTCTCTTTTCAGCTTCCCCGGCTTCCAGGACTGCTGCCTCCCTTGTCCTTTCAAGCTCTTTTAACGCCCCGGAGATACTAGTTTTCTCCCGCTGCAGGGACTCCATTTTCTCTCTGTGCGAAGTTATGTCAAGCTGCAGTTCGGTCACTTCGGACCTGGCTGTCTCATATTCGGTCCTGACCGATCCAATGGAATCCTGGAGTTCACTTATGCCTTCATTAATAATGTCTCTCTCTTTTTCCGATAAGCCTATTTCATCCGATTTCGATGCTATCAGGGCTTTTAACGATTCCTTCTCTTCTGTGATCGTGGCAATCTCCGAATTGAGAAAGGTCAGCTTCCGCTGCTGTCTTTCATTTTCGTCGTGAAGCCCCCTTAAGGAATGGTCTGCCACCGACAGTTCCTTTTCCATGCTTACAAGAGTGCCCTCTATGGTTATAAGCGATTTCTTTTTATCGGACAATGCGCCGGCTGCAACTGATAAATCATTGTCATAAACACCAATAAGCGATTGTTGCTCCAGGATGGTTGCATGGAGTTCCTTTATTTCTCTCTTTCTCTTTAGAATGTCCTTCCCCTGACCGGCAAGTATTACCCCATCCCTGTCAATGACTTCGCCTTCCAGCGTAACCAGGGCAAAATTGGACGTTTTCTGATTTCTCAATGCGATGGCTGCCTGAAGGTCCCTTACTATAAGAGTATTTTCGAGTATCATGCCAGCCACACCCTGCATCTCGTTCTTCTCAACTTTAATAAAATCAGAGGCCTTACCGATAATGGCATCACCTGTCATAATTCCAATGTTCTGTTCTTCATTCCCGGCTCCGCCTGGTGCCTCACGACCTTCGGTGAACCCCGTATAAACCAGGGCAGTTCTGCCCAGATTCCTTTCCTTGATGACTGCTACGGCAGCCAGGACATCCTCAACGGTTTTCAGGAGGATCGAGTTTATCTTCTCAGAAAGCGCCGCTTCTATTGCTTTTTCGTACTCCCTCTCAGTGCTTATAACGTCGGAAAGCACGAGACAATCGGCGGATAGCCCTGACGGTTCTTGTCCTGCATATGCAGAATGCCGGGCAGCAGGCACAGCTTCCAACAAAACATCCATGAGAGACTTGTCAAAGGCCAGCTCTTTCAGCGAGCCGAGGCGAGCCATATTTGAAGCCAATGCCTCCCGCTCAGATGCCAAAAGACTTTTCCGGGTTTCAATTTCACTCTTCAGATTCTCTGTTTCAGCTGTCAGGATTTCTTTTTCCGAATGCATTGACGTAAGCCTGTCCTTAAGCAAAGCAATGTTTTCCTCCGCGGTCCTGATTGATTCTTCCGCAGCAGCTATCCCGCTTCTGACTGTTTCAATGTCCTTAATTGAAGTTGATTCGCGGTACTGTAATGTTTCACTGGAGGCCTGAAGTTTGTGGAGATCATTCCTTTTCTGGCTCACAATCTCCGAAATCCTGAAAAGTTCCTTTCTTTTTTCTTCTATGAGCGATTCTTTGTCTCCAAGAGACGACTCAATAGATGCAAGGAGTTCCCTTTTCTCGCTGAGTTCATCAGCCAAGACCCCCATTTCAGCGGATAGAGCACCCGCACTTGTGTCAATGCCGCTGAATTTACTTGCAAGGTCTTCTTTTTTATAGTCAAAATCTCTCTGCTGTGCAGAAAGGCGTTGTATATCGGCCCTTCTGTTCTCTATTGCCGACTTTAAAATGGCGACCTGCTTCTCTGATTCGGAAATCTCCTTCTCTTTACCGTAGAGGGAATTTTCCATTTCAGCCAGCGCCTTTTCTTTGCCCGCCAGTTCGAGCCTCTTTGCCTCGATCTGATTTTCAAGGGTCGAGAGCGTACTCCTCTTTAAAGAATCTGCTTCCCTTAATTTTTCTATTTCAGCCGAAAGTTCCTGCAGGATGCCTCTCAAGCGAAGATACTCTCTTTTTGCAAAGCGCAGTTCAATGCATTTGAGATCGGCATTAAGCCGTTTATAGCGTTCCGCTTTTTTTACCTGCCGGTCAAGGCTGTTTATCTGCCGCTTGACTTCGTGTACGATATCATTGATGCGCTGCAAGTTTTGCTTGGAAGATTCCAGCTTGGACAGCGCCTCGGTTTTCCGCACTTTGTATTTCATCACCCCCGCGACCTCTTCTATCAGAAACCTTCTGTCCTGGGGCTTTGCATTGATTATTTCCGCTACCCTTCCCTGGTCCAATATCGAGTAGCTTTTTACGTCAAGTCCGGTATCCAGAAAAATATCCCTGACGTCCCTTAGCCTGCACTGGCTCTTATTGATCAGGTATTCGCTTTCGCCGGAACGGTAAAGTCTGCGTGAAACAGAGGCACTGTCCCGGTCGCCTGCGCTGTCAGCCGCGTGACCGTTATTGTCGGGCTCCTGTTTTCCGGCCGGGGTCCCGAAAGTCGCCGACTTTGGGGTGGGGAAAGAGATATTTGGAGGGTCACTTCCGCCATGCCTTTCTGTTTTACAGTTGCCGAGCCCTGGAAAATGACTTCTTCCATCTTTTCACCGCGCAGGCTCTTGACGCTTTGTTCCCCCAGCACCCACTTGAACGCATCGACAACATTGCTCTTGCCGCATCCGTTAGGCCCTACAATACAAGTAACGCCGTTGTGAAGCCTGAGCACTGTTTTATCTGAAAAGGATTTGAAGCCGACAAGCTCGACCTGTTTAACTCTCATAACCTATAATTGTACGGCGGTCTTAACAAAAGGGTCAAGTCAAAAAAAATCGCTAATATTTGAATTAATTTTTTTTATTTGACGATTGACACTATGGTATATTAGCCTGTATTGTTAAAGTTGCTGGCTTTTTTGAACAACCAGAATGACAAAGATACTTAAATCCATTTAAGTTGCTTAAAACTCAATCAAGAGGAGGTTTCTATGCCAAAGAAGTACCAGACTCCACTGTTGGACGAGCTTGAGAAGGGTCCATTTCCGAGCTTCGTGACAGAAATCAAGAAGGCGGCCGCCAAGAACGATATGGCTGCCGACGAGCTTGGACAGCTCGAAAAGTCATACAGAACAAAACGCGGTTACTGGAAGCATGGCGGAATCGTTGGTGTCAGGGGATACGGAGGCGGCGTTATCGGCAGATATTCGTCACTGGGCGATGAGTTCCCGGCTGTTGCCAATTTTCATACCGTCAGAATCAATTCCACATCGTCATTCTTTTACACATCCAAGTTTTTGAACGAGATGTGCGACATCTGGGACAAATACGGAAGCGGCCTCACTAACCTGCACGGATCAACCGGCGACCTGGTACTCCTGGGAACCACTACCGAGAACCTTGAGCCCCTTTTTGCTGAATTTTCATCGCGTGGATGGGATTTGGGCGGTTCAGGCTCAGCACTGAGGACTCCGAGCTGCTGCGTAGGGCCGGCACGTTGCGAGTGGTCCAATATTGATACCCTCGACATCACCTATTCGCTTACGCAGGAATTCCAGGACGAAATGCACAGGCCTGCGTTCCCTTATAAATTCAAGTTCAAAACAGCGGGATGTGCCGTCGACTGTATAGCTTCGATTGCACGCGCCGACTGCTCTATCATAGGCACATGGAAAGGCAAAATCGCGGTCGACCAGAAAGAAGTCGCGGCTTATGCTAAAAACGGCATGAAGATCAAAGAAGAGATTGTCGATATGTGCCCAAGCCAGTGCATGAGCTATGACGGCAAAGAGTTAAAGATCGATGATGCCAACTGCGTAAGATGCATGCACTGCATCGCAAAGATGACAAAGGCATTAAAAGGGACCGGTGAGAAAGGCGCAACCATACTGATCGGCAGCAAGGCCCCCTTTGTTATCGGCGCGACCCTCTCCCACGTGATTGTGCCATTCATGAAAATGGAGGCCCCTTACGATGAGTTGAAGGATCTAATCAGGAAGATGTGGGAATGGTGGGACGAGCATGGAAAGAACAGGGAGAGGATCGGCGAACTGATCATCAGAAGAGGGATGAGAGAGTTCCTTGAGTACATCGGAATCGCTCCTATTCCGCAGCACGTGAAAGAGCCGAGAAGGGATCCTTTCTATTTCTGGACGGAAGAAGATTTACAGAAAAAATAACAGTATAATCACATAAATTAAAGTAAGGAGGATAATTATGGCGTTACCACAAAGAAGAACAGACATAGGACCACCTCACTATAAGGATTTTTTGCCTCCGGTGATCCAGAAGAACTACGGAGACTGGAAATACCATGAGATCATTAATCCCGGAGTTATGGTCCATGTGTCCAATAAGGGAGAAAAAATATGGACGGTAAGGGTCGCTTCTCCAAGACTCCTCAGCACCGTTACCATAAGAGAACACGCTGCGCTGGCTGAAAAATATTGCGGCGGGTATATTCGTTATACCACCAGAAACAACGTGGAATTCCTTGTTTCAGATGAGAAGAACATCGAACCGCTTTTAAAAGAACTTAAAGACAAAAAATACATGGTAGGCGGCATCGGATCCAGGATAAGCAACATCGTCCACACACAGGGATGGGTACATTGCCATTCTGCCGCGTGCGATGCATCCGGTCTCGTCAAGGCCCTGATGGACGACTTAGCCGAGTATTTTACAACTAAAGAAACGCCGAATAAGGTGAGGCTGGCGGTTGCATGCTGCACAAATATGTGCGGAGCTGTTCACTGCTCCGACATCGCCCTTGTCGGCATCCACAGGAAAATTCCTACTGTTGAGACTGACAAAGTCAAAAACATGTGCGAAGTGCCTTCAACAATAGCCGCATGCCCGACAGGCGCTATCAGCCCGGACCCGGCAAACAAGAGCGTTAAGATCAAAGAAGAGAAGTGCATGTACTGCGGAAACTGCTTCTCCGTATGCCCGGCGCTTCCTATAGCCGATCCTGTAAATGACGGAGTCGCTATTGTGGTCGGCGGCAAGGTCGGGAACCTGAGGAGTGCTCCGAAGTTCTCCAAGCTGGCTATTCCTTATGTTCCGAACAATCCTCCAAGATGGCCTGAAGTCACTTCAGCTATAAAGACAATACTCGAAGCATACATAGCGGGCGCCAGGAAACACGAGAGGGTTGGCGAATGGGTCGAGAGGATAGGTTGGGAATCATTCTTCAAAATTACCAACTTACCGTTTACCTTCCAGCATATTGACGACTTCACCATTGCGAGGGAGACATACAGGAATACTGCCGCATTCAAGTGGTAGAATATTATTGACTGAAAGAGGGGTACACGAGAGTGTACCCCTCTAAACCTCTAAGCAAGGAAAGGTGCTATTCATGGAAAAGGAAGAAGTAAAAAAGAAAATCTATGCGCTGATCGAAAAGTCCGTTGGAAAAAAGAAGCTGAAATCAAGTGACATTCAGAAGACAATCTCTGCAGAAGCCGGCGTTACCAGGGATGAAGTAAAGGCTGCGCTGAAAGATCTTGTGGATGACGGGACTCTTATTTATACGTATTTCGGCGGAAGCTTCGTAGAGATACCCCCAAAGCAGTAAGCAATTTCGCTTGCAGGTCAGGAAAGGCAGGCTGTTCTCCAGTCTGCCTTTTTTTGGTCTGCGGTCTCGTAAAAAGTCCATATGCTGCGTTGCGCTGCATCCTTCGTCACTACGGCGTACGAAAAAGTACGCCTCATTCCTCAGGATTTGCGCGCCTTGCCTATGAACTTTTTACGAAACCGCCTGTTTTTATTTTATGCGTGCGTCAGTTATAATAACAAACTATGCGCGCGTATCCACGTCTGGTCATTGCCGGAGTAAGAGGGGGGAGTGGAAAAACTGTCGTCTCTCTTGCTGTTATTGCCGGACTGAGATCGATAAAGAGGCTGAAGGTTACGCCTTTTAAAAAGGGACCCGATTACATTGATGCGGGGTGGCTGTCAACCGCAGCCCGAATGCCCTGCTACAATCTTGACCCTTTTTTCCTTTCCGGCGAAATGATTATGAATTCCTTTGCATCCCATGCCAGCACTGATATTGCGGTGATTGAAGGCAATAGAGGGCTGCATGACGGTATGGATGCCGGAGGTTCCTGCAGCACCGCTGAACTTGCAAAGCTGTTGCGTGCGCCTGTGGTACTTGTCATTGATTGCACGAAGATGACGCGGACCTCAGCTGCTGTTGTACTGGGCTGCATGCATCTGGACTTCGGGGTGGATATAAAGGGAGTTGTGCTTAATCAGGTGGCGGGGCAAAGGCATGAGTCGGTGGTAAGAGAGTCCATATATAAATATTGTTCGCTGCCGGTGCTGGGTGTAATACCCAGGCTGGCGGAGGACGAATTGCCGGAACGCCACATGGGTCTAACTCCCTGTCAGGAGCATCCCGACACGGCAAAGGTAATCGCACTTGCCGAAGAGATTGCGGCAAAGTATCTGGACATGGATGCGATAGCTGATATCGCAATGGCTGCTGAGCCACTGAAGACATCAGAAGCTGCAGATGAAAACTTAGAGATGAGCAAAGTGGCAGTTTCGGTAAGGATAGGTGTAATCCGCGACGCGGCTTTTCAGTTTTATTACCCTGAAAACATTGAGGAACTTGAAAAAAACGGCGCGCAAATCATAGATATCAATGCGTTGGCCGATGCCGGGCTCCCGGATATAGACGCCCTTTATATTGGAGGAGGCTTCCCCGAGACTAATGCGCTGCAGTTGGCAGGCAATGCTGCTTTCCGGGATTCTGTCAGAACTATGGTTGAAAGAGGGTTGCCTGTTTATGCGGAATGCGGAGGGCTGATGTTTTTAGGTCAGAGTATCGTAACGGATGGCGGACAATACCCGATGGCTGGAATATTCCCCATTATTTTTGATATGAAAAAGAAACCTCAGGCCCATGGGTATACCATTGTTGAGGTAGACAGTGAAAACCCCTTTTACCCGGTTGGAACAGTGCTGCGCGGGCATGAATTTCATTATTCGGCTGTTGCCGGGCTCCCTGAGAGCGCTTTGAGGCACTCGGCATTTGCCTTGCGCAGGGGCAAAGGGATAAAAGACAAAAGGGACGGTATCTGTTATAAGAATGTGCTTGCTACTTACACGCATGTACATGCTTTAGGCTCCCCTGCATGGGTAACCGGGCTTATCAGCCGTGCAGAGCAGTACAAAATGTCCAAGGAGGACCTGAAACAGTAATGGTTAGATATACACCCGAATGCCCTTTCTGCGGGCGCATTATAAGTCAGCCGGCTGAAGCAAAAACCGAATTCGGCACTGTGACGGCCGGCTCGTGCGAATGCGGTACTATATACGTATGCGACCTGACGGGCCATAATACCGGCGAAGCATACATGGAGGCCCTGGCCTTGGCCAGAGGCAACTGGCAGATCAACGATATGGGCGAAGATGTTGATTACGAGACGTGCGATATCGACTACGATATACATAGCCATCAGAGGGTGTTTTCCAGAGGCTTGGGCAGTCCGGCCGGGAGGCTTGTTTTCGTAAAATTGAAGATGCCTCAGGAGGCTTGTTCCCTGCCGCCCCGGAACAAGCGGGCTGCGGCACCCCAGCCGACGACATCCGGAAAGGCAAGCACTCGCGAAAGCAACCTTAACAGAAAGGACAGACTGAAGGGTTTACTTGAATTGCGCGCTTATGATGAAGTGGCTGACATGTCCATGGAGGACAAAGGTGTTATAAGGCTGCTCATATCCTTATCGTATGATAGGCAGGATGTGACAAGCTGGAGGGCCATTGAAGCAGTCGGCGTGATTTCGCGGGCTTTTTCGAAAGATTCCAAGGAAAGGCTGGGCATAGTACGCGACACTGTAAGGAGGCTTTTGTGGTCCATGGGCGAAGAGTCAGGCGGCATCGGCTGGAGTTCGCCGGAATTGCTGGGTGAGATCGTTACAGGTGAGCCCGATGCGTTCAATGACATTGTTCCTATCCTGTGGTCTTTCAGGGATGAAGATATGTTTCGGGCCGGAATTTTGTGGGCAATGGGACGGATTGCCGCGATAAGACCGGATCTGGTCGGATTTACCTTGCAGGACCTGCCGGGAATGCTGGAAGACAAGAACCCGGCTGTCAGGGGCTATGCTATATGGCTTATGGGTGTACTGGGTCCCGGTGGAAGCGGCAATGAACAGATCTCGCGGTTCCTGGATGACAGCGGCCCCGTGCCCTTTTATAAAGAAGGAGAGTTGATTGCGCGAACAGTAGCGGAAGTCGCGGGAGAGGTGCTCCATAAACAGGGTAAATGAAATTATAATATATTTTTATTTGACCTGGCTGTATGTTCTATATTATCTTGGTTACTCGAACCGCCCTTTTGGAGTAATAGCGGAATAATCCATAAGTAGTTAATAAATTGCGTTAAGCAAGGAGGAGAGTAGTATGCCTAATATGGAAATTGCAGGAAAGCAAGTTGAGGTGGACGAGGATGGCTATATGGTTGATCTGGAGGCATGGAACAAAGATATAGCATTAACAATGGCAAAAGCCGATGGTCTTGATCTTACTGATTCCCATTGGGAGATCATTAACTTTCTGAGAGATTATTATCAGAAATATCAGATAGCTCCTATGATAAAGATCCTCGTGAAAGAGATCGGCAAGACGATGGGCGCTGACAAGGGCAACACAAAGTACCTTTATGAATTGTTCCCTGACGGCCCTGCAAAGCAGGCTTGCAGATACGCAGGACTGCCTAAGCCGACAGGTTGCGTATAAAATAAAGGACCTGTAGTTCGCTCACGCGTATGACAAATAAAACGGGTAGGAGGCAGGGGTTCTGCCTCCTACTTACATATTGCGTGTTGTATGCAGTGTGGGGAGGAAATGAAGCTTACAGAACTCTTGTCTGAGAAGAGACCCGCCATCTTAAACAGGTGGCTTGATGTTATCGTTGAGGCATACCATGCCGATACTTCTATTTTCCTTAAAAATCAAAAAGATCAATTCGCAAATCCAATAGGCTATTCGCTTAGAGAAGGAACAGAGGCCATTCTGGATGCCCTGCTTTCCGGAGCGGATGCCGAAAAGCGGCGCCTCTTCTTGACGGTATTATACGAATCAGGGCTGTTCAGGAAGGGCCTCCCTCCCGTTCTATCGTATTTATTCTTCTCTTAAAAGGCATAATACGCGAAGTCCTGGGAGAATCCGCACATGAGCGCTCCGTGGCAGAGGAATTGGTTATATTCGAATCCAGGATCGATGCCATTGCACTTCATGCGTTCGACAGCTTCATGAAATGCCGCGAAAAAATCTATGAAATAAAAACTAATGAAACCAAGAATATGACTTTCAGGCTTCTTCAAAAAGCTCAGCTGATCTCGCAGACAAAAGAGTCTGAGGAAAGCCCGGGGCCTGAGAGTTCTGAAGAAAAGAAGAAGTGACAAATCAAAAACAAAAGAGGTAGCAAAATGAAAATCCTATTCCCTTTGTTCGCAGTAATAACACTGATTGTGCTTGTTGTGGCAGGGGTGCAATATGCAAATATGTCTTTCCTGTTTGGTGTTATTATCCCCTACCTGGCAGTAATCACATTCGTCACAGGGATAATTTGTCGTGTGCTGAAATGGACAAGTTCTCCAGTTCCGTTTCGGATACCGACGACATGCGGGCAGGCGAACTCATTACCCTGGATCAAGCAAGATAAACTGGACAACCCGTCCACCGCGATGGGCGTCATCGTAAGAATGGCCCTGGAAGTGTTTTTTTTCGTTCCCTCTTCAGGAATATCAAAGTTGACAAGAGAGAGGGGAGGATTGCTTACGGCTCCGACAAATGGCTATGGCTGGGGGGCATGGCTTTCCACTGGTCATTCCTGATTATTCTCATCAGGCATTTCAGGTTTTTCTCGATTCAGTTGCCGTTACCCATCCATATTATTGAGAGTCTCGACAGTTTTCTGCAGATTGGGGTGCCGATGCTTTATATCACTGATGTGGTGATCCTGGCCGCAGTGACATATTTGTTAATAAGGAGAATTACCAATCCCCTGGTGAGTTACATTTCGCTTGCAGCCGATTATTTCCCTCTTTTCCTTATTCTGGCCGTTGCCGGCAGCGGCGTACTTATGAGGTATTTTGCCAAGGTCGATGTGGTTGGCGTTAAGCAGCTGACAATGGGGCTGATCAGTTTCAAACCGGTTGTCCCGCAAGGGATCGGAATAATATTTTATATCCACCTGTTTCTTATAAGTGTCCTGTTTGCATATTTCCCCTTCAGCAAACTTGTGCATATGGCAGGGGTTTTCCTCAGCCCGACAAGAAATATGGCAAACAACAACCGCATGGTCAGGCACGTGAACCCATGGAATTACCCTGTTCATGTCCATACTTATGAGGAATATGAAAATGACTTCAGGGAGAAAATGAAAGCGGCTGGGATACCGGTCGAAAAGGAGTAGAAATGGCGAAATTTACTGCAAAACCAAATGACCTTTTAAAAATAAATTATAACCCGCCCCGGACGGACTGGATGGATACGCCCGTGGAAATCAGGGAGCATATGTATTGCCATCCATCGAAGAAGAAGGAACTTGATGTTGTCGGGTTCCCTAACGGAAGAGACTGGAGGGTCGCTGACGAAGACTGGAAACTCCCTGCCGGCTGGGAACAGACCATCCTTGAAGGGATGCAGGCACTTCTGAAAAAGTACCGTTCTTTCAGCCTATTCATGGACATCTGTGTACGGTGCGGCGCTTGCGCTGATAAATGCCACTTCTTTATCGGCACGGGTGACCCCAAGAATATGCCTGTGCTCAGGGCTGAACTGTTGAGATCGGTGTATCGCGGCAATTTCACCCTGGCCGGGAAGATACTGAAGAAGATTGCCGGTGCGCGCGACCTGACAGTGAATGTCCTTAAAGAGTGGTGGTACTATTTTTACCAGTGCACGGAATGCCGGCGCTGCTCGGTCTTCTGTCCCTATGGCATTGATCAGGCTGAAATTACCATAATGGGCAGGGAACTCACCAACCTGCTGGGGCTTCAAATCGGCTGGACAGGCGGTCCAATTGCTGCCTGCTATATGAAAGGCAACCACCTCGGTCTCGAACCGCACACCGTAAAATCGTGTATCGATCTATTTACAGAAGATATAGAAACAATTACCGGCATTAAAATCGAACCGAGTTTCAACCGGAAAGGAGCTGAAATATTGTTCGTTACGCCTTCCGGCGACCTCTTCGCAAATCCCGGCACATATACCGCGATGGGCTATCTGATGCTGTTTCATGAACTGGGCCTTGACTATACCTGGAGCACCTATGCCTCCGAGGGCGGGAACTTCGGATTCTTCAGCACCAATGAGATGGCGAAGAGGCTCAACGCCAAGATTTATGCTGAAGCTAAGAGGTTGGGAGTGAAATGGATCCTTGGCGGGGAGTGCGGCCATATGTGGAGGGTCCTGCACCAGTACATGGACACATGGAACGGTCCCGCTGATTTCCTCGAGGAGCCGGTCTCTCCCATAACAGGTACAAGATTTGAGAATACAAAATCCACCAAAATGGTCCATATTTCCGAATTCACTGCCGACCTTATCAAGAACGGCAAGCTCAAACTCGATAAGAGCAGGAATGACCACCTGAAAGTTACTTACCATGATTCCTGCAACCCGGCGCGCGGAATGGGGCTGCTTGAGGAACCCCGGTATGTCATCAACAATGTCTGCAACCATTTTTACGAGATGCCCGAGAACACGATCCGGGAGAAGACGTTCTGCTGCGGAAGCGGCTCGGGGCTCAATGCCTCCGAGAACATGGAACTGCGCATGAGGGGCGGCTTGCCGAGGGCAAACGCGGTGAAATTCGTACACGATAAATATGGAGTAAATATGCTCGCCTGTGTCTGTGCGATCGACAGGGCCACCCTCTCGGCTGCAAATGAATACTGGGTGCCTGAAGTCGGTGTCACCGGGGTAACAGAGCTTGTAGCCAACGCCCTGGTGATGAAGGGAGAGAAGGAGAGGACACTTGATATACGGCTCGAACCCCTTCCCGGAAAAGAAGGCAGCGAGGAGGTAAGCTAACATGTATATAAGCGGAAAAATAATAGTAGGACTTCTTGTCTTTCTTGCAATAGTTTCGTTCCCATTTGTATATAGCATGGGAACTAATATTGTGAAGCCCGAGCCCAAAATCGATACACTCGTTATTCAGCAAATGGCGGTCAAGAAATGCGTTGAGCCCAGGGCATTCATGCGGGCGGAGCACATGCAGTTGTTGAACAATTGGAGGGATTCCGTGGTCAGGGACGGCAACAGGGTGTACGTAGGGTTCGGGGGAAAACAGTACAACATGAGCCTCCAAAACACATGCATGCATTGCCATTCTAACAAGAAAGAGTTTTGTGACAACTGCCACAACTTTATGTCAGTGAAGCCTTATTGCTGGGATTGTCATATCGCACCGAAGGAGAACAAATCATGAGCATGGACAGGAGACAATTTCTAAAAATAACCGGGTTTTCAACCATACTCGGGATCGGCGCCGTTGCAGGAGTGAACGGACTCAGCCGCAATCCGGTGGAAGCCTCTGAAGTAATGCCCAGCCCTGATGCACTGAAGGCAAAGCGTTGGGGCTTTGTTATTGATATGAGCAAATTCAAGACTGAAGATGACTTTACCAGGGTCAGGCATGCCTGTCACAGCATCCACAACGTGCCTGATATAGACAACCCCAAGGTAGAGATCAAGTGGATATGGAAAGACACCTATGAGCACGTTTTCCCGGGTCAGGAGAGCAAATACATGGCCGAGGACATGAAGGACAAGCCTTTCATGGTGTTATGCAACCACTGCGACAACCCTCCCTGCGTCAGGGTCTGCCCGACCAAGGCCACATTCAAAAGAAGCGACGGCATTGTAATGATGGATATGCACCGCTGCATCGGCTGCAGATTCTGCATGGCAGCCTGTCCCTTCGGCGCGCGGAGTTTCAATTTCAGCGACCCGCGCCCTTTCATCAAAGATCTGAATCCTGAATTCCCGACCCGCACCAAGGGCGTAGTGGAAAAATGTACATTCTGCTACGAGCGCCTTGCCAAGGGACTCAACCCGGCCTGTGTAGATGCGTCCCAGGGCGGTATTATCTTCGGTGATCTTGAGGACCCGCAGTCCGAGGTAAGAAAACTTATCAGCAAGCATTATACTATCAGGCGTAAAGTGGAGCTAGGGACGGAACCCAGTGTTTATTACATCATAGGAGGTAACGAAAATGCTTGAAAAAGCGCTTTCCGGCGGAAAAGGATACTGGGCATGGATATTTCTGTTGCTGGCTATCATCGGTACAGGTTTCGTCTGTTATCTAATGCAGTTCACTTACGGTTTGGGTATCACAGGTATGAGCAGGGATGTCAGCTGGGGCTTCTATATTGCCCAGTTCACCTTCCTGGTCGGAGTGGCCGCATCGGCGGTCATGATGGTCATACCCTATTACCTTCATGATTACAAGACATTTGGAAGGGTCGTTATACTCGGCGAGTTTCTGGCAATAGCTTCAGTTATAATGTGCATGCTGTTTATTTTTTGCGATATGGGACAGCCGACGAGGGTGATGAATGTAATATTGCACCCCACGCCGAACTCGGTCATGTTCTGGGACATGTTGGTCCTGTCCGGCTATCTCGGCCTCAACCTGGTTATCGGCTGGACCACACTCGGAGCGGACAGGAAAGAACTGCCGCCGCCATCGTGGGTAAAGCCGCTTATCTATCTTTCGGTCCCATGGGCGGTCAGCATTCACACTGTAACAGCCTTTCTCTACGCCGGTCTCCCTGGAAGGCACCTCTGGCTTACTGCTATAATGGCAGCGCGTTTTCTCTCTTCGGCTTTTGCCGCCGGTCCTGCGCTTCTTATCCTGCTAGCCATGATCGTCAGGAAGGTCAGCAAGTTTGATGCAGGAAAAGAGGCTATCCAGTCGCTGGCAAAAATAGTGACCTATGCTATGTGCGTCAATGTATTTTTCCTCCTGCTCGAAGTATTTACTGCCTTCTACAGCAGGATACCTGGTGAAATGGCCCCAATTAAGTATCTCTTTGTCGGCCTCGAAGGGCATACAAGGCTTGTGCCGTTCATGCGGACGGCTGCCGTGCTTGCGATTGGGGGCATAGCTTTGCTCGTCTATCCAGGCACACGCAAAAACGAAAGCATTTTGCCATTTTCCCTCATCGCCGTTTTTATTGCATGTTGGATCGATAAAGGAATGGGACTGGTGGTTGGCGGATTTGTCCCCAATCCATTTGAAAGGGTTGTCGAGTATTCTCCGACATTACCCGAACTGCTTATAACGCTTGGAGTATATGGGATAGGCGCTCTTGCCCTCACCATTCTCTACAAGGTTGCTGTATCCGTCAGAGTAGAGACAGAGGCAGGAGATATCCAGGAGGGATGGCATGGCAGCGGACATTAAGAGAATTCTCTGGCCGACCGATCTTTCTAAAAATGCTTTGTTTGCATTACCTTATGTCAGATCCATGAGTGAAAAGTATCAGGCCGAGGTCCATTTGCTATACGTGGCCGAAGACGTAGGCTGGTTCGACCATTTTTATGGCGATGCAGACCCGAAATTTCTTGTGGAACTGCAGGATAAAATAATAGAGACTGCTAAAGATCAACTTGCAAAACTCTGTAAGAACGAGTTGGCCGGTTGCGTGGCTTTTGAGCGTGACATTATTGTCGGCAACCCGGTAGAGGAGATATTAAAGGCCATCAAAGACGGGAATATAGACCTGGTGATTATGGCAACACATGGTCATGGACTGAAGGGAACAATGACCCATTTCCCCTTCGGCAGCGTTACCGAAAAGGTCACCAAAAGCTCGCCTGTGCCTGTATTGATTGTTAACCCGTTAAATCAGTAGATCTAACTTAAAACTGAAAGAGACCGGACCTGCGGAAAGCAGATTCGGTCTCTTTCAGTTTTCCGGCATGAGGGCTGTATCAGCTCCTCTAAGAGTTCAGCCCCAACCCTTTCCTTTTCTCCATAATATGATTTGTAATAAGTTGGGCAGCTTTTACAGGGTCGGGTTCCACAGCAAAGCATGCTCCAAACACATCGTTCAACCCTGACGTGGCAAGTTCTGTGACTTTCTTGCTTCCCAGGATAGGGGGCATCACCCCAAGCACTGTAAAGATTCCGCTGGCCATAGCATAAAACGCGATTGTCGCGGCCTTTTCGGAATACCATTCAGGGGCAGCTCCTGCAAGCGGTAATTTATCAATATCTACACCGATCGCATTTGCAAGTGCACAGGCAATGACGATTATACGGGAATTATCCACGCACGAGCCCAAATGGAGCGATGGCGGAATGTTCAGAAGTCCGCACACCTCCTTCAGTCCCGGCCCGGCCATCTCTTTCGCCTCCGGCACCTGAAGTCCAGCCTTGCCTGCCGCAACATTAACGCATCCTGTCGTTAGTACCAGGATGTCATTGGCGATGAGGCGTTTTATGAGTTCAACATGCCCTGAATCCTGCTTTATCTTTGGGTTGTTACAGCCGACCACGCCGACGGCACCCTTTATTTTGCCTGCCTTGATAGCATCGATCAGGGGTGTCAGGCTTCCGCCGAGCGCTCCCACTATTGCTTCCACTGAAAACCCTGTCATGTTCCTGACAGGCGCAACCGGAACATATACTTTGTCCTTGTTTCTACGGCTGAAGTTCTCTACAGACTCCTTCACTATTCTGAATGCCTGTTCCTTGGCATTCAACGGAGTAAATTCAACATGCTCCATAAAAGGGAACTTTGCCTTGTCTGATGTCGTGTACATCTTCGTATGGTAGCACTGCGCCACTTGTCCCAAGGACGGCATGATGCACTGGTAATCAACGATCATGGATTCCACGACCCCGGTAACCATGGTCAGTTCAGTCATAAGATGGTTCCCGGCCATCGGGATCTTCTTTCGCATCATTATCTCGTTGCCCGTGCAGCACAGCCCTGCAAGGTTGATGCCTTTTGCTCCCCTGGATTTTGATAATTCAATCATTTCTTTGTCGTCAACCGCGAGTCCGACCATTTCGGAAACCACGGGGCTATGACCATGGACCAGAATATTAACGTAATCCTCTTTCAGTACTCCCAGGTTGACTTCGGAAAAACCGGGTTTGGGCGTTCCGAAGATGATGTCCGACAGTTCCGTGCCGATCATGGACCCGCCATAACCATCAGAAAGGCTGTTTCTTACTGCATGAAGCAGTATTGAGACATATTCATTGTCCACGCCCATGTGCGTGCGATGCATGGTCTCCGAGGTCTCCCTGTCGATACCCCGTGGTATCACTTTCAGCTTTTTCCATAATTCAAGCCGTTGTTTGGGGGCCCTGTTTATGAAAGTGATCTGTTCCTTCTTCATCCCGTAATCTTCCATCATGGCCTCTGCCAACAGCCTGGCGATCTCCTCATTGCCAAGTCCTGCGGTGTCGATGCCATATTCAGCAGCCACCCTCTTGAGCTTGGCCACATCCCTGATAGTGTAACCCGGGGCCGCACCTTTGCCTATCTTGTGTAATACTTCAACCAGATCGCGGCCATGGTCCGAGTGGGCCGCAGCTCCTGCTGCAATCATGCGCGCCAGGTTTCTTGCCACAATAATATCAGCATCTGCGCCGCAGACTCCATATTGTGGCCCTTCACCAAACGGATCAATACGGCATGGTCCCATAACGCATATACGGCATGAGACACCCAATTCACAATATCCGCACTGGGGCTCCTGTTTCTTTAGCCTGTCCCAGACAGTCTCGACTCCGTCTTCATGAGCCTTTCTGAGTGTCAGTTGGGCGTCTTTGCATATTGAAAGTTTCTCGTATTCACTCATGACTGCTTCCTCCTTAATTCTTCCAACCTGTGTTTATATGCGGTCAAGGACTGGTATGGGCCTTTTTCCTGTTCCTTTGATCTTATGCCTAAATAGACCAGGGAGGACATTTCATCTGTATCCCTGTCCATTACTTTATTGTAGTCTTCGAAAAGAAGGGCCCCTACCTTGCAGACCTCGACGCAGGCAGGCACCTTGCCTTCCTTTTGCCGCACGATACATTGGTCGCATTTGTGGGCGGCAGTCCTGGTACTGCTATAAACATGATACCTTACAACTCCGAAAGGACAAGCCATTGCGCACATGCCGCAGTTTATGCACCGGTCAGGGTTGATGAGGACCATGCCGGTTGAAGGTTCTCTGAATATGGCCTTCGGGAGACATGCCATCTCGCAGGGGGCAGGATCGCAGTGCCTGCATTTGTTCGGGAAGGGGTCTTTGTCTTTAGTAAGCCCGATATGAATCCTCGGCTTCGAAAGGACCGCTTCGTAGGGTGCAGCATAGGGTGAACCGCTGATCGAGTGCGCTACAGCGCATGCGAAACGGCATTGAAGGCATCCCACACAGCGCTCAGGTTTTACGACGACCACTTTCATATTCAGTCCTCCTCAGAAAGGTCTGAGTATGTCCGCTATGCCTAATTCGCCGTTAACCATCTTGACGGGATCGGCATTAAGCGGCATACCCTTCTTGATCAGGTTAATATAGAGACCTGCATCCTCCGGGCAGTTATAAAAAGCCATCCCCACGGGGACGTTGTCTCTGACGACCAATTTCCGGAATTGTTTACGGTGAGGGAAGTGTTTTTCATATACAACAACCCCCTCCTCTTCCTTCAGCACTCCCCCGGAGATAAGGTGAAAGGAATGGGTTTTAAGACTGTTCATCCCGATGCTCCCGGCATATGGGGTATTAGCGCCTAAAATATTCAGTGCGGCAAAATAGCCCTGTTCTACTGCTACAGGCCATATGGCGTTAATCCACGGCGTTTTCCGCGCCACATCCATAGTCTCGCAACAATCTCCTGCAGCGTAAACACCTTCTGCGGATGTTTCAAGGAATTCATTGACCATGATTCCCAGATCGATCTTTATCCCCGATTTTCTGGCAACGTCGACCCTTGGTTTTACACCCTTTCCGACGACAACTACATCACTGCACACTTCAATGCCGGATTTAAGGGAAACAGCAACACAGTCTTTCTTCATGTTTATCTCTGCGATGTCATCCTGTGTACGTATGAGGATACCGGCATCCCGCATATCCTTTTCCACAAAACGAGCGGTCTTTTCATCCAAAACCAGGGAAAGAGGGTAAGAAGATGATACAATCATTTCAACCTTGACATTCCGTTCGAGTAACCCATAGGCGGCTTTTATTCCCACAAACCCCCCGCCCAGGACCACCGCACTGTCTTTAATATGTTGTTCAAGTTTCCTGGCATCATCCATGTAGCGCAAAGTGAAAGTTCTCTTGTTTTCATCATAATAATCCGGCTTGACAGCGTTTGCACCGGTGGCAATAAGAAGCCTGTCATAACTTATTTTTTTCCCGCTCGACAACGTCAACGACTTTTTATGTACGTCAATTGTTTCCACCTTTTCTCCGAAAATCAAGTTGACGTTGGGAGGGCAGGCTGATATGTCCTTTATAATCATCTGTTCCTCCCGGACAATCCTGCCGAGATAGTGGGTAAGCATAGGCCTGCAGTAGGGAGAGGATTTTTCTTCTGATATCGCGGTGACTTTAACTTGAGGAGAGAATTTCACAAGGGCATCAAGGCATGACAACCCTGCAGCACTCAGACCGATAATAACAGCATCCATTCTGCAAACCTCCGTACATGTTGTCTTTCAATCAAAGTCTATCTCATGAATTTAAGGGAGTCAAGCCAATCAGAATACTTATCGCTGTATTAGATTTTACAATAACTCTTTGCCCGGAATATTTGATTTTTCGTTCTGATGCATATTAAAATATGAAAAAAGCAGGAGGTAGTATTGTTATGTATAATGTTTCAGTAGATTCAAACAAATGCGAGGGCTGCGAGGAGTGCGTGAACGTGTGCCCTAACGAGGTTTTTAGAATGGTAGATAGCAAGTCCGATCCCTACCAGACAAGTGAATGCGTCTTTTGTGAGAGCTGCACCGGCGTTTGCCCGTCGTCTGCAATTGTTATAACCGAGATATAAGCGTTCATTCCATTCTGAGATTGCATAAAAGAAGAGCCGGACATTCAATTTTGAGTGTCCGGCTCTTCTTGTTTTTCTTGTATTCTATCCGGGGCTGTCTTATTTCTTCTCGATAAATATCTCCCAGTAGCCTTTGTCTTCAAGCTTTACCACTTCGATAAGGTATCCCTGTTTTTCGGCATACCTGGGGATGGAATCCTCTGCTGAAGCCGGAGCATCACACAGGATTTTGAGGACCCCGCTGCCCATCTTCTCGAGTTGTTTTTTCGTCAATACCAGCGGATATGGGCATACTCTCCCTAAAACATCCAGTGTCTCTGTCGGTGTTTGCGACTTTAAATCTGCCATTTTACGAATCCTCCTGTCACGGTTATTAGCAGAAGAGAAGATGGTCTACGGATTCCATCGCCTTCTGAATTTCACTGTAAGGAACAATCTTTGCTTTAGTCTCGCCCCCAATGTCCTCTGCATCCATTATCAGGGCGTCTTCCTTAATACCCAGCCTGTCCATATCTTCTTTGCATATTAACACATTCAGGTCGAGCAAAAGGGAATTCTTAATGTGCTGTTCCAGGCTGGTAACGTCATAATGCTTCGCTGCCTGCTGGTTTTTGAGGCAATTAAGTACGCCATCGCCGATAAAGCAGACCACCGGCTCAACCAAATCTCCATCTTCCAGATAAATTTCAACGGTCTGGCTCGAGATAGCGTGGGTCATTCCAAGCCTTGATCCTTCAATCTTGTAAGGCATGGTCCTTATAACAAATCCGAGTTTCTTTGTAGCCATATTAATCGCCTCCTATATGAAGGAGCCGGTCAGCGCTGAAGGAACTTGCAAGATACCAGTCCATGCTGAACCTCTTGACGCCCTCCATTGTGTCTTCCTTGTGATAGCCCCTTGCCTCGGCACACGCCTCGCAGGCGGTCACCTGAAGATTACCGGACGCCATGAGTTCCTGCATTGTCTTTGCAACATATGAGTAGTCCTTAAATGCCCTCTGGCCCTTTTTGGAAACCATCACAGCGTTTCCTGACACCCAAAGATCGACCTTGTGTCCTTTCTTTATGGCCGCCTCCGCAAGCTTCACCGAAAAGTCGAGGGACAGCGAGCCGACCAGCGATGAAAAGCAGCCTATCGTCAATTTACCCATGCTAGTCTCCTTTTAACAGTTATATCCATATTGTTTTTTCGTAGTCATTAAAAATGAGGTCGACAACGTCGCCATATGTTACTACCTTTACGCGGCTGTCGACATTTGCAGCCGTGAACCCCCTGCTTTCGAGGTCTTCAGCCAATACATAAAATAAAGCCTTCTTTTCAAGAACTGAGGATGCTTTGCCATTTTCTTTTACAGCAGCATTGTACACGCCGTTACCGACAAGAATTATACCAAGCTTGTCGGCAGTCAGCCTGTCAAGGACATCGGCTCCTGTCCGGTAATCGCTTAAAAAAACGCCCAGTTTCACGCTAACACCTCCTCTAACGTTTTTCAGTCTGGCATACAGACTTTTATTGTATAGTTAATAATAAATGTGATAAAAAAATGCCTATAGATGCAACATAATTTATACCAGTAAGGCTATCTAATTGTCAATAGAAGGAGCCTCGATCTCAAATGGAGAATGCAATAGTATTCCACGAGAGAAGTACCGGCAAGCCACTTGTCGTATTCATTCACGGTATGGGAATGGACGTGAGGGTTTGGAGCAGCCCTGCTGACGCACGTGTTCTGGGCGGCAAATACAGCCTCAGCATACTGTTGCGTAAAGGCGACGGTGATATGAGAAGCCTGTTTATTGAACTTGCCGACCACGGCTTTCCGGTGCTTGCGTGGAGCCAACTCAGGCCCGTGGGACCGATAATGGCGGCCGTAGCTGAAATGCAATCGCTTCTTGCCGCATATAAACAGCATACAGGAAACGGCGTGGTGCTTATAGGACACAGCAGGGGGGGATTGATCGCCAGAAAATATCTGCAACAGGACAGTTCCCTAATCAGAGGCCTTTTCACTCTTGCCGCGCCGCATCAGGGAACGACATTGGCCGGATGGGCTGCCGTCCTCGCCCCAGCCGCCTCGGTTGCCTCTCAGGCCCTCGAAAGGTACAAAAACAATTCTACGAAATCCGCTTTTCATAGAATCCTCCTGTTTTTTACGAGTACGGGGTTGAGGGAATTGCTTCCCGAATCACCATTTTATGCAGGGCTCAAGGACTTAAGATACAAAAGCATTCTCTATGTCTCTGCCGGTGGCACTGACCCTGACCTTTTCAGAGTGGGGGATTTCCCCCTTTCCGAGGTTGCCCGG
Organism: Nitrospirota bacterium; assembly: GCA_963796345.1. Taxonomy (GTDB): domain Bacteria; phylum Nitrospirota; class Thermodesulfovibrionia; order Thermodesulfovibrionales; family Dissulfurispiraceae; genus JADFXI01. The sequence continues at coordinate 184,129 of CAWCLI010000016.1, read as the reverse complement.
CACGTACTCCCCGGGAAGTCCCTGCCCCAGGAACTGAAAAAAGGGTACGGGGATGGAATGGTTTCAGCAGCCAGCGCAGTACTCCCCTTCGCCGATGACCATCGTAATTTTCCTGTCAATCATGTGGAAATTCTGTTTGATAAAAGAGTACGCGAACTAATCATTAAACATATTTCCAGTCTGGTTTGATATTGCCATTTGACAGCCACTGCAAGTCTGCTAGAATTTCATTAATAACACGATGTTTTGCAAGCACATCAAATTAACCAGAAAAAAAGGAGATAAATTATGGTCAAAGTAGGATTGTTAGTTCGATTGGAGGCCAAGCCTGGAAAAGAAGACGCGGTAGCGGACTTTCTGAGGGATGGATTGTCCCTGGCCCAGGAGGAACCGGCAACTGCCGCGTGGTTCGCGATCCAACTCAGCCGGACAACTTTCGGTATTTTCGATGTCTTCCCGGACGATTCGGGACGGCAGGCGCACCTCTGGGCCGGATAGCAGCAGCGCTAATGTCAAAAGCCGGAGAACTCCTCGCGCAACCGCCTGTCATCGACAAGGTCGATGTACTTGCAGCCAAGTTGTAGGATGCTGGAATTGCCTGAAATCCCCTCCTGGGAGGGGATTTCTTTATTTAAAATTGAACAACTCATTCTGTTTCAGCAATAAGTAAAGGAGATCGTCTACCTCATCTATAAGCTCTTTAAACAATCCGCCGTAACTCTTTGAATTCGAAAAAAGCTCTGTCCTTATTTCCCGGATATCGGGGTCGTCACACTTTTCGTAAGTTATATGTCCATTCTGCAAGGCATTTCTTTCCAGAATAAGAAGGCGTTTTGCCTTCTCGACAAAAGGTATGAGCAATCCCTTTATCCTCGATGTGTAATCATTGACCATTATATTTGCTGTATTGTTCTTTCCTGTTATTTCTGATATTTCCTTTATCAGCGCATGCAATGTGCAGTATTCGAGTCCCCTTACACCCCTGCGCCACTGCAAAAGCATACGATTTCTCCTGAACCACAGAAAATTCCGCTCCCCGAGAGCAATCAGATCATTAACTGCTGATTCGAGTTCCTTTAGCCCGGAATCCCGCGGACCGGGACGCGCAGATACAGGCACATAGAGACGCCGGGACAAGGGAAAGGGAGGACGCATGGCCAAATAGTGCCATATATTCTTAAGCACAATGGCGCCGTTTGCGTCATCCGGCGTGTCGAAATGGACCAGAGAGAGCAAGACTTTTCCTTCCCCATAACTGCCCTCGACAACAGCAGGGTCATTAAGAAGCCGCAGGGGATCAAGCTTAATTCTGTAGGTCTTTTCCATATCGGTCCAGTCGCCGCAGGTTTCAATATCACCTACATTTAAGTCCGAACTGAATGAATCCGGCAAGGCATTCCCATAGGTGCCGGGAATCTTAATGTTCTCGTCTTCTACGAGAAGCTGGGAGGGCCACCACGCATGGAATACCGGCTCTGTCAGCCCTTGCCACATGACGTGTTCAGACAGGTTCAGCCATATTCTTCCGCTGAAGCTCGGGACCCGCTCTTTTGTGGGTTTTCTTCTTATATTCAACAGTCCGAGGCCGTCTTGTGTCGCAAGCCCCGCACCACCGCAAAAGCCGAGGTAATTGCCGCCGCTACGAATAAATTCTTTTATTCTAGCTGTCCCATCCGGACCGAGTGTCTTAATTTTGTTTGAAGCCCACCCGCCCGGAACAAAAAGAAGCGCGCATTCCTCAAGGATACCCTTTTTAATGTCTTCGGAACGGACCAGTTCAAAGGGAAGGCGCGCGGCACTCAATGCCTTATAGGCCATCAACCCCCAGAGAAATGACTCATCCCACAGCAGCGCGACACCCGTCATTTATCCAGCACTTCCCTGATCTTTTTCATAAAATCATCGGGAGCAATCGGCTTTGGGATAAACATTGCTCCATGGTCAGGCACTCCGTTTTTTGTAAAGATATCCTCAGCATAGCCGCTGATGAAAATGCACTTAATGTTCGGATCGATAGCTTTTATTTCCCTGAACGCCTCTATTCCGTTTTTCTTCGGCATGACACCGTCCAGTATGACCAGGTGGATTTTTTCTTTATTCTCTTTGAACATGGAAACAGCTTCGGCGCCGTCACCCGCTTCCATGACAGTATAACCATAATGCCCCAGTATCGTTGCGTTCACTCTTCTCAGGGCCGCATCGTCCTCAGCAATAAGTATGGTTTCCGTGCCTCCCTCCGGAGCAGCACTTCGGGTCTCTGCCATTAATTCTGCATTCGCAGCCTTTCCGGTCAGCGGCAGATACAGCCTGAAGATAGTTCCCTCCCCGGGCCTACTATGAACGCTCATATAGCCGTTATGATCTTTTACCATGCCGTATACAACAGCCAGTCCGAGCCCGGTCCCCTTCCCGACTCTTTTGTGGTGAAAAAGGGTTCAAATATCCTTGCCTTCGTCTGCCTGTCCATGCCGACCCCTGTATCGGACACAGACACAAGGGCATACTCACCCGCTGCACCGTAGCCGTATTCTTCGAAAAACTTCTGTTCCAAAAACACCTTTTTTGTCTCTATGCCCAATCTCCCGCCTTCGGGCATAGCGTCCCGGGCATTCGTCACAAGGTTCATCAGCATCTGCTCGATCTGCCCCCTGTCTGCTAGCACCGGCAAGGGGTCCACCGAGCAGGTCGTATTCAGTGCAATGTCTTCCCTTATCAGCCTCCGGAGAAATTTCTCAAATCCATTGACCACTATATTCAGATCGACCTCGACCAGGTTTGGAGTCTGCTTTCTGCTGAAGGCTAAAAGACTCCGGGTAAGTACCGCAGCCCTGTCTGCTGCCTCCAGTATCTGCTCCACGTATGCCCGCAGCGGATTATCCTCAGGCAGCTTGACCAGTGTGAGCTGGCCGCAACCGATGATCGCGGAGAGAATATTGTTGAAATCGTGGGCAATGCCACCGGCCAATGTACCTATCGCATCCATCTTCTGGGCATGAATAAGTTGATTTTCGAGCATTATGCGTTCTGTAATGTCTACGAATGTCACAGCGGTGCCTTTTATTTCACCACCTTTGGATATCGGATGCGTCCAGAATTCGACAGGGAAGCTCTTTCCATCGGCCCGCCAGAGGGTTTCCTTGTCTCTATGGATATGTTCGCCCTTGTTGATAGACTTGAGGACAGCACATTCATTCCTGGGATTTGACGTCCCATCGGCCTTTGAATGGTGAATAAGTTCATGCATGTCCATCCCGATCAGGTCATTTTCATCCTTAAACCCGAGCATTCTGATGCCGGATGGGTTAATAAACATGCATTTCCCTAACGGGTCAATGCCATAGATCCCTTCAGCAGTGGAATTCAGGATCAAACCAATTCTTTCTTTGCTCTCCCGTAATTCCATCTCCGCCAACTTTCGTTCAGTAATATCGCTGGCATAAATTCGAACTACATTAAACTGGGGAACAAGGTGAACGGTCTCGCCATAGACCCTGTCCTTTACCGTCACTTCGCGATAAGTCCCGGATTTGACTCCCTTACTCAATTCCCCGAGAATGTCATTCAAGTCCAAAGGTAGAAACACATTGACATTTTGTTCGCTCAAGCCTACGGCTTCGAGAACAGTCCTTGCCGCTGAGTTGGAGAAGATAACCCGTCCGGAAGAATCCACCTCTATTATAGGGTTAGGGTTCAGTTGAGGGAATGATGCGAGATGCCTCGAACTCTCCTCCGCCTTTTTCAGCACGGTGACGTCGCTGTATGTGATGACCGCGCCACCGATGCGGCCATCGGCTGTAATGTAAGGGAGAGTCGAACGCACATACCAGGCGCTGTTTATGCAGACCTCCCTGGTGATGGGAGTGAGGCGTTCGATCACCAGCCTGGCGTCATTAATCAAATCCTGGCCAAGGCTTTTCTGCGACATGTCGCTGATAGGCCGTCCCATGTCCGCAGGAATCAGTTTAATAAGATTCGTCATCGCAGGGGTGAAGCGCTTTACCCTGAATTGATGATCAAGGAATATAGTCGGAATGTTTGTACTCGCGACGAAGTTGACCAGGTCGTCATTAGTAGCCTTTTGTTCTTCGATTTTGTCCTGAAGCTGCGCATTCACGGTCAGAAGCTCTTCGTTGAGTGACTGCAGCTCTTCCTTTGAGGTTTCCATTTCCTCATTTGACGCCTGCAGTTCTTCGTTTGATGACTGCAGTTCCTCACTGAGGCTCTCGAGTTGTTCTATATGGCTCTGGAGGTCTTCGCGCGTGGAGCAAAGCTCGTTTTCGAGCTGACGCACCGCTGTATCGTCCAGGGCTGAGATATCAAGGGGGACTGCACCAGATTCGGGTGAAAGACCTGTTTTTTCACAGAATGAAATCAGGACCAGGTTCTCATTCAACTTCGATAACCTTAGCGTCACCTGCTTCTTTCGTTCTTCACCCCCGGAAATGCCGGAAATGTTAGTGCGGATTGAAACAGGCTTTTCTCCACGAATGATCCTGTAAACTCCGCCACGTATACGGCTTCTCAGGTTATCCGGCAGCAACTCGATAAGGTTCTGCGTAGGGGCCCCCTCGGGCTGCCGGAGGTATCTGTCCGTCGCACCGCTATAATAAAGTATTTCGAAATTCTGACTGATTGCCACAGCAGCGGGAGCATATTCCCTGAGTAAAGCCTTTTGGACTATGTCAGTGACCGTCGGCCTGTATTCTGAGACCAGGGCGGGTCTGGCAGGAAACGATTGTGAATACTTCGCCGTAAAAGGAATCGACATCGGTGCCTTTAAAAGGCTTTCGCTTTCGATTTTCCGGTAGATACGGTCTTTCCTGTGTTGGACGGATTGGAAGAGTGCATCATTATTTCCCAGTGATTCGGCGTTTCCAAGAAACAGATAGCCTCCGTCCCTGAGTGCATAGTGCAGCAGATACATAACTTTTTCCTGGGCATCAGGCTCCAGATAAATCAAAAAGTTGCGGCAAATGATGAGATCCATGCGGGAAAAAGGAGGATTCGAGAGGATATCATGTTTGGCAAACACTATATGTTGCCGCAGCTCCTTGTTGACAGTTACGGCGAGGCCATCGCCGGTGTGATCGAAAAATTTTTTCATATAACGGGTAGGAATATCTGCCGAGACGCTTTCCGGATAAATCCCCGTCCTCGCTTTTTCGAGCGCATTATCGTTTATGTCCGAGGCGAATATTTGCATTTCCCTTTTCCTGCCGGACAGGTCCAGTTCATCTTGCAATGTCATGGCTATTGAATAAGCCTCTTCCCCGGTTGCACAGGCAGGTGTCCAGATTCGGATGGGGGAGTCAGACTGCGCCACAACCAGCTTCTTAATGACATCCGAGCCAAGGGACTTCCAGGCCAATCGGTCCCTGAAAAACGATGTAACACCGATCATGAGGTCGGAAGCCAGTCTTTCGGCTTCTGTATCCTTAGCAGCCAGCATTTCCATGTAGTCGTTGATAGATGAAATCCCATGCAGCTTCATTCGCCTTCTGATCCTTCTGGCGATTACATTCTTCTTATAGTGATTGAAACGATAGCCGGTCTTGTCATAGAGAAGACCGACAAAAGATTCCAGCACTGCTGGAGCGTCGAGGTCGTCGCCGGTTATGGCTGACATAACAGGGCCGCAGATCTTCAATATCTCGTGAGTGATGTCCTGGGGCGGAAGCACCCGGTCAACCTGGCCCGTATTAATTGCAGCTATAGGCATTCCATTAAATTCTGCATTTTCAGGCGGTTGGACAAAAACTGTTCCGCCCGCTGCTTTCACAGCCTGTATTCCGCGGGCGCCATCTGTTCCAGTTCCTGAAAATATAACAGCAATCACTCGTTCCGCCGCTTCCTCGGCAAGTGCAATAAAGAATTCATCGATAGGAAGATGCCTGCGTTCCCCGGAGATGGAAACCAGATGGAAAAATCCTTTCTGAATCACAACCTTTTTTGATGGCGGATAAAGATAGATTTTTCCAGGAAGCATTTCAAGTCCGTCAGTTATTTCCGTAAAATCGAGATCGGGTCTCTGGGTCCGGAGCAATTCCGGCAAGATGCTCTTGTGCTTCGACGGAAGATGTTGTATAAAGATAATAGCAAAACCGAATTCCGGGGGGAGTTCCATCAGGAAGCTTTCAAGGGACTGAAGCCCTCCAGCTGATGCCCCGATGCCTACAATCACAGGCACGGCATTTCGGTAATCATTATCTCCAGTCGCAGAACTTTGTGCCATAAGACTTCCGTTTGACGATCGTCAGTTATTACAAGTTCTCCAGTTTTAACCGATCGGCATGAACCTCAATAAGTTAACTGCCGGAATTAATTATAACATTATAAAACGCTTCTCATGTAGCATTCGGGGGCTGTTAAATTAACGGGAATGACTCGACTGCAGGTCTCTTTTTTCCACCCAATTCCGTTGAATCAGCCTGTTATTGCATAAAGGGCTGCCCCGAGAGCGCCGGTAATTTCAGGGCGTTCCGCCACCCTCACTTTTTTACCGATGCCTGCCTCAAGAAGTTTCCTGAGCAAGCCGTTACGTGCGCATCCTCCGGCAAATACCACGTCACCCTCAATGGCGACTCTGCGGGCCATAGAAAGCACTCTGTTGGTCACTGAGCGATGAAGCGCAAGGGCTATGCCTTCCCTTTCCGCTCCCCTGGCTATCAACGAAATGACTTCCGACTCCGCAAAAACCGTGCACATGCTGCTTATCTGCAATTCCGGTCCGGTTTTCAGCGGCACCAGGCCAAAGTCCCCGATGGAATAACCGAGGACCCTGGCCATTATCTCGACAAATTTACCTGTCCCTGCAGCGCATCTGTCGTTCATCTCGAACTTCCTGACCTTGCCCCCTTCATCGAGGCTTATGACCTTGATGTCCTGCCCGCCTACGTCTATGATTGTACGGCACAATGGAAACATGGCCCTCGCCCCTTTTGCAAAGGCTTTTATCTCTGTTATTGTCTTTATGTCCGTGTGGACTTCGAGAAGATGCCGCCCGTAACCCGTGGCTACTACGCTGTCGGCAGCGGTCTCTTCCAAAAGCCTTTTGCACCTGTCGAGCGGATCAAAAGAGGTTTCCACCTGCTGAATATCGATAACTTCTTTCCCTTGGAGAAGTACGGCTTTTATGAACCTGGAACCTATGTCTATGCCCAGAGATTTTTCCATTCCATGTTTATTTGAGAATTTCGATAAAGGCTTCCACCCTTGTTTTAAGCTGGCCGAAATCCTCCATGCTGTAGTCCGTCTCTATCCGCATGAACGGCACCTCAGTAACCGCTTTTTCCACCTTGTACGCCTCCATCATGTAGGGGGTGCAGAACTGAAGGGAATAATGTATGACACCGTCAGCCCCGAGGCTTTTAACAAGGGCCTTTATGTTATCGAGTCTTTCAGTGTTGGGCGTAAAGCAGGCGCAATCTATGCCCAGGTAGCGTGAGGCGATTTTCTCCATAGCCTCATCGACACTGTTAAAATTCTCATCCAGCAGGTCTCTGTGGTTTCTTTCGCCTATGCAGGACTCTTCACCGACAGCCACAGCACCGCTGCTCTCTATGATCGCGTGGAGTTTCCAGTTGGGTATCGCCATTGGAGAGCCTGAAATGAGTACGCGGGGTGCGCCCTTGTCCGCCACGCCCGTTCCTTTTGTCACCCTGTCCGAAAGCTCGTCGCAGAGCTTGTGTGTCATAGCCGTGAACCTGAGCGGATCATCATAAAAAGAGACCTGGTTAACAAGCAGTGCGTCAAGGCCTGATATCGGAGCTGGATCAGCGGCCCGCAGCCTGCTCAGCCTCTGCAGGGCCTTCCTCTTTTCGTTCACAATCGAGGCCCCTTTTTTCAGCGCATCAACGGTAAGCTCCTTTCCGGAAAGCCCCTCTATCCGGTCTTTGAATTTATTGACCTCGCTCAACCAGAGTTTCTTGTCCTCGCCGGTCTTCATGTGGGGTATTTCCATCACATAAACTTTTTTCGTAATGTCATTAAGGCTCTCGTAAGCCTTTTTCTTCCCGTCGCATGTGGTCTCGCCCACGATGAGATCGGTTGTTTCCACATAAGGGCACAGGCCCGACAGCTTGAAGCCCATAAAGGCCTTTATGAGGGCACAGGTATTCCTCGGTATGAATTTTTCCGCTTCTTCCGAGCCTACTTCAGCACCTGCGCAAAGGCCTATGCACACCCCGTCGGCAGCAAGCACTATCTCTTCCGGCACATATACGCAGAACGTGCCCACAACCTTCCGCCCGGCCTCTTTAGCCGCGATTATCTCCTCAATCCTCAGGCCATGCACTTCGGAGATTACGAAATCAAAATATTCCATTGCCCCTGGTCTGTTCTTCTGCGACAAATAAATATCCTTATAGGCATTCGAAAGGACACCGAGCAGCCCCGCATGGTTTTCAATGTCAAGCCCAAGACCTTCCCACATCTTCGTGTAATCTTTCCCGTTCATCTCATCCTCCAAACAGTTTTTTTGAGATCATGCACTGCATTTTTTTCTTGGAGGGGAGCAGTAAGAATCGAACTCACCTAAATCCTCACCGGATTCAAACCTGGTTTTGCAGACCAGGCGGGACACCAGTCCCTTACTCCCCGCAGCTATTGTACCAATAGAATTAGCCGATAATGCAAATAGATATTATCTATACATTTGCCTGGATTTATAGGCTGGTATTGAGGAAAGCGAGGAATGCGGTGTGTAGGGCCGGCAGGGTCCTTTTCTTGTGAGTAACTATATGAAATTGCCGCCTTATTTCGTTTCCGGAGACCCGGATGAGTTTCAGGGTTCCATGTTTGAGATCCTCATCCACCGCAAATCTGGAAATGACTGCGACCCCTGCGCCGGTTTTCACTGCCTGCTTCAATGCGTCGGTTGACCCGAAACATCCCACGACTTTTATTTTGTCGACTGATTTACCGTGAAGATCGAGGTATCTCTCGAACTCCTTCCTTGTGCCGGAGCCCTCTTCGCGACAAATCATTGGGTATGATAAAAGTTCATCGAGAGAAACGCGGTTCTTTATGGACAACTTCGGAGATGCGACTACCACGAGGTCGTCATCCACAAACTGCTTATAGTTTAGATGATGGCTGAATTGTTTCGATCCCACAATACCGATAAGCAAGCCATGGGACAGAATCTTCTGAACAATCTCCCTGGAATCTGCTATCTCTATTTTGAAGAATACCCCGGGATTCTGCGTCTTGAAATCCATCATAACCGGAGGAAGCAGATAGGTGCCGGGGATGGTGCTCGCCCCTATGATCAATTCTCCGGTCAGTTCACCCCCGGCCCGGCCCGCGATCTCCTTTATTGACTCCATCTTTTCAATAATTTCGCAGGCCCGGTGATAGAGCGCCTCGGCTTCATGCGTAGGGATAATATTTCTCCCGAGCCTGTCAAAAAGCCTGCAGCCCAGGTATTCCTCAAGAGATTTAATATGGTCGCTCACCGTAGGCTGCGACAAAAGCAATTCTTCCGATGCCTTGGAAAAGCTCCTTTTTTTAAACACTGCGGCAAAGACCCTGAGATGATGCAAATCCATATCGCTATACCTGCGGCCTCCTGTCACGGTTCTGCCTTTCGACCATCCAGCCCGGATACTCTGACGGCAATGCGCTTGCTTCATCGAGTTGGGCTATGTGCTCCGGGGCCAACTGCACTTCGCTCGCCGCAAGATTATCGGCGAGTTGTTCGCGGGATTTCGCCCCGATGATAACGCTGGTAACAAAAGGCCGCGTCAGGAGCCATGCCAGTGCAACCCTCGCAACAGAGATACCCATCTGCCCGGAAATAGCACGCATCACCCTAAGCACTGTCCGGGCACGTACCCTGTCAACCGGAGGGAAATCGAAAGACGTGCGCCGCGCGCCCTCCGGACCCGGACTCTCGAGGTCGAACTTGCCGGAAAGCAGGCCTCCGGCCAGAGGGCTCCATGGAAGGATAGCGAGTCCCTGGTCTATTGCCATGGGCACCACCTCGCGTTCGATGTCGCGGCCTGCTATGGAATAATACATCTGCGCGCTGACAAAGCGCGACAGGCCATGAGCATCGGCATATCCGGCCGCCTTCATCGCTACCCAGGCCGGGAGATTGCAAAAACCCACATAACGCACTTTGCCGCTGCGCACGAGGTCGTCAAGGGCACGCACGGTTTCCTCCACAGGCGTATCGAGGTCATAGCCATGGATCTGGTAGAGATCAATAAAGTCCAGTTTCAGACGGCGCAGGCTGGCGTCTATTGCAGCAAAGATGTGTGCACGCGATAAACCCAACTGGTTCGCGCCCGGGCCCATGCGAAAGAACACCTTGGTTGCAACAATAACCTGATCGCGCGGGCGATTGAGTGAAGCGAGCGCCGCGCCGACAAACTTTTCCGACTCCCCTTCTGAATATGCGTCAGCCGTATCGATCAAGTTCACACCGGAGTCGAGTGCAGCGCCAATGAGGGTTTCAGCTTCAGACGACGACAACTTTCCTATTTGTCCCCAGAATCCTCCCTTTCCGGAGAATGTCATGGTCCCAAGACATAGCTCCGAAACATACAGGCCTGTTTTACCAAAAAGACGATAACGCATCAGCTTTCTCCTTTCCTGCCCATAGCTGCTTTTTGCACGGGGCCGGACTTACTGTTAGCGGTTTTTCTTTCATAGCCTCTTGGCGTAATCATAAGGCCATTCCACGTGAAAGTAGTGGAATTGCCTATAATCACAGTCGTCTGCATATCGATGTCCTGATCAAGCATATCACTGAGATTTGAAACAATTACTTTCTCATTCTCTCTCATCGCAGCTTTCACAATGCCGACCGGAGTTTCGGGACTGCGGTATTTCAGGCATATTTCCCGTGCCCTGCCAATGTGGTCCGGCCTTCCCTTACTCTTAGGATTATAAAGGACGATGACAAAGTCAGCAACTGCAGCAGCATCGAGCCTCTTCTCTATGAGTTCCCAGGGGGTGAGCCTGTCTGATAAGCTTATGACAGCAAAATCGTGCATGAGAGGTGCTCCGAGCCTGGAAGCGCCTGCATTCAGCGCCGATATGCCGGGGACCACTTCGACAGGGACTCCCCCTTCTCGTCCCCCGGTCTCTTCGCTCTTTCGCCCTTCCTCTCTCAATAGCTCAAGCACAAGACCTGCCATCGCGTAGATCCCGGGATCGCCGCCGCTCACAACTGCAACGGTTTTTCCGCTGAGGGCGAGTTCCACTGCTCTCCGGCAGCGGTCTATCTCCTGCGTCATGCCGGTCGAGACAACTTCTTTGCCTTTTGTCAGTTCAGTTATCAAATCAAGATATGTACCGTACCCGACAATGGCATCAGACTCCCTTATCGCTTTTTGGGCATAGGGCGTAATGTGTTCAATGCCTCCCGGCCCGGTACCAACGACATATATTTTGCTGCGCGCATTCCTTTCTTCAGCTACGGCAACTGTAACGTTTCCGATCTTATGCTTCCGCACAATAAGCGTACCCGCCCCCGAAGCGAGAAGGGCAGCAGCCTCTGCAACAGCGTAAGCGCCTGTTGCCTTAAATACTGCATCCGATTTTTCTATGAACTTATCGATACCAAGCGCCTCGTTCAGTTCTTCGGGGCTGAAAGTGATTATTTTAATCCCGTGTTTCCCGGCAAAATCCACAAGCCCGGGTTCACCGGCCTTTAAGTCGATGGTAGCCAGAACGCGGACAGACTGGAATGAGAGATTATGTTCATCCAATACTCTTGTCACCACACTCCCGATTTCCGATGCCGTGGTCCCGCTGTTGCACCCGATGCCCGCAACAAGATTCTTCGGCCTCAAATAAAGCTGCTTTCCCAATGCTGGAAGCACCACTTTCTTATTTGTTATGCGGACATCTGCATTACCGGGGTCATCAGTCTTTAAAAACACGTCAGGCAAATTTACGAATGTCTCGGCATACACTTTCAGCACGCCGTTATTCAACAGTTCCGTCCCGGCAAAAGGCAAAAGCCCCCAATCCTCCACAACAAGGCCCTGTTCCTGCGCCCACAGATCAAGCGAAGGCATATTATTCACATCCGATGCCGTGGTGATTACGGCCCTGCCGCTCAGGAATTCCGCAATCTCGGTAGCGAGCCTGTTGGCGCCGCCAAGGTGCCCGCTCAAAAGGCTGACAGCGAACTGACCTTTTTCATCCAGCACAACAACGCCCGGGTCTACCCGCTTATCCTCGACCAGCGGCGCTATGGTCCTGATAACAATCCCTGCAGCCATAATAAAGATCAGGCCCTTGTCCGGACCCCAGAAATCTTGCACTGCGCGGGAGTTGTATTTGATAATGTTAATGTCCGGATAGAGGTTTTTAAGCCTTTCCGCCAGTCCGAGTCCGTTGTCCGTTATGTAGAATACCGCCTTATTTCCTGTATTCATGCGTGAAGTCCTTGTTGTACAGTTTCGACTCTTTGCCCATAGGGCCTGTGGAAGCCTTCAGCGATTCTCCGACAAAGATGAGAGCGGTTTTCTTGATGCCTTCACTTTCCACAAGCTCAACTATATCCCGGAGCATTCCCCTGACCACCTTCTGCTGAGGCCATGAGGCCTTCTCAACGATGGCCACCGGCGTGTCCCCGGGATATCCTGCCATAAGTTCATCTCTAACTTTTTTGATCATTCCTACACTCAGGAAAATTACCATTGTGGCCCGGTGCTTTGCCAGCGAGCCGAGCCGTTCAGTCTCCGGCACCGGTGTTCTGCCTTCAATGCGCGTGAATATTACGGTCTGGCTTATTTCGGGTATGGTAAGTTCCTGTCCGAGCAGCGCGGCACCTGCCATTGCGGACGAGACACCGGGCACGACTTCGTAATCAATGCCCAATTTCCTGAGCCGCTCGATCTGCTCGGATATGGCACTGTAGAATGCCGTATCCCCTGTATGCAGCCGCACAACCAGCTTGCCCGATTTTACAGCATTCTCAATGACCGCTATTGTGTCCCCGAGTGTCATCGAAGCGGAATTATGTACTTCCGCTTTCACTCCATTCAGGAGCGCGGGATTGACCAGGCTCCCGGCATAAATTACTACATCAGCCTGATCCAGTAATCTTCTGCCTTTGAGCGTCATCAACTCAGGGTCGCCGGGTCCCGCCCCTATAAAATATACCTTAACCATAATGGTCCCCTTCAGATCAGCATTGTCAAAAATTAACCACAGAGAACACAGAGAATGTCCTTTAAATACAAAGAGAGTATAAGAAAACCTCTTCTCTGTCCTCTGATAGTCTTTTTATGCCGTTCTTTAATCTTCTTCACGAAGCATTCTCTGTGCTCTCTGTGGTTGCATTTTGCCCCGAATATATTCGCGCAAAGAAGCGACTGCCTGCCTGATGTCGTCAGTCTGCGGCAATGTTGCCGCAATCTTGTCTATATAATTGCCCTCTGCCGCATACTTGAAAGAAGACCTGAAATTCAGATCATATAGCCATGACAACTGAGTGAGTTTGAAGTCATTGAGCGTTTCGAGCATTGCAAGCGAAACCAGCTGCCTGTTGAGAATACAATCGATTACTTTCGTCGAATATCCGGGTGTATCCGCAAAGCCAAGTCCCACGGCGGACGGCCTTTCAGACAGGGGGACCTGAGTATAGTATTCAACAAAAATACGCCAGATATCGAGCTTGTCGGCATCGCGGACCAGCTTTAAAAAAAAGATGCTGTCGCTGTTTTCCAAATCCGGTATCCTGAAGGCATTATGGAATTTGACTGAAGCAGTAATTATTTCCTGCTCCCGGACCGGGATGTTTTTAAGTATACCTGAACCTGCCAGCACTTCAGCCCCAGTTCCCCATGATTTACGGAATCGCGGTCCCTGAATGTTTTATATTCGGCGTACTGGGGAAATCTCCCCACATCATGAAAAAGCGCAACTGTTTCCGCAACCATTGCATCGCCTGAGTCAAGCGATTCATCCCGGGCGATATTAAGGATATGCGCGCAGACATTTTCAGTGTGCTTCTCTTTAAGCATAATGTTCCGCAGGTCTTCATCATCGGGCGTATGAAAAGAGGCGCAGTAATCGGAAAACCACTGTTTGAAAAAGCGCAGATCGTCACTATTCATTTTTTAATAATCACCATCGAAAAATAATTAAGTTCCCTGCCTTTCAGCGAGCTGATATTACGCACCACTTCCTCGTCATGCAAGCCGGCCCTCGAAACAAAAAAAGATCTGTCCGTAAGACCTGCGGCATCCAGTTCTGCGAGGATATTGTCAAATACCTTATGGACCTTCATAAGGACTACAGTGTCAAAATACTCAAGCACCACGCCGATATTATGCACATACGTCGCAGGCAGGACAGCAATCTTTTCATCAGCCAGCCCCAGGGAAATTTTTGCCCTCGCGGCTGAAGCCGTGATCGACGATATGCCGGGAACTATCTCGACCGGAAGCGAAGGGTTGAGCTCAAGGAGACGGTCATACAGGTAAAAAAAAGTGCTGTAAATAGTGGGATCTCCTATAGTAATAAATGCCATATCAGTGCCTCTGCCGAGGATGCCCATGACTGTTTCCACTGTCTCGTTCCATTTTGTATCCAGTTCGCCGGCATGTGCTGAGGCCTTTGTTTTTCTCATGGGGAAATGCGCCTCGATTATCTCCTTGCCGTCCAGATCGACCACTTTTTTTACTATGTTCAATGCCATGCTGCTGCCTTCTTCCCTGCCCTTGGGAACGCAAATGCATTTTACAGCTTTGAGAATCCTTACCGCTTTCAGTGTCAGGTGCTCCGGATCTCCGGGACCAACCCCTATAACATAAAGAGTGCCTGTCATGACTTCTTACCCCTTAATATGAATACCGGGTTCAGCGGCGATAGGTATGCCCCCTCTCCAATGGCCCGCATCCTTGAGACAGCGACCTGGGAGATGTCCGCAGCGTATCCCGCTCTCTTCAGCGCCTCGATTGCCTGGTGTAAAGAATCTATTTTAGTAATATTCACCACAATAATTCCAGAAGTCCCGGAGGCCATTCTAAGGCTCACGTCCCGTATTATCTCTTCGAGTGCACCGCCGCTGCCCCCGATAAAAACCCTCTCCGGAGAGGGGAGTCCATTTAAAGCATCCGGTGCAACACCCTCGATAATTTCGATGTTCGGAACTTCAAAGCGGATTCTGTTCCTTCTGATATTGCTTACCTGTTCCTCGTTCTTCTCGACGGCAAACACCTTCAAGCCCGGAAACATCCGGGCAGCTTCAAGGGATATGGACCCCGATCCCGCGCCTATGTCCCAGAATACGCCTGTCTGCGGCAGTCTTAATTTATGGATGGCCGCTGCCCTGACCTCATCCTTCGTTATAAGCCCTCTCGAATGCACAATCTCGTCCTCGCCAAGGCCGAAACTGTGAAGAATCTTTGTCCCTTTATCTGTCACCTGTCTTTTGTCATCCGTCCTCTGTATTATCACAACATTCGGTTCAGAAAACGATATCCCCGCAATTTCTTCAGGTGGTCCACTTGTAATTTTCTCGTCATCATACCCGAGTCTTTCACAGACATAAAATATGGCCGACAGATCATGGGAGACGGGCGACATGCCGACGGCTTTGGCAATCTCCGCCGGATTGTTTTCTTTGTCTGTCAGAATGGCGACTTTATTATGCCTCTCAACTAAAAATGGAATGTCCTGTATTTCATACGGCAATCGTCTTCTCTTTGCGGGATCAGGCCCTCCGTGAAGGCTGATCAGAAATGCATCATCCCACGGCTCTTTTATCCTCGAAAACGCTATCTGAATGCTTGACAGCTCAGGAACTATTTCTACCGCATCTTTGCCGAACTCATCAATTGCCCTCCTCCCGATACCCGAAAACAGGGGGTCGCCGGAGGCTATCAGTACAACCCTTTTAGTTTTATAATTGCTGCGTATGAACTCAATTGTCTCATTGATATTCAGCACGATGACTTTATCTTTTACAGCATCGAATTCCTCATACCGTTTGAAGACTTCCATGAGCCTTTGGGACGCGAGAATAACGTCAGCTCGTGAAATAATTTCATGCGCCCTCTTATCGAACGGCTTATATCCGATTCCTATGACGAAAAATTTACTCATCGCTGCTTGCAATAATATCACCCCCATATGATACAAGGTGGACAGCAACCGGGATTCCTGATGTGATTGTTTCAGCGTATTCCCCGGCCCTGGAACAGACATCCGAAAACAGTGTCCGGCAACGGCCGGCGCACGACGAATGTATAAAATCAAAAACCTCTCTGGCTGTATTGAATTCTATTTCTTCCGGAATATCGATTCCTAAAGAGCGCAGCAACTCTACAGCCCTTTTCATGACTATCGCCCCATGACGGACGTGGGTTTGAGGAGTTGCCATCGCGATCTTGAGCATCTTGGCCCACTGGGCACAGAGGTGAACAGAGCTGAAGCCGTGGCGCACAGCATCCAGAAGCGCGAATTCGAGATAGTCGCCCATCATTACATATGATTCATCGGGAAACGCAAATCTTCTCATATGTGCCTTTTCAGACGCCCTGCCCGCGGAAAGCACGATGCTGTCGTATCCCATGGCCTTCGCTACATCCATCGACGTGGATATAGTGGCTGTCCATGCGTCCGCGGATACAGGCCGCACAATGCCGGTAGTGCCTAGGATCGATATCCCTCCGCTGATGCCCAGCCGGGCATTCAACGTTTTTTTTGCAAGTTCTTCCCCGTCTGTGACCGAGATAGTTATTTCGATTACCAGCTTGCCGGCCTGCCCTGCCAGGGCTTCCATTATCGCCTCACTTATCATCTTCCTTGGGACGGGATTAATTGCAGATTCCCCGATTCTCACCGGAAGGCCGGGTTTGGTGACAATGCCGACCCCTTTCCCGCCCTTTATAATCAGTGATGAGGAATTTGAAGGCAATAGTGCGGCTTCCGCAATAATCTCGGCCCCGTTTGTCACATCAGGGTCGTCGCCGGCATCCTTAATCACGGATGCCCAGGCAATTTGATTATCATTTAGCACGCCTGATCTCTGGATTGTGAAGCTGACCCTGCTGCCATCGGGAAATGGAATCTCAACAGCCGTGATTGGAGACCCACCCGTCACGCATAACGCATTACGCATTACGAGCAAAGTAGCTGCTTTGGCGGCAGCAGCGGCACAGGCGCCCGTTGTATACCCTGAACGGAGTCTCTTCCTCAGCATTCTATGCCTGCTCTCGCCTTCACCCCGCTGCTTGAATAATGCTTGATCTCCTTCATTTCCGTAACAAGGTCCGCCTTCTCGATAACCCTGCTGTCAGCGTACCTTCCGGTGAGGACCAGTTCGACCCCTTCAGGTTTCCTTTCCATAACTTCGAGGAGTTCGTCGATGTTCACCAGCCCGTAGTAAACAGCGATATTGATTTCATCGAGTATTACAACATCATAACTCCCGGATGCAATAATCTCTTTTGCGTCTTTAAATCCCTTTTCAGCAGCTTCAAAATCGGCTTTCCCCGGTTTTCCACCTCTTATAAAGCCTTTGCCATATTGCTTAACAGTAACAAGATCGCTGAACCGCTCCAGCGCTTTATGCTCGCCGCAGCGGCGCTGTTTGACGAATTGTCCAAAAAACACCCTGAGGCCGGCGCCCGCCGCCCTTAAAACAAGGCCCAATGCAGCGGTTGTCTTCCCTTTGCTGGTGCCCGTGTATACCTGAATGTATCCTTTACGCATAATAAAACCAGGCAATGGGCGATAGGCAATAGGCTATAGGCAACTGCAAAACAAAATCTTTATAGTGAATAGCCCGCAGCATATTGTCTATCGCCCGTCCTTTTTGTCTTTTAGCTGTCTGTTTTTGCCTATAGCCCATTGCCTATTGCCTTTCGCCTATCTTTTTTATTATTTCTCTCCGCGCCTCGCCTATAGTGAGCGGCATCTTCCCGAATGGGACCTTATCTTCGTGCTTCAGGCGGTAAATAAGCTCGGCCACCTGGGGCAGCCTCAACCTGATTTTAGCCATATCCTCGGGAGTGTCAAAAACATCCTCGGGGACCCCGCCCCTTATAATTGTTCCATTGCTTAAAATATAGAGCCGGTGAAGGAACAGGGGCACCAAATCAACGCTGTGGGTCGCCATGATTATTGTTACTCCCTTTTCCGTGTTCAGCTTTGTCAGGAGGTTCATCATTTTGTATTCTCCCATAGGATCAAGCCCGGCTGTAGGCTCATCGAGCAGCAGCACCTCGTGTCCCATTGCCAGCAGCCCGGCGATGCATATCCGTTTTTTTTGTCCGAAGCTCAACGCGTGAATGGATTTTTTCGCGTATCCCTCCATATCCACATCACGCAGGGCAGCGCTGATTCTGGCAGCCACTTCATGTTCCGGGAACCCCATATTCATAGGGCCGAAAGCAACGTCCTCGTAAACAGTCGGGGCAAAGAGCTGGTCATCAGGATTCTGAAAAAACAGACCTACTTTTTTATAAATATCTTTCGGCGATAATTTCCTTATATTTCTGCCGTCGAGTTGAACCGAACCCTCGAAATCCTTCAAAAGACCGTCCATGATCTTCAAAAGAGTGGTCTTCCCCGAACCGTTCGACCCCAGTATGCCGGTAAATTCCGCCCTTTTCACCTTCAGGCTGATATCGTGCATCGCCTGCGTACCGTCAGGATAGCAAAAAGATTTTACATCCGCCGAGAGCCTTACCTGAGAGTCCATATGCATCCCATTGCAACGATGAAAAGTGCGGAGGCAACGACCTCCGACAACTTGAAGGGCTTATGTTTTAACAACGGCATATTGCCGTCATATCCCCTCTGGACCATTGCTACCGTGGTATTCTGGCTGTGATCAAAGGCCTTGAGTATAAGGGAGCCGGCAAGAGTGCCGAAAGAGCTCAAACCACGCCGGACACTGCAATACCCGAGACGGTTCTTCTGCGCATTATAGATCACCATCGCATCCTCAAAAAGAACAAAAATGTACCGGTACGCAAACATCAATACCTCTATAAACCCCTTCGGCATCCTCATCCATGAAAGCCCCGACATTAGCTCTGTAAAGGGTGTGGAGAAACCGAGAACTGCTATTACTGAAACCGCGCCAAGGACCCTGCCGGCAATCATAAGTCCCTCGATAAGCCCGTCTTTATGCCCGGTGACAGATAGTCCAAAAAGGGAAATAGAGAAAAGCGCTTCCCTCCCGGAGAACAGGAATTTGAGCAGTATGAGGACCAATACGATAGCCAGGGGCTCCGATAACCTGAGGATTAAAGCCCTGAGGGGCACTTTCATTTTCATGCACAGGCCGATGTTCAAAAGCACTACTGCCACAGGGAAAACAAATCCCTTGTAACTTATGACCATTATCAGAACGGCAATGGCAACAATGAACTTCACGCGTGCATCAATGCCGGTCAACAGGTGATGCTTCCTGAAATCTTCGGAGAAATACTCCCTATTCATTCTTTTCTATCCTCTTTTTTCAAGGCATTTGGTTCGGTAAGCATTCTCCGGTAATATCCCGCGGCAAAACCTCCAACAACGCCTGCATGGACTTTTTACGAGATCGTTTTTCATTATTCTTCCGCAGCCATCTTCAGCAGAGCGTTGACTATTGCCACTGCAACAGGGGTCCCGCCCTTTCTGCTCAGGTTTGTTATAAACGGGAACTTCTGTCCCGCAAGTATTGCCTTAGACTCGAATGCCTTTACGAATCCGACCGGCACACCGATCACCAGGGGAACCGGGGAAGAAGAATTCCCTGAGGAGTTCCATTACGCGCAACAGCGCGGTGGGCGCGTTGCCGATGGCGATGATTCCGACGTTCTCGCCGATTCCTTTTTCAATAGCGATTTCAGCACGCGTTCTGCCTGTTTCTTTGGACAAGCGAACTACGTCTTCCTCTGCAATAGAGCAGACTACCTTGCCTCCCCATCGCTCAAGAAGCCGCTTATTGATCCCGGTCCTTACCATCTCCACGTCAGCAAGAATATCTTTCCCTTCTCTTATTGCCCTGATACCGGTTGCAATTGCACCGGGATGGAAAACAAGTGTTTTTTTGAACTCGAAGTCGGCAGTGGCATGGATGACCCTCTGAACTATGGGAAGCTGCTCTGCGGGGACCGAGTTCAGGTCGGCTTCCTCCGAGAGTATTTCAAAACTCCTTCTTTCTATCTCTTCAGGGGCCAATGGGGTAACAGCACCGATCCGTTCCATCACTATCTGGGCCAGTTTTTCGTGTATGCCGAGCGGTTCCGTATAAATGAATTCCACGGCAGGAAACAACTCCACAGCCTCTTTGATCAATTCGGGAATGTCTTTGGTCACGTGCATCCCGGCGTTCAGAAAGAAAGGGTGAAGGATAATCCTTTTTGAACCGCCCTTCACAAGACCCCTGATTGTCGTCATAATATCCGGCTCCGCAAACTGGAGGTAGGAAGAAGTAACGCACTCATCACTGCAGCCGGGGTGAATCATACTGTGCAGCATGGTTACCATAAGTTCGAGGTTATTTGCGTCTTTCCTTGGGCTGCCGTGGCCTATAAGTATTATGCTCTCATCCATAGCAAAATTATGACTCCTTTATATATTTTACGAAATTATCTGCAATTGACCTGTTGCCGGCAAAATGAAGGTGAACATAGCTGGCAAGTGTCCTTTTAACGCCATAACCTTCGTCCGGAAGTTTCTCATCTGATCTGTCCCGGACCGAATATATTCGTTCGGGTTCCAAAGACCGGGAGGCCGGATTATCAAGGCTCCCGGCAACTATCTCGGAGTAATGAAATTCGTGCCCTCTGATTCTTTCCCCCTCTTTGCCCAGAATACAGTCGCTTTCCAGCATTATCTCCCTGTAACCGAGATGCGACCTTCCTTTTCTCATTCGTGTCTCAAAGGGGAAGACTCCAGTCATTTTAAAAAAGTTTCCGTCGAAATCATGTATGCCTTGTGAAAGATACATGAGCCCCCCGCACTCGGCATAAACAGGTTTTCCTGATGCTGCCCAGGTATTGACCGAATCTAGCATAGAGGCGTTGCCGGCCAGCGCCGCGGCGTACAATTCCGGGTACCCTCCCCCTAAATAAACAGCATCCGCATCCGGCGGTATCCGCAGTTCCGAAAGGGGACTGAAAAAAATAAGTTCCGCGCCGGCCATCCTGAGGAGATCAAGGTTATCCTCATAATAGAAACAGAATGCACGGTCACAGGCAACCGCGATTTTTACGACAGGAACCTGTGTAGCGCACGAGTCGATAGAACTGTCAAGACTCAGCGCCTGAGCGGAAGAGACACATCCTTCATTACACTGCCGACTTAGCGAAACAATCGCATCGATATCTATATGCCTCAATACGGCAGCGGCAAGCCTCTCGATGCTATCCGGGGAAATAGGTGCTTCTTCGGCAACAACGAGACCAAGATGGCGATGCGGGATCTCGAAGTTCAAATCCCTGGGCAGGTATCCCAAAACAGGAATATCCTGAACACTATTCTTAAGCCTTTCAAAATGGGTATCAGAAGCGACCCTGTTAAAAATAATACCGGAAATCGGAGCAGAAAAGGCAAAGCCTCTAACAATCGACCCAGCACTTTCGGCTAACCCATATGAGTCCACAACAAGGACAACCGGCACGCCGAGGGTCGATGCCAGGACCGCAGTGCTGTATTCGCCGTCATACATCCCCATAACTCCTTCTATAACAGCCATGTCGGCATGGGTCGAGTGCCTTTTGAAGGCTTCAGCCACAGACTGCTTACCGCACATCCACAGATCCAGGTTTCTTGAGGGCCTGCCGGTGATAAGCCGGTGAAGCCCCGTATCAATGAAATCAGGCCCGGCCTTGAACGGCTGGACTTCCAGCCCAGTTTTCTTGAGCGCTGCGAGGAGCCCAAGTGTCACCGTTGTCTTGCCACAGCCGCTATGCGTGCCGGCTATCACCAAGCCTTTCATATATTCGCCAGTTCCTTCAGCAGGCGCATGTTGTCACGGTTCGATTTAACCGCTATCCTGGCATATGCCCCGCCGAGATTCCTGAAATTTGAACAATCCCTTATGAGAATACCCTTTTCATAAAGGGCGTTCATGACATCCTGGGCCTTATCAAGCTGTACGAGATAAAAATTGGCAGCCGAGGGGGAATAGCGTATTTTCAGAAGCTTGAATCCGTCTTCAAGGGTTTTCTTCTCGCTTCTTATAATTTTGAAAGTGTCCGCTTTATATGCCTCGTCCTTAAGTGATTCAATCCCGGCCACTTGCGCAAGCGTATTCACAGTCCACGGCTCCTTGTGTTTCCTCATTGTGTCGATCAACGGCAGCGGGAATACCCCGTACCCCACCCTCAGGCCTGAAAGGGCATAGAACTTTGTCAGAGATCTGAGAACAATAATGTATGGGTTTTCCTCAACTTCGTTTATCAGTGACTCATCCGGCGTGAAATCAATAAAAGCCTCGTCAATAACGAGATGGCATTTAAGGTCCCTGGCTGCTTCCGCAATCCTCAGCATATCGGACTTTCTTACGATGCCCCCGGTCGGATTGTTGGGATTGCATAAAAATGCCATATCGACAGAAGTTGTGAGTGCCATTTTGTAAGACGCTGAATTCCCGCCCCCGGCCATTGCGGTGATAAAAGCGTCCGGGTTGACCGCAAAGTCGTCTTTTGCATTGAGCTTGAAATGGATAACATCCCTTCCGTCCCCGGCTGCCCGCTCGTATTCCGAGAATGTTGGAGCTGGAACAAGTATCCTTTTCGGATTAAGTGCCCTGACAACAAGGTAAATGAGCTCTGTGCTGCCGTTCCCGCACATAATGGATTCCGGGTTGACCGCAAAATTCCTTGCAAGGGCAAGCGTGAATTGTTTTGCGTCAGGGTCCGGATAGTTATTGAGGAATCTCATTTCATCTTTGATTCCCGCCATCACACTTTTAGGGATGCCGAGAGGGTTGATCGAAGCGCTGAAATCAATTATTTCGGATTCTTTCACTCCCAATTGTCCGGCAGCCCTGTAAATATTACCGCCATGAGGCCCTTCCATCAGGTTGTCCTCCTTGCCGTTAAGATCAGCGCCGCAATACCAACGCCGACCAAAGAGGCTATTCCAGCTATGCAGATCGCTTTTTCAGAAGCGGCCAGGTAATCGCCTTCGGCCTCTCCTGTCCCCGTCTCTCCGATGTATGGTTTATCCACGATGACGCCTCCATAACTGGACGGTCCTCCCATCCTGATGCCGAGTGCGCCTGCCATAGCAGCCTCAGGTATGCCGCTGTTGGGACTGAGGTGCTTTCTGCCGTCGCGGCACATCGTAGTGAAGGAATGACACGCAACAGTAAGTGCCCGGCCAGTGTCCTTAAAAAGCGCAGCAAGAAAAGCTGCACAGACAATCAATATACCGGTGAACCTGGCAGGCAAATAGTTGGCGATATCATCGAAGCGGGCTGCTGCCCAGCCAAAATGGCGGTATGTGTCGTTGTTATATCCTACCATAGAGTCCAGCGTATTGATCGCCTTATAGGCAACAGCAAGAGGCAGGCCTCCGATTACCAGGTAGAAGAGCGGGGCTATGAATCCATCAGAGAGGTTCTCTGCAAGGGTCTCCATCGTCGCCTTCAGAATGTCTTTGCCGGAAAGACTACGCGTATCCCGTCCAACAATCATGCTCAGGTTGCGCCTCGCCATTT
Organism: Nitrospirota bacterium; assembly: GCA_963796345.1. GTDB lineage: Bacteria > Nitrospirota > Thermodesulfovibrionia > Thermodesulfovibrionales > Dissulfurispiraceae > JADFXI01. The sequence goes on along the minus strand of CAWCLI010000016.1, from coordinate 160,494 downwards.
CAATGTCTCCCTCTTTTACAGGCCGGATAACGGCCTGCGAAGATACGATAAGCCCGCGGATTGCTAATGTCGTTGCCGTGAGATAGACAATTACGGCCATACCTGCGATTCTTCCTGCATTACCGGTCAGCAGCCGTAAAATAACAAGAATGAGCACTGTTATAAGGAATGCCGGCACTGTAATCAGCAGCACGAGAAGTATTCCCGCCATCTTTTCGCCGGATGGAGAAGCGGCACGGGCCCTCAAAAAACGTTCGGCCCTGCTGATGCCCTTGCCGATGGTCCTGACAGGATGAGGAAGCCATTGGGGGTCTCCGATCATTACGTCCAGGAAAAATGCGAGAAGAAGTTGCATAGGCCCAATCATAAGCCGGCCAGCCTCTCTATAAATTTCATATCAAGATGCTCCCTGACGATGTCCGCAAGTGTGTTAAGAGCGTTTTCCTTTATTTCTCCATACGAGCAGGCATCGTTCAGCGGCTGCAGCCCTTTCCGCGTCCGGACAACATTGATAATGCCTCTCCTGAACAAATCGTTATCAAAAATCCCGTGAAGATACGTCCCAAGGCAGTTTCCCTTTTGTGAGCCGTCAAAAAAGGGACCGGAGTTCAGAGTACAGTGTTCAGCGTTTGACGAATATCTTTTCAGTTTAAATACCCCTATATCGCCTTTGCTTTCTCCCATGTGTATCTCATATCCCTGGAGAGGCTGTGAACCGGAAGGGCATATGCCTGGAAGCAGGCACTCTGCTTCAACCCGGCATGTTGTTTTCTTTCTTTCAAAAACAGTCTCAATATCGAGCAACCCCAGTCCGTCAATTGCTTTGTTACCGCTTTCGACGCCATAAGGGTCGAAAATCTTCTTGCCTAACATCTGGTAGCCGCCGCACATACCTATAATCTGGATGCCCCTGGCATGCGCGCGTTTTATGCCGGCATCAAGACCGTATTCCCTCAGCAGCAGGAGATCTTGCACAGTATTCTTCGAACCGGGAATAATAACGATGTCCGCGTTTTCTATTTCAGCGGTATTTGCCGAGTAGATAAGTTCCACATCGGGTTCATGAGGGAGCGGATCGAAATCGGTAAAATTAGACATATATTTAAGTCTTACCACTACAACTTTAATCTTTTCGGTATTTGAGGTCCGGCATTTGAAATTTGAAACTCTCTGGAGCGCCAGACCATCCTCTTCCGGAAGGCCGATATCGTAAATATACGGCAGCACTCCGATGACAGGTTTTCCTGTTTTTTCACGTATCTGGTCGAGCCCGGGCCCGAGTATTGCCAGGTCTCCACGAAATTTATTTATAATGAATCCTTTGATAAAACTGCTCTGCCTGCCGAGAAGCTTGACCGTTCCGTACAGTGAAGCGAAAACACCCCCCTTGTCTATATCACCTACGAGAAGTACAGGTGCCTTCGCATATTTGGCAGCAGCCATATTGACGATATCTACGTCCATCAGGTTTATTTCCGCGGGGCTCCCTGCACCTTCAAGGACAATCAGTTCGTAGCGCCGTGACAGACGGTCGTAAGATTCCTTGACCGCCTCCCATGCTGTTTTTTTAAAAGCATAATATTCTTGCGCCTTCATGCAGGCATGGACCTTGCCATGAATGATGACCTGAGACCCCGTCTCTCCCGACGCCTTCAGCAATATCGGATTCATATCGATTGTCGGCTCCACCCTTGCCGCTTCCGCCTGCAATACCTGGGCCCTTCCCATCTCCCCGCCGTCCCGCGTTATCGCCGAATTGAGCGCCATGTTCTGAGCCTTGAAAGGGGCAACGTCGACTCCCTTGTCCCTGAAAATCCTGCACAGGGCAGCAGCAATGAGGCTTTTGCCTGCGCCGGAGCCTGTTCCCTGCACCATCAAGGCCCTAGCCAACCGGCCCTCCGTTCAGCAGTTTGATTACAGGATACCGGTCCCAGAATTCGATAATATTGACTGCAGCATAGTCCTGTTCGATCCTGAAAAAATTCTCAAGAGGGACGCCCATAAGATGGCAAAGGATTATTCTATTCACTCCTCCATGGGCGACAATTGCAATGTTGTCTGTACCGGAGTGACCGCCTGAAGCGTTATGTTTATTGATTATGAGATCCAGTGCCCTGGTTGTCCTGTCATATACCTCCAATGTGTTCTCGCCATTGACCGGACTATGACTTAAAGGATTGGAAGCCCATGCTTCGAATTCCGCAGGATACGTCTCCTTTATTTCGCTAAACGTCATACCTTCCCATAAGCCGAAACTTCTCTCCCGGAGATCGTTGGTAATCATCGGCTTCAGGCCATATGGTTCAGCAATGATTTCTGCGCTTTTCAGCGCCCTGCTCAGGCCGGAGCAGTAAACCGCGGACAGTTCCGCTTTTTTTGCGATAAAGGCCGACACTTCCCTTATCTGAGCAATGCCGCGCCCGGACAGTGGTTCGTCGAGACTCCCTTTATAGCGTTTTGCCTCGCCTCCCACAGTTTCCCCGTGCCTGATCAGGTAGAGTATTGTAGCCATACCGGCACCACCGCCAATAAAAGTATTTCCGCAATTTCACTGAGCGCCCCGAAATGGTCCCCGGTAAGGCCTCCGAACTTCTTCATGGAGAACCATACGGTCATAAGTGCAAGCAGGTAGAGAACGATGAAGAGCACGGCAAACAGCACTATTCCCCACGTATCGTAAGCCGGATAAAGATATAGTCCGGCAGCGCTCATATAAAGCACGAATAAAAACAATGAAGAGAAAATCACCTGTTTATAACCCACTCTGCCGATAAAAATGCTTCCGAGGCCGTCTTTTCGCGCGGGATGACCGTGAAACATCGCAATTACAGTCACCCACTTCGAGAAAACCGGCATAATAAAAAGGAACAAAAGCGCCGCCTGGATAGTAAAGGTACGGAACAGCTGATTAAGCAGTACGAATTTTAAAAGGATGGTCATAACCAGCGCAATCGCTCCGACTGCCCCTATTGAGCTGTCTTTCATCACCAAAAGCCGCTTCTCCCGGTCGCGCTCCTTATCTCCCGTCGACTTGACAGCCAGCGCATCAAAGGTATCGATCAGCCCGTCCAGATCAAAACCGCCGTTGGACAACAAAAGAACGACGATCACGAGACAGCTCGTTATCTCAACGGGAAATATTTTCATTCCAGCAAAAGCGGCCAGTGCCATTAGGATGCCCTGCAGCGCGCCCGCAAGAGGGAAAAAGGATGTGGAATGCGCCAACTCATCATCGGAACACATACCCTTGACCCTTACCGGTATAATTGTGAGAAACTGGATCGCAAGCAGCATCTGTTTCATTAGTTGATTATCTCGTCAGACACGCCCGCGTCGCCGAAGGTCGCCATTTCCCTGTAAATCTTGAGTCCGGCCTCTATGATAAGCATGGCGACGGCTGCCCCTGTGCCTTCGCCAAGCCTGAGATTCAGGTCGACAATAGGCTGGAGTCCCATAGCATCGAGCATTGCCTTATGGCCTACTTCCACGGAATTATGGGCCGCAAACAGGTAGCCGCTGACCTTTGGTTCAATCGTATACGCAATCATGGCGCCTGCAGTCGAGATCAGTCCGTCGATTACTACAGGGACTTTGTTGGCCGCTGCACCGAGTATCAACCCGGCGATGCCACCGATCTCCGCTCCGCCGACTTTTGAAAGCACATCTATCGCGTCTTTCGGATTTGGCCCATTTATACTGATGCCCTTTTCGATTGTCCTGATCTTATTTTTGAGCGCAGCATCACTGATGCCGGTGCCCTTGCCGGTGACCGATGCAACCGTTTTGCCGGTAAGCACGGCTGCAATGGCGCTTGATGGAGTAGTATTGCCGATGCCCATGTCCCCGGTGCCGAATATTTTATACCCTTTGATTGCATATCCCTCTGCCAGCTTAATGCCGGTTTCGATGCATTTGACAGCCTCTTCTTTTGTCATCGCAGGCCCTTTGGCAAAATTTCTTGTGCCTCTCACCACTTTCATTTTCATAAGTCCGTCAAGTTCTTTGAAATCATAATCTACTCCGATGTCCACCACAACCACTTCAGCCCCTGCGTGACGTGCAAGAACATTTATGCCTGCCCCGCCTCTGATAAAATTCAGGACCATTTGCGCGGTCACCTCTTTAGGATAGGCGGATACACCTTCCTCGGTGACTCCATGGTCTCCGGCAAAAGTGAAGACCACTTTTTTGTCCAGAATAGGAGTTTTATTTTCGGTAATGGCAACAAGCCTGCGAGCAAATTCCTCGAGTCTGCCGAGGCTGCCCGGCGGCTTCGTGAGATTGTCCAGGCGCTTCTGAGCAATCGCATAGAATTCCTCGTTGATCTCCCCAATGCTACTAACTGTACTGCCCAGCACATCCATATACTCCCCCCCCTAAATGCGTTATAGCGTTCAGCGTACTGCGTTAAAGGCAAAAAAGCTATTTCATCCGGAGGGGTAACCCCGCCGCAACAAAATAAACTTCATCCGCCACTTCGGCAACTTTCCGGTTCAACGCGCCTGCAATGTCCCTGAATTCCCGTGCCAGCCTGTTATCGGGAACAATTCCAAGACCAACCTCGTTAGAGACGACAAACACCGACGAAAGACAGCCGGAAAGAGCATCAATGAATAACCTTGATTTATTTTCAATATCGCAATTCCCGAGCATGAGATTAGTTACCCAAAGCGTAAGACAGTCAATGACGAGGACCTCATAGTTGCCGTGAATTTCTGCAATCAGGTCCCCGATGTCTACCGGCTCCTCAAACGCCTGCCATTCATCGGAACGCTCGGCCTTATGGCGTGCAATCCTCAGTTCCATCTCGTCATCCAGGGCCTGCGCCGTGGCAATAAACGCCTTCCTTCCGGGAACGCAGGATGCGGTTTTCAAAGCGAATTCGCTCTTGCCGCTCCTGGCCCCTCCCAGGATAAAAACGGTCTTTTTTTCGCCGGTCGCCATTTAATGCTTATCGGACCCCTTCATATCACCGGTAAACATATTCTTAAGTATATCATTCGCGCAAAACTTTCCACACATGGTACAGGAGTTGTCGCTGCCGTTCCCACGCTTGCTTTTGATTTCCCTTGCCCTCTCGGCATCAATAGACAGCGAGAACTGGGTCTGCCACTGCATGTCCCTTCGTGCCTTCGCCATTGCCTTGTCGGCATCCATGTTTTTGTGCTTTATCATATCGCCGATATGCGCGGCTATCCGGGATGCGATGACCCCCTCGCGCACATCTTCCGGAAAAGGAAGCCCCAGGTGCTCGGAAGGGGTAACATAGCAGATGAAATCAGCACCGTATGCCGATGAAAGCGATGCGCCTATTGCGGCTGTGATATGGTCGTAGCCAGGCGCTATATCCGTTGTAATCGGACCCAGCATATAAAAGGGGGATTCGCCGCTCATCTTCTTTTCCATAATAATGTTGGCCTCTATCTCATTGATCGGCACATGGCCGGGGCCTTCGACCATTGTCTGGCATCCCTGCTCCCTGCCGAGTTCCGCGAGCTCACAGTTTATGAGCAGTTCCTGAATCTGCACTCTGTCGGTTGCATCATGAATGGCGCCTGCGCGAAACCCGTTGCCGAGGCTTAGGACCGTGTCATGTTTTTTAAGAATGTCCACCACCCTGTCGAAATGCTCATAGAGGGGATTCTCTTTTTTATTGTGCTCCATCCATGCGACCAGGTAAGAACCTCCCTTTGAAACAAGGCCCCCGTATCGGTAGTGCTGTTTCCTGAGCATCTCAACGGTCTTTCTGTTGATGCCGCAGTGGATTGCCATGAAAGCCACTCCCTCCTCGCACTGCTTTTCCGTAATTTCAAAAAGGAGCTCTGCAGGCATTTTGACAGCAGCCCCATACTTTTCAATAGCAATAGCAAAGGCCTCATACAACGGTACCGTGCCTACCGGAAGACTGATGGCATCCATTACCGCTTTCCTGATTCCCGGTATGTCCCCGCCGACGCTCAGATCCATCAATGTATCCGCACCGTATTTTTCAGCTATCTCCGCTTTTTCCACTTCCATCCTGACATCCGCGATATCCGTGGATGACCCGATAGAGGCATTCACCTTTGTCCTCAATCCCTTGCCGATACCCGTAATCCTTTTTAGCCGGTTCCTGTTGGCCGGAATGACTATTTTCCCTGCAGCAACATTTTTCCTGACGATATCGTGATCAACCCCCTCGCCTGAGGCGACTGTTCTGATCTCCTCTGTAACTTCCCCTTTAGCCGCTCTTTCCAATTGTGTCATACCTTATGCCTCCTTAAAATAAAAAATCCCCAAGACTCGTGTCTTGAGGATTGCACCCTGATTCGCTTCATCCCCGCCTTCCATCCGCGAGAAGGCTACCTTAGAAGACAACAGTTGTCTTCCGGCTTCTGTCTTCAGGCAGGTCTTCTGGCTCCCGGATCATTCTACTTGCCGGCCTTCCCGGTATCTCTACCAGTGGCAGTGTCGGCTTTTCGTCCCCGGTTACAGCGGCGGGACCGCTCCCGATTCAGCGTCAGCTGCTTCACGGGATTCCCTTTTAAGCCTTTCGGCGCCTAATTAACTGCTAATATGAAAACATAAGGACTGGTATAAATGTCAAGTTTTACAATATACAGGGCACGCCAATCAAAGTTAATACCTTTTGTCATTGTCTCGAAAGTCGGTCATCCCCAGTTCCTTTATCGGGGATCCAGGGAGCCAGCTAAAATTTAAACACTTTGGATTCCCGCTAACAGACTGCAGTAATGACAGTCTTTGGGGGACTTTCATGCCTCTTTGTGAGCCATAGCTCATGGAGATTCTCACAGCCGGGATAGGCTCCGAACCATCCAGTTACCGATTCCCAAAAAATATTCGTGCGCTTCTAAAGCGGAGTTTTTTCTTTCGTGGTGGAAAGTTCAGATTTGTTCAAATCTTCCAATCTATTTTTTTTGCACGCTCTAATATAACATTTATAGCATCTTTAGTTAGGTTGGATTCTTTGGCCGCACGCAATTTAGAACCAACTGTATGAAAGCACACAACATTGTGAGCGGGAGAAGTGTCTTTAGCTTTTAATTCTTGATAAGAAAAAAGGTCACAAGTATCCATATTAACCTTACCTCTAATCTTTTTCATTGCCCATTCACCCTTCCCATTTTTAAAAAGTATACTACAAAATGTCATATTAGTAAATCTATTCTTTGAATCCGAGATTTTCCACATATTCTACGATCTTTGCTTCGACTTCTTGCCAAGCATCTAAGTATTCTGGCAATGCTGGCATAGTATCACCGGGACTTAATGTAATAGCTTTCCCTTTATGCTTTCTTTCACTAATTTTGAATAAATTTATATATTGTCTTGGTGCTACGCCTTCAAAATGTGAAATTGTGACTTTTGAGTCATCCCTCGTAGAAGGTTCTAATATTAATGAATCGGCATGAAGTCGGAGAGCGAGACTTTTCTCATAAGGTTCAATAAATATGACCTTCCCGATACCCGCAGCTATGATGTGGCGTGCACAATGATGGCAAGGAAACGTTGTGCAATATAATGTGCTGCCTTGGACAGAGATTCCTACTCTCGCTGCTGATACGATTGCTTCCATTTCAGCATGAACAGCCCTTGAAAACTCGATAAGATCATCAATTCTTGACTTAGTAGAAATCTTTTCAGCTAACTGATCCAGTTTTTCTTGATCCTCGAATTCTTCTGATAACACTTCCTTGATCCTATCCTTAATTTTTTCTTTCCTTTCGTACGATTTACATAAACCATCAGTAGCAATACATCTCTTGTCACATCCACTATCTTCGGCGCTATAAAGGCCACCTCCGCTTTTGGGGACATCATTATGGCCAGTTGATATAATTTCGCCATCCTTATTAAGGATTGCTGCGCCAATCTGACGTGATAGACAGCCAGAACGTAGAGCTGCCGACTGTGCCACATACATAGCAAATTCATCCTGGGTGGGCGTTAAACTCAAGTCAGCTGCCATGATTAAACTCAAAAATCTTTCAATAGGCCGAGCTTTGGGATTGTTATTGTTAATGAAAAAATCCGCATATTGTAAGGTGTCATTTAATTTCTGGCCATATTCCGTTTTTTCATCTTTATCACGTTCCATGATTATTTCTGCATCAGAGCCTTTGATATCTTTTCCTTCCAAGTTGCTTCTTCTGATATCTGCTGAGCAAAATATTCCAAATAAAAAAAACATATTCCTATAGACTGCCCGAAGTATTTTGACTTCTTCGGGATGCTTTAAAGAATCTACAAGAAAAGCAATTTTATGGGTTTCTTTATCTCCAGCCTTTTCAGGTTTTTCTTTTAGAGTTTTTGAAGTGCTATAAACGCTTATTTCTTTAACTACCAATTGCCCGAGAATATCAGTCTCATAGTCGCGACGGAGATCATCACCATAATTTTGAAGTAGTAGATATCTCTGCGCTGGCTCTCTTAATTTAGCGTCATCATATTCCCTATCAACAAGACGGGCATATTTCTTTATCAAATCACTGACTTTTATCTTTTTAACCTCATAGTGGTAAGCATCTTTTAATATTTTTCCAATACGTTCCACAACACCAGATATCTCGCTCCCTACCGGGCCACAAAATGCTATAACAAGCTCCTTAGATCGTCTAGACTCTATAAGTTGAGCTATAGACTTTCCAGGTTTCGATTTACCGGAAATTAATTTAAGTTGGCTAGATTCGCTCATAAATAGACGCCAACTTAAAGGATTTCAAGTAAACGCACACGGGGTCACCCATTAAAGGTCTTTCCTCTTGCATTCCTCTTTTCTCTCCCATCAATCATCGCTATCCTTTTGACAACCTAGTTCCATGTCATTCTTAAAATATCATCCATCCTATAAGGCCTCATCTACTTTGGTGGCACCAAGATCACTAAACAGCTTTTTTTGATGGCTTCGATGTTGCCCGTTTTCGTTGTTTAGGCAGAAGAAATCAAAGACATGTCCAGCAGCAAATATGGGAATAGCCACAATAGCATAATTGGCGATCTTGAAGGGCCTCTTCGGGAAGTTTATCATATCAAGGGCTTGCGCTATCAATGTCGAATTTATCCCCATATTGTAAAAACTGATTAATGATAATACGATATGCCGATTAAAGACAAGAGCTTTTAGGTCCCTCGGACAATAATGGCAGGATTTGCGGGTTGTATTTTGAGAGGACTCGCGCTATAAGAAAAATAAATGTTGCAACAAATTTATTAATGTTATAATTTAGGTTCTAGAGTGAAAAACCAAGAGGTTAAATCAGAGAACCCCGGCCCGGAAGACCACCTTCGCGCATTCAAAGAACTGTCCGAATACATCGAAAGGATTTTTGAAATGTCGCCTGTCGGGTCATGTGTCATTGATCTGATTCGGCTCACTGAGGAAGACAGGGAAAATGACCCTGACTTTTTCTGGCACGAGCAGGCAAGGGCAAGAATCCGAACAAGGAATGTAAATTCCAATATGTGCGACATGTTTGGTTTTTCCAAAGATGAATTCATCGGGAAATCGATCTTTGACCCTCTCTTTGTGGACGAGGATAACGCCAAAATATATGTCAGGGAAATATTGAGGAGAGAAAAAGGAAAGAAGGGTTCATATGAAATAGAGTTGAAGCACAAGAAGGGCCATATGGTGCCTGTCATTATAAATGCAATCCCAATCCTGATCGACAAGGAAACCGGCAGGATTTTGCAAACTCTCGGCATGATTACAGATCTTTCGGAAATTAAAAAAACAGAGGCGGCACTCAGGAAGAGCGAGGAAAAATTTCGCCAGTTGGCTGAAAATATCCGGGAAGTCTTCTGGATATACTCTATGGACCAGGACAAAATGGTTTATGTCAGCCCGGCCTATCAGGAAATATGGGGACGCACACCGAAAAGCTTATATAGAGACCGTGAGTCGTTTATAGATTCAATTCATCCTGATGACCGGCAGCGTATAATAACAGCCTTCGACAAACTGAATGAGGAACCGGACTTTTCGATAGAATACAGAATAAAGCGTCCTGACGGTATCGTACGTTGGATACATGATCGCGGCTTCCCGATAAAAGACTCGGCCGGACAGGTGTATCGTATTGCGGGAATCGCGGAAGATATCACGGAACGCAAACTTACCGAAGAGGAACTGAGCAAAGCCTATGTCGGGTTGGAAGTCCACGTTCAGGAACGAACAGCCGAGTTAAGCGCCGCAAATGCCGCATTGATGACCGAAATTTCTGAGCGCAAGAAGGCGGAAGAAAGACTGAAGCTTTACGCCGAGGTATTTACCCATACTTCCGAAGGCATTATGATAACCGACTGTAAAGGAGTTATAGAGTCGGTAAACAGGGCCTTCACGGACATTACCGGCTACAGTACCGAAGATACTGTCGGTCAGAATCCGCGGATTCTGAAATCAGGTAAGCATGATGCGGCTTTTTATAAACGATTGTGGACCATCCTCCTGGAAAAAGGAGAATGGAAAGGCGTATTTTGGAACAAACGGAAAAGCGGCGAACTTTATCCGCAGGAAACATCGATTAATGCCATAAAGGACCATAACGGCAACACTATTCACTACGCGGCTATTTTCAATGATATCACTTTCCGCAAAAAGGCTGAGGAGATGCTTGTCATGCTGTCCACCGTCGACAGCCTGACCGGACTTTCCAATCGGCGGGCTTTTGATGAGTTTCTGTCCAAAGAATGGAACCGCGCATTGAGAGGCGGTTATCAGATTTCGATGATACTGCTGGACATAGACTTTTTTAAACAATATAATGATACTTACGGGCATTTGAAAGGAGATGAATGCCTGCAACAGGTGGCGAAAGTGTTGAAACGCATCCCGCGAAGGCCCGGCGACATTGCAGCACGCTTCGGAGGCGAAGAATTCATGATTATATTAACAATGACAGATCTGAAGAATGCTGTTAAGATTGCTGAAAATATACGTAAAGCTATGATTGACCTCTCGATTCCGCACGAAACATCAGGAGTATTTCATTACGTTACCGTAAGCCTGGGTGTTGCCGCATTACGTCCTGAGCGGCACATGTCTGCCGCCGACCTTATTGAGCATGCGGATAAGGCCTTGTACCAGGCAAAGCATGAAGGCCGCAACAGGGTGGCGTTCATTGATACCACTAAAGAGATTCGGGATTAGAAAAGGCAAGAGGTTGCACAATGAAAATAGTCAGATACCTGTTTGACGGGCGGGTGAGCTGCGGGATAATCGAAGATGAGCGGCTTTATCCCTGTGGCGACCCCTTCGTCAATCCGGCAAAACAAACGAGAGCAGCCATGGAGTTGTCTTCCGTGAAACTCCTGGCACCAGTGTCTCCTCCAAATATCATATGCATAGGCCTCAACTACAGGAAGCACGCAGATGAAACCGGACTGCCCTATCCTTCCGAGCCTTTGATTTTCATAAAAGCGACCACAACCGTTTGCGGCCCTGGAGATTCCATATTGTTGCCTTCACACAGTCCAGACGGAATCGACTATGAAGCTGAACTGGCCATTGTTATCGGAAAAACAGCGAAAAATATATCCGAAGAAGAAGTGGCCGACGTTGTTCTGGGCTATACAATTGCAAACGACATATCCAACAGGGCAGTGCAATTTTCCGATGGCCAGTGGGCGAGGGGAAAAAGTTACGACACCTTCTGCCCTCTGGGACCCTTTATAGTTACCGACCTGAACTGTAACAGCGTCAATATCACGTGCCGCTTAAACGGCCGGGTCATGCAGGCATCCAATACTTCGGACATGATTTTCTCTTGCCGGCAGATTGTATCGTATCTGTCACGATGCATGACGCTTTTACCCGGAACAGTCATACTGACGGGCACTCCGGAAGGCGTCGGGTTCAAACGAAAGCCACCGGTTTTTCTCAGGGATGGGCAAGTGTTGGAGACTGAAATCGAGGGGATAGGTGTGCTGGTCAACCCGGTAAGCGGACCGGGTTAAAGAACCTGTCCAATTCCGATTGCAATCAATATAACACCTGCTGCAACCGTGGCTTTATCGCTGATCTTCCATCTTATGAAGAACTCGGCAATGAAGTTCCCGGCCCAAAGGGCAATAAAACTTATCACGGCAGACAACAATCCTATCCAAAACGAGTTCAACCCTATTATCCCGGCACTTAACCCGCCGCCCACATTATTAATTGATAATGCAATGCCCAGCAGAGTGGCCTCTTTAAAATCGATATGTTTTGATTTATCAATATCTGCCTTCTCAGGGTTCGTCAAAATATTCAGGATGCCGTTAGCAGCGTCTTCGTCAGGCCCTTCGACAGAGTTGTCAGCTTTTTTTCTGTATTGATCTATTATCATCCATGAACCTATGGCTGCCAGCAACAGCATAGCTATTACTGAAGACATTTCCTTACTTAAATATCCCGATATTAATGTCCCCGAATAAGCCGCAAAACCTGAAATAAAAAATGTAATTACAGAAATCCAAAGGTTTATCGGGGTGGATATTTTTATTCCACGGATGCTATATGCAATTCTGACTCCAATATTATCGAAGTTGTTTGACAGGGCGATCAAAAAAGTGTAAAAGGCGTGAAGCATATTTGCTCCTTTAGTGACTGTAGTACCTGCGTACAGTCTTTTACCTTAATGATATGGAGGTGCAATGGTCAATTGTTAGTATCATTACTTGCCTATAATGAATTCTAGCCCCAAAGTAGCTGCACGGCAACTCAAATAGCTGAGAGCCCATAGCTATTCTTGTTTATGAATAATGCAGGTTAGTGATATAATAGGCAGACCGAAAAATCTGGCGACCAACATAATGGAAATACAAATAGATACAATAAACGTGGGGAACGGCAATCTGCCGCTGATCATTGCAGGACCATGCGTTATCGAGAGCGAAGATGTCACATTTTACACTGCCGGACAGCTGAAGACGCTGTGCAGCGCTGCCGGTCTGCCTTTGGTTTTTAAAAGCTCCTATGACAAGGCAAACCGGACCTCTGTTTCTTCCTACAGAGGTCCGGGAATTGAAAAAGGTCTCGCTGTCCTGTCGGAAGTGAAACGCAAGTTCGGGATCCCCGTGCTATCCGATGTGCACTCCGCTCAGGAAGTCAAAATAGCGTCCGGCGTACTTGACGTGCTGCAGATCCCGGCATTCCTGTGCCGGCAAACCGATCTGATCGTTGCAGCCGCTGAAACCGGCAAGCCGGTAAATATCAAGAAAGGTCAGTTTCTTGCCCCGTGGGATGCCAGTCATATTGTCGATAAGTTCTTGTCAACAGGAAATAGAAAACTGATGCTCACCGAACGCGGCACGTCTTTCGGCTATAATAACCTCGTCGTGGATTTCAGGGGATTGCCCATTATGCGCTCCTTCGGATATCCGGTGATTTTCGATGTCACCCACAGCCTGCAACTGCCCGGCGGTCTCGGGAGCGCCTCAGGCGGCCAGCGGGAATTTGCGGCACCTTTTGCCCGTGCGGCTGTTGCGGTGGGTATCGACGGCCTTTTTATGGAGGTCCACCCCGACCCTGACAAGGCGCTGTGCGACGGACCTAATATGCTGTCTCTCGACAGTCTTGGAGAACTGTTACAGACAGTGCAAGCTATTCATCGCCTGCTTGCTCCGGGACAACTCCAGGGCAAGGCTATTTGATAATGGCGACAAAACTGGCAGCTTTCTTATTCTTCATTTCGGTCCTGAGTTTTTTCCCCGGCCATGCGCATGGGGAGACGGCTTCACCTGAAGCTGCACGTGGTGCAAAAGCTTCCAAGCCCGAAAACAAAAACGAAGACCCTGATAAAACATACTGGTGCAATCGCTCTGCATACTACAAAAAAAGGATCGAAAACGCACGATACGAAGTCAATAAGGAAGAAGCGCTGTTGTCGGACCTCAGGGATGCGGCCGCTGAAGAGACGGGAAAAGATAAAAAGTACATTGCCAGAAAAATCAGGCAAACAGAGGATAACCTGACAAAAGCCAATAAAATCCTTAAAGAAAGGGAGAGTGATCTGGCCCGTATCGAGGATGAGGCACGCAAAAAAAAGATTCCTCCTGAATGGCTTCGATGCGAGCCTGCAGCCCGGGAGAATTGAATGGATAGTATCCTTGATATTGCAAGAAGAGTTTTGAATGTCGAGGCAAGCTCGGTTGCTGCCCTGGTCGGCAAGCTCGACAGCAACTTCGAAAAGGCAATCGATATCATCTTTGCCAGCAAGGGCAGAGTCGTTGTCAGCGGCATGGGAAAATCCGGGCTGGTCGGCAAGAAAATAGCGGCCACACTGGCATCAACCGGCACCCCGGCCTTTTTCATGCACCCTGCCGAAGCGCGACATGGAGATCTCGGAATGGTCACATCGGATGATGTAATAATTGCAATTTCAAACAGCGGCGAGACAGAGGAACTGATCGGGCTGATCCCATTTCTGGAGCGCTTTGATGTCCGGTTGATTTCCATATCAGGGAATCCGGCTTCAACGTTGTCTAAAGCAGCGCATGCCGCACTCGATGTGTCCGTAGCCGAGGAAGCTTGCTCCTTCGGTGTTGTGCCGACCGCCTCCACAACAGCCGCCATGGCGATGGGAGATGCCATCGCAGTTGCCCTTTTGACAAAGAGAGGATTCGATCAGGAAGATTTCGCTTGTTTTCATCCCGGCGGCAGTCTGGGCAAGAAACTGCTCATCCGTGTCAAGGACCTAATGCATGCCGGAGATGCGCTTCCAGTAGTCTCACCTGAAACCGCCATGATCGCAGCGGTTATGGAAATATCACACAAAAGGCTCGGCATAACCCTGGTCTGCGGAAATGACGGCAGGATCATGGGGATCATTACTGACGGTGATTTGAGGAGAGGAATCGAAAAATGGGGGAAGTCATTTTTCGATATGACAGCGGAAGAGGTAATGACAAAGAATCCCAGGACAGTCGCTGAACATGAGCTTGCGGCCAGGGCACTGGCAATTATGCAAGCCAAATCCATCACTTCCCTTGCCGTGCCTGATGACGAGGGAAAGGCCAAAGGGATAATTCACTTGCACGATATACTAAGGCAGGGGATAGCATAGTGAGGCCCGGTCCCGGGGAAATCCCGCTGCGCATTAGGAGAATTTCCGGAAAGATCAAGCTGCTCGTCCTGGACGTGGATGGCGTGCTCACAAACGGGGGCATTATCCTCGATAACGAAGGGAATGAATTCAAATCTTTTCATGTACGCGACGGGCACGGGCTGGTAATGCTCAAAAGGGCGGGCATCAAAATTGCGATTATCAGCGGACGAAGTTCCAAAGCTGTGGACAGGCGGGCACGCGAACTGGGAATAACAGAGGTCTACCAGCACTCTCACAATAAGATCCTGGCCTATAAGGAACTGCTCGCCAAATTCAGTGTTGCCGATCAGGAAGTTGCATACATAGGCGATGATGTCGTGGATATTCCTCTGTTCAAAAAAGTCGGCCTGCCCATCGCCGTAGCCGACGCGGTTAATGAAGCGAAGGAGGCGGCCCTTTTAGTCACCAAAGCTGAGGGAGGCAGAGGCGCGGTAAGGGAGATTTGCGATCTGATACTGAAAGCCGGCGGAAAATGGGACGGATTGCTGGATGAATACGATCAAGCTTAATGTCCCCATTGTACTGACATTCAGCAGGATATTCCTGATACCTTTTTTTGTTCTCATTACACCGGGCAGTCCATATTTGGGCATCACCATTTTCCTGATTGCTTCATTGACAGATTTTTTGGACGGCTATCTGGCGCGAAGATCAGGACAGATCACAAAATTCGGCATAATTCTCGACCCCATTGCAGATAAATTTCTTGTTATTTCGGCGCTGATACTGTTGGTCGACATGGTCAGGCTTTCCGCGTGGATTGCAATCATTATTATTGTGAGGGAATTTGTAGTAACGGCATTAAGGGTTGTGGCGTTGTCTAAGGACATTGTTATTCCGGCTGAAACCGGAGGCAAGCTTAAGACAACCGCGCAGATGGTGTCCATAATTCTCCTCCTTCTGCCAGGTGGTATCGGCAATGTGGATTTTTACGACGTGGGCCTTATCCTTATGTATGTGGCACTAGTCCTTGCGATCACTTCCGGGATCAATTACACTATCTCCTTCTGGAAACGCATCCAATGATTGACGGTTTCGTAAAAAGTCCATATGCTGCGTTGCGCTGCATCCTTCGTCACTGCGGCGTACGAAAAAGTACGCCTCATTCCTCAGAATTTGCGCGCCTTGCCTATGGCGCTTTTTACGAAACCGTCAGGAATCTCATATGTTAGTTTTTCTTCTGTTTTCGTTTTTGATCGGTTCTATTCCTGCGGGATTGATCATTGCACGGGCCAACGGAGTTGACCTTAGAAAGACCGGCAGCGGGAATATCGGGGCCACCAATGTGCTTAGGGCCGTAGGCAAAAAAGCCGCTTTGCTCACCCTGGCTGCGGATATTGCCAAAGGGGCGGTCCCTCTGCTTATTTATAAGACGCTCGACAGCCGCGGTTGCCGGATTTGGGAGCCTGGCACCCTGCCACTGCTAATTTCCGATCGTCAAGCCGCAATCCAAGGGTTATTGGGTCTGGCATCGATAGCCGGTCACGATTTTTCTTTTTTCCTTAAAGGCAAAGGGGGCAAAGGGGTTGCAACAAGCATAGGGGTGCTCATTGTCCTGTCGCCTCATGTGGCCCTTTTTTCGATAACTCTCTGGCTGATCACCGCGAAATGGACACGATACTCTTCGCTAAGCGCCCTGGTGTCCTTCGGACTTCTTCCGCTGAGTTTTTATATGATAGACTATTCCAAAGATAAGATATTCATTGCATGCGTGATGACTTTGCTCATATTCATTAAACATAAGGACAACATCAGGCGCCTGATGGACGGGACCGAAAGCAAAATAGGGCAAAAAAGATGATTGGTGTATACACACAAGAATGTTTCATCAATTTGGCAAGGGAGAACAAATGGACGGAGAATCTCTTGATCTAAAAAGAGACAGGTTGCAAAAGCTGAAGGAGCTTTTCCCCGAACTTTTTGCTGAGAGCCAACTGGATTGGGAGAAGCTGAAGGCGGCTTTTGGCGATGATGCAAACTTCGTCAATGAGCGGTATGTATTGAATTGGGCAGGCAAGTCTGATGCCTTTAGAATATTGCAGCAGCCCACAACTGCCACATTAAAACCTGCGCCGGAAGAATCCGTCAACTTTGACGCAACCGAAAACCTTTTCATTGAAGGTGAAAATCTGGAAGCACTGAAAGTCCTGCAAAAGGCTTATTACAGCAAGGTGAAGTGCATTATCATCGACCCGCCTTACAATACAGGCAGCGACAGTTTTATCTATCCCGACAGGTTCAGCGAGAAGAAGGAAGATTACCTGAAGCGCATCGGGGATAAGGACGAAGAAGGCTACCTGATGAAAGAGGGCCTTTTCCGCAAGAACAGCAAAGACAGCGGACACTTCCACTCTAACTGGCTCAGCATGATGTATCCCCGCCTGTTCCTTGCCAAGAATCTGCTACGCGATGATGGCGTTATCTTCGTTCACATTGATGATAATGAGGTGCATAATCTTCGGTTGGTAATGAATGAGATATTCGGGGAAGAGAATTTTTTTGCTCAAGTGATAGTACGATCAAATAGCAGAGGCCAAACCTATAAGCAAATAGCCAAAACTCACGAATACATATTGATATTTACCAAGAATTTTGAGAGTGAGATGAATGAATTAGAAAAAAATGAAGCAAACAATGATTTAAACCTCACAGATAACATTGGTAGTTTTAACATCAGAGAATTGAGAAATGAGAAATCCTAAATTCGGCAAACACAATAGACCTAATTTATATTACCCAATTTATGTAAATTCTCATCATTCAGATAATGACGGATTCTATCCTGTTAGTTTAGTAAAGAGTGATGAATGCCATGTTGAAGTTCTTCCATTGAATTCAGAGAAAAAAGAAAGTTGTTGGCGTTGGGGAAAAAATAAGTGCATTCTAAATATAGAAAAAGATACATTGAAAAGCAATTTAATAGCAAAAAAGAAAACTGATGGAACCTATAGCGTTTTTGAGAAATACAGGAAAACAACATATAAGCCAAAATCAATTTGGGATGATAATAGCTTTTTAACAGAAACGGGAACAGTTGAGTTAAGAGAATTAGGACTTGATAAAGCATTTGATTTCCCCAAACCTGTATCTCTGGAAAAACAAATCTTAAATCTCGCCATTCAAGACGATGATATAATCCTCGACTTTTTTTGTGGCTCAGGCACGACCGCTCATGCTGTTTTAGAACTTAATGGGGAAGATGGCGGCAATCGCAAATTTATTCTAGTACAAATGCCTGAACCGTGCGGTGAAAACAGCGAGGCTTTCAAAGCAGGCTATAAGACCATAGCCGATATTGCCAAGGAACGCATCCGGAGGGTAATTCGGAAGATTGAAAAAGAGAAAACGGAGAAGCCTGATCTGTTTGCTGGCGGCAAGCTGGATTTAGGCTTCAAGATATTTAAACTCTCACCCTCCAATTTCAAAATCTGGAGAAGCAGTGAAATAGACAGCGAAGAAAAGCTGACAAAGCAACTCGATGCCTTCACCGATCCCATCCGACCCGGAGCCGAAAAGGAAAATATGCTGTATGAGCTTATGCTCAAATCAGGTTATGAACTCACCTGCCCTGTGCAGTATGTCACACTGAGCAAAGACAAAGAGGCCGCCGGTGTTGGCTATTACAGCATCAACAACAATGAACTTGTCATTGCCCTGGATGCAATAAATAAAAAATTGATTGAACAGATAATCGCCGCCAAACCGCAAAAGGTCATTACCCTCGACAGTCTGTTCACCGGCAACGACCAGTTGAAAACAAATACGGTATTGCAGATGCGCGACGCTGGAGTGGATTTCAAGACAATATGAGTTGTGGACATACGATACTATTGTTGCCTTATTTCAGGAGGGATCATGTCAGATAAGAACTTGGCACCAATGGGAAACAAGTCTTTTGAGGACCTGAAGAAAGTGAATGAATACGGAGCAGAGTATTGGAGCGCACGGGAAATTCAACCTCTCTTGGGATATTCGCAATGGAGGAGATTTGAAGATGCTATTAAAAGAGCGGCAACTTCCTGTAAAAACTCAGGAAACGAACCGTCCTATCACTTTGCCGGAGCCGGCAAACCGATAGAGGGCGGAAAGGGTGCAGTTCAATTAGTAAACGACTACCACCTGTCCCGCTTTGCATGTTATCTAATTGCACAGAATGGTGATCCGCGAAAACCTGAAATTGCCAATGCTCAGAAATATTTCGCAATTCAAGCCCGCAGACAGGAAATATCAGATGCAATTGCCGCCGATATTGAGCGATTGGAACTTCGCAAACAGACCGCCGAAGAATTCAAGGCATTATCTGGCGCTGCGCGTGATGCAGGAGTCCATGACAAGATGTTCGGGGTTTTCCATGATGCCGGTTACAAAGGCATGTATGGCGGGCTTGGCAGGGATGCCATAAAAAAACACAAGGGGATAGCGGAAAAGGAAAACCTTATGGACCGCATGGATACTACTGAACTTGCTGCAAATCAGTTCCGTATGACCCAGACACGCGACAAGCTTGCTCGCGAGCAGGTGAAAGATCAGCAATCGGCTATCAAGACTCATGAAAGTGTCGGCAAGGAGGTCAGAGAGGCTATCAAGCGCATTGGGGGAACACTGCCTGAAGAACTGCCTACCGCGGAGCATATCAAACAAGTCGAAAAGCGTGTAAAGAACGCTGCCCCAAAACTGGAACTGGAAGAAAAGGATGCGAAGGGATTGATTGGTCGCTCGGAAGAGGAGTGAGAGGAAAATTCAAAACTATTTGCAGGAGTTTATAGTCCATAGGCAAAAAAGATAAAGGCTCATATGAAACTTCAATTCGACAGTAGTCAGGAATACCAGCTAGAGGCCATCAAGGCCATTACGGATATATTTGAAGGGCAACCTTTGAGTGTCGGAGATTTTGAATTTTCATTAGCTGGCACAGGCACTTTGCTTTCGGAAAACGGTGTTGGGAACAAACTCTCGCTGACTGAGGAGCAAATTTGGAATAATGTAAGGAAAATACAGCATCATAATGAAATAAAGGATGAGAACACGGAATTGCAGGGAATGAATTTCTCTGTGGAGATGGAAACTGGTACAGGAAAGACCTATGTTTATCTGCGTACCATTTATGAACTAAACAAAATCTACGGATTCAAGAAGTTTGTCATAGTAGTTCCGTCAATTGCCATCCGTGAGGGAGTTTTAAAAAACCTGCAGATTACCCACGAACATTTTCAGTCCCTGTATGACAAGGCGCTAATCACCTATGACGTGTATGACAGCAAGAAAGTCTCGAACCTAAGGGGGTTTGCCTGCAATAATGCCATTCAGATTCTGGTAATAAACATTGACGCCTTTGCCAAGGATGAAAATATTATCAATAAGCCGAACGACAAGCTCACCGGTAAAAAGCCCATTGAATTTCTTCAGAGCAGCAACCCGATCGTCATTGTGGACGAACCGCAGAATATGGAGACGGATATCCGCAAAAAAGCGATTGAAAACTTAAATCCGCTTTGCACACTTCGCTATTCAGCCACCCATACTAACCTTTACAACCTTGTGTATTCCCTCAATCCGGTAAAGGCATATGACTTAGGGTTGGTGAAGCAGATCGAGGTTGATTCCATATTGAGTGAGAACGCAATGAATGAGGCATTTATTCATTTGGAAGGCATAAAAGCAACCAAGACCAGGATTACTGCTAAGATCAAGATTGATTGTAATACGGATAAGGGAGTGGTAAAGAAATCTCTTACTGTCAAGGCCGGTTATGATATCTACAGGCTCAGCAACCAGAGAGAGATTTACAAAGAAGGGTTTATCATCGATGAAATTGACGCGGGCAGCAGCACTATTACTCTCACTAACGGTTCGGTGCTTTTAGCAGGCGAAACACAAGGCGGCATGAATGACGAGGTAATGAAGTTTATGATGCGCCGGACGGTTGAAGAACACTTCAAAAAAGAGAAGGTTTATAAAAACAAGGGAATTAAAGTCCTTTCACTTTTTTTCATTGATAAGGTCAAGAATTACAGGGAGTATGACACGAACGGCAATCCGGCAAAAGGCAAGTTTGCCGGATGGTTTGAAGAGATGTATCAGAAGGAGATTGCAAAACCTGTGTATAGCGGTCTTTTGCCTTATCCCGCCGGAGAAGTCCATAACGGCTATTTCTCACAGGACAGTAAGGGACGGGTGAAAGATACTGAAGGAGAGAGTCAGGCGGATTACGACACTTACAAACTGATAATGCAGGACAAAGAGAAGCTCCTTGATCCTGATACGCCGCTTCGATTCATATTCAGCCACTCCGCCTTGCGGGAGGGATGGGACAATCCTAATGTTTTCCAGATATGCACTTTGAATGAAACCAGATCGGAAATCAGGAAGAGACAGGAAATTGGCCGAGGCCTGCGGTTGCCGGTAAATCACAGCGGAGAACGGATATTTGAGCGGAATATAAACAGGCTTACTGTTGTAGCAAATGAACGGTATGAAGATTTTGCAAAGGCTTTACAGAAGGAAATACAGGAAGATTGCGGAGTGGATTTCTCCGGAAGGGTGATGAACAGAGCAGGCAGAAAGAAAGTAAATTTTCGCAAAGGCTTTGAGGCAGATCCCAAATTCCTGCAGATTTGGGAGAAAATAAAATTCAACACCCGGTACAGTGTTGAATACAATACGGATGAATTGATTGCCGGGGCCGCAAAAGCAGTGAAGGATATGCCTGAAACAAAAAAGCCTGCTATCAAGTCAACCAAAAAGAGAATCCTGATAACACAGGAAGGTGTTGCGGGACAGTTGATAGGCGACAGCATCGATGATTTCGAAACCACATATGAGATGCCCGATATACTGGCTTATATCCAGTCAAAGACCGAATTGACACGGCACACGATCCTGGAAATACTTAAAAGGACTGGAAGATTGAGCGAAGTACTGCTCAACCCGCAGCTTTTTATGGATACTGCGGTAACCGCCATCAAAACAGCACTTTACCGCTTGATGGTGGACGGCATCAAGTACGAGAAGATCGGGGACAAGCTCTATGAAATGGCATTGTTTGATGACAAAGACTTCGAGATTTATCTTGACCAATTCACCTTTACAGTTAGCAACCGGGAAAAGACCATTTATGAAGATCTTATGCCCTTGGATTCATTAGTAGAGAACCAGTTTGCAAAGGATTGCGAGAGTCATGAGAACATTGAGTTTTTCTTCAAGCTTCCTTCAGGGTTCAAGATAAATACCCCCATAGGAACCTATAACCCTGACTGGGCAGTGGTCTTTGCGGGTGAAAAGAAAATCTATTTTGTCGCAGAGACAAAAGCCGTTGGGCAGGAATTGCGGCCCAGCGAACAGATGAAAATTGACTGCGGGAGAGCCCATTTCAAACAGTTTGAAAATGTGAAGTTCAAAGGACCGATTTCATCGGTTTCTGAATTGACCAGATGAAAGCGAAATGCATAGGGGAGACACATAGCTAACTGTCTGGGAAGCAAAGAAGATATATGAACAAGAGTAAGAGCAAGAAAGCGGTTGTCCTCCTGAGCGGGGGTCTCGATTCCGCAACAACAGCAGCCATTGCAAAAGCTGATGGCTACGACGTTCATGCCTTAAGTTTCGATTACGCACAAAAACACCGGGTCGAACTGGAGTCTGCAAAAATGGTGGCGGCGGGCCTCGGTATCAGCAGCCATCTTTTTATCAACTTCGACCTGAGACAAATTGGCGGTTCCGCCCTGACATCGGATATCGAAGTGCCTAAAGACGGGATGGGGAAAGAGGACATTCCTGTTACCTATGTGCCGGCCCGCAACACTATTTTCCTTTCTTTTGCCCTCTCGTGGGCGGAAGTTCTGGAAGCCCCGCACATCTTTATCGGCGCAAACGCCATAGACTACAGCGGCTATCCTGACTGCCGTCCCGAATATTTCTCCGCATTCGAAGCAATGGCCAACCTTTCTACAAAGATATCGGTCGAAAACAAGCTGCGTTTTAAAATCCATACCCCTTTAATTGGCATGACAAAGGCCGGGATAATTAGAAAAGGGACAGAACTCGGCGTGGATTACTCAAAAACATGGAGCTGCTATGACCCGCAAAAAAGTCGTGATGGCTTTGTTCCCTGCGGCAGATGCGACAGTTGTCTTATACGAATAAAAGGCTTTAAGGAAGCAGGCCTGCCTGATCCCTTGTTAAGATAGAGACAAAAAGGTCCCGAATAAAACCTGGCCAACCAGTCAAAAAGTAAAATTAAAAATTATTGCATCTAAAGACAGTTATGTTAAAATTGTAATTAGTATTCTGAAAATAAATTCTTTACAATAGGAGGAATTATGGCCTTGCAAAAAGTAACTCCGGAAAAAAGGGCAGCCATCGACAGGGAGCTGCTCAAAGTGCTCAAGAAATGGGTAAGCATCGAGGAGCAAACAATAAGGAGTTGCGCGGCAATCCTTAATAAGGCGAAGAACCCGATTATTGGAACTTTGACTGCCGCGATCAAGAATGATTCGGAAAAACATAAATCAATCCTTCAGATGGTAATTGATGGTTTGACCAAGGCGGGTTTTGTTCTTACCCCGGAAGACCTTGCAGGAGTTTCATCTCTGCTGAACAAACATATCGCGCTTGAGCAGAAATCTATTGAAACAGCCAATAAAGCAATTGAATTGAGTCATGACACCATAGTTTCACAGATGCTGAAGCTTATACTGGAAGATGAAAAGAAACACAAAAAAATGGCCTCTCAGATGAACGAGCTGAAATTAAGAATTACTGCTAAAATTCCATAAAAATCGGACCATTGTACTTGTGGGCAGGTTTGCCTGACAGACCTGCCCCCTTTTTTTTGGAAATTTGCGCATTACAGTCTTATCCCTTGACCGCTCAGTATTTACCGAGTAAACTTATGAAATGCTTGAATCTCTGTTTCATCCTGAATCGATAGCCGTTATCGGCGCGTCAAAAGACCCCAGGAAGGTAGGCTATGCCGTTTTGAACAATCTCATACGGTTCAACTATGGGGGGAACATTTATCCTGTTAATCCCTCTTCCGGCAGCATACTCGGTCTCAGGTCATACTCACGGGCTTCCGAAGTCGGCAAACCCCTTGGACTTGCCGTAATAGCCGTACCGGCTTGTGCTGTACCTGATGCACTCCTTAATTGTGCGTTGGCAGGTGCCAGGGCTGCTGTCATACTGAGCGCAGGATTTAAGGAGGCTGGCCCTGAAGGCGTGAGACTCGAAGAAAAACTCAAAGAAATCAGCGAAGAACATGGCATACGAATACTGGGCCCGAACTGCCTTGGCATAATAAATACCGGCAACAAAATGAATGCCTCTTTTGCAGGCGGCATGCTGCCCAAGGGGAAAATATCATTTTTCTCTCAGTCCGGCGCCCTTGGAATCGCCATTCTTGATTGGGCGCTGGGCAATAATATGGGGTTCTCAAAGTTCATCAGTCTCGGCAATAAAACAGACCTCAATGAGACTGACTTTATAGAATACTTCTCAGCCGACCCTGATACCGACGTTATTTTGGGCTATATCGAAGACGTTATAGACGGCAAGCGATTCTTGGACGTGGCAAGGAAGGCGGCAAAGATAAAGCCGATCATATTGATAAAGTCAGGGGGCACGGAGGCGGGCGCCCGTGCAGCTTCTTCTCATACAGGAGCTCTTGCCGGCTCGGAGACCGCATTCAACGCGGCTTTCAGGCAGACTGGCATTATGCGGACCCAGGGAGTGCAGGATCTTTTCGATTCGGCCCTTGCCTTTGCATCCGGAAAGCTGCCGGCCGGCAACAGGCTGTTGATCATAACGAATGCCGGCGGTCCGGGAATACTGGCGGCGGACATGGCCGAACAGACAGGCATTGCGTTGCCTGGCATGACAAAAGACAGCATTGAGGCTATCGCAAAAATGCTCCCTCCAAACGCATCCCTGTTCAATCCCGTCGATATTATCGGAGATGCCACTTCGGAGCGGTATGCCGTTGTCCTTAACAGGGCTGTCAGCGACCCTAATGTCGACGGCATCCTTGTCGTTCTTACACCGCAGGCCATGACCGACGTTGAGAACACCGCCGACGCCATAATTCATGCCGCACAAAAGACCGATAAGCCTATTATTACTTCCTTTATGGGGGAGATCAGCGTGAGGGCTTCCATCGAAAAACTCAAGGCCATGGCTGTACCGTCATTTTCGTTTCCCGAAACAGCAGTGAAATCTTTCAGGAAACTTTGCGATTTCAACATCTGGAAAAACCGTGTCGAAGAGAAAGTGCCCATGACCGGTTCCTGCAAGGATGCAGCCGGGAACAGTATCGAGAAACTTTTGGCAGAAGGCAGGTTTGAAGTGGGTGACGATATCGCCATGACAATCCTCTCCACGTATGGATTCGCATTTCCAGAACGCGCCCTCGCCAGGACAGCAAGGGAGGCTGCGGCCATTGCTGAACGGATAGGGTTCCCTTTGGCGATGAAGATTTCTTCTCCTGATATTCTCCATAAAACCGATGTGGGTGGAGTGAAGCTCAATATAAATTCGGAAATGGCCGCTGAAGACGCCTTTATGGAGATAACGGCAAATACAAGGCGTTTTATGCCGGATGCAATGATCAACGGGGTGATGCTCTACGAAATGATCAGGGGAGGCAAGGAGGTGATCCTGGGCGTGACTTATGACAGAACATTCGGCCATATGCTCATGTTCGGGTTGGGAGGGATATATGTCGAAATTCTGAAAGATGTCTCGTTCAGAATTGCACCGGTTACACGCAGCGAAGCCGCGTCGATGATCAATGAAATCAGGACAGGCGCGCTCTTGAAAGGGGCCCGTGGAGAAAAGGCTTCAGATATCGATGCGATAGTCGATGGTATTTTGAAAATATCCTCCATTGTTACTGATTTTCCCGTCATACGCGAGCTCGATATCAATCCTTTAATGGTTTTAGATAAAGGCGCTTATGCCATAGACGCGAGAATTATTTTTGCAAGAACATAAGGGAGGACTATCATGGTTCCTATTTTTATCGCATCAAACAGAAGCTACACGGGCAAGACTTTTTTCGCATTGGGGCTTGCCCAGAAGCTGATAGAGCTGGGATATAAGGTCGGTTATTTGAAGCCTCTTGGAAAAACGCCGGTAAAAAAAGACCGCGATCTGTTTGCTGCTGATGCTGTTTTTATGAAGGAATCGCTTGCTCTGCCTGACCCCATCAAGGCAATTTCACCCTTTGTGCTCAGCTATGAAATGCAAAATCTGATACTTGACGGGGAAATCACAGATATAAAAAAGCAGATACTGGATGCAGTTGAGGCGCAAAAGGACAAAGATATCCTTATTATAGGCGGGGCCGGCGACTTCTTTGAAGGGTCCACACTAGGCATCGACGGAATCACTCTAATTGAAATGACGGGTGCCAGCGTCATTATGGTGGAAGCGTGGCGCGGGTACAAATCAATTGATGCCCTCTACGGCGGCTATAAACTCCTCGGGGAGAGGTTCATCGGGGGTATTATCAACAAGGTGCCTGCAAACTCGCTGAGCTACGTAAAGGAGAAAGCAACACCGTACCTGGAAAGGAGCGGGGTTGCGATTTTCGGGGTCTTTCAAAAAGACAGCCTGCTCGAATCCATTGCTGTACGCCAGATTGTCGAAATACTCAACGGCAAAGTGCTCTGCTGCGAAGACAAACTCGACGAACTCGTCGAACGTTTCTCCATCGGTGCTATGGATGTTGACAGCGCCCTCAATTACTTCAGCAGGACTCCGAACAAGGCGGTCATAACCGGCGCAAACCGTTCCGATATACAGCTTGTTGCAATGGAGACCTCGACAAAATGCATTATCATCACCGGAGGACTCTATACAAACGATGTCGTCCTGGGCAGAGCGCAATCAAAGGGGATCCCGATAATTTCGGTCCCTCTGGATACCTTTACTGCAGTCGATCGAATAGAGACGGTCATAGGAAAAACAACTATCTGCCAGAGGGAAAAAGCGCTTCGCATAAAAGAACTCGTTGACAGGAACTTCGATCTGGACAGGCTATTGAAGCGCATTGGACGATGAAAAGATGAGTGAAGGTTTTACCTCAGATAGCCGTCAATTGCTTTAAGGAACTCTTTCAGTGATACAGGTTTCGCAATATAGCCGTCCAGCGCCTTGTCCATAAAAATCTCACGGTCCATCTGCATCGCATAGGCAGAGAGGGCCACAACTTTGATGTGTTTCGTCCCTTCATCACCCTTCAGAGTTCTCGCAACAGAGATCCCATCCATTCCAGGCAGCTGGATATCAAGAAGAACAAGGTCCGGATGCTCTTTACGCACAATTTCAATCGCGTCCTCGCCATTGGAAGCATGAAGGCTTTCATAACCTCCTACAGCCAAAAAATCAATAAACAATTCGAGATTGGCTTCATTGTCGTCGACGACAAGCACTTTAGCTTTTTTACTCACGGGCTTCTATCCTGCCTCCGCCGTTGGCCTTTGCCCTGCGAAGCAGCCGGCGGGCCTTCAATATAATATCATCGGGTGAAGATGCATCATGAGGATAGTCAATAATAGCGATGCTGACAGTGACCTTTTTCGAGGGCATTACCTCTTCGCCATAGAACGGGTATCCCTCAATATAGGTTAAAAACCGTCTTGCAACAATTTCTGCTCCACTTTTCGGCGTATCTGAAAGCATTGCGGCGAATTCATCAATGCCGTACCTGGCGATAACATCAGAACCGCGCAGACTTTTCCTCAGAAATTCCGCTATCTTACGTATACAAATATTTGCCCGGTGTATTCCATGAGCTTTTATATACTCTGTAAAATCGTCGAGATCGAGCACAATCACACTAAAGGTGGTATTGTCCCTGGCTGTCCTGCTCACTTCCTGGGCAAGTCGCAGATGATAGTAGCAGTGGTCGAATAAGCCGCTCACCTCGTCCAGAAGGCCCGCCCGCGCAGGATACCTTATCTCAAGTTCTCTTATATGCGTCAGGAGGTCCTCCCTGGTAAAATTATTCTTGCGGATAAATGTATCCACCTTTCCCTTAAGCAGAAGCTTTTGCTCAACGCTCAGGTCTCTTGACGTAAGGGCAAGGATCGGAACATCTACAGTCGCAATACTCCCCTTAAGCGTCTGAACTACCTGAAACCCGTCGGTTTGGGACGCCGTGAGGTCAAGGACAACAAGATCGGGCCTGTGCTTCACCGCCATTTCAATTCCCTCTTTTCCCGAATAAGCCTCAATGACATTATACTGTGAAGGGTCGAGAAAGGATTTCATCAGCTCGACATCGTTCTCCTGTTCGGCAATATACAATAACAGAGTTATCTGTCCCCTGCGTTTATTAATGCCTGCGCTTAATTCCTCAAGTTTCTTGAGCAGAGACATCTTGTCAACAGGCTTCACAATGTAATCTGATGCGCCAAGTGCGAAACCCAGATCCTTATTGTCTATAACTGAGGCCATGATAACCGGGATGTCCCTGAATTCCGGATCGGATTTTATCTCCTGCAAAACCTCCCAGCCGTCTTTCCCCGGAAGCATGACATCCAGCAGCACGGTAAAAGGTCTCGATTCCCGGATGCGCTGGAGCGCCTCGTCTCCATTGTATGCATGGGCAACACGGTATCCGCCCTGCGCCAGATAAAGAGTCAATACTTCAGAAGTCGGTTGATCGTCTTCGACAACGAGGATAAGGGGTGGTGTGCCTCTGCGGCGTTTGTAGAAGTCAACATCTTCATTGAGGAAGGCCTCCTTTTCGAATTCTGACTGAAAAGGAAGTACTTCTTTGACATCCAACGTATCGATAAGGGGCATTACAAGAGTGAAAGTGCTTCCCACACCCTCTTTGCTCTCGACAAAGATTTCTCCTCCATGCAGCTCAACAAGTCTTTTTGTAAGGGCGAGACCAAGGCCCGTTCCCTCATATCTCCGCGAGAGGCTGCTGTCGCCCTGTTCAAATTCAGAGAAAACCCGGTCCAGGTCTTCACGTTTTATCCCGATACCGGTGTCGGTCACCGAAAGCCTCAGGAAACCGTCCTTTTCCGGGAAAACAGCGAGGTTCCTGGCCTGCTGTGGGAGAGAGGCCGCATTCAGGAAGTCGGCCTCCAGCGTTATAGTCCCGCATTCAGGAGTGAATTTCACCGCATTTGAGAGGAGGTTATAAAGTATCTGCTTGAATTTTATTTTGTCCGCTGCAATGAATGGAATGTCATTTGCCTTGATCGCCAGGATCTGCTTTTTTTTATCGGCAAGGGACCGGATTACCGCTTCGACTTCGGCAACGGCATCGCTGACCAGAAAGCTTTCGTAGTGAAGTTCTATTTTCCCCGACTCTATCTTGGCTATATCGAGCACGTTGTTTATGAGCTGCAGCAAATGGGAGCCTGAATTGTAAATATTATTTACATGCCGTTTCTGCCGCTCCGTGAGGGGGCCCGGCATCTCATCGAGCAGCAGTTCGGAAAATCCCAGTATGGAATTAAGGGGTGTCCTCAGTTCGTGGCTGATCGTCGAGATAAACCGGCTTTTCAGCCTATTGGACTTTTCAAGCTCCTTGTTTGCCAGTTCAATGTCCTTCGTCCTTTCGTAGACCTTATCTTCCAGTTGTTCGTTCAGATCGAGCAATTCGAGGTTCCGCTCTTCTATGGCCTTTTCAAGTCTTTTTTTCTCTGTGATGTCCTTGCTGATGCCGACTGTGCCTAACGTTTTTCCATCATCGTCTCTGAGCACGGACAGCGTGAGGCTGACATCTATAATGTCCCCAAGTTTCGTTTTAAGTTTCGTCTCATAGTTTGATACATGTCCGTCCCGTTTGAGATTTTTTAAAACTTCCTGCCGCTCAGCCGGATTAAACCACAAATCCGAAGCATTCATTCCGGCCGCTTCTTCCCTTGTATACCCCAGTTTGTTCGACGCGCCGTTGTTGAATTCCACAATTTCTTTTTTGGTATTGGTAGTCATAATGATGTCTGCAGAATTATCAAGGACATTCTTCAGATAGGCCCTTGCTTCCGATATGGCCCTGATCAGTCTGAATTTTTCGATTGCGTATGCTGCTTGGATGCCGAGCAGGGTCAGAAATTTTACTTCCATCCTGGTCCATGCACGGTGTGAAAAATCATCGATGTATAAAATGCCGATCACTCTTTCATCCGCGTAAAGGGGCGCCGCTATTACGCTCTTGACCCCCTCACGAACAAGGAGGTCATTGACAACGAGAGGAAATTTCTCTATGTTGGAAACTACCAGCGGGGTTTTCTTGCTCAGTATTTTATCGGTCATGCCCCCGCCCTTTCTTTTCCAGCTGGGCACGAGCGAGAAATCCTTTGAAAACCCTCTCAGGGCCTTGATCGTAAGCGAATCGCTTTCCCTGTCATAGAGGGCGATGCTCCCTGCAGGGGCCTTGATCGTACTGAGGGCCTCCGCAAGAAGGGTGTCAAGCACATCCTCCAGACGGTCAGCAGACAGAAGGGCAACGCCGATACGGTATAATTCCGTGCTCTCGTTGAGAAGTGCTTTTACTTCTTCCTGGGCCCGAAATCGTTTTTCAAGCACTTCGCAAATCAGCTTGGCGCTCATGCCGCCGATAATTTCGGTGCCGGGGGCCGAGTGCCTTACTATTGCATTTGAAACGGCTGAATCACCGGTTGCGTTTATAAAGATCCGGGGTTCCTTATTCAGGAACTCTCTGAAACTTCCGGCCACCGGGATACTATGCTGTCTTGCCAGTGCGAGCCCTGGCGCCTCCGGATCGCTGTCGGCAACACCAATAATATCAACTGTATGTTCTTTTAAAAGAACCGATAAAAGAGCATGCCCGTCTCTCCCCGCACCGATCAGGACAATGCTTCCAGTCAAACTGTCCATTTAGCCACCCATCTCGCTCGCGCCCGTACGCTGCCGTATATTACCATAAGCATATTAATTGACTTTAATAATTTTTTTCAATTATCCTAAATAGTGACTGTTGGAACATCACTATTAGGGCAGTTGCTCCTCAAGGCCAAACTTATCACCGAAGAACAGCTTAACGAGGCTGTTCGCCTTCAGAAAATCGAAGGCAAAAGACTGGGGTCCATCTTGCTGAAGATGGGGGTCATCAACGAGGAGAGCCTGATAACATTTCTGAGCAGGCAATATAATGCTCCTGCAATCAATCTTTCTGACCACAAAATCGACGCTTCCCTGCTCAAGCTCGTTCCCTACGAAACTGCCAGGAAATACCAGCTTATACCTATTTCAAAAGACGGCGCATCCTTGAGAGTTGCCGTAGTGGACCCCTCAAACAACTTTGCCACAGATGAGGTCAGGTTTCTTACCGGGATGAGAATCTCGGTGCATGTGGCCGCCGAATCCGCTATTATGGACGCCATAGAAAAGCTCTATCCCGGGAAAGACGCCGTAAGGACTTCTGTAAAAAATGCGAAGGCCGGTCAAAAAGATATGATGGAAATCGAGGACCTTAATAAAGTTATTGGGAGCGCTCTTGAAGACCTCACCGTCATTGAGGAAAAGGATGATTCGGATTTTCCCAGAGAAGTTGATGCCCCTATCGTAAAACTTGCAAACGGTATATTGATGAATGCCATTAAATCGGGGACGAGTGATATTCATATCGAACCTTCCGAGACGCTCTTGCGCGTGCGATACAGGACTGACGGCGTCCTCCAGCCGGTGCTGAAGCTTCCGGTAAAGATCAAAAATGCCCTGACATCCAGACTGAAAATTATGTCACATCTCGACATTTCGGAACGCCGGCTTCCCCAGGACGGCAGGATAAAACTCAAGTTCGGGGAAGACCGGGAAATAGACTTCAGGGTCTCCACGCTGCCTACGCTCTGGGGCGAGAAAATAGTTTTAAGACTCCTGGACAAGTCAAACCTGCAACTTGACCTGACAAAATTGGGGTTCGAGGAAAAACCTCTGCAGAATTTTGTTGATGCCATCGAAAAGCCTTATGGCATGATACTGGTCACCGGGCCGACCGGAAGCGGCAAAACAACAACGCTCTACTCGGCGCTCTCACAGCTTAACAAGCCTGGCGTGAATATCATGACTGCCGAAGACCCTGTGGAATACAACTTTTTCGGTATCAACCAGGTGCATATACGGGAAGATATCGGCCTCACTTTTGCCGCCGCCCTCAGGTCCTTTTTGCGCCAGGACCCCGATGTCATTATGGTGGGCGAAATAAGGGACTTTGAGACAGCGGAGATCGCAATAAAGGCCGCTCTAACCGGTCATTTGGTTTTGAGCACAGTGCATACCAATGACGCGCCCAGCACCATTACCCGGCTGGTCAACATGGGGATTGAGCCGCTTCTGGTGGCCTCATCGGTTATTGTTGTACTTGCGCAGCGACTGGCCAGGAAGATCTGTCCTAACTGCAGAGAGGAGCAAAAAATATCTGAAACAACACTGCTAAAAATAGGAATGACGCCCGACGAAATAGCCGGCGCCAAATGTTATATAGGATTAGGGTGTTCCGATTGCAATAACACAGGATATAAAGGGAGAATAGCGCTCTACGAGGTCATGCCCGTTAAGGAAGTTTTGAGGGAACTGATCCTGCAGGGCGCATCCACAGCCGACATTAAAAAGGAGGCGGTCCAGCTTGGGATGTCCACGCTTCGCCGCAGCGGTATCCAAAAAGTGCTTGACGGTACCACCTCGATTGACGAGATAATGCGGGTAACATTTGAAGATTAAAAGGAGCCTGACCATAATATTATGGACGAGCCGAACATTTACAACTTCCTGAAACTGATGATTGAACAGGGTGCCTCCGATATCCATATAACTACAGGAAGCCCTCCAAAACTGCGGATTATTGACCGGCTTGTGCCGATTGAAGACTACCCTCCGCTAATGCCTGATGCTACGCGGGATCTCTGTTACAGCATCCTGACGGATCTGCAAAAAAAGAACTTCGAGGAAAACTATGAGCTTGATATTTCCTTCGGTGTAAAGGGGCTTAGTCGATTCAGGGCCAATATATTTATGCAAAGAGGCGCTGTTGCGGGCGCTTTCAGGGCCATACCTTTTGAGATCAAATCGTTCACAGAACTGGGCCTGCCGGAGACGCTGGCAGACCTGGCGAAAAAACCGCACGGACTGCTGCTTGTCACCGGTCCTGCCGGAAGTGGAAAATCAACCACTTCGGCATCGATTATCGACAGGATCAATTCGGAACGCGAAGCGCATATCGTTACTGTTGAAAACCCGATAGAATTTCTTTATCGTCACAAGAAATGCCTTATCAACCAGCGGGAGGTCAATTCAGATACCGGATCTTTCAAAAGCGCTTTAAAAAATATAATGCACCAGGACTCCGATATTGTCTTTATCAGCGAAATGCCTGATCCTGAAACCATGGAGGCTGCCATAACACTTGCGGAAACAGGTCAACTTGTTCTTACAACAGTTCACACCAATTCAGCCATCCAGACAATCAACCGGATACTGGACTCATTTCCGCCGCACCAGCAGGAGCAGATCCGGGTTCATTTGTCGTGCGTGCTCGAAGGTATTATATCGCAGCGGCTCATCCCCGCCATCAACCGAAACGGCAGGGCGCTGGCGATCGAGATTCTCCTGATAACGCCTGCGGTCAGGAGTCTGATACGGGAAGGTAAACTTCAACAGATCTATTCAGTAATGCAGGCAGGGCAGGGCAGGTCCGGGATGCAGACAATGAACCAGTCCCTGTACGATCTATACACAGGCGGCCTGATCTCCTCTGATGATGCGATGAATTATTCGCCCATGCCGGATGAAATGTTGCAGATACTGTCAAAAGGCTCAGCCGCGTGCTATGACAGGAGAAAGAGAGACACCGACAGAAGGAAGACAAGAGAAGACTAAGCGCAGGTGATCCGTGATTTTAATTAGGCATAGTGGTTTACTGAAAACTCTTGTTCACGCAAGCTACGTTTTATTCTTCGTATGTTTTCTTTCCATTATGTGGTCCTTTCCCGTGGATGCAGTCGATTCCTCTGATGAAAATCCTAAGGCCGATCATATAATGTCAAAAATGAAAGAGCGCCTCAAGCTGACTGAAGACCAGGAAACAAAGGTGAGACCTATTATCCAGGATTTTTTCGATAAGGCACACCAAATTATAGACAACACTATGCTGGATACAAGAACAAAAGTCAGCTCACTCCAGCAGCTGCAATGGTCCACTGATATACGGCTCTCAAAGATTTTGACAGACGAGCAGATGGAAGAGTACAAAAGGTCATGCCAGGTACAAACTTGGAAAATGCTGAATTACTCAGGTCCGCACGGCGGAAATGTGCGCAATGGGGGTTCGCGTGTGGGATGGCGATTCGGGTTCTGAAAACAGCTCGATAGGAAGTACAGCTTTTCCAACACCACTTTCCTGGTGTTCTTATTCGTGCACATTCTCAGTTGGGACGGCCACTTCTCCTCTTCGGCACGCCGGTGTCTTCGCCACCGTTAAGCATATACTTACTATCGTGCCGATAAACAGCCTGCCTCCGTATTTCTAAGTGATCACGGCCAGGCTTTCTCACAGGACTCCTCGTCTGTTGCAATTATTCATAACTGAGGAGTACGTCACGAATTGTGAGTGGGCCAACTACATCTGGCTGTTGCTCTAGTCTTGCCGGGATGCAAACGCCCAGGGTTTCTCTTTGCGCAATTCGGGTAGAAACCTTTATAAGTAAGACCCCTAAAAAATGAAAGAACATTATTATGCAGGTTTTGTTATGGCTTCACCAAGTAACAAATAGGGCAAGCATCTCGTTATTGACTGCTTGTTTCTGCCCACTAATCCTTGTACAGGCGATGACGCCGGTTGTGTGAATTTCCCTAATAACCTGACACCGTCGACCGACCCCTTTTAGGCAGAGAAAACTATCATGAAATAGCTTTGATTTTAATGGATAATAAAGAAACTCGGGGTCGGCCGATTCGAACGGCAAGTCCACGCTATTTTCATTATATGTTTCAAGTAGTTGGAACCCCTATTTTCTCGGTACCCCACTGGTACACCACAGCCATAAAAAGACATATCATTGAGCTGTTTCGTAATATGTCGCACAGGCCAAATGATTTTTCTTGAGCAATTGTAGTATTTGTTACAGATATTCCGATATCCTGAGCATATAATTTAAAGAGAAGTTCAGGATACTAAGAAGGAGAGAACTATGGGAGAGATCATTCACACATCTCGCATCAGGATTGTGCGGGAAAAAGGTCCCACCCGCAGAGCTATGATCGAGGGGTTTAACAAACCCATCTACTATGGCGTACATGGCGGGATCAAGAAATTCTACAAAATCGAACCGGAAGAGGAGCACGCTGCCACCCTCGACCACATTGTGGCTGCAACAGCTTCATGAATGATGGGAACACTGGCTGCGGCGCTGGCCGGAAAGAAAATACCAACTCATGAAGACCGTTATCAGGCCGATGTTGAGGGAGATATCGAGAACGTAAACGGTGTTCTGAAAATTACCCGCATCCGGGTAAAGTATCACCTTAAGGTCCCGGATGGAAAATCTGCAGAGGCAAAAGAGGCGTTTTCCTCGTACCTGGTTGGGTGCCCTGCAGCTCAGAGCGTGATCGGTTGCATTGATATCCAGGATGATCTCGCAATTGAAGAGATGGTTGAAAAACCTGTCTAAAAATAGAATATAAAATATGCACAATTAAAAGGAGGACATAATGAAAGTATTAGGCATATCGGGAAGTCCACGGAAGGACAGCAGCACTGACCAACTGGTGAAGGAGGTTTTAAGCACTGTGGGTGTGGACACAGAGTTTGTGTCTCTTGCCGGCAAGGAAATCTCTCCCTGCATTGCATGTCTTGGATGTGTCGAGGACAACATCTGCAAGGTCGAAGATGACATGAATGAATTGCGCACCAAGATTGTTGAGGCCGACGCCTATGTGATTGGCGGCGCAAACTACTTCTCCATGCTGAACGGCCAGACTCACTGTTTTCTTGAACGTTTTTATCAGTTCCGCCATCGGGAGGGAAGATCTGTTACAGGCAAACCAGGAATTGCGGTCGGGATAGGCGGCAGCAACGGAGACCCGGTTGTGGAGAATATTAAGAAATTTTTCCTTTACAACCAGATCGAGTGTCTCGGATCGGTATCGGCGCAGGGAGCGGCGAGCTGTTTCATCTGTGGATATGGTGAAACTTGCAAGGCTGGAGCAATTCACAAATTTTTCGGCCCCGGGACGAAGATAACGCCGGAAATTGTGCCGGACCTTTCAAAGCAACCCGGGAAACTTCAGGAAGCACGGGAGTTGGGCCGGATGCTCGGCGAAAGACTCAAGGCTATGCATTAGAACAGGGACGTTGCAGTCATATTATTTTCTTGATTTGGAGCTAAAATGGTCATGGGACGTTTCAAGCAATCGATGGCAAAAATACAGAGTTGAAAGAAGTCGTATATGAAAAAAAGGATACTGGTAGCTTGTAAAATCTTTGAAGATGAAATCAAAGCGGCTTTACCTGATGAGATAACAATAGAAATTCTGTGGCTGGATGCCGGTCTTCACGCAGACCTGTCTTGTTTGAAAGCAGAGCTTACAAAAGCCCTTTCTACGACAGTCGGGTGTGATGCAGATGTCAGGATTCTTTTTGGGGGAAGTTGTCACCCCGAAATAAACATACTTGCAGAGCAGTATGGTGCTAAGACACTTGCACTTAAAAATTGCATCGAGGTCTTTTTAGGCGATAAGTCGCATTATCTGGAGGACAGCGGTACGATGGTCATGACTCCTGGTTGGGTAAGGGCATGGCCACAGATTATGCAATCTCTCGGCTGGGACGAGGTTGATGTAAGAATAAATCTGGGAAGATATAAGCGGATACTTATTGTTGATTCCGGCATAAATCCTTTGAGTGACGAGGACGTCCTCGCTTTTTTTGACCTGACACAAGTTCCACTGGAAATTGAACCATTAGACTTGGGCCATTTCAGGCAGGAAGTTGCCGAATTGCTCAGTATTAACAATTGTCAGTCCAATAACAATAGGTGAGCTATGTAATCATGCCCCTGTCGCCGACCCTTCCCTTGCCATCATTTCATGAGCATCAGGACCTTGCCCTGTTGAACTATCCTGCCTGATTCCTTCAAGTTCTTCATCGCCCGGGTTATACTCACCCGGTGGGCGCCCACTAAAAAGCTGAGTTCTTCATGAGTTAGAGGAAAATGGATTGACGTTCCTTTCTGGTTCTTTACCCCATGCTCACTAGCCACGGTCGTCAGCACTCGGTAAAGACGTTCCTCAAGATTGGAGGTATTCATCGTCTCGGCCCGGCTAGTCAGCCACTCGATACGGCGGCTCAGGTTCTTAATAACCTGAAGACCGACATTCGGGTGATCGAGAACCAGCTTCTCAAAACCTTGGCGCGTGAAGCCGCAGGCGAGGGACTCTTCTATGCAAGTGGCGGTGAGCGGATATTCAAACTCTTCGTTCAGTACCTGTTCGCCCAGGAAGTCCCCTGCCTTACGGATGTCTATGGTAAGCTCGTTGCCCTCTTCGTTGAGCTTGCTCAGCTTCACCCTTCCGGCCTTGATAAGAAACATCTCGGTACCCGGCGTTCCCTGCATAAAAATGGTTTGTCCCCTCTTAAAACGCCTACGCTGCGCGGCAGCAACAAGTGCTTCCAGTTCAGCCTGCTGCAGGTTCTCAAACATCCACAGATGGCCGATGCAAATGGATACAATCGGAGCGCCTTTGCCTGCGATTTCATTACAGATGCATCCCATGTGGTAATATTGCCTCCTTGTTGAAATGATGGTGTCAGTCCTGCAGCAACTTTCTTTTATGGCATTGATTTATAGCAATGAATCAATTTGCTCAACTTTCATAACCGTCACAAATTGTAACTCTCCAAGCTGCTTGGGAAATACTTCTCTCAGTTTTTCAGAAATTGTTCCCTGACGCTCGATATGGGCAGTGCCGCTCAAACGGAACCCCTTGTTCCCTTTTTCCGCGACGAGTGCAATCTGAATCTTACCATTGCTGGCAATATTCTTGCTCGTAGTGCCCTGTCTCCAGCCGAAAAAGGCCAGCGTTTCATCATCAATGAAGAACCCTTTGCCGACAACAATGATGTGCGGCCAGTCGCTTCCTTGTGTAACCAGTGGCACAAAAGGCATCTTCTCAAGCATTTCCCTGATTTCGCTATTCATTTTCATTTCGTTCCTCCGAGACATCTAAATGTGTTGTTGATTGGGATTTTGCCCTCTCAAAGGTATCATACCTCAATTCACTATCAACCTTCTGTAGCGCATGCTACAACAAAAAAAGTGTCAACCGTAGACGGTCCAAATGTCCGCGACTTCGGTGTCACAGGGTCGCTTGACAACGCGTCGTTATCTGATATATTTTGACTTAGGGATATTTTTTTTAGAAACACCTCACCAGAAAGGAAAGGATACGACCCCGCGAGCAAACTTAGCTCCACCAATGAGTGCGTATCTCGCCGCAAGATTTTAATCGGCGGGGCCTGCATGGCCGCCGCCAAGGTCTCAGCAACTGACCGGGGAGGATACAAAGAGCTATGACACTGCAAGAGAAACTGGATGCCTTTAAGGCTCAATTTGAATCGGGCGCTCCGCCTTATAACACCACGCCGGAGGTCGTCCAGATAATGCACAGCGCTACCAATGAACTGCGCAACTCTGGCATCCTTGAGCGCGTGCTGAAAGTAGGAGACCGCGCGCCTGCTTTTACCTTGCCGAACCCGCAGGGCGAACTCGTCAGTTCCGTATCGCTACTCGTCAAGGGACCCCTGGTGGTGGAGTTCTACCGGGGCGTGTGGTGACCTTACTGCAACATGGAGCTGGAAGCTCTGCAAGAAGTTTGGCCGCAGATTAAAGAGGCAGGCGCGACGTTGGTAGCGATCTCACCGCAACGTGAGCAATATCTTCACCAAATGGCAAAGAGACACAACCTTACGTTTGATATATTGAGGGACAAAGGCAACGAGGTCGCGGCGCAGTTCGGGTTACGGTTTACGTTGCCGGACTACCTGCAACAGCTTTACCGTAAGCTCGGTGCCGACCTCGAACGCTTTAACGGCGACAACTCGTGGACGCTTCCTATACCCGCGAGGTTCATCATTCTCCAAGATTCGATCATTGCGGCGGCGGACGCTGATCCAGACTACACCGTGCGCCCGGAACCGAATAAGACGGTCGAGGCTCTTAAAGCGATGCAAGCGAAGTGACGTTGAAGAACGGTTTACTTGATCGTTCCGAATGCTCTACTCATTGGTTTACATATTCTAACGTTATCGGACGTCTGCTTTTGTAACTCCATATTAAACAGCCAATTTAGCTTTACCACTAGAGAACTTTTTTTAAGATTCTCAAAACATATTGAAGTTTATGAAATTAATTGACCATTTTCATCAACTACAGCCTTTAGGTTTGAAATTACAGCAGTCATAATAGAAGTACAGAGATTAACAAAAAATAATAAGGGCTGGGGTCAGGTCTTGAAAAATCAGTTTTTTTGTTTATCGACAGAACAGATTAAAACTAATGTTTCAAGACCTGACCCCACTAACACATAATTACCTTCATAATAAGCCCTTCTGCTAATAGAATGTACTGTAGTCAAATAATATTAAGGGCTCCTGGCAGGTCCATTAAACCCTGCCGTCAAATCAACCTATTGAGCCGATGGTTATCTTTGGATATAACTTTCTTAACCCAATATTCGTCTTTTGCATGATACACAAACCGCGTTGCATTCAATGCCGTTCGTCGGTTTATTTCCCTACATGTCTGTGTCCTAGCCTGAGAATATTCTTCTTTCAAGTCTTTTCGCCATGTAGCCCAAAGGACGATGTTACTTGAAATCGGAAATGTAACCTCTGACTCAGGTTTGCCAATACCCATCCAACGGAAATAAAATAATGGATTATCACATGTTAGAAAAATAGGCGTTTCGTCGTATATGAAAAAATGCCAAGTCATTTGCTGCAGCATGTTTAAAACATTTGGCGTTTTTTCCGGATCAATTAGTAATAGCCATAAATTTTTCGGAATGTCCTCGGCATATTTTGTTAAAATAGCTTTTATTTCACTTCTTCTATTCTCTAATAAGTCAGCCTGTGTGGGGTCTTTCTCTATTACTTTATTGATTTTCTCATCCCATTCAGCTTGTTGTTTCTCTATAACGCCAGGCGCCATCTTATTCAATCGAATTTTGCTATCCGGAACCCGCCCGAGCATAACAACCATATAGGTCGCCAACTTTAGTTTATCTATTGTCGTTATTTTCTCTCTGTCTCTAATCTTCTTAATTACAACATTTGCAGGACCTTCAATTTGATTCGCTAAATATGTCTCAACTTCTGGACTATAGTAATTGATTTCATGGCCAACATTTTTGACATGAGCCCGAAATTTTAAATCACCTTTTTTCTCGTATACCCAAATCATATCATCACTGGGTGATGAAAAACCCCTGAGATAATACTGAGGAATATAATGGTCGCCCATTTCGCCTCGCTCTATCCCGTCAGAAAGAAGAAAGGAATTTTATGCAGCCTCCGATGCGCTGGATTTTTTGCGACGGTCAAGACCAAGCGTACATAGTTTAAAGAAGTCTGCTGGTCGGGCAATATTATTTTCTCCATTATAACGAGAAATCGAAACGGATTATAAAATCATGGCGCTAGTTTGTCGTCCACAAATTTAATCAGACCCATTTCGGCACGATCGATGAGTCCTTTTCCCTTAGAATACTGTGCCTGATAAAACTTGAAGTCCTTGCGATCTTCACTTCGACACTTCGATTCAATTATTTTCATTATTTTTAGCTTGTCTTCTACGGATGTTTTTATTCCGAATGTAATGGCTTCCAAGTCATTGAAGTCGTATTTCAATTTTCTACTTGCCGGATTACTAAGGTCTAGCAAAAAACTGTTAAAGATTAGCCTATATTCTTTTTCGTAATCCCAATCTTTAAGCTTTATCGTTATTCCTTTGTAGAAGTTCGCCCAGTATTTCTCTCTCCACTGATCCCCGGAATCAAATACATCGTCAGCGCATACACTTCTAGCCCCGCTTTCATTCGTATACCAGAATTTATTCAACACCGGGGCTGGAAGACGGCCCAATGACCTAAAGAAATCGACTTCCACGTAGTTCTTTTCATAGTCAATTTTGTAGAAGGTATGATTTCTTTTCCCATACATTGGGCCCGAATTGCTCCACCCATTAATGCCGTGCAGTTTGATAAATGGATCATTATTTTCAGATGCCGCTTTAAAGGATAAGCAAACACCCCTATGCTTGTCCCCATAGTGCCCCCATACGGAAGAGTTGCTACACTCAGCCATGAAGCACGCTGTATACCAGTTAGGATAGACCATCTTCTCAATTTCCTGAACATATACCTCGGGAAACGCCGAAAAGATAAACCACTTGTTCTTTTGGTCAGAAGCCATGTTCGCATTGTATCTACTAAGAAGCTTAATTTGCGACATTACGTGCATCGCTGCAGAAGAAATCGTGTTGGTGAAACTCTCGATATCCACATGCTCTTTTTCTGCTTTGTCCGTGAGGTTGAATGCCTGCGTATCCAATATCGCTTTTGTGACCATCTTCCGGAATGTATCGTTATTTGACCGGCTTGTAATTAGATTATGGTTTTCGTATACCGTAAAGATAGTATCCAAAACATAGGGGTGAAGGCCTGCGATGTGAATAAGAAGTTCATCGCGCCGTAAGGGCATTGATCTTCTCGAAAGATTTTTGGCATACTGGCCGACCAAATCATTTCCAAAAAACCTATTACAAATCTCCCTGTACAATTCTCCATACTGCAGCGTAGGCAGGTGTTCTTGAGTCATGAATATAGGTATGTCGCTTCTATCGATACGGTGGTTCTCGCCACCAATAGTAAACAGTGAGCATACGTGCTCCAGACAGAGAATGTAATGCCGCAAGAGGTTTTCCCAGACAACCTCGTCTCCATGCCAATAAATGTCCTTAAATCCTTCCATCGGATCGTTGAGTTCATCTGGTGATGCAAAATAAATTTCTTGATTTGCCAACTCATTGTGGCCATCAAGCAAATCCTCTGTTGATCTGAACCGATAGAATATTGTGGTCATGTCTGTTTACTCATAGAGTTTTGATGGAAATTAGAGACACGCACATCTCATTTCTCAATGTTTCCGTCCCAGTATCTTAATAAAAGCCTCTGCCCAACTTGATATATTTCTACCAGTAATCGGCGGGTTTAATCAATAGAAAAATGTGTCGGTTTTCAGGTGAAGTTGGCTTAATGCCAACCTGCCTATTCCTATAGAGGAGCTT
The DNA here is from genome assembly GCA_963796345.1 of Nitrospirota bacterium. GTDB lineage: Bacteria > Nitrospirota > Thermodesulfovibrionia > Thermodesulfovibrionales > Dissulfurispiraceae > JADFXI01. The sequence continues at coordinate 118,088 of CAWCLI010000016.1, read as the reverse complement.
TTCTTCTCATCAATCCGGCCTGGATGACAACCCCCAATATCGCAAAGCAAATGAAGACCAGCTCTGACAGTTGAACGGAAGGAAAATGTGCGGCAACGTCTTTGTGCTATCCCTCGAAATATCGCGGTGTCACTTTCTTGCGCCCGGTTACACGCTGATAAACTTCGTCGGGATATCCGAGGGCAATGACTGCATGAATTTCCTCTTCTGAAGGAATTCCGATAGACTGCTTGATCGAAGGATCTTTCTTCATTGCCGCAACGGCAAATCCGATGAGACAAGAGCCGAGCCCCATGCTGTGGGCGGCAAGCAGGATATTCTGTGTTGCGAGCAGGGCGTCCTCAGCAGGACAGCTTGCTCCCGGTTTAGACCCGACAAGAATGGCAGCCGTGCTGCCGTGAAAGAGACGGTCTTTGCCTGATCCGCGCCATTCTTTAAGAGTCTCCTTCACCATCCGGTAATAACCGTGGTAATAGGCATCGAGTTCTCCTTTTCCTATCAGCTTGAGGAACAGACGAAGCATGGTTTTCTCTGCAGTGGCGTTTAATCGCCCGAAGTAAGACGCGATGTAGTCTGCAACAGATGTCACCGCCTTCCTCGTTGGCAAAACAGTAAATGTCCAGGACTGGCTGTTGGTCCCTGACGGTGCGGTGATACCGATCTTTACGAGGTCCTCCAGCATCGCCCTGTCTACAGGCTGGTTAGTGAAGCAACGGCAGGACCGGCGGGATGCCATAAGCTGCACCAGGGCGGATGTATTGTATTTCCCGGGAGGAAGCCACTGTTTCTCCATGGTGAAAGTTTTATACCGCGACATCTCTTCATCGATTGCGACGACACGGACCGCCTCCTGGGGGCATACTGCCTCGCAATGACCGCAGAAGATCGACGCCCCTCCTGAGACAGCCGCCTTTCCTTCTACAAGTGAGATTGTTCCTGTCGGGCAAACAGTGGCGCATAACCCGCAGCCGTTGCAAAGGTCTCTATCTATTTCTATTCCGTTTTCTTCCATTCCGTTATCCTTTGCGGGTAGGTGTATACGTTCAACCGGTCAGCCCTGACAAAACCGACTACTGTTACTCCGCTCTTCTCTGCGATTTCGAGGGCCAGGCTGGTCGGTGAGGTCCTGCTGGCAACTACGGGGACACCCCATTTGGCGCATTTTGAAACAATCTCCGAGGAAAGCCGTCCGCTCGCCAGCATTATTTTCCCTTTGAACGGGATGTTCTCCAGGATCGCGTATCCAATAACTTTATCGACAGCATTATGCCTGCCTATGTCCTCGGCAAGACAAAGTATTCCGCTGCCGTCGCTGAGGGCCGCGCTGTGGACGCAGCCTGTAAGTTTGTAAAGTTCCGAAGCGTTCTGAAATCTCCTGAACAGTGCCTTCAGTTTTTCAGACGTTATGCTGAAAGGGTCATGTATTTTCTTGAGCGAAAGCCGTTTGGGAAAAGTAATGCCTCCTATGCAACCCGAAGTTATTACAGCCCCGTCCGTTTCGGCCTCTCCCTCTGCGGGTATATCAACAAGCACGTCATCGCCATAGTGGATAGTCATCCGCTCGGCGCACCATCCGCCCTTGATAATGTCTTCGGTCAAAAACATGCCGACGACCAGTTCCCTCACCATAACAGGCGTGCAGTAAAGACTGAGCACGTCTTTGCCGTTCACGGAAATCCTTATTCTCTTTTCGAGAGCTATGGCATCATTAATCTCTTCGAAAGAATTCCCACTGTTCTTATATATTTTCCTGTTTATGAATCCGTGCATTTCAACAAAAATAGCAAGCCCTGCGGCATATTCTTTACCGCAGGGCCTTTTAATTTAAAAAGTATTATGCCGCCTCAATCTTGACCGTAACCAGCGGCAAGCCCCCGTTTAATGCAGGGTATGTCAGAGTATTGACCCTTGCATGAGCAAAGTGAACAGGAGCAAACACGGTGCCTTCCGGCACCTCATCGGACACCATGGCCTTCAAATACACCTCTCCTCTTTTCGAGGTGACTTTCACAAAGCCTTCATCGCTGACATTGTACTTCTCCGCGTCCTTCGTGTTTATCTGGAGGAATGCATCCGGCACGACCGAATCAAGGTTTCTGGAAAGGACTGACAGAGCTCCGGAATGCTGGAGGACATTCCACGTAACAAGATACACCGGATACTCAGGACTCGCCGTCTCCATCACTTCATAGGAAACAGGGTTAAATGACGGGCGGAATTCGTCCTTCGGGGCGGTCGCTATAATATCAGATATGGATGCCCGTATGTCCACAAGGTCCTTGATCCCCAGATCTTTGTTCATCAGCCGCGCAAGGTTCCTGAAGATCATCCAGTCAGGAACAGACTCCCCGGCTTCTACGATGAGTTTCGGAATCTTCTGAACGCTTCCAGTTGCATTCATAAATGTCCCTTCTTTTTCAGCCCAGCTGCAGGCAGGCAGCACCACATCGGCCAGCTTCGCCGTTTCAGTCAGGAAGATGTCCTGGACCACGAGAAAATCGAGCTTCTTTAAGGTCCCCTCAACAGCGTTTACATCCTGAAACGAAACAAGCGGGTCTTCTCCCATTATATACAGCGCTTTTATAGTGCCTGGTTTGTAGAGCATGTCATAGACATCTTTGCCGGTCGTAAGCGGTCTGACTCCGACCGTCCACATCCCGAGTGTGTTGGAGAACTCAGCGGGGATCTGGAGTGTCTCAGGGGCATCTCCCATAAGCAGCACCAGATTGGCGGCGGCAAGAAGCGAATTCACGCTCTTTGTATTTTCGGATGACGCGGATGTCATGGCAATGACCCTCTTGGTAGAGGAAGCGTATGCTCTTGCGAGTTTCCCGATCGCCTCTTCAGTCAGCCCTGTAATTTCCGACACTGAGGAAAGGGAGACTTCTTTGAGTCTTGACACAAAGGCGTCGAACTGTGCCGCTTTCACTGCGCTCTCCTTATTGTATAGATCTTCATCAACTATCACTTTCATAATGCCGTTCAGTAAAGAGACGCCGGCACCCGGTTTTATTCGCAACCACTCGGTGCTGTTTTTCGCGAGCTTCGTTTGTTTCGAATCAGCGACAACCAGCGTGGCCCCGTCGTTTTTTGCCTTTATGAAGTTCAACCCCCATACGGGAAGCGTGGAAGTGATATCGGAATCCACGACAAGGATGAAATCGGCACGCAAAGGGGCTTCCCATTCAATCGGCATACCGTCAAAGCCAAAGGCCTTTTCAATGACTTTTTGCGCTTTTGCGTAGCCAAAACGTGCTGCTGAGTCAATAGTGTCGGTACCGACTACATGCCTCATGAATTTCTGCAGCATGTAGTTGTCTTCCATGGTGCATCGCTGGGAACCTATCGCGCCGATCGCTGAAGCGCCGTGTTCCGCTTTGACGGCTTCCAGCCTGTTCGCCACATAATCCAGGGCCTCTTCCCATGACACAGCCATTAACGTTCCGTCCTTTTTTACCATCGGCGTCTTCAGGCGTTTCTCGGAATATATATAGTCAAATCCGAACCTCCCTTTGCTGCAGAGGTTGCCGTCGTTTATCCCAATTCCCTGCTCGCCCCGGGCCCTCATCATCTTGCCCTCCCGGAGACTTATATTAGTAGTGCATCCGCAACCGCAATACGGGCAGATAATCTGATGTTCATCCATGTACCAAACTCTTGAACTGTGGCGGTAGGGCTTGGTGCCGAGCGCTCCAACCGGGCATGCATCTACACACTGCCCGCAGAATTCACAATCGAGAGTCTCTTCAAAGGCAGGACTTATTTTCGACTTGAACCCCCTGCCTATGATATTGATTGCGCCTACCCCCTGATGCTCATGGCAAACCCTGACACACTTGCCGCAGAGAATGCAGCGATTAGGGTTCCTCTCAACTATAGGGGCGTCGAGCCTCTCAGGTGCGGCCTTCTTCTCACCTGTAAACCTGCTCTGCGACGGCCCGTACTTGAAAGCCAGATCCTGCAGCTCGCATTCTCCCGCCTTGTCACAAAACGGACAATCCAGAGGGTGATGGACCAATAGCAGTTCAAGGATGGTCTTTCGCGCCTTGGCAAGCTTCGGGGTTTCCGTTAAAACAACCATGCCCTGCTCGGCTGGCGATGAGCAGGATGCAAAAAGCCTCGCCTGTCCCTGCACTTCCACAACGCAGAGCCTGCACCCGCCATATGGCCTGAGCCGCTTATCGTAACAAAGATTAGGTATATACAGGCCGTTGGCAAGAGCGGCCTGAAGAATAGTCGTACCACGAGCGGTTGTGATTTTTTTCCCGTCTATAGTAAGTTCTAGCATTATGTTTTATTCCTCCTTTCCCGACAGCGCCGCTGTCTTGACAGCGCCCTTGAGAGCGCCGGCTGCCCCGATCCACTGTTCAAGAAGTTCGTTACGCATGCTCAGAGGTCCTATCTTCACACAATCGAATTTGCAGGCCTCATAGCAGGAACGGCACTGTATGCACAGCGACTGGTCAATGCGGTGCGCCACTTTCTTTTCACCCACAATCGCCTTCTGCGGACACACACGCTTGCATGCACCGCAGCCTTTACACTTCTCTTCGTCGACATAGAACGTGCAAAGTTCCTTGCATACGCCGGTCTTGCACCACTTGTCCCTGATATGGGACTCGTACTCATCCCTGAAATATTTTATCGTTGTCAAAACCGGATTCGGCGCTGTCTGCCCCAGGCCGCAAAGGGACGACGCAATAATATCAAGGGACATGTCCTGCAGCAACTCAATATCGCCCTCTTTGCCCTTGCCTGCGCAGATTTTAGTAAGCATATCCAGCATGAGTGTAGTGCCGACCCTGCAGGGCGTGCACTTGCCGCAGGATTCTTCAGCGGTGAATTCAAGGAAGAATTTTGCAACGCTCACCATGCAGTTCAGATCATTCATGACAACCATTCCGCCCGATCCTATAATGGCGCCTGTTTTTACGATATCCTCGTAGGTCACCGGGGTATCCAGCAGTTGTTCCGGGATACAGCCGCCTGATGGCCCTCCAAGCTGCACCGCCTTGAATTTTCTTCCTTTGGGGATGCCTCCCCCTATTTCGAAAATTATTTTCCTGAGAGGTATGCCCATGGGCACCTCGATCAATCCTATATTGCTGATAGCACCGCTAAGTGCAAATACCTTAGTGCCCGACGATTTTTCGGTGCCAAGGGTCCTGTACCAGTCCGAACCATTGAGAATTATCGGAGGGATGTTTGCATATGTCTCCACATTGTTGAGCACTGTAGGCTTGTCCCATAATCCTTTAACAGCCGGGAACGGCGGCCTCGGCCTCGGCATGCCCCGCTTGCCTTCGAGGGACCGCATAAGGGCCGTTTCTTCACCGCATACGAATGCGCCTGCCCCCTGGTAAATCTCAACATCGAGATTGAACCCGGTCCCCAGAATATTGTCTCCCAGCAGGCCATATTCTTTTGCCTGGTTTATAGCAAGCTGCAGTCTGTGCACTGCCAGCGGATATTCGGCCCGGACGTATATATACCCTTTACTTGCACCAATCGCCCTGGCGCCTATGATCATTCCCTCAAGGACAACATGCGGATCAGCCTCCATCACGCTCCTGTCCATGAACGCGCCGGGGTCGCCTTCATCACCGTTGCACAGGATATACTTCTGGTCGTCCTTGACCTTCGAGCAAAACTCCCATTTCAAACCAGTGGGGAACCCGGCACCGCCCCTGCCGCGAAGACCCGATTTCTTCATTACATCTATTATCTGCTCGGGCGTCATCTCGGTCAGAGCCTTTGCCGCAGCCTGGTATCCGTCACGCGCAATATACTCCTCAATTTTTTCCGCATCGATCAGGCCTTTGTTCCTTAATGCCCTTAGCACCTGGAGGCTGAAAAAGGGAATCTCCTTCATTAAAGGTATGGTTTGTTTCTTTAAGGGCTCCTTATACATAAGCCTCTCGACAGGTCTGCCCTTAATAAAATGTTCTTCGACAAGCAACGGCACATCCGCTGCCGTGACCTTTTCATAAAAAATATCATCCGGATACACAGTCATAACCGGTCCTGCGGCGCAGAAACCGTTGCAGCCGGTCAGGACAACATTTATTTCTTTATCAAGCTCTCTGCGCTTTATTTCATCATCAAGTGCTTTCTTCAGCTTTAAACTGCCGCCGGCTATGCAGCCGGTGCCCCCACATAGCATAATACTTGCACGATACTGTTCCATCATTCCTCCAAAATTAACACTAGGCTAAAGGCTAAGGGCTAAAGGTCTAGGATACGAAACAAAACAGACTATTTCCGTTTTGATTTCTTTTTTCCCTTTCGCCATTTGCCTTTGGCCTTTTGCCATGAATTTTTTAATATGCTGTCTCGCTGCCCAAAACAAGGGCATATTCGTCAACTGCGTGCCCGTTCAATACATGTTCCTGAAATATTTTCCGTATCTTTTCTTCGTTGAGGGAACCATATTTCACCGGTGCCTCGTTGATAATCTCAACCGTCGCCATAGGTTCCTTGCTGCAGAGTCCGGCACATCCTGATGTGGTGACTGCGACGTCGTTGACATTGCTCTTGCTGATCTCATCAAGGAGCGCCTCCATCACCTTCCGTGCACCTGCAGCGATCCCGCATGTTCCCATATGCACGGTTATTCTTGCCCTGCTGCCGCCTTCCCTGAGGGTAAATGCTGCTTTATGCTCTTCCTTTATGCGCTTTAAATCATCGACAGTTATTCTGGACATATAACCTCCTTATGATTCATGGCTAAAGGCAAAAGGCTAAGGGCGAAGGGCAAAAGACACAGAATAAAAACTGATATTTTCTTTTGCAATGTTGCTTTTCCTTTTGCCATTAGCCCCTCGCCTTTTGCCCTCTTTTAATAGTCTTTCAATAAATCCAGCACTTTATTAGCATTGACAGCGCCGAATGTGTCACTCTTGTTGATCACCACGACAGGTGCAAGGCCACATGCGCCAAGACACCTCACGGTCTCAAGAGAGAATTTCTTGTCTTCCGTAATACCGCCGACGTTTATATGCAGACCGTCGCAGAACTTCTTGACTATTTCTTCCGCTCCTTTGACGTAGCAGGCTGTGCCGAGGCAAACCCTTATATTGTTCTTACCCTTGGGCTTCATCGTAAAGAACGAATAGAAAGATACCACGCCATGCACTTCGCTGACAGGCATACCAAGACCCCGCGCAATATGCCGCTGCACAACGGGCGGCAGGAAGCCGATAAGTTCCTGCGCTTCCTGGAGCACCGGGATCAGACTGCCGGGCTTACCTCTGAATTTCCGTATTATCTCGTCCAGCTTTTTAGCAGCTTCAGCATTATAAACCTCATCCTTGGTTTCGGGGACAGCGCCTTTCTTCTTGAATTCTACTCCCTTATTTGCAACCTCCAGAAGTAATGCCGGGGAAAACGGCTTCGGAAGGTAATCTATTATTCTCAAATCCAAAGACTCTTTTATGCTATCCTGTGAGGGATAGCCTGTTATAACCACAATATTGATATCGGGGTCTTTGGTCCGCACCTTTTTCATAAATTCCAGGCCGTTCATTCCCGGCATCTTCAGATCGGTAATTATGAGATCATAGGTGTTTTTCTCCAGCAAGCCGATTGCTTCTTCCGCCGAAATTGCGGTGTTGACCCCATAATCTTCCGGGATAAGTATCCTCTCACAGCTCTTTAGAATAATTTGTTCATCGTCAACCACAAGGACGTTGCCCTTCATCCTGAATATCCTCCTTATACCTTAATGTCGACTCTTGCAAAATCACACCGGCAATTCTCTCTCTCATCGCATTGCCGCATCGCTACTGTTAATAAACCAGTATTATTTGCATCATTACGTGGCCGCATTCTTACACAGGCTTTTATTATAACAAATTACATAATATGGAGGCCATAGTACAATAAAACAGGCATTTCTTCATAGTTTAAGTTTTTTAAGAATATATTATTTTATCTTATAGGCGGCCAAACTATCTTTTCCATTCCTTTTCGGCGTGTTCAACTGCATTACCCATATTTAACTTTTCCTTACTCATTACTTGCTACTGGATGCCGAATTTTGTTAATATTTTCAGATGACTGTCAGGACAAGAAAATGTCGTCTGCTTCATACCGTTTTTCTGTCGTATTTTTTGCTCTTCTCAATTTCCACTATTTCATACAGGCCAATATATGAGCAAATCAACAAAACCGTTGAAGAACCTGGCGGAGCCGATATGACCGTGCCCCGCCTGTCCCTTCTGGAACTGATAGGCTTAATCATTACTCACCAAACCGACAGTGGGAGTTCCAATTCCGCCTGCCGGTTCCTTGTTCTGAAAAAACGGGCTGTCCTGCCGACGGAAAATGTTATCAGAAAGGCGCAGGTACGGGATTTTGCGCCTGTCATCCATAGTGTCACGTTAAGCGAAGGCATCAGCCGGAACCTGCCGGCGTCTGACAAGGGGAGGCTACAGCATAAATGGCTCCTCTTCGTGCATTCAGGCGTATCGCCACCCGTTTCGTAGTGTATCTGCAAACTGCGCTGCAACCGGCGATATTGCATAGAAAGATGATATTTGTTAAATTATATTGATCTATATTCCTTAAGGAGGGAACATGAAACGTTTATTTTTTGCAGTTTTAATTGTCCTGAGTATTTTTGCAATTGTGGGGTGTGCCCAGAAAGCTGTCACCCAGGCTCCTGAACAACCTGCGCAGGTCGCACCTGCCCCGAAAGCCGCTGAACCCGTAACCCAGCAACCCGCTGCTCCGGCCCAACAAGCTGGAGTCGGACAGGCTGAAAAAGAAATGGGGACCCATATCGAAGACATTCATTTCGATTTCGACAAGTCGGACATCAGGAATGACGCAAAGCCGGTGCTGAAAAATCTGTCCCAGATGCTGTCGGCAAACGCAAAAACCAATGTGACTATCGAGGGCAACTGCGATGAAAGGGGTACAAGTGAATATAACCTGGCGCTTGGCGACAGGAGAGCAAATGCGGCTAAATCCTATCTTATTTCACTCGGCATTCCTTCCGGCAAGCTCAAGACAATAAGTTACGGAAAAGAGAAGCCTCTCTGCACTGAGAGCACCGAAGAGTGCTGGGCAAAAAACAGAAGAGACCATTTTGTTCTGACTGAAGCGAAATAAAAAGCTTAACCACAGAGTTCACAGAGGGAGGGGATGAGAGCGTTGAGAGGAATAAATATGCTAAAAAACAATACAAAGTTCTGCGAACTCATTTTTACAAAACTCTGTGTTCTCTGTGGTTTAAATATATTCTTATTTTTTATGCTGATGCTGTCGGGATGCGCAACCACTGTCGATGTAGACAACCTCCGTAAAAATGTCGATGTTGAGAGGGTCCAGTTAGACCAGTTGAAAGCCTCGGTAGACAGCATGTCACATGATGTCGGCTTTATAAAGGAGCAGGGGGTCAGCACCATTAAGGAGAGTCAGTCATCGCTGCTAACGCAAGTGGGCGAACTGTCAAAGTCTATTCAGGTGCTCCAGGGCCGTTTTGACGAGAACAAGTATAATGTCGATAAGACTGTAAAAGACGTGCTTGCTGAAAGAGATCTGCAGCAGGCCCGGATAGCAGCGCTCGAAAACGAGGTAAAAGAGCTCAAGGGAAAAAACGCTCAGCAGACGCCCCCCTCAACCACATCTGAAGGCACTTCATCGGCTGGGACACCTGCTACTGACGAGCAGAAGGCGCAGGCCGCAACAGATTATACTGTTCCGCAGAAACTTTACGATGATGCTCAAATAGATTTCAAGGGGAAACACTACCCCGAAGCAAGGCAGAAATTCGAAAAATTCACAAACGATTTTCCCAAGCACACCCTGGCGCCAAATGCCTGGTTCTGGATAGGCGAAACTTATTATGCGCAAAAAAAATACGAAGACGCCATTCTTGCCTATGAAAGTTTCCTGAAAAAATACCCATCCCACGATAAGGTACGGGCTGCCATGCTCAAGCAGGGCTACTCCTTTATCGAGAGCGGAGACAAGAAGACGGGCAAAGTAATACTCGAACGTCTTATTGAAAAGTATCCCCGCTCGGCAGAGGCCGCCCTCGCCGAAAAGAAGATCGCTGAAATGCTCTCCAACAATAAAGGGGCAAGCAAAAAGAAAAAGAAGAATTAAGCTCCCGGGGCATATACTCATGCAGTCAATTCAGGACAAGTACGACAGAACCATAGATTACATGCGCATATCCGTGACCGACCGCTGTAATCTCCGTTGCGTATATTGTATGCCGCCGGAGGGAATAAAACCCCTGGCGCATAAAGAAATTCTCAGCTATGAAGAAATTATAAGAATCGTTGCCATAGCTGCAAAACTTGGCGTCAAAAAAATTCGTATAACCGGCGGGGAGCCCCTCATCAGGAAAAATCTCTGTTTCCTTATAGCCTCGATGCATTCGATAAAAGGCATTCAAGATATAAGCCTCACTACCAACGGCGTGCTTCTGCGGAAATATGTCTGCGAGCTTGCCGCCGCAGGGCTGAACCGGATCAATGTCAGCCTCGATTCCCTCAACCCCGATAAGTACCGGGAAATAACCAGGGGCGGTGATATTAATAATATTTTGGAAGGGATATACGAGGCCCAAAGGTCGGGGTTGTCGCCGATAAAACTGAATATGGTCCCTGTCAGAGGGTGTAATGACGACGAAATTGAGGCCTTTGCCATGTTAACCATGAAAACACCTTTTCATGTGCGCTTCATCGAGTTTATGCCTATGGGCGGGAGCAAAACCTGGGGCCCGGACAAATATATTGCCACTGAGGAAATTAAAAGACGTGTATCGGCCATGGCGCCGCTAAGTCCGGTGAAACTGAGAAGATCAGGCCCTGCCAGATATTACCGTTTTGACAATGCGCCAGGTGTAATAGGTTTTATAAGCCCCATCACCCACCATTTCTGCAATTCCTGCAACCGTCTCAGGCTGACATCAGAAGGCAAGCTCAGGCCCTGCCTGTTTTCGGAGACGGAAATCGACCTGAAATCAGCCATGAGATGCGGGGCCGCTGATGACGAAATCGAAAGGCTCCTCAGGCTTTCAGTCGAAATTAAACCCAGGGGGCACAACATCAGTCATGAAAAAAGTTTCGATCATCTAAAACCTATGTCAAAGATAGGGGGATAAAAATAAAAATACTCTTCATTCGCCGCGATAACATCGGTGATCTTATCTGCTCTACACCCGCAGTCCATTCAGTACGAGAAAAATATCCTGCTGCTAAAATTGGAATGCTCGTAAATTCTTATAATGCCGACGTTATCGCTGACAATCCTGATATAGATCAGATATATATATATGAAAAAGCGAAACATGCGCCTGATAAAACCAAATCGTCTGTCTGGCTGGATAATCTGAAAGTGCTCCGGAAGATCAGAAAAGAAAGATACGACGTGGCCATAGCATGCGGTTCATATTCGCCGACCCTGGCAAGATATACATTTCTGACAGGGGCAAAGGTGAGAATAGGCTATAGCAGGGAAGGCGCATTGAACCTTTTTTATAATAAGCCTCTGATTCCTGCTGCCGGTGATGATCATGAAGTCGAAAGAGTGTTTAATCTGGTCAAATCTTTGGGCGTATCAGGACAGCCGGGCAAATTAATTTTAATCCCAGGTAATAAGGAATTAAAAGAGGCGGCAATCTGTAAAAAAGCAGCGGTAGCGGACCATGGCAAGCCCGTCATTGCGATAGCTGTCAGTGCCAGGATCAGGGCAAATAAGTGGTCACCGCAGAATTTTATAGCGCTCATCGACAAAATACTCCTGCTTGACAGCGCGCACGTTATGCTTATATGGGCGCCTGGTTCCAGGGACAATCCCACATTCCCGGGAGACGATGAATCTTCGGGATATATACGCGGACACTTTGAAGGACGGATTATGGCGTATCCCACCCCATCCCTGAGGTCATTAGTTGCGGCACTGGCCGTCTCGGATATCATAGTCACCCTGGATACAGGGTCACTCCACATGGCAGCAGCACTGGGCAAACCTACTGTGGCCCTTATGACACAGGGGAAGTCAACAAGCTGGTATCCATGGAAAACCCGGAGCATTGTTCTTACCGGTAAAAGTGCAGTAGATGAAGTCCGGGTAGACGACGTGCTTCAGGCAGTCAATGAGTGCATTAAGGACTTTCATAGCATTGAGATATGAAAAAACTCTTTTTTATAAAAAAACGCTTTTCCCTGCACGGCGGGGCAGAGAATTATATGAAGACGCTCGTAAATCAGTTAAAGCATGATTACGAGATTACTATCCTGTCAACGCAGTGGGAACCGTCAGACGGAATTTGCTTCAGCTATGTGCCCAGCACGCGGATTACCTCTGTCATCTCATTGATTACGTTCAACCGGAACGCATGCAAAGCAGTAAAAACCGGCGCTCCTGATTGCACTGTAAGCTTTGAGAGAACGCTTTGCCAGGATATTTACAGGGCCGGAGAAGGCTGCCATGCTGAATGGCTCGCAATACGGTCGGACCTGGAGCCGTTTTATAAACAAATTTCCTTTAAAATAAATCCGCTTCACTTGTCATTGCTCAAGATGGAGAGAACACTGTTTTCTGAAACTAAACGCATCATTGCCAATTCGAATATGGTAAAGGCAAATATCATGAAACATTATGGCATCAATTCTGAAAAAATCGAATTGCTTTACAATGGCGTTGATCTGGGCCGGTTTACTCCCGACAATAAAGCAATATGGCGCAGCCGTATGAGAAAGGACCTTGCCTTGCGGGAGGATGTAAATCTTCTGCTTTTTGTCGGCACCGGCTTCAGTAGGAAGGGACTTAAGGTACTGCTCGAAGCTGTTCCTCTCCTCAGGAATAAGCGTGTTCATGTCATGGTTATCGGCAAAGGCCCGTCCGGCAAATTCAGGGAGTTCTCTGTCAGGCACGGGATTGCCGACAGAATTCATTTTATGGGTCCGCAGCAGGGCATAGAAAAATATTACGCTGCAGCAGACCTTTTTGTTCTTCCTACAATTTATGATCCCTTCAGTAATGCCACTCTTGAGGCGATGGCGTCGGGGTTGCCTGTAATCACCACCCGCAATAACGGGGCCGCAGAACTCATAAGAAACGGCGAAGAAGGTTTTGTTGTAAATGATATGCTCGATGAGCGGGAACTGGCGGTCCATATTGACAGCGCGTTATCTGATGCCGGCCGCATGGGCGAGGCTGCGCGGAGAAAGGCCGGTGAATTCGATATCGGGAAGACAGCGCGTGCTTTTGCCAAAATCATAGACAGTACAATACGCGCCGGGAATTGATCAGGATAAGAGTGGAATTTCATAACGTAAATAAAATCCTTGTTATAAAGCTCCGTCATATCGGCGACGTGCTCCTGACCGCGCCCGTATTCAGGGCACTGAAAGAGACATTCCCCTCAGCTGGTACAACAGCCCTTGTCAATGCCGGTTCCGAAGATGTATTGAAAGGTAATCCATCTGTTGATGAGATACTTGTTTTTGACCGTTCGATAAAACATTTGGCCACAATACCCAGATTTACAAGGGAGGCTGATTTTATCAGGCAGGTCAGGAAACATAAATTTGATATGACAATCGATCTGACAGGCGGAGACAGGCCAGCTCTGCTTTCTTATGTGTCCGGGTCGAGGTATCGGCTCGGTCGGAAATCGGATCAGGGATTTATCGGCAAGAAACTTCTCTATACCCATCTGGTACGGCCTGATAGGTCAAGGCATATGATACTTCAAAATATGGACATTATTCGCAGGTTCGGAATCGACACCAGGGACCTCTCTGTAGACTTTTACGTTCCCGATGAGGCGAAGATTCATATAAGAAAAATTATTGGTGCGGATGACAGACCTGTTATTCATGTCCACCCGACATCACGATGGTTCTTCAAATGCTGGAACGACCGTTCGATGTCGGAAATTATCAAATGGCTGCTTGACATAGGGATGAGAGTGGCTGTCACATCATCACCTGAGCAGCAGGAAATAGAAAAAACGCGGAAGATATTGTCGGAAGTCGGCCCGCATCAGCGGCTAATTGACCTGTGCGGCGCCACTGATATTAAACAACTTGCAGCGTTGTCGGAAAGTGCGGCCCTTTTTTTCGGGGTCGATTCAGCTCCAATGCATATTGCAGCTTCTGTGGGTACGCCTGTCGTTGCCCTTTTTGGCCCGAGCGGGACGGTCCATTGGGGGCCGTGGGACAATGAGGAAGGCAGGAAACTCGGTGGTAGCCCTAGGACAACCCCTTATCAGAAGAACGGAATTCAAAGGTTCGGCATACATACGGTAATTCAGGCAGAGCGTGAATGTGTACCCTGCGGCAAAGACGGGTGCAATGGATGTAAAATAAGCGACTGCCTCGAGGATATAAAACCGGAGACAGTCAGGGAAATACTTTCCGCCCGGATAAAGGAAAGGAGCGGCTGTTTATGATCACTGTGCTCCATACGGAATCGTCAAAAGGTTGGGGTGGGCAGGAAAACAGGACGCTCAAGGAAGCTGCCGGACTTAAGAAACTCGGCGCGCGTGTGCTTATTCTTTGCCAGCCCGGCAGCACACTCCTTAAAATGGCGGAAATTGAAGGGATAGAGGTCAGGACATGCAAGATGAGGAAGCACTATGATCTTCCCGCAATAGCTTTCATTATGAAGCTGATCCGAAGCGAACATATTGATGTGATCAGTACTCACAGCGGCAGGGACAGCTTTTTGGCCGGGGCTGCGGGAAGGATGTCACAAAAGCAGCCTGTCATAGTAAGGACGCGCCATATCGCGCTGCCCATAACATCCCGGTTCACTTATTCCATATTGCCTCATAAAGTTATAACTACAAGCGAATATGTTCGGCATTATTTGATCAGTGCCGGCGTCGCACAGCAAAGAGTTGCCACTGTGCCGACCGGGATAGACTTGAGGAAATTCGATCCGGACAGCACTGCCGCTGCGCTCAGGCAGGAATTGGGACTGAAAGACAGCGTGCCTCTTATAGGGACTGTCTCGATTTTGCGTTTTAAAAAGGGGCATCATATTCTCCTTGAGGCGATTCCTGCCGTGCTCGAAAAAATCCCTGATGCTGTTTTTGTGTTTGCCGGTGACGGGCCGCAGCACGAGAACATATCAGCCGCGATAAATAAATCCGGCCTGTCCGATAAAGTATTTATGCTCGGTCTGCGGCAGGACATTCCATCCATCCTCAAATCGATTGATATTTTCGTTCTCCCAACACTTCAGGAAGCCCATGGAGGGGTGTTTGTAGAAGCAATGGCAATGCAAAAGCCGGTTATCGGTACGGATGTTGGTGGCGTCGGAGAGGTCATTAAACAGGGGATAAACGGCTACCTGGTCGAATCGGGAAACGCAAAAGCCCTGGCCGGCGCAATGATAGAAATGCTTTCCAACAAGGAAAGAATGGCCGCTATGGGCTCAGCAGGAAGGAAAATGGTCGAACAGCAATTCAGCGTTGAAACGATGTGCGAACGCATGTACTCCCTCTATACCTCGATGCTGGCCGGGAGGGGCCGGTGAGACCGGTACCCGTGCTGATGTATCACCATGTGAATCCGCATAAAGACGACATGGTAACGGTAACGCCTGAGGTGTTCGAGAGGCAGATGCATTATCTCCACAAGTCAGGGTACGGGACTTTGACTGTTGATGAACTGATTTCATATATTGCGGGTGAAAAAGCCTTGAAGCAAAAGGCCGTTGTAGTCACTTTTGATGACGGGTGGCTTGATAATTACATCTATGCGTTTCCTATATTGAAACGTTACAATATTAAAGCATGCATATTTATTGTTACCGATTGGGTAGGCAACTCCGGTCAGGATTTGCCGCCGGCTGTACCGACCCACAGGGACTCTAAGTCACTGATTAAAAACGGCCGTGCCGCTGACGTGATTCTAAGCTGGGACCACATACGGGAAATGCGGGACAGCGGCCTTGTTGAATTCTATGCACACACAAAGACCCACCCGCGATGTACCGACCTTCCCGAAAATGAACTCCTTTATGAAATGAGAGAGCCGAAACAAGCGATCGAAAATCATTTGGCCGGTCCATGCCCCTATCTCTGCTGGCCCTACGGAAGACATAACGATGCCACTGTGAAGGCAGCCAGGGCTGCCGGCTATAAGGCCCTGTTCACAACGACCCCTGGTGTTGTCTGTCCCGGCTCAGACCCTTTTGCCATAAAAAGAATAGTAGTCAAGGACCGCGTAGGATGGTTTAAAAAAAGAATGGCAGTATATACCAATTCATTCCTTGCGACCTGCTATCTTAAAATAAAGAAAAAATGAGAATACATCCTCTTGACGGCCTTTTATTCATATTCGCGAAATTATTGAAGTCATTAGACAGGAGGCAGACGGGCCTGGAACACTTCGACCCCTCGTCCGTCAAAAATATTCTTGTGGTTTCGTCGACTGCTATAGGCGATACCCTGCTCTCGACACCCGCTATCAGGGCCGTGAGAGAGAGGTATCCCAAAGCGACAATAATGGCACATTTTAATGCCGGGAATATGGCGCTTTTCAAAAACAATCCCCATATCAACGGCATAATACCTTACTACGGCGGTTACCGAAAATTTATGAAAACCGTCCGGGAGTTCCGCAAATATGGTTTTGATCTCGCCCTCATTTTTCATGGCAACGAACCACAGGCCACGCCCATGGCATATCTTTCCGGGGCCCGTTTCATATTTAAGATACCCAATACAAGCAATTACCGGTTCCTGCTTTCCAACAATAAGCAGGTCCTGCAGTGGGATGATTTTTCTCACGGCGTAGAGCAGCGCCTTGCCGTAGCCGAACTGGCACACTGCACCATCCGTGACAAAACTATGGTGCTTCCTGTGGAGAATGCCGGAGGACAAGCTGTCGATGCGTTTTTGGAACAAAACGGGTCAGGAGAAGCCAGGGCGCTTATCGGTTTTCAGGTGGGTGCGTCCACTATCAGCAGGATGTGGTTTTCCGACAGGTTTATAGCCCTGGGAAGGAAACTCCTAAGTGCAGAGCCCGGCCTGAGAATAATCATCACAGGCTCTCCCGGTGAACTTGATTACTGCAGGCAGATCGCTGATGGGATCGGGGCCGGAGCAATTGTATCCGCGGGCGCCGTTCCGTTAAAATATATTCCGTCTCTTGTGAGCCGTTTCGATGTGCTCGTCACCGGCGACACAGGTATTATGCACGTGGCTATCGCTGTCGGCACTCCTGTTGTTGCTCTGTTCGCGGTAGCAGATGCAAAGAGGTCGGGGCCTTATTATGATATGGGAAGACATACGATTATACAGAAATGGAGAGTCTGCGAGCATTGCCTGGGAAAGAAATGCACCTATCAGAAATGTATGGAAAATATAAGCGTAGATGAAGTAAACTCGGCAGTAATCAGATACTTGGAGCCATAAGGTCTCCTAATGAAAATATTCGATATCCAGGCTCGAAAGGCGTATCCGGGATTAACGTGAACCCAGAATTCCAAGAATTTGAGAAATATAAAGAACGTGGCGCTTATCACTGGAGAGAGTTAGAAAAAAACTTCAAAAGATATAACGCCGGATTAGCAGCGAGATATCGCATATCTGAGGATATGCTTATAAGGAACTATCATAATCCCAATACTGTTATTGATATAGGTTGCGGCGATGGGGTCTTCACTCAAAGATTGGCTATTTTATATAAAAACTCAGCCGTTATAGGCTTCGATTTTGACGAGACGGCGATTAGATTAGCTAATGAAAAGGCCAGCAAATTATTATTGCCGAATATATCTTTCATTAATGGGAATGCCTTTGAGCATACAAAGAATGCTGATTTGATTGTTGCCACAGACGTGATTGAACATTTGTATAATCGTGATGAATTTATGATGAATTGCTTCACTGCATTGAATAATAATGGCTGTTTATTTCTGTCAACCCCGATCAGATATAAAGAATTCCCGGATGACAAATATCACATTTATGAATTTTTCAGTTCCGAATTGGAAAATTTTTCACAAGTTTTCGGCTTTTCTGTCATTGAACATACATTTTCACATGATTATCGCTATATGGAAAAGTACGGCAAGAAAATAACATTTATGGGTATAGGCAAGATGAGGTTATATAAATATATCTACAACATCTCTTCAATATGTTTTGGTAAGAATGTATTTGAGCAGCGGGAATGTAAGTTGCCGACAATGCAATATATCTTATTGAAAAAAGTTTGAAGTCTTTGGTATATGATTTCTTAGTGCAGAAAAAATTTCAAAAGCGGTGCGTGGAGGATTAAGTGGAAGAATCAATGAAGAAGATACTATCCGGGGAAGTGCGCGGATGAGAATCGGCATAGCATGGGAAAACAGCGTATGCAAGTGGATGTCGCAGATGTTTGAGCCTCTTTCATACCTGCCGGGAATCGATATCAATGTCTTTATCGGCGACCGGAACAAATACGATACTGGCAGCGTCCTTCTGGATAAGCATTTCCTTACTCACAGGGAAGAGACGCAACTGGGGATAAAGGCCTTTCCTCATTCACTGAAAAGGGTCATATCCGCCCCTTACAAACGGATGGATTTTTACTATTATTCTTTGACCAAGCATCTAAATAACTACGATATAATTCAATGTCACGACAGCAGCAGGTCGCAATATACTCTCGCCGCCCTGAAACCTCAGAAAGAATTCAAACTTGTCGTCAGCTACCTCGAAAACATTCCCTACCGGCAGGTATTCGATCCCAAGACAAACTATATAAAACACCATACATTCGAAATGATAGACCATTTCATACCATGGTGCGATACGATAAAAAACGTGCTCCTGCTTGAAGGCGTTCCTGCAGAGAAGATTACGACAGTATACGCAGGGATTGATCTGAGCCTCTTTAACCCTGGACCGAAAGACCCCGGCATGCTGCATGAGCTGGACCTCAGTGAAGAGGACTTTATCATTTCCTATATTGGGAAGCTCGCTTCATGGAAAGGGGTGCATACGCTGATTTATGCTGCAAAAGCGCTGCTGCAAAACGGCTGCAGGAATTTTTGTTTCCTCATCACCGGTAAAGGGGCGCAACTCGATAATATGAAAAAGATCATTGCCGAAGCGGGGGTAAGCGGATGCATCCGTTTTACGGGGTTCCTGCCTTACGAGCGCATCAGCAAAATCTATAACCTTGCTGACGTTTTTGTGCTCCCCAGTTATCCGACCATGACATGGCAGGAGCAATTCGGCATGGTGCTGGCAGAGGCAATGGCGTGCGGCAAGCCGGTCATCTCGACCTGCAGCGGATCGATTCCGGAAATTGTCGGGGATGCCGGCATCCTCGTGCCGCCCGGGGATTTCTTTCAGTTGACCGGGAAATCAGCAACTTGATGCAAAACAGGGAACTGGCTGCTGCACTGGGCCGGAAAGGCAGAACGAGGGCGGAAACCTGCTTCGATGCCCGAAAAAACAGCATTAAACTATATGATGTTTATAAAAAGGTGCTGGAGGCCTGAGAGGGGGACGTAGCGATGCATATTGTCCAATACTATCACAGGCCTCTGCCTGTCAAGGAATATGGCGGCACCGAAAGGGTCGTTGTGTGGCTTATCAAGGGCCTGAAGGAGCTTGGGCATTCCGTCACGCTCATCGGACCGGAAGGATCTTCAGTAGACTGCGACCTTGTGTCATTTCCGAAAGCTGCCGAAATACCCGATGCCGCTGAACTAAAGGCCTATATACCTGAAGGTGCGGATGTGCTTCACGTCTATCACAATGGACACATAGATCTCGACGCTGGGATTCCCGTTCTTAAAACTATAGAGGGTTATGGTAATATCATAACGGATAAACAACGCCTTGACGCCACGTATTGCTTTGTATCCGATGCACACAGGCGCAAATGTCAGCATCCTGATAATCCGTTTGTATACAATGGATTAGATGCCGCGGATTTTAAATTCCAGGACAACAAAGACGATTATTTCCTTTTCCTCTCAAGAATAGACTGGAAAGTGAAAGGACTGGATTGGGCAATTGAGGTCGCGAAGAAAGCCGATGTCAAGCTTATAATTGCCGGGAATGCCCACAGGAAGAGTTTTGTTAACAGCTACTGGCGCGGGTTCTTAAAAAAACACCTCAATTATAAATGTCTTTATGTGGGTCCTGTTGGAGGGGAATTAAAGGCCGCGCTTCTGGCAGGAGCAAAGGCCATGATTTTCCCCACACTTTGGGAAGAGCCTTTCGGAATTGTTGCCATCGAAGCGCTCGTAAGCGGCACGCCCCTGATAACAACGCACAATGGTGCGATGCCCGAAATTGTGGAACACGGCAAACAAGGTTTTCTTTGCAGGAATATGAATGAAATGATTGATGCTGTGAGGGATATTGGCAGCATCAGGCCAATTGATTGTCTGAATAGAGTTAAAGAAAAATTCACTTATAAACAAATGGCTGAAGAGTATGTCAAATTGTACGAGCGCTTGTTAGGCAAATCCTGAATGCAATCCCATAAGAAGGTCCTTATTTTGGATACCGGCAAGGAATGGGGCGGGGGCACAAACAGTCTTCTCGAATTGCTGAAAAGGATAGATAAGGACAAATATCACTTTACAGCTTTATTTTACAGCAACTATAAAAAAGGGAACGGCCCCGACATAAAAACCGAAATAGAAAAGACCGGAACGGACTTTTTGTTCCTTGAGCAAAAAAAACAGCCGGCAGTTTCCAAGATACTGAAAAATCTGGTAAGACTGTTTTTCTTTTTCAGCAAAGAACTGAAAAAACATTTTGTGTTTTTTGTCGATTATGACTTCAGGATAAAACAAAATGCGAGGAAGATTGCTGATATTTTACGGGAACTGAATATAGATTTGCTCTACATGAACAATCAGCCATCATCCAATCTGGAAGGCATTATCGCTTCTAAGATGACGGGCATTCCTGCATTGCAGCACTGCCGGATAGCAGTCACCCTGAACTCTTTTGAGTCGGAAACTGCCAATCGCTTTCTCAGGAAAATAATTTGCGTTTCCAATGGCGTGATGGATGCTCTCATTAAAAGCGGGGTCAAGCCAGGCATATGCACGGTAGTTCATAACGGGATAGCCCCTGATACAAATGCTGTTGTACCGGCTGATGAAATAAGAAGGCAATGGGGCATATCAAATGACGATATACTTATAGGGACAGTTGGATCACTTGTGAAAAGAAAAAGAATGGGCGATTTAATTGATGCAGTATCGTTGCTCAGGGGAAAGGATAAATTGCCTATAAAGTGCATAATCGTTGGGGAAGGTCCTGAAAAAGACAGGCTGCTTTCGGAGGCTAAAAAGATAGGCCGCGCCGGTGAAATCATATTCGCCGGATTTCAAGCTGATGCGGTTTCATATATAAATGCAATGGACATATTCGTCCTGCCTTCTGAAAATGAGGGCCTGCCGAGAGTCATCCTCGAAGCGATGCTGATGGGCAAACCGGTCATAGCATCGGATATTGCCGGCCCATCCGAACTCATAGGTGACGGCAGGACCGGTTTCCTGGTACCGGTGCGCCGCCCGGACATGATTGCCCGCTCTCTTTTAACATTGATCAATGATCGTGATCTTCCGAAAAATATGGGAGAGAATGCAAGGAAGGATGTAATCAATAATTTTTCCATCGAAAAATACATGCGAGGAGTTGAAAATGTTTTTGCAGAGGTCCTGGAGAATTGATATATATAATTTTAACCTATATCTTTTCGCCATTGATATATCTGTTAACTGTCGCAAGAAAAAGAAAAGCGATTTCAAGAATTCTGGTGATACAGACAGCAAAAATAGGGGACTTGATCTGTTCGACTCCTGTTTTCAGAGAGATAAAAGGTGGGTACCCGGATGCCCATCTGACTGTCATGGCAACTCCCCTTACTGCGGAATTACTCGAAAACAATCCCCGCGTCGATAAAGTTTTGCCGTTAACAATTTCCGATTACAAAGGCATTACCGGGAAAATAAAACTCGCCGGTTTGGTGCGCAGGGGCAATTATGATGTGGCAATATGTTTGAATCCCAATGTGCTGTTTGCGCTGACATTATTCTGGGGCCTGGTGCCGGTCAGGCTTTCCGTAATGCCGAATTTTTCAGGAACAACTTTCAGGTGTGCGTCAGTGTTTTTTACCTTCCTTGAAAGGCACATAAGGGGACGGATGACCGTCGAGACTTATTTGAAGATGCTAAAGGCCATCGGGATCGAGAGCAGCGACATATCCAAGGAAGTCTATGCATCAAAACAGGCCGGTCGGAAAACACAGGACATTCTGCAATCGGCCGCTGGGCCCATTGTCGGCATCGCCGTAAGCAGCGGAAACAGGATGAAAGAGTGGGGGACGGAAAAGATTGCCCGGCTCATAAATATGTTATTATCCGCGGTGAATATTCATATAATGCTTATTGGTTCTGATCAGGATAAAAATTCTGCAGGTATTATATCGGGCCTGGTTACAAATAAAGATAAGGTGACAGATGTGACCGGCAAGCTGAACCTGCGGGATCTTCCGGCCCTGATCGGGAGATTATCGCTTTTCATAGGCGTTGATACGGGGATTACCTATATGGCAGACGCTTTGGGCATACCTGTTATCGATATCGCCGGGCCGTCCGACATGAAAGACCAGCGTCCGACGGGCAGGACGGTGGTAATAATTCAAAAAAACGATATGGCCTGTGTTCCATGTTCCCATACCTTCAAAGCCCCGTACAGCTGCAGAGACGGACATATTAAGTGTATAACTGAAATATCAGTGGATAAGGTTTTTGAGGAGGCTATCAGGCTTCTGGGGCAAAATTGAGAAGAAGGAACTGACCAAGTTTATGTTTCTGGTATATAATATTGGTCGGTCTTTGTATCAAGGATCTGTGCTCAGGTCCCAAATGAAAGGACACATATAAGTTTATGTCTATTGAGAAGATTTTCAAGAGCGGCTCATCCGGCAGCACAAAAGACGATATAGGCGTTTTCTGGCACCTTTCCAGACCCTATATGGCTCGCCTGCTTGCTGCCATGGCATGCAGCCTTGTCCTTTCAGGTATTAACGGCGCTATTGCGTGGGGCACTAAATCAGCTGTGGACGACATCCTGATCATGAAGAAACCTCTTTACCTTTACATTTTGCCGATAGGCGTTATTGTACTTTTCTCTGCGAGAGGCATTTTTACTTTCTTCAACAACTACCTCATGTCGTCCATCGGCGCGAAGATAGTCCGGACTGTAAGGCAGGAGGTCTATGACAAGCTCCTCTCACTGCCCATAGCCTTTCATTTGAGGAATTCGAGCGGCGTTATAGTCTCCAAGATCCTTAACGATATCAGCCTCTTGCAGGGGACTATGGGTACGATAAAAGACTTCAGCGTCGAGATCTGCTCTGTCATTGTCCTTGCCGGGGTAGCGGTCTACCGGAAATGGGACCTCGCCCTTCTTTCCTTTATTGTGATCCCTCTGATTGTTTTCAGCATCGGCAGGCTCGGTTCGAAGATGAGAAGAACTAGCATGGCATCCCGGCTCATCATCGCCAGGATCACGACGATCATCAACGAAACCCTCCAGGGCATTAAAATTATAAAGGCTTTTACAATGGAGGGGGAATTGAAGGCAAAGAACGAACGCGAGCTTGGCGATTTTTACCGCAATTCGATGAGAGAGACGCGAATAAACGAGGCGTCATACCTCGTATCTGACGCGTTAGGAGGTATCGGCATTGCGGTCATAATGTACTACGGTTTCAACCTTGTACTTTTAAATAAAATCACACCTGGAGACTTTATTTCATTTCTTGCCGCCGTCGGACTGATGTTTACTCCTCTCAAGCGCATCAGCCGGATACATAATAATTTTCAGCAGGGCCGTACGGCTATCGAGAGGATCAGGGAGATCGTTTCAGTTGAGCCTGAAAAGCAGGGCGGTGCCGATATAACAGTAAAGGGGAATATCGTTTTCGACAATGTTTCATTCAGATATCCGTCATCCCGCAGCGACGCGCTGCGCGGAGTCAATTTATCGGTGCGACGCGGCGAGATTGTTGCCCTCGTCGGATACAGCGGTGCCGGGAAAAGCACCCTTGTGGACCTGACCGCCGGCTTCTGGTATCCGACTAAAGGGACAATTTATATCGACGGCACGGATATACAAACCCTTTCCCTGCGTTCTCTTAGAAGGCACATCGGCTCAGTTACACAGGATATTATTCTTTTCGACGATACGGTAAAGGCGAATATCCTTTTCGGCAGGCCGGACGCGACCGAAGAAGAAGTAATCGAGGCCGCCAAAGCTGCATTTGCGCATGAATTTATTATGGAGCTGCCCCAGGGCTACAAGACTATGATTGGTGAACGGGGAGTCAGACTATCGGGAGGACAGAAGCAGAGGATTACAATTGCGAGGGCGATAATCAGGAATCCCTCCATTCTGATCCTTGATGAGGCCACGTCATCTCTTGACACGGAATCGGAGCACCAGGTCCAGAAGGCACTAGAAAAACTTATGCAGGGCAGGACAACAATCGTTATAGCGCATCGGCTCTCTACAGTGCAAAAAGCGACGCGGATCGCTGTAGTGAGCGGCGGCACGATAATACAGGAAGGGACCCACCAGGAATTGCTGGCGCAGGGAGGGCTTTACCAGGAGCTTTACAGTATGCAGTTCATGAGCCCGGAGGCGAAGTGAACTATCTGGAACTGGGCAGCTTCCTTCTTTTCGGCCTTTTGTTCTTCATCTGGCCGATTCCCGGCGTTATTACTATCAGGGATATTTTAATATTTCTGCTGTTTATAATGTGCGGATACAATGTATATAAGACCAAACCACTCTCTCTAAAATCAAAGGAACTGGCGGCCCCGTTCATTATAATTGCGATATTGACCGTATGGATCATTTTCGAAGCCATCTTTATTTCAAAAGAGACAGTATGGTCTCTTAAGGAAATAGAAGGCCAGTGGCTTATGGCGCTCGCAGTCTTTATTACCGCAGCTCTTTTCGCTGATTCAACGAGAGAAGAGACCTTTTTAAAGCGCAGGAATATCGTGACTCTTCTTTTTTCAATACTGCTGGCACATATTCTGTGTGTCGACTTATATGCGCTGTATATGTTTATAAAGACGTCTGTTTTACCTATGAGGGTAGCGGGGCTCACCGTCGGGATGGATAAGAGCAGTTATCTCTCGCACTTCCTGCTCATTATTCTGTGTGTCGAAATCTATTTCAGAAGCCGGCAAAATAAAGCATACATACCGGTCAGCAACAGCATACTCTTTTTAGTTATGCTGCTCACGCTTTTCAGCATATACCTCGAAAAGTTAAGAAACGGCACTGTAATAGCCGCGCTGCTCTTACTTGCCTTTACTCCATTATTTTTTCCAAAAAACAGAATCGGCCTGAAAAAGGCGGCCCTTTTATCCTGTGCTGTTCTCGTATTGCTCTCCTTTGGTTATACAAGTTTCAACTCCGACCAGCGGTGGAAGACCTTTCTTGAAACCCTGCCCATCGCCCTCGACACCCAAAACAATAAGGCGTGGATTAATCGCGAAAAATATCCCTTTCCTAAATTAAAAGGCGGCAAAATCGTGGACCCTTCAAACTACGAAAGAATTGCATGGTTCAAAGAGGGAGTAATACTGCTCCAGGAAAATCCGTTGGGCGTAGGATTCGGGCGAGACGCCTTTGGACATGCATTACATAAAAAATACAACATCGAGGGATTCTCCGCCGGCCATAGCCACAGCGGGCTCCTGGATTTCGCAATCGGGACGGGCTTCCCGGGCCTTATATTGTGGATGCTTTTCATAATTAATATGATGTACCGTTCGCTAAGGATATTCCGAAATCAAAAAAGCTATTGTGCGCTGCTGCTTTTCTTTATTTCAGCTGACTTCACACTCAGGGCAGTCGTTGACAGCGTAATAAGAGATCACATGCTGCAAATGTTTATGTTTTTTGCCGGTCTGCTTTATGTCCTTATGCTCGCCGAACACAATACTGACCTCAGTGCAAGGAAAACCTCCGGATGATAAATTCTTTGATGAGACAAAGGATTAAAAGGGCCGGCAATAGTCAGGCCGTTTCACTTGCAGATATCGAAAATTCCAAAGTTATAATTTTTTCTGTTTTTTCGCGCTACGGTGATAGTATTACCAGCTTCAAAGTCATCCGGGAATTTATTGCTTATTATCCGGCAAAAAAATATATTTTGATTGCCTCTCCACAAGTGTATCCATATGCCCGAAAAATTATAGGGAATGACATCAGGATATACTATGTAAATAAAAGGAGAAATCCGGTAAAACTTCTGAAGATAATTTATATGTTAAAAAAGTCCGGAGCTGATTTGGGATTTAACCCATGGAGTTACGGCGAGGAATCGGAATTCTTTATAACATTTGCGAAAAAATATTCCTTCTACAAACAAGGATCCCGTCATCCAAAGCAATACAATGTCTACGAAAGAGTGAGGGAATATCTTTTTCTAAAATCAAAAGAGATTGATCTGAAAAACCCGGACATTAAAAACAGCAGCGTTGGAGAAATAGTCATAGCCCCTTTTTCAACTGACGTCAAGAAGAGTTTAGGCCATGACGATATAATCAGTCTTATTAAACAGTTAAAGAATAAATTCGGCAACGCAAGGGTAACCGTAGCTTTTTCGGCAGAGGAGCGTCAACAAACAGCTGATATAGCTGAAGAAAAATTTCTTTTGGACAAGAGCATGGAAAGGTCCGAAAGATTCTTGCAGTTATTGGAAACAACCGATCTGTTTATAGGGGTCGATGCCGGACCGTTGCATCTGGCCGATGCCCTGGGTATCAAGTCGATCGGGATTTTCGGTTCTAATACGGCAGAGACTTTCATGGATAGAGACAGCAGTATTTTGCCGATCAGAAATAAAAAGCTGGACGGAATTTTCTGCTTTGTCAGATCATGCAAAAATCCGGTTTGCATCCATGAACTCTTTGAAGGCGACCTCTTCGACAATATTTCGACCGTAAACTTTGACAGGGAAATCACGATCGAAACAATGACCTGCAGCATCCAGAAGAAATCATAGGGGGTTGTTACCACGCGCAGGGCAACCGCGGGTGGATTTTAACAAATGAGCACAGAACTTATTTATAACAAAGTTATAAGCGTCATCAGGGAGCAGAAGATAAGCAGCGGGACATTATTGGATATCGGTGCCGGCAGCGGCCATTTGGTCCGAAAACTGTCTACTGAAAACAAAACAATCGACTGTCATGCCTGCGACTTTTATCTCGACAAATTCCAGGTTGACGGCATTCCCTTTGAAACGGTCGACATTGAGGAGACAAAATTGCCCTATGCGGATAAAACCTTTGATGTTGTTACTGCCTCTGAAGTGGTTGAACATCTGCATGCTCCGAGAAACCTGGTAAGGGAAAGCTACAGGCTTTTGAAAAACAATGGTTTATTTGTCCTAACAACACCGAATATTTTAAATATGAATTCCCGAATAAGATTTTTCTTGACCGGCTTTTATAATTTATTCGGGCCAATTCCCTTAGATAGCAATAACAAACGCTCTACCCATGGGCACATTATGCCTCTAAGCTATGCATATATGTATTTGCTGCTGTTTAAAGAGGGATTCAGGGACATCCGCTTTACCATCGACAAAAAGCAAAAATCTTCTTCGGCCTGGTATTATTTGTTTTCGCCCCTTTTGTATTTAGCGCGGCTCCGGTTTATTGCGAAGGAAACAAGAAAATATAAAACATTGGACAACTCCAATTTTGAAATTACGATGAACATATTCAGGAAAACCCTTTTGACCGGCAGAACACTCATACTATATGCTAGGAAGTAGCCACTCATCAAGGAGATAATTGTTGCGCTACGGCGAAAAAACTATTAAAGAAGCACAGCTCGAAGTCTGGGACAATCCTTCCCCGGAACGAGACTACGAAATTTCGATTACCTTTGCGGAATTTACCTGCCTTTGCCCTAGATCAGGGTACCCTGATTTTGCAACGATAAAAGTGAACTATGTCCCGGCAAAAAAAATAGTCGAACTGAAATCATTGAAGCTTTATTTTAACGCCTTCAGAGACGTACACATATCTCATGAGGAAGTCACTAACAGGATTTATGGCGATCTTAAACGTCTTCTGAGACCGCGGTCCATTGAAGTTACAGGCGATTTCAACCCCCGGGGGAATGTAAAAACGGTTATACGGGTCGCCTCTAAACGTTCTTCGCGCGCTCAATAAACAGCCTCATCTTCTTTAAATCCTTTTTGCCTTTTTCCGCTTCTATGCCGCTGCTGACATCAACAGCATATGGTCTTACCCACTTAATTGCCTTTTCCACATTGTCCGGATTAAGTCCTCCGGAAAGAATGATATGGCCGAACCGCTTTGCCTCAATGGCAACGTCCCAGTTAAATATCTGTCCTGTACCACCGAACTGTTCGGACGAATAAGTATCCAGCAGGAATGCCGACACCCTGCAACTTGCCAGCGGTTTCAGGTCGATGAGGTCCTTCACTCTTAGCGCCCTGACAACTCTGTGCCAAACCCGGCACATCTCAGGCGGCTCATCGCCGTGAAGTTGAAGAACATCTATCCCGGAGAATGTCATAATCTCCTTTATTTTTTGCCCATCTTCATTTACAAAAACCCCGATGGTCGTAACGAAAGGCTGTAAAACAGATGTTATTTCCCTGGCTGTTTCAGGAGAAACATACCGGGGGCTCCCCGGAAAAAACACGAAGCCCAGGGCGTCAGCCCCATAATCGACTGCAGCCAGGGCATCTTCCATGTTCGTTATGCCGCAAACTTTGACGCGCACCATTATTTATTATATCACGGGCAGCCACACTTACCTGCACTCCTGTCCGGGAAGAGTGACGAGGCGGGTCATTATATTGCTTATAATAATATGTGATATAATAGCGAATCCTGGAGCCGTGCGTAACATGCTCTATGAATAGTACCTGGAGGAATAAAATCAAAAAATTGCCGGACAAAAAGGGATACTTCGGGCTTTATGGCGGCAGATTCGCCCCTGAAACACTTATCCCCGCGCTTGAAGAACTCGAAAGGGCTTATAATCAGGCGAAAAGGGATGCTGCGTTTCAAAAGGAACTCCGGCATCTGCAGTCGACATATATAGGAAGGCCGACACCGCTCTATTTTGCGAAACGGCTCACTGAAAAGCTCGGCGGCGCCAAAATATACCTGAAGCGGGAAGACCTGGCCCATACAGGGGCGCACAAAATCAATAATGCATTGGGCCAAGCCCTCCTGGCGAAAAGGATGGGTAAGAAAAGGCTCATAGCGGAAACCGGCGCAGGCCAGCATGGGGTGGCTACTGCTACAGGAGCGGCATTTACAGGGCTTCAATGCGATATATATATGGGAACAATCGACATGCAAAGGCAGGCGTTAAACGTATTCAGAATGAAGCTGCTCGGCGCTCAGGTCAAAGAGGTCGATATCGGGTCCAGGACGCTTAAAGATGCCATAAATGAAGCTCTCAGGGACTGGACCACCAATGTCCGGACCACACATTATGTCCTTGGGACCGCCTTTGGGCCGCATCCATTTCCCATGCTGGTCAGAGACCTGCAATCTGTCATCGGGAAAGAGGCTGCCCGGCAGATAATCAAAGCTGAAGGCCGTCTGCCTGATTGCCTGATAGCCTGCGTGGGCGGCGGGAGTAATGCAATCGGTTTGTTCAACGAATTTCTCGACACGGAGATCCGGATGATCGGTGTTGAGGCAGGAGGGAAAGGAATAGAATCGGGAAAACACGCTGCGCGTTTTGCCGGAGGGTCGATTGGCGTTTTGCAGGGCTGCAAGACTTATCTCCTTCAGGATGACGATGGTAATGTACTCGACACCCATTCTGTTTCCGCGGGACTCGACTATGCTTCCGTAGGTCCCCAGCATTCACATCTTAAGGAATCGGGAAGAATAGAGTATACTTTTGCAACTGATGATGAAGCCTTGTCTGCTTTTGAAATGCTGTCTCAGACCGAAGGGATAATACCGGCGCTTGAATCCGCCCATGCCATTGCAGAAGCGGTCAAGAGGGCCCCGAAAATGGCGCGGGACAGTATAATCATTGTCAATCTTTCAGGCAGGGGAGACAAGGACGTGCAGCAGGTGGCAAAGATAAAGGGATTCCATCTTTGCGAGTGAACGCCATGCAAGAAACAAAAATATCAAATTTGTTCAGGACACTGCGGGAACAGAACAGGAAGGCCTTTATACCATATCTTATGGCCGGCGATCCCGATACCGAAACAACGCTGAAATACGCGTTGCTTTTGGAGCGATGCGGCGCTGACATAATTGAACTCGGAGTGCCTTTTTCCGATCCCATTGCGGATGGCCCCACTATACAAAAAGCTGCGGGACGGGCGCTGAAAGCGGGTACTACACTCAGAAAAGTGCTTTCCCTTGTAAAAGAGATAAGACTCCGGACAGAAATTCCCCTGGTGCTTATGACTTACTATAACCCCCTGTTCAAATACGGAGAAGATGCCTTTGTCCGCGATGCAGTACAGGCTGGTGTCGACGGAGTCATAGTACCCGATCTTCCTCCTGAAGAGGCGGGAGAACTTGTAAGGCTGTCCCGGTCCACCGAAGGCAGAGCCTCAGGCGGAAGGCTCTTGGATACGATTTTCCTCATTGCCCCGACCTCAACAGCCGGACGGATAAGAAAGATAACCTCAGTGAGCACCGGTTTCGTATACTATGTTTCCATGACCGGAATTACAGGGACAAAACTCGCGCTTGCTCAGGAGTTCAGGGACCATGTGGGCCTGCTCAAAAAAACCACTATCAAGCCGGTGGCAGTCGGCTTCGGCGTTGCAACCCCGGAGCAAGCCCGAATGATCGCGCAGGTGGCGGACGGCGTTATTGTGGGAAGTGCGCTGGTAAAAGTTTTTAACGAAACTCCTGAAGAAGCGGAAAACTTTATCAGGGGACTTAGAGAAGCTATCTAACGGTTATTGTATGAGTTGGTTCAAAAAGAAAAAGGAAATAAAGACAGAAAAGAAAGTAAAAATTCCCGAGGGGTTATGGATAAAATGCGATAGTTGCAAAGAGATTATCTATAAAAAGGAAATCGAGAAGAATCTTCAGGTTTGTCCGAAATGCAACTACCACTTCCGTATCAGCGCTTCCGAACGTATCCGCTTCATAGCTGATGAAGGCAGTTTCGTGGAGATCGATTGCGATCTATCCAGTGCCAATCCCCTTGAATTTAAAGACTCCATCCCTTACGAAGAAAGGCTGAAAGAAAATATTAAGAAAAGCGGCCTGAAGGAAGCTGCCATCTACGGCAACGCTACGATAAACAGCAGACCGGTGGCACTTGCAATAATGGATTTTTCATTTATGGGTGGAAGCATGGGATCGGTAGTGGGTGAGAAAATCGCGCGGGCCGCGGAACTGGCGCTGGAACAGAAGATACCGCTTATAACTGTTTCATCTTCGGGAGGCGCGCGCATGCAGGAGGGCATGTTCTCGCTTATGCAGATGGCAAAGGTGTCTGCTGCCATCGGAAAGCTGAAAAAAACCGGGATCCCATATATTTCCATACTCGCTGACCCCACATTCGGCGGAGTCACTGCGAGCTTTGCCATGCTTGGCGATATAATCATTGCCGAACCCAAAAGCCTGATCGGTTTTGCCGGACCCCGGGTCATCGAGCAAACCATCAAACAGCAGCTTCCGGACAACTTTCAGAGGGCCGAATTTCTGCTCGATCATGGGATGATAGACCTGGTTGTCGAGAGAAAAGAACTAAAAAATATGATTTTCACGTTGCTCGATCATCTAACCTCCGTTACTAAAGAACTATGAGTTATACCGGCGCCATCAAGTACCTGTATGACCTTCAGAAACACAGCATAAAGCTCGGCCTCGAAAGGACCGAAAAGCTCCTTGCCGTTCTGCACAACCCTCACCGCGAGTTCCTTTCCGTGCACGTTGCAGGAACAAACGGCAAGGGCTCGGTTGCTGCAATGATCTCCTCCATGCTCATGTCCAGCGGGTCCAGGGTCGGACTCTTCACCTCACCCCACATGGTCAGCTTTACCGAAAGGATACGGATAAACAATACACGGATATCCGAAGCAGAGGTGGTGCAACTGACCGGGGAAATACAAGAAATAATGGCGCCGGTTATTGCTCAGGCGGGAGAGCCGACATTCTTTGAGTTTGTGACCGCTATGGCTTTTTTGTATTTCGCCAGGAACAATGTTGATTGGGCGGTTATCGAGGTGGGCATGGGCGGCAGGCTGGACGCAACTAATACAGTGCGGCCCGCGGTTTCCGTTATTACCGGCATCGATTATGATCACAAAGAGTTTCTCGGAAATTCCCTGGATGAAATCGCGTTCGAGAAGGCAGGAATCATAAAAAATAACGTGCCGGTTGTCTGCTCCGCGCAGGAGCCGGTGCCAGAACAGATACTGCGCCAAAAAGCTGCTGCTGAGTCATCGCCTATTTCCATTTATGGAAAAGATTTCTTCGGTACACTTAAATCATCGGACCTCACGGGTACCAGTTTTGAGTACCGCTCCGGCGGACATACTCTTGACAGGCTGTATGCCCCGCTGGCCGGTGAGCACCAGGCAATGAATGCATGTGTCGCGGTTAAGGCTTTTCTTTTGTGCGTTGAATGCGCTTCGGGTGATAGTGAAGAAATAGATTCGAAGACGTTGGCTGCAATCAGGCAGGGACTTGCTTCTGTAAGGTGGCCTGGAAGGCTCGAACTTGTCCAGGGCAACCCGCCGATCATACTTGATGGCGCCCATAACCCTCATGCCGCGCGCACCCTGGCTGAATTCATGAAGAAACAGTTCGCAAATTACAGGATTATCCTGGTGGCAGGAGTTATGTCGGATAAAGATATTAATGGAATACTCGCTCCCCTGCTGCCCCTGTCATCCGATATAATTTTTACTGCGCTCAAATATGGACGGTCCGCAGCGCCTGATTTGCTTGCTGAACACGCCTCATCTATGGGCTATCAATCGAGGGTTTCGCTTTCCATGAGTGATGCAGTCGCATTGGCGGGTGAACTTGCTCTTTCACCTCAGCCCAATCTTCCGGCATCGCCGCTGATATTGATTACCGGCTCTTTTTTCACAATAGGCGAGGCCAAAGAGCTTCTGGGGGAAAAGGCCGTATTGGGCGACTTGAGGGAACGGTATGGTCAAATGGGAAATGGGAAATGAGAAATGAGAAAATCTGTTTCTTCCTGTCTCTTTTTATTTCTTGCTGCCTGCTTTTATTTTTTCATCTGTCGACTGCATTGGCCGCCTCTCCGACGACGATCACGTCAGACTATTTGGAACATTTCAAGGATGAAGACAAGTATGTTGCAACCGGCAATGTCAAACTTGAGAAGGACAATGCTGTTGTGTATGCCGATAAGGCCGTCTTATTTGGGAAAGCGGCCTATGTCCAGGTGGAAGGCCACGTCATTTATGAGGACGCTACGACCCTTATAAACGCGGAACGCGCCGAACTGAGTGTCGATACCAGGACAGGTAAAATGTACAATGCCATCATCCTGTTGAAGGACCAAAAGGCGCGGGGCCCGCAAGGAAAAATCGATATCTGGATCAACAGCAATAAGGTAGAAAAGATCGACAACTCTCATTATTATGCGGCTGCTGCAACCTTCACCTCCTGCGAAACCATTGCCGAGGTCGAAGGCCGGTATAAGTCGCCGACTGAGAACAGGGTGTTCAGCGCCGACAACCCTGACTGGTGCTTTAAAGGCAGCAACGTCGACATTCTTATCGGCAACAGGATTGCCGGCGATAACATGGTGTATCGTGTTAAAGGATTGCCGCTGGTATACTCTCCTTATTTCCGGATGCCTATGCGCGAGCGCCAAACTGGATTACTCACCCCTGTTTTGGGCAACAACTCCGTTAAGGGCTTCCAGTTCAGTCCCGGTTTTTTTTGGGCCATCGATGAGAACAGAGACGCAACACTTTCTCTTGACTATTACAGCAAACGGGGAACAGGTGAAGGGCTCGAATACCGGTATCTTGATTTGAATGACAAAGGGAGTTGGTTTGTGTACCATCTCGCCGACAGTCAGGAACACAAAACCGATTATGTAATAAAAGGCATGCATGACCAGAAGTTCGGCGATGTAAAGGCTTATGTTGACGTCAATTACGTTAATGAGTGGGATTATTATAATCAATTCTCCCCGAACCGTGCCGAAAGAATTGAGCGGTATAAACAGTCCACCGGAGAAATTTCCGTCCCGCTGAGTAACTCCAGGCTATACCTGCTGGGCCAGTACTTGGTAGACCTTCAGCAACCTCCTGAGCTGCAGACCCCTCCTCTTGCTCCCCAGCATGTTCCCCAGCGCCTGCCGGAACTGGGATATGTTATAAATACCCACAGTATAGGTCCGATGCTGTTTTCCATGAATTCGAGCATTGCCGATTTTTCGAGAGCAACCGAAGTAAGCGGCCAGCGCCTCGATATCAACCCGACAATCTCTCACTCATTCGGTAACTGGATACAGGTATACCAGTCTCTGTCGGTCCGCGAGACCGCTTATAATCTCACAAACGGCGGAGCACTGGCTAACGGCGGAACGGATTTAGGTTCCAGTCTGCACCGTGAAACCTTTACATATAACGCAAATGCACTCACAAGGTTCTATAAGCGATATGATGCGGGCACAAATATCATTGAGCCTTCGCTTTCATATACTTTTATTCCAAAATACTCCCATCCCTTGCCTCTCTTTGATTCCGTGGATTTGAATAACAGCGGCACTTATTCGCCGTTTGCAGGAACAACAGTATTGGGCAATTTTTCGCAGTCCTCACCGACATCGGTATTGTTGAATCAAACCTCCCTTGCGCAATTTTCTGTCCTGGACACGCTTGCATTAAGAGCTATCTCCCTTTCAGCCCGCATCACACAGCCCTATGATTTAACGGCCGTCGCTCCGACACATGGCCTTCAGCCAACGTCACTGAGTGCATCTTTAAACAGCGGGCCCATCAGCTTAAGCATGAGTCTCGCAGAAGATTTGAATACTATGACAGAACAGAGTTTCTCATCTACTCTTTCCGGAACGATAGCACAAGGGACAACGGCATACGTCTCGCGGTACTTTACTCAAGGGAGCCCAAGTACGGAACAGTATGATATAGGGTTCACCAGCGTTATAAACAAGAACTGGACGGCCAATGGAGATGTTTGGTACGACAACTCTGTTGGACTGCGTGACTATACGCTGCGTACTATTTACAACAGTCAATGCTGGTCTCTCGATGTAGCGTTCAGTAAGAAGCCTCCGGATACAATACATCCTCCGGAGTACAGTTTTATATTTAACATTGTACTGAAAGGTATTGGCGGATTGCCGCCCTATGAATATAGTACTTCAACTACACAAGCCCATTAACTGCACCTCCCATGATGCGGTTTCGGCTGTAAAAAAACGCTTCAAAGTGCGAAAAGCGGGTCATGCCGGCACGCTTGACCCGCTTGCCACGGGTGTTCTTATCGTTTGCCTGAACGAAGCCACCAAGATCACCGGCTTCATGTCCGATCTGGATAAAGAATACATTGTAACTGCAAAGCTCGGGGAAGCCACAGATACTTATGACAGCGAGGGCACTGTAACCCGACAGACAACGGCCCTCGCTGTTTCACGGCGTGATATAGAGGCGGTGTTGCCGCGTTTCACCGGCGATATCCGGCAAACGCCTCCGATGTTTTCGGCAATCAAGATGAACGGCAGTCCTCTTTATGAGCTTGCCAGAAAAGGGATCGAGGTTGAAAGAAAACCGAGACCCGTGACCATCCATTCAATAGAAATACTGGAATTTGATCTGCCGTATTTCAGGCTCCGTGTTTCATGTTCAAAGGGAACTTATATCCGGTCACTGTGCCATGATATCGGCATCGCCCTCGGTGCCGGAGCGCATGTCACGCAACTGGTGCGGACCAGAATCGGCAATTTCACTCTTCAGAATTCTGCCACTATCGATGAACTGCCCGGCAAACCGGAGGCCCTGCATACGATTGATGCGGCGCTGAATCACTTAAGCGAAATAAAGATGAATGACTGCGAATACATCCGGGCACGTCACGGCAACCCCGTTTTATTCGAGCGAAAACAGGAAAGACAGGAAAGCGCGTCTTCCTTTATCAGACTCAAGAATCCGGAAGGGAACATATTCGGCATTGGAAAAGTTACCGCGGACTCGATTAAAATAGTCAGGCTATTTAATTTATAAAAGGAGAGGAATATGATAGCGCGGTATACGCTGCCTGAAATGGGGAAATTATGGGACCCCGCTAATAAGTTTCAGAAATGGCTCGAAGTCGAAATAGCAGTATGCGAGGCATGGGCCGCCATTGGCCAGATCCCTGCCGGAGCACTAACTATTATAAAGGAAAAAGCCGGGTTCGATATCGGGCGGATTGATGAAATTGAGAAAACTGTCAAACATGATGTTATAGCATTCCTCACCTCTGTAGCTGAACATGTCGGGCCCGAATCAAGATTTATTCATAAGGGGCTCACATCTTCCGACGTGCTTGATACTGCCCTTTCCCTCCTTATGATGCAGGCAGCCGATATCATAATTGATGATCTGCGGCAGCTCATGATCGTCTTAAAGAAGCAGGCATTGGCCTATAAGGATGTCCCCTGCATGGGCAGGAGCCATGGTATCCATGCCGAACCCATGACATTCGGACTGAAGTTTGCCCTCTGGTATGAAGATGCAAAAAGAAATCTCCGGAGGATTGAGGAGGCAAAGAAAACGATAAGCGTTGGGAAAATTTCCGGTGCGGTAGGCACATTCTCAAACCTCCCCCCTGAGCTGGAGGAGCAGGTATGCAAAAAACTCGGCCTTACGCCGGAACCCGTGGCGACACAGATCATCCAACGCGACAGGCACGCGGAATTTATGACAGCAATGGCGCTAATTGCCGCGTGCATTGAGAAGACCGCAGTTGAAATACGGCATCTGCAGAGAACCGAGGTACTTGAGGCCGAGGAGCCCTTTACTACAGGCCAGAAGGGTTCATCCGCCATGCCTCACAAGAGAAATCCCGTGGGATCTGAAAACCTTTCAGGGCTCGCCAGGCTGGTCCGCTCCAATGCTATTGCTTCAATGGAAGATATCGCCCTCTGGCATGAAAGGGACATATCCCATTCCTCGGTAGAGAGGGTCATCATTCCTGACAGTGCCATCCTGGTCGATTATATGCTCAACCGTTTGACCGGAATATTGAAAGACCTTCAGATATATCCTCAAAAAATGCTGTCGAATATCGATAAGAGCTACGGGCTCTATAATTCGCAGCGGGTACTGCTGGCCCTTGTCGGGAAGGGAGTTTCACGCGAGAGCGCCTACGGTCTGGTCCAGAAAAATGCGATGGAAAGCTGGAGCAGGGGCGTGGGCTTTATGGAACTGCTCCGGAAAGACAGCAGTATCGGCGCTTATCTCTCTTCCCGTGAAATAGAAGAGCTATTCGATCTGAAATACTACCTCAGGCACGTGGATTTCATTTTCCGGCGCGTTTTTGAGTGAGCACATGCAGTTGCAGGCGTCATGCTGATCATGTAAACTTTAACTGGAGATAAATTAAGTTCTGGGGGTGATTTATGAGTATTCTTCCTGAAGGCGAACAACTGCGGAGGGCTATCAAGTGGGTTTCGGACAAGCGGCTTGATGACCCCGGAGCCGGCCTGCTCAAGCTCATTGAAGAGGCTTGTCTAAAATTCGATTTGCCCCCAAAGGACGCTGATTTCCTCTTGCGTCACTTTGCGGAAACAGGGGCGGAAAGATAGGCAGGGCAAAGGGCTAATGGTCTTACCCATTTCGCCCTTCGCCTTCGCTATTATCAATTGTTTACAAGGAAATGCTTAAGCCACTGGCTTTTGGACGGGTGCTTTAATTTCCTGATTGCCTTGACCTGTATTTGCCTGATGCGCTCACGGGTCACATCAAACGCCTGTCCTACTTCTTCAAGCGTAAGGGCGTTGTCCTCGCCTATTCCGAACCGTTTTCTTAATACAAGCTCTTCTTTCGGCGACAGTGAGTTGAGCAAATTGTCCACGTGCGTTTTCAGGTCTTCCTTAATGACCATTTCGAGCGGAGAAAGAGTCGACTTGTCCTCGATGAAGTCCTTGAGCATGGTGTCGTCTTCCTCACCGATCGGGGTTTCGATGGAAATCGGTTCCTTTGATATTTTCAGGATATTCTTTACCTTGTCGAGGGGCATCTTTGCAACTTTTGATACCTCTTCCGGAGAGGGTTCGACTCCGAGTTCCTGTACAAGCTCCTTGGTCACTTTATTTATCCTGTTTATATTTTCTATCATGTGGACCGGTATTCTGATAATTCTGGATTGGTCTGCTATGGCGCGGCTGATCGCCTGCCTTATCCACCAGGTGGCATAAGTACTGAACTTATATCCCCTCTGATACTCGAATTTGTCTACCGCGCGCATGAGGCCGATGTTGCCTTCCTGGATAAGGTCCCCGAGACTCAATCCTTTTCCCATATATCGCTTTGCAATACTGATCACCAGCCGGAGATTGGATTCTATAAGCTTTCCTTTTGCTTCGGTCAGCTCTATTTCAGCGGCTTCCAGCTCCGCAGCCGTTTTCCTTATCTCAGGCAGGCCAACCCCAAGGCTTGATACCAGTTTTTTGATCTCTATGCTGTATCTCCTCCGCTCTGAGACACTGTATTTCGTTTCCTTTGCTTTTCGCAACTGCTCATAGTCGCGATCGAGATGAACACACATGGTTTTTAATTCCTTTGAAAAAGCGGTTATCACGTCGTCCTTTAAATTAAGCTCCTGAACCTTTTTCAGAATGCGATTTTTGCTGTCTTGCAGCAACTTTACGGCAATCTGGCTTTTCTTCGGATGCCTGCTTCCTTCCGTAAGCCCTGTGTCCCTTAAAAGTTTCTTCCTTCTCCCGGCAATTCCATTAATGGATTCTGTTATCCTGGAAAACCGTTTTCTCTCCATCAGGATTTCTTCCTCCGAGAGATCTTCGCCATCCTGAATGAATTCTGAAAGAGAGGCCTCACCTCTTTCCACAAGCCTGCCCAGCGAGACCAGCCTGTTAATGAAAAAAGGCATGGCAAAAATTGCATCGGATATTTTGAATTTGCACGTTTCTATCTTCCTGGCTATCTCGACTTCTCCTTCTTTTTTAAGCAAAGGGATCATACTTATGCCCTTCAGATAGGCCTTCAACGGATCATATTCCTGTTCGATGGATTCTTTTATTATCTCGGCATCTGCCGGCGCAGCGCTTTCGCTCCCGGCTATTTCCTCGATTCCATTAGGTGTATAGTCCGCATCATGTGGAGTGAAAACTTCTTCGAGAAGACCGAAATCCTTTTTCAACGTTGCCTCCTTAATTTGAATGTCAGAATGAATGTCTCGTCTTCGTTCTTATAAAGTTCGTCTTAATTATATGCCGCCAGCTATCGGTTTTCAGGTGCAGCCAAAACCAGAGCATCCAGGTTTCCGCCGCAAATCACGCAGGCTCCGGAGTCTTTGAAACAGAGTTTTTCCATTTCGGAGATGCTGGGGATATAAGGGAAATCTGATGCGCTGCAAAAACCCACATAATCCTCTTTGAAATATTGACAGGTCATTTTGCTCCTCCAGTTAAAATCAACTAATGGATTGTAAACCGTTAGGGACTTATTATAGAATCAGCCTAAAACTGAAAATTCTGTAAGAAATTGCCCAATAAAACATAGGTATTTATCCTACATCTTGTCCGGATCAATGGTGATATAATTTAACTTATCGCAATAATCCTGAAGGAGGTGCGCCCCGATGAGCTGCTTTGAAGAAGGCATAAGACTGTTCAATGAAGGCCATTACAAGGAAGCCCATGAAGAATGGGAAGCGCTCTGGATAACGCTTCCAGCCTCCCCCCGTAAGAATTTCCTCCACGGCCTGATCATGACAGCTGCGGCGCTGTACAAGTATGGTAAAAATGAATTTCCCGGGGATGGAAAAGTTGTTGAAGAAAGGTTTCTTCCTTATAAAGGAAAATGTTCCGGAAGATTCCGGGATGGACGTCGAAATGTTTCTGTCTGAAACAGAGTCATTCTGGAAAAAATATCTATCCGGACGGGAGGATCCGGAAGGTTCGGACATGCCCAGAATCAGTACACGGCGTGCAGGGCAGATGGCTAAGGGCTAAAGACTGTCGCACTGCGCTTTAATCCGGGAATAAACATTGGAACACGTTGCTTATAACGTAAATATTCGGCGCCAAATTTCTCTTTAAGCCGCTTCTCCTCGGTAACAGCCCCATAGATAAAGTATGCATCGGCAAGGACGGCTACGGTCAGCCAGTTACGTGTCATATCAGGTTCAAAAGTAAAAAGCACAATTCCGGCCAGATAAAGGGGATGTCTTACTATGCCGTAAGTACCGCATGTTATAAGGCCCGTACTGGTCAGACCCTCTTCATCGCCAGAATGACTTGCTCCCTTAAAATAGCGCCACGCCTGCCTGAATCCGACAAACTCCCAAAAATCGAGCACCTTGAAAGTCAAAAGCCCGAACAACAGTCCTGCAAACCGCAGCAGGTTGATTAGCCATCTGCACAATGTAGCGCACTTGAATAAAGCATGATCGGCAAAAGAAAAAATTAATGCAAAAGCGGCAGCACTTGTGATCACACTTAAAAAAGTGTAAAAAAGGCGGTAAAAGGATTTTACAAATGTTTCCCCAAGCACCTTTTGAATAAAATCTTTTGCAAAACCTCGTAAACAAAAACTGTGAATAAAAGCAAACACAATGAAAATCCAGGCGATCTCAATAACGCTTATTATGCGAGCACCTCCTCAAAAATGTTCTCTCCGACCCGGCCCTTTCCTCTCGGCCCTTCGAAATCTTGCACTCTGCGGCTCCCAGGCGCTTACCTGCCAGTTATCCAGTTTCCCTTCATCTGCAACCCATGGCGGCAGGTTAATGAGAAAAAAGGCTGCCAAACCATTGACGTATGGTTCGTACATTGCCCGCAATTCCGCCAATTGCTGGTCAGCAGCCTCTCCCTCGTTGAGCTTCAGGCCGGCTTCCGCTAAAATGGCACGCAATCTGGCAAGCATGTCCGGAGACAGCCGGTCGCGCGACGGCTTTACAGGCGGTCTTTTGAATACGAGAGCAAGGTCGACCGCAGCGTGGCGGGCAATGGCAAAAGTCAGTTCCGCCTGCCGCTTGCAACTTCCCTCCACGCCGACCACTACGAGGGCGCAGGTGTCGAGGATAGCTGTCAGGGCACCGAGCCACGACTGATTATCGTGCTGAGATCTGAAATAGGCAAGCACCGGGTAGGAGATATGGCCTTCGAGAACCTCAGCCGACCAGGTCTCCCACTCCAGGAGCAGTTGCCTGAGTGCCTCCATGCCGTGCGCGTCAGCATGGCGGCGCAGCATCTCTCCGGCACAAGGCGGAGAGCCGGCCCTGGCATCAAGAAGTGAGATGCTCACTTCTCTCCGGGCAAAGGACTGGTTTAGAGCCGGGATGTAACTGATAACAAGAGCCAGGAACCCAAACCCCAACCCCGCTTCAAGCACAGTAAGAAAGCGCGCCACTCCGACGCTGGGAAAGACATCTCCCAAGCCAAGGGTGAAAAAAGTTGTGCCGCTCATGTAGAGATCAGTAAAAAAACCCCTGTCCCCCAAAGCCGCATGGACCTGCGAGCCGGCAGCCCAGTGGAGCAATGCAAAACCGATGATTAGCCAGACGACCCAAACCCCTATCATAAGAAGATTGGAGAGCGGGCCGAAGAAGCTCAAACAAGTTTCCCGAAATTTTGCCGGGACAAGGCTGTTGACCGCCGCCCTCCAGGAATGCCAGAAGAACCGGAAAAAGTATCTGCTGAGCCGTAGCCGGCGTGTCACCCGGCGCGGAAGGACAATAGTCTCGAATCCTTCCCACAGGATAATAATGACCAGAAACGC
The DNA here is from genome assembly GCA_963796345.1 of Nitrospirota bacterium. Classification (GTDB taxonomy): domain Bacteria; phylum Nitrospirota; class Thermodesulfovibrionia; order Thermodesulfovibrionales; family Dissulfurispiraceae; genus JADFXI01. The sequence goes on along the minus strand of CAWCLI010000016.1, from coordinate 76,125 downwards.
CCCTGTTATTGCCGCCAGCGCTTGCATAGCATAATTGTACCACTTCACAAGTTGAAATGAGGGGGGTTATAATAAATGTCAATGAATAAGAAACGTTATCAGACGCCTTTTCATTCCACCCTTTTGAAAACCTGAAGGAAATTATCGAAAGCAAAAGAGTTGCCGTTGCCGGCAGACCTTCCGAAGATAAAAAGGAACCCCAGAGCGATAACGAACTCTTCGACGCTGCCATGAAGGAAGTGCGGGAAATTGAGGAATTCAGACAGATACCGGTGCGGTACAATAGAGTTGTTTTCAGATGCAGACGCAACAACAGTCGGTGCAATGAGCTGCTTATACTGGACGAAATTATTAAAGGCCGTGTTACGATCAATCTGCCGGATACTCAGGAATATGTCGAATGGGTGAATCCCGCTTATTTGCCGGCCAGCAACGGTAATATTTCAGAAAGGCTTCATAGCGGGGCTTTTTCTGTCCAGGACAGCCTGGATCTACATGGCCTCATCCTCGAAGAAGCCGAAGAGGCAATAGACAGGTTTTTAAAAGACGCTTTGGTGAAAGGTCTCTGGTGTATTAAAATAATCCACGGAAGGGGACTCCGGTCGCCCGGCGGCCCTGTGCTCAAGAGTTCTTTAGTAGCCTGGCTGAAGAATCGCTACAGAAAAAATGTCATTGCCTTCGCCTCAGCGCGGCAGTGTGATGGGGGCTTAGGGGCCCTTTATGTCTTGCTGCGATAAATAAGGTAAGTTTTAGCGGGCCGAGAAACAGCCTACCCCATGCCGGTCCTTCAATTTGCCTATGAAATAAGAGAGAGCTTTTTCAGTTCATCTACCATTTCATCAAATGCTGCACGGTGCTGGTAGCCCAGGTTGAGAATCGCATCGTATGGTTCCACTGACGGTTCCTCCACGAGTGACAGATACTTGTTAAATATTGCATTAAAGATATTCTTCTTCCCGGGCACGAAATATAAGTCTTCGAAAGCTGCAGCTATTTTAGCGGCCATGTCCTCAATTTCCGGCATTTTCGCCTCCTATTCCTTTATCTTTGCCCGCTTGTTTAAGGCGGGCATTTTCCGCATACCGATGTAAAAAGAGCGGTTGAAAGATATCGTCACCCCTGTCAGGGAATATTACGGCAATCACTCCACTTTTCAGTTCACTAGATTTTTTGATAGCTATGTGCATTGCGGCACCGCTAGACATGCCCATAAATAGTCCTTCTTTAACAGTAAGCATACGGGTTGTATCAAAGGCCTCTTCGTCATTGACAATATGTCGCTCATCGAGGCACTTGGGATCAAAAATCTTCGGCACTATGGACTCCGCCATATTCTTAGGCCCCTGTATTCGTGGCCCATAACCGGTTCCACGCCGATTATCTTTATCGCACTATTGAACTCCTTGAGCCGCCTGCCCGCCCCCATGACTGTTCCCGAGGTCCCTAACCCCGCTACAAAATGCGTGATCTTGCCTCTGGTCTGCTCTATAAGCTCCCGGCCTGTTGTCTCATAATGTGCGAGTATGTTTGCGGGATTGTCGAACTGGTTCGGCATGAAGTAAGATGCGGGTTTTCTGCCTTTATTTTATGGGCAAGCCGTATAGCGCCGTCCGTCCCCTCTTCAGACGGGCTCAGAATAAGCTCAGCCCCGAACGCCTCCAGCACCTTCCTTCTTTCCACGCTTACACAGGCAGGCATAGTAAGCTTTACCCTGTATCTTTTTGCCGTGGCCACCATGGCCAGCCCGATGCCGGTATTTCCGGAAGTAGCTTCGAGAATGATCTTATCCCGGGTCAGCTCCCCGGCCCTTTCAGCCGCCTCTACCATGTAAAGGGCAGTACGGTCCTTTATAGACCCGCCAGGATTATTCCCTTCGAGTTTTGCATATATTTCAACTTCCGGATTTGGATTTAAAGCATCCAGTTTTATAAGCGGCGTGTTGCCGATGCAGTCCAGAACTCCCATAATATAAATCTCACCTCATGCTTACTGAATTTTTATTTTACCATATTCAGCAATTCTTACACCGTCAGTCTCCTATATATCTCCGTTATCCTGTTCGGGAGCTTGCGGACATCGTCGATTACAATGTATTTTGCATCGCCATACATATGGGGCAAATACGATCTTGCCTCCTTATCGATCGTAATGCAAAACGAGTGAATCCCCTGCTCCTTTGCCTCCAAAAGTGCCTTTCTTGTGTCTTCTATCCCATAATCCCCCTTATACGCATCCCAATCCTCGGGTTTTCCGTCACTCAATGTTATCAGCAGCTTTGTGCGGGCCTCTATCGAATTAAGGATTTCAATAGAATGCCGCAAAGGCGGCCCCATTCTTGTATAATCCTGCGGGCTTATGCCGGCGATGCGCTTCTTCACTGTGTCCGAATACAGCTCCTTAAAGTCCTTGATGGTGTAAAAATCGCATTTGGTCCTTGTCATTCCGGAAAAACCATATATTGCGTAACGGTCTCCCAGTGCCTCCAGTGCCTCGCACATCAATACCAGCGATTCCTTCTCGGCTTCGTTTACCCATCCTTTTGTTGAGCCGCTCATATCGAGGAGAAAAAGCACGGCAATATTTCTCTCATGGCGATCAAGCCTCGTAAAAAGATTTTCATTCGGAGAAAGCCCCGCACGGATATCTGAAAAGGCCTCGACCGTGGCATCTATATCGATTTCATCGCCCTCCCGTTGCCTTCTCAATATCCTGGGCTCGCGTTTGAGAAGCTCGAATTTTTTCCTTAGAACAGTGACGTAACCGCCATATCGCCTCAAAGTCAGTTCGACAAACGGTTCATGGCCCGGAAGGCTGTCTCGCTCGTACAGACTGCACCAGCGTTTCTTGTATCCTCCCCGCCTGTAATCCCACTCATCATATCTTATTCCCTTATTGCTGCTGCGCCAAAGCCTCACCCGATTCTTCTATTAAATCATCTTTGAGTGAAATATAGCGTCCGGCAGCGCCAACGTCTCTGCCTTTTACCAAAACTCCTCCTGCAATTTCGATTTCTTCCATAATCTCCCTCATTTCGCTGTCAAGTTCAATGATTCTTCCCTTTATTACAAGATAATCCCCTTCCGGCTTCGGCATCCTGTACTCCCGCACTTTTCCCGGTTATTGGGACTCTCGGTAATCCGGCAGCTTCAGGCATGTTTATCAGATTGGCAATTGTTCCTTCGAGCCGCTTCTTTTTTGTTTCTCTTTCAGTCTTCAGCCGCGCGGAAACTTCTTCGGGCTTTATTCTGCCGACAATAATAGGTGGATTTTGCGGTTCGTAGTCGCCGGCGAATTCCCTGATTTTCCCGTAGAGATCAAAAAGCAGCTCTATGCTTTCGTAAGGGCTTTCCGCCTGCCTGATGACGCCCACACGTGAAACAGCCATCTTCAGGATATCGCTCGCAACTACCTTTACACTTCCACTCGAGAAAATAGTGGTACAGCCCCTCGATAAGAACTGTTTTCTCTGAAAGATTACTCAGAGAAGTCCTGTCATCGAAAAGCGCCGCCTTCACTGTCGCGGCCTCTCTCATCAGCCCGGGAAGTTCGCGGCCCAGGAAGGTCTCAAGTCGGAAAGCCTCTATAATATTGTAAAGGTCGATCGCCAGATCCTTTTCCGGAAAAATTGGAACAAATCTTCAATATCAGGCCGTAGTCCGACCGCCTGTGGAAGAAACGGACTAAGAGTATTTTCTCTTGGGGTCAACGTGTTCTGCGCTATCTGCGCCCATTTATGAACAGCCATAAGTTTGAAGAGCAGAAAGTTCTTTCCCGGGTCTACTGAAAAGATTGACAACAGGGGGCAGGTACACAACCGCTGTATCCGTATACGATTCTTTCCCCGCCGCCACTTTTAACTCCTTTCCCGAAATGCCCCGCAAATAGGTCTCAAGGGTTACGGAAAAATCTCGCAGCCGCAACCCCTCCGGACTGCGGAATGCCCGCAGGGAAATATCATCAACAGCTGAGATGAATCCCAGGAAAGGGTCGATACCCCTGGAATCGAGCAGGTCAAAGGCTCTCGACAGCCATCTTTCCATATCCGGAAACCCGAGAACCGCCGATGCCTTTTTTATGTTTTTAAGCGTGTTGGTCACAAGAGAAGAACTCGCATTAGAAAGGGCGAGGCAAAGAGCGAGCGCTTTTCGCCTGAGCCGGGGGTCAAGGGAATCTATATCCTTGAAAACCGCTTTAACTTCCAGTTCATCGAAAAAATCGAGGACGAGGTTTTTCTTGAGCCCCTCTTCGAGGTGCCTGATATATTTTCCGGTTTTTGCATGCATCAGATCACTGAGCTTATAATTTCGGAGAGAGCGTCAAGCATTTCGTGATCGTCGGTGAGCGGTTGGGTTATTGCTGCCTCACATGCCCTGCGGGTGTCGATACCTGATTTGATAAGCTTTCCCGCATGGATAAGGAGTCTCGTACTTGCTCCTTCTATTAGCCCCCTGTCCTTGAGGTTCCTGGTTTTTTCGGCTACACTCACCAGCCGTTCCGCAGTCGCGTAATCGACGCCCGATTCATGCCGGACAATCTCCATTTCCATGTCTTTTTCCGGGTACGTAAACTCTATGGCGAGGAACCTCTGCCGGGTGCTCTGCTTCAGGTCTTTGAGGACACTCTGATATCCGGGATTGTATGATATGGCGAGGAGGAACTCGCTCCTTGCCTTTAAAATCTCCCCTCTTTTCTCAACAGGGAGTATCCTCCTGTCATCAGCCAGGGGATGGATTATTACAGTAGTATCTTTCCGCGCTTCGACAATTTCATCAAGGTAGCAGAAACCGCCGCTCTTCACTGCCGTTGTCAGGGGGCCGTCAATCCAGACAGTCTCTCCCCCCTGCACCAGGTATCTGCCGACAAGGTCAGAGGCAGTAAGGTCATCGTGGCAGGAAACCGTTATGAGAGGCCGCCTGAGTCTCCACGACATAAACTGCATGAACCGTGTTTTTCCGCATCCTGTCGGTCCTTTGAGGAGCACAGGGATCCAGTTCATAAATGCCGATTCGAACAGTTCTATTTCGTTGCCAAGGGGCAGGTAATAAGGTTCCTCTTCGACAAAAAACTCGCCGGTTTTCACTGTATCAGCGTTCATAAATTAAATTGTAGCCGAAAACAGTGAACTAGTAAATCTCACCGCATGAAAAAATATGCCGTCAATGCTGTGCCGACAAGAATAATGCTGCCGCGTACTAATTGCTCAGGCAATCTGCGTGATAGTGTGCGCCGCAGTATCCGCCGATACTGGCCCCGATGATCATGGCAGATGCTTGCGGCCATTGGATGATGCCTGCCAGCACAAAGGTGATTACTGCAATACCGTTTACGAGCATCACCTGGAACGTTTTCAGGGCGTTCATTTCGTGTATACTTTTCAGTCCCATTAGAGAAAATATTGCCAGTGTGAGGATACCGACTCCAGCGCCGAAAAATCCGCCATACACGGCAATTCCCAGGTAAAGCATAATCAAGGTTGCCCTGCGTGCAACACCGGCGTTGTCTGCCAGACCTGACGCCTGCCTTACCAGTCTGGAAATCCCAGGGCTGACAGCAAAGACTAAGGTAGCTGTGAGCATCAGGTAAGGGATCAACTTACTGAAAAGTTCATCCCGTGTGTGCAGCAATAAAATAGCGCCGAGCCACCCGCCGGCTAAACTGACGATACCTAGAAGAAGAATATGTTTCCGTTGGCTCTTTAATTCACACCTGTATGCGCCGACGCTTGCCGCGCTTCCAGGCCAGAGGGCCACCGTATTCGTTGCATTGGCACTCACCGGAGGGATGCCGACCATAAGCAGGGCGGGAAACGTAATGAAGCTGCCTCCGCCAGCGACTGAGTTCATCAAGCCTGCCAGAACTCCTGCGGCGAAAAGAAGCAATATATGGATCAAATCAATAGTCATAAAGGTTTCTCCTTTAAAAGCGCTGCATCGTGCCGATCCAGCAGCGTAATAGTTGTCTTTACAGCCTCTGCCGTGTCATAAACTGCAATAGCATCGAGCAGCCGGATATGCAAACCATGCATATCCTCGGTTCCCGAAGGATCGCTCTCCGCAACTTCCCACCTCGTCGCAAGCGCCTCGCGGAGATTAAGCGCAAAGGCACGGTAGAGGTCGCTAAGAACCGTATTACCGGTGGCTTCAGCTACTGCGCAGTGAAATTTAATATCCGCATCCAGGGCAGCCGTAAAATCGCCGCGTACAAGAGCCTCCTGCCGCAAATCCAGGCAGCCTCTAATGACGTGCAGATCCTCTTCCCTGTGCCTTTCCGCTGCAAGCCGCACTATCTCAATTTCCAACATCCTCCGCACTTCCTGGGTCTCGCGGAATCGTGCGCGCCGCAAACGCAAGGCAAGCGGCTCGCCGCTGGCAGGAAGGGCGCGCACATAAGTCCCGTCACCCTGACGTACTTCCAACACCCCGCTGTGGGCCAGAACCCGAATGGCCTCACGAATCGTAGAGCGTCCAACACCGAGTTCTTCCATCAGCTGCGGCTCAGCAGGCAACTTTGCCCCGATGATATAACTACCTGATGAAATGGCGTTATTGAGGTGTTCAATGACTTGTTCCACTAATTGTTGTCTTCTAATTAAACTGCTCATTTACCAATCATCCTATCATCTGATGTTTAGTAAAATTTATCACATTCCTTGTAATCTTGTCAAGATTAAGGAATTGGATCGGCAGGGGCAGGCTATTTTTCGGCGCGATAGCACGGGTGTACTGGAGCAGGGGCGAGTAACGCCGAGCCCCAACCGGGAATGTGCACGAATAGTGCAATTTCAAGGAACATTATGTTGGTAGTGTATCAGTTTTAGCGGGCCGAGAAATAGCCTGCCCCTGCCGATCCAATTCCTTATACATTTGCCTCCTTGCCTCTGAATGTTTTACACTGTACGATGATAGATTTGCATACTCACAGCTTATTCAGCGACGGAGAGCTTATTCCGGCTGAACTGATCCGGAGGTCAGCAGCACTGGGCTACAGAGCCATTGCGATTACCGACCACATGGACCAGTCGAATGTAGACCTGATTATACCCAGGATCGTAAAAGTAATCGCAAGCATGCGCGGCCATCTTCCTTTGCAGGTACTTGCCGGTGCTGAAATTACGCATGTGCCTCCACCGCTCATACCCGGTATGATAAAAGAAGCCCGCAGACTGGGAGCGCAAATAGTAGTTGTACATGGGGAGACCATAGTCGAGCCGGTGGCTGAAGGCACAAACAGGGCAGCCATTGAGGGAGGGGCGGATATTCTCGCTCATCCAGGCCTTATCTCCGATGAGGACCTGATTCTTGCCAGGAACAAACATATAACCCTTGAGATAACGGCAAGAAAAGGGCATAGTCTCTCAAACGGGCATGTTGCGCGCCGGGCAATGGAACTCGGGATTCCGGTAACTGTTAACACCGATGCCCATTCGCCATCGGACCTGATTACAAAAGATTTTGCAAGACGGGTTCTTCTCGCTGCGGGGATAGATAATCAGGCAGTAGAGAATATATTTCACCATGCCCTCACACTCGTTGAAAACGCCTTGAGGAGGTAAACAGATGCCCAAAACCATTAAAAAAAGAGCCGCTAAAAAACCCGACAATGAAGGTTCCCTCGCAGAAAGTGTTACCGATATGCGCAAGAAACTTAAAGAAAGTCAGCGCACTCTCGTTTATTCTTTTCTCGTATGCGCCGCAGTAATAATAGCTGCAGGTTCTTTTTTCTTTTACTATCGCGCCAATGCAGCCAAGGCCGCTGAAATGCAGTATGAGGGCTACAAAATATTCAGCGGAACAACAACTGAGCCCTATGCTTCTCCTCAGGACCGCTTTAAAGCCGCCCTGGAAAAATTCAGGTCTTCTTATGCGGAAAAAAATAACCCAACTGTCCTTCTCTATATCGCAAACTGCAACTATGAGCTCGGCAATTTCGATGAAGCAATAAAAACGCTTAACGAGCTGACAAACCGGTATTCCGACTCAAAAATTACCTCTCTCGCCTATTACAAGCTGGCGATGACTTATATTAGAAAGGGCGATCTGAACAGTGCACTGAATACCTTTAACACTCTTTCGAGCATCAAGGATGCCCCCTTGGTGGACATGGCCCTGTTTGAAAGTGGCAAGGTACTGGAATCAATGGGCAAAACCGAAGAGGCCAAGAACAAATACAAAGAGCTGATAAACAAATTCCCGAAATCCCCCTTGCTTAATGCCGCAAAAGCAAGGCTTTAAAATCTTATCACTATTTATTAGATGGCCTGGAGCGTTCTTTCCTGCCGCCGCGCTCTCTTTGGCCTGCACGACGCCGATCGTCAGGCGATTTCCTGCCAGGCCGCTTTGAATCCGGGACAAAGGTTTTCTTTCCGTGAGAAGTGGCTGCAGGCTGTTTGTAGTCTTTTACCAAAAGATCGTCTTCCAGTGGAATTACCGGGATCTTCTCCCTGATGTATTTCTCTATATCCTCAAGCGCGTAAACGTATTTCTCACACGCGAAGCTTATGGCCTTGCCACCCGCCCCTGCCCTTGCGGTCCTGCCGATGCGATGGACATAGTCTTCGCTGTCCTGTGGCAGGTCATAGTTGATTACATGTGTTACCCCCTCAATGTGCAGTCCCCGGCTCGCCACATCCGATGCCACAAGCACAGGCAGCGCACCTTCCTTGAACCGGTGAAGGATATCAGTGCGCTTCGCCTGGGGTATGTCACCCGTTATTGAGGCCGCTTTTATCCCGTTTGCCCTGAGCAGATTCTTCACCCGCTCGGCAGTAACTTTCATGTTTGTAAAAATAAGAATGCGGCCGTCCGCCTCACGCCTAAGTATGCCAAGCAACAGGCCGGGCTTTTCAGACATGCCCACATGGTAGAGTTCCTGCTCGACCTTTTTCACAGTAATTTGTTCAGGAGTGATGGACACCCTTTCAGGGAGGTTCATGTGTTCATAGCAAAGCTCCATGACCCGGTAGGACAGGGTAGCGGAAAAAAGCATGGACTGCCTCCGGTTATAGGATGACATCCGTCGCAGCAAGAAACGCAGGTCTTTGATAAAACCCATGTCGAACATGCGGTCTGCTTCATCAATCACAAGAAATTCAGTCTTCTTAAGACTGTAAATGTTCTGTTTCAGGTAATCAATAAGACGGCCCGGAGTGCCGATTACCATGTCGGCGCCCTGCTTAAGGGCATCTCGTTGTTTGTTGTAGTCCAGCCCGCCAAATATGGGAATCATCCTGAGCCCGGTAAACTGACCGAGGACAAGGGCTTCAGCATGTATTTGAGTCACAAGTTCGCGAGTTGGGGCTATAATGAGGGCGCGCGGCGAAGGACCGGGGTCTCCGGAAAATCTATGACTTTTGGGGGTTGAAAGACCCTGATCAGGCGGCGCCTGCGCAAGCATGCGGGAAAATAAAGCGATCAGAAAGGCAGCCGTCTTTCCTGTACCGGTTTGAGATTGAGCAGCTATATCTTTTCCCGCCAGCGCATCAGGCAGCGTTGCGGCCTGTACCTGAGTACACTCCAAAAAGCCGGCGGCTTTAATCCCTTTAAGAACAGCCTCCGGGATATCCAGATCATCGAACAACATATACTACTATAACTTATTAGGGGCTGTTTAGGACATGATCACGCGCTGCAACAAAAAAGGACGGATTCTTTGGCCGTCCCTTTTTGCTATCGGCAGAATAGTAATGCGTCTTACTTATCTTGCAGGTACTTGAACGACACCTTGACCTTCGCCCTGTATGCGATAACCTTCCCGCCATCAATCTGCATGTCCAACTCCAGGACTTCAGCGATACGCAGATCCTTCAGTGATTTTGATGCCGTCTCAACAGCTTTCGTTGCGGCTTTCTCCCACGATTCAGTGCTTGTCCCAACCAGTTCAATAACCTTGTAAACACTCTCCGGCATGTTCATCTCCTTTCGGCAATATCTCCGCCCGGATCCAGGCAGGTATTAAAGCCGATTTCATATTTAATAAGGACGGCGACGCCGTCATGCATGTGTGTTTAAGCTGTCAAATTGCCCGTTACGTGAACTTGTTTTGACTATAGCAAATCAGAAGCCATAACGCAATAAGAATCCTGTTTGCAGGAGCAGATGTGATTTTTTGTATTTATGCTTTTTTGGTTCTGACTTTGCTTCTGACTTTGCTTCTGCTCTTTCTGGGATGAGACTTTTTTGACGAACTTCTTCCGGCTTTCTTGCCCGAGTGTTTGCGGGACGATTTTTTCTTGTATGCTACCTTATGAATAAGTGAGGCCCGGTCATCCGGGTCCGGGCAGTATTTTCCTTTTGGCGGAAGCGATATCGTATCTCCCGCTTTCAGTTGCCCCAAACTACCCAGGGAATTCATCGCAAGAATAGTTGAAATAGGCAGACCGGTTTTTTTTGCAATCTTTTTTATGGTATCGCCTTTTTTCATAGTATATTGCTCAACCGTAAACCGTTCGTTTTTCGGTATCGAAGCGAGGTTGTTCAAAAAAAGCTCCTTGCTCCCGTCCGGAATTCTGACCGTGTAATTCCTGATATTTGGCGGGGTACTCCATCTCCTCAGTTCAGGGTTCATTTCCCTGATTTCCTTTACCGTACACTCGGCACACTTTGCGATAACATCAATATCAAGCGGGGAACTGACAGTCACCTCATCATATACCAACGGTTCTTTATAATCCAGATTATGAAATCCATATTCCTCCGGGCTATTGGCGATCATGGTGGCAGCTATATAACTCGGCACATACTCTTTTGTTTCATTCCTTATCTGCTTTGTATTTAGAAGAGACCAATAATCATCCGAGTCGCTTTTTCTCAGGGCCTTTGAAATTTTTCCCTCTCCGGCATTATACGCGGCCAGAGCAAGGTTCCATGAACCGAACATCTTATAAAGGTCCTTTAAATAATCTGCTGCTGCCACAGTCGACTTCACAGGGTCTTTCCGTTCATCACGCCACCAATCGATTACCAGCCCATAACGCTTTCCGGTTGAAGCTATAAATTGCCACGGGCCTACTGCTTTAGCCCTGGAGTATGCATTTGGATTGAAGCCGCTTTCCACTATAGGCAGGAACACCAGATCTTCAGGCAGGTTTTTCTCCTTCAGTATTTCCTGCATTATATCCACATACCGCGACGATCTTTCAAGATACACGGAAAACCTGTCTTTTATCCTGTCTTTAAATATCTCGACACTTTTTTCAATAGCCTTCAGCGCGGTCTTGTTTGATGCGTAATCATCATTGAAAGGGGGTGGGGCCGCAACCTGCTTTTCTTCAGCTGGCGGCGGAGAAGTCACGGCAGCAGCCTCTTTGTTCGCATGGTTAGGGTCAGCCGTGTTTGCAGGAGAAGCTGGTGCTTTTTTGTCGGTTTGAATTTCAGTTGCAGCTACTGTCTTATTAGGGACAGCAGCCTGGGCATCGACCGGGGGCTGGACATTTACTGCCAAAGGCTTTTCAGCAGGATTTTTTGTATTATTCTCAGATTCCGGTGTCCGGACTTTCGTCACGTCAGCGTCTGCCGATACAGCCAACAGTACAGCCGCGATTATAACCAATACGATTCCGGCAAGAAGGCCACATTTTTTCATATTGGTATATATGTAAACAAATCACAACATAAATGTCAATACCTATAATGAGTTAGCGGCAATTGCTATGGGGCGCTGCACTTCGCGAACTATACGGCTTTAGCTGTGACTTTCTGCTTTTTGGCTGCAGCAGCGGCAAAAACTTCCAGGGCGTTGAAGGTGCCGTCAATAGCTTGCACAGGGCATTTTGCCGTGCATATTCCGCAGCCTATGCATTTTTCCTGTGAAATTATATGCAGCTTCTTTGGCTCACCGCTTGCGGCATCGACCGGACAAACCTTGGCGCATATGTGGCATCCGATGCACTTTTCGGTAACTACCGCCGTAGGCCTGTGGGGAATAAAATCGACAATCGCACTTGTAGGGCAGACGCCTGCACAGAGACCGCACACCCTGCACTTGCCGATATCAATCCTGGAGAGATTATTATCTATCTTTGGCGCATCAAAAGGACAAACCTTAACGCATTTTCCGCACGCTATACAACCTACCTCGCAATTTTTCCGTACCACGCCACCTTTGTCTCTTGAATGACAGGAAACAAGTACGGCCTTTGATGCAGGCAGGACCTCAATAACCTTTTTAGGGCACGCTGCCTCGCATTTCCGGCAACCGGTGCATTTGTTAATATCAATAACCGGCAGGTTGTCATCATTCATGGATATAGCGCCAAAAGGGCAAACACGGGAACAAGTCCCATAACCCAGGCATCCGTAAATGCACGCCTTATCGCCACCCCCGGCAAGAACAGCGGCCCTGCAATCCTGGACGCCCTCGTATTTAAATCTCTTCGCAGATCTGGACCAGCCTCCCTGACACATGACCCGGGCGAAATGGGGCTCTCTTATTTCAGCTTTTTTCCCTGTTATTAATGCTATTGCTTCCGCCGCTTTTGCGCCGGCCGGAATACAAAGATTAGGCGGAACATCAGGGTTGTTGACAACAGCCTCAGCATACTGCTCACAGCCTGCATAAGTGCACGCGCCGCAATGCGCATGCGCAAGGTGGTCTTTCACCTGTTCCACTCTCGGGTCTGTCTTGACTGCAAAACGCTTTGCGGCAAAAGCGAGACCGAGGCCGAACAGGGCACTAACACCCGCCAGAAAAATGAGCGTGAATTTTATTAATGAAAAAACCTCGACGTGTTCCCGCCCCTCCACGCCTGCGCCTACCCCTACATGCGGAAGGATGAAATGATATATGTCTGCAAGCTGAAAAATCCCGAAGATATCAGCTATTACTCTTTGCAAATCATGCATGCTGCACTACCTCCAAACTGTCGCTACAATGGACGACAACTGAATCTTTTTATTTTACAACTCCGCTTATATTGTTATCAATCCCGAGAACCCGGTAAAAGCCAGGGCTATAAGTCCGGTAACTATGAAGGCCATAGGCAATCCCCTGAAAGGCGCAGGCACATCAGCCAGTTCAAGCTTCTCGCGGATGCTCGCCATTATGACCAGCGCAATACCGAAACCAATCCCGGAGCCCAATCCGAATGAAAGACTCTCGACAAAGGTAAAGTGCTCCTGTGCGTTCTCCAGCGGTACGGCAAGAATGATACAGTTCGTAGAGATAAGGGCAAGATATATCCCGAGCTTATAATAAAGTGCCGGGGCTATCTTCCTCATGATGGTATCCGAAGCCTGAACGAGGCCGGCGATGACGCCGATAAAAACTATGATCTTCAGGAATGTAATGTCGAGCGGGACCATTATTTTATTAAAAACCAGCCAGTTTACTGCCGCGCCCAGCATCATTACAGCGGTGAAGGTTATGCTCATACCCACTGCAGTCTCCATCTTCTTCGACACGCCGAAGAAGATGCAGAGACCCAGGAATTTTGTAAATACAAAGTTATTTATCAGGGATGCGGCAATTATAAGCTCGAACATTCTGGCGAATTCGTTATGCATGTGTCTTCTCCTTTAGTGTCCGGACGTTTTGCCCGTTGAATAACGTGCATCAAGCCAGTTGAAAAGTGCCATAAGCAAGCCCACTGAAAGAAAGCCGCCTGCAGGAAGGACCAGAATAAGCAGTGGCTTGGCATTGATTATGGCGTGTCCCCATAGTGCGCCCTTGCCCACCAATTCCCGGAAAAAACTGATAACCGTGAGGGCGAGAAGGAAGCCAAGGCCCATTCCTATGCCATCATACATAGAGGGTACAATATTGTTCTTACTGGCAAACATTTCCGCTCTTGCAAGGATGGAGGCGAATGCCACTATAAGCTGTATATAAAGTCCCACTTCCCTATACACATCCGGGGCAATTGCGGCCATAAGCATATTAACCACTGTAACCCAGCCGGAAATTACAAGCATGAAAATAGGCAGCCTTACTTTAGGGTGGATGACCTTCCTCATAGCTGAAATTGTGACATTAACCATTACCTGGACAAAGAGTACGGCAGCGCCCATATAAACACCGTTCTTGAGGTTGTTTGTCACAGCGATCGAAGGGCAAAGACTGAGAGCCAGTTTGAAAATAGTGTTCTCCTTGATAACCCCGTTCTTTATCGCTCCCCAAAGAGTAATATCATTTGCTTGTGCCATGACCGGCACCTCCTTCGGTTTTAGCAGCCCCACCGGCCTCGTTATTCTTGAATACACTGATAAGTTCCGACACCCCGTTCTTTACCGCGTCCTCTGTTACTGCCCGGCTTGAGATGGTAGCGCCAGAGATGGCCTGCACATATTCCGTAGTATCTGTCTTCACGACCTTAAGGTGGTCGAAGTCCTTGCCTTTGAATTGACTTTGAAAGTAGTTTGCCATAATCTCATCGCCGAGCCCCGGGGTCTCCCCATGGCTGAGAATGCTGATCTTCTGCACCTTGAAATCCTTATTTACAGCAACAAGAGTGTTGATATAGCTCGAATATCCTCTGCCGAATGATTGAACAATGTAGCCGATTGTATTATTTCCTTTTTTGGCAATATAATATTCCGCTTCTTTCTCGTGACTAGTCCATTCGCCCGCTTTTTTGATCTCATCTGCATCGGGCATTAATGCCTTGAGAGCCTGTTTCTTTGCATTCTCTTCGTTTCTAAATATTATGGGAGCTGTTTTGGCATAGACGGCTGCAAGGATAAGCCCACCGATCAGATACACAATTACAAGATTCAGAGTTATTTTTATGATATCCTTGCCCGTCATTTCCTGCTCTCCTTTACTTTCGTCTCTTTCCTGGCCCCGAAAGTCCTGGTCCTGAAACTCCGGTCGATAAGAGGGGCAAAGCAGTTCATTATTAGGATAGCGAACATAACCCCCTCAGGATACCCTCCCTTAAGCCTGATAAGCATGGTCAGGAAGCCGCAGCCTATACCGAAAAGTATCTGCCCTCTTTTCACGGAAGGACAAGTCACGTAGTCCGTTGCCATGAAGAAGGCACCCAGGAGCATTCCGCCGCTCAGAAGATGCACCAGAGGGTCCCCGGCAAAGAGCGACCCTTTGCTTCCGAAAATCCAGGCGATGAGTGCAGCGGTGCCGAGAAAAGACGCGGGTATTTCCCACGATATGTATCCCCGGTAAAGTAGAAAAGCGGCCCCTATAAGCAAGGCGACCGCAGATGTTTCGCCTATCGAGCCGGCCCGGTGCCCGACAAAAAGTTGGGTATAAAGATTAATTTTATCTCCAAAAACCTCCATGAGCCTGGCCACGCCCTCTTCTTTGAGAATACCGAGCGGGGTAGCCGTGGTCTTTGCATCAAGGTCGAATAAAGGCAGCTGTCGGCTCCCTCCAGATGGTCATAAGCTTTGGGAACGTTATGAGCAGAAATGCCCTTCCGATCAATGCCGGATTAAAGACATTGTAGCCGAGCCCGCCGAAAAGCTGCTTGCATATAACTACTGCAACGAAGGCCCCTATCAAGGGCATATAAAATGGCACCGACCCGGGCAGGTTCATCCCCAACAAAAGACCGGTGAGAAAAGCGCTCCCGTCACTGATTGTAATTTTCCGCTTCAGCATTTTCTGAAAAGCGTACTCTGCTGCCAGTGCGCCGATAATGGAGAGGGCGAGGTTAACAGCAGCCAAAGGGCCGAAAAAATATATTCCCATCATCGCAGCAGGCAGTAAAGCCACGGAAACGCTCCACATAATCCTGCTGGTGGTTTCCTCGCTTTTTACATGCGGACTTACTGAAATAGTTAGTTGATGCTCTTTCTTAGGCATTTCCATGACGACTCCCTTATCAAAGGATAAAGGTTGAAGGTTGAAGGCTGAAAAGTAAAGAAACCGACTTGTTTTTATTTTCTACTTCAACCTTCATCCTTCATCCCTCATCCTTTGTATTTATGGTTTTACCTGCGATTTGGCAAGACGCACAAGTTGAACAATCGGCCTCTTTGACGGACATACGTATGTGCATGAACCGCATTCGAAACAGTCAAAGAGGTCATACTCCTTGGCCTCCTCGTAAAATCCTTTCTCTGACAGAATGCTCAACATGGAAGGCATCAGTTTCATCGGACATATCTCTATGCATCTGCCGCACCGGATGCAGGGGCCGAAATCCTCTTGATGAACAACGCCTTCTTCCGGCAGGACAAGAATTCCTGAAGTCCCCTTGGTTACCGGCACATCGAGTGAATAGATAGAGAAACCCATCATGGGTCCTCCCGATATTACCTTCGCTGTCTCAGCCTTGAATCCCCCGCATTCGTCAATCAGGTCTGAAACGAGGGTCCCGACCTTGACCATGAGGTTTTTGGGCTCATTGATCCCTTCTCCGGTCACAGTCACCACACGCTCAATAAGAGGCTTCCCGTATCGTGCTGCTTCGTAGACAGCAATCGCGGTGCCTATATTCTGTACCACTACCCCGATGTCCATGGGCAGACCACGTGCCGGCACCTCCCGGTCGACTGAGGCCTTAATGAGCATTTTCTCAGCTCCCTGCGGATACTTAACCTCCAGAGCGCACACTTCGATACCAGGCTCTCCGGAGACTGCCTGCTCCATCGCCTTTATTGCATCAGGCTTGTTGTTCTCTATTCCAATAATGCCTCTTTCCACGCTCAATATTTTCATCAGTATTTTCAGCCCCTCGGCAATATCTCCTGGCCGTTCGATCATGAGCCTGTAGTCAGCTGTAAGGTACGGTTCACATTCAGCTCCGTTGAGAATGACAACATCGATCGGCTTTTCTTTAGGCGGAGACAGCTTCACGTGCGTGGGAAAGGAGGCCCCCCCATCCCCACTATGCCGGCTTCCTTAACTTTCTCCTTTAGCTGTTCGGGAGTGAGCTTCAGATAGTCCGGATTGTCCTTAAGCACCGTCCACTCTTCGCTGCCGTCATTTTCGATGACTACAGATGTCGCCATTTTACCGGTTGACAGTGGAAACTCACCGATAGCAACGACTTTACCTGACACAGGAGAATGGACTGGGGCTGACACAAAACCCTCAGGAATCCCGATAATCTCTCCCTTCTTGACATTTTGACCAATGATTACTCCGAGCTTACAGGGAGCGCCGATATGCTGTGAAAGAGGGACAACGACTTTTTTCGGCGGCTTTGCAGTAGAAATCGCCTTGTCCTTGGAGAGTTCCTTTTTGTCAGGCGGGTGAATTCCTCCAATAAAAGTTCCAAGCGACATAGACAACTCCTCCATTTTAATCAAATTGAATTAAGCTATAGTAAATAACACGTCAGGAAAGGATATGTCAAGAAGCGGTTCAGTACTTCCATCCATATTCGCCGACAAGCGGAACAAAAACACAGGGCACCTGGAATTCCTCGACAAGTACGCCTTTTTCTTTGCGCCCCTTGAGCACAATTTGCGAAAACCGTTCGCCTACAGGAGCAACAATTACTCCGCCCTCCTTAAGTTGCATGATTATAATTTCAGGTACTTTTGGTGCAGCAGCGGTAATAATAATTCTGTCAAACGGCGCCCGTTCCTCATAGCCCCGGGAACCATCCCCTGTCAGCACAACAACGTTGCTGTAGCCTAGTCCGGCAAGGCATTCTCGCGCATTATCTGCGAGAGATTCAATTCTTTCTATTGTGTATACCTCCAGTGCAAGCTCCGCCAGCACAGCTGCCTGGTACCCTGAACCAGTGCCGATTTCCAGGACTTTTTCGTCTCCGGCAAGTTCAAGGAGTTCTGTCATTACCGCAACCATATACGGTTGGGAGATTGTCTGCCCGTCACCTATAGGCAGTGCATTGTCGTCATAAGCGACTCCCCAAAGGGACCCGGGCATAAAAAGATGACGGGGGACCTTTCTCATCGCCTCAAGAACACGCTTGTCTTTAATACCCCGCGGAATAAGCTGGGCAGCGACCATCATCTCCCTGAGCTTAGCGTACTCATCCATAGCACCACCTCAACTGCTTTGCTCCTTTCCTCCCCTTCTTATCACTTCCCGAGCCGCAATTACTCCGGAAGCCGATGCCTGTATAAGCCCTCTGCTGACGCCTGCGCCGTCGCCGATGGCAAAAAGGTCCTGCACCTCGGTTTCAAGGCTGTTCGTGAGCTTGACTTGCATGGAATAAAACTTCACTTCCACTCCATAAAGCAGGGTATGTCGCGAATTGACACCAGGAGCGATCCTTTCAAGGACCTCCAGCATCTCCACAATGTTGGACAGATAGCGGTAAGGCAGCACAAAGCTCAAATCCCCGGGGGTTGCATCCTTCAATGTGGGCTCGACTATTCCCCTCGCTATGCGTTCAGGAGTGGAGCGCCTGCCTTTTAAAAGATCGCCTAATCGCTGAATAATTATACCCCCTCCGATAAAATTGGCAAGCCGTGCTATATACGTACCATACGATATGGGCTCATTAAAAGGTTCCGTAAAAAAAGTGCTTGAAAGAATGGCGAAATTGGTATTATTAGTCTTTTTGTCGGAATAACTGTGGCCGTTCACTGTCCATAGTCCCTTCAGATGCTCCTTCACTACTTCCCCGTAAGGATTCACGCAAAAAGTCCTGACCTTATCGTCAAATTTTTTTGAGTAAAAAATCATCTTGGGTTCATATGTGATCCGTGTAAGCGGTTCAAGCACCGCTGCCGGCACCTCAACCCTTACCCCGATATCGACAGGGTTTTTGAGGAGTGTAAGTCTAAGTCTTTTTGCTTCCGTCTCAAGCCATTTTGAAGACGCCCTGCCAGGCGCCAGAATTACATAGCCAGCCCGTATTTCCCGGCCATCTCCCAGTCTTACGCCAACCGCTTTCTTTTTATCTACGACTATCCTCTTCACATCCTGCTCGAATAGTGTATCGACCTTTCCGTTGACCGCCTTTCTCATTTCAGTCAATACCTCGCGGCACTTGTCAGTACCTATGTGCCGTATTTTGGAGGGAATAAAAAGCAGGTCATTTCTGGATGCAAGGTCTTTAATGCCTTGCATTGCATTGAAGTTATCGCCGTGCAGTTCGACAGGCGCGCCATATTTCACATAGATGCCATCCACATAATCTATCAGGGACTGAAGGGCATCCGTTTCCATATACCGGGTGAGGAATCCTCCGATTTCCGGGGAGAGTGTGAGCTTTCCATCACTGTAGGCTCCGGCGCCGCCCCATCCGCATATCAGTTCGCATTCCGGGCATGATAAACATGTTTTTCGTCCGGCATTTACAGGACAGGAACGGCGGTCAATATCCTTACCCTGTTCAACTATAAGGACCTTAAGAGATTGCGCATGTGCGATAAGTTCGAGCGCACAAAAAATTCCTGCCGGCCCTGCACCGACAATTATCACATCATAGTCCTTAGAAATTATGGTTTCCAGGTTTTCCTCAGATATTCCAGCGCAACATAGTTGGTGAGATCGAGGTGAACAGGCGTCACCGACACAAAGCTGTCAAGTACTGCCTGTATGTCCATGTCCTCTCCCTGCTCCCAATAGGGTTTCCCCCCGCCGATCCAGTAATGCTTGTCGCCCCATGGGGAAAAGACTTCCTGAATTGCATTATCATAAACCCGCTTGCCCTGTTTTGTGATCCTGATCCCCTTGATCATGTCCCGCCTGGGAGCATTGGGGACATTCACGTTCAGGAAGGTATCGTAAGGCAGCGACTTGTCCAGTATGTGCCTGCCGACCTCGATGGCATAAGGGACAGCACTCTCATAATGAAAAGGCCTGTCTCCGATCAGGGAAATGGCAAACGATTGGACGCCCAAAATGGTCCCCTCCATGGCAGCGGAAACAGTGCCGGAATAGGTGATGTCGTCACCCAGGTTTGCTCCTCTGTTGATACCTGAAGCTATCAGGTCGGGTTTCCTGGGCAGTATTTTATGGACGGCAAGAGCAACACAATCAGTCGGGGTACCGTTCACGCTGAAAACATTTTCGCGCAGTTCTTCCACTTTAAGAGGCCGGTGCAAGGTTAGCGCATGGCCTACCGCGCTCCTCTCCCTGTCAGGCGCAATAATACAGGCTTCGCCTAATTCCTTCATCGCCTTAAACAGGGCAATGATCCCGGGGGAATGCACGCCGTCATCATTAGTAACAAGAATAAGTGGCTGCATATTATATATTCAAATACTACTACAAATTAATTTGATTGTAGCAGGTTTCGTAAAAAGTTCATAGGCAAGGCGCGCAAATCCCTTTTTACGAAACCTGCCTGAATTCCCGCATCGCTTCGCTGTAAATTTCGTCCATGCAGTGAGTGTATTTTGGCGAGAAATGTATGAGTTCGAGATTGCCGGCGCTGGATTCCCGCGCTATCCGGCCTGCCAGTGCAGCGGTCAGGTGATGGCGCTCATAGGCCCTGTCCTTGTCCCTTTCGAGAAAGTATGCCTCACAGAAAAACTGCGTCGGAGCCGCTGACAAATTTCACTATTTTCCCCATATTTTCTGCATCCGGCGATATGTCCGTTACAAATGAAACTTTCTGTCCCCTGGTTATGCGGGCAATCTGCATCAGTTCAGCCATGCCATAAGATTTTCCCGATATCTCAAGGGCGGTGGTATCAGGAACCCCTTTCCTGATCGATTTCTTGAAGGCGGAAAGCCAGGGCCGACGGGCAGCCCCCGCGCGTTCAGGGCCGCCTTATCGATGTTGATGTGAAACGCCTCTTCAAGAGCATAGGCCATTACCGGAATCTCATGGCGAAAGCTCCATCCCCTTATGATAAAAAGCGGGTCCTCCACCAGTATGCCGTTAAATTCCCTGTCGGGATTATCGACCCTCTGAAATGAATGCGCCGGCATGGAAGCTCGCATGAGATATCACGGACCCTTGTACTTCAAACACCTCTATCTTCAGCGGGTAATCTTTTATCAGGTTCCAGGTATATCCTTTGAGCTTTCCTTCAACGCAATTGATAATATTTGCAGGGCCGAATATTTTTAGCGGGACGTCCCTTCTCAGCACCGCCCTCAACAGCATATCGAAACCTATAAAATGATCTATATGGGTATGGGATATAAACACATCTGTGATCTTCATAAGACTTCCCGGGCTTAGCGTGCCGATATTCGCCGGCATCGAAAAGCAATGGCCCGGTTCTCTCTGATTATTCTGATATAAATACATGGATCTTCGAACGGACCGTTAACAGCTAGCGGCAAGAAAACTTGGCTTCATAGTGCTATAATTATAACATTAAAAAAACCGGTTAAGGTTAGGTTAAGGTTAAGAAACCCTAAGGAATTTTCCTTAAGCCTTTGCCTTTTAATCTTAGCCTTAACCTTAACCTTAGCCTGTCTTTAAGAGGAGGGCATATGCCTGAACTAAGGAAAGATCCCATTTCGGGCAGATGGGTCATCATATCTGATAGAACGGGGAAAAGACCTTCTGACTTTATATCTCCCTCTCAAAAGAGGCGAGCAGGGGGATTTTGTCCATTCTGTCCCGGCAACGAACATACGACCACACCCGAGATTACAGCATTCAGGCCGGCAAGCACCTCTCCAAATTCACCCGGATGGACGCTCAGGGTTGTGCCCAACAAGTTTCCTGCCTTACAAATACAAGGAGAACTGTCCAAGAGAGGGGAAGGAGTCTTTGACCGTATGAACGGTGTGGGAGCACATGAAGTCATTATCGAAACTCCTGACCACCAACTTTCCCTGGCGACAATGTCGCTCAGAGCAGTTGAGGATGTCCTATGGGCATACTTCTTCAGGCTTACCGACCTGAATAAAGACTCGCGGCTCAAGTATGTCCTGATCTTCAAAAACGAGGGTGAAATAGCGGGCTCCTCACTCGAACACACCCACAGCCAGCTCATAGCTCTCCCAATCACCCCCAAAAGCGTTAAGGAAGAAATGGACTCGGCAAAAAAATATTATGAGACAAAGGAACGTTGCATATTCTGTGATATCATTAACCAGGAATTGAGCGCCGACAAACGGGTCATTTACGAGAACGACAAGTATGTATCTATCTCGCCTTTTGCCCCCAGAGAGCCTTTTGAGACATGGATATTGCCTAAAAAGCATGAGTCTAATTTTTCTCCGCCTGAGAAGAGCTTTACCAGCCTTGCGGAAATACTTCAGAGGACCCTGAAGCAACTCGACAAGGTTCTTGATATCCCGCCTTATAATTATATTATCCACACATCTCCTTACAAAGAAGAGGTCAACGATTATTACCACTGGCATATCGAGATTGTCCCAAAGCTTACCAAGACAGCCGGTTTTGAATGGGGATCGGGCTTTTATATAAACCCCACACCTCCCGAAGAAGCGACCAAATACATGAAAGAAGCAAAAATATGAGGATTGCGCTCGTGTCTTCGGAAGCGGTCCCTTTTTCCAAAACAGGGGGCTCGCTGATGTGGTTGGAACGCTTTTCAAAGGGTTTCTTGCCATGAAGCACGACGCAATGCTGTTCCTTCCCTTTTATAAAAGGACCGCTGAACAGTTCGGCGCTGCGATCAAAGGAAGCGGCATTGAGATAGATATCCCGATCGGCAACGCAGTGAGGACATGCAGAATATTTACAGGCAGTCTGGGCGGTCCGACCCAAAATATTTATTTCATCGGCAACGACGATTACTTCTTCAGAGATGAGCTTTACGGAACAGCTTCCGGCGATTACCCGGACAATGACCAGCGTTTTGCCTTTTTCTCAAAAAGCGTACTTGAGATCTGTAAAAAGCTCGGCCTGGCGATAGATGTTATGCACTGTCATGACTGGCAAACCGCGCTCATTCCCTTATATATGAAAACGTTATACAGTGATGTTCCCGCACTGAGAAAAACTGTTTCTATTATTACTATTCACAACATCGGCTACCAGGGGCTTTTCCCGCCGCAGACACTCGAAATCACCGGGTTGGGGGCCTCTGTCTTCAATCCTGAGGGCATTGAATTTTATGGCAAAGTAAATTTCCTCAAGGCCGGAATTGTTGGGGCTGACTTGATAACAACAGTAAGCAAAACCTATTCCGAGGAAATACGGACCCCCGAATTCGGCTTCGGTCTGGACGGCATACTCAGAAAAAGGGGATCATCCATCATAGGCTTAGTAAACGGTATCGACTACGAAGAATGGGACCCTTCCACTGATGCATTTCTTACCCGTCACTATAATAAATCCAACCTGCAAGGCAAGCGGGCCTGCAAGAATAAATTAATTGAAAAAACCTCATTGAACGGTTCGCCGCAGGGGCCTCTCGTATGCTTTATTGGAAGGCTTTCATACCAGAAAGGGCTTGATCTGCTGGCTGAATGCATTCCCGGCCTGCTCGCCGTTGGCGCAAACATTGTGGTCATCGGCAGAGGAGATGACAGGTATCAGACTATGCTGCACGAAGCGAAAAAACGCGCGGCCGGAGGTCTTTTCTTCCATACGGAATTTGATGAGCCTTTCGCTCATCTTGCCTATGCCGGCTCGGATATGTTTTTGATGCCGTCCAGATATGAGCCGTGCGGACTGGGACAGATGATAGCGATGCGTTACGGGACCATCCCGGTGGCGCACAGAACCGGAGGGATATCGGACACTATTGAGGATAACAAGACCGGCTTTCTTTTTGAAGAATACAGCGTCCCCTCCTTTATGGAAGCGATAAAGCGGGCAATTAAAACTTTCACTGATAAAAAGGCCTGGCTGAAAATTATACAAGATGCCATGGCCAAGGATTTCTCATGGGAAAAAAATGCGCAGGAATATATTGCAATCTATAAGAATACAATTCATAAAAATGAGTTAAACTAGAATTAACGATATGGAAGACGCAGGACATACGAACGACCAATCTCTGCTGAAAGACCCCGGTGCGGAAGCGCTCCAAACTGCCAAAGAACAGCTTAACAGGCTGTCTGTTATTTACGAACTCACCAAAGGGATCATAGCAGCTCATGATTTCAATGAACTGCTCGAAAAAGTTTCAGAGGAAACGGCAAAGCTCTTTAATGCGAAAGGGTGCATAATACGCCTGATAGAAGACGGTGCACTTAAAGTCAGGGCCGATTATGGCTTCCCGCCCGAATTGAGGGATTCATTAACTCTTAACCTGGGAGAAGGGATTGCATGGAAGGCGATAGACGAGGGAATAACGATTTTCGCGCAAAACCCGGAGGAACTCAGCCGTGTTTCTCAATATTTGGATATGCAAACGGCCATATGCACCCCGCTGAAACTCGGCAATCAGATAATAGGGACCTTCTCGCTGTTTAATAAGAAAACAGTTGATAAAGACGGAAATGAGCACATCGTCCCTTTTACCTCGGAAGACCAGATAACACTGGAAGGCTTTGCCTCAATTGCCGCAATCGTCATTGATAAATCCATCTTATATGAAAACGCCCTCAAGCAGGAGAAAGAAGCCATTGAAGCTAAACACAAAGTTGAGGAACTGTGGGATTATCTGCAGGGTTTTATTCAGAATTCCGCTGACGCAATTGTCACCACGAACCTGGAAGGTATAGTCACCTCATGGAATATCGGCGCCGAGAAGATCTACGGCTTTACCCACGATGAGGTCATCGGAAGATACATGCCTTTTATCCCCGATTTTCTCAGAGAAGTTGAAACTGGATATGTCGAGCGTGTAGTGAAGGGAGAAACCATTAAAGATATCGAGACTGTCAGGAAGACCAAGGACGGCCGGCTTCTGGACGTTAATCTTACACTCTCGCCAATTAAGGACCCCTCGGGTATTATTGTCGGAATAAGCGGCATTGCGCGCGATATAACAGAGAAGAAGCGGATTGAAAAAGACCTCGTCAGCAAGAATGCGGTGCTTTCGAAACTGCTGCTTATCAGCTCCGCGATGCGGGGCACTCTTGAACTCGACAAACTGTTGAGGATGGTCCTGACTGCTGTCACAATGGGAGACGGCCTGGGATTTAACCGGGCAATGCTTTTTCTCCTTGACGAAGATAAAAACATCCTGAGAGGCGCGATGGGTGTGGGCCCCTCAAGCCATGAGGAGGCCTGGGAGATCTGGTCGCGGCTGACCACCGAACAGAAGAACCTCAATTCCATCATGGAGGAAATTGAACGGGGCCCCCTGAGAAAGGATTCCTTTATGGACAAACTGTGCTGCGGTGTGGAGGTATCCCTGGAAGTAGACACGATCCTCACACGGGCACTGAAAGAAAAGCGGGCCTTTAATGTAACCAATGTTTATGCCGAACCTTTTTCGGATCCCATTCTTATACAGCAATTAGGCACGCTTGCCTACGCAGTGCTTCCCCTTATATCCCGGGACAAAGTCATCGGTGTTTTATGGGTTGATAATATTTATACCAACAGGCCCATTAACGAAATGGACATGGAGTTTCTCAAAGGGTTTTCCGATCATATGGCTTCCGCTATAGAGAACGCGCACCTTTTCGAGCACGTAGCTGAAGCTGAGCAGGAACTGGAAAATATTTTCGAATCCATATCCGATCTGGTTTATTTCAACAGCAGTGATTACACTATCAGAAAGGTCAATAAGGCAGTTCTGAACAAGCTTGGCAGACCCTTAGAAGCCATTATAGGCAAAAAATGCTATGAAGTATTTCACGGCACAGTTGAACCCTGGAAAAAATGTCCGCATCTCAAAACCGTACTCACTAACAGGCCGTATATCGAGGAGCTTGAAGACCCGCAACTCGGCGGCACGTTCCTGGCATCCAGCTCTCCAATCTTCGACAAGACAGGAGAGCTTATGGGCACGGTGCATATCGTCAGGGACATATCTGAAATCAAGAAGCTGCGCGAAAAGGTGGGCGCGGCCGAGAGAATGGCTGCACTCGGGGAGATGGCCGCTAAAGTAGCACATGAAATACGAAACCCTCTTCTATCCATAGGTGGCTTTGCCCGACGACTCGAAAAAAGGCTGGATACTGATATGAAAGAATACGCCCGCATTATTGTTGATGAGGTGGGCCGTCTCGAAAGTATCCTTAATGATACGCTGAGCTTCGTTAAGAGCACTCCTGTCAGGAGGGCCGGCGTCGAGATCGGTGAAATTATAGACAGCATTGTGAATCTCCTTGAACCGGCGGCACACGAAAGAGGCAATTCCCTGACCAAAGAGATAAACCAGCCGATCAAGCTGTTTGCTGATTCTGCACGGCTCAGGGAAGTGCTCCTTAATCTGCTCACCAACGCCAATGAGGCGACAGACAACGGAAGCATTGTCATAAGGGCATACCTTCAACGGAAGACGTCAGAACCGGACTTATTGGGACATGCGGCTGAAATCAGCGAGGCTGTTGTAGAAATCGAAGACAACGGATGTGGAATAAAAAATGAAAACCTTACCCGTGTTTTTGACCCCTTCTTTACAACCCGTCCAAGCGGTACGGGCCTGGGGCTTTCCATAACCAAAAGGATCATCGAAGAACATGGCGGGAGAATTGAAGTGGAAAGCAACTGGGGAGAGGGGGCAAAATTCAAAATTTATATGCCGTCACAGGAGGATTGATATGAAAATACTCGTTGTCGATGATGAAAAAAACATACTGAAGCTCTACCAGGTCGAACTTGAGGACGAGGGATACACAGTGGTTACCGCCAACTCGGGCAAAGAAGGACTGGCGGTGTTCGAAAAGGAGAACCCCGATATAGTCACGCTCGATATCCTTATGCCTGACATGGACGGCATTCAGGTATTGAGGCTGATGAAGGAGAAAAGACCCAATGTGCCTATCATAATGCTGACTGCCTATGATTACAGGGACGATTTTTCGGTCTGGGTCTCGGATGCCTACGTGGTAAAATCATCAGATTTGACCAATCTGAAGGCTACAATAAAGCAGTTGATTGGAAAAACAACTGCCTGACGGGCATTAAGTGCTTCAATTCATAAATACGGGAGCATTCGAGCGCCGCTCTACCCCTAAATCTTCACCTTCCAGGGACCACGCTCCAGCTTCGTTGTACTCTATCTCCGTACGCACTGGTACGTTTTATCGCGCATTTCATCTACTATTTGCTGTTCTCACTGACTGTTGCTTTATACAACGGGCAATTTGTGGTACAATTAATTCGATGACTGACATTCTCATTTTGAATCAATTATTTGCCGATAATGAGGGGGTGATGAACTGTCGGATCCGGGGTCTGTCCTGGCATTTCCGCACTAACGCAAAACTGGAGGATACTGTATGGAAGACAAGCGTATAGACGAAGACAAACTGGCTGAAGGAAAATGCGATACGCCTCAAACATGCGCGGTAGAAAAAAGAGGAATAAGTGAGGATTGGATGTCGTTGTGGATCGGGCTCTTCATCTTTATCCTCTCCCTGGGCACATTTGCAGGAGCGGATATCCTGGGCTGGGGAGTAACTACGAGCGTATGGACCGATGCATCAAAAGCACTTGCGCCAATATCAAAGGGCTTTCAGGGAATTAAGGGAGAAATTACCAAAATAGATGGCCAGAAGCTCACACTGAAAAAGGCTGACGGCAAAGAAGAATCGATTACTGTCAAGGAGGATACCAGCCAACTTAAGGTCGGAGGTACTTACGAAAAGAAAGGCTTATCAGGGTTTGCTTCACTGCTGCTGACGTACCTCTTTCTGCTGGTGCTCATGACAGCGGGCGCTGCGGCGCTAAGAGCTAATATCGGAAAATTTATCATCGGGTTCACGGTAGTATTCTGGGTAAGCTATATTTGCTGGATTATTGGGAGTTGGGCCAATATAGCGGTGACCACCCCTCCTGATATGAAGAAGTTCGGAATATCGTGGTCATTGAAATTAACGGCAGAAGCCGGGTTTATAGTTGCTCTCATTGCCGGCCTGATAGTAGGCAATTTCTTTCCGGGTATCGGCAAAGCCATAAAAGAGGCGGTAAGGCCTGAATTGTATATCAAGACCGCCATTGTTATCCTCGGTGGATTTCTCGGAGTCGTTGCGGCTGAAAAATTGGGACTGGCTACTGCGGTAATGTTCAGGGGACTCTGTGCCATTGTCGAGGCTTACCTCATTTATTGGGCGCTTGTGTACCTCGTCGCAAGAAAATACTTCAAGTTCAGCAAAGAATGGGCGGCCCCCCTTGCATCCGGCATATCCATCTGCGGGGTCTCTGCAGCTATTGCGACAGGCGGTGCCATAAGGGCAAGGCCGATTGTCCCGATCATGGTTTCATCCCTGGTAGTCATATTTGCCGTTGTCGAACTCCTGGTCCTTCCATTTCTGGCTGAAAACTTCCTGTGGAAGGAACCTATGGTTGCCGGCGCATGGATGGGACTTGCGGTAAAGACGGACGGAGCTGCAGTTGCAAGCGGGGCGATCACTGAGTCCCTTATAAGAGCAAAGGCGATGGCAATGGAAGGGACCAACTATAAGGAAGGCTGGATAGTGGGGACTGCTGCAACAGTAAAAGTTTTTATAGATATTTTCATAGGAGTATGGGCGTTTGTGCTCGCCATAGTATGGTGTACAGTCATAGAGTGCAAACCCGGTGAACGCGTTCGGGCTGTCGAGATATGGCACCGGTTCCCCAAATTTGTTATCGGCTATGTAATAACGTTCTTAGTCATATTGTACCTCGGCATATCTTTTCCGGGTCTCATGGGCAAGACCAAGGCCGCAATGGGCGAAGGGAATGTCTTCAGGGGAATATTCTTTACCATGACGTTCTTCACTATCGGGGTTGTGTCCAACTTCAAAAAACTATGGGAAGAAGGAATAGGAAAATTGGCAGCAGTTTATCTCTTATGCCTTTTCGGGTTTATTATCTGGATAGGGCTCTTTATTTCCTGGCTTTTCTTCCATGGAGTAAAGCCGCCGGTGATAACAGGATAGGGAATTCAACTTTTACATTTAAAAGGAGGGTCTTATGGCTGAACAGCCGAAACTGTCAGAGGAATTAAAAAAGATGGAATACGAGCCGCTCCTTCCTGTTGAGAAAAAACTCATAGGCTGGAGTGTCGGCCTGGGAACCGTATTGATCTTTATACTGTACTGGGTAAGTATGACCTTTTTCCCCGGCGGGCATTAGGAGTTACACATAAAGCACCGGGAGCACAGAGAGAAAAGTTTCTTTCTGTGCTCCCGGAATCATTGCGACTATTTTTTTTACTTTTTCTCTTTTATGTGCTTCATCGCCTCATCAATCACTTCAATAATGGCATCGGGAGTAAAAGGCTTTTCCACATAATCGAAGGCCCCCAGCTTTCTGATGGCCTGGGCCACACTGGTTATGGTAGCTGTGATCGCATGATAGCCGGTAATCATTATTACCTCGATATCAGGCCACTGAACTTTGATCCTTTTCAGCACTTCGATCCCGTCAATATCAGGCATTTTAAGATCGACCAGTACAATATCCACAGGCTCTTTTTCAAGAATGCCGAACCCTTCGGACGCACTCTCGGTGCTCTTGACATCGTAACCTTCAGGGGCCAGGATACGATGGCAACTTACGCGTACAATCTCTTCATCATCTATTACAAGCACCCTGCCCTTATTCATGTCCTCCTGAGACCCTTTCCCACTTCGCTTTATTCGATAACGCCACTGTAGGTTTGTATTATACCATATAAGGAAAGCCGCAAGCCGCAATCAGAAGGGGCGCATCACAGATCAATGCACAGAAAAGTTGACTGGGTACCGGTGTTCAGGTATATTATTATCAATAATGCGTTTCCTGCTGAAAATAAGAGTACATTCTCTTGCCGGGAAACTTATACTGGGAATCGGAAGTCTCATGGTTTTTGTGGGCTTTCTTTTTGCCCTGACCTTCAACAAACAATTCCCTGATATCCCGATCGAAAAGACTTTCTATTACGGCGGACCCTTCGTGGTTATTATAACGGTCATACTGTTCCTGATCCTTTATTTCTTTATTACAAAGCCTCTTTCATATCTGGTCGAAGGGATGAAGCGCCTTTCGGCCGGAGATATGGACTACAGAATCAATATTGACAGTAATGACGAAATCGGACTCCTGGCCCATTCATTCAATGCCATGTCCGATGAGTTGAAAGACTACAAGGAAAAGATGGAAGACTGGACCAAAGTCCTGGAAGAGGAAGTCCAGAAAAAAGCCGTTGAAATATACAAGGCGCAGGAACAGCTGATCAATACGGAGAAACTTGCCTCACTGGGACGTATGGCTGCAGGTGTCGCTCACGAAATAAACAATCCCCTTACCGGCATAGTCACCTTTGCACATTTAATGCTCAGGCGGACCCCTCCTGAAAATGTTCTGGATATCGAAGATATTAATACTATTATCGACCAGGCGGAACGTTGTTCAAAAATAATAAAGGGGCTCCTTGGATTCTCCAGAAAGACCGCTTCAGAGAAAAGCTCGGTCAATATCAATACATTGATTTCAAACACCCTGGCAATGGTCGGGCGTCAATCGAGGTTCCATAATATTCGTTTTGATATGCGCCTCGACACCTCAATTCCTGAAGTTATCGCGGACCCCAACCAGATCCAGCAGGTCTTCCTCAATCTGCTGATCAATGCTGCAGATGCCATGGAAAAAAAGGGGACGGTAACGATTGCAACCCGGGCAGTTGAGAATAACGGTCGCGAATTAGTGGAGTTGGAAATAACCGACACCGGCCCGGGGATTCCCGAAGAAATCATAGGGAAGATATTCGAGCCGTTCTTTACCACAAAACCTGCGGGCAAAGGCACGGGGCTGGGACTTGCTGTGAGCTATGGCATTATCAAAAAACACGAGGGCGTTATATCCGTAAAAAGCCAGCTTGGCAAGGGTGCGAGTTTTTACATTCATTTGCCGGTGCTTCCAAGGACAGACTGAAGAAACGGAATGCAACTGTCAAAAATAATAGACCTGATAACCGGGACCATTGTAGTCAATTGCGGCGTGGCGTCGATCGACATTACATCCATCTGCAGTGCAGACCTGTTAAGCAATGTGTTGAGGCATGGTAAAAGGGGTGCCTTGCTGGTTACTTGCCTGAACCAGCCTCAGGCGATAAGGAGCGCCGAACTGGCTGATATCCCCGCTGTACTGCTGGCCTTAGGCGCAATACCTGATAAAGATATGATAACGCTCGCAGAAGAGAAAAAAATTGTGCTCCTGACTACAAATCTGCCGATGTACACAACCTGCGGGATATTATATGGCGCGGGGTTGAGAAGTTGTGTGGAGGACTGATGGCGGCTGAGGAGACACTTGAGGGATGCTTCGAGCTCATGGGGGGCGATTTCTCGAATGCCGGTGCCGCATCAAGTGAATTAAAGTCGATACTCACCAATTTGGGAGTATCGGTTGATATAGTAAGAAGGGCCGCTGTAGCGGCCTTTGAAGCGGAGATGAACGTTATCATACATGCGGTGGCAGGAACGATGCACTATATGATTACTTCCGATACCCTTACTATTACACTTAACGACATGGGGCCGGGCATAGAAAATATTGAACTGGCCATGCAGGAAGGGTACTCTACCGCTCCTGACTGGGTGAGAGAGATGGGATGGGGAGCAGGAATGGGACTCCCTAATATTAAGAAATATGCCGATATCCTTAAGATCGACACCGTTGTCGGCGAAGGAACAACCCTCGAAATTATCTTCCACCTGAAAGGAGAAAAATGCTGACAGTTAGTGCTATTGCCGAAAGACTTGGCTTGAATGCAGTGGTCAGGGGAGACGTATCAAGAACGGTCAGCGGTTGCTATGTCAGCGACCTCCTTTCCGATGTGATGGCCCACAGTAAGGACGATGAGCTATGGATAACTCTGCAAACGCACCCTAACATTGTGGCGGTAGCAGTCATTAAGGGGATCGCTGCCGTGATTTTAACAAACGGAAGGAACCCCGAAGCTGAGACTGTCAGGAAAGCCGAGGCTGAAAAAGTAACGATCCTGATAAGTTCCGACAGCACCTTTGAGCTTGCCGGGCGCCTTTTTACAATGATCAAAGACCATCAGCCTTAGTGCCGTGAAAAATTATATAGCGGATCTTCACATCCATTCATGTCTTTCACCATGTGCGGAACTTGACATGACTCCCAGGCGGATAATAAATTCGGCACTGGGCAAAGGTTTGCACATAATCGCCATAGCGGACCATAATTCTGCTGAAAATACCGAGGTTGCCGTAAGGACGGGACAGGAACTGGGAATTACCGTTCTGCCGGCTATGGAACTTACTTCCCGGGAAGAGGTCCATGTTCTCGCCATATTCGATTCCACAGAAAATGCAGCCTCAGTGCAGGAAATCGTATACAGTAAATTGCAGGACGGTTGCAATGATGAACTTAATATAGGATATCAACTGATAGTAAACGAACTGGATGAAATACTCGCGTTTAACAAGAAACTCCTCATCGGAGCAACAAGCCTTCCTCTGGGAGAACTGGTAAACAATATACATGACTTCGGCGGGTTGGCGATTGCCAGCCATATCGACAGGGGAAATTTCAGTGTCATATCCCAGTTAGGCTTTATTCCCAGCGATGCAGCATTCGACGCCCTGGAAATATCATATAATATGGAACGGCAGGACGCAGCCGTGCAGTTCAGCAATTACGCCGCAATTCCATGGATTACGTCGTCCGATGCGCACAACCTGACCGATATAGGCCGAAGAACAACGAAATTTATTCTAAATGAACCCTCGTTTGATGAAATAGCCAGGGCATTTAAGGGCGAACGGGAGATTAAGTGGGGATGAGGTTTTATGGAAGACTTATCACTTCACATACTGGACATTGCTGAAAACTCTATCGATGCAGGTGCGGACAAAATCGACATTGCCATAATGGAGAGTTCAGGCGAAGACCTCTTTGTTTTCAGCATTCGCGATAACGGCAGGGGAATGGATGCGGAGACCCTTGAGAAAACAAGCGATCCTTTTTTTACTACAAAATCGGTCAGGAGTTTCGGACTTGGCATTCCGCTGCTCAAGCAGGCCGCTGAAGAGTGCAATGGCTCATTTTCGATAGCATCCTCTCCCGGCAAAGGCACCTGCACCACAGCGACATTTCAGCGCAGCCATATAGACAGAAAGCCTCTGGGCAATTTGGGGGCCTCAATGATGGTCCTTATAACCGGACACCCTGAAATAGATTTTTCGCTGACTTATGTCCGGGATGCCTTCTGCTACCGCTTTGATAGTGCAGCATTGAAGGAAACCCTTGACGGGGTGCCGATCAACCTGCCGGAAGTTTTAAAATTAATACGGGATGATATAAATGAGGGAATCCAGGGAACATATTAATTGTTTTTCATGCAAATATTTTTATATTACATGGGACAGATGCTTCCCTTACGGGTGCAAGGCGCTGGGTTTCAAATCCAAATGTATGCCTTCCGCAGAAGTGTTCAGGGCCTCTGATGTCGCCTGCCTGAGGTACGATAAAAAGTCTGATGTCCCGCAGGACAAAAAAATCAGATGACCATTACTTTTTGTCCACTTCCTGAATCAGAGAATCTGCGGGCATATACCCTGATTCGATCCTGCCGTCCGGGAATATAATTGCGGGTGTGCCCTGGATGCCAAGCTTGGCCCCCAATGCCAGATTATTGTCCAGCACCTGCGCATCGCATTTTGCCGGAGCCGGAGGTATCTCTTTCTTTTCAAAAACATCATCAAGAAGCTTGAGCGACTTCGCGCATACAATGGCCTTTGCCTTATCATAGGCGCCCTTGTGCATTGGAAGCGGAAACATCTTTATAAAAAAAACGATATCTTTTCTCTTTTCTACAACCTGCTTCAGCTCCTCATGAAGTTTCGCGCAGTATGGACACTCCGGATCATCAAAAACAATGACCCTATGAGGGGCGCTTTTATCGCCCATGACGAGCGCGTCATCCAGGGGAATGGACGAAACGTCAACCCTGTTAATCTCCGACATCCGTTCCCGCGTCAGGTTCTTTTTTTCTTTCGTGTCCAGCAGCTCGCCTAATATAACGTAACGTTTCGAGCAGTCTATATATGCCAGCACTTTTTGCGTTCCGGTAGTGATAGTAACTTCCCACATACCTTCTACCGGACTGGTGCGAACATCGAGAGCGCTCAAACCGGGATTCAAATTCTTCACAATTGCAGTTGCTTCGTCCATAGTCAGGGGCTCGCATTTGGTGCCGGCGCCCCAGGCATATGCCATAGGAAGTAACAAAAAGGACACCAACAAGTAAAATAGAATCTTCTTCAACTAAACCACCTCCGCGTTATTTATATATAAACAATACCATAAAAAAGTGACAGTTAATAGTTATTTTTTTGAGACATTTTGTCGGTTACGGTTTCGTAAAAAGTTCATAGGCAAGGCGCGCAAATCCTGAGGAATGAGGCGTACCTTTTCGTACGCCGCAGTGACGAAGGATGCAGAGCAACGCAGCATATGAGCTTTTTACGAGACCGTCATCTATATTTCAATGCGCCTGGAGGAACATTGAGTATCATGCTCTTTGCCTGAAAAGAACGCGGAATTGTCAGCGTCCCATGTTTAACAGTAAAAATAAGCCTGCTTTCAGGCAATCCCTTACTCATGCCGGCATCGGTGCTGTCATGGACAACCACATCTCCTTCGTCAACCGTTATGTTCAGGCTGTCAAGGTGCTGTTTCTTCAAATTCACCTGTATTGTGTTGACAAGTTCAGAAAAAAACCCCTTGTGCCTCAGGGTCAAAAAACACAGTGGGGACCCCCTGCTGAACGGTTTCGCTCAGGGTGTGAGAAATTTTGTTAGTCGGAAACCCGAAGCCCTGGACGGTGCCGGAAACAGCCACTGCAGGACCACCGCCATTTTCAAGGTAAAGATCGAGATCGCACCTGGAACAATGTACGTCAACAGAGAATGGTCCGGCATTCAGATGTCTTTCTTCCGTCTGTTGGTGTATCTCTTCGTAGACTGGGGTTGCAAGAAAGAGTGCTCCCAGGACTAGTATAATCAGTATCCCGCCGAGCCCGACCATAATTATTTTCTTACTCCGGCTGACAGTTGGGGCGGTCTCGTTCAGGCATCCCTCTTGCCGGGGTATATTCAAACCAAAATAATACAGGACCAGCGGTACCAGAAAAGAAATGAAAGCCGCCCACAGCACATCTGACGGGAAATGGCCTCCCAATGCCATCCTGGAAAACCCTATCATGCTGCCGTAGATCAGGCCGAACAGGAGAAATAAGAAGGCAAGCCTTCTTCGCTTACTTTTAAAAATAAAGTAAAAGGCAAAAAAGAAATACCCCATGGAGCAGTGGCCGCAGGGGAATGATTTCCCTCGTCCGCTCTCTCCTTTTTGAAATAACTTCTGATATTCCCATTTCCCTCCGAATTCCCGGACCTCCCTGGGGCGCGGCCTGCCCCAGTGAACTTTGAGCACCGAGTTGATAATGAACCCCGGACCTATGAGCAGTGCCAGGATGAGAAAGATGCTGTAGACGCGGTACCTCACCAATGCTCCTTTGAAGTAACTGAGTACCATGAGTACCAGGGCGCCAATGACCGCAATTGCACCAGGCCACGAACCGTAATTGTAAAGAAAACGCAGGAAGGTATTTTTCTCAAGCAGCCATTTCGAATCGGTGCAGTGTTTACAGTAAAAATGGCCTTCTAGCACAATGTCGGCGTTTGTGTAACGAAATATTATTGTGGTAACTATTATCAGTACCGATACTATCCCCAGCTCAAGGACCCACTGATTGCGTCCGGTCTTATCCATACTATGCCTCTGTATTTTTGTTCTTCCTGCTGCCCTCGTACAATTCATACTCAAGGAGTCTGCATTCTATCCTGCTGTTAAAAAATTTGATTCTTCGCTTTGCTCTCAGTCCCACCTTCTTGGCCAGGTCAAGGTTCCCGGTAAAGAGATATCCGCTATATCCCCTGCACTTCTGCTTGAAGAAATCGCCGATTCCCTTGTAAACACTCTCAAGCTCTCTGATCTTCCCCATTCTTTCCCCATATTCCGGATTGAGTATGACAATGCCTCCCGGAGCTGGAACAGGTGTTTCGGAATAATCACACACAGCGAATTCAATCAGATGCCCCACCCCGGCAGTAGCAGCATTTTTTCTTGCCGCCTCAACCGCCTCTCTCCTGCTATCGGTGGCAATAATCCTGCAATCCAGCGCCTTTTTTGCTGCTTTTTTTGCTTGTAAACGCAGATCATCCCAGACAGATTCATTAAATCCCCTGATATGCATGAATCCGAAATTGTTCCGTAACAGTCCCGGAGCTCTGTTCAGTCCTATCAGGGCAGCCTCTATGGCAAGGGTGCCGCTGCCACACATGGGATTGATGAAATGGCCGCTCCTGTTTTGGCCGGATACCCTGACAGATGTCCAGCTCGTTGCCTGTATAACGGCAGCCGCAAGGGTCTCCTGCATAGGCGCTGTGAGAGGGATCTTTCTATACCCGCGCCTCGAGAGGGGTTCCCCCGAGGTGTCAATATACAGGGAGCATCGGGAGTCCTTCCAGTAAAGATTTACCACTGCCCTGTTCTGATCAGGACCCGAGTCAGGACGCCGCCCGCATTTGTCCTTGATCCTGTCGACAATAGCATCCTTGCACTTTACATTTGCAAAGCGTGAATCTCTGATGGTAGGGTTATCAACGCTGGAGGTAACACATACATAGCCATCCGGGGCTATATATTCCTCCCAAGCAATTTCCGACACTGCCCGATAAAGAGCATCCGCATCCGGCGCAGAGAATTCCCTGATGAGAAAGAGCACCCGATGCGCAGTGCGAAGCAGAAGATTCAGCCGGAGTGTATCGTCGATAGTCCCTTCGGTCGCTATGCCGGCAATGGTTTCGTCGATCACCGGGAATCCCAGCAAGAGGAGTTCTTCTCTCAAATAATGCGGTATCCCCTTTGCACACGTAATCAGAATCCTGTTTTTATCCATGACATTATTTTTTCTTTTTATACGAGGCATCTTTCCCTGCCGTGACTGTAATCACAAAATTCTCGGGCTGCAGGTCAGGGTCCTTCTCAAGCTCCTCAACAAAGATCTCGATCGCCTTTCGCATGAAAGCGGCGAATTTTACTCTCCCCGGTAATGCATGTATCCTCTGACGTGTGTCCTCGTCAATCGGCGCTGTGTACTTTGCCATAAGCAGATCCATGCCATGCTGTTAATATATCAACATGACATCCTCCTTTATATTGATAGTTAATAAATTACCATAAGAAAAGCCCTTTACACCATCAGTTCCTTCTGGAGACTCATCCTTCTATTTAAAACTGTTATAATGGCATAGATTCGTGAGGATTTGAATGTTGCACCGCGGACTATGATTGAATGGACAGGGTATATAAAGATATTTACCACACTGCTGGCGATCGTAAACCCGCTTAGTGTGATTCCTGTATTTGTGAGTCTTACCAGCGGGTCGGCTGAAAGAGAGCGTAAACTTATCGCCCGTACCGCCAGCATCGCTGTTGCCGTGATCCTGAGTGTAGCTGCTTTGCTGGGCAAGCCGCTACTGAATTTTTTCGGTGTCAGTATTGCCTCATTCAAAGTGGGGGGCGGCATTCTTTTACTGTTAATGGCAATAGCCATGATGCAGGCCAAATATACACAAAGCAGGCAGACCGCGGAAGAGGCAGAGGAAGCCGAAGAAAAAGAGAGTATTGGTGTAGTGCCCATTGCAATGCCGCTGTTAGCAGGGCCCGGCGCCATATCCAGCGTAATAATATACGCGGGTGATTCATTTCAGCCTCTGCATATCGGGTTGATCATTGTCAGCAGTTTGCTGGTGGCGCTGTTGACATGGTTTGCACTTAATTTGGCGAACCCTGTCAGCAGAATGCTGGGCAAGACCGGGATCAATATTGCAACGCGTATGATGGGATTGCTCCTGGCTGCCATCGCCATGGAATTCATTGCCGGCGGGCTGGCTCAGCTGCTTCCCGGATTGGCCCGATAGAGCATGCGGGACAGAAATAAGATAACTAACAGGAGAACAACGTATGGAAGGGACCAGGCGTTCTGATTTAAGGCCGGGATTACATGTTTCAATCGTCCTGAAAAAAGACCAGCAGAGCGGAAAACTGACGGAAGGGGTGGTAAAAGATATTTTAACTAATTCACCTGTGCATCCCCATGGTATTAAGGTTCGTTTGGAAAGTGGAGAAGTGGGACGGGTAAAAAAGATATTGTTACCGTAATCTGGTCCCGCACTGTTTGCATATACGTCTGTTGATATCAGGGCCCAGATATTTGTTGCATGAGGGGCATCTCCAGTTAAAGGCGCTAAACCCGATAAATGCAGAGATGATCATAATCTGCGCTGCAACGATGCTATTCTTCGAGAATTCTCCCAGTAGTTCAGGGCGTCTATAGAGCAAAACAAGAAATAAGAGCAAACATAGCGTTACTGCTATGGCGATGAATTGCCGGTCCCGGCGCAAAACGAAATCCTGCCTGATCTGTTTATTATCCTTTCTTTCCATTACAGCACCCCGGTCATTTTCCCTTCAGATAATCTCCCAGGAGTCCCCTGCTGTGTTCGTCATCATGGCAATAAATACAGAGGTTCTCCCAATTTGATCCGTCAGGGGGATTATTATGATGATTGCCGTCTTTGTGGTGGACAGTAAGAAGATGCCTGTTTTTAAAATCAAATTCTCTTCCGCACTTGGCGCAGATCAGGCCATGGATTTTCAGCGATCGCTCCCTGTAATCGGATCCAGGAACACCACTACCCTCTTTTAACTCCTTGATAATTTCGGCTGCGGTCTTGTCCTGCCCGGTCTGTTTCACCCCGGACTTCCTGAATGTTATCCGTTGTTTTCTAACCATGCCTAACCTCCCATGATATACCCGGGTATTATAAATGCTCTTGCGCAGTTGTGTGAAGTATTTTTCAGCCGGCTTTTGCTGTGAGGCTGGACCCTTATATAGCAGTGCTCCTTATTTGGCTTACCCTCCCACCGTATGTGTTTTTCCTGAAGTAACCGGCCCTTTGTCTGTTATAATTCTGCATAGTAATTGGAAAATGTGACTGGCTCTTGATACCGTATATTGACTATAGCTTATGTGTTGGATGTGGGGCTTGCGCCGAAGCGTATCCTTTATTCTTTGTAATGCGGGATGAAAAAGCCTGGTTCATAAATTATGAACAGTTCGTTTTAGAAGAAAATAAAGGTATTGAATACGTCTGCCCTTTCGGCGCTATAAGAATCGAATAATTACAGGAAACCTCTCTGGCTTTAATGAAGTGTTTGTCATGGCATCTCCTTGCCTGTCTTATATCTGTAATTATAACTGAATAAGCGTCGTTGGAAAAAAATTGAACCGTACGTGCTGCTCACCCAAGGGAACCTCAGTCAATTGCAATAGCTTATTCAATTTGCTAACATAATGCTATCACAGTGTAAGCAAGGAGGTTAGCTATGGCCCAATTACTTGTGAGGGACCTTGAAACCGAAATTATTAATCGTCTCAAGCTCAGGGCAAAAAGTCATCACCGTTCGCTGCAGGGCGAAGCAAAACTTATTCTGCAAGAGGCGGCGCAAAAGATGACTATGGAAGAGGTCAGGGAACGGGCATCGAAAATCCGTGGAAGTTTCGGCAAGAGAAAATTCTCTGATAGTGCTGAACTTATCCGTAAGGACCGTGAGCGTTGAGCAGGTTCGTTGTCGACGCGAGCGTTGCCGTAAAGTGGTATTTTCCTGAAAACCATACTGAAGAGGCTGAACAGCTTCTTAACCCGGGGAATGAATTATTGGCCCCGGATCTTCTCTTTTCAGAAATCGGAAATATCGTATGGAAGCGTGTCACTGCGGGTGAATGTACCCGGAATAAAGCATTTACAATCCTTGGAGAGCTTCAGTCGCACTTTTTGCAGATATGGGAAGCAGGCATTCTCTCTGATGAAGCCTTTGATATTGCCTGCCGGGCAAAAAGGTCTTTTTACGACAGCCTCTATGTTGCTCTTGCCGTAAAAACCGATTGCCGGATGGTGACAGCCGATCTGAAACTTTATAATGCACTCAAGGGAACCTCATTAAAAAAACATATCCTCTGGGTTGAAGATATTTCAAAGTGATATAGGAAATAAACTTCTGTTATTATACGGACAAGCGGAGGCTTAAATGAAGATAGCGGAGCGGAAGCTGAGGGTAATGGGGACCTCGACCAGAAGAATCTTTTCAGGTATGCTTGGTTTTTCAATTTGTGGAATTTCTTTTACACGCATGGCTTTACTACTTTCCTAGACCTGATTTAATGATAGCATTTTTTACTTTTACTTATTCCTGCCGCTTACGCAGTAAAAGCGCCCTTGCCAGACGGGCCTCTTCATAGCTTACTGTGCCGGTGAAATTTTCCACAATAGCATTGAGGCCCCATTCTTTACGGGATAGTAAGAACTTATCGATCATTTCCTTTTTTGCAGGATCGACAACACGGTCTATATCAATGTCGCGACCGTCCATAATCAGCTCTTCCATGTGGCCCGCTATGGTTGAAGGGGCAAGATTGAGTATTTTGGCAATGTCGTCAAGGGACATCCCGTTTTTGAAATACATGTAGGTCTCGTCAATAGTTTCCTTTTTTTTCTTCTTATGCGGAAGAGACACACTGCCGGAATCCTCTGAATCCTCAAGGGGGGCAGATATGTCGGGATTTTCGTCAAGATGCTGTCTGATTTCTGTAATGAAATCCTTGGCGTAACGTTCGAGTTTCATATCGCCTACTCCACTGATTCTTCGCATATCAGCTGACGTAAACGGCAAGCTCCTGCACATCTCCTGGAGCGTCTTGTCCGAAAATATGATATAGGGCGGCACCTGATGAGCGTCTGCCAGTTTTTTCCTGACACCGCGAAGCTTCTCGAAAAGCTCTCTGTCGTATTCGCCGGAATCTGCCCGCTTTTCCCGCACGGCCTTGGCCTTTGCTTCCTGCTTTCTCAAAGCCTTGATCGTTTCTCCGCCGTACAGGACCGCAGACCCTTTTTTTGTGATCTTCAACACTGGGTAGGGATCACCTTCCTGCGTGACCGCTCCCTGCGCAATGAGCTCATCAACAACAGAACGCCAATAGGTTTTTTCCTTGCCTTTGCCCGCTCCGTAAGTTTTCAGTTCGTTATGCCTGAGTTCCCGGATGCGCTTTGTATCAGCCCCGGTCACTATGTCAACAACATGGCCTGCACCGAACCGCTGTCCTGTCCTTGATATAGCCGACATCGCAATCTGCGCCTCGACCGTAATGTCCACCTCTTCAACAGACCCTGAACAGATATCGCAGGCAGCGCAATTGTCGGCAGGATAGTCCTCTCCGAAAAATCCAAGGAGTTGTTTCCTTCTGCATACGTTATGCGATGCATATCCAACCATTTTGTTGAGTTTTTCCATCGCAATTAAACGGTCTCCTTCATCCGTTATCCTGTCGATGAAATACCGGATTTTGGGGACATCACCCCTGCCGTAAAAAAGCAGGCA
The DNA here is from genome assembly GCA_963796345.1 of Nitrospirota bacterium. Lineage (GTDB taxonomy): Bacteria > Nitrospirota > Thermodesulfovibrionia > Thermodesulfovibrionales > Dissulfurispiraceae > JADFXI01. The sequence continues at coordinate 34,808 of CAWCLI010000016.1, read as the reverse complement.
GCGGGCAGCGCTTCCGTCCCTCCCGGCACGTCCTGTTTCCTGGTAATAGCCTTCGATATTCTTTGGAAGGTCGGCATGGATAACAAAACGGACATTCGATTTATCAATGCCCATGCCGAAGGCGATGGTTGCCACTATCACCTGGATCTCATCCCTGTTGAACGCCTCCTGGTTCTTTTTCCGCTCTTCAGCGGAGAGACCGGCATGGTAAGGCAGGGCGCGATTCCCTTTGATTTCAGAAATCTGCTGTTCCATGACCGACTCACGGGTCGTCCTGTAGATGATCCCGGCTTCTCCAGGATGTTCCCCGAGAAACTCCAGTATCTGCAGCTCCCACCTTTGATTTTAATTTTACCTCGTAGAAAAGATTCGGACGGTTAAAGGATGCGCGAACAATATGCGGTCTTCTGAGGCCGATTTTATTGATTATATCTTCCTGGACCTTTTGGGTGGCGGTTGCCGTAAAGGCGGCGACCGGCACATCAGGAAACATCTCCGGGATGAGAGAAAGACCGAGTAGTCCGGACGGAAATCATGGCCCCATTCGGAGATGCAGTGGGCTTCGTCTATGGCAAAAAAAGAGATCGCTGCACTTTTCAGCCTCTCAAGAAAGTGGTTCATGGCAAATCTCTCTGGAGCGATATAGAGCAGCTTCAGCTTGTTGTAATGCAGCAAACGATAAACATCGGCAACCTCCTCGGCAGTCATCGAGCTGTTCATGAAGGCTGCGGATATCCCGTTCTCAACCGCGGCATCCACCTGGTCTTTCATCAAAGAGATAAGAGGACTGATCACAACCGCAGTACCAGGCATCACGGTAGCCGGCAGCTGATAGCACAGGGATTTCCCGCCCCCTGTAGGCATTACCGCAAACACATCCCGGCCAGTCGAGAATACTCGTGATAATGGATTCCTGGTTAGGACGGAATGCCTGAAAACCGAAAACAGCCTTCAGGGCATCAATTAATGTGGATTCACGGTGTGTATTACTGCCGGGCATACTACGCTATTCTAACACAAGGGTCTGAGTGGAATTTAACATTCAACATATTATTTACGGTCAAGAGGAAAATAGAGAGTAAATGTACTGCCTGTGCCGACAGTACTCTCTGCTGTCATGGACCCTCCATGGTCCTCCATGATCTTTTTGCAAATGGACAGCCCTAATCCCACTCCCCGCGCCGCGACCTTTGTAGTGAAGAAAGGCTCAAAAATCTTGTCCAATATGTCTTGCGGAATTCCTTCGCCTGTATCGTTGACGCTTACCGTTACAAACGGTTTCTCATCAATTGTTCTCTGAGCTGTGCCGATGCTCACTGTTCCGCCATTCGGCATAGCATCCAGGGCATTGGATATCAGATTAAAAATAACTTCCCGTACCCGATTCCGGTCAATGGTTATCCCGGAGGTATAATCATATTGCCTTATAATATTTACAGACCGCTCGGTACATGTAAGCTCAAAGGCTTTGGTCACATCATCGATAATTTCCCGGACATTATGCTCCTTCAGATCAAGGGCCGATGCCCTGGCAAAGGCGAGGATATCTTTGAGGATCCCCTCCAGCCTGCTTACCTCTGTAACTATGAAATCGACGTACTCTCTTTTTCGTGCTTCATCCTCCGCCTTTTGCTGCAATCTCCGCGCAAACCCTCCTACCACGGTAAGCGGGTTGCGAATCTCGTGCGCCACGTTTGCGGAAATCCGGCCTAGTGCTGCAAGCTTTTCTGACTGCACAAGCTGTTCGCTGAGCTTGTTTTTTTCTGTCTCGATTTGATAACGCTGAATAACAACGGCTATGGTTTTGGAAAAAGCATTAAGGAATGCCTTGCCCTGCGGGTCATCCCTGTGTCCGTCCTTGACAAATACATTTATCAGCCCCAGCACTTTTTCGCCGTTGGAAATGGGAATGCAGTATGGAGTGTAAGAGCCGTCGGCCTTGTGAAGAATATCGCGCGGCGTATTGATACATTCAATGAATGCAATATCGCAGCTCGCCGACCCTGATTTATCGTCCAGAGGCAACTGCGAGCACGCATCCAGCTGATTGTCGGAGAGGCCGTGCTGGGCTTTCAGGACGAGCGTATCTGAAGTCTCGTCTAAAAGATATATTGAGCCAATGGACTGGAATGCAAGATGTGAAACAGAAAGGATCAGGTCGAGGCTGTGGCTGAGCTGCTCTTCAATGGAAGACGGCTCCAGCGCGATTTTCAGGAGGGCGTTTATTGCCCGCTGGATCTCGTAGTCGGATTCTATCCGTTCTTCTGCACGCACCCGGTCCGAAATGTCCCTTACAGCCGCGGCAATAAAGACCTCCCCGTCGCCTTGCACCGGGCTCAGGCTTATGTCGGCCCTGAATTCGCTGCCGTCCTTTTTAAGCCCGTATATCTTGAAATCGGAACCCATCGCGCGCGTCTTCGGTTCTGCAAAGAACCGCACGAAATCATTCCTGTGACGGCCATGGAACCGTTCCGGAATCAGCATGTGCAAATCATTGCCGACCAATTCCTCGCGTGAGTAACCAAACAGTTTCTCCATACCCTCATTGGCAAGAATAATCCTTCCGCTCCTTTCCACAAATAACATTGCATCAGGAGCAGCGCCGAGAAGCGTACCGAACCGTTCCTGAAGTTTCAGGCCTTCCTCCGCGTCTGAGTACCCGGCTGAATGCTTTTCTATTATTTTGCCGCTCTTTCCCATAATTCTAATACCCTTTATTAATGTTACCACATTAACTTTCTATATTTCTTCGGCCCGATGAAAAGGGAGTGATATCATTGAAAAATCGGTTTTTTATAGCAGTCAGAACTTTGTCTGACGCCTTTTTTCTATTAGATCAAAATTGCCCTGATATTTATTGCACAGGCTTTCGAGAAAGCTTTGAAGTTCATCCGGCTCAACCAGTATTTCGGGCGCTGCATCCATCAGCGTACAAGCCTTGATGATTTTTTTCACAAGATTGATGACGCCGTAATTGATCACTTCCTCTGCAAAGGATTCCGGAGCTTTTTCGAGCAGCAACCTTTCCGAATACCATCCTCCGCTTGTTGGAGCTATGCCCGCGCAATCACCCGGAACAGGTCTTATAGTTACTCCCTGAGATAAAGCCATTTCCCTGACTCCAATATTTACCGACTGAAGCCCGCGCATGGCAGGATTTGAATCCAGGCCGTGCCGCCCTTTTGTAATGGGCACAAAACGGAACATATCAGCCCCTGAACAATAGATATATGAACCTTTGTTTCCGCTCTGATCAGGTCTTATTACAAAGAATAAAAATTCATTAATATACTCATTCCCCTTCCTGTTTCCGCCCACACTTGAATTGCTCATTCGTTGCTACCTCCTGATTTGGCCTGATTTTTTATTATGCACTATTGAACCCACCAGTTTAAATTTAAATTCTTCTTCACATGATCAAGTGCCGTGGTCTCAAAAAAATTCCCTTAAAAGACTTTTAAAATTTGCTCAACTATGCTATAGTTGTTACAGATAAATTAAAATAACATTTCGCCATAGTCTTTACGCTCCCATTCGACCCAATACACAAAGCAGAGGTGATAAACAATGAGACAATTATTTATTATGATATTGTTGGTACTATCTTTGTCTTTGCCCTCATACGTTTTTGCAGGTGATGAACTTTATACGCTTAAAGACAAGACCCCTGCGGCCAAAATGTATCAGAGGGCGCTGCAATTTTTTACAGAGAAGATACCTGAGGCTTTTGAAAAGAAGCTCGACGAATCGCAAAAATATATCGATGTTATAACTGATATCTTCAATGAAAAAGATGTTCCGCTCGATCTGGCCTATCTCCCGCTTATTGAAAGCGGATTTTCACCGTTATCTGTCGGCAGGGGCGACGCGGTCGGCCTGTGGCAGCTGGTAAAGGGGACTGCAAAGCATTATGGTTTAAGGATAGATCGTTATGTTGATGAGCGTAAGGACCCGGAAAAGTCGACTTATGCAGTTGCCGATTACTTTAAGGATTTATATAACATGTTTGGCGCCTGGGACATTGCACTTGCTGCTTACAATGCCGGAGATGGAAAAATCAGACGCCTGCTGAGAAAAGATAAGACGCCGCACCTTCCCCGGGTAGTAGACCGCTATCTGGCCAAGTTCAAGGCAGCCTCAGACGTGGCCCAGGATCCTGAAAAGTACGGGCTCAATTCATCTCCGGAAATGACAGGCGATGGGCCGGAATACATGGAAATAGTAACTGACAAATCAGTCAGTCTGAGTACGCTCGCCGGGGCGTACAATACTACCGTCCGCATGATTAAGGAGCTTAATCCGGCATTACTGACCAACGTAACGCCCCCCTACGAGTATATGATCCGCCTGCCGAACACAGAATAGGCAAAAGGCCAGAGGCGTAAGGCTATGGGTTAAAAACAAAGCAAAAAAGAAAAGCCTTCTACCCTAAGCCTTTTGCCCTTTGCCTCTCGCCTGCTTTGTTTTCGCTTTGCAGATTATGGACAAACTCGGCGCCTATCAGAAATATGCACGACGAATAGTAAAGCCATAACAGGAAAAACACGAAGGCTGACAGCGGGCCGTAAATAGTTCCGAGGCGAGTAATCCTGACTACGTAAAAAGTAAAAAGATGTTTTGCGGCTTCGAGCAGAACGGCAGTGAATATTGCTCCTGTGAGCGCGTTTCGGAGTTGAACTTTTCTGATTGGAAGAAACTGGTACATGATAGCCACAACAAGGAACATAAGGACAAACGGGATAATATATCCGATAAGCAAGCCCGCGATTTTGCCTATCCGTATCTCCGGAAGGATTTCCTGCGCCATCTTGAGAATTGAAATGGCTGATGTTGCGCCAAACGACAGGATAATGACAATTATGATGAGCGTAACAATAAACAATGCACGCACGAGCGACACATGAATAGGCCTGCTTGACCTTATTTTGAAAACCGTGTTGACCGCTGTTTCCAGTGAAGAGAAAAGCTGGTATGAGAGGAGACCGTAAAGCAGCAATGTGAACGTCCCGAGGCCGCGGTATGATATTAATTTTTTCAGTTCTTCAGTTATCTTATAAGTAATGCTTGGGAAGAAGCCTGTCAGTTTGGCGGAAAAAAACCTGAGGAATGCCTCGTTGTGCCCAAGGAAATAGCCGAAGATCGCAACAACGAAAAGACAAAACGGAATAAGGGCCATCATAAAAAAATACGATAGCGAACCTGCGAGCATAAGCCCGCCGTCCTTAAAAAAATCGACAATACCCTTTAACAATGATTTCAGATACCTGCCGGAAGCCATTTGTAATTTTACCATTTTAACAGCGCGTTATTCTTGACTTTTGACAATACAAAATTTTAAAGTGTAAGACTATGGGCAGTTAGCTCAGTCGGTAGAGCAGGGGCCTGAAAAGCCCCGTGTCGGGAGTTCGATTCTCTCACTGCCCACCATTTTTTCCCATCACGCCCTGTCCCGGCAGTCTGTATTGTAAAAGCAATTTTGCCGGTGCATTTTTTTGTAGACAACTCCCTGACAATCGTATAATATAAGTGATTAGGCACAGTTACATAGCATGCTAAAATTTATTGACAAGAAGGGATTTTTTCATGTATGATTTATAGCTTGAGGAGCGGTTAGCTTCCTTGATTCTAAATCAAAGGGGGAGAGGATTGAATGCTTTAGGTACCCATCTTTTGGTGGAATTGAGAGACTGTAATCCTGAGGTCCTGAAAGACCTGAACGCGGTAAAAAACGCTATGGTTGCTGCTGCAAAAGAAGCAAAGGCCACTATCATTGATGTATCTTTCCATGAGTTCAACCCATTTGGCATCAGCGGCATGGTAGTAATCGCAGAATCACATCTTTCCGTACATACCTGGCCCGAATATGGATATGCTGCGGTAGATATCTTTACATGCGGAGATGTCATAAAACCGGAAGTTGCAGCGCAGTTCCTGATCACCCAATTCGAGAGTAAGAACCCATCTATTGTCGAAGTAAAACGGGGCATAATATCACTCACCAACCAGAAACTTCCTCACAAGATGGTAGAAGATGTTGAACTGCAGATAGCGTAAAAAGCGGACCATGATTAAAGAGGGGCGGACCAGTAAAGGTCAGCCCCTCTTTTAATTATCTTTTGTCTCTTATTTCTTATCAGTCAACGCCGAAATACCGGGGAGGTTTTTGCCTTCGAGCAGTTGGAGAGAAGCGCCGCCGCCTGTTGAAATAAACGTAATAGCGTCGCTGACGCCTGCTTTATGCACAGCATAATCAGTATCTCCGCCGCCGACAATGCTCAATGCATACGCATCGGTAACTGCATGGGCAATCGCAAAGGTCCCTCTTGAAAAGGCATCGATCTCGAAAACGCCCATGGGCCCGTTCCAGATGACTGTTTTGGCATTCTGAAGCGCCTCAGAGAAAAGTTTCACCGATGCGGGGCCGATATCGAGGGCGCGCCATCCGCGTGGTATTTCCTGGGCGGTAACGATTTTAGTTTCAGCGCCGGCTTCTATCGTCTGCGCAATTACGCAATCAACCGGCAGATAGAACTTGACATTGCTCTGCCTCAATTGGTCCATAATGCTCCTGGCCAGATCGATCATTTCAGTCTCTACGAGCGAGTCCCCGATCTCCTGTCCCAATGCCTTGAGAAAAGTATACGCCATTCCACCACCCACAATGACCTTGTCGACTTTATTGGCAAGATTCTCGAGCACTCCTATCTTGCCGGAAACCTTTGCTCCTCCCAGGATTGCAACAAACGGTCTCACCGGGTTCTCTATGACCCCCTTGAGATATTCTATCTCCTTTTTCATGAGAAACCCTGCTGCAGAAGGTAGGAACTTTGTAATCCCTTCGGTGGAAGCATGAGTGCGGTGAGCAGTCCCGAACGCATCGTTGACGAAAAAATCAGCGAGGGATGCCAGGCTTTTTGCAAACGCTTCATCGTTTTTCTCTTCTTCAGGATGGAAGCGGAGATTTTCAAGAAGAACAACGTCTCCTTCTTTCATTTTGGACACTATATTCTCAGCCTGCGGGCCGACACAATCAGAAATAAACAATACCTCTTTATTCAACAATCTCTGCAACCGTTTGACCACAGGAGCTAGACTGAAACGGGGTTCGACTTTTCCCTTGGGCCTCCCAAGATGGGATGCGAGAATAACCTTGGCCCCTTCATCTATCGCATAATTAATAGTGGGAAGCGTAGAGCGTATTCTGCTGTCATCGGTAATTACCAGATTATCATCCAGGGGAACATTGAAATCCGCCCTGATTAACACTCTCTTGCCCTTTATCTGAAGGTCTTCAATAGTAAGCTTGCCGAGTATATCTTTAATACCGACAGCCATTTCGTTTCTCCTTGCCATGTCAGCCCCTTTTGCCGATGTAAAGGACCAGATCTCTCAGCCGTGAGCTATATCCCCACTCATTATCGTACCAGGAAACAATTTTGACCATGTTCTTGTCCATTACTTTTGTCAAAGTGGAGTCGAACATCGAAGAGTGTGGGTTACCGTTAAAGTCGATAGAGACCAGAGGTACATCCACATACTGGAGAATCCCCTTCATAGGTCCGTCAGCCCATTTTTTCATGGCCGCATTTACCTCTTCTGCAGTAACGTCCTTGCTCAGGTCAACCACAAGATCTACAGCCGAGACATTCGGTGTGGTGACACGGATCGCAAATCCGTCAAGCTTTCCCTTCAGTTCGGGAAGCACAAGCCCTACTGCCCTGGCAGCGCCGGTGGTGGTCGGGATCATCGAAACCGCTGCTGCCCTCGCTCTTCTCAGGTCCTTGTGGGGCAGGTCGAGAATCCTCTGGTCATTGGTATAAGAGTGAACGGTCGTCATGAGACCCCTGATTATGCCGAATTCCTTGTGCAGGACTTTGGCTACCGGCGCGAGGCAATTTGTGGTACACGAGGCATTGGATATTATCTTATGCTTCGAAGGATCGAGGACCTCTTCGTTGACTCCAAGACAAACTGTAACATCCGGCTCTTTTGCGGGAGCGGATATAATGACCCACTTTGCCCCTGCGCCCAGGTGCTTTGAGGCTTTTTCGCGTTCAGTGAAAAGTCCGGTGGACTCGATTACTATATCAACGTTGAGGCTCTTCCACGGCAGGTTTTCGGGCGAACGCTCCGCATATACCTTTATCTCCCTGCCGTCAACAGTAATGACCCCATCTCCTGCCTTCACATCTGCTTCAAAAGTGCCGTGCACAGAGTCGTACTTCAGCAGGTGGGCAAGTGTTTTGGAATCCGTAAGATCGTTGATAGCAACAACCTCCAGCCCGCTGTTCCCCCTGCTGGTCCTGAAAAAATTTCTGCCGATCCTGCCAAAGCCGTTAATTGCTACTCTCATAGCCATAACCATCCTCCTTATATATTATTTGTAAAATTATTAATCACCATTCCGGTCAGAAGCTTGGGATAGAAATAGGTAGACTTCGGCGGCATTCTCAGATGAGACATGGCCACCCTTTCCACATCCGCAATCCTCGTAGGGTTCAGGAAAAAAACCCCGTCAAAATCTCCCCTCTGTATTTTTTCTATGGCGCCGGCGGCATCCATCTCATAGGCAATATCGATAATCCCAAGATTTCTTTTCAAAATAAGCTCGTGCAGAACAACCACATCCAGATTCTTGAGGGCTGGATGGATATCGTCCAAGCTGTCTTTTTTGTATTTCAGAATATACCAACCCTCTTCCTTATCGATGTAAAGACCGAAAACATTATTCCCTTCTCCTGAAAGTGTCCGTGGAAAATCCGCTGTTTTGGGCAGCTTTGAAATGGCAAAGTCGGATTCAAGTTTTTTGAAAATATTATTTCCTTTAAGGCCCTTTACAAGCCGGTGCGTCGGCAGTATGGCAATCCCCTCATCCGTCATGTTGGCGAGAAACATCATCACGTAATCCCACGGACGAGTGTCAGCCTCCCTTCTCCCTGTCTTTTTATCCATCTCCTTTTTGAATTCCAGGGCCACTTCGTAACGGTGGTGGCCGTCGGCGATGAATATATCTTTATCACTAAACTCCCTGGCGATCAGTTCTGTTTTTGATTCATCGGTGATTCTGTAAATCGAATGTCTCGCGCCGTCGGCATCAGTACCGCTGATAAACGCGTCCTCACCGCTATCGCTTAAAATAGTGGATGTGATCTTTTCAGGGCTGTTGTAGAGCGAATAAATCGGACTTATATTTGACAAACATGATCTCATCAGGTCAAGCCTGTCCGCCTTTGGTTTTGAATGGGTCTCCTCGTGCGGATAAACCCCTTTGCCAAGTTCCTCTATTTTAACAAGTCCGAGTATTCCTCTCAGTTTTTTGTTTTCTCCTGAAAGCTTGTAGTCGATTTCATAGCCATAAAAAGCCGGGACAGCATCTCTGACAAGAATTTTCTCCCTGGTCCACTGCTCCAGCCAATCATGCGCCCTTGTATACTTGTTGCTGGCAGCAGTATCACCGTCAGCTTCTTTGCCGAAGTCTATGCGGACAATGTTATATGGACTCTTCAGGTAAAGTCTTTCCTTGCCATCCTGGGAAATAACATCGTAAGGGGGCGCGAACACATCGTCGCCTGAAACTTTGCCCGGGTTGTAAAGCAGTCCTTTAAAGGGAAGAATATGCGCCATTTCCGTTGTTTTCCGTAATTATCTGTTTTATTTAAATAAAAATCAAGCGTTTAGTCTTATATATTAGCATTTCAGCAGAGCAAATTCAATAAAACACGCATGGTCAACAAGGTCGCTTCTGTAGTGATGGCTCAAAAGGAGTTTTTTAATCAGTTTCCGGATGGAGAGCTTTTCAATAAGATGGCATATTGCGCGTTCTCACTTATATCCCCCGAAAATGAATTCTTCAAGGTCTTTAATCTTAATCTCCTGTTCGGAAATGATTTCCTTGACCACGTCGCCGATCGTTATGATCCCCATAATCCGGTTATTGTCAAAGACAGGCAAATGACGGATATGTTTCGATGTCATCAACGCCATACATTCATTAAGTGTAGTTTCCGGTTTAACATAGAATATCTGTTGAGTCATCAGTTCGCCGACATGTGTATCCTTGGAAGCTTTTCCTTTCAGGATCACTTTTCTGGCATAATCGCGTTCCGAAAAAATTCCGACAAGTTGTTTATTTTCAAAGACTAATAAAGCTCCGACATCCTTATCAGCCATCAATTCGAGAGCCTCATATGCCATAGTCACGGGAGAAACTGACCAAATTTCACGACTTGGGTCTTTTAAGATATTCTTGACAGTTTTCATATCACCATTCCTCCTTCATGTAGATTCTATATTATAAATATACGATAACTGCCGGAGTTTAGCCAGCAAAATAACTGCTGACAGGTATGGCAACAGGCTAATGTTTTCCGCCGTCCTTAAGGTCAAACAATGCCCTTACTTCTTCCATTAGGTCACTGATATCTTTGAACTGGCGGTACACAGAGGCAAATCTGACATAGGCAACTTTATCAAGCTCCTTTAGAGAGGCCATGATCTCCTCTCCTATCCATGAGCTGTTTATCTCTTTAACACCCAGGCTTACGAGTTTTTTCTCGATATGTTTTTCGGTCTCTTCGAGTTTTGTAATAGGTATGGGACGCTTTTCGCAGGCCTTCTTGAGACCGGTGATGATCTTGTGGCTGTCAAAGAACTCCCGACTGCCGTCTTTCTTGATCACCATGGGGAGGGGATCTTCTACACGCTCATATGAAGTGAACCGCTGCGTGCATTTGAGGCATTCCCTTCTCCTCCTGATGACCTCCCCGTCCTTGCTGGCCCTGGAATCGATGACTTTGTCCTCGATGCTGCCGCAGAAGGGACACTTCATGAGCTATAGATGGGAAATTTGTCGCACAAAGACTTCACTCTTTTTTTCGCATCGTCGGCAATCGACGCGTCCTTAACATTCTTTACAACTGCGGATATTATATCTGCTATCTCTTCCATCTGCGCTACGCCCATTCCCCTTGTAGTTACGCAGGGTGTTCCCAGCCTGATCCCGCTTGTAATTGAAGGTGGATTGCTATCGTAGGGAATAGCATTTTTATTTACAGTAATTCCTGCCCGGTCAAGGGCTTCTTCAGCCTCTTTTCCAGTGACCCCCATTTCGGTCAGATCAACCAGCATAAGGTGGTTGTCTGTACCTCCGGAAATTATTTTAAATCCATTCTTCAAGAGTCTGGAGGCAAGGGTGGCGGCGTTCTTGACAACCATCTTCTGGTAATCCTTAAATTCGCTCGTCAGCGCCTCTTTAAGAGCCACCGCTTTAGCAGCGATTACATGGGCAAGCGGCCCACCCTGTATACCGGGGAAAATCAATTTGTCGACAGCCTTTGCGTGCTCCGCCTTGCACATGATCATCCCACCCCTGGGGCCCCTGAGCGTCTTATGCGTAGTAGTAGTTACAAAATCAGCATATGGCACAGGAGAAGGGTGTTCTCCGGCTGCCACTAGTCCCGCAATATGAGCTATGTCGGCAAGGAGATACGCGCCTGAGGCTTTAGCTATTTCGGAGAATCTCTTGAAGTCGATAATACGCGAATATGCGCTGGCTCCGACAACAATCATTTTAGGTTTATTTTCCATGGCAAGGCTGCTCACCTCATCCATATCGATGCACCCTGTTTCCCTGCTCACTCCATAAGAGCGGATATTGTAGAGTTTGCCCGTAAAATTGACCTTAGCGCCATGAGACAGATGGCCGCCGTGGTCCAGCCTCATGCCGAGAATAGTATCTTTGGGGTTCAGGACCGAAAAATAAACAGCCATATTTGCCTGGCTTCCCGAATGTGGCTGGACATTAACATGGTCGGCCCCGAAAAGCAGTTTTGCCCGCTCAACAGCAAGCCTCTCAATTATATCAACATATTCGCAACCGCCATAATACCTCTTGCCGGGATACCCTTCTGCGTACTTGTTGGTCAGGACAGAGCCTTGCGCTTCCATCACCGTACAACTCGCGTAGTTCTCAGAAGCGATCAGCAGCAGCTTGTTCTGTTCCCTTTGCGTCTCCCTGAAAATTGCATCAAAAATTTCAGGGTCTTTCTTTTTCATCTGCTCACAATTCATTGCCAGGCACCCCTAATGCGATTCCGGGAAAATTCATTTTCCCTGAGAATCCCCTTTCATTATCGTTTTTTCCTCAATGAGTTCAATTTTCTTCAGTCTTTTTTCGTGTCTTCCCCCCTCGAAAGGGGTGATCAACCATGTTTTCACTATTTCCTTTGCAAGGTCTTTGCCGATTATCCTGCCTCCCAGAATAAGGATGTTTGAATCGTTGTGGAGCCTGCTCATTTTTGCGGAGAAAATGTCACCGCAAAGAGCGGCACGGATATGGCGGAATTTATTTGCCACAATAGACATGCCGATTCCTGTGCCGCAGATAAGAATCCCCCGGTCGACCCTTCCCTCGGACACTGCAGCAGATACCTTCTCTCCAAAATCAGGATAATCTACCGACTGCAAGCTGTCCGTGCCCAAATCTTTATACTCATGCCCCATGTCTTTCAACACCGCGACCACTTCATTCTTCATTTCCAGCCCGGCATGATCAGACCCAATCGCTATACGCATCTACCCTCCGTAGCAACAAAAACACAATAGCTCATGGTTACTAGCCCCTGCCTGGTTTTTCAACTGTTAACCATGCGCTAATATTGCCATTTATATGTCGATATTTTGAGGGGGTGCAGGCTAGTATTACCTGCACCCCTGGATGAAGTCAACTATGCGTCAGGGAACGTGGGACGGGGATACAACCCTGCGGCTTTAAGGATCACCGGCATGGCGCTTTCCCACTCGATCGCCTGAACATGGACCCCTTTAACACCGGGGATTTCGAGGACCTGCTGGATCAACTCAACCGCGATCTTTATCCCCTCCGCTTCCTGTGCCTCTTTGGCCTTCTTTTTATCGTCACCCGCGTCATTCTTCGCCTTCATCATGCGGTCTATCAAAGGCTTGGGTACGCTTACACCAGCCACTGAAGAATCCATGTAGCGGAGCATCATTGCGCTCTTGGGCACGATTATCCCCCCAGGATAGCTGTCTTCTCATGAATACCGAGATTCCTGACCTTCTCCATCTGGGATTTGAACATTTCCACATCATAGATGCCCTGGGTCTGGATGAAATCAGCTCCAGCATCAACTTTCTTCTTAAGGCGGTAAGGACGATAGTCCATGGGTTCACCGCCAGGAGTAAAGGCAGCACCGATAAAAAATTTCGGAGCGACTTCCAGTTTGTCGCCGCCTTCCTGAAGCCCCTCGTCGCGCATTTTTTTAAGGATGCCCACAAGTTGTATGGAATCGACATCGTAAACATTTTTGGCACCAGGGTGTCCTTTCAGTCTTCCCGCAGCACTGAATGACTGGTGGTCACCGGCAATGCAGAGACAGTTCTTCAGTCCCAGGGCAGCAGCACCCAGGAGGTCGGCCTGCATGGCAATGCGGTTGCGGTCCCTGCAGGTCATCTGCATGACCGGCTCAAGCCCCTCTCTCAATGCCAATACAGCAGCAGCGATACTCGAAATACGCACGACAGCTGTCTGGCAGTCGGTAATATTCGCTGCATCACAATAACCTTTCAGCAGATTCGCCTTGTGAATCACTTCCTGCGGATCAGCACTCATAGGCGGCCCTAATTCGGCTGTTACCGCAGGTTTTCCGCTTGCGAGCACTCTTTCAAGATTGCTTCCACTCTTCATCTTCTCTATTCCTCCCGACTGCACCCGAGGAAATCTCAGATTTCCCGGGAGCCCCGATTATGATTCCTTTTTAGCTTCCTCTTCTTCAAGGTCCTGAATATGTGCGAGCACCACCCGGCGAGGCCCGCCATCCCTCGCAGTAGACCAGTTGCGCGGCTTCTGAATCTCATAGAGCTTCTCCACTGTGCCTAGCTGCTTCATCCGTTCCACAATCAGATACCACCCGCAATCCACTTCCTGGCTTATTTCACATTTCCCGTTATTTGTCCCGCCGCAAGGCCCGTTCATCAGTGACTTTGAACAGCGGGCGATCGGACAAATTCCGCCTGTGAGGTGAAGTATGCAGTTGCCGCATCCCGCGCACAGCTCTGTAAAAACGCCGGCCTTGGGGACTGCGCCAAAAAACTCGGTGTTTATGCCAGGATATACGGGGATATTGCCTATCCTTTCAGACAGGAAGTTGACTCCCACACCGCATGCTGTTGAAAGCACCAAGTCATAGGTTTTCACCTCTTCCATGAGAGGCTCAAAATACTCCGGCTCGCAGTGCCTTTCTATGCCTGCATGTTTGACTTCCATAGGCACGCCTTCCTCTGCGGCTTTTATCCTGATCATGGAGGCAATTATCTCGGCCTCCTTCCCTCCACCTGCATGGCAGATCGCAACACATGTGTTGCATCCATAAACAAGCACCTTCTTAAAATTCTTGACCATACCCCATATTTCTTCAAACGGTTTCTGTTTGCCGACAATCATTGCTGCTCACTCCTTTTTGACCCATTCCGTTTGCACAATGCAAACCAGACAGGAGATGGTCCGAGAGTACGGACTTTCTCGGTGAACTCTGTGCAGATCTCCGCCCATCTGGGCCCCATGGCCGCTGACAGGTTGTACATTTCCAGCCGGACAGGATCAATGCCCAATGTGGACAATAAATTTTTTAAGTATTTGATTCTCTTTGCTGCATATGTATTACCTTCCAGGTAATGGCATTGCCCTTTTAGTCAACCGGCTGCGAAGACGCCGTCAACACCGCGTTCAAATGCCCTGAGCACATGAATGTAATCCAGCTTTCCGGTGCATGGAAGACGGACTACTTTCACATTCGAAGGATAAGAAAGCCGCATGACCCCGGCAAGGTCCGCTGCCGCGAACGCACAGAAATGGCAGGCAAAAGCCAATATATTCGGCTCCCAGTCCTGGGGTATTTCACGAGGTTTCTCAATCGATGAACGCTCGCTCTCTACCCCGGCAAGTCCGCGACTTCCCGGGGACCCCTGCTCCGCAGACTCTGCGAGTTTATCCATTATGCAATCCTCCTCTATTTTCTCGAACGTTAAATTGTGAATTTTGAATGTCAAATTCAGGAGTCACTTTCATTAATTCAACATTTAACATTTATTTTGCCGCCTCGCACTCGACTTCCACTGCAGCGTCGATCATCGCCAATATCTGGTCATCCCTGAAATTGTTGACCTGGAATGCCTTGGCAGGACAGATGGCTGCGCAGATGCCGCATCCGTGGCACTTGACTTCGTTATGAGCAACCTTGCCGTCTTCGCCTATATACGGCGAATCGAACGGGCATACCCTGAAGCAGCTCAGGCAGGACATGCAGAGGTCCTTCCTGTGCTTGGCAATGATACCCGAAATCGCCAGCCGTTCGTGCGACAGGACCACGCCGGCGCGTCCAGCTGAAGCCAACGCCTGGGTGATTGTCTCGTCAAGGTTCTTCGGCGCATGCGCAAGCCCTGCAACGAAAATCCCCTCGCTCGGGAAGTCAACCGGACGGAGCTTCACATGGGCTTCGAGGAAATAACCGTCAGGGTTGCGGGTGACCTTATACAGCGCCCCAACCTTTTCGGTAGTGGGATGAGGCCTGAACCCGGCTGAAAGGACCACCCAGTCGGTATCAATTCTCAATTCCCTGTTCAGCATATAATCCCAGGTTTTGACGCTCATTCCATTCCCGGACTGTGCGACCTCCGGCTTCCTGTTGACATCGTATCGCACGAAGATGACTCCAAGTTCGCGGGCTTTTTTATAATAATCTTCACGCAGACCGTAAGTGCGGATATCTCTGTAAAGAATAAATACCTGCGCTGACGGGTCCTTCTCTTTTATCGCTGTGGCATTCTTCACAGCATCCTGACAGCATATACGCGAGCAGTACTGGTTCGGCTCCTCGCGCGATCCGACACACTGGATCATCACATATCGGCCGCCTGCCTGGACATCTGCTGCTGCGATCTTCTTTTCGAGCTCCCGTTGGGTAACTACCCGGTCGCTTTCCTTATATAGATATTCCGTAGGCTCGTATTCGATGCCTCCGATAGCGAGTATAATCGCGCCGTGGCTTATTTCCGTTCCATCGGTCAGGGTTGTTTTGAAATTGCCTACAAACCCATCGGTATTCTTGACTTCCGCACCTGTGAATACCTTGATTTTCGGATGGGACTGGACCTGCGCAATTTTGGATTTGAGGAACTCCTGGACATCGTTACCCTCAAGGGTACGATAAAGATTCCTGACGAGTCCGCCCAATTCATCTTCCTTTTCCACAATACTGACCTGGAACCCCTGGTCTGCAAGAGAGAGGCCCGCAGTCATACCGGCTATGCCGCCGCCGATAATCAAACATGCAGGAGTTACCCCGACGGTGTCGGTCTTGATCGGCTCCTGGAGACGGGACTTGGCAATCGCCATTTTGACGATCCCAATTGCCTTCTTTGTCGCTTCCTCTTTATGCCCCATATGGCACCAGGAACACTGCTCGCGGATATCAGCCAGATCGAAAAGATATTTGTTCAGGCCGGCATCCCGGATAGTCTCCTGGAACAGAGGCTCATGGGTCCTCGGGGTACAGGAGGCTACGACCAGCCGGTTCAGGTTTTTCTCTTTTACCAACTGTTTGATGGTTTCCTGTGTATCCTGGGAGCAGGCATAAAGCGTATTAGTCGCAAAAACCACACCCGGAAGATCTTTTACCGCCTCGACCACCTCTTCGACCTTGACCGTCGACGCGATATTTATCCCGCAGTGGCAAACCAGGACACCAATCCTCGGCTCTTCTCCCAGGACTTCCTTTTCCGGAGGCAGTTCCTTCTTGATGGTTTCGGTTCCGCGCGCCTCTGACAAAAGGGCCATTGCCTCCCCGGCTACAGCGCTACCCTGCATCACGGTGTCCGGAATATCTTTAGGCCCCTGATAGGTGCCTGTCACGAACACCCCTTTCCGGGTCGTCGCCACCGGGTTGAGCGGCGATGTCTTCGCAAACTTGTACTCATTCATTTGGATGCCGAACGTCTTCGCGAACTCAGCCGCGTCCTTATGCGGTTCGAATCCAATGGACAGGACCACCATCTCGAATGTCTCATCGATAAGGCTGCCGTCTTCTGCTGCATAGCGCATAATAAGGTCTCCAGTGCCGGGGTCTTCCCTGACAGCGGAAACCATGGCGCGCTGATAACGCACGCCGTATTCGTTCTTTGCACGCTCCACATATTTATCAAAATCTTTTCCAAAAGCCCTCATGTCCATATAGAAAATAGCAGGCTCTATATTCTTGTCATGCTCTTTGGCAATGATCGACTGCTTGGTCGCATACATGCAGCAAACCGATGAGCACCACGGGTTTGCATTGTGCGGGTCCCTGGAGCCGACGCACTGGATCCATGCCACTTTCTTTGGATGCTTCCCATCAGAGGGTCTCTTTACTTCACCCTTAAATGGGCCTGATGCTGAAAGGATACGTTCAAACTGGATGGAAGTCACCACATTCGGCCAGCGGCCCAGGCCGAGTTCGCCCCTGACCGCCGCATTATATCGGTCCAGGCCCGGCGCAAGAATTATGGAGCCTACGTTCACTTCAATCTCTTGCCCTTTGTCATCATAATTAATGGCTCCGGCCTTACAGGCCTTTTCGCATTTCTTGCAAACATCCTTTTTAGCACCTTTTTTGCGGCTTGTAAGAAAAAGGCAATACCGGTCATCAATAGCCCTGGTGTTGGGAACAGCCTGAGGAAACAGCGCATAAATGGACTTGCGATTGCCGAGCCCCTGGTCGAACTCGCTCGGTACCTTTTTGGGGCATTGTGCCTCACATTCACCACAGCCAGTGCATTTGGCAGGATCAACATACCGCGGTGCAAGCCTTATCTTTACCTTGTAATTCCCCTCTTCACCTTCTACAGACACGACTTCAGCCAATGTATGGATATCGACATTCAGGTGCCTGCCCACCTCCACCATTTTGGGCGAAATCATGCACATGGAACAGTCGCCTGTAGGAAAGGTTTTATCGAGCATAACCATGGTGCCGCCGATGGAAGGGTCTTTTTGAACCATGTGTACTTTAAAGCCACTGTCGGCAAGGTCAAGGGATGCCTGCATACCGCCTATCCCGCCGCCGACTACCAGTACAGATCCTTTTTTATTTGAAAGTTTATCGCTCATAGTAATTTCAATCCTCTCAAGAGTGCTGTTGCTTCCACAAAATGCCTGTCGAGCTGAAGCTCGGCAGCACCGATGCCCATAGAGACCCCGATAAGCTCGGTAATAAAATAAACAGGCAGTCTTTCACTTATCCCGTACTTCTCACCCGCCTCGTTCTGATAGGCGTCCATGTTCATCTGGCACATAGGGCATGTCGTGACAAGGCAATTTGCCCCGCGCGCAACAGCGTCCTTCAGTATGTTGTACATGAGTTTGAGTGAGACATCGGTATCGTTGACAGAGGCCGAAGCACCGCAACAGTCGGTCTTATAACCCCAATCAATTGCCTGAGCTCCCAGGGCCTTGCAGACAGTCTCCATTCCCTGCGGGTTCTCCACGCTATCCGAAAGCCGAATGTCCGCCGGATAGCGGGTCTGAAGACAGCCGTAATAGCAGGCAGGGACGAGTCCTTCAAGTTTTTTGGGCGCCTTTGAACCAATCGCTCCGGATTTGGCCTGTTCAACAAGAAGGTCGAGAATAGACAGAAGCTTAATTTTTCCCTGTACCTTGCTCGAAAGTTCAGCGTTGATCTTTTCTCTCAGGTCTTCATCGCTTTCGAGGGCCTTCTGCGCCAGAAGTGTGCGGCTGAAACAGGAAGCACAGGGTATCACCATCTCTTCATAGCCGCTTGCATCGGCAATGCCCAAATTTCGGGCCGGCAAGGCCATCGACAGAAACTCGTTGGTCTTTGCTGCAGAAGTAGCGCCGCAGCAGTTCCAGTCTGCAATCTCCTTAAGGTTGACCCCTAGCCTGCCGAGCACTTCCCTGCACTGAATATCATAAAGCGCACTGGAGGCGTGGAGCGAACATCCGGGATAGTATGCTATTTCCATAATATTACCTCATTAACAGAACGGTTTCGTAAAAAGCTCCATAGGCAAGGCGCGCAATTCCTGAGGAATGCGGCGTACTTGTTCGTACGCCGCAGTGACAAAGGATGCAGCGCAACGCAGCATATGGACTTTTTACGAAACCGTTCATTTTATTTTCCTGCACTTTTCTTATACAGGCGTTTGACTTCGGACAGGCCTTTGACCTTGTCCATCCCGAAGTGCATTCTCTTGAGCTTCATCATTCGCTTCCCAAGCCGTGCCTGGTTTTTCAACTCTTCTATTACAGCTTTTAATCCTCCGCCTCCGCGCAGCTCATCTTTGGCATTCTTTATTTCGTACATGCCCATAAACTCGAGTTCATTGAGCCGTCCGAAATGTGAGGCCGAGCTCAGGAAGGAGCCGTGGAAATTAGCAATCTTAGGGGACAAAGGCTTCATATGGGCCTCTTTCACCATCTGCTTCAGGGCCTCGGTAATCCGCGCCGTATGAATATTGTTAGGGCAACGTGTCCCGCAGGTATAGCAGGCCACACACTGCCATACGAGCCTGTTGTTCATGGCACCCTCTCTATCGCCTAATACGATCATGCGAATCAGGCGATCAGGGGTTACACCGGTCACATCGCCCACAGGACATCCTGCAGCACAACGGCGGCACTGATAGCAAGCGTTGAGATTCTGGCCTGAACGCTCCATGACCTCCTGGAGCAATGACCTTGATATATCGGCTTTATATTCTACTGCTGTAGATGACATAACGCAGCTCCTTACGAACGATTAAATTAACACTTAATCAATTAGTATAACATCCGTTATTACGTTTATTCAACGCCTGCGGACCGTGCTCTTCTTGCCCGCAAGCGTTGAAATTCACCGCGTATTTATACAGGCATTCCGGCATGTAATTTTGCCGAAGTGACGGTATTTTTCATGAGCATGGTAATGGTCATCGGTCCAACGCCGCCCGGCACCGGGGTTATGGCCCCTGCTATTTCCTTGGCAGCATCAAAGTCAACATCGCCCTTAAGTATTGGAATCGGTTTGCCGGTTTTGGCGCTGATCTTTTCTCCGACACGGTTAACTCCAACATCGATTACGCAGGCGCCTGGCTTGATCCATTCAGGCTTCACAAGCCCGGGCACGCCGGCAGCGACAATCAGTATGTCGGCGCGTTTGCAGTGAGCTTCGAGGTTCTTCGTTCCGGTATGGACTATTGTGACGGTAGAATTGGCGTTCTTGCCTTTCTGGAGCATGATGTTGGCAATGGGCTTGCCGACTATATTGGAGCGGCCGACAACCACGACTTCGGCGCCTTTGGTCTCGTAGCCTGCCCGAACAATTAACTCCTGTATGCCAGCTGGTGTACAGGGCAGGAACTTGGCTTCTTTTCCGCCTATCATAAGGCGTCCGACGTTAACAGGATGGAATGCGTCCACATCCTTGTCCGGATCGATAGCATTGAGTACCTTTTTTTCGTCGATATTCTTGGGAAGCGGCAACTGGACAAGGATACCATGTATTTTAGGGTCCTTGTTGTACTTATCGATAAGTTTGAGCAAATCAGCTTCCGGCAAGTCCGCGGGCTGGCTGTCCTGGACAGAATAAAAACCAAGATCATGTGCGGTTTTACTTTTGGCTGTTACATAGCTGACGGACGCCGGATTCTCACCTACAAGGATGGTGACCAATCCAGGGACAACCCCCTTCTCGGCTTTCATCTTGTCAACTTCCTTCTTAAGCTCTTCTCTGATCTGTGCAGCTACTTCTGTACCACTGATAATTTTTGCTGACATAATAACCTCCCCTTCTTAGTAGTTCTTCTGTATGAGTTGAAGCATTTCTTCCCGTGTGCTCTGCTTTGTTCTGAAAATACCCCTCACTGCTGACGTTATGGTTCTCGCCCCCGGCTTCTTTATGCCTCTCATGCTCATGCAAAGATGATCGGCGTCAATGACCACCATGCAGCCTTTGGGTTTCAATTTGTTCATGATCATATCGGCCAGCTGCGCGGTAAGCCGTTCCTGGACCTGCGGCCTTTTAGCAAGATACTCAAGGGCCCTGGGCAATTCGCTGAGACCCACTATACTGCCTGAAGGAATGTAGGCAATGTGTGCCCTGCCGATAAACGGCAAGAGGTGGTGTTCGCATACGGAATAAAACGGTATGTCTCTCAGCAACACCATTTCGTCATGGTTTTCACCTTCTATGGGTCTTAGCAGGTCATCTGCGGGTGTTTCGAGGCCGGCGAATATTTCGGCAAACATTTTAGCCACCCGTGCAGGTGTGGCCTTGAGCCCGGGCCTCTCCGTGTCCTCGCCTATCCCTTCCAGCACTAATTTGATGCCGTCTCTGATTTTTTTGTCATCCATGGCGCTGTATAATTTTTTTGTCAGTAATGATTTTGTCCATTTTTATATCATGTGCCTCCGCAGGAATGTCCTTCAGTACCTGCTCTTCATAAGCCAATGCAACAGCCGGGGCAGTTTTCCGCGACAGTAGTTTATCATAGAACCCTTTTCCATATCCCAACCGGTTACAGTGCAAATCAAAGGCCACGCCCGGAATAATCAACAGGTCGATGCCGGCTACTTTTATGTGCCTGCCTTCGATTGCAGGAGGTTCGGGGATGCCGAAATACCCGGGAGCAAGGTCTTCTGCCGAACGTATCGCGTAGAGTTCAAGTCCGCCGGTTCGTACATCTACTTTCGGAAGAACGACTGTTTTCTTGTTGAGGATGCTTTTTTTCAGCAGTTCGACAGTGTCAACCTCGCTTTTGAACGAGGCATAAAAAAGAACGGTGCGCGCCTTTATAAATTCAGGGAGCTCCAGTAGCCGGTTTCTGATACTTTTATTTTTTGCATTCCTGATATCGCTGATGAGCGAGTCACGGAGGGAGAGAACTTTGCTTCTTATCAGGGGTTTTTCTTTGAGGTCAATAGACAAGTGCTTAGGCCTGATCCTGAATTAAAGAGCTCTCCAGGCGCTCCTTGATCTGCCTTACGTCTTCAACTACATCGGGGACTTCGAAAGGAGATATGCCTTTAACATCGGCATCCATTACAGATTGTCTGAATTTCATTGCGCCCAGCAATTCCATTCCTTTAAGATAGTCCCTGATAAAATCTATATCAGAATCGTTTCTCACCTTGTTGGCCACAACAAAAACCTTCTTCACCCCGAGCCCTTTCGCGAGTTCTCGGACAGTTGCAGCAGTCTGGATGCTTCGCTGGCCGGGTTCGACCACAACAATAAATGCGTCAACCGACTCTGCAGTGCCTCTTGTAAGATGCTCGATGCCGGCTTCCATGTCGACAATAACAACCTCATCCCTTTCAACAATGAGATGTTTGAGAAGCCTTCTTAAAAAAACGTGTTCCGGACAATAGCAGCCTGCGGCTGCTGCTTTTGATTTTCCCATTATGAGAAGAGATATGTTACCAATCCTGAAGCCGAAATCCTCAGGCAGGTCGTCGACGCGCGGATTTATCTTGAACATTCCTCCGCTCGTTCCGGGCTTTGCACCTGTTCTCTCCTCAATGAGATCTGCCATTTCGGCGATGGGCCTTATCTTGTCAACTTCGGCAAGCCCAATGCCAAGTGCCTGGGCCAGATTAGCATCAGGGTCAGCATCAACAGCAATCACCCTCTTGCCGTCTGAACCAAAAAGGTGGCTCAGAACAGCTGAAAGTGTTGTCTTCCCTACTCCGCCTTTTCCAGTCACTGCTATTTTCATGGGTTAAATAACATAACATATTCACTCATTGCAATGAAAGCCCTTTTTGCCTGTTACTTATAGGTGCTATAACCAGCCGGGCCGTTAAACTTGAGGCTGTTGAATGATCTGGTATAAAGTTCGGGGCAGACTGTTTTTAGGCGAGATAGCACGGGTGTGCTGGAGCAGGGGCGAGTAACGCCGAGTCCCAACCGAGAATGGTGTATAGTTACGCCACTATAATAGTCCAGCACTTGGAACAATAGGAGTTTTAGATCGCCTAAAAACAGTCTGCCCCGAACTTTATTGCGCAATCGCAGATAAAAGGGTAAAATAGTTTACGTTTCAAAGCTGGATTACTATCAATCATGTGAGGTTACTGTCAGTAATGACGGACAAGCAAAGTTTTTTATCATCGTTGCCCTCTGTTGATGAAATCCTGAAATCGGAAAAGGGTGCAGCATGGCAGCAATCTTTTCCCAGGCGGTACGTTATAAGGGCAATACGTGATATCCTCGATCGCTGGAGACAGGCGATTCTCAAGGACCAGGTCAAAGAATTCTCTCTTGATGAAATGCTTCTGGAGACGGACGAGTTAATCCAAAAATTATCTGAATTAAGTCTAAAACCTGTTGTCAATGCAACCGGAGTGGTGATCCATACAAATCTTGGTAGATCGCTGCTTTCAGAAAAAATACTCGAAAATGTGAAGACAGTGGCCTGCAGCTATTCCAATCTGGAATATGACATCGAGCAAGGAATGAGGGGAAAGCGATATTCTCATGTACAGAGACTGCTCAGTGACATTACGGGTGCCGGGAGCAGCCTTATTGTGAACAACAACGCTGCTGCAGTATTTGTCTGCTTGTCGGCGCTTGCCAAAGGTAAAGAGGTTATTGTCTCCAGGGGAGAACTGGTGGAGATAGGCGGTTCTTTCAGAATACCTGATGTGATGAACTGCAGCGGTGCGCTCCTCACTGAGGTAGGCACCACGAACAAAACACATCTGAGCGACTATGAGCGGGCCATAAATGAAAATACGGCATTGCTGCTGAAAGTGCACCAGTCAAATTTCCGCATGGTCGGCTTTACTCAAACCGTTGAATTAGAGGAGTTGGTCGCCCTCGGAAAAAAACATAACGTCCCGGTAATGTTCGATTTGGGCAGCGGATGCCTCCTGAATCTGAAGCCATACGGCATACAAATCGAGCCGACTGTTCAGGACGTTGTTAGGGCAGGGACTGATATAGTAACGTTCAGTGGTGATAAGCTTCTCGGCGGTCCGCAGGGCGGGATAGTTGTTGGCAATCCACAACTACTTGAAATAATTAGTAAAAATCCAATTATGCGGGCTGTAAGGATAGATAAATTGACGCTCTCCGCGTTTGAGTCCGTACTCATGTGTTATCTTGATGAGGATAGGGCCAGGATGGAGGTTCCGACGTTAAGCATGCTTTTACAGGACATTAAAACAATAAAAGCAAGGGCAAAGAAGATAGCGTCACTGTTAAAGAACCAGGTGGGCTCTTCACTCGACGTCATAGCAAAATTGGAGGTTATCAAAGACGCCTCGCAGTCAGGAGGAGGTGCCCTGCCCGAGGTCGAATTTGAGACCTATTCGCTTGCCATTAACCCGGTGAAGATGTCTGTGAACAAACTCGAAGAGCGTTTGAGACATGGCAACCCTCCTGTAATAGCGCGGATAAAAGAGAATACTCTTATTATTGATGCACGGACAGTTAGGGACAAAGAAATTGGGATACTGGTAAAATCGATCAAAGATGCGTTGATCTGCTGAAGTAATCTAAGATAACCCCATGACGATACGTGAACAGACAGAAGAAATAGAAAAAAAAGTCCTCCACCCGAAAGCCTGCCTGAGCTCCGACAGCAGCGGCCGACTGAAAAATGAAAAAGAGGACGACATAAGGACATGTTTTCAGAGAGACCGGGACCGGATTATACACTGCAAGGCATTCAGGAGATTAAAGCATAAGACGCAGGTATTTATGGCGCCGAAAGGCGATCATTACAGAACCAGACTGACCCATGTGCTTGAAGTTTCTCAGATAGCGCGCACAATTGCCCGCGCACTTAGACTGAACGAGGACCTCGCGGAAGCCATATCTTTAGCTCATGACTTAGGCCATACCCCTTTTGGCCACGCAGGAGAGATGCTCTTAAATGAGATATTCCCCGGGGGATTCGATCATTGCAAACAGAGTCTGAGGGTTGTTGATTTCCTTGAACGTAAAGGTCTGGGGCTTAATTTGACCCGTGAAGTCCGCGACGGCATTATTAAGCACTCCAAAGGGAAAGGGTTGATTGTCGCTGATATTCCTAAGGATATGCCTTCAACACTCGAGGGCATTGTGGTCAGGATAGCGGATATAATAGCTTATGTTAATCACGACCTCGATGATTCTATCAGGGCTGGAGTTATTAAGAAATCCGAAGTTCCAAAGGAAATAGTAAGGACCCTGGGCGACGCGTATGCCAAACGCATAGACACTATGGTGCGTGATACAGTTAATACAACCATTGCAGTGGATTACAAAAAAGTGGCGATGAGTGAGACCATAGCTGAGGCGGTTTACAGCCTCAGAAGTTTTCTCTTTAAGCATGTCTACGAAAGCGAAGGCATTATGCTGGAATTCAATAAGGCAAAGGGCATTTTGAGAGCACTCTATAATTATTATATCGAACACACAGACGATGTTTTTCAGGATATCCGTCCCGAGAAAAGAGCTGACAGGCCCAGAATGGTCTGCGACTTTATTGCAGGAATGACAGACAGCTTCGCCCTGATGACTTACGAGAGGCTATTTCTCCCCCAGCAGTGGACAGTTCTGTAATACGTTCCACGTGGAACATTGCAGGTTACAACCCATTAACTATAGAATAGAGTTGGTTTTCACGCTTTTAATCAGAGAGGTGATTTCGGTATGGATGCGTACGTTGCCAGGCAACCTATTTTTGATAACAAAAAATCGCTTTTTGCCTATGAACTGCTTTTTAGAGATGGGTTGAATAATTGGATGCCGGAAATAGATGGAGATACGGCGACATCAAAAGTTCTCTCAAGCAGTTTTTTCACAATAGGCATGGATAAAATAACAGCCGGGAAACGGGCCTTTATAAACTTTACTCAAAACCTGTTGTCAACAGCCATTCCATTCATGTTTCCGAGCGAAACAACAGTGATTGAGATACTTGAAGATGTTAATCCCGAACCGCTTGTTATAGAAACTTGCAGAAGACTTTCCGATATGGGATACTGCCTGGCACTGGATGACTTTGTTCTTAAATCACAATCGCAACCCCTAATCGAATTTGCCGACATAATCAAGATAGACTTTCTGGCAACTCCCGTTACTGAAATAAAAAAATACCTGCAGACATTCCGGCCCAAACGGATTAGATTTCTGGCTGAGAAGATTGAAACAAATCAGGAATTTAAAAGCGCACTCAATATGGGATTTGAGCTTTTTCAGGGATATTTTTTCAGCAGGCCCGAGATAATAAAGGGAAGGGAGATTTCGAGTTCCACAATGCAGTTCCTCAAATTCATGATAGAGATCAACAAACCGAATTATGATTTGAATGAACTTGAAGCAATAATTTCCCGTGACCTTTCCATCTCCTATAAATTGCTGCGTTATGTCAACTCGGTCTTTTTCAAAAAAGGCTCGGATATTACTTCCCTCAAACAAGCGTTACTTGTTCTGGGCAACGATGAGTTGCGCCGCCTCGTATCTCTGATAGGATTATCAAAACTTGCTTCAAATAAACCTGATGAACTGGTAAAGAGTGCCTGCATAAAGGCGAAGTTATGTGAAAAAATGTGCTCGCTTAGCAGTCACGCAACGTCATGCGACGAATTATTCATGCTTGGCCTCTTTTCTAATTTAGACGCTATACTTGATCAGCCAATGAACGAAATAATGGCAAAATTACCCCTTTCAAATCCTATCAAAG
Organism: Nitrospirota bacterium; assembly: GCA_963796345.1. Classification (GTDB taxonomy): domain Bacteria; phylum Nitrospirota; class Thermodesulfovibrionia; order Thermodesulfovibrionales; family Dissulfurispiraceae; genus JADFXI01. Next base: position 8,087 of record CAWCLI010000016.1, on the reverse strand, counting down.
AGGCGCTGGTTCATCGACAGGGGGATTTAGCCGCCTTCCTGAGACTATCCGAATATTACGAGCGGGCGGAATGGCAGAAGGTAAAAGAATATGCGCAACAGATAGGCATTGCGGAAAATATGATTCCGAATATCTTCATTGAAGCCTGTTCCTGGGCTAATGAGCTTGAAGTTTAAGATGCACGTTCCACGTGGAACATACATAAAGGTATCACACATATAAGAAAATCTGAGGGTTCCATGGCAAAACATCAAAATCGAAGCGGCTTTAATATTTCCGGCGGAAATCTCCTCCTGGCCGGACTGGTAATCATAAGTGTTTTCAGACTTTACTATATTCTGCATGGTCCGCTCGATCTCAGCCCCGACGAAGCACAGTATTGGGAGTGGTCGAGGAGGCTTGATCTGAGCTATTACTCCAAAGGACCCATGATAGCCTATCTTATTTATATCGGCACCTCTCTTTTCGGGAACAATGTGTTAGGCATACGAATAATGGCAGTAATCTTGTCGGCGTTGAGCAGCATATTCATTTTCAAGCTAGTCAATCTTATGTACGGGAATCATTCTCCGGAACACTCCCGTCTTTCATCCCAAACACCCGCAGCCCTGCTGTCGGCTCTGGCATTTCAGGCTATTCCGTTGTTTGCAACGTTCGGCGTAATATTCTCAATAGATTCGCCCTTTGTCTTTTTTTGGACAGTATCACTCTATTTCTTATACAAGGCAACTTCGGAAGGACCAAAACGATGGCACCACTGGATAGTTCTGGGTCTTGCCATAGGGTTCGGGCTCCTGACAAAGTACATAATGGCTTTTTTCCCTCTATGCGCTTTATTGTTGCTGACCTTCTCGGACAAACGGCCACTGCTGAAGACGCCTATGCCTTATATCTCTGTTATCATAAGCCTTTGTATGTTTACTCCAGTCATAATATGGAATGCAAAACATGACTGGGTAACTGTCAGACATACCGCAGGACAGGCCCATGTCGCTGAAGGGATTACCCTTTCGCTCCGAAGCTTCTTTGAATTCTTCGGTTCTCAAGTCGGTGTAGTTACGCCACTGTTTTTTGTCCTTATGATATATGCCGTTTTCAAACTATTCTTCTCAGATCGCCGGTATCAATCAAAGTTCCTGTTTTATTTCTTCATTCCGGTCTTAGGTTTCTTCCTCTTAAAAGCATTGCAGGGCAAAGTTGAGGCAAACTGGGCAATGACCGGATATATCACAGGTCTTATAGCCGCCGTACAGTTCTGCCTTAACAATCATTCAAAGAAAAAAAAGGCTTTCCTTGCTATCACTCTGGTTTTTGCTTCCCTCATTACACTGATAAGTCACTATCCTTCGGCAGTGGGATTACCGGAAAAGCTGGATCCCTCAGCGCGTCTTAGAGGATGGAAAGAACTTGGCGGCGAGGTAAGCAGGCTGATCGCCACGGGACAGAAAAACAGTTATTATCTTTTATTTTCAGATAGTTATCAGACATCGAGCGAACTGGCATTTTATGTCCAGGGCCATCCGGAAACATTTTCAATTAACCTGGGCAGGAGAATGAATCAATATGATCTGTGGCCGGACATAAACGAACGGGCGGCAAAGCTGCGACTGGAAAAAAGTCGCCCCGCAGTAAACGGGATCTTTGTTATGGCTGGAAATAGAGACATCCCCCCCGCGGTTGCCGCCGCGTTTGATCATTACGAAAAGAACGTATTCGAGATACATGAGGACCACGGCCGTGTTTCCAAAGAATATTCTATTTTTATCTGTTATAATTTCATGAGCCTGAAAATCGGTAAACCAAAAACCTTTTAAGAGGATACGGATTGAATGCTTCGTAGGAGTTGGAGATGACCGTTTCAATTGTAGTACCGTTGTACAATGAGGAAGAAAATGTGGAGGTCCTGCATGACAGGATCATGGAAGTCCTCACTGCAAACAACATTGATCATGAAATAATCTATGTAGATGATGGCAGCAATGACAGCACATTGCAACTGCTCGACAAACTGCAGAGCAAATATAAGAATGTCCTTGTTCTCAGTTTAAGGAGAAACTTCGGCCAGACAGCGGCATTCGCCGCTGGTTTTGATTTTGCGCGGGGAGATATTGTCATAACCATGGACGGCGATCTGCAGAATGACCCCCGGGACATTCCAAGACTCCTTGATGCTATAAAGGATTTCGACCTTGTCAGCGGATGGCGAAAAAAACGCAAAGATCCATTTCTCTCCAGGCGCCTCCCCTCAATACTTGCCAATTGGCTTATCAGCAAAGTTACCGGGGTCAGGCTTCACGATTACGGCTGTTCTCTGAAGGCATATCGCAGAGATGTTGTCAAGAATCTAAGGCTATATGGTGAAATGCACCGCTTCATTCCAGCTGTTGCAAGTTGGTATGGGGTGAGGATTGCGGAAATTGAGACAACCCATCACCCGCGACTGAGGGGTAAGTCCAAATACGGAATTTCCAGGACTATCCGGGTGCTGCTCGATCTGATTACTGTGAAATTCCTGCAGAGCTTCTCGACAAAGCCAATGCAATTTTTTGGCCCCATGGGCCTTATTTTTTGTCTTTGCGGCTTTTTCATATCTTTATATCTATCGTTCGATAAAATCTTCAGGGGAGCGAGCATAGGAGGCAGGCCCCTGTTGCTATTTGGGGTGCTGTTGATCATCGTGGGTGTCCAGTTTATCGGAATGGGGCTCCTGGGTGAAATGCTGGTGCGGGTATATCACGAAAGTCAGAAAAAACCCATTTACGCAATAAAAAAGATTCTCGGCCCGAACAGATAAGAATAGATCATTATTGATGATTAAACGTACAGCTGTCCTAATAGCAAAGCTTAGTGTAAGCGCTACCCTTTTTTATCTCCTTGTTTCCAGGATTGGGGGTAGAACTATTATATACAATTTAACCCTGCTCAATCCCTTTGCATTTCTGGGAGCGACAGGTTTGTATATTATCACGGCCTACCTCTCTACCTTGCGCTGGAAACTGCTTATCCCTTTTCATAACAAAACTTCAAGACTTTTCAGCATTTACATGATCGGCTCGTTCTTTAATACATATATGCCCGGGACAGTCGGCGGCGATGCAGTAAAAGCATACTACCTGAATAAGGAATTGCATGCACCCCGCATCTCAACGGCAGAAGATCAAAAAGAAGTGACGAATTCACTTGCCGTCGCAATAGCTTCGGTTTTCATGGATCGTTATGTCGGCCTTAGTGCTCTCCTTACCCTGGGGATGTTGGCATTCCCCTTTGGCATCCGGTATCTTGAAAAAGCCTCAGTCCACTGGCCTGTAATCTGGCTGGTACCGGCAGTTGCAGGCGTTTTCGTTGCAACGACTTTTGTAATTTTCAGATTCAGGTTTGGCGAAAGGGTGAAATTCCTCTTGAAGGCTTCCGAGTACTTTCAGTTTTACAGATCCAAACGAAAAGTACTCGCCTGCGGTTTTATCTATTCGATCATGGTCCAGCTTCTCGTGATATTGTCAGTATTCATTCTTTCACAGGGACTTTCCATGCACATACCTTTTCTCTCGCTCCTTATCTTTATGCCGATAATCATACTCGTGTCGTCCCTGCCGATCTCAATCTCGGGAATCGGTTTGCGGGAAGGCACGTTTATCTTCCTTCTTGGTTCAACAGGCATTTCTGCCGACAAATCGATCACCCTTTCAGTCGTCTGGTTCATGTCGGTATTTGTTGCAGGGGTTTGGGGTCTTTTTGAGTACTTACGCTTTAAGACTATGTTTGGCGGAAAAGAAAAACAGGAGACGCTTCAGGTCCCTTAAATTGTCCGGGAATGATTGCGTTTCATAATACTCATGAAGACCGAGCAGCAATGCCTTGTCTGTAAGATTGAGATCATATTTTGATATTACACTTTCAGCTATAGGCTCTATATCCTCCCGCCTTTCCCTTAAAGGAGGTATGCAAATGCTCGCGGGATTCAGGGCACTCAGGAGCTTCTCTGAAAACCTTCCTTCTTTGGCTTCGTCGACAATGTCCTTAAGAGAAGTCACGATAAACCTTATATCGAATGACAGCGGCTGAAATTCTCCCCTGTTATGAGAAGTACCACCTTTGATTATATCAGCCAGGGCATCCTGCTGGACCATCGGTATGATATCAATGTCTTTGAGCAGAATGGTCCCTCCATTAGCAACCGCAAGCGCCCCTCTATGTTTCTCAACTCTCAAAAAGCATCCCTTTGAACCACACATTTCAGCCTCGAACGTGTCAGCAGCAAGAGAACTGCAATGTATTGATAAGAATGGTTTGTCCTTCCTCGGGTTATCGGGTCTGTAATGAAGTGACAAAGCAAGCAGCCGCTTTCCGACGCTGCTTTCGCCATAAATAAGAATGCTCCTGCCCTCTGCGTTGGCCTTATAGATGTTTTCGAGTGCTTGTTTCAGGTTTTCAGCTTTCGTCAAAAAAGTGAAGCTCGGAGAAAGATAGTTCTCTGCCTGCATGGTGCATTGCCCTGAGAGGCTTTCTACCTTGAACTCACTGCATGCGCGTTCAAATCGCTCCAGAACCTCAGACAGCAGGTCCTCAATTTCACTCTCAGGGATCTTGAAATACATCTTCGCAAACTCCCGGAATTTTTCCTGCGCCTCGACTACCGCTGGAAAAAGAATAGCCCTCGCAGCAGCTTCCGCCGTGTCAATCAGTCGCAATAATTGAAAAGCCTGATGGGCTATTGAGAGCCGTGAAGGAATCTGCGAAAACTTTTTCTGCCGTCCGTCTTTTGTAAAAATAGTCAGCATTAGATCGATAACGTCCCGATAAATTTTAGGCGAAGACAGATTCATGTCCAGTTGTTCGACATGGTTGGTTTTATACAAGCCCTCTTCTATAAAGATCCGTTGCTCAATAGGAACTCTCATCAAAAGTTCCGTTATCCTCCTGTATTGCGGATGGGTCTTGAGCATGAGAAGCATGCCCACCGAAGGCAACATGCCGGCAAAAAAAGCCTCGTCATCATCAGCTACAGCCGCACGCTGATTGACCAGAGCAGCTGTCTCACCTGCCAGGACCGCATAACACCAAAACAACATGTACTCCCCGCCGAGATAATAGTCCTGATCGAGTATGAATTTCTCGAGGCCCTGGGCGCCGATAAGTGATATGGCCTGAGATATCGACGTGATTTCGGTCCTTTTGCCGGAGCTATTTATATATTTCAGCAAAGAGAAATACAGACCGGGATCATATTTAAGCTGGTCGGATACTTTCTGAAGAGATTCTTCCTCGTTTTGCACAAGCAGGCTCAACGAAGCGATTGTATGCTCAAAAACGGGCAAATTCATAAATGTTATAATAAATCGATTGATGTTCAAAGAGCAAGATTATAGTGTAATAGTAATTGGCGCAGGCCACGCCGGATGCGAGGCTGCACTCGCTGCCGCTCGCCTTGGCCTCAGCACATGCATTTTTACGATTAACCTCGATAATATTGCACATATGTCATGTAATCCCGCTATCGGAGGTCTTGCAAAAGGCCATCTGGTAAGGGAGATCGATGCCCTTGGCGGTGAAATGGCCAAGGTTGCCGATGAAGCCGGCATCCAGTTCAGAATGCTCAATCTCTCAAAAGGTCCCGCTGTCTGGTCGCTGCGCGCACAGGCCGACAGGGTGCTGTATAAGCTTGCAATGCGCAAGTCGCTAGAAAACCAGCTGGACCTCACGATAAAGCAGGGTTCCGTTGAAAAAATAATAGTTGAAAACAATAAAATTACAGGAGTCACGACCTCACTCGGCATCTTTTATGGAGCAAAGGCAGTCATTGTGACCACAGGGACTTTTCTGAAAGGGCTCATTCATATAGGCACTGATAGTTTTCAGGGTGGAAGGGCAGGTGAATTCCCGGCAATAGGTTTGTCCGACTCTCTTCGCGAACTTGGGTTGAAATTGGGAAGGCTGAAAACAGGCACGCCCCCCCGGCTTGATGCGAGGAGCATCGATTTTTCGAAAACCACTCCGCAATGGGGTGATTCGCCACCTCCTCACTTTTCCTATTCCACTGAATCAATAACCAACCGGCAGTTGCCGTGTTTTATCACGTACACTAATAAAAAAACCCATGAAATAATCCTCGGTAATCTTGACAGATCCCCGCTTTACAGCGGTCGTATAAAAGGCACTGGGGTGAGGTATTGCCCCTCAATTGAGGACAAAGTGGTAAGGTTCTCCGACAAAGAGCGGCATCAGGTCTTCCTTGAGCCTGAAGGGCTTGAAACCACAGAGTATTATGCCAACGGCATTTCTACAAGTTTGCCTTACGATGTTCAGCTTAAGCTTGTGAGGAGTATAGAGGGGCTGGAAAAGGCCGAGATAATGAGACCCGCCTATGCCATAGAGTATGATTTTATCTACCCAACACAGATTAAGCATAGCCTGGAAGTAAAGGCAATACAAGGGCTTTACCTCGCAGGGCAGATTAATGGAACATCTGGATATGAAGAGGCAGCGGCCCAAGGATTGATGGCCGGGATTAATGCAGCGCTCAAACTGAAAGGCGGCCCGCCTGTGGTACTTGGCCGCGATGAGGCATATATTGGAGTGCTCATCGATGACCTCGTAACAAAAGGGACCCGGGAACCTTACCGGATGTTCACCTCCAGGGCAGAATACAGGTTGCTGCTGAGACATGACAATGCGGATTTAAGGCTCCTCGAAAAAGGATATGCTATCGGACTCGTTCCGGAGGCGGCCTATAACCGCTTCATGAGGAAGAAAGAACTGCTCGAAAATGAAGTCTCACGGTTAAAAAAAGAACGGATAAAACCCTCCGGTGATTTGAATGCCCTGTTATTGTCTTTAAATACAGCATGCATAAGCGAAGACACCCAACTTGATAAATTGTTAAAGCGGCCCGAGGTAAAATACAGTTTGATAAAACAGCTCGCCCCCCCTCCAGCCAGCCTTACTCCCGAGATTGAGTCGATCATTGAAATACAGATTAAATATGAAGGTTATGTGCAAAGACAAATAGAATTTGCCGGAAGATTAAATAAGTTCGAGTCGAAAAAGATACCTCCGGCTTTGGATTTTAAATCAATTCCCGGGCTCTCCAAAGAAGTTATTGAAAAACTTCTTGAAGTTCAGCCCGAAACCATTGGCCAGGCAAGCAGGATACCTGGGGTCACCCCTGCAGCCATTTCTATACTTTTAGTGACAGCGGAACGACATTGGAAACAGAGCGGGACATCCTCGGAAAAGGGCTGAAAGAACTTGGCTTCACTTTCTCGGAAGATACAATTGCAATTTTTTTTCTGTATTTGTCCGAGTTGAAGAAATGGAACCGGGCTTATAATCTTACCGCCCTGAAGAATGACAGGGACATAATCATAAAGCACTTCTTTGATTCTCTGTTATTTCTCAAGGCCTTTCCCCAAAGTGCCGGAAATGTTTGCGATGTGGGCAGCGGAGCAGGGTTTCCGGGCATTCCTATCGGAATAATGAGACCGGATCTTTCCATTTCCCTGATCGAGCCGTCACGGAAAAAATGCGCCTTCCTCAGAAATATTAAGAAAATCCTTGCACTGGATAATATTACAATTTTCGAATCGCGCATAGAAGATATCAAAGATGTTGCTTTCGACATTGCTGTAACAAGAGCCCTGTTCACTATCAAAGAATTTGTGGCAAAAACAAAATATACTGTTAAAAAAGACGGCTGTCTGATAATGAGCAAAGGACCGAAATTCCAGGACGAACTGAAAAAAGTGCCTGACTTTGTCACCCTTGAACACATTACGGCAGCGTTGCCATTAACTTCTCTGCAACGGCATTTGATAAGAATCAATTGTTAATTCGCTGTTTTTTTGGTGTGGTATAGACATCCACATGTAAGATAAAAAGAAGATTGACATCTGTAATGTAAACCTGCTAGTATTCTTTAAAGAGACGTTCTTTGAGTCTTACGTTTTCTTAACTACAGTGCTTCAGGTTAAGCAAGGCTTCATGAACTGCGTGACTTTGTGAGCTTAACCCGTGAAGTGTGTGGGTTTTTTTGTTCTTTGAAAACTAGAGGTAGATTCTGTCAATGAATTATGAGTTTTACAGGAAAACTT
>CAWCLI010000015.1:0-686944 GCA_963796345.1 Nitrospirota bacterium | reverse complement strand
GCATGCAAAATTGACCCACCTTAGGGGGTAATCGGCGTCCAAAATTGACCCACCTCAGCATAACCTGCACTCTATCTGGAAATAACTAGAAAGAGGAGCAAACGAAAGGAGATGCTGATAGTGGAAACAATCCGTAAAATTCGATGCGCGTACCACCGGGACAGGAAATCGATTCGGCAAATAGCCCGAGAGTTTAAGCTGTCCCGCAATACAGTCAAGAAGGTAATCCGGAGCGATGCCACCGAGTTCACGTATGATCGGAAAGATCAACCTCATCCGAAGCTTGCCCCATATCACGAGTTGTTATCTGAATATCTTGCAACAGATGCCACGAAACCAGACCGGGAACAACGGACTGCCATCTTGTTATTTGAGGAGTTGCAGCGTCAGGGATTTGAAGGTGGATATGACAGTGTCCGGCGGTATGCTCAGAAGTGGCGCAAGAGCGAGGGAGGCAGGAAGGTCACGGCATACATACCGCAGAGCTTCGACCCTGGGGAAGCATTCCAGTTCGACTGGAGCTATGAACAGGTTGAACTTTGGGGTGTTGTCGTAACAGTAAAGGTAGCCCACTTCCGACTCTGCTACAGTCGGATGCCGTTTTGCGTTGCCTATGCCCGAGAGAGTCTTGAGATGGTGCTTGATGCCCATGTTCGGGCCTTTGAGTATTTTGGCGGCAGCTGCCGCAAGGGTATATATGACAACCTTAAGACGGTTGTGAGCAAGGTGCTAATGGGAAAGGACCGGATCTTCAGCCGGCGTTTTCAGAACCTCTCATCGCACTATCTGTTTGAGCCTGTAGCCTGTACCCCGGCAGCGGGCTGGGAGAAGGGACAGGTAGAAAGTCAGGTCAAGTTCATCCGCAAGCGTCTCTTCGTTCCCCGTTTGAAGTTCTCCGACCTCGACGAGCTGAATCAATGGTTGAGTGATCGCTGCCGGATTATAGCTGCCGGCCATAAACACCCCGAGTTCAAAGACGGCACCGTGGCAGAATACTTCGCCAGGGAGAAGCAACAGCTGCTGGTTCTGAGTTCTCCGTTTGACGGGTACAAAGAGACACCGGTTCGAGTATCGACTACGGCACTGGTTTCATTTGACCGCAATCGCTACAGTGTCAATGCTTCAGTTGTAGGCAGGACAGCCATGATACGGGCATATGCTGATCGTCTCGTCATTGTCCATGATGGTAACGTAATCGGAGAACACCGCCGACAGTTTGGCCGGGACAAGATAATCTACGATGCCTGGCACTATATTGAGGTACTAAAGCACAAACCTGGAGCCCTGCGTAACGGTGCTCCCTTTAAGGAATGGATACTGCCTGAACCTCTCATAGAGATAAGACAACTACTCAGCAAGAGCCCTGATGGAGATCGGCAGTTCGTTGGGATACTGAGTGCAGTATCAAGCTATGGGCTGGATGCTGTGGTTACGGCATGTTCCGAAGCACTTTCTGTAGGTGTGGCGAGCAAAGATGTGATCCTTAACACCCTGTCACGCACGCACGATGATCCTGAAATATCCGACTACAAGATCCCACTTCATCTGCCTGAGCTAAAGACCCTGCCTATTGCCAACTGCAGTCGTTATGACGATCTTCTGACGGGAGGTGATCATGCTACGAGATAAACTTCTGGAAGCGATGGAGAGCTTGAAACTGTATGGCATGAAAGGTGTCCTTGACGAGGTGCTCGCAGCTGGCATAAAGCAACGACGCACGCCGGAGAAGATACTGCTGGATCTTCTGGAAGCTGAACTGGGAGAGCGGACTGCCCGAAGCATACGCTACCGCCTTGGACAGGCAAGGTTCCCCGTAGACAAAGACATAGACCGCTTTGAGTTTGGCCCATCTCCGGTCAATGAGGCCCAGATCCGCTCGCTTTACCAAGGTCAATTCCTCTCCGCAAATAGCAACGTCATCTTCGTTGGAGGAACCGGCACGGGCAAATCTCACTTGGCGATAGCCATAGCCCGTCAGGCAATCAAAAATGGAAAACGAGGACGCTTCTTCAATGTGGTCGATCTGGTCAATCAGCTTGAACAAGAAAAACTGGCAGGACGTGGCGGCAAGCTGGCGGATAGCCTAACACGGCTTCATGTCGTTGTGCTTGATGAATTGGGATATCTGCCGTTTTCGAAAAACGGTGGACAACTCCTGTTTCATCTGATATCAAAGCTCTATGAGCGAACCTCTCTGCTCATAACTACCAATCTGACCTTCGGAGAATGGCCCCTGGTCTTTGCAGATAACAAGATGACTACTGCGCTTCTGGACAGAGTCACCCATCATTGTGATATCATCGAAACAGGTAACGAGAGCTGGAGAATCAAGACCAGAAACTCTAAGAAAAACTAACCGCTGGGGTGGGTCAAAATTGGACGCCGATGGTGGGTCAATTTTCGACGCCGATTAACACTTCAATTGCTTCAGCCGTTGAACTATTCATTATTTATTCTCTTTTTTTTATATAAACGGCTAAAAAAGATATCTATGCCAATAAAGGCAATGAAAAGAATAATTGACTGCCATATCGCCCATTTTGAATGACGATTAAGATCATTTTGCGTCGTTTCGCGACTAATTACTGCTTCGTTATTAACTCGTAACTCTACAAGGCGATTCTGTTCCGTCCAGAAGTAGATGGGATGCCGATACCACAGTATTGTTGCGAATTTTCCTTGAATTCTTTGTTCGACTTCTTTCTTCAGGTAACAGTCATTCGAACTTCCCATTTTATCTCTGCAAGTAAACAACATATCACCATTTGGGGTTTTCAGCCACGTAAGAGTACCTTTTCGCGGAACATATTCAAAGGACAATACCCCACTTGACTGGAGCAATTCGTCGTCAGGCGGTAGCTTTGAAGTAATTGAATACATAGCTGGAATCAATATCATAAAGATATAGAAAAGAATGATAATCAACCATCGCCTCTTGTTCGTTAAGAATCGCACGCACCGTTGCCGCAAGCCATTCTTTTTTTCTTCTGCCGCTGGTTCGGTCCCTTCGTCCAAATTTTTCCTCCTCATTGTTTGCTGAATGGGGGATGGGAAAATGCTACTTCCCATTTGTACTACGCAGGATTATAGCAGATTAGCGGGCCGCGTGTTACGTATGGCAGGAAGAAAGGTTGCGACGAACAGTCGTTTCACGGAAACGCACATTTCATCCCGTACTATGGTCAAAAAAGATCCGGCAGAGGCGACGGATAATTTTTTTTAATTCTTCCTGGAATCCTCACTTTCAGCGCATGATATAGTTATACAGGGTTCAATTGGAAATTCGCAAGCTAATATAATGTTGCCGTAACTACACCGTAATAAAGCAAATGCTATAATCAATCCGCAGAGAGGGTTTCAACAATACAATGAAGTTAAACGAAGTCCGAGAAAAGGAGAGAATGGAATAAAGGGAAATTAGTGGCTGTACCATTTATTCTTTAATTTCACGAGAAGATAAGGAGGCGGATGGGTAATAATGCGTAGTTTTATCGTTTTAATAACGGCATGCCTTATGTTAGTGGCTTTTATTGGGAGCTTGTTCAAATACATAAGGTACAAAGTAGTAAACAGAAACAAAGCAAAGACATCTGCCGTAAACGCGGAAGGGCCGCCAATTTTAATATTGGAATATAATAATAAAGACGAAAAAGATAAGCAGATGATGATAAGTTTCATAATTATTATGCTATGTTTGTTTGGTTTATTTGCAGCAGATTGGATAGCCCGTAAGGATATGAATTGGACATCTTTTTCTTTAAGCAAAGAACAAACACATATCCTGTATTATTGGACCTGGACGTTTACCAGTATATTAGGTTTATTGTTTGTAAGCATTGTATTAATATCGTTACGGGTGAATAAAAGAGTTGTCTTCTATAAGAATATGATCGTTTTAGAAAATTCAGTGTTTGGAAAAAAAGTATTAGTTTTGGACAGCGGAACTGTGTGGAAAAGTGGTGCAGGAGCACTAGCCAAAGCAGCGCGCATATACGACAGCAAAGCAGGGTTCTTTAGTACAATCTTTGTCAGAAACAGTTTTATGAAACTATCTCCTGATCAGGATAAATTACTTGATGAAATTTTAACCAAGATACCGAAAAAGAACTGATAGGAAAAGAAGGGGACCAAATACAGGACGTTTGTTTCTATCGGGATTCCTCACATCGTCACCTTATCTAATCTTGTTTGTTAGTCGGTGCTATACGTAACAAAATGGATTGATTCTTAGAACGACTAAGGGTCATCATTAATCCTGCTTTTTCAATGAGAAAGAGGAGGAGCAATGACCCAGGCAAGTACAGTTCTCAGAGCAATCATCAGTGAAATCGCAGCAGTCAATTTTCACAGCGCAGCAGACTCTCCTAGTGCAGCAGTATCTCCTATTGATCGCATTCTTAAAAAGATCTTCGTATTGGATCTTCCCGGCAAGGAGCACTTCGAGAGCTACATGCGCCACAAGTGGAGAATGAACCACAAGCCAAGCACTCTTAAGGGGAGCTTTCACGCTGTGAGTTCCTTTCTTGCTTTCTATGCCAGCATAGGGAAGAGCCAGCTGCAAGATGTAGTCAGTAGTGATATTGAGGCATTTGTCGAACACGAGCAGGATAGAGTGCTCAAAGTCACAACGGTCAGGACACGGCTTCATAGCTGTGGGCTTTTCTAAGGTTTCTTATCGATCAGGATATCATTGACGCACGTATACTCAAACGAAAAATCAAACTGAGTGTTCCCGAATTCCTGCCGAGGGCCATTGCCCCGGAGGATATCAGAAAACTTCTCGGTGCCATTAAAGAGACTCGTGACCGTGCGCTGATCCTCGTACTCTTACGAACAGGCATGCGAATCGGTGAAGTTCTTGGCGTGAAGATGATAGACCTTGATATCAATGAGAGGAAGATAAACATCTATGAGGGCGAAAAGAACTGTCTTGGGCGAGTGGTCTATCTGAGCGACGATGTTCTGATGGCCTTAAAGCTCTGGATGGGCAAGAGAGATAAGACAAAAGAATATCTCTTTTACGGCTTGAAGCGTGGCTTATGCTACACTTCGGCCCGGAATATTTTTACACGATATTTGAGAGAAGCAGAGCTCCAACACAAAGGCTACACAATCCACAGTCTTCGGCATACATTTGCAAGCGAACTGCTCAATGCCGGCATGCGTCTGGAATGTCTGCAAGTGCTGATGGGTCATCGCGAGATAGAGATGACCAGGCGTTATGCCCGTCTCACTGATAAGAGCCGCGAAGAGGAATATTTCCGCGCCATGGAAATCATCGAGCAGGGAGGCATTCATGGAGCGTACTGATGCGATTGGCAGGTATCGCAGATTCTTGAAGCGAAGGAACTGTTCGGCTCATACTGTAAAAAACTACATGAATATTCTCGCTCACTTCAGCGACTGGCTACGGGTTCCTCTAGAAGAGGCGACCCTTAAGGAAACCGATGCGTACATGGACCATCTATTGAGACATAGAAAAAAACCAAAGACCATCAACTGTCATATGGGCTGCATCCATGCCTTTTACGAATATCTGATCGAAGATGAGAGATTGCCTCTTATCAATCCGGTAAGAAAGAATTACAGACTTCGTCTACCCAGACCACTGCCCAAACATCTCAGGGACGAGCAGGTCGCAACACTCTTCAAAGAAATTAACGACACCAGGGATCGGGCCATGTTCATGCTTATGCTCAGATGCGGTCTGCGTGTTGAAGAGGTTTCACGACTGACAGCAGATGCGATAGATTATCGCAGCAGACAGCTTTATGTATTCAATGGGAAGGGCAGCAAGGACAGGGTTGTCTATCTCAGCGACGATGCTCTGAGGGGACACTGAGAGGGTCAGGCTTACTTATTGACATTTGCCCACTTGATAGTTGCCATACACTTGAGAGTCATAGGTACGATCGAAAATCAACGTCTCTGACGATTGCTTACAGGTGCGGACTTTCAGGTGCAGCCTGTGATGTTACAGAGAGGAAATAGCTGGCCTACGGTGTCTTCTTGTCATCAGATCTGTTTGACCGCAGCACCTCGTTTGCACATCTATAAACATATCGTTTTAGTTGGAGAGAAACCCTTGGCACAATGATGGGGTATAATAAGGGAATACCGATGGAAACCAATAGTAAGCCATCCTTAATCGCCAGGGCAGGTTTTTTGATTGCCTTGATTTCAGGCCTTGCCGCCCTCTTGTCGGGACCCGGCACGAGCTATAGGCTATGGAACTACCAGACCGGCATTTCTGTGCTCCGGTGGGCTGCTTACGGAGGGACCACAGCGGCTGCCTTATCAGTGATCGGACTCATAGCGTCTGTCCGAATCGTTATAGTCCGGGGTTTCATGTGGGCTCTCATGGGTGTCGTCATAGGCTGCTCTCTCGCAGGTATAGTGCTTCACTGGAAACAGGTGGCAGAGAGCGTGCCGCGGATTCACGACATCACTACCGACACTAAGAAGCCACCACAATTTGTCACAATCCTGAGCCTTCTCAAGCCTGATGATAATTCTCACGTTTATGGCGGAGAGCCAGTGGCCGCCCAGCAGCGGAAGGCATATCCGGACATCATCCCTCTCATTCTCCCTGTTCCTCCGGATCAAGCCTTCGATAAGGCCCTTGCCGGGGCAAGGCGGCTGGGATGGCAGATCATAGACACTGACAAGAACGCGGGGCGTATTGAAGCTGTTGCCACGACTTTCTGGTTTGGGTTCAGGGACGACATTGTGATCAGGCTCAGGCATCAAAATTCAGGAAGTCGGGTCGATATTCGGTCTGAATCGCGCGTCGGCCTGAGTGACCTGGGGAAAAATGCGGAAAGAATACGGAGATTTCTTCGGGCGATGAAGGAGTAGAATCGGGAAGGAGAGCTAAAAGGTGCCTGCAGCGAGCAGGATCTGCTGTTATCATGACTATCGCCCCTGTTTTCTTTTATAATGCATGATATGTCATCTCTGCTGGAAGGGTTCGGAAAAGCATTTACTCTTATCTTCAGCCTCGACCGCGAGCTGCTGAACATTGTGTCCCTCTCTCTTGTCGTTTCCGGAGTCGCACTTTTTTTGTCTGCGGCCCTCGGTCTTCCCTTCAGCGCTTTGATAAGTCTCAGGAAGCTGCCGGCGCGAGGATTGATCATCAGCCTTATGAACACGTTTATGGGGCTGCCTCCGGTAGTCGTAGGTCTTTTTTTGTATCTCGTGCTCTCCAGGAGCGGGCCGCTTGGCTTTATGGGGCTGCTTTATACTCCCTCCGCAATGATAATAGCGCAGACCATACTTGCCTTTCCCATTGTCACGGCACTTTGCCACTCCGCCATTGTCAGCGTCGACCCGATTATCACGCAAGCCTCGCTAAGCCTCGGAGCAACCCCTTTACAGGTCAGTGCCACCATTATCAAAGAGGCGCGGTACGGCATTGTTTCGGCAATAATAGCCGCCTTTGGAAGAGTGGCAGCCGAGGTCGGAGCGATACTCATTGTAGGAGGAAACATTGCGGGGTATACGCGGGTAATGACTACCACAATAGTCATGGAAACGGACAAAGGAAATTTTGAACTTGCACTTGCTTTGGGTATTATCCTGTTGGCGTTGTCATTGTTAGTCAATATCATGCTGCATGCAGTGCAGAGGAAAACGCAAAGATGAGCCTTGCCCTGAAAGTGTCGCATATATTGAAATGTTACGACGGGACGACTGTGCTCGATGATTGTTCTTTTTTCTTCGATGCCGCCGGAACGTACGTCCTGACCGGACCAAACGGCTGCGGCAAATCGACGTTCCTAAGGATATGCTCGCTCATCGAAAAGCCTGACAGCGGCTCCGTTTCTTTTTATTCAGGGCAGTCAAGGATAGAAGAGGACATGAATCTGAAACGCAGGTTGACCCTTGTGCTGCCGAAAGTCGGGGTTTTTAATGCTACGGTCATGAAGAATGTCGCTTACGGTTTGAAGATCAGGGGAATGGACCCTGCAACCATAGAGGAAAAGGCGCGCCGTGCCCTCGACTTCGTAGGGCTGGACCACAAAAGCCGCCAGAATGCCCTTACTCTGTCGAGCGGCGAGACGCAGAGGCTCGGCATCGCGAGGGCGCTGGTCATAGAGCCTGATATTCTCTTCCTGGATGAGCCCACAGCCTCGGTCGATTTTAAAAATACGAAGCTTATCGAGGGGATACTCCAGTCGCTTAAGGAGGCCAACAAATCCATTATCGTGATAGCCACTCACGACCGGGACCAGGAGAAGCGTTTGGCAGACCGCCTGCTGGTCATGGGAAACGGAAAAATTGAAATAGCCGAACGCTGAGAGCTCTTGGCTATTGACTCTCAGCTTTCAGCTATTCATGTCTGCGTCAACACGCTTTGGTTATGATTCTGATGTCGTCGGCAACGCGTCTTCCTTCCTCTCCGTCATGATATTTCACCTTAACGGTTTCACCAATTTTTATGTCTTCAAGCTTCTTGCCGCTGTCGCACATCTTAACCTTTGTCAGGCTATCCGTTGAGACGCTCACTACTCCCCCCGCGATCGTGTTCAGATTTGCCGGCCTCACCGTCAGCTGTCCAGTTGCCCGGTCCACATTGACCACCGAACCTGCAATGGTTGTATTTGCCCCAGGCCCATACCCGTACACCCTGACAGGATATAGCTCGTCAGCAATGGCGACACTCGCAAGAAAAACCATAAACAATACCGCCACCATTATCTTGAGAATCGCTTTCATTTCAGCCACCTCCGTCTGCGCCATATTCCTTGTACTGCCTCTCTTTTTAATTTATTCCAATATTCGAATATTTGCAAGTAATAATTAAAAATCTCAGGGGCAGACTGTTTATCGGAGAGATGGCACAGGTCTACTTATATTTTTCTTCCAACGGCGAGCGCTATATCTCTCATCTCTTTCATTAACAAGGCAAATTGCGAGGGATTAAGCGACTGGGCACCATCACAGAGGGCTTTTTCAGGATCAGGATGCACCTCGACGATAAGCCCGTCAGCCCCGACCGCAACAGCCGCCTTGGACAGTGCCGGGACGTAGCGGGACTGGCCTGCAGCGTGGCTGGGGTCGATAATTATGGGCAGGTGAGATTTGGCCTTGACTACAGGCACGCAGCTTATATCGAGAGTATTTCTTGTGGCGGGCTCGAACGTCCTGATGCCCCTTTCACAGAGCACAAGGTCGCGGTTGTTTTCGGACAGGATGTATTCAGCGGCCATGAGAAACTCATCGATAGTGGTCGCGGGTCCTCTCTTAAGCAGAACGGGCTTCCGTCCCTGCCCCAGCAGGGTCAGCAGGGCGAAGTTCTGGATATTGCGGGCGCCTACCTGGAACATATCGGCATACTTATCTACTACTTCGATGTCTTTGGGATCGACAACCTCGGTGACGATAGGCAAGCCGGTAGCCTCGCGGGCCTTGGCAAGCAGTTTCAACCCGTCCTCTCCCAGACCCTTAAATGAATACGGACTGGTCCTGGGCTTAAAGGCGCCGCCCCTCAGCATCCGGGCCCCTGCTTCCTTCACTTTTATTGCAGCGCTAACAATCTGGTCTTCTCTCTCGACCGAACAGGGGCCGGCGATAACGACGAAATCCTCGCCGCCGAACTTCACGCCCGCCACATCGACTATCGAGGTCTCTTCTTTCACCTCTCGACTGGCAAGCTTGTAAGGTTTTGAAATCGGCACCACTTTGTCGACACCCGGCAGTTCTTCTATGATGTCCAAACCTTCCTTGTTGCCGGAGACGCCGATGAGGCCCACAACGTTCCTCTCCTTGCCATATATTACGTGGGTGGTGAAATCCAGCTCCTCAGCTTTTTTGCATACCTGCTTCAAATCCGCTTCCGTTGCTCCGATCTTCATTACGACTATCACAGCTTTTCTCCTTTATCCGATCTGTTTTTTACTTGCTTTCCCTTCGGGGCAACGGCAGCGCGGTCGCCATTCCCTGTGCTATGGGCTTTCCGGATGTTTCGCTCTCTGCCCTGAATTCGACCACCAGCAGGCTTTTGCCCTTATGCACAGTCCTGGCCTCGGCCCGCACAAAATCGCCCTTTGTGGTGGAGCGGAACACGTTAAAACTCCACTGGACGCCGACGGCATCGACAACAGAGTTGACAGCCAGCGCGAACGCAACATCCAGCAATCCGAATATAAGTCCGCCGTGTGCAATCCCGTGGGCGTTAAGAAATTCCTCCTTAACTTGCGCCCGGACAACAGCATGGCCCTCCGAAGCTTCCACCAATTCCATGCCGAACAGATGAAAGAGCCTGTCGCCCTCGATAATCTTCTTTACCCTGCCCATCAAGCCCCTGTTGAATTACCAAGTAGTCAAAGCGAAGCAGTATTATTTATTAACTTCCGTGGAAATTACAAGTATGCGGGCGAAAAAAAGGGCAACTCCGCAAGGAGTTGCCCTGCTCTCATGGTTCGACAAGCTCACCATGACAATTGTCATCCTGAGCCTGTCGAAGGGCGCTGTTAGATTTTAAACTGGAGCTGCCATCTGAAGAAAGATGCATCTTTTGCCTGATTTGTATAAAAGTTTCCGGGAACAAAGTATTCCCACTGCACAAAACCATCTATATTTTTATTGAATTTATAATATAAGAGAGTGGTAGGAAGCTGTCCAATGTCTTTACCTTTATTGCTGAACATATACGGGGCTGCGGCATTGATTATGTTGGTTGACTGAGGCGCCGTCAGGTACTGATAGCCCATGGTAAAATTGAAGTTCGGAGTGAAATTCAGCTTAACGCTCGCCTTGTAAATATTCAGGTTGGTCCAGTATCCGGGGATGCCGTTGCTGTATTTCAAGGTTTCCTGTATCAAAGTATAAATGAAAAGCTCATTCCAGTACGGTTGTCTCGAAAAAAGAGGGTCCCACGATTCATCGGCAGTAGTATTTTTATTATCGCCGGACAAATAAACATAGCGCAATTCCGCATAAGGCTTTAAAAAAGCATTATTAAAGCTATACCCCGCAAAAGCATAGCCTCCGTTTCCCGTTCGGTCGAGACCATTTGGAAAGATGCCGCCACGGGAATATTTTCCAAACTCATGAGCGTATTCGCCACCAGCCTTCCATACGCTGTTATCATACAAAAGCCTGGCACCGAACGTGTTAAGATTAAGTCTGGGCGTTTGATTTGGGAGCGGAGTAAATGCCGTAAACCCGGCTTCACTCTTATAAATGTAATAAGGTTCCACATTAAAATTACCAATTTTGTTTTTGCTGTAGACTACCACGCCGGTTTCATTGGAGGTGTTCAGTATTCTCTTGTTGTTCTGATAAAGATAAGCGTTATTGGAATCTACCGCACCGTGCGCTGACGGCAAAAATATATCGGTTTTCGGATCGGCTATAAAAACCAGGTCCACACTGTTGTTCGGAGTTATATTCACCGTTGCTTTAGCGGCGTTAAAATAAAAGCTTCTGGAACCGTCGCCCGGTGTACCTTCGCTGACCATGAAACCTTCGCCGTAATTAAGATCCTGCCTTCCGATTCTTACATCAACAGGGCCGCCAAATATTTTTTTATAGTCTGTATAGAGATTGTCGAAAAAGATTTCATCTTCTTCAAAATGGGCGAATTGGGTCTGACCCAGGACAATTCCATTATTAGCGGAGAGATTTTCAGGCAGCCTGTAATTGTGAGAACCCAGATACTCTTTTGCTTCGTTGGTCATCCTCACATATAAGCCCAAGCTGTTGTTCTGGTTCTCATTGTAATTAACACTGCCCCACAGGGACGTCCTGAAACGAAAGAAATTCCTTTCCCTGAACGAGTTCAATTTATCGGTGTTCGCTTGATTTTGCACGTTGGTATGGAGGTCCACAATATTGTCCCAGATTTCCTCCCTGACCCTTTCGGATGCTCCGTAATCGAACTTAAGATCTTCCGCAAAGACTGATGAAACAAAAATAATCGCTGTCGCAACGGACAGCAGCAGCACCACATAAAACTTTTTCATACCAGTCCTCCCTCTCTTTGTCTATTTAACTTCTAAGGTCTCACTAGCCCGCATTATTCATAAATTCTATCCAGGAGCAGGCAGGACATAGTGCTGAAGCGGACTTTTGCAGCCTGAGACGCCATGGATGGCTGAACAGGCTGCAACAGCCTCGGAGCAAGGCTGGATGCCTTGCGAGAATGAGCTGAAGCACTGTGGCCTGACTGCTCGATAGCTTATGCACAATATTCCCTAGACGAAAATTGCAGCAGTATAACATAAACAGCAACATTTTTGAGGCTAAATTTTCCGCTTGTCCACCACCCTCCGGACCTTCCCCTCCGGCCTCTCGATGCTATTTTTCTCCACTGGCCTGACCTCTACGGGTATGGAGAGTTCAGACTCAAGCCTGGCTTTGACCCTCTCAATAAACTCCCCGGGGTTCCTCATCTGCTCCGCCAGAATGGATTCCGATACTTCGAACAGCACGGTCAATTCATCCCTGGAGCCTTTGCGCTCAATTATGATCTGGTAATGCGGCCCAGCACCCCCGATCTCTAAAAGCACAGACTCCACCTGGGAGGGGAATATATTCATTCCCTTTATTTTTATCATGTCGTCCGTCCTGCCCATAACTTTGCCCATCCTGACCAGTGTTCTGCCGCAAGGGCACCCCCCCGGCAAAAGCCTGGTAAGGTCTCTTGTCCTGTACCGGATTACAGGAAAGGCCTCTTTTGTGAGAGTAGTTATGACCAACTCGCCTGTTTTTCCAGGAGCCACCGGCGAGAGAGTTTCAGGATCGACCACCTCCACCAGGAAATGGTCTTCGTTGATGTGAAGGCCGTTGCGCTCAAGGCATTCACCTGCAACGCCCGGCCCCATGACCTCGCTCAGTCCATAATTGTCGGTTGCGATTATCCTGAGCTTCTCCTGAATTTCCTGGCGAAGCCCTTCGGACCACGGCTCTGCGCCGAAAAGTCCGTACTTAAGTGAAAACGAGTTGACGTTTATCCCCATCTCGATTATCGTATCTGCAATAGCAAGCGCGTGGCCCGGTGTACAAATAAGTGCCGTTGTCCTGAAATCCTGCATTATTTTCACCTGCCGCCTGGTGTTACCGCTTGATATCGGTATTACAGATGCCCCCAACCTCTCCGCCCCGTAATGAAGGCCCAGCGCCCCTGTAAAAAGACCATAGTCAAAGGCTATCTGGACGATGTCATTCTGCGTCACTCCACCGGCAGTAAGTATCCTGGCAGCGAGGTTAGACCAGTTTTTTATATCGTTGAGCGTATAACCGACTACCGTCGGCGTTCCCGTAGTTCCTGATGAAGCCTGCATCCTGACAACTTCTCTTAAAGGGACGGCGAACATGCCGTAGGGATAACTTTCTCTCAGGTCGTCCTTGGTGGTGAAGGGAAGTCTTTGAAGATCTTCCAGAGAACGAAAACTGTCCGGGTCTATTGAAAGCTCATCGAATTTCCTTTTATAAAAAGGGACATTCATATATACCCTGAACAGCGTTGACTGCAGGCGCTCTAGCTGCAACTGTTCGAGTTCCTCTCTCGACATGCACTCCTTCACGGCTTCCCAGTACATAGCACCCTCCTTTTTAAAAAAATCTAATGTTGGACGTTAGCTCACATTATTCACAAATCGTGTCCAAGAGCAGGCAGGACATAGTGCTGAAGCGGACTTTTGCAGCCTGAGACGCCATGGATGGCTGAACAGGCTGCAACAGCCTCGGAGCGAGGCTGGATGCCTTGCGAGAATGAGCTTCAGCGCTGTGGCCTGTCTGCTCGACACCCTCATGCATCGGTCCCCACGTCTCTTCCCAGATATGCCCTCTGGACATCCCTGTTCAGTAAAAGGTCCTCCGCGGGTCCCTGCAATATAATTCTTCCGGTTTCGAGCACATATCCCGTGTCCGCTATTTTCAGCGCGCTACGGGCGTTCTGCTCTATGAGAAGAACGGTGAGCCCCAGTGTATCCCTTAGTTCTTTGATATGGCGCAGGATGTCTTTGACTATAAGCGGCGCAAGCCCCATGCCCGGCTCATCCAGAAGCAGCAGTATCGGCCTTGCCATCAAAGCGCGCCCTATAGCGAGCATTTGTTGTTCGCCGCCCGATAGCGTTCCGGCAAGCTGCTTCCTTCTTTCCATGAGCACAGGGAACATCGAATATATCTGTTCAATCTCATCTTTGATCCCCGAGCGTTTCCTGAACGAATAACGATGGTATGCGCCGAGGAGCAGATTGTCTTCAACCGTCATGGGCTTGAACACAAGTCCCCTTTCAGGCACATGGGATATACCCCTGGCAACAATTTTTTCCGCACTGCATCCGGTTATATCCGTACCGTCATATACGATACTCCCGCTGCTCGGTTTGATAAGGCTGGATATCGTTCTCAGAAGCGTGGTTTTGCCGGCCCCGTTGGCGCCTATCAGAGCGACTATCTCACCGCTGTTCACATGAAGGGAAACCCGTTTAACAGCATGTATCTTGCCATAATGGACATCAACGTTTTTCAGCACCAGCAGGGGTCCCCGAGAATCCGCAGGATTCCTGGGGCAGAGCTGGGGTTTGTTACTCATCATCCACTCCAAGATATGCAGTTATTACAGCAGCGTTCTTCTGTATCTCGGAGGGAGGGCCGTCAGCCAATACCTCCCCGAAATTCAGGACGGTTATCCTGTCGCTTATTTGCATCACAAGGTCCATGTCATGCTCGACAAGGATTATAGTTATATTCATTTCGCTGCGTATCTTCCGGAGCATCCCGCCAAGACCGCGCGTTTCTTTAATATTCAGTCCGGCAGCCGGCTCATCAAGCAGAAGGAGCCTGGGCCCGGTCGCAAGGGCCCTGCCGATTTCCAGTGTTCTTTGTTCCCCTATCGGGAGATTCGATGCAATGTCGTTTGCCCTGTGTCCAAGATTGATATATTCGAGAATATCTTTGCTCCTGCTCCTCGTCTCCTCCTCTTCTCTTAAGGCAAAAGGCAGTCTGAGGCCCGAAGAGATGAAACCTGACTTTGTCTTTGAATATCTGCCGACCATGATGTTTTCCAGTGATGTCATGTCTCCGAACAATTCGAGATGCTGGAATGTCCGCGAGATCCCCTGCCTCGATCTCCTGAGACAAGACAGATCGCTTATGTCGATGCCCGACAGGAAAACCTCTCCCCTGTCCGGGGCGTCCATGCCGGTGATAATATTGAGGAGGGTTGTTTTTCCAGCCCCATTCGGGCCGATAAGGGCGCTGACAGAGTTTTCCCTCACGCTGAAATTCACGTTATTCAGGGCTGTCAGGCCCCCGAAATGTTTTGTCACTTCTTTAACTTCGAGCAACTGTAAACACCTTCCTGAACTTGTTAATAAGAAGCGGGACTATGCCATCTCTCAGGAACAGCAGCGAGAGTGTCAGTATCAGACCATATGCAAGGACATCGAGTTCTTCGAACCTACTCAAAAGTTCCGGCAATATGGTTATCACAATGGCTCCGACTATTCCGCCCCACAGATTCGTTATCCCTCCGACAACGACCATCATGAGCACCAGGACTGAATAGAAGAATGAAAAACTGCCTGGGCTTATGAATGTAATATAATGTGCGTAAAGGCCGCCGGCAAGCGCAGCATAGACTGCGCTGAGCACAAACACCTTGACTTTCAGCACAACTACGTCCAGCCCCATAGCGTTGCTTGCAAGCTCGCTGCCGTGAATCGCCTTAAGCGCCCTGCCGGTCCTTGAGTTCATAAGGTTCAAAGAAAAGGCCATAATCGCCGCAACGACCAGCCAGATAAGATAAAAAAAGCCTCTTGTCGTATTCAGGGTATATCCGAAAATACCGAACTGGGGGATATCGCCGAAACCGGACGGCCCTCCCGGTCCCAATTCGTTCAGGGTGACGTGAACTATCTCGCCGAAGCCGAGGGTCGCAACTGCAAGATAATGGCCCTTCAGCCTAAGGGAGGGCACAGCCAGGACAACTGCGGCCAGGGCGGCAGCCAGCATTCCAAGGGCAAGACCCATTATGACAGGCAACCCGTAATGCGCGCTCAATATGGACGACACATAAGCTCCGATACCGTAAAAGCCGGCCTGTCCGAGAGATATCTGGCCTGCATAACCCATGAGGACGCAGAGCCCGATTGCAACGAGTGCATTGATGCCGGAAAAAATACCTATCGTTAATACATAAGTGCTTCCGGTCAGAAAAGGCAGGGAGATGATAAGAACCACGAAAATAAGCATCGCCGATAGTGTTCGTCCTGTCCATGATCAAAACTTCCTCAGCCGGGCTGCGGCACTGTTGCCGAATATGCCGGATGGCATGAAAAAAAGTACCAGCAGCAGTATTATCAGCGCTACGGCGTCTTTCAATCCCGAGTTCAGATATCCGGCTGTCATCGACTCCAGGATGCCTATCAGGAACCCGCCGATGACCGCACCCCTGCCCCTTCCCAGTCCTCCCATTATTGCGGCACAGAACCCTTTTACGGCAAGCATGGGTCCGTTATCGTATTCCATCAATGAAATGGGAGTTATCGCTATCCCCCCTATGGCGCCTGCCATAGCGCTGAGGATGAACGAAAGCATTACCATCCGTGACACATTTATCCCAACGAGCCTTGCTGCAGTGGAGTCCACCGAGCATGCCTTCATCGCCTTGCCGGTCAGGGTTTTATTGAAAAACAGAAAAAGGAGGACTATGCATAAAGCCGTCACTCCGATGACCCATAGCGTCTGCTGCTGGATGATTGCCCCGTATATGCTTATGGGTTCGCCCTCTGTGAATGGATCGTATGAATAGCTGTCTTTACCGAATTTCAACATCAGGAGACCCCGCAGAACTATTGAGACGGATATTGTGATCATTATCATCAGCAGAAGGTCGGTTTTTTTCAGCGGCCTTATTGTCAGCCTTTCCATCAAAAGCCCCACAATGCCCGCCGTAAGAATAGTGAGAAGGACCGAGACAAAGAAAGGCAGTTTTACCGATTCCGTGAAGAACCACATCACCAGACCTCCGATCACCACAAATTCTCCCTGGGCCAGGTTGATGATGGATGTAGCATTGTAAATGATGTTAAAGCCCATTCCGACCAGGGCGTAAACCGCCCCGACGGTCAGGCCGGAGAAAAGAAACTGCAAGAAAACGGTCAATTTATTTCAGTATCTCCCAGTCTCCGTTTTTGACAACCACCATTTCGAAGGCGGTCTTGTCCAGACCGCAATGGTCTTTCGGCGACATATTAAAGATACCGGCCGTTCCAGGCCATTTTTTTATTCTTGTTTCAATATAGTCCCTGATCTTCTTCTTGTCTCCCCCCACATGTTTCAGTGCCTCCGCAACCATCATGATCGAATCGTATGCATGGCCGCCGAATGTGCCCGGTTCCGCTTTAAACCTGGTTTCATAATCCCGGGTATATTTTTTCAGGAGTTTATACTGGGGCTGCGAGGCAGGAATCTTCTCCCACACCACGAGCCTGCCCAGGGGCGCGATAACGCCTTCAGACGCTTTGCCCGCAAGTTCTATATTCTTTTTGCTGCCCCACCCATGGCTCTGATAGAGAGGGATCCCCATTTTTAATGCGTGCCAGTTTTTTGTTACGATCACCTGTCCCGGACCTACGGACCAGTTTATGACTGCCTGGGCGCCTGCGGCCCTGATCTTTGCAAGCTGGGTTGTCATGTCAGAATCTTTCGGCCCGTATTTTTCATCTGCGACTATGTCCATCCCGTATTTGGGGGCTGTTTCCAGGAGGGCTTTTCTGCCGGCGTCACCGAACCCGGTAGATATCGTGACGATGCCGACCTTCGAAATCCCATGCTTTTTCATATGGGTATAGATCGCCTCAGCAGCGCTCGTATCATATTGAGGGACCTTGAATATCCAGTACCTTTCCTGAACAGGTTGGGTTATACCGGCGCCGGCGGCACACGAAACCAGGGGAGTTTTTGCAGCGTTCATTATCGGCACAAGCGCCATCGACTCGCCTGTGGTCGACGGCCCTACTATGGCAAGCACTCTATCTCTGTCCATGAGCTTCCTGGCCGAGAGCACGGCCTGAGTTTCATCGCTCTTTGAGTCTTCGATGATTATCTCGAGGGGATGGCCGTTTATACCGCCGGCCTTGTTTATCTGGTCCTGAAGGAGCAGGGCCGTATTCTTCTCCGGCTCGCCCAAAAAAGAGGCTGCGCCTGTCACCGAAAAAACCGCACCTATCCTGTAAGGCTCTGCCGCATAAGTGCTCCCTGCTATCATCATCGATAAAAGAAACCCTGCCAATGCACAAACTGCTGTAACTCTTTTCATTTGTCCTCCCTTCGTCTTGTCTCCAGTCATTCCATAAACATTCAAACCTTAAAGAGTAGCAATAAAGATAGCAAATTTTCAGCTATAAAGACAATATTGTTGCAGTAATTCCCGGATGTGTGATAAAATTTTTAGCTATTTTAACCCCTTGTCAATGAGGATGCTTATGAATATTACAAGTATATTGTTAGCAGGCGTGGGAGGCCAGGGGATTGTTCTGGCGAGCAAAATCCTTGCGAAGTGTGCGTTCACAGCCGGTTTCATGGTTAAAGAGAGCGAGCTTCACGGGATGGCCCAGAGGGGCGGGAGCGTAATAAGCCACGTACGTTTCGGCGAGGAGGTCTATTCGCCTCTGATCCCGGCAGGCAGGGCCGACTTTATGGTCGCTCTCGAAGAACTTGAAGGCCTCAGATATACTTATTTCCTGAAACCCTCTGCACAGGTAATACTTAACAGCAAGCAGGTGATGCCCTCTGTCATAATACCTGAAAACTCCCGGTACCCGGAAAACATCGGACAGAAACTGGAATCACTTGGATTCCGGGTTGACGCGGTCAATGCGCTCGAAACCGCTAAAGAATTGGGCAACCTCAAAGTCGAAAACATTATTCTTGTCGGGGCGCTCTCACGCTACCTTCCCTTTAGCATGGAGGATTGGCAGAAAACCATAGAAGAGTCGGTCCCGGCTAAAACGATAGAAATAAACATAAAGGCATTCAGTACGGGAAGGGAAAGGAAAAAGGGATAGAAGATGTTCTGGCAAAAGCAGATTGAAACGATCGGGCGGAGGGCACTGGAGTCCTTTCAGCTTCAGAAGCTCCGGAAGACGGTAAGTGATGTTTATAGAAAAGTTCCATTCTACAAAGATAAATTTGATGAGTTGGGAGTCAAGCCATCCGACATCAAAACGCTGAATGATGTCAGGAAACTTCCATTCACCACCAGGGACGACCTTAGATACAATTATCCTTACGGGATGCTCGCCGTTCCCAGGGACAAGGTTGTGCGGCTTCATACCTCAAGCGGCACAACCGGCAAGCCGAAGGCCTTGTTTTTCTCGGCGAAGGACATTAATAATTCCGCCCAACTCATAGCCAGGTGCCTTGCAATGACAGGGACGACACGGGGCGATGTACTGCAGAACATGATGACCTACGGCCTTTTTACAGGGGCACTGGTCATGCATTACGGCGCGGAGAAGTTGGGAGCACTTGTAATTCCTGCCGGGCCCGGAAATACGGACAGGCAGATCGCTCTGATGCAGGACTTCGATACGACAGCTATTCATATTACCCCGAGTTACGCCCTTTATCTCGGGGCGGTCCTGCAAAAGAGAGGGATCGACCCCAGGGAGGGCCTGAAGCTCAGGAGAGCGTATCTGGGCGCGGAGCCTTACTCCGAAGAGACAAGACTGAAACTTGAGGATATCTTCGGCATAGACGTATACAACTCATATGGCCTGACCGAAATGAACGGGCCGGGCGTCGGCTTTGAATGCGCCGAAAAAAACGGCATGCACGTATGGGAAGATATGTTCCTGATGGAAATAATCGACCCGGAGACAGGGGAAGAAGTGCCGGCAGGTGAACCTGGAGAGATAGTTTTCACTACCTTGCAGCGCGATGCCATGCCCATACTCCGTTACCGCACGAGAGATCTCACAAGCGTCCTGCCCGGCAAATGCAAATGCGGAAGGACGCATCGCAGGATATCCCGCATAATCGGCAGGTCAGACGACATGTTCATCGTAAAGGGCGTCAACATCTTCCCGCAGCAGATAGAGCAAGTGCTTATGAGCGTCAAGGGCGTTGCCGAAAATTACCAGATAGTGCTCGAATCTTATGACGAAATGGCCATAAGAGTCGAGATATCGAAAGGGTTGTTCGACGGCAATATCGAGCACCTTATGGAATTGAAAACAATGATAACGAACAGGATAAGGTCTGCAGTCCTTGTGAAACCTCAAGTGGAGCTTTTGGAGCCCGGCACCCTGCCCGTCTGCGAGGGGAAAGCACAAAGAGTCATAGATAAAAGGACATTGTAAGGGGGTGGCTATGGATAAAGTGATGCAGATTTCAATTTTTGCGGAGAACAAGCTCGGCAAGATGGAAAAAGTGACTAAAGTCCTCTCCGATTCGAAAATCAATATTCTTGCCATATCGATCAGCAGCACCAACGGATTTGGAATCATCAAGTTCATGCTCGACAAGCCCGAACTTGCGCTCGAGATACTCAAAGCGGACGGCTTTACCGTTTCTCTCACCGAAGTGCTTGCCATCGAAATGAATGACCAGCCCGGAGGATTGCACGACGTAGTCCGTATCCTTGCCCAAAAGAATATCAACATTGAAAATGCCTCCGTATACGTTGCGGAGTCGAGGAAGAGGGCCTATCTGCTGGTCGAGGTCAAGGACATAGACAATGCAAAAAAGCTTCTTGAAAACACGGACCTGAAATTTTACAGCAGGGGTCGATAAAGCAGCACGGACAGAAGGAGAGAAAAATGATTTGGGACAGACATGCGGAGTGTATGCCCGTCAGGGAGAGGGAGAGGTTGCAGCTTGAGAGATTGAGAAAGGCTGTTAAGAGGGCATATGATAATGTCCCCTTTTTCAAAAAGAAATTCAACGAGGCTAAACTTGGACCGGAAGACATCAGGACGCTGAAAGACATAACCAGAATACCTTTCACCACAAAGGCCGATCTCCGGGAGGGTTATCCGTTCGGCATGTTTGCAGTGCCCCGCAGCGAAATCGTCGAGGTGCACACATCTTCAGGAACTACCGGAAAACCCGTGGTAGCGGGATATACCCGCGGTGACATAGACCTGTGGAGCGAAGTGATGGCGCGCTGCCTGACAATGGCAGGAGCGACCGAGGAAGACACAATACAGAACTGTTATGGGTACGGGATGTTCACCGGCGGGATGGGAGTTCATTACGGCGCACAGAGGATCGGCGCAACCGTCGTTCCGATATCCGCTGGAAATACGCAAAGACAGCTTGAGATAATGCAGGACTTCAGCACCACTGTCATAACCTGCACGCCTTCATATGCATTGTACCTGGCAGAGGTCGCCGAAGAAGAGGGGATAAGCACCAAAAAGATAAAGTTAAAGTCCGGATGTTTCGGCGCCGAGATGTGGAGCGAAAGAATCCGTGAGCAGATAGAGAAGAGATTCAATATTCTGGCGCTGAACATTTATGGCCTGACAGAGATAATAGGACCCGGCGTGGCGCACGAGTGCCCGGAAAAAACAGGGCTCCATGTATTTGAAGACCATTTTTACGCCGAGGTCATATCGCCTGAAACTCTTGAACCGCTGCCGGAAGGAGAACAGGGCGAACTTGTCCTCACTACCCTGACCCGCGAGGCTACGCCTATGCTGCGCTTCAGAACGCGCGACATCACTGCGCTGAGGAGGGAGGAGTGCAAGTGCGGAAGAACGCTGATCAAAATGGAGCGCATCAAAGGCCGCACCGACGACATGCTGAAGATCAGGGGAGTCATGGTGTTCCCGTACAAGATAGAAAAGGCCCTGCTCGAAATTAAAGGCATCGAGCCGCATTATCAGATAATAGTGACCCGGCCGCAGCAGCTCGATGAAATCGAAGTCCAGGTCGAGATGTCCAGGAAGGTTTTCTCCGACGAAGTGAGACACATTGAAGAGCTGAAGAAGAACATAGAAAAGCATATAGAGAGATCGGTCGGAATAAGGATCAGGGTCACACTAGTGGAACCAAAGACCCTTCCGCGCAGCGAGGGGAAGGCCAAGCGCGTCATTGACAAGCGCGAACTTTAAAGGAGCCTGATATGAAAGTAAAACAGATTTCAATCTTTCTGGAGAACAAAAAAGGCAGGTTATACGAAGCCATCGATACGCTGGCAAAGGCAAAGATAAATATACGCGCTCTCTCGATTGCCGATACGTCTGAATTCGGGATACTGCGTCTCATAGTCCCCGAGCCGGACAAAGCGACAAAGGCCCTTGAGAAAAGCGGTTTCACGGTTAGAGAAAATAATGTGATCGCTATCGGCGTATCCGACCAGCCGGGCGGACTTTCCGAGGCGCTGAAGGTATTGAATGACGCGCAGATCAATGTCGAATACCTGTACGCGTTTGTCGAAAAAACGGCCCAAAAGGCAGTGGTTGTAATCCGCACCGAGAACACCGATGCGGCTGTCAAGGCCCTGAAGGACGGCGGTATCACGGTGCTGACGGCAAAAGAGCTTTACAATTTGTAGCCCTGCTTTGGAAGGGTAAAATAGAATACTGCTCCCTCTCCCTCGGAACCTTCGGCCCAGGTCCTTCCCCCGTGGCGGGAAACGATGCGCCGAACATTCGCAAGACCTATACCCGTGCCTTCAAATTCGTCCCGGCGATGGAGACTCTGGAATACACCAAAGAGTTTATCCGCATATTTCATGTCAAACCCTACGCCGTTGTCTTTGACGAAAAAAATAGTTTCTTCCCAGGCCTCTTTATATCCAATCATAATTTCAGACTGAGGACGGGTATTTGTGAACTTCACTGCATTGGAGACGAGATTGACAAACACGAGTCTCAGCAGTGACTTATCGCCGAGCACGTCAGGCAGTTCATCGATCTCCCATCTGATCTTCCGTTCCTTCAGCTCTTCCTGAATCTCCTGGACAACTCCGCTTACAAGGGTATTTAAATCTACTTTTATCTTCTTCATCTGCGCACGCCCAAGGCGAGAAAAGTTCAGGAGATCATCGATAAGCATGCCCATTTTTTTTGACGCATCGGATATTGTATCCGCGTAAAGGCGGATTTTTTCATCGGGATCATTTTTTAATCTTTTCTGCAGCAGTTCCACAAAGCCCGACATATGCCGGAGAGGAGCGCGAAGATCGTGAGAAACTGAATAGCTGAAAGCTTCAAGTTCTTTGTTGGCAGCCTCAAGATCAGCCGTGCGTGCCGCAATCCTCTGTTCAAGTTCTGAGTTGATCCTGCGAAGTGCCTCCTCAGCCTCCAGTCGCTTTTTCTCATTTGCCATGAAATCCATTGCAAAAGAGACATCCTTCGCCAAAGATGTGAGGAGTTGTATTTCCTCATCGGTAAAGAACTGCGGCTCATGTGAGTAGACAGTTAATGCTCCGATAACACCGGGGCCGGCATGGAGCGGGAACGCTGCAGACGAACGAAACCCGTGTCGAAGGGCTTTCTCGCGCCACGGAAGCATGCGAGGATCATGTTCTATATCACCGGAAATTGAGTACTTGCCTTCGAAAGCTGCCGTACCCGTAGGCCCTTTACCTTCCGGCACGGCGGCCGCACAAATCTTTATCCCGTTGAGATAACCGTCCGTGTCCCCGTAACTGGCGGTCGGTTTGACTACCCGCGAATCCGGATCGGTCAGACCAATCCATGCCATCTTGAATAGTCCGTCTTCAACCGCAATGCGGCATACCCGGGCGAACAGTTCTTCAGAATCGCGAATGCGAACGATGGTCTCGTTCACTTTACTCAGGACTGAATATAACCGGTTCAATCGGGAAATCCCGTCTTCGTTCAGTGACTGAATCCGGTCCTTATGGGAGGCTTTCTTCTTTCCGGCCATAGCTGTCTCCTGATAATGCAACGAATTATAGCAAATTCTTATTAAGATAGCTAAGATGAGTACCGCGGCAGGAATGGACCGGAATGAGTGGGGACCGTTATACGGCATAACGATACTGGTAGGATTGCATCATATATGCACTGTTTAAGACCGCCTGGTCACTGGACCCGGCGGTCTTAAAGAGCCACCTTGTTATATTCTGATCAGCTCATGTAAAACTGCTCATCAATAAAAGCAGCCAGGCAGGTCATGCTGTCATGACTTGCTATTTTCAGGGATCATAAGTGCCAAAATGCTCGCAATCATCAAAACGCTCCCCAGGATGTAATAAGAGGATACATGCCCTGCCGGAAACTTCAAATTGCAGACATTTATGGCCGCCCATGACAGACCATCTATGTAATCAACCATAACCCACCTTCATGATTTCGTTTTTTTGTTATCCGCCCAAACCCATCTTAAGATGGCTCAGAATGAGCAGCGTATTTAACCCTGTCTAACTTAGGCTATTCAAGAACTATGCCATCAGATTCACCTTTGAATTTAAAAGATATTTTTTAGTGCGGTTTCGGGACGCTATGGAAACCCTTCCATAACCTGTGGAACTGAATACATAGAGAAAAAACCTCCCATGTATTCAACCACGACCCACCTTCGCTATTTCGACTCTTTACTATCTGCTTAAACCCATACCGCAGATCACAGGGAGTAAGTAGCGTATTTCCTCAGTCAATATTAACCCGGCTAAAACCGTGCCGGTCCCGATATTATTGTCTTCCGATACTTTAGCAGATAAAACTACAATAGCGTCCTCTGTATTACAATAGTGTTATCTATTCACCGTTATTGTCGTTTTCCTGAAGGTGGTTAAAGGAGTGAGATCAGGCGATATGTGCAGAGCGGACTATTCTATTTCTATCTTCTTATTTCTTGATCTTTCGTGAAACGAGCAGGCATGGTTTACGTGAAATGACCACGTTTACTCCCCCGGCATCGAGTTTCTCCCTGATTACTTTTTCTGTTGCCTCTATATTATACGGGTCAACTACAGTAACGGACTTGACCCCGCACGCCATGCAAAGCGCTTCCAGATCGACCTTGCCGGCTTCCTCCCCTTTTGCAGAAATACCGATGAGCGGAGTGGGCTGATGTCCCGTCATTGCCGTCGAGGAATTGTCCAGTATGAAGACTGTTATGTTCGCCCTGTTGTAAACCGCATTGATCAATCCGGTAATTCCGGAATGTATGAATGTCGAGTCCCCGATGACTGCGGCAGTTCTTTTTACTCCCTGCTTTGCTATGCCTGCCGCCTTGCCTATGCTCGCCCCCATGCAGAGACAGGTATCGAGGGCATTCAACGGCGGCGTCGCTCCGAGCGTATAGCATCCTATGTCTCCGGTCGTGAACGAAGGGCCGGCAGCCTTCAGCGCCTTGTAAAACTCGCGATGAGGGCATCCGGGACACATTACCGGGGGCCTCAGCGGCAGCGGTTCTGCTGAAGCCGGAGGGCGACTTCCGGCAGTCCCTTCCGAAATATATTTTGAAAGTGCATCAGGGCCCAGTTCTCCTTCAGACCTGAGTTCCCCAGTCATTTTGCCTTTCACATTTTTAGAGTACTTTCTTGCCATTTCCTCTATGATGGGCTCACCTTCTTCAAGGACCCAGACCTCGTCAAGCCCCCTCACAAATTTTTTGACGGTGTTTTCGCTTACGGGATATGCGGAAATCTTGAGTAAAGCAAAATCATCGCCGTATTCCTTTGCATACGCATATGTGACGCCGCATGCGATGATGCCTTTTTTCTGTTTGTTCCTGAATATTATGTTGAGCTTTGACGCTTCTGTCCACTCTTTCAACTCGTCGTATTTTCTGTTTAAAGCAGAGTGCATCCTGACGACATTTTTAGGAATCGCCAGCATTCTGTCGGGGTCCTTCTCCAGTGAAAGCTTGTTCTCCTCCCTGGGCGTTCCGATCCGGACGGGGGAATAAGCGTGTGAAACCCTTGTAAGGCTCCGGAGCATTACAGGAAGCCGGAATTTTTCAGAAAGGTCGAAAGCCCTGATTGTCATGTCTTTGGCTTCCTGGGAGTCGCTCGGCTCAAGACATGGTATCTTTGCGAATCTTGCATAAAAGCGCGAATCCTGCTCGTTTTGTGAAGAATAAGCTCCCGGATCATCGCCAATCGCAAGCACGAGGCCGCCTTTTGTTCCAAGGTACGAAGCGGTCATAAGAGGGTCTGCCGCAACATTGAGACCTACGTGCTTCATCGAGCAGAGCGCTCTTTTATTGGCATACGAGGCGCCGATCGCTGTTTCGAGTGCGACCTTTTCATTCACAGCCCATTCAGCATCACCCGCGAAATTTCGGGCTATGTACTCCAGTATATCGGTAGCCGGTGTCCCGGCATAGCTCGTCGCAAGGGAAATTCCGGACTCGATAGCCCCCCTGCCGATCGCTTCATTTCCTGACAACAGCACCATGTTCTTCCTGTCCAACCGTCCCATCAAAAACTCCCTCACGTCATGTATTGCATTTGCCGAATTCTCATGCAAACGCCAGATCACTAAATTAACATATTGAAATCGGCCAGCACAATAAGAGACTTTACTGCAATTCAGACAGTGCAGTGATTTCTGGAGCGAATCGAGGAGTCTTGGTAACAGTTCTCGGTGAGTGAGCGTAAAGCAGGCGCGAAACTGAAGCCCGAAGGGCTGAATTTTGCGCTTGTAGCGAAGCGAACCGCTAGAACTGTCAAGACGGAGCGTTTGAGCGCAAGAGATCACTGCACTGTCCGAATTGCAGCGTCTCTTCACACTGACTTTCAGGTCTTCACTACGTATTTCATTATATAATCGTCCATGACAAATCCCTTGCCAATATCCGTGACAGCTGACGCAACAATGGCAAAGCCGTTTTTTTCATATGCCCGGATCGCCCTTTTATTATTCTTGTTCACTGTCAAAAAAACATAGTCTCTGCCGTTTTCCACCGCGTACTGTACTACGCGGCGGACCGAGTCCCCGGTAATTGCTTTCCCGCGAGACAACTTCTCTATATAAATTTTTGAAAGCTTGACCGAATTGTCCTCTCCGAATGAATAGGACAGGTAACCGCAAGGGTTACCGTTGTCCAGTATCATATCCCACACAACGCCGTCCGACAATTCTTTATTAAGTACCTCGCAGGAATACATCTTTTCCAGCATATAGCCTATTTGCTCTTTCGACAATATATCACTATAGGCTTCCTCCCAGATGCGGCGGGCGAGCGCCTGTATCTCAGGTATGTCCTCTCTTACGGCCTGCCGGTAAGTGTGGTTATGATCAAGGAATGAATTAATCGACAAGCTTTTCTCCTGCAGAGAGGGCGTCCAGTCTCTTTCTGTTGACTATAGTTATTTTCCGGCCCTGGACCTGGATAATATCCTGGCCGCTCATTTTACCCAGGATGCGCGATATGGTTTCGGGAATTGTGCCGAGCAGGCTCGCAAGCTGTCCTTTGGTTATGGTCAATTCGAGATCACCAGAGCCGTTATCCCGCTCACTCAAATAAAGAAGGTAGGCAGCCAGTCTGGAAGGGACTTCTTTCAGGGAGAGTTCTTCCACGAGCTGCGTAAAGCGCCGCAGCCTTTTTGACAGGTCCGCGAGCATATTCATCGCAAGGGAAGGGTCCTTCCCTATCAGTTCCAGAAAAACCGCCCTCGGGAAAAAGAAGAGCCTGCTCTTCTCTATTGTTTCAGCATGGGCAGGAAACCGCCCCCCGGCAAAAACAGGCACCTCTCCGAAAGATTCGCCCGGCGTGACAAAATGCAATATTTGCTCCTTACCCTCTGCGGAAAGTTTGAAAATCTTGACCTGGCCTGAAACCACCACATAAAAACCGGCCGCCGCCTCCCCTTCGGAAAAAACAGTCTGTGCCTTCTGGAAAGTCTGGTCTATGGTAATGTCCACCACTTCCTCAAGCTGCCCCTGAGACAGCCCGTGGAAAAGCGGAATACTTGCAACAAGGTCAATGATACTCACAGTGATACCTCCCCCGCACAGCCCTTCTCCATCATAATAATATACCCGGCGGGCAAATACAATAAGGAAAGAAATGCTCCCCTTCTCCCGTCCTTCTTATAAGAATTCTTCTTGATTTAAGTCAATGCGTGTAATATTGCCTCCGGTTACAATAAGAACAGAGAAAATGACTTATAATTAAATAGACGGGGAGGAACAGCACAATGAAAACGATGAGAAAAATTATTGAAATTGACGAGGACCTTTGCAACGGCTGCGGTGAGTGTGTCACCTCATGCGCCGAGGGTGCACTTCAGGTAATAGATGGCAAGGCACGCCTGGTTTCGGAGATTTATTGCGACGGCCTGGGCGCTTGTCTCGGGTGCCCGCAGGGGGCCTTAAAAATAATTGAGCGCGAAGCTTCGCCGTTTGACGAGCACGCAACAGAGCAGCACCTCTCCGCCGCCCATGAGCACAGTGGTTGCCCGTCGAGCCGGATCCAGATGTTCGGCGGGTCACCATGCAGCGAGGCAAACAGGCCCGTTACCCACGCAGACCGGATAAGCTCGACTTCAGCGCTGTCGCACTGGCCTGTGCAGATAAGACTGGTGCCCCCGACAGCTCCTTTCCTGAAGGGTGCTGACCTGCTTGTTGCCGCGGATTGCACTCCAGTCGCCTATCCGGATTTCCATGGCGAGTTCCTGAAAGATAAAGTGATCATGCTGGGATGTCCGAAGTTCGATGATGCAGACGCATATATACAAAAATTTGCGGATATCTTCAGGACAGCCGACATCCGGAGCGTAACTGTTGTTGTTATGGAAGTGCCCTGCTGTTCAAAACTGCCGATTATTGTTGAACGGGCCATGGCCATAGCAGGCAAGCAGATCCCTGTCGAAGAGGTGGTTATCAGCACGCGCGGATACGTGCTTGGCCGCAAGCAGGTAAAGGAAGGAGAAAGGCTGCTGGTAAAAAGCTGAAAGAGGGAGGAGAATAATGGGACCTGAAGAAAAGCCTGCAGTCGGACCAGACGTGCTGAATCTCACGACCGGGCATCTGAGCCCGGCGCAAGTGGACTTGATCTTTACACATCTTCCGGTGGAGGTCACATTTGTCAACGAGCATGACAACGTGGTGTATTATTCGCAGCTGAAAGAGAAGCTGTTTCCGAGAAGCCCCGGCATTATAGGGACAAAAGTCCAGAATTGCCATTCTGCCAAAAGCATTCCGATGGTGCAAAAAATTCTGGATGAATTCAGGGCGGGCACAAAAGATAGCGCTGATTTCTGGCTGCAGATGAAGGGCAAATTCATTTACATACGTTACTATGCGGTAAGGGATGCCTCGGGCGTTTACAAGGGCACGATGGAGGTGGTACAGGATGTTACGGATATCCGGAATTTGTCGGGCCAAAAGAGACCGCTGGATTGGGACTGATTAACCGCGTCTTGCCTGAAAGAATTGCTTCAGCAAAAGGGCGCATTCTTCCTCTTTTACCCCTGAAATAATCTCGACCCGATGATTCAAACGCTTGTCGGACAGAAGGTTGTAAAGACTCTCAACCCCGCCCCCCTTGCTGTCCCTGCAGCCGAAGACCAGCCTGCCCAAACGGGCGTTGACCATCGCGCCTGCGCACATAATGCACGGTTCTTTTGTTACGTATAACGTTGCATTGCAAAGCCGCCAATTCCGTATTTTGCGGGCCCCTGTCTTCAAGGCAAGGAGTTCCGCGTGGGCGGTAGGATCAAAAGCAGATTCTCTTTTATTAAAAGACCTGGCAATTATTTCGTTGTTTATAACGAGTACCGCGCCTACGGGGACCTCACTCTTTCTAAAAGCCTTCTCCGCCTCTTTGAGGGCGAAGTTCATAAAATCAGTGTCTGAAGCCACGCGGCCCACTGGTCA
Organism: Nitrospirota bacterium; assembly: GCA_963796345.1. Classification (GTDB taxonomy): domain Bacteria; phylum Nitrospirota; class Thermodesulfovibrionia; order Thermodesulfovibrionales; family Dissulfurispiraceae; genus JADFXI01. The sequence goes on along the minus strand of CAWCLI010000015.1, from coordinate 657,179 downwards.
ACGCCTTCTCCCGACTTGCAGGAGAGTTCGAATATCCTGATTGATGGATTCAGGGACAGGGCATCCCTCTTTATTTTCTCAACATCGACATCGAGGTACGGCTTCAGGTCCAGTTTGTTTATAATCAGGGCAGCCGACTCCTGGAACATAAGCGGATACTTCAGGGGCTTGTCATGTCCCTCAGCGATGCTGAGAATCATCACCTTTATGTCCTCTCCGACCTTGAATTCTGCGGGACAGACAAGATTGCCCACATTCTCGATAAAAAGAATGTCGAGACCGCTGAGGGGCAGGTCGGGAAGGACTTCGTAAATCATGTTGGCATCCAGATGACACGCCCCGCCGGTGTTTATCTGGACAACCGGGACGCCGAGACGATCGATCCTGATCGCATCATCCGTACCCGCCACGTCCCCTTCTATGACACCGACTTTCAGGGAGTTCTTAAGGGCTGTGATAGTGGTTTCGAGAAGTGATGTCTTTCCTGCTCCCGGCGAGCTCATAAGATTGATCACGTAAACGCCGGCATCAGAAAAAATTTTTCTGTTGTCCCTGGCAATTCTTTCGTTGGCATCCAATATCTTTGAAGCGACTTTCAGTTTCATTATCATTCTACCTCTAATTCTTTTATATCAAGCTCACGACCTGCATGCAACGTATACGCGCTGCTGCCGCATTGGGGACAGCAGAGCACATAACTTTCAGGCGTTGTAAAATCGACATCACACGCAGTGCAGTGGCCGGCAACCGGCACCTCCTCAATCGTAAGCGTGGCACCCGCTGCAATTGTTTCAGCCTTCAGCGCATCAAAAGCAAAAAGCAAGGCCTCTGGCATCACTCCAGAGGCCTTGCCGATACAAACTTTAACATTGAGTATAATGCGACATCCGTTCTTTTCACATTCAGCGACCGCAATTTTCAGAAGGCTGTCGGCTATAGAGACTTCATGCATGCTTTTCTTGAGTTTCTTTCTCGTAAGCCTCTTTACCGGCTTCAAACGCCGCAGCAATCAAAGATTTCTTCTCATCGACAAAGTTCTTGCCCATCTCAACGGTAGACGTAACTTTTTCTTTTGCCTGGGTCATATACTCCTCCGCCCTTTCCTTCACGTCATCCGCAATGTCCATTATTTTCTTACGCGTCTCAGGCCCTGACTGAGGGGCCAGAAGCAGGGCAAGACCGGCCCCTACCATGCCGCCCAGCAAAAATGACAGCAAAACGGAACCAGAACTGAAACCTCCCTCATCGTTCATGGTGCGACCTCCTTTCTTTCATTTGGTTTATTAATACGCCCAGCGCCGTCTTCATCCCGGCCTTTACGCCGCAAGCCTTTAATGACAACCCATCAGCCAGGCCGTTGAGAATAAGGCTCAGCGCTTTCAGATTGATTAATACATCACTGCCGGCTTCCGCAATATTACGGGCGGCATAAGTCACCGCTCCGGCATCGTCGGCAATTTTGTTCATGTTCCTGACAAATTTCTCTGATTCCTGGACCAGAGGGTCCAGCCGCTGCTCGGTGTAATTCATAGTGCGACTGATAAGGGCCGACATCTTTTTCATCTCAAATATAGCGAAGATAAGCAAGGCAATTGACGTAAGAATCCCCAGCACAAGTATAAGCAAAACAACACCCATCATCATTGTCAACCACGTATGGTCCACCATCGACTCTCCTCCTTTGCATAAGTATACCACAAGTTGGCAAAGGGCAAAGGGCTCAAGGCTAAAGGCATAAAACAGAACATGGAACCTTCTGTGATTCCTAATTTTTTCACCGACTTCCGTTTATTCCGCCTTTGCCGTATTTCGGTCTCTTCCTGTCTTTTAACCTTTAGCCCTTTGCCCTTTGCCTTCCGCTGTCTTTTTATAAACGTGCACCACTCTTTGCAGAACCGTAATATGGCCGAGCACAAACAGGACGACAACAATCATAAAAAGCGATCCTGTTATGCATCCAAACGCCAAAAGCACTATTCTTTCGGGCCTCTCTATCAAACCAACATTGCAATCGATACCAAGGCCTTCGGCGCGGGCCCTTACATAACTTACCAGAAAAGCCCCGACAAGGCCGCCGATAGCAAACAAAACGCCGATCAAATCATTCGCCCTGAAGAGAAGCAGGGTAACGGCGAGGAAAAGAGCGGCATCAGAGTAACGGTCAAGTGTCGAATCGAACAGCGCTCCGAATTTGGTGTCTTTTCCATTGGCGCGCGCAACCACGCCGTCAAAGAGGTCAAACATGCCGCCGACCAGTATCATAAAACCGCCGGCTTCCGTGTGAAAAGGGATAAGCGTGGCGGCCGTAACAGTAAGTGCAAAACCGGTCAAACTCAAGACGTTCGGACTGATCGCTATGTGTCTGGCTATCGGCGAAAGCGGTTTATCCAGGAAATGTCCGAGTTTCGCGCTGATCAACTACCGCTCCCTGGCCCCGGCTATAAAATCTTCCACCATGCTTCTGGCTTCTTCATCGGAAAACTGTTTATACGGATGTTTCATGAAGAAGGCTGACGGAGACAACAGGGCCCCGCCAATGCCTCTGTCTTTTGCTATCCTGCAGCACCGTATGACATCGATAACAACCCCGGCGCTGTTGGGCGAATCTTCGACGGACAATCTCAGTTCCAGACTCATTGGAACATTACCGAACCCCTGCCCTTCGATCCTGAGAAAGCAGACTTTGTTATCTTTCATCCACGGCACATAATCGGAAGGGCCTATGTGAATGTCCTCATCAGACAGTTCATGGGTTATTTGAGAACAGACAGCCTCAGTTTTCGATATTTTTTTTGATTTAAGCCTGCTATGGCTCAGCATATTGAGGAAATCCGTGTTGCCACCCACGTTAAGCTGATAAGTATGCGTTATTTTGACGCCCCTGTCCATAAAGAGTTTACTGAGCGCACGATGTACTATGGTAGCCCCCACCTGTGCCTTAACATCATCGCCGACTACCGGGATGCCCCTTTTCTCAAACCGGTGGATCCATTCACCATCGGACGCAATAAAAACAGGCATGCAGTTTACAAAAGCCACCCCGGCTTCGAGGCAGGCGCTTGCATAGTAACGTGAAGCCTCTTCAGAGCCGACAGGGAGATAATTAAGCAGCATGTCGGCCCCGCTCTCCCTGAGCACCCTGACCACATCACACGGTCTTTCGTCAGATACGACAAACCTCCTGTCTTCAGGATAGTCGGCCATATGAGGGGCAACACCATCAAGGACTTCGCCCATCTGCACTATCAAGTCCTGTGTCACATCCTGCGGTCCGTCCATAGGCCGGAAAAATACTTTTGTACAATTGGGCTTCGCGAACATGGCCTCTTTAAGCGGCTTTTTCACCTTCCTGGCATCGATGTCAAAAGCTGCCGCTACGGTGATGTCCCCCGGCAAATATCCTCCGAGATCATAGTGCATAAGTCCGGGCGATATGTCAGTGTCATTGCCTTTCATTGTCCTGTAATATTCGATACCCTGGATAAGAGAACTCGCACAATTGCCGACCCCGGCAATAGCAATCCGTATCATGCCCATACAGCGTTTTTCTCCTTAATTGCGCAAATTCCTAATCAATCTCGATGCGTTTGGGTAATTCTTCGGCAATCCTGGGAAGAATTACGTTAAGTATACCATCCTTAAGTGTGGCTTTTATGCCGTTTTTCTCTATTGTCGAAGGCAGGACGAATGACCTGGAAAAAGCGCCGGAATACCTTTCTATCTGATAGTAATTTTTCCCTTCCCTCCGGGATTTTCTCTCACCACTGATCGTTAGAGTATTGTCCTCCACAATAATATTCATATCCGATTCCGTCACTTCGGGCAGTTCGGCCTTTACCACAAACGCCTCGTCGGTTTCATAAATATCGACGGCAGGCACCCACACTCCTGTTCTCACATCCGCGCCTTTCGAGGCATCATGCTCAAAAAGCCTGTTTGCCCTTTCCCTCAGTGCAAATGTATCTTTAAAAGGGTCCCATTTTCTCATTGTACGTCCGAACCTCCCGATTTTTATAAATTAATGAATGATGTTATGTCAAGACCATAAAAAACAGCCTTAAAGGCCCCCTTCAGCCCTGACACTGGTGCATCAGGGTCCTCTAAAGTATACAGCATAGGGAACTGCCGGGCAAGGATAACAGCTGGACCCTATATTCACTTAAAATATACTGAATTTAAAGTATTTCTTCGGATTTTCCTTTATATCTTTCGTCAGATCCTTCAGTTCAGCTACTGCATCCCGCAGTCCTGTAATGGTCTCTTTCAGTTCTCCGGCAAGCTCTTTATCTTTGACAAGCGTCCCTAACGTGCCCCTGCCCGCATTAATCTCGGAGAGGGCGGCATCCAGCTTTTGGGAAGCCCTGTTAAGATTATCGTAAACCTCGGGGCTTTCGACAAGCCTTTTGAGAGTACCGTTTCCTTCATTGATTTTCTTGCCGAATTGTTCCAGAGAGGATGATGCTGCAAGCATATTATTGTAAACAGACGGGTCCTTAACAAACAACTTCATAGAGCCCTCGGATTCTTTAATCTCTTTCACCACCGCCAGGAGCGCTGCCGAGGATTCCTTCAAATTGTTGTAAAGAGCGGGATCTCTGAGCAGTTTTGCAACAGTCCCCTCCCTGTTTTGGAAATGCTCGATTATCGTATTGAGTTTATTGACAAATTCGGTGAATTTTGCCAGTGACCTGGAACTGGCTTCAACCATGTCCTTCACCTCGAGTTGAGCTTCGCCTTTTATTACGCTGCCGGCCCTGATCTGCCCTGCTTCGATCGACCCGCAACTCAATTCAACATACTTGTCGCCCAATAACCCCTGGGTGACAATATTCGCATGCGAATCTTCTCTTACATAGGGCAATGAGCTCTTTTTGACAGACATCGTTATCATCGTGCCATAGCGCGGATCAAGACTTATCTTCTTTACATAGCCTATTTCTATCCCGGAAACCCAAACTGGGGCCCCGCTTCTGAGACCTCTCACATTATCGATTTGCGCCATTATCTTCACTTTAGGCGAAACAAGGTCTCCGATTTCACCGGCAAAAAAGACCGTTAAAAGCAATAACCCCAAACCGATGCTGATAACCACTCCGACCCTGAGTTTGGACCACATAAGCTGCTTTTTCATATCAAACACGGCAATCTCCTCCGCAAAGACCGGCGAAAGGCAAATGGCAAATGGCTAAGGGTAAAAACAAAAGCTTTTTATCCCTTTGCCATTTGCCTTTCGCCTTCAGCCTTAATTTTTTGTTTGCAGTTCGCTCATAAATATATTTATTTCCGGAATAGTTGAGTGCATAAGCGCATCCCTGTTCCCATCAAATAGTATGGCTCCCTCTTTCAGAAAAATAAACCGCTCCGCCACCTTCATCGCATCATAAACTTTATGGGTAACAATTATAAAGCCCCTTTTATCTTTAGACAGGTCCAGGATAAGCCTGCATATAGTATCCGCATTTACAGGATCGAGTCCGGACGTAGGCTCATCGTAAAGAAACATCACCGGGTCCAGGGCGGCCAAAGCTCGCGCAATGGCAACTCTCCTGTGCATGCCCCCGCTCAATTCGTCAGGCAGCAGATCAATTGCATCCTCAACACCGACAATTTTCAAAAGCTCCCGTACGCGGCTGTCTATTTCGGTCTCAGGGAGTCTCTCATACTCCCTGATGCAGAAAGCCACGTTCTCTTTCACATTCAATGAATCGAAGAGCGCCCCCTCCTGAAAAACGATGCTGAACTTCATGCGTACGTCCCTGAGTTCGTCCTCCGTTTTATCGGTTATATCCTCCCCGTCGATTATGATACTGCCGGAATCAGGCCTCAAAAGCCCCAGTATCAGTTTCAGTATAGTAGTCTTGCCTTCCCCGCTGCTCCCGAGAATGGCCACCCGCTCACCCGAGTCGACGGCAAAGCTTAACCCGGCTAAAACAATGCGCGCGCCGTAGGAAAATCTTACGTGATCGAAGATTATCATACCGCGAACCCCAGGACATAAAGCAATCCACGGGTGAGCATGAAATCAAAGATGATAATCACGATGATCGACAGGACAACAGCGCGTGTTGTGGCCTGTCTGAGGCCTGTTGCGCCCCCTCTGGTTGCCAATCCGCTATAACAGCTTATGCTCGATATCAAAAAACCGAAAATAAAAGGCTTGACAGAGCCGGCGATAAGATTTTCGACGATCAGGACGTCATGAATGGACCTCCAGTAGACATAGCCGCTCTGGTTGCTCACGTAGACGACTATATAATATGCTCCGAAGATAGAGAGCGCGTCACCTATAATGGTAAGGACCGGCAGCATAATTATTGAGCTCAGCATACGGGGCGTCACCAGCTTCTTTATGGGGTCCACTCCGAAGACCCTGAGAGAATCCACCTGATGGCCGAGCACCATAGACCCTAATTCAGAAGCCATGCCGGCCCCGACCCGGCCCGTAAATACAAGGGCCGCCATCACGGGGCCAACCTCCCTGATAATAGTTATGCCCACGGCCTTGCCCGTATACATCCTGAGCCCCAATCTCGCAAACTCGGCAGACAACTGGAGAGAAAGGGCCATTCCGATAAACAGGGCAACCAGCACAATTATAAAAAAGGACCCTGCACCCGCATAATCCATTTGTTCAATGGTGTCCCTGAAATAAAAAGGCTTCCTGAATATTCCTGCAAGTCCCCGGAAGGCAAGCAGATAATAATCCTGAAGATCACTGACTATCTGTTTCACCGTGATAGCGCCCCTGGCATATTATTCAACCTTCATCCTTCATACTTTCTTCCACCCTTTTCCAGCGCCTGTGTATCCAGAGCCATTCCGAGGGATGCTGCCTTATGCATTCTTCAACGCAACTGCTCAGACGCTGCGTATCTTCTTTCAGCGCTTCAATGCCTTCCTCGCATCTCAACGGCACCTCGGGATGAATAGTTATCACATGCGACAGGCCTTCCCTGTTTATGAATACCGGTATCACCGGGGCCCCGGTCTTCCTGGCAATCAGGGCCGGCATCCTGGTCGTCCAGGCCCCCCTGCCCAGAAAGTCTATGACAAAACCTTCCTCTTTTACAACAGCCTGGTCCATCAGGATACCCACCACCCCTTCTTTTTTTAAACATGAAAGAATCCCTTTCAGTGCACCCTTTTTATAGATAATGCTGTTTCCATGCCGTGCCCGTATTTTCCCGATCATTCTGTTAAGATAAGGGTTGTCCTGCACCCGTGCCACGACAGCGGCGGGGGCAACCTTAATACCAAAGGCCAGGGCCATCAGTTCCCAGTTGCCGCAGTGTCCGGTGATAATTATTATTCCACGCCCTTTCTCTTTTGCTTTTTTGTAATGTTCTGTCCCCCTGATTACAACACCATCAATCAGAGCGTCGCCAAAACCAAAGTAAATCCTGACAACTTCGGCAAAGGATTTCCCCAGATTAATAAAGCTTTCCTTTGCGATTGCCGCAGCCGCGACCGGGGTCCCCGAAAAGTCGCAGACTTTTTGGGGTGGAATGACCGGGGCCCCCGAAAAGTCGTCAGACTTTTTGGGGTGAGGGTCCGCAGGTGAAGATGGTCCGGGGAGTGCGAGCCCTCCGGACTGAATTGCTCTTTCGATGTTCCCGACCGCTATCTTACGCCTGCCGGTCCATACATAAAAAAAGAAAAGGCCGAGGATTTTCCCGGCCTTTAATGCACTTCTATACGGGAGGACGGCAAGGGGAAAAGACACGACGATGACGATAGCAGCTTCGAGCAACCTGAACATTAGGCGCAGCGCAACCTCCTACCTTTCCCCGCGCTTCGCAAGCATGCTTGACAGCTCTTCCACTCTCTTCAAAAGATACTGGATCGCCCCCTCAGAACTCTTTTCACTGTCCGGTTGACATGCGACAGTTGAATCAGCAGTCTCGCGTTCCTGATCTTTCTTCTTCTCCATCGCCTCCGCAATTTCCACGAGGCGTTTCATAACGAGGTAATTGAAGGTCCCTTCAGGATAGGTCCCGTCATCGAGCATTTCCCCGGTTTTCATCCCGGTAAGAATTTCCATGCCCTCCTCGACCTTTTCAATAGGATATATGACGAATTTGCCCTCTTTCACGGCATCGACCACTTCCTGCCTGAGCATGAGATTTTTTACATTTCTCCTGGGGATTATCACACCGTTGTTGTTCAGGCCCCTGTATTTGCAGAGATCAAAAAAGCCCTCGATCTTCTCGTTCACGCCGCCGATGGGCTGCACATCCCCGTTTTGGTCCATTGATCCGGTAACTGCAAAACTTTGCTTCAAAGGAATACCCGATATACTGCTGAGCAGCGCATAGAGTTCTGCGCAGGTGGCGCTGTCTCCCTCTATCATATCGTATAGCTGCTCAAAAGTGATGGAAGCCGAGAGACTTATAGGCTTTTTAGACGCATATCTGCTTCCCAGATAGCTGGTCACTATCATGATCGCCTTTTCATGGATCTTGCCGCTCATCTTTGTCTCACGCTCTATATTTACCACCCCGGCCTTCCCGATATAAGTGCTGGCAGTTATCCTCGAAGGTTTGCCAAAAGAGTAATCTCCGGTAGAAAGCACAGCAAGGCCGTTTACCTGTCCGACCTTTTCCCCGGAGGTCTTCACAATCAGCGTATCTTCCAGTGTGGCTTCCCTGATCCGCTCCTCAATCCTGTTTGCCCTGAATATCTTCTCATCAATCGCCCTCGTCACATGTTCATCATTGACTTTGTCGCTGCCCATTTTTTTGGCCCAATAATGGGACTCGCGGATCAGGTCAGCTATATTCCCGAACTGGGCTGAAAGCTTCTCCTGATGTTCAGCAAGCCTTGAGCCGTATTCGATGATCTTTACCACACCGCTCCGGTCGAAAGGCGTAAGATCCTCCTCCTTCTGGCAGCCGGAGATGAACATGGCATATTTGCCCATGTTCTCTTTTGTCCTCGGCATTCTGTTGTCAAAATCGGCCTTGACCTTAAAAAGCTCCCTGTATTCCTCATCGAGATTGTAAAGCATATAGTACAAATAGGGGTTGCCGACAAGGATTACTTTAATGTCCAGGGGCAGCGGCTCCGGTTTCATGCCCGCCGCACTCGCCAGCCGGTATTGCTCCCACACATCTTCAATTTTAATTTCCTTGGTCCTCAATGACCGTTTAAGTGCGTCGTAGGAAAAAATGTTTTTCAAAAGATCCAGGACATTAATCACAATATAGCCGCCGTTCGCCTTATGCAGCGAGCCGGCCTTTATCAACGAGAAATCCGTTGTCGCCATACCATACTGGACCTTGTATTCCATTCTGCCGAAAAGATTCAGGTAGGTCGGGTTACTCTCGATCACAATAGGCGCGCCCTTGGTCTCGCTGTTGTTTACAAACACATTCACTGCATATTTTATAAACGACGCCTCCTGCTTGGGCGGCTTCATAAAAGGCAGGGCCGGGGCCTGATCTTCGGCAGGCTTGAAATCATCAAGGTTAGTCAGGATGTCCTCCTGTACCATGTTAAGATAATCCGGGATTTTCTCGTAGTTTGTGTATTTTCTCTTGATGGCCTCTATATGGTGCCCGACCTGGCCCAGGGCAATTTCTCTTTCGAGCCTGACAAGCATCTCTTTTACCAGCTTTTCCGCCTCCCGGACCGCCCTGACAACATCGTCCAGTTTCTCCTGCAACGTCTTTCCGACCTCTTCAACCCTTCTTTTTGTCTTTTCATCCAGGGCCTCGAATTCCTCTTCGGTCAGCGGCTCGGCAGTCTTCTTTACGGGAACGATCATCAGGCCTGAAGCCGCCTTTCTTATCGCAAACCCCTTGGACTGCGCCTCTTCTTCAAGCCCGGCGAAGAGTTCCTTCTGTTTCTGCTGAAACTCTTCGATAATCCTGCCCCGCTGTTTTCCGTATTCCTTGGAATCAAACGCTCTTGGTATCTCATCACGCAATACCTTGACCAGTTCACTCATGTCGTTCTGGAAAATCACTGCGCTCCCCGGGTCAAGAGATATGGCAAGAGGATAATCGGGATTTTTGAAGTTGTAAACATAACACCAGTCAGGAGGTGCTTTTTCATGCGACGCCTGCTCATACACAAGCGTTTTCACTGTGCTCATCTTGCCGGTGCCTTCCTCTCCCATGGCAAAAATATTAAACCCCTGGCTGTCGAGACTAAGTCCGAAATCCAGGGCCCTCATGGCCTTTTCCTGGCCGATCGTGCCGATAAGTTCCTTTACTCCCATTGTCGTTTCCAGATCGAAGTCCACAAGATCGCAGCACATGTACAGTTCATCAGGTTTCAGCGGTTCAGTCATAATTATGCCTCCTTCCGGGAATCAATTATCAATTATCAATTATGAACAATAAATTATGGTTAAACAAAATTCACGAATTTCCCTGAATTCATCATTCTTCTTTATTTATTTTGCCCTGGGATGATGCTCAAGGTACACTTTTTTAATTCTGTCGGACGATACTTTTGTATAAATTTGTGTAGTCGCTATATCGGCGTGTCCAAGCATCTTCTGCACGGAACGAAGATCAGCGCCGCCGTCCAAAAGATGTGTGGCAAAAGTGTGCCTGAGCATATGCGGCGTCAGTTTCACATTGGCACTGATGCCGAAACTCTTCAGTGCCTGCCAAAACCGCTGCCTTGTCATCGGCTTCCCCCTGCCGGTCAGGAACAGATACGGAGATTGCCTGCCGCCCAGCAGCACGGACCTCAGTTCCCGCATGTAGCTTTTTATCTTTTCAGCGGCCCTTTGGTTCAGGGGCACTACCCTTTCCCTGGAACCCTTGCCCATCACCCGTAAAAAACCACCCTCAAAATTCACATCGTTAATTTTTATGTTAATTACTTCGCTGACTCTCAACCCGGATGCATACAGCAATTCCAGCATCGCGGCATCCCTGATAAACATGCCGGTTTTAACTTCGGCTTCCAGTACTTTCGTAGTATCTTCGATGCTGAGTGCCTTGGGCAGCCTTTCCCATTGCTTCGGTGTCCTCAATGTTTCAGAAGGATTATCGGTGATAAGCTTTTCAATTACAAGATATTTGCAGAACCCTTTTATTGATGAGATAAACCTGCATATACTCGCTGCGGAATAGCCGCTGTCTTTCAGCCTGCCGATAAAATTGACAATGTCTTCCCTGGTGAAAGATGCATAATCCCTCCCGGTCTCCGACAGAAAACCGCCAAAGGACCTCAAGTCCAGTGTATAAGACGCGACCGTGTTCCTGGACAACCCTCTTTCGCCGGAGAGGTACGCAACAAACCGGTCCAGTAACATGCGACGGTCCGGCACGTCCCTCTTGCCTTCGGTCTCTTTGCCGGTATCAAGCATATCCACAGGCTATAAATTCCTCTATCCCTGTCGAATTCTTTAACCGCTGGTAAAGAATATCGGCAAGCTTCAGCAGGTTCGTCGTATCTTCCCTGTTGTACGTCAATAACAGTTCTTTTGCTTCCGCACTTCCTTTTTTCACCTGTTCCCATAATTTGACCGCGTCATAGCCGTTCATGCCTTTCACAACGTCATCCCTCTCGATGCCGAACAGCGTCTCGAGCTTTTTCAGTCCTCCATTGATTTCGAGCTTCCTGGCCGCAAAACACAGGTCGAAATGCGGAATATCAAACCGGACACCCGGAAACGACCTCAGAAGAAAGGGGACATCAAAGGCAGCGCCGTAAAATGTTACCAGGCACTTGTATCCTTTCAACGCGCGAGTAAGGTTCTCTGCCGTTAAATTTTCTCCGCGGGTAAGAGAGCGCCATTCATAACCATCATAGAGCCCGACAACCGTTACATAGCCGCCGTGGTCAGGCTGAAAACCATTGGTCTCGATATCGAGGCAGACCGCCCCGTCCTTAAAAACATCGAAAAGCCGCCAGTGTTCTCTCCGTTTCATTATCCTGGCAAAGTATTCCGCATTACCCACGCTGAGTTCCATTGATGCCTGCGTCAACTGGTCATCATAAATCCTTTTTCTTTCAGGGCTTATGCCCTCTATTTCACTGCATGCGCAAAAGTCGTCCCATGTAAGTATTTTCCTTTTCCATATTGTGCGCTCAAGTTTTTCTCCTATCCCGTTAAGGAGCGAGAATGTGTGCCGTATCACTGAAACCCCTTTCCCGGCCCCAAAAATAATGCCCTGACAACAGGGCCTTCACAGGGCCTTTTCTTGCTGTTATTATTATACTCTTTCTCATTGCGCACTACAACCTGATCTCGTCCATCCTTATGGCCAGTTCCAACCATTTGCAGGCCTGGAGCACGCGGGCCTGGGTATGAATGAAGCCAGTCTTAACAGCCCGGGCTTTGGTCGCTTCATCCGTGACACCGTAGAACGGCAACATGACCCCGATCGCCCTATGAGTGTATTTCTCCAACGGTGTCAGAACGTCATTCCTCCGGGTGTAATAAGGGTCTTCACCTTCTGCGCACGGTCTGGAGAAAACATTGAACTGCCGGCACGCTATCGGGCGGACAATATGAATGGAACAGGCATTGTCCACCTGAAAAGGGCAAGGTCCGCCTTTACGATGTTCCAGGAGCTGTTTTTTTATAATACCTCGCAAAGGCTGCTCTGATTTTTCGATAATGTACCAGTAAATGCCGGCCATTTCCAACGGATAAAGAGGAATGTCGCTGTGGGTACGGCAGCAAGGGCCGCAGCCTTTCCTGCAGGCCAGCCTGCTTTTGAATTTTTTTTCATGCTCCCGGACAGCTGCAGATACCCCTTTATCGATGATATCGAACGCATCAAAAAGAAGTGTGAGCCACGGGAGCCGTTTTTCATCGTCCGGAAAACCGGGGCGTGTCGGGACTTTTACCATAACTTTGCAGCAACCGGGACCTTGACGCGGTCTTCAAGCCTGATTGCGTTCTTCCTGCAAACTGAGCGGCAGATCCCGCAGCCATAGCACCACCTTTGATCAACAACAGCCTTCTTGTTTGATGCACTATAGGTAACAGCGCCAAACTGGCATACACGCAGGCATTCCCGGCAGCCGGTACACTCTTCAGAGATGACCTCTGCAACGTACTCTGCCCGAAACATAACAGGGACCGCGTGTGTCAGGGTCGAACGCATGGCAAGACAGTCCGAGCGGTCGCAGTTGCAAATCCCGCCGATAAAGGGCGTATGGAAGGTCCAGACAGTATGGCAGAGGCCTTCGCGCTCATGGGAGCGAAATGCGGAGATAGCGTCGTCCCTGCTGAGCGTCTCAAATCCCGAGGTATTTGGCCCATTGAAAAAACTGTTGTCGACCCCGCGCAAAATCTCCGCAAACTTCCCGCCATCAGGAGAAAGACTGATGCCGTAGCAGTAGCGCTTCTCCTCGCCCAGGTTGATGTGGCGGCAGACGCAGGCCACGCGTGTAATCGAATTAGTGAAGGCGAATATCCGCCCGATATCTTCAATAGGCACCACCTGTCCAAAATGGACTTTCTTCATCTTCCGGGTGGTTATACGACTAAATATGCCCCTGATAAACCCCGGCGCCTTCCCAAGCCGGTCGAGACCGGCGGCGCCCCTGGCAAGGGCATCAGGGTTTGCGAATTCTTCGATAAACTTACGGCGTTTAATATCGCTGAGCAGATCATCAGAGTAGTTCTTTGCCTGCAAGTACCACTTCTCTCCTTCGCCGTGTTTCAGACAGAACTCACACATTCCCCGGACCTCCGAATTTATTTATACGACCTTCACGGCCGGCCCCTCCGCAAGTGCTTCAGTTCATAGATGAATCATAGGCCGTTATGCTAATATAATTTTAACATACGTCTGGTAATACTTTATGGTCTGGCTCCTGACGCCCACATCATTTTCGCTAGGAGGATTGCCCACGAAGCCCCGGTTTAACAGGTTCTTTTTCTTCCCCGCGATTATTTTTTTGTTGTCTGTTATCGCTATTGCAGTCGTGGGTTTGCTTTACTATACCGATCAAAAAGCAGCCATAAAAAAAGAAAAACAGACCGAACTGCTGGCAATCGCCGATTTGAAGGTCGGCGAGATCGAAAGCTGGTATAACGGACAACTATCGGATTCGCATATTATAATGCGTGACCCGTTTGCTGTCTCAAGTATTCGCAAGTGGCTGGCAAACGAAAACCAGGCAAGGCTTAAGCAGGACATCTTCAATTTTCTGGAGTTAATAAAAAATACCGGCAACTTTTACAGCGCTTCGCTTCTTGATTCAAACGGAAATATTCGCTTGTCTTCATATGATGAGCCTTCACTTATACATGACTATGAAAAAAAATGGGTCAGTCAGGCATTGTCAAAGCGAAAAGTTATTTTCTCCGATCTGAGCATGTCCGGCACTTCGGGGCTGATCCATATCGATATATATGTGCCCCTCCAGGGAGCAGGCAATGTTCTCGTCGGTGTTGTCTTGCTGCAAGTCAATCCAAACATCAATCTATATCCTTTGGTCCAGTCCTGGCCTACCCCGAGTCCCTCGGCTGAGACCCTGCTTGTCCGGCGCGAAGGCGATCAGGTGCTCTTTCTGAATGAACTTCGCCACCAAAAAGGAACGGCATTAAAACTGCGTTTTCCATTAAGCAAGCCGGACCTTCCGGGGTCAATGGCGGCAAGAGGCGAAAGCGGCGTTACGGAAGGAGTCGATTATCGCGGCGTCAAGGTTGTAGCTGCGATAAAAGCGGTGCACGGATTGCCATGGATGATGGTCTCAAAGGTCGATAAAGCGGAACTCTATGCGCCGATTAAACAGCGTTTGTGGGCGGTGTCGGTTATTATTATGGCATTTACTGTGGCGGCCGGAACAGGGATAGGATTGTTCTGGTATAAACAGAGCACCGATTACTACATTAAACAGTACACATTGGAGAAGGAACTTCTAAAGGCCCAAAAACTTGAATCGGTCGGAATTCTCGCCGGCGGAATTGCCCATGATTACAATAATCTGCTGCAGGGAATAATCGGGTATATAGGACTTGCGAAGTCATATGCCGGCGAAGACAAGCTGAAAGAAATGCTCGAAAAAGCGGAAAAGACCTCAAACAGCGCCAAAGAACTCAGTTTCCGGCTTTTGACATTTTCCAAAGGAGGGGAGCCGGTAATGAGAGTGATTGACATGTCGAGGCTCATCGAAGAAACAGCGAGCATGGCATTATGCGATTTGCATGTGATATGTGACTTTCATTTCCCGGGCGACCTTCACTCTGTCGAAGGCGACGAAGGGCAGCTATATCAAGTTATACGAAACATAAGCATGAACGCAAGGGAGGCCATGCCGGACGGCGGAAAGCTCATATACACTGCAGAAAATGTCACAATCGGAGAAGGCAGCAACCTCGCGCTGAGCAAAGGAGAATATGTAAGGACTTCGATCAGTGATACGGGGACCGGCATAACAGCGGAACATCTGCCAAAGATATTCGATCCATATTTTACCACCAAAGAGCTGGGGAGCGACAAAGGAACAGGACTGGGCCTCTCGGTCTGTTATTCGATCATCAGGAAGCACAAAGGGCTGATTACAGTTGAATCCACGAAAGGAGTCGGGACGACCTTTCACATTTATCTTCCGGCCTGCGTTGACAAACAACCGTCACTTTAAGACCGCGACATCATCTGTCCGTTTTAGGTACACTAAGTACTAATTATTATGAGAAATATAAAACTGGTCATTCAGTATGATGGAACGCGCTACCGCGGCTGGCAGATCCAGCGTGAGGGCCCGACCGTACAGGGAATGCTGCAGGAACGAATTGCGAAAATAACCGGCGAACAAGTTCCAGTTATTGCCGCGGGTAGAACGGATGCGGGGGTGCACGCGCTCGCACAGACTGCTTCATTTAAAACAGATTCGGCACTTCCATCCGGCACTATCATGGCTGCGCTCAACGCGCTGCTTCCCGAAGATATAAGAATCATGGAGACCTGTGATATGGATGCGGCATTCCATCCGCGCTATGACGCAAGAGGAAAAGTCTATTTTTATGTAATCGCCAATATGCCTGTAGTGTCGCCGTTTCTCTGCAATTATGCATGGAAAATTCCACAGAATCTCGATTTTGACGGCATGTGCGCAGCCGTAAGTCTGCTGCACGGGACCCATGACTTCACTTCATTCAGGGCGAGCGGTTGCGGGTCCAAAAGTCCCACAAGAACAATCAAGTGCTGCTCAGTGGAGAGAATCGATGTTATCGACTTCATGACAGCGGGACTGCGCGGAAACTTTTTGAAGCTGCGGATTGAAGGAGACGCTTTTTTGAGACACATGGTCCGGAACATTGCGGGGACTATCGTCGAAGTCGGGAAAGGGAGGATGGGGCCGGGGGCTCCCGGAAAAATTCTCGAAGCCAGAGACAGAAGGCTTGCCGGCCCTACAGCACCGGCAAAAGGTCTATTCCTGGAAAAGATCAACTACTGACGTTACTGCTCTTCCCGTTCCATCTTTTCCATGATTTCTTTCTTTTCCTGGTCATCCCGGCAATAAATCGCAAAAGGCATTATTTTCAGCCTTTCTTCACTGATCTCTTCACCGCACTCTTCGCATATACCGTACGTTCCCTCCTCAATCTTCCGGATAGCTGTATCGATCTTGACAAGCGTATCCCTGTGAGTGCTGAGCTGTCTCAGGCTGATGTCCTCGGCCAGATCGACAACTGACAAATCGCCATCATCCATTACAGTCTCGATGAGTTGTTTATTTTCACCGGATTTGAACTTCTTTATCTCGCTCTTCGCCTCTCTGATTATCTCCTCTCTCTTTTGGATCAATACTTTCCTTAACCGTTCTTTGCGGGAACTCTCATCTTCGGCAGTTTTCTTCGCGATCTTTCGAGGCTTTTCTTCCGCTGTTTTCTTTGTCTTTCCTTTTGCCTTGTCCGGCATAATTCCTCCTTCCCCACCAGCACATATCCTCAACTGTCTATGCTACGACTTTGGCTTAAAGCCCCTACTGTTGGTCAGAGGGAGCTTCTTCTTTAAATATTTCAACGATGCTCCTGACTTTAATGCCGGCCTGTTCCAGCGCCTTCTGCACATCGGTCAGTTTAGCATCAGTCACTTTGACAATATAATTATTGTTTGCAGCCATTTCAGACCTCCATGATCTCTTTTTCTTTATGGTGAAGGACCTCATCCACTTTAGCAACAAACAAATCTGTGATCTTCTGTATCTCCTCCTGGAGCTTTTTCACATCATCCTCGCTCAAGTGCTGTTCTTTCTCCGACTTCTTCACCTCATCTATTATGTCCCTTCGTATGTTCCGCACCGCGATTTTCGCCTCTTCGCCCCTTTTCCGCACTACTTTGACCAGCTGTTTTCTTCTTTCCTCTGTCAGGACCGGTATATTCAACCGTATGGTCTTGCCGTCATTTCCCGGCGTGAGCCCAATATCGGATTTGAGAATGGATTTTTCTATATCAGGAATAAGCTTCTGGTCCCATGGCTGGATGGTTATCTGTTTGCTATCGGGTATCCCAAGTGTGGCGACCTGGCTTAACGGGGTTTGATTGCCGTAATAATCAACAAAAATTCCATCGAGCAACGAAAGGGATGCTCTTCCCGTCCTTATTGAAACAAGTTCCTTTTTCAATGTCTCCACAGCCCCGTTCATTCTCTCGTTAGTCTTTTTCTTGATGTCCTGCATTTCCCACCTCTCGGTTTAACCCTTCTTTAAGCCTGCCTCGCCGCAAACAATAGTGCCGATCTTTTTCCCACTAATCAGGTTTTTTATATTATCCGCTTTTTTCAGATCAAAGACAATTATCGGAAGGTTATTGTCCATGCAGAGGCTGATTGCCGTAGAATCCATAACCTTAAGGCTATATTTCAGGACATCCTGATACGATATTCTATCGTATTTTTTTGCGTCCGGGTCTTTCACCGGATCAGCGGTATAAACACCGTCAACCTTGGTGCCTTTGAGAATGATCTCCGCCCCGATCTCCATTGCCCTGAGCGCCGCAGCCGTATCAGTGGTAAAATAGGGATTCCCGGTCCCTGCGGCAAATATAACCACCCTGCCTTTTTCCAGATGTCGAATGGCCCTTCTCCTTATATACTGCTCCGCCAGCGCTCTCATTTCAATAGCTGACTGGACCCTCGTCTGCAGTCCAAGCCGCTCAAGCGCGTTCTGAAGGGCAAGGGCGTTGATTACTGTTGCAAGCATGCCCATATAATCCGCGGACGCCCTTTCCATCCCCCTGACCGAAGCCTCAACGCCCCTGAAAATATTGCCGCCGCCTATGACAAGGGCAATTTGTATCCCCATATCGGCGACCTTCTTGATTTCAAAGGCCATGAACTCAACGGTAGTGGGGTCTATCCCGTATCCGCGGTCGCCCATAAGCGCCTCGCCGCTGACCTTCAGCAAAACTCTCTTATACCCTTTGGTAAGCGACGGTTTCTCAGGTTTAACTTTCACAGGTGCTCTTTTCTCCCAACTGAAAGCGCGCAAACCTTCTAAAAACAATATTCTCGCCCAGCTTAGCTATCTTCTCAGTGATCAGGTCCTTGATTTTCTGCTTGCCCTCCGGGTCTTTTATAAACACCTGGTCCAGAAGGCAGGTGTCGGTGTAAAACTTCTCAAGCTTGCCCTCAAGGATCTTTTCAACAACCTGCGGGGGCTTATTGGCAACCTGGGCCCGGTAAATATCCTTCTCCCGCCCGATTACCTCGCCTGGCACATCCACTCTCGATACATATGCAGGATTGGCAGCCGCAATATGCATAGCGATATCCTTGACAAGGCCCCTGAAATCATCTGTCCGGGCAACAAAATCGGTCTCGCAATTGATCTCAACCATGACTCCGAGCTTGTCCATATGTATATAAGAGCCTATCAGACCTTCCGATGCCGATCTCGCAGACTTCTTTGCAGCAGTCGCCAGTCCCTTTTGCCTGAGCATGTCAATTGCTTTTTCCATATCGCCGCTGCTCTCGGAGAGTACCCGCTTGCAGTCCATAAGGCCCGCCCCTGTTTTTTCCCGCAGCTCCTTTACCATTTCCGCCGTGATCATTCTGCAGCTACCTCCTTGCCCTCGTCGGCAGCGATTTTCGCACCTATCTCCTCCTGGGCGGCCTTATCTTCCTTCGCTTTTTCAAGCTCGCTCTTGCTTTCCAGAATAGCATTGGCCATCTTGGAAGAAATGAGTTTTATTGCGCGTATTGCATCGTCGTTACCGGGGACCACATAATCTATTTCGTCAGGGTCGCAATTAGTGTCTACAACTGCAACAATAGGAATGGAAAGTCTTTTGGCCTCCGCAACGGCAATCCTCTCTTTCCTGGGATCTATGATAAAAAGCGCCCCCGGCAGTGACGGGATATCTTTTATACCGCAAAGGTTCTTTTCCAGGTTGGCCCTCTCCTTTTCGAGCATCGAGACCTCTTTTTTCTTCAGGACATTATAAGTGCCGTCTTCCTTCATAGTGTCGATCTTTTTCAGCCGCTCGATACTCTTTTTGACAGTAGTAAAATTGGTCAACATCCCGCCGAGCCAGCGGTTGTTAACGTAGAATGCGCCGGCCCTTCTGGCCTCTTCCGAAATGGAATCCTGCGCCTGCTTCTTGGTGCCGACAAAAAGCACCGGAGCCCCGGTGGCCGCCACGCTTTTGACAAAGTTGTACGCCTCTACAAGCCCCTTAAGCGTCTTCTGGAGGTCCACAATGTGGATCCCGTTTCTCTCCCCGAAAATAAACTTTTTCATCTTCGGGTTCCATCGCTTCACCTGATGGCCGAAATGGACACCGGCTTCCAACAGTTCCTTCATGGTTACGATACTCATAGTCCCTCCTACGGTTTTTTCCTCCGCCTGATCTTCATTAACTCATTGGATCAAAAAAATAATTTGAACCGCTGAGACCATCAGAAGATCTTTACCGGCGTGTGTTTTGAATATAGAATTTAGCACATATAACGGTTATTTATCAAGGTGTCGGCCAATTAACGAACGTCTGCCGACAGGGGTATCCGCGAAAGAGCCGTTTGCCGCTCTTCACTCTTGTTTATCTTCTTTTTTATCTTCCTTACCCCATATTTTGTCGTAATATTCAGGATAGAGTTTTTTCCCGCATTCGGGACAGATTGCATGACTGAAAAGGGCCTCGGAATGTTCGCTTATATAGGTTTCTATCTGGTTCCAATATCCTTTATCATCACGGATTTTTTTGCAGGAGGCGCATATCGGCAATAATCCTGATAACAGCTTGACTTTGGCAAGTGCCTCCTGAAGCTCAACGATCAGTTTGTCCCGCTCTATCTCTATCCGCTTTCTCTCAGTAATGTCCCTGAATGCTGTAACCGAGGCAACAACTTTACCATTTTCCATGATGGGGCTGGAAACAATGGATACGGGGAATCTCGTTCCGTCTTTTCGCGTCAAAAACTCATCCATTGAGACGAATGGGATCCCGGTCCTGATGACATTATGCATACTGCATTCTTCCAAAGATAATGGGGAGCCATCCGCTTTACTGCAATGAATAATGTCATGGGCGCTTTTACCGGACAATTCC
This sequence comes from Nitrospirota bacterium, assembly GCA_963796345.1. GTDB lineage: Bacteria > Nitrospirota > Thermodesulfovibrionia > Thermodesulfovibrionales > Dissulfurispiraceae > JADFXI01. Next base: position 636,705 of record CAWCLI010000015.1, on the reverse strand, counting down.
GTAAAGGTCCATCCCAAAAGATGTTCCGACCCGGGATTCATAAAAATAATATGCCCCTGTTCATTCAATACGTAAATGCCTTCAGCTAAGGAAGAAGTGATATCCTTCAGTTTTTTCTCGCTTTTAATGAGCGATACTTCAGATCGTTTAGTTAGCCTGTATAAATATGCGAAAAGAACAGATACAAACAATAGAATAACGAATATGATAAAAGCCGGAATAAAAACCGTCTTGCTGTCGGCGGGCACGCCGATCCCGATATCATAACCACACCCGGCTTCGGCTGTTATGCACAGGATGAGCAATCCCATTAATTTGATGCACTTCAGGAAACTTTTCATAAATACCCGTTCAGTCAACACTAAACTGAGTATTTTAACAAAGATTCAACACGATAATCAAGAATATCAGGGATAAGCCGGCTTTATTCATCCGTCAACTAATGCTTCTCTTACTTTAACTGTCAGTTTCTCCGCTATAACAGGTTTTTGTATAAATAATCCTTTTGGAGCGGATATGTCGGAATCAGAAACTAATGCCTCCTTATAGCCGGACATGAAAATCACCTTTGACCCAGGTCTTTTCTCCTGAAATATCGCGGCCAATTCCCGCCCATTCATTCCCGGCATAACAAGGGCTGTTAATAAAATATCTATCTTACCCTGATTATTCCCGCACATCTTTAATGCGTCTTTTGCACAGGACGCCTCCAGTATCTTATACCCTAACGGCCGTAGCACATCGGCGACAAATTCTCTGATGAGAGGTTCATCATCGACCACAAGTATTGTTTCCGTCCCTTTGACTGCTAATGTCGGCCTATCCCGTTTTATCTCTTCCACCTGTGCCTCAATGGCCGGCAGGCAGACCTTGATTGCCGTTCCTTTGCCGGGTTCGCTATATGCCCAAATATATCCGTTATGCTGCTCTATGATCCCGCAAGTGGTTGACAAACCCAGCCCTGTGCCTTTCCCGGCTCCTTTTGTTGTAAAGAACGGGTCAAATATCATTTCCAGAATTTCAGGGCTCATTCCCGTTCCTGTGTCGGTCACCGACAGCATTACATATGGACCGGGTTTCACCGGCTGGTTTTGCGCCGGCTCGTATGTCTCATCAAGATATATATCAGCTGTTCCGATTGTCAGTCGTCCTCCGTCAGGCATTGCATCGCGGGCGTTTATAACCAGATTCATTAAGACCTGTTCTATTTGCCCCGCATCAGCCAATACGTTCTTGACAGGATTATCTATCTTCAGTTCCGACTCTACGTCCCCTCCTATAGTCAACTCGAATATCCTGGTCATATTTAAGACAATCTCATTCAGGTTCACCGGCTTCATTTTAAGCACCTGCTTTCGGCTGAATGCCAAAAGCTGCCTCACCAAATGAGCCGCCCGGCTTCCGGTATCCCTGACGACCCTGATTTTGTCTCTCGCAAAATGATTTTCAGGAAGTTCGGTCAATACTAAATCGCTATAGCCGATAATGGGAGTCAGCAGATTGTTGAAGTCATGGGCCACACCCCCCGCAAGTCTTCCCACTGCCTCCATTTTCTGTGACTGCATCAATTGGAGTTCGAGCTTTTTCCTCTCTGTGATATCCTTGAAGTCTTCTATAATGCCTGCCAACGCACCATCAGGGCCATAAAAAGGCGTCACGTGCAAAATACAGAATATTTTTGCTCCGTCACTCCGTTCTATAATAATCTCTTCCTCAAAACATTCCTCGCCTCTCATAACCCGCAAAATGGAACAGTTCGACGTTTCTCTTCGCTGACAAGGAAACATCTCATAGCACTTTCTGCCCATGGCCTCTTCTTTATTCATGTTCAGCATATGCAGGAAGGTCCTGTTTAGTTTAAGAGGGTTGCAGTACTTATCCAGCACTCGCATGCCGTCTGCTGAGCTGTTGAATATCTGGTCGAGTTCAGTATAAGCCTGTTTAATTTTATCTTCGGAGCGTTTTATTGACAGGAAAACCGGCGCAATATATGCTACGCCGATTACCATACACATTGAAGTCGAGAAAGAGAATATTTCTCCTATAGTATCTGGCGGATTGCCTGTATTTGCAAATATCAGCTTGATCAGCTCATGGCCCCTCCTGAGAGCTGCAAGAGTAATTGCCGCAGCAATAAGCGTCCATGCCCTGCGTCTGCCGGTAATGCGGATCAGCCTGACAGACAGGCATGCCGCCACGAACTGGAGCAAAACAGACATAGCCGATACAAGCATCATCTTTTCCCCCGACAAAGCATTAACGCCAATTTCAGGAAAGCGTCAGCGTAACTTCCGTTTTCCCTATCAGTCTGTCCATGTCAAGAAGTATTATCAGTCTTTCCTCCAGCTTTGCTATGCCGGTTATAAACTCCGTACCTGCTTCAGAGGCCACCGGAGGTGTTGGATCAACTATGTGTGACGGGATCCTCAATACCTCGGATACCTCATCAACTACAAGTCCCATAGTTATGCCTTGCATGTCTATTATCATTATTCTTGATTGGGCATCGTTTTCCTTTGATTCAAGTCCGAATTTTTTCCTTAAATCTATTACCGGCATTACCTTCCCCCTCAGATTAATGACGCCCTCAACATAGGAAGGCGCATTGGGCACCCTTGTTATTTCTTTCATCCTGTTTATTTCCTGCACCTTCAGTATATCCACTGCATATTCCTCACCGCCGAGGCCAAAGGTCACAAGCTGCAGCAAATCACTTCTCTTGTCTTCCGCTTCGACAAGCACCAAAGAATCCTGCGTTGCTAATGCGTCCATTTAACACCTCCTATGCCTTTTTTTATACAATAGGCTGTATTCATTGTTAATTAATTCCGTTCCTGTTGACCCGGAAGCGGCTGACATCTGTTCTCAGTTCTGTCGCCATCTTGGATAAGTTGGCCGATTCCTGTCCTATTTGACAGGACCCGGCACTCGTCTCTTTTGATACAGCTGCTATGACCTCTATGTCACCGCTTATCTGCTCAGATACCGTTGACATTTCCTCTGTTGCGGACGCTATCTGCTGCACCATGGTCTGGAGACCGTTAACACTGTCAACTATCTTATGGAGACCCTCTCCTGCCTGATTTGCAAGTTCCACTCCCACTTTCACCTTTTTTGTCCCTTCTCCCATCGAGACTACAGCCTTTTCTGTCTCTGCCTGTATCGCGTTTATCATCCCTCCTATTTCAGATGTCGAATGTGCGGTCTTTTCAGCAAGCTTCCTGACTTCATCCGCAACTACAGCAAATCCTCTCCCCTGCTCTCCGGCACGCGCTGCTTCTATGGCAGCATTTAACGCAAGAAGGTTTGTCTGGTCTGCTATGTCCTTAATTACGCTGACTATCTCTCCTATCTGTTTGGAACGGTCCCCCAGGGCCATCATAGATTGCCGCAAGATCTTCCACGGTCGCCGAGATCTCCTGCACTTCATTGACTGTGTTACCCACTATACGCTCGCCATCCTTCGCTGTCTTTAAGGTTCCCTGCGATGAAGACGCTATATCGGAACTGTTTTTTGCTATGTCGAGAACAGTCTGTGACATCTGTGCGGATGCAGTTGCCACCTGGTTCGCCTTGTTCGCCTGTTCCTCCACTCTCTTTGTTATCTGGGTTACTGTAGCTGACAGCTCTTCCGATGATGAGGCAACATGACTGGCCGTGTCTGAAAACTTCCCTATCATATCGCATAGTGATTTCTTCATTATGTTCAATGCCCTGGCCAAATCGCCTATTTCATCCTTTGATTTCGCATCCAGATCCTCGCAAGTCAGGTCGCCTTCTGCGATCTTTCCGGCAACTTCAATGCCTTTATGCAATGGCAGGACTATGCTCCGCGCAATCAACACTGAGATTATTACGGCGAGCACAATTGCAATGCCTCCGATGATGAACATCTGTAACATTGCATTTTTGTAAGCCTTCGCTGCCTCTTCATAACGTTCCTGGTTGCGGATTTTCTGATGCTCCGTCAACTGATCTACAGACTCGATCAATTTGCGAATTGCGGGGCGTGTTTCCGCGTTCATGAAATCGATAGCTTCCGCGTTCTTGTTTGCCTTGGCCAGTTCCACTACTTTGCTGTTTAAAGGCTTTGCAGTTTCCGCTGCAGCCTTGAAATTTGCTATTGCCGCCTGGCCTTTTATATCATCTTTAGTCGTCATTTCCTCGATCTTTTTCAGTTCCTCATTGTATTTATCCCTGTTGTCGCCTATAGTTTTTATCTGCTCTTGTCTCTTCCCGGCATCCGTCAGCAGTAGAAAGTTGCGTATGGATATGGATATCTCACGCACCCGGCTGGCAATATCATTGGAGTATTCCATACGCGTATTGTTGATTTTTACGATGCGTTCAAGTTTATCCTGTATGTGGCCCATGCTATAGACCCCGATAAACCCCAAAATTATCATAAGTACGGTAACTGCGCCAAACCCTAATCCCAACCTCATCCCTAACTTTAAGTTCTTAATCATCTTGTCCTCCCTGGACCTTATGTTTAAAGTCCATATCTGCTTGTGAATGTTTTATATACACCTCGCATTGCTCGAAAGCACCGCAACAATAAGAAAGGGCCCTAAATATCTTCTGACTGTTCATGTCTGCGCAGTAACAATCCTTATGGGGATTTTTGGTTAAAGGGCATAATTTATTCTCAGTTTTAATCCGCTTCACAATAAATGGATATCAAAAAAGATGCCGGAGCACTGAACAATATTGAGTGCCTTAATTTGTCCAATGATTAAAACGAGTTAAGACTGAAGGGGAAAATGATAGAAATCGTTGGGCCATCCGGAGAACTGCGTCATGAAACAACTCTGTAATGATACAATGTTGTGTCATGACACATAGGGTGCCGGCGTTTAATGTCTTTTAATTTTGTATTCCTCTATCTTTCTATACATAGTGCTTCTGCTCAATCCGAGAATCTTTGCGGCTTCAGATTTATTCCATGCAGTCTTTTCCAGGGCCTGAATTATTGGCTGTGGATCATCCTTAAGGGGAGTATCAAAAGCGATCTCATCCAGGCCGGCAGAATATATTAAATCGGCCGGAAGATCATTTACGGTAATAATCGATTGCCGGCTCACAACAAAGGCATGCTCCATAACATGCTCCAGTTCCCTCACATTACCCGGCCACTGATATTTCATAAAAAGTCTCAGGACCTCTGAAGACACGTCAATTATCTGTTTCTTCAACTTCTTATTGAGTTTATTCAAAAAATGGGGTATCAGGACCATTATATCTTCTTTTCTTTCCCTGAGGGGAGGCAAATGCATTTCCACGACCTTAAGCCTGTAATACAGGTCTTCACGGAACTTGCCGAGCCTGATTTTCTCCCTGAGGTCGGCGTTAGTGGCTGCTATGACGCGGACATCGACTTTTATAGGGGTCGAGTCTCCAACTCTTTCAAATTCCATTTTCTGGAGGACGCCGAGCAGCTTCAGTTGCATTCGCGCGGATATATCGCCTATCTCATCCAAAAAAATTGTGCCGCCGTCAGCCCTTTTAAACCGTCCTATCTCGTCCCTGATGGCGCCGGTAAAGGCGCCTTTTACATGCCCGAACAATTCGCTCTCAAGAAGATCATCGGACAACGCCGTACAATTCACCTTCACAAACAGCTTCTCGCGTCTCGGTCCCCTGTAATGAATTGTCTCGGCCACAAGTTCCTTGCCGGTCCCGCTCTCTCCCGTGACCAGCACCGTTGCCTCCACACCTGAAAGAGTTTCGATGAGTGCATAAATTTTTTGCATCTCCTCGCTTTTGCCTATAATATTGTTCATCTGGAACCGCTCATGAAGGTCCCGCTCCAGATTCGTTAAACGCGTTTCGTCTCTGACAACCAAAACAGCCCCCGACACTTTGCCCTGCTGATACACCAGCGGATATGAATTAAGGTTCACAACCTGATAGGGGCGTTCTTTATGCCTGCATTCAACGTGATGGATTTCTTGAGGCTGTTTGTTTTCAATGGCCCTTTTAATCAATTCCAGGCATTTTCCGTCGCATTCACTTTGCCAAGGGGCAAAAATGCGTCCCGCAATATCAGGGGGATGTCCGCATATATTTGTTGCCGCTTCATTGACCGCTATCACTCTTAAATCAGTATCCACAGTTATAATTGCGTCCCTAACACTCCTGAAGATGGCATCGAGATTGGAGCGGTACTTTTCCTTTTCGAGCGTAAGCGCCTTGAACTGGAGCGCGGTTTGGGATACTCTCAATATAGTTTCGCGCCTTACAGGTTTAGGGATATAGTCAAAGGCGCCAAGCCGGACAGCCTCTGATGCGGTCTCTATATCGGGGACCCCTGTAATTATAATCACAGGGCAAACAATGCCTTTTTCTCTTATCTTGCGCAGTATATCTATCCCGGAGCCATTGCCTAAAATAATATCTGCGAATATCAGATCGAAATCAGCTTCGGACACGCAGGCCACAGCCTCACTATAGTTTGCCGCCGAAGTTACTTCGTAGCCCGCACTGGAAAGGAAATTTTCAAAAGCAAACCTTATGCTCTCTTCATCATCTGCTACCAGAATCTTACTTTTCATTTTTCCTCACTCTGCCTGTACGCCGGAAGGTCAATTATGACCCTTGTAAATTCTCCTTCAACGCTGTCAATCATCATCATGCCGTTATGGTCGCTGATAATGCCGTGACTGATACTCAATCCCAATCCCGTGCCGACACCCGCAGGCTTGGTTGAGAAAAAAGGATCTGTCACTTTGTCGATCATGTCCCCTGATATGCCGGTCCCATTGTCCAGGAATATGGTCCGCACGTAGGGCATATTATTTTTTGTTATCTTCCCAAAAGTGATACGAATCTGTTTTTCGCCGGAGGTGCCGCCGTACTTCTGGTTTAAGGCATATCGCGAATTGTTTATGACATTCAAGAAAACCTGCTGTATCTGCTGAAAATTTGCCTTAACGGTCTGGGGTTCAGGCATACTTGATAACTTGATCTCGACGCCATCTCTTTTTAACATTGCCCTTGTCAATGCAAGGGCTTCAACAAGGATATCTGCAATTCCGACCGGGCGCTTTTCCTCCCCGCCCTCCCTGGCAAAAGAAAGGAGACTCTTGACAATATTGGCAACGCGGACGCCTTCTTTTATGATCCGGTTGGCAAGTTCGCTCTCCCTGCTGCCGTCATCGTATTTGTCCAAAAACAGTTCGGCACAGCTTATAATTCCGGTTATGGGATTATTAATTTCATGCGCCACGCCGGCTGCCAATTCACCGATAGAAGCAAGGTGCGCTGCCCTCACTGCTTCTGACTGCAACTTGGTTCTTTCGTATTCAAGGGTAAACCTGTAAACCGCCGCTCCGATAAGATGGGACAATGACTCGAGAAACTCAAGGGTCCGCGTTGATATCACGTTTTCTTTTCTGTCTGCGATATGAATAGCGCCCAGCATGGCATCGTCATGCCGGATAGGGATAATAGTAACAGTCGAAAAACCATACTTTGCGCATGCACATGTTCCCCTGAACCTCTTTCTTTGTCCCACTGAAAGTCCGGCAACAAAATCCATCATGTTATTGCAGTGGAATGAACCACTGGATGTCACATACGGCATGTCCTGCACTTCGAAATTTCCCGTGACCGTCCGGATGCAGATGCATTGGTCCCGGTGTATTGAAAGTAAATTCTCCGATTCCCAAAATTCCCTGGTGAAACCGGTATAGCATACGTATGGTATTGTCCCTTCTCCGTTCAACACTCTGATACCGACACATTCACAGCCGCTCCAAAGACTTATTTTTTTCACAACACCATCAAAATATTCCTGGGCCGAAGCCTTTTGAGAAAAGAGTCTCAGCAGTTCATTTGTTGAGGCCGTATGTTTTTCCAGCTCTTTACGCCTGGTGATATCAAACATTGTGCTTCGGCTCATGATGAAGTTGCCTTCCGCATCTATGATAGCCGTCGCACTCAGAAGCACCGGCAATATTGACCCATCCTTGCGGACCATCTCGTATTCCAGGTCACGTATCCACCCCTGCATTTTAAAAACGCGAAACATCACCTCGAATAACTCCAGACTTCTGGGTGTGATAATTTCGGCAAACCGCATCTTTCCGACCACTTCATCCTTCGTGTATCCAAGCCATGAAAGCGCTGTATCGTTAATCCGCACAAATACGCCGTCCTTGTCCAGAGAGTAATAGCCGCAAGGGGCATTGTTATAAAGATCGTTTATTTCATTGGCAAATTTCCGCAGTGACTCTTCAGCCTGCTTGCGCTCGGTGATGTCCCGCACAATTGCCCACATCCCTGTTGGAGTGCCCTCCTCATCCCGCACAAGATAAGCTGTCAGTTCGACCGGAAAAACGGTGCCGTTCTTGGTGATATACTCTTTCTGATAAGAGTCCGAAAAACCCCTCTCCATCACCTGCTCCTTCAGAATCATGTCCTCAGCAGCGTGCCATCGTTCCGGAGTGATGTCGTGATACGACAACCGGTATATTTCTTCCTGCGAATAACCTAGCATCTCCTGGAACGCGCGGTTGAACTCGACGATGCGTCCGCTCATGTCAATAGCAGCTGAACCATCGCACAGATTCTCATAGAGCCTCCGGTACTTCTGCCCGGACCTCCTCAGCGCCGCCTCCGCCTGTTTAAGCTCCGACCTCTCTATCGCCTCCCGCAAGGCCCGTCGCACTGACGGCGCAAGCCTTGCAACATTGGCTTTAAGGACGTAGTCGGTAGCGCCATTCTTAAGTGTTTCGATGGCAAATTCTTCGCCCATCCTCCCTGAAACGAAAATGAACGGTATGTCCGGAAATCTCTCTTTTGCAATAGCAAGCGCAGACAGACCGTCAAAATTTGGCAAGGAATAATCGGACAGGATTATATCGAAACCGTTGCTTTCGAGCGCCACGACAAAATCGTCGCGTGTCATTATCCGGCAGATATCGAAATCGACACCTTCCTCATCGAGGGCCGATCTGATGAGTTCGGCGTCAAGAGGGTCATCCTCAAGATGCAGGACCCTCAAGGGCGATGTCATCTGCAAAGCCCCCCGCTGATGTAGTAAGCCCAATCTGTTTCACGCAGTTCCTGAGCAATGAAACTTGTCACAACAGTTTAACTTTACAACATCACTGGTGCATATTGCAACCTTACTTCTCACATCCGGGAAACTGGTTGTTTCCCATCGTCATTTCCCCCAAAAAGATGATTTTAGTGTGACTTTGGCCCGCATTCCCTGTAGTAAATACCTTTTATTTAATGGTAGAATTTTGATTATGATACGTCTGGGTTTTTCTCCCTGTCCGAACGATACTTTCATCTTTTACGCACTTGCCAACAAGCTTATCGATACGCAGGGCCTTGACTTTGCCTTGAGGATAGAAGATGTGGAGACGCTGAACCGGCTCGCCGTCGACAAAGCGCTCGACGTGTCAAAGGTATCATGCCACGCATTCTATCATCTTCAGAAAGATTACCGGTTTCTGAGGGCAGGAGGGGCGCTTGGCAGGGGGTGCGGCCCTTTGGTGATTGCAAAAGACCAGAAAAGATTTTTCTTTCAAAAGCCCTTAAAAGAACTGAAAATAGCGATCCCGGGCAGGCTCACTACAGCCGCGCTTCTCCTGAAGCTCTATTTTGCTTCTTCCTTTAACACTCAGCCTGCCGAGTTGGTCAGTATGCCTTTCAATAGTATTATGCGTTCGGTCAATGAGGGTATGGTGGATGCGGGGTTGATCATACATGAAAGCCGTTTTACCTATCCGGATTTCGGCCTGGTCAAGATAATCGACCTGGGTGAGTGGTGGGAAAAAGAGACCGGTCTGCCGATACCCCTCGGCGGCATTATAGCTCAAAAATCTCTCGGAATACAGGTAATGGAAACCGTTGAAAACCTGATACGTACAAGTATAAACTACTCGCTGTCGCATAGAAACGAGGCAATGCCTTACATTAAGAGATACGCCTCTGAAATGGATGAAGATGTAATGCTCAAACATATCGGGCTCTATGTGAACGATTACACGACGGAACTGGGCGAAAACGGGCAGGCAGCCCTCGACGAATTATTCAGAAGAGCAAACAGCATACCTTTGGCATTATAATTATAATTATGAATTATGAATTAAGGAGCCTTTCCACCATAATTGTTAATTATTAATTGTTAATTATTAATTCGTAATTATTATTGGAGGACCACGCATGAATTTTTTTGATATAGATCCCTTCATAAAAGAGCAAAAGATAGCATACTTTTCAATGGAAATCGGGATACGCAGTGATATGCCCACCTACAGCGGCGGACTGGGCGTATTGGCCGGGGACACCATTAAATCAGCCGCTGACCTGAAGCTTCCGATGGTTGCAGTGACCCTGCTGACCAAGAAAGGATACTTCAAACAGGAGCTTGATATATACGGCAGACAAACCGAAAAGCCCGATGAGTTGGACCCGCAGAAGTTCATGGCGTATGTCAAAGAGCAGGTAGTTGTTTATATCGAGGGAAGAGAGGTAATTGTCGGGGCGTGGATATATGTTGTCGAAAGTGCCACCGGCGGAAAGATACCCGTTATTTTTCTTGATACCGACCTGCCGGAGAATTCTCCCGGGGACAGGGAAATTTGCTTCAGCCTTTACGGCGGCGACAGAGATTACCGGCTTAAACAGGAAATTGTGCTGGGCATCGCCGGCTCCCGAATGCTCGATGAACTGGGATTCCAGATCAAAAAATATCATATGAACGAAGGTCATTCGAGCCTGCTGACGCTTGAACTCCTGAAAAGATACAAAAAAGACATCGAAGAGGTATGGGACGAGAAGCTCGTATGGGATGTCGAGAAAGTCAGGAGCCTCTGTGTTTTTACCACGCACACTCCTGTGGCTGCGGGTCACGACAAATTCACGTATGATACGGTCCAGCGGATAATGAAGGAAGTGATTCCCATAAGCGCTGTGAAGGAATTCTCCGGACAGGAGTACCTTAATCTGACTCTGCTCGCACTGAACCTGAGCAACTACATAAACGGAGTGGCTAAAAAGCATGGCGAAGTCTCCCAGGGTCTGTTCCCCGGGTATCACATCAACGCCATAACGAACGGGGTCCACTCTTTTACATGGACGTGCGACAGCTTTAAAAAGCTCTACGACAAATACCTCCCCGGCTGGGCAAATGAGCCTGAGATATTTGTCAGGGTCGGACGCATACCTGACAATGAGTTATGGGAAGCGCACATGGAAGCCAAGAAGCAACTGATTGACCATGTGAACCGGGAGACCCAGGCAGGCATGAATTATGACACCTTTACCATCGGGTTCGCCAGGAGGGCAACGGCGTATAAGAGAGCGGACCTGCTCTTTACCGATATGGAACGGCTGGCACGCATGGCGGAAGGGAGACTTCAAATTGTGTATGCGGGAAAGGCCCATCCGCAAGATGAATCGGGCAAAAAACTGATACAGCGCATATTCCAGGTAAAAGAGCGGCTCAGGGACAAAATACGCATAGCATTTCTGAAAAATTACAATATGGACCTTGCTCTGAAGATGGTGTCCGGTGTCGATGTGTGGCTCAATACCCCGCTCAGGCCGCTCGAGGCATCGGGGACAAGCGGAATGAAGGCGACCCACAACGGGGTCCCTAATTTCAGCGTACTCGACGGATGGTGGATCGAGGGGCATATCGAAGGGTATACCGGATGGGCAATAGGGCCGTCTCCCGACATACCGGCCGATCCGGACCGCGACGCGGATGACCTGTACTACAAACTGGAGAGCATTATTATGCCGGCGTTCTACAACGACAAAAAGCTCTGGCTGCGCATTATGCAGAACGCGATAGGCAAAAATGCTTATTACTTCAATACTCACAGAATGATGAGGAGATATGTGACGGAGGCGTATATAAGATAACTATGGCACAGTCCGGCGATGTTATATCGAAACGCATAATACAGTTTGTCATTTATCTTCTCATAGCAGTGAGCGTGGGACTTGCTGTAGTGTTGTTTATCGGCAACATTGAAAATGTTGAAGACGAAAAAAAGCTCCGGCGCGAAGTAAGACGGGAGGTCGAAAACGCTATTGCCGCCTCTAAAACTTCCTTCCGTGGAGTTACCGCCGACCAGACCCTCGACTTCCTGAGAAAGTACGTAAAAAAAGCGATGAGCAATAAATTGATTGCCGTCGATACCGGGGCCAATGAGAAACTCGACAGGAGCGTGGCAAAATATCTTTTCACCTTTCATGAAGGGACCAGGGGCATCGATATTTATATAAAGAACACCTATGTGCAGGAAGAGGTATTCAATCCTGACTACCCCCAGATTGTCGAGGGGATAGTCACCACATTGCTTGTCTTTACAACACTTGCTATTCTGGCGGAAAGAAGAAAACGGACCCGGGTCATGAAGGAACAGTTCGAGACAAGACAGGCCGAACTCACGAAGGAACTGAACGAAAAAGAGGCACTGGCACTGCTCGGCCGCATGACGGCAACGCTTGCACATGAGCTTAGAACGCCGATTGCCACGATATCAAACCTTGTGCAGGTACTGCCGGAACGTTTTTCCGACGCGCGCTTTACGCAGCGTTTCATGGTGCTGATGACCGAGGAATTGTACCGGACACAACAGATTATAGATAATCTCCTGCTTTACGGCAAGGAAATAGCGATTACTGATGCCCGCTGGATAGATCTGAAACCGTTTGTTACAGAGATATCCGAAAAGATCGGCATTAAACTTTCTTCGTGCTCCGAGGCCCGCGTTTACGGAGATACTTTCTACATGAGGCTTTTTATGGACAATCTTTTCAGAAACAGCGTGCAGGCAGGTGCGGACACTGTCTCACTCACCGTCAGGACGCCTTCACCGGACAACAAATCCGTTGCAGAGATCGTCTACGAAGACAACGGTTCGGGGTTCCCCGCGCAAACGGACATTAACGGCCTTATCGCTCCCTTTGTTACAACCCGGTCAAAAGGGGCGGGCCTCGGTCTTTATCTGACCCAGAAAATAGCCCTGGCGCACGGCGGCATGCTTTCATTGTCCAGACTGGTCAAAGGCGCATGCATCACATTTGTTCTGCCGCGGGAGAAGGTGCGCATTGGTTAATAAGAACCGCAGGCCTTCGGTCCTGATAGTGGATGACGAGACACACTTCAGCGAATCAATACAGATTGCGCTCGAAGATACCTTCGATGTAAATACAGCATCTTCCCTGAGCAGCGCGAGGGACTCGCTTAAAGGGGACACTCCGGATGCCGTCCTGCTCGATATCCGGCTGCCTGATGGAAACGGGATAGACTTCCTGCATGAATTAAAGGACATTGAGCCGGACCCGGTCGTAATAGTTATTACAGCATATGTCTCTCTCGATGACGCTATCGCGGCCCTTAAAGAAGGCGCAGCCGATTATTTCACGAAACCTCTGGACGTTGGGAAACTCAAGCGGGAGCTCAACGTGTACCTTGAAAACAGGTCCCTACAGAAGAAAATCACTTCCCTGGACCGTAAAATCAAGAGCATTATTCCACCCTTCATAACCTCAGGCGAAGGGAGGATGAAAACTATCGTTGACAGGGTCCCCATGGTAGCGTCATCAGGCATTCCGGTATTGATCAGGGGGGAAACGGGCACAGGCAAGGAGAAGCTTGCAGAGTGGATACATGCGCTTTCGGGAACTTCAAAAGAAATGGTGGCCATCAACTGTTCCGCATTGCCGAATCAGATATTCGAAAGTGAACTTTTCGGCCATACAAAAGGCGCATTCTCCGGCGCACTTGCGTTCAAGGAAGGACTGGTCGAAAGGGCAGACGGCGGCACGCTGTTCCTCGATGAGATCGGTGAACTCCCTGAAATGGTGCAGGCGAAACTGCTTCGGGTACTCGAGGACGGCGTTTACTACAAGGTCGGGGACCCAAAAGAACGCAGGGTGAGCTTCAGACTTATTTCCGCTACAAATAAAGAACTCTCTGACTTGTCTGCATCCTTCCGCTCCGACCTTTTTTACAGAATCAACGGCGTGGCCTTTGAACTCCCTCCATTAAGAGACCGAAAAGAGGACATACCGCTGCTTATATCCGCTTTTATTACAGAAGCAAACAATATTTACCACAAAAACGTTGCCGGAACAACCGGAAAGCTGACGGAATACCTCATGCATTATACCTGGCCCGGGAATATACGCGAACTTAAATGGTTTATCCACAGGGCAGTGGCTGTCTCATCAAAAGATGCCATCGATGTGGACGAGATTTGCACCACGCCTGAACTCTCAAAGAATCTCGTCAGCGCAGGAGAACAGGATATCAAGCTTGACATTCCGGTCCAGGCGGCTGTCGAGCGGCTTGAGAGGACCTATATTGAAAAAGCACTTGCTGCCGCTGACAACAACAAAACCGAAGCCGCAAGTATACTCGGCATATCGGTAAGGGTTTTGCACTATAAAGTAAAACAGTACGGACTGTAAGAGGCTGCGATGGACAGAAAGACGGACCCGACTAAGAAAAGCCGTAGGCAGTCACCACGTAGACAGTCACCAGGCAGAGGGCCTGCTGCCGGGCCTGTTGAAGCCGGCGTAGAGGGAGACTCAGAGATTACCTTCCCGGTTGTGGGCATCGGGGCTTCAGCCGGAGGTCTGGCGGCTATCGAAAAGTTTCTGGCCGCGATTCCACCGGACGCGGAAAGCGGGATTGCCTTTGTCATTGTGCAGCACCTGGACCCCGACCATAAGAGCATCCTGCTCGATCTGGTTAAAAAGTACAGCCGTATGCAGACATTCAAAGTCGAGGATGGGATGCAAGTGCAGCCCAACTGCGTTTATGTGATACCACCCAACAAGGACCTGGCCTTTCTGCACGGCAGACTGCACCTTATGGAACCCGGCGCGCCACGGGGGCTGAGATTGCCTATCGACTTTTTCTTCCGTTCCCTGGCACAGGACCGGCGGGAACAGGCAATCTGCATCGTACTCTCCGGCACCGGGACCGACGGCACCCTTGGGCTCAAAGCAATCAAGGGCGAAGGTGGAATGGCCATGGCGCAGAGCCCTGAGTCGGCCGCATATGATGGAATGCCGGGGAGCGCTATTGCCACCGGCCTTGTAGACTACGTCCTGCCTCCTGAGAAAATGCCGGAGCAATTGATCTCTTTTGCAAGACACGCCTTCGGCCTGAAACCTGCGTCTGTCCCTGCTCCTGTCCCCATGACCGACTCCTTTCAAAAGGTATTCATCATTCTGCGCACCGAGACCGGCCATGACTTTTCCAGGTACAAGAAAAACACCGTCCTTCGCCGGATCCAGAGGCGCATGGCCGTCACTCAAATAGAAGGCATCGACAACTATGTCTCCTATCTGCAAAATAATCCGGCGGAAGTAGAGACACTCTTCCGTGAACTCCTGATCGGCGTCACCAACTTTTTCCGTGACCCCAAGTCCTTTGAGTTTATCGAAGCAAAGGTCATTCCGGACTTGTTTGCGGGGAAGCCGCCAGGCGGCTCCGTGCGGGTATGGGTGCCGGGGTGTTCGACTGGAGAAGAAGCCTATTCTCTCGCCATCCTGCTCCTGGAACATGCAAACAAGCTGAAACAGGATTTTCAGGTGCAGGTCTTTGCTACCGACATTGATTCCGACGCCATTGAAAAAGCCCGCACAGGCGTGTATCCCGAAAGCATAGCCGCCGATGTCTCCCAGGAACGGCTCAAGCACTCTTTTTCGCAGGAGGGCAGTTCCTATCGCATCAGGAAGAGCATCCGTGATCTGGTCATATTTGCAAAACAGGATATCGTCAAAGACCCGCCTTTTTCAAAGGTCGACCTGATCAGCTGCCGGAATCTGCTTATCTACATGGAGCCGGAGTTGCAGCAAAAAATCGTGCCCATGTTCTACTATGCGCTTAATCGGGAAGGGTATCTCTTCCTGGGCAGCTCGGAAACGGTAGGTGAATATATAGACCTCTTTTCCATAGAGGACAAGAAGTGGAAAATCTACCGGCGCAGGGCAGATGCAAAGCCCCGGGCGGCCCCCTACGCTCCAGCTCTGATAACAGAGACCTGGGTCGAGCAGCCCGCTCATCCCGTTGATCGGGAGAGGAAGGCGGACATTCGCGAATTGGCTGAAAGGGCCTTGCTGGACGAATATATACCGGCCTGCGCCTTCATCAACGCCGAGTATGAAGTGCTTTATATTCATGGCCGCACAGGCCGTTACCTTGAGCTTGCCGCCGGAGCAGCCAGTCTGAACCTTCTCCGGATGGTGCGTGACGAGTTAAAGCCGGGATTGGGCGCTGCCGTTCGCAAGGCCATCGCGCAGGCAGCTGCTGTCAGGTATAATGGCTTAAAGGTCACAGTCAACGGAGATGTTCATCTGGTAAACCTTGTAGTGCAGCCTGTGAAGAAGCCTGGACCAGCAAGTGGCCTGCTTATGGTTGTATTCGAGGAGACGCCCCCCAGGGGTCTTCAGGCCGCTGAGACGCCCCAGGAAGCGGCCTCTGATAAAGACGGGCGAATCTCTGAACTGGAGCATGAACTCATGGCCATGAAGGAATACTTTCAGGCTGCTACAGAGGAGTTGGAGACTTCCAATGAAGAACTGAAGTCGACAAATGAGGAGATGCAGTCTTCCAATGAGGAGTTGCAGTCCACCAACGAAGAACTGGAGACCTCCAGGGAGGAGTTGCAGTCGGTCAACGAAGAATTGGTGACCGTCAATACGGAACTGCAAAAGAAGATTGAAGAGTTGGACCAGGTCAACAATGACATGAACAACCTGCTGGCCAGCACAGGCATCGGCACCATTTTTGTTGACCACAAACTGAACATTCAACGATTCACACCCTCAGCCGCCGAGGTCATCAACCTGATTCCGACAGATGTCGGGCGTCCGGTCAGCCATATCGTTACGCGCCTGCTGACCTACGAGACCATGGACCGGGACATCAGGACAGTGCTGGACAACCTGGTCCCCAGGGAAGAGGAAGTCCAAACCAGGGAGGGACGGTGGTACCTGATGCGCATCCAGCCCTATCGCACTATCGAAAACATTATCGAGGGCGCAGTCCTGACCTTTGTCGATATCACCGGGCAAAAGAGGCTCCGGGATACCTTGCAGGAGAAAGAGACCCAGCTTCGCCTGTTGGTGGAGGACATGGGGGACATGATCATCAGCATGACACCTGACAGCACATGCCTCTACGTCAGCCCATCCAGTCGGAGGCTGTTGGGATTTGAACCAGGGGAATTGCTCCGCACACGCATGTTCGACTATATTCATCCCGATTATGCTCAGAAGGCACTTCAGGCTGTGCACGAGGCCGCGTCCTCCCACAAAGCTGAGTTCAGGACCGAGTGCAGGATGAGGCGCAAGTCCGGGGATTATCTCTGGGTGGAGATAATGTTTCGCCCTGTGTACGAGGAAAGCGGAGATATGACCGAGCTTCAGAGCGCATGCAGGGACATCAGCGATCGCAAAAAGTTGGAGGCAGACTATGAAGGAAAAAGATAAGTCCCGGATAACGGATGATCCGGACCTGCGCCGGCGGGCTGAAGAACTGCTGCTTAAAGACGCTGCGGACTTGGACAAAATTCCGCCTGCCGACGTGCGGGACTTGGTCCACGAGTTGCAGGTCCACCAGATCGAACTGGAGATGCAGAATGAGGAACTACTGCGTACGCAGCAGGAACTCGAAACCTCTCGCGAAAAATATTTTGACCTCTATGACCTGGCCCCGGTGGGATATGTCACCCTCGATGAAAAGGGCATAATCCTGGAGGCCAATCTTACCGCTGCCGCCTTGCTGGGGAAAGAGAGAAGCCATCTGGTCGGGCAGCCGCTCTCGCGCTTCATATACAAGGAAGATCAGGACATATACTATCATCACCATAAACGGCTTTTTGAAACACGCGAGCATCAGAAGTGCAGAGTGAGGATGCTGAAAGAGGATGGAACTCAGCTTTGGGCACGGCTGGAGTCTGTAACGGCGAAAGGGAACGATGCCGGGCCTGCGTCCCGAACGGCAATAATCGACGTCACCATGATCAAACAGGCCGAAGAGGAACTGGACCGGTACAGGGCGCACCTGGAGGATATGGTAAAGGAGCGCACCTCCGAGTTGACTGTTGCGAACGAACAACTCGATGCTTTCAACTACTCGGTTTCCCATGATTTGAGAACTCCCCTCCGTCATATGCGGGGCTTTTTTGAGCTGCTGCAAAAGCGGATGGAGGGCCAACTGGACGAAAAAAGCCGCCACTATGCGCTCTCGATATTCGAGGCTGTCAAAAAAATGGAGTCTCTGATCGATGCCATGCTTTCATTTTCCCGTATCGGCCGCGGCAAGATTAAAATGAAAGAAGTAAGATTAAGTAAACTATTGAACGAGGGGATGCGTGACATTTTATGCAAAGCACCTGACAGGAAAAATAAACGGCACATTACATGGAAGATTGGTGATCTGCCCAATGTCTATGGCGAACCGGCGCTGCTGAAGTTTGCCCTTGTCAATCTCATCTCTAACGCCCTTAAATTCACGAGTACGCGTCCCAGTGCCGAAATCGAGATCGGGTATAAAGAAGAGAGAAACGAATTTATCTTCTTTGTTAAAGACAACGGCGTGGGGTTTAACATGGACTACGCTGACAGGCTCTTCGGCCTATTCCAGCGTCTCCATAGCCAGGACGAATTTGAGGGCACAGGCATCGGCCTGGCAAATGTCCGCCGCATCATTTCCTTGCATCGTGGAAGGACATGGGCTGAGAGTTCGAAGGGTCAGGGCGCGACGTTTTACTTTACGCTTCCCAAAGAGAGCGACATAAAGCACGCCTGAAACTCAAGGATCTGATTTCCCACCGAGAAGCATGCACAGTAGTCTTACGGAAGACGTATACATTTTTTTCGCACTCCATCCTCATGCCAAATAATCCCCATTGAATAATAATGCTTTTTCTTTGGCATGCCCTTTGCTTTGTTAAATGCCAATAATGGATAATAATTTTTTCGTGTCCATCGACTTCGACGGCACCGTGATTAAGTCCGATATCACCGATGCGATTATTAAACAATTTGCCAGACCTGAATGGGAACATACAGAGCGATTATGGGAAGATGGCAAGATCGGATCGAGGGACTGCCTTGCAAACCAGATGTCGCTCATAGATGCACCCATCGAAGACCTGCTGGCTTATACCGACAACTTCGCAATCGATAACAGTTTCATTCCATTCATAGAATTTCTCAGAAAATCCGGTATTCCCCATGCAATTATCAGCGACGGGTTCAAGGTTTTCATTGAGCGGCTTCTTGCTGATGCCGGTGTAAATGGTGTCCCTGTTTATGCGAACAGGCTGACATATGAAAAAGGGTCGCTTAAAGCCCTTTTCCCTTATGCCAGCGCGAAATGCTCTTCCGGAACTTGCAAGTGCAGGACTTCGGAAAAGGCGGCCGGCGAACTTCCCGTTATTCATGTGGGCGACGGCAGAAGCGATTTCTGTCTTGCTGAAAAAGCCGCCTATGTCTTCTCGAAGGGAAAGCTGACCGGTCATTGCAGGGAAAATAAACTGGCACACTCGTCATTCGACAATTTCAATTATATAGAAAAAAATCTCAGGCTCCTCATCGATCATACGGCTGTTATCGCACGGCCCCATTCCTGCAGACAGGATGTATCGGAACAGTTGGTATGGAACGCCGTCAGATAAGTGAACAGGACCTCCTGGCATTGGAATCACGCTATTGCTCCTATGGCGATACAGTCCATTACCTCAAGAATCCCGTAGTTTTTTCTCGATGCGAGGGATCGTGGCTCTTCGATATGAAAGACACGCCTTATCTGGATCTTCAGATGTGGTACTCGGCAGTTAATTTCGGGTACAGGAATAAAGAGATCGAAGAAGCACATAACCGCCAGATGACCTCGCTCCCCCAGGTTGCATCGCAATATCTTCACAAGGAAAAGATACTCCTTGCCGCTGCTATTTCAGGAGAATGTGAGAAGCGGTTTGGCGTCAGGGGAAGGGTCCACTTCAATGTCGGCGGATCACAGGCAGTGGAGGACAGCATTAAACTGGTCCGCACAAACAGAAAAGGCAAATCCCTCATGTTCTCTTTTATGGGCGGTTATCATGGAAGGACGCTTGCCGCTACTGAACTTACAAGCAGTTACAGATATCGCAAACAGTACGGTCATTTCGGCAACAGGGCGTTATTTGTTCCCTTCCCCTATTGTTTCAGGTGTTTTTACGGCAAGAAACGCCCGTCATGCGGATATGAATGCATACGGCAATTCGAGAAACTTTTTGAGACCGAATATTACGGTATCGTCGATAAGAAAAATAATGATGCGGAATATGCCGCCTTTTTTATAGAGCCGGTCCAGGCAACAGGGGGATACATCATACCTCCGCCTGATTATTTCGGCAAGCTCGCTGCCATACTAAAGAAATATGATATCCTGCTCGTGGACGATGAAATTCAGATGGGATTCTACCGGACCGGAAAGCTATGGGCAATCGAGCACTTCGGGACAAAGCCTGATATCGTAGCTTTCGCCAAGTCGCTCACCAACGGGCTGAACCCGCTCTCCGGGCTCTGGGCGCGGGAGGAACTGATCAACCCTCAGGTATTTCCTCCCGGTTCTACGCATTCGACATTTTCGAGCAACCCCCTCGGCACAGCCGCGGGTCTGGCCGTGATGGAATACCTGCGGAAAAATAACTTCGGGAAGATCGTGGCCGAAAAAGGGGCTTATTTCATTTCCCGGCTCAAAGGATTGCAGAAAAAACATAAAGTGATCGGCGATATCGACGGGCTCGGGCTCGCCCTGAGAATAGAAATTACCAAAAAAGACGGCCTCGCCCCTGACAGGGAACTTACTGACAGGATATTCCAGGAAGGGATGAAGGGAAATATCAAAGTTAACGGCAAGAAATACGGATTAGTGCTTGACGTAGGCGGCTACTATAAAAATGTATTCACGCTCGCTCCGGCTTTGACCATAAGTTACGAGGAAACAGACCTTTTCATAAATCTCTTTGAAGCACTGCTGAAAAGGTGCTCAAAAGACAATTAACAATTAGGAATCAGGAATTAAGAATGAATGAATAAATTATTTTCTTCCACAATTGATAATTTTTCATTCGTAATTCTTAATTGTCTTTGATATGTCACTGATCAATTGGGCACCTCTGTTCATATTGGGAGCTACGATGGAGAGCGTTACGCAGATATGCCTTAAAAAAGGCGCTTTGACGCACTGCGAGACCTGCGGTTTCGCCTACTACGTCAAACTCTTAAGAAACAAATGGGTCATTACAGGCATACTGGCGTATTTTGTCGAAATGATCAACTGGATAATTCTGGTTTCTTTCATTCCCCTCTCAGTGGCCTTCCCCCTTACAGGTCTTCAAAAGATCATAATTGTACTTTTTTCTGTCTTTGTACTTAAGGAACGCGTCAGCAGGACCGAATGGCTCGGCGTAATAATCACGGCCGCGGGCATAGCAATAATAGCTTCATAGCGAGGTCTTTATGACTACTTTTGAGATAATTAAAAAGCTTTTCATCGACAACCTGGAACTCAATGAGGATGTGCTTGTGCGCGGGGCAACGCTCGAAAGCCTCGGCCTTGACTCCCTGGACAAAATCGAATTCATGTTCTCCCTGGAGGACGAATTCAAAATTAAAATTCCAGATCGCGATGTAAAGATCACTACCATACAGGATGTAATAGACATAATCGACAGGCTCGTTGAGGAGCAGCATGTATCGTAGCGTTATGGGTGGATAAGTGCGAAGAGTGGCTGTAACAGGGATAGGCATTGTTTCTCCTGTCGGCAACACTGTTTATGAAGCCTTCAGCAATCTGATGGAATGCAGATCAGCGGTCAGGAAGATCTCAGCAGAAGGTTTTCCGGAGAATAACGTAATTGCCGCCCAGGTGTCACTCGATATGTCCGGGCATTTCCCGGTAAAGCTTCTGAGAAATTTCGACCGTACCACCCAACTGGCGCTAGTTGCGTCCGAGCAGGCCTGGGATGATTCGGGCATAGCACTCGATGATGAAGAAAGGGAGCGGGCAGGCGTCTATATGGGAACGGCACTGGGGGGGGCATGCGCGATCGACGAATTACACTGCCAGTTATATAAGAAAGGGGCGTCCCGTGTAAGCCCGCTCTTTATCACGAAAATAATGTGCAATGCGCCGGCATCGCACATTTCGATCAGGTACGGGCTCAAGGGTCCAGGCCTGACTTACTCGACTGCCTGCTCGTCATCGGCAGTTGCAATCGGAGAGGCGTACCGGCATGATCAAGGCAGGCCTCGCGGACTGCATGCTGGCAGGAGGTACCGAAAGTCTTATTACCTACAGTTCCCTTAAAGCCTGGGCATCGCTCGGCGTGCTGGCCCTGGAGGACGCGAAGGACCCCGCGGCTTCATGCAAACCTTTCTCGAAAGACAGGACAGGTTTCGTCCTGGGCGAGGGGGCTGCGGTCCTGGTACTGGAAGAAATGCAAAGGGCCAGAAAACGCGGGGCAACCATTTACGGTGAGATAGCCGGTTACGGTTCGACGGCTGACGCCCATCACATCACCGGCCCGGCTGTTGACGGGCAGGTGCGCGCTATGCGGCAGGCGCTTGAGGAGGCCTTGTCCGGGACCGGTTCAATAGACTATATCAATGCTCACGGGACGGCGACAACAGCCAACGATATCATAGAAACACAGGCGCTGAAGGAGATATTCGGACAGAAAGCATACTCAATCCCCGTCAGTTCAACAAAATCCATGCACGGACATCTGATGGGGGCCGGCGGGGCCGTTGAATTCGTGATCACGCTTCTGTCTATAAAAAACAAAGCTGTCCCCCCAACCGCGCACCTTAAAACACCGGATCCGGACTGCGACCTCGATTATGTTCCCAACGCCGGGAGGACAGGACTGAATGTGCGCACTGCCATGTCAAATTCTTTTGCCTTCGGAGGCACCAACGCGGTGCTCATAGCGAGGCAACTATGAGCAGCCGCGGGATCGATATGGCCGGAGGCGAGCATGCAATCCTTTTGATACATGGACTGACCGGAAGCCCCTTCGAGTTGAAACCCCTTGCCAGAAAATTACACAAAAGCGGTTTTACAGTAAAAGCCCCATGTCTTGCCGGACACTGCAGTTCTGTCGAAGACCTCAAAAATACCACATGGCTTGACTGGTATGAGACCGTGCGCGAAACTTTTGTAGAACTCAGGAAAGGGCACAAAACCGTTTCCGCTGCCGGGCTGTGCATGGGCGCATTGCTGGCCCTCTATCTGGCATACAGGGAACAGGACAAAGTCTCATCTGTCGCCGCGCTCTCAACCACGCTCTTCTTTGACGGCTGGAGTCTGCCCTGGTATCGTTTTCTGCTCCCGATAGCGTATTATCCTCCCATAAAATATTTTTACTCATACGACGAGCGCGAGCCCTACGGCGTAAAAAATGAGCGCATGAGAGAACAGATCAAGAAGGCCCTCAGTGAAAATTCTATCGCCTATTCCAGTTTTCCATCGCAAAGCATGCACGAGCTGTTTAAATTAATAAAGACCGTGAAAAAAACCTTAAGCGGAGTGCATGCCCCTGCACTCATACTGCATGCGCTGGAAGACGACATGGCCAGCATCAGGAATGCGGACTACATAGAGCGCCATATAGGCTCAGCCACCATACGGAAGGTCTTTCTGAAAGATACCTATCACATGCTCACGCTCGATAACCAGAAAGATCATGTGGCCGAAGAATCAATAGCCTTTTTCAAGACAGCCATAAAGTGAGCGGGAAGTGAGGGGTGAGCCTGGGCATTTTTAAAGAAATACCGCCAACAGCGGGTTTCCAGCTTCATGGAAGGGATTTCCTTCCGCCATTCGGGGCAACGGGTCTGCAGCACTGTCTGGAAAATGACTTCAGGCACTATCTGGATGTCCCCTATGCCAGAGCGGTTTCCTCAGCGTGACCGCGGCATTCTATGTGATACTCGAAAGCCTGAAACTCCTGTCAGCAAAAAAAACCATCATAATCCCTTCCTATATCTGTCCGCTTATTACGCTGGCCATCGAACGGGCAGGATTAAAAACAGAGGTTTGCGATATCAACAGGGACAATTTTAGCTATGACAGCTCCATGCTTGCTGAATTATGCAGCCGCAACGACGACGTCCTGGCTATCCTGGCAGTGCATCTCGCGGGCATACCAGCTGATTTCGATATGATAAAAAAGATTGCGGAGGCGAACGGCATCTTTACCATTGAAGACTGTGCCCAGGCCCTCGGCGCACGGTATAAAGGCGCCAAAACAGGGACGCTGGGGGACATGGCCTTTTTCAGTCTTGGCCTGGGCAAAGGCATAACCACTTATGAGGGAGGGGCAGTTATAGCCAATTGCAGAGGGCATGACGAAACGCTCGCCAAAACTCTTGATGATGTTATGCTGCGTTTTGTAAAAAGCGACATAGTGTCCGAAGGCATACTGCTCCCGGCCCTTTTCGGCTACTGGCTGTTCTATCGTCCAAGCCTGTTTTGGTTTGTATTCAAACTGCCGCAACTCTACTGGAACTGGAGAGGGAATATCATTAAGGCCGCAATGGAAGATTTCACTTATCAATTTCCCTTTGCGAACTCTCTCTGTTGCCAGGCAGTTCGTCGGGCACAGCCAGTTTGGGCCGCCTCGATAAGGAAATAGAGCAGCAAAGGCTCAAGGCCCTTTTTTATTTTTCCGGGCTCAGGGAAATCAAGGGACTTTCCGTGATGGAGGAACCCGCCGGCAGCATGGCAACCTACCCTTTTGTGACCGTGATCTTCGATTCTCCCGGGCAGCGTTAAAAAGCAGTCCGTGCTTTTGCAAAGACACATCTCGGCGCATCCTTTGTATATGCTCTGGCCATCGCCGATTACGGCTATTTGAGCGGCATAGTCCCCGACAGGAACTGCTCCAACGCCAGGTCCCTGTCGGCAAGGACATTGACCTTGTCTACAAGCACTTTTTTGACTGATGACGACCTCGCCGCTGCTGTGGCAATCCTGAAACGCTTGTGATATGCTGATTTCGACTATGCCTGATTCCCTGAATATTGAGATTCGATTGGGTCAGCCATCCCGGAGAAATCCCACAATGTCTGTGGGAGAGGTGTTTCCCGCCGCCTCTTGAAGGGTTTTGGTGGTACAGCACCCTTGACCAGTGCGGCATCGAGGACCAGTTCACCTTCGCCTATGCCGTAATACTTCGTGCCGGCATCCGCATTGGCATTGCCCCTACGTTCCTCATGGATGTGCCTGTTGATATAGTTGCACCGCCATTGGTCACACGGACAATCAAAATACTGGCAACATTCAGCCCCCGTCTCATGTACCAGCGTACGCTTTTTATCGGCTCTCCCTGCAGCGACGAGGGCACTATCGGACTCGTGGAAGGCGAAGACATCTGCGACATTGTCCCCGCGCTGCAACGTGAACTCGATGTCAGGGCACGACAATTGAATGCATCCATGATCGTATGGAAGGACCTGCCTGATGAGACAAACGGTAAAATAGGACCCTCGCTGCTCGACCGCGGGCTGTTCAGTATAACGAGCTTTCCCGGGTACGCGGCTTACGTTCGCGGCAGCAGTTTTGAAGACTATCTGAAAACGCTCAGCTCCCACCAAAGGTATCACCTGAGGAAAAAACTCCGCCAGAGCCGCAAGATAGGAAGCCTTGAAGAATCCATAATCCGGTCACCGGATGACGGCTGTTAGGCGAGATTTTTCCGCTCTTTCATCAAACTTATGAGCACGGCAGGACAAAGTTTGAACGCCTTACACCGGCATTCTTCAAATTATATCGGCTTGTCCGGTTTCCCGCTTTATACTGCTTCGTGACGCTGCTAACGGCAGGCTGGTAGCATTCATGCTCTGTTTCGTCCTGGGAAAAGGGTAATCAATAAGTTCATCGGCATTGACTATTCGTACCGCGGTGACTGGTTCCTCTATTTCAGGCTGTGGGAAGCAGCGGTAAAGTGTACTCTCGGCACAGGGGCAGAGGAGTTGCAGAGCGGGCAAACCGGGTATCAGGCGAAATATGATGTGGGACATAAATTCATCTCCCTCACCAACTACTGCAAACATCTCACTCCTGTTGTTCACCGGATATTCAGGATAATAGCCCGTCACATCTCGTGGTCAACCCTGGATGATGATCTGAAGACCCTCTCAAAAGTACTGGGAAAAGATTATAAGACGGACTAGATGGATACGGCATGGCCCCGCATAAAAAATTAAAGACAGCCTTTTTCTGGC
This sequence comes from Nitrospirota bacterium, assembly GCA_963796345.1. GTDB lineage: Bacteria > Nitrospirota > Thermodesulfovibrionia > Thermodesulfovibrionales > Dissulfurispiraceae > JADFXI01. Next base: position 610,437 of record CAWCLI010000015.1, on the reverse strand, counting down.
TGCTGCTCGTATCTTCGGATACAACTGCCCAACTCCTGGTCAAGATCGGGGCTGTCAAGTCCTCCTGGGCGAAATGGATGCCGCACTATCTTATTTTAGTCGGATACAGCTTCTATATACTTTCGTTTATTGCCTGGATGCAGATACTGAGGAATACCCGGTTGTCCATAGCGCTTTCAGCCGCATCGGTCCTCTATATTACCGTGGCAATCGGATCACATATTTTCCTCGGAGAACCGCTCACTATCAATATCACAATCGGGACCCTTCTCATCTCGGCAGGAGTTTTTATACTCGCGTGGAGCGAGAGCAGGAAGTTGTAAAATCTTATCGCGTCCTTTTATAATTGATAAATGCGCTTTAAACTGGCCTTCCTCCTTTTGGTCATTATTATCGGTGCGGCAACCGGCGGCTATATCGCTATTGCACAGGGTGTCCCCTCAATAGCTGAACTGAAAAATTACCGGGCAACTGCGGGGACAAAAGTATATGCGGATGATGACTCTCTGATAGGCGAATTTAAAGTCGAAAAGGGGATATTCGTCCCTATAGACAAAATCCCCGACAACCTCAAAAACGCGGTGATCGCAGTTGAGGACTCCCGTTTCTGGCACCACAACGGAATCGATTATATAGGGATAGCCCGTGCCCTTTTTAAAGACATTATTCACGGCAGCCTGAGAGAAGGCGGCAGCACCATCACGCAGCAACTCGCCAAGATTATGTTCCTCTCCCCGGAGAAGACCCTATCGAGGAAGATTCGCGAAGCACATCTTGCCATGAAACTTGAAAAAGAGCTTACAAAGAAAGAGATACTTGAGCTATACCTGAACAAAGTATATTTCGGGCACGGCGCCTATGGTGTTGAGATGGCGTCGCGTGTCTACTTCGCCAAATCAGTCGGCCAACTGACGCTGCCTGAGGCAGCCATGCTGGCAGGTCTCGTCAAGGCGCCCACTACCTATTCTCCCTACAACGACCTTGTCAAAGCCAAGGAACGGCAGGAAGTCGTTCTGGCGAGAATGGAGGAGGAAGGATATATAAAACCGTTTCAGAGGGCCGCGGCAAAGGCCGCTTTGCCGGCACTTGCGTCATTGAAGTCGGACACGGACACCTATAATTACTTCCTTGAATACGTCAGGCAGCAAATGGAGCAGAAATACGGCGTTGAAACGGTGTATAAGGGCGGCATGAAAGTTTATACGACACTGAACAAAGGTTCGCAGTTGCGTGCCCAGCGGGCGTTGCAGGAGGGTTTGCGTGAGGTCGACAAGAGGCACGGCTGGCGTGGGCCTGTCGGTCACAAGGATTCGATAAAAGAAGACGCATCGGAGCACAGGGTCTCCTTTACCGCGTCTGCCGGGGACATATCGACCGGCGTCGTGCTCTCGGTCAACCCGAAGGAAGCTCTTGTGAAGGCACGGGGCCTCACCGGCAGACTTTATCTGAACGACGCGCTCTGGGCCAGCTATAGTACTGTCAAAACTCAAAGAAAAACTGAATCCGGCAAGAATTTCAGATTAACGGATATTCTTCAGCGCGGCGACATTATATGGGTAAAATTCAAAACAATTGCCGGCAATAATATTACATTCAGCCTTGAGCAGGAACCCGAGGTTGAAGGGGCACTCGTGGCGCTGGATCCTGACACGGGGTATATCCGGGCACTGGTCGGAGGCTACAGTTTTACCAGAGGCGAGTTCAACAGGGCGCTGAATGCGCAGCGGCAACCGGGTTCCGCATTCAAGCCGGTAATATATGCCGCAGCACTGGAACACAATTTTACGCCGGCAAGCGTCATCAACGATGCGCCCGTTTCATATCCGGGAGGACCATCGGGCGACTGGCGGCCCGAAAACTATGACCGCAAGTTTTACGGCCCTACCAGATTGCGGGAAGCGCTTGCCTATTCGAGGAATGTCGTGACAGTGAAGCTCGTCGAAGCCGTCGGCATTGATACGGTAATGGCCTTTGCCAGGGATGTAGGCATACAAGCCAATATGCCAAGAGACCTCACTATCGCTCTCGGTTCCATAAGCGTGACCCCTCTCGAACTGGCATTAACATACGCCACTTTCGCAAATGGCGGGGTAAAGATGACGCCCATAACAATTAAATACGTGACCGATGCGCACGGCAACGTGCTTGAGAGCAATGAACCTGAAGGAATTGTATCCGTAACCCCTCAAACATCGTTTCTGATTACTTCCATGATGGAAGATGTCATCCGCTACGGCACGGGAATGAGGGCGAATATCGGGCGGCCTGCTGCGGGCAAGACCGGTACAAGCAACGATTACAAGGATGCGTGGTTTGTGGGCTACACGCCGGATCTCATTGGATGTGTCTGGGTAGGTTTTGATGATATGAGAAAATCCCTTGGCAGGGGTGAAGTCGGAGGAAGGGCAGCCGCTCCGATATGGGCGAACTTCATGAAAAATGCCCTTGCCGGCGAACCTGCCCGGGACTTTACCGTGCCTGAGGGCATAGTACGATTACCTATTGACCCGGCCACCGGTCTCCTGGTTGCCGATAGCCCGACAACCATACTAGGTTTGCTGCAGCACACCGAGGTGGCTAAAATGTATGAATACTTCAAAGAAGGCACGCAGCCTTCAGAATATGCCAACCCCATCAAAATTAATAAAGTACCAGCCCCTGCCGGAGACCTTGATTGACGACTTCCTTACACCAAAGCTGTGTTATAATGAAAAAGATGCTGCACTTCGATTCAATCGGTCCGCTTAACTGTATTAACCTTTCTCTTTACCTGTAAGGGAGTATGATTTGAAGATTCTCCTGGTTTACCCGGAGTATCCGGATACGTTCTGGAGTTTTTCGTACGCCCTGAAGTTCATATCCAAAGAAGCCGTCAATCCGCCGCTGGGTTTGCTGACTGTAGCGGCAATGCTTCCCCGGAAATGGGACAAAAAGCTCGTGGATATGAATGTCCGGAAACTGAAAGACAAGGATATTCTGTGGGCAGACTACGTTTTCCTTAGCGCCATGTCGATACAGAAGGTGTCGGCAAGGGACGTCATCAAAAGATGCAGGTCACTCGGCATTAAAGTGGTTGCCGGAGGCCCGCTTTTTACAAACGATCACCAGGAATTTGACGACGTGGACCACCTGGTGCTCAACGAGGCTGAGATAACGCTCCCTCTTTTTTCTCGACGATCTGAAAGCGGGGCAGCCCAGGCGTCTTTACACATCGGACAAATGGGCTGACGTAACGACCACTCCTATTCCCCTATGGGAGCTTGTAGAACGCAAAAATTACGCTTCAATGAATATCCAGTATTCAAGGGGGTGCCCTTTTGACTGCGAATTCTGCAATATAACTTCGCTTTATGGCAGGATTCCCAGAACAAAAAACAGTGATCAGATCATAAGCGAACTGGAGAAACTTTATTCTCTCGGCTGGCGGGGCGGGGTTTTCTTTGTCGACGATAACTTCATCGGTAACAAGAAGAAGTTGAAAGAGGAGATACTGCCTTCGATCATCCGGTGGATGGACATGAAGAAGCATCCGTTTACGCTATCGACAGAGGCGTCCATCAATCTTGCCGACGACGAAGACCTCATGAGAATGATGACCAGGGCCGAATTCAGCACTGTATTTGTCGGCATAGAATCACCCAATGAGGAAAGCCTGCTTGAATGCACGAAAATACCAAACAGGAACAGGGACCTTATAGCCAGTGTCAAAAAAATACAGAGTTTCGGCCTTGAAGTCCAGGCCGGGTTCATCGTGGGATTCGATAAAGACCCGGCATCGATCTTTGAAAAGATGGTAGGTTTCATCCAGGAGAGCGGAATTGTGACGGCCATGGTGGGACTCCTGAATGCGCCGCGGGGAACAAAGCTCTACGAGCGGCTGGTCAGGGAAAACAGGTTACTGAAGGCGTCCACTGGAGATAATACGGATTTTTCAATGAACTTCATTCCAAAAATGAACTATGAAGGGCTGCTCATCGGTTATAAAAAAATCATTGATACTATTTATTCGCCGAAACATTACTACGCCAGGGTCACTCGGTTTCTGCAGGAGTACAGGCCAGTCCAGAAGAATATTATTCATATGAGGTACAGCTACGTGAAAGCGGGCTTCAAGTCTGCCTTCGTACTGGGGATAATAGGGAAAGAGCGTTATTATTATTGGAAGATATTCTTCTGGTCCCTTTTCAGGCGTCCGAAACTATTCCCTCTGGCCATAACGTTTTCGATATACGGTTTTCATTTCCGGAAGGTATTCAGGGACCACTTTCGGATGATCGAGAGAAAAGGCATTATTTAAATACCCTCTTCAATAGAGACGGAGCGCAACGAGGGGTATCAGCCTTCTTCGCTTTTGTGAATCCAAACGAGATGCCTAATGCATTTAGAACCTTGGAAAGCGTTGAGAGCTGATAGTCGTAAGCATTCTCAATTCGTGACAACTGCTGTTGAGTTATCCCCGCTTTCTCTGCCAACGCAGCCTGAGACAGCTTAAGCTTCTCTCTTTCAACAGCGATCTTGACAGCTATATCAGTGAGAACCTTGAAGTGCTCGTAATTCTCTTTGAACTTCGGGTTTTGCAACTTCTCTTTCAAGTGATCGTTCACACAACGCATAGACACCCCTTCTTTCTTAGGGCTTTAATGAGCCCCTCTTTTGTTTTGTACTGTTTACAGAAATCGGCTTTCCGCTGTGATGCAATTTTTATATCCCCGTCCGGGACCCTTTTCGTACGTTTTGTTAGCTGGTGCGCCAGCACGATGAAGTCTTTAAAACAAAAGAAATAAAGAATCCTTTCGTTGTCGCCCGACAGCTTGAGTCGTAGTTCATAGATGCCGTCACGTAGATAATCCGCATACGGTCTCGGAAGTGTGGGACCGTGTTCACCGAGGGCTCGCATCCAGTTAAACGCCTTGGCTTGCTCCAACTCATCAAGGCCATCGATAAATTCCTTAACCGGAACACTTTCGTCGGCCATTTCATAATACACCAATTGCCATCTTCTTTTATTCATACCTCAGTTCAATTTTACATCGGATAAGATGTAATGTCAACTCCTTTTTTCTGATTATTGCTTCTACGAGGCTGTGCCCAAACAAGAGTTTATTATTCCAGGAACCATAGTCTGTCGTTCGCAAGTGTGAGGTCACACATCTATAAGATAGACGTTACAATTATCATGATATAATAAGCTATGGCTTATCGTGAGGGTATCGGATTCGTAGAAATGCCGGTATGCTATAGCTGGTACGATTTGTTAGCAAAATGCGACTGCCCGTTGTTATCTTTCATACTTGAGAAAAATAGCGAAGACATGCGGGCTACCTATGAAGAAACCGAAAAACTATGGCTTGAGCAGTTCCATTGTTTCGACCACAATAACATTCGTCTTGTCATCCTATCGGAAGCTCCTCTTTCCGAAGAAAGCTATTTCTACAATCCGAAATCTGGTGCTACCCCTTTTTTTAACTACAAGGACTATAACGAAGTGTTTAGCAGTCACGAATCTCAAATCTCCGACTATGGAGGTAAAGAACGCAAACACAAACTATTACAAGAATTATGCAAGGCCGGAGTGCTGTTTATTGATCTTTTCCCCTTTGCGCTAAATAATAGTACGCAGGTGAGCTACAGAAAACTTGGATCTGAGAAGCGCAAAGAGTTGTTTGAAATTGTCGCACCATATTATTTCTATCCCAAAATGCTGCTGATTCTAAAAAAAATGACCCCTGATGTTCGCTTTGTATTTCGATATAAGCGCATATTGGAGGCGTGCGGGGAAAATGTTAAAAGTAAAATGGCTGAATTAAAAATCGTAAAACAGCTTAAATGTGAGTCCATTGGTAACTCAAAGGGAAGAGGAATCAATCGCACTAGACTCAAAGAAATATATGATTGCCTACCATGAAGAAGATACCGGATACAAACTATGCCAAATATTATTTATATTTTGACAATAATTTATCTTTTATTACTGTCAAGGATATTGTAGTAGTTGTGATACAGCGCTAAGGCAGCCTAATCTTAACCCGGACCTGCCCTATAGGTACAAAACAGAGAAGTTGCGTAACTAGTTGAAAAGATTCCATCGGAGGTAAGCACCTCTGGCGAAATGTCCGGTGTATCAGTTTCTTGGTGAACATCTCCTTTCTCAGCAATGCTCACCGATGCCTGCTTCAGGAAAGTACTTATTAGCACATATTTCGGAGCTAACCTGACTCCTGCCCTGCCTGGCGGCAAGTTTTCATCTGAATAGGCGGCAGGAATCGTCGGGGAATGCATCCTCTCACCTAAATTCAATCTTGTATTCAACTCCTGTTATAATTAACAATGTGGTACCGTTACTCATGACACAGCCTTAGCCGAAAAAAGGAAAGCTTGGATTTAATAGAGGAACTGATTAAAAGAGTTTGCTGTCTGCTTGTTGAACATTATGAATCATAAAATTACTTTAAAAAATTCAGGAAATAGCAAAGCAAATCCATCTTTGCTCGAAAAACTGAAAAAAACGGTCGATCAGGAAAAGATCATTTACGAATACTTGTACCGGCTTGATGACAGGCAACTGGCAATCGTGGTGTCCAGAGACAACGGACGTTATGTTATCACTCTGCTTACCGATATACAGGCCCCCCTCATCCTGCATTGGGGCACAGCACATCGTTCGCGAAATGAGTGGGCTTTACCGCCATCCTCTCTCCGGCCTCCCGGAACAACCGTATTCCAGGATTCAGCGGCCCAGACGCAATTCGCCGATAGCGATGGTTTCAGACAGCTTACCATCGAGACAGGTGAACAGGAAGCACCGCAGGGCATTTCATTCGTTCTCAAACAAGGCGATACCGGACAATGGATAAAAAGGAACGGAGAGAATTTTTTCATCCCCGTTGCAGTGCCTTCCGGACAGGAGGTTTTTTCAGCAAGCCGCGAACTTCCCGCTATCGCAGATGAAATCATCAAAAACGAAATGGGCCGTAATTCATGGACCCTGATGCACAGACTGAACCTTTGCTACGACCTGCTCGACTGGATTGGAAACAACAATGCCGGGGGGATTGCGCTGCTTTATGTATGGATGCGCTTTTCGTATATCAGGCAGCTTGACTGGCAGCGAAACTATAATACCAAACCAAGAGAATTAGGCCATGCCATGGGCCGCCTTACATACAAACTGGCAGGCCGCTATATTGACGAGCCGGGTGAACGCGAGTTCATCCGCCTGATAATGACAACGCTCGGCACAGGGAAGGACGCGCAGCGGGTCCGCGACGAGATATTGAATATCATGCATCGTCATCACATCAAGGAGGTGTCCGGACGTTTTATGGAGGAATGGCATCAGAAGCTCCATAACAACGCGACTGCTGACGACATAGTCATCTGTGAGGCCTATCTGGAATTTCTGAAGAGCAACGGCGATCCGGATCTTTTCCATAAAACGCTCGAACAGGGCGGGGTGTCAAGTAAACGGCTGGAAAGCTATGAGCGTCCCATAACATCCAGTCCCGATTTCATTCCCCATCTGAAAGATGCGCTGATCCACGATTTCAGGAATTTCCTTGGGGTGCTCAGGGAGGTGCATGCCGGAGCCGATCTGGATTCGGCCATAAGTACAGCCAGGTACCTGTTTGACGCAGATATGCACAGCCTGATGGATTACATATTGAAGCATAGGGATGACGGGAAAGAGCAGGTGCTTGTCCTTCTTGAAAAGCTCATCGAGGCACGTACTAAGGTGACAGGAAGGCTCGGCGAACACCAAAGCAGGGTACGCGACTTTCTGTTTCTTGATCTGGCCCTGGAAGATTTTTTCAGGACTGTCGTCGAAAGAAATATGAAACAGAAGATGAACGAAAACGAACTGGTGCAATTGATCGGAGCGTCCATTGAGAACCTCTGTCTCTCAAATCCGGATGAGGAATTTACAAGCTGTCTTCTTTACTGGAAACGTCTCGGCGAGATGCCCCGCCCCCAAAAGTCCGGTTCCCGTAAATTATGGTCACTTCAGGCCAAGGCTATGGTCGACCGCCTTCAGCGCGGCCTCGGCAATTTCATTGACCGGTATTACCGGCTCATTCAGCCCTGGGCCGAATCACTCGGCAACGCCTTCCATGCAGCCCCATGGACAATAAAAGTGTTTACCGAAGAAGTTGTGCGCGGCAGGCCCGCGTTTGTCCTCTCGCTGCTTCTGCGCAAACTCGATCCCATTTTGAGGAAACACGCCGATCTCGGCAACTGGCAGGTTATCAGCCCAGGTCATACAACAACAGGAGTGGTAGAGACCGTGCCTGACCTGAAATCCATCCAGGGCAGAACTTTCCCCCGTCCTGCGGTCATCCTTGCCGGCAAAGTGGAAGGGGATGAGGAAATTCCCGAAGGAGTTGTAGCACTGATAACAGCTGCCTCAGTAGATGTGTTATCACATCTGGCAGTTCGGGCGAGAAATGCCCACGTCCTCTTCGCGGTCTGTCACGACCTGGATACTTCAGACAGGTTGAAGTTGTTCAGCGGACGCGAACTCAAGCTGAGCATCAGTGAAGCTGGTGGCGTGGCATACGAAGAAAGCACTGAAGAAATGAAGCCCCTCCGGGTCCGTGACTTTTTGGCGTCACGACCGGGTGTTCAGGATGGGTTCGTGCCCGCCTTCAGCGCCTATGCTTTACCGATGAATGCTTTCAACGAAAAAACTTCAGGCGGCAAATCAAATAACCTGAAGCGCATGATCGGGAAGCTGCCTGACTGGATACATCTCCCTGATTCGGCGGGCCTGCCTTTCGGGGTCTTCGAAAAAGTCCTCGCCGGGCCGGCGAACAAGGAACTGGCGGAACGGCATGATGAACTGGTCCGGCGGCTGAAGGAAGAACCTGAAAGCCCTCACACCGGTTTACTGGAGGAAATAAAAACTGCAATCCTCGCGCTGAATGCGCCTGACGAACTAATATCTTCACTTCACGCGGTTATGGAGATTTCCGGACTCGCCGGACCCGCCGGACTCGGATGGTCGGAAAAATGGGATGACATATGGACATGCATCAAACGCGTCTGGGCATCGAAGTGGAACGAGAGAGCATACCTGAGCCGCAAGGCAAACGGTATTCCCCATAAAAACCTCGTCATGTCTGTCCTTGTCCAGAGGGTAGTCGAAGCGAATTACAGTTTTGTGATACATACGGTCAACCCGTTTACAAACAACAAAGACGAAGTCTATGCCGAAGTCGCCCTCGGACTCGGGGAGGCGTTGGCAGCAAACTACCCTGGAAGGGCCCTCAGCTTCATTTGTCAAAAAGGAAGACAGGAACCGCGCCTACTGTCATTGCCGGGCAAAAGTATCGGATTGTATCTGCCAACTGCGGGCGCAGGGGGCGGGCTGATCTTCCGTTCGGATTCAAACGGGGAGGACCTCGCAGGATACGCAGGGGCCGGTCTTTACGACAGCTTCATGCTGCCCCATCCAACAAGGGTCACACTGGATTACGTGGACGAGGCGCTTGTCTGGGATGACAGTTTTCGAAACGGGTTATTAATAAAAATCGCCGATATCGGTACATACGTTGAAAATGCCCTCGGCACTCCGCAGGACATTGAGGGCGCCTATTCGAACGGACAGTACTATGTGGTGCAAGCGCGTCCCCAGGCAGGTCTTGAAAATGGCTGAACCAGCACCAATGCGTATCGGCAACCAGACTGCCATCACTGCGCCGTCAGTAATGCGGCCTTTCGAATATGCCGTATCAAACGGCTTCGACGCCTTTGAATGGTTTCCCGACAAGAATGCATCCGGCGCAGGATGGGAAGAAAGCGATATATCAAAAGAAACGCGCGTGATCATAAGAGATACCGCTGCAGCCCGCAACATCAGCCTTTCCGTACACGCTTCCCTGCAGTCTGACCCTTTGAGAACAGAATCTCATGAACGTATCTTCAGGGCCATTGAGTTTGCCCGGGATATCGGGGCATCACTTGTCAACTTTCATCTTCATGCGCCCGGGGGTATTGCCGCCTTTGCCGATGCTCTCGTTCCGGTCCTGAAGCGCGCTGCAGATGCCGGGATCAAACTATCAATTGAAAATACAATAGATACCTCACCTGAAGATTTCAATGAACTGTTCAGGCATATTCACATTGCTGAAAATGCCGCCGGCATGGGAATGTGTTTCGACCTCGGTCATGCAAACTTATGTTATGCAACCCGTAACGACTACATTAGATTTATGGACCTGCTCAGCCCGGAGGTGCCGGTCATTCATGTACACATGCACGAAAACTACGGAGACTATGACAGCCACCTTACTGTTTTCACCGGCCCGGCCGGAAAAGACGATGCAGGGATAAGGAGTTTTATAGAGAGGCTGAAGAAACGTAACTTTTCAGGATGTATTATCCTGGAACAATGGCCGCAGCCTGAAAGTCTGCTGAATGAAGCGCGCTCACGGCTGCTGGAAATTATAAAAACAGGTAAAGATATAGGCATAGGTATAGACAAACACATAGCAGAGGACTACTCTACCTCTACCTCTACCTCTACCTCTACCTCTACCTTTTCTTTTGGCGATTTTGCAGATGAAATCGTTGATGCCAGCCGCAGGTTCCTGAGTTGGCGGAACAGGCTGGGCTGGATACATAAAATTTTGACCGGCAGGACATCCGGCCTGGATACAGACCATCTCATTTATATTGCAATCTATCTTCATTTTATCGGCACAGGCGAAGTGCCCTGCGGCGAAGACGGCGGACACCACCGGCCGTCTTTCCAGGCAAAAATGGCGCAGCATATTTACAGGAAACTTGCAGAAATCACGACTCCTGAAAATAACTTTATCCTGAGGAAAATTTATCCGTGGCTGCCTTCTTTCGACGGCGCATTCACCAGGGCGGAACCCCTTACACGGATACGGGACATCGCGCACAGGAATGATATTCCACGGGAACTCAAGGAGGAGATCAAGCATTCGCTTCAGAATAAACTGCACCGTTCAGCCGGCCCGGAAGACCTTGCCGTTTCGGAAGGTCTTTTAAAAAGGATAACAGCTCCCGGCGCAGGCTATCCACAAGCTTTCATAGAAGAATTCACGCGCTTCCATGAAGAACTCAGAGAATTTTTCAATGCCGCATCTCTGGATGAACGCCTCAATGCATTGACAGGAGAGCTTGGTCCCGGCACGGCCTCTTCGATAAGTGCATTCCTTGCGGCCAGGAAAAAAATGGATACCCCCCAAAATATGCTGACTGCTTTAAGGCTTTTAACAGTGCTTCGTAATGAATTCCATGAAGCGCTGAAAGTCGAAGAAGGACCGAAAGCGCAGCGGATACAATTAACTGATATCGGATTAGAGGATTTTTCTTTTGTCATTCTGGGAAGCCTGACAGGACGGTTAAGCCGGGATTTCGAAATCCTGAAAGACAGGGAAACGGCCCTGCCTGCTTTAACTTGCGCGATCGCGAACCTGAGGCTGAGCGGCTTCCAGCCGGAAGAGTGCCGTGTCATAGAGCTGGAACTGGCTGCCTGGTCGCAAGAAAATTTGGTGTGGGACAGGGAGGACTTAATTCGTATTAAAGCCACTCTGGACAGATGCTCGCGCCTGGCAGAAGATTATTGTAATAAAATTTTATCTTCTTTCCCTGAGAAGGCCGAAAGGCTGGGCCGTGCCCTCGGCGTGTCAGAGCAAGCGGTCCGCGTTTATGCTGAAGCCGACATCAGGGGCCATCTTGTATTCCAGGTATCCAAAATTGCAGATCTTCTTCTCAGGAGCATCAGGGCAGCTGCAAATCTTTCTCCCTGGGACATAATAGTGCCCGGAAAGGCGTCCGGCCGCCTCATAGCCGCAGGAGGGGTTGGCAATCTAGCGGAGAATGAAAGTCCGGTCATAGCCCTTCTGGAAAGAGTGGAAGGAGATGAGGAGATACCGGCCGGCATTGCCGGTATTATAGTCGCCCACGAAATACCCCATCTTTCTCATCTTGCAGTCCGGGCCCGCCAGAGTCATGTCGTATTCGCCGCATGCGAAGACAGGGAGCTTTTTCCGGAGTTGACCGGGTTGACCGGTCAATTGGTTGAGCTGGATGCCGTTGCCGGTCGGGTTGATTTAACGACGGCTTCCGAAGTCCGGGCCGGAACTTCTTCAAGGACCGGGCAGCAGACAATTGAGGTCCCTGATATAAAGCCGCTCCCTTCTGCCAGGTTGCTCCCCCTGAAAGAGGTCACGCCTGGAAACGGGGGCTTCAAGGCAGCCTCCGCTCTCAAACTGGAGGTCCTGTCGCAGAGTGAACATGCCGGCTTTAAAACAGCACATGCGGCCATAATTCCCTTCGGAGTAATGGAGGCGTCTCTATATGCAGAACCCGCACTGGTGCAAGAGTACATAGCGTTGGTCAATGATCTGAATGGGCCGGCGCAAAATAATCCGGCCGGCCCTCTGAAAAGGCTGAAGGAAATCATCAGCAAGCTTCGGGTGCCGGTGAAAATAGTTTCAGATGCAATAAAAGAATTCACTCCGGATAAACTCCTGATGGTGCGCTCAAGCGCAAACTGCGAAGATATGGAGAAATCGGCAGGGGCCGGGCTCTACGATTCGGTTGCCAATGTGCGGCCTGCCGATGTTGCGCCCTCCATACTGAGAGTATGGGCGTCATTATGGAATAAACGCGCGTTCCTGAACAGAAAAAATACCGGCATCCGGCACGAGAGCGCGGCAATGGCTGTACTAGTACAAGAAATGGTTGTCCCCGAACTTTCATTTATCATGCATACGCAGAATCCGGTAACTAATCATTCAGATTATGGGCCGGATGAAGTTTACATAGAGCTGGCGGTCGGCCTGGGCGAAACATTGGCTTCGGCAGCAACGCCGGTTCCCTTACCGGATGGTCTCTAATAAAAAAACAGGGGAAACAGGTATGCTGTCCTTTGCAAATTTCAGTCATGCACTATTGCCCGGCCCGCAGCGCAATCTTATCATGAAGACTATCTGCTACTCAGACATCCAGCTGTCGACAGACAGGTCTTTCAGGAATCTCACAGGCAGACGTCTGGGTGCGATCGGGCAATTTGTTGAAAATGCATTTGGAAGACCGCAAGATATAGAGGGGGTGATTTCGGGAGATGAAATCTATCTTGTCCAGTCGAGGGCCCAATACATTCCTTCCTGTTCTGGGGCTTTTTCAAAAAAGGATTGACGGAGATGACGCTCTCCTGCAGCTAGCCGGCCTCCGATTTAAGGAATCGGGGCTCGGCCCGGAGTTCTATGCGGAGTCTCTGAATGAACTGGACCGGCTTTGGGGGTTCAAGCCGTCACCAGAAGCTCCCGCCGCAGTGCATTTGCCCAGATGGATCGATCTTTTTGACGAAGGCTGCCGCAGGCTTGTCATCGATTTTGCGAAAAACTTCAATAACCGTGTCTTCGGATTAATCATCCATGATCAAAACGAAGTCGCTACCCGGTTCGACGATTATTTAGCAGTGCTGAAGAGTATGGAAATACAATTGCAGGAGATCGGGGAAAGCACCTGTCTTTTCATCGAATACGCGGCGGGACTTGAGCCCGATATCTTCATAGACCTTTTCAGAGCAGCGCGTGACCTTGATCGCATAAGCAGTTGCATCGATATCGGACATGTCGGAATATGGAAGGCAAGAGAAGTCTATTCCAGAAAATATCCTGAACAGGATATCTGCGCCCTCAGGCCGCACGATCCCGGACTCCCGGACCTGATGGGAGATGTTCAGGAAGCGGTGGCTTCCGCTCCGGCTGAAGTTCTCCGGGTGATCAGGGAAATCGGAGGACTGGGCAAACCGCTGCATTTCCATCTGCACGATGCACACCCGCTTTCGACCTACAGTCCTTTCGGAGTGGCGGACCATCTGAGTTTTCTGAATAAAATTATGCTGCCATTTGAATACATGGGGAAAAGGAGTCTTGACCTGATGTTCGGACCATCCGGACTTTCAAGTATTGTCGCTGAATCCACTCAATCTGCTCGGCTGGCTGGTTCCGGTCGCATTTCCTTTTCACTTGAAATTCATCCGACCGAAGGCAGGCTTCCGCTCGGAAGCTCCGCTCACCTGTTTCGCCACTGGAAAGACAAGACGAATGCCGAACGGATGAATTTCTGGCTGTCCGTTCTTTGTGAAAACCATCAACTATTGTTGAAAACTCTACCCACCCCTTCACCCCTCCCAAGAGGGGAATAAAGGTCTCCTCCCTGGGAGGGGCAGTGGGGTGGGTTAATGGAGGACAGACCATGAAAAAACCAGGAAAAATGATCATCTATAACCTGTTTCCTCTGCTGACAGGGAAATTTACCGGTTGGGAAAGCCATTTTTCGAGGGTATCCGACATGGGTTTCAACTGGATTTTTGTCAATCCAATCCAGCGTGTGGGGACTTCCGGGAGTCTTTATTCTATAACCGATTACATGGATTTCAATCCTCTGTTTGTAGACCCGGAAACGGAAAGGAAACCGCAGGAGCAGGTAAGAGAGATGATCGCGTCCGCGGAAAAACTCGGCCTGAAGGTGATGGTAGACCTTGTCATAAACCACTGTTCCACAGATTCCGGTCTGATCAAGACGCACCCGCAGTGGTTTGTCCGGGAACCCGACGGACGTATTGCCCATCCTTTTGCGTATGAAGACGGGAAAAAGGTGGTATGGAAAGACCTGGCAAGGTTTGACCACCTTAATACACAGGATAAAGAAGGACTATTTAGATTTTTTCTCAGCGTGATGGATTTTCTTTGTGATCTCGGCTTCAGGGGATTCCGCTGCGATGCAGCGTATCAGGTGCCCGGAAGCCTGTGGAAAAGACTTATCACCGAGACAATGAAAAAATATTCCGGCGTTTTCTTTTTTGCGGAAACGCTCGGGTCCCCATCCGATCTGACCAGAAAAACCGCTGAAGCCGGGTTCGACTATATATTCAACAGCTCAAAATGGTGGGACTTTTACAGTCCCTGGTTAATGGAACAATATCTGCTTACGCGGGAAATAGCGCCTTCCATAAGTTTCCCCGAGAGCCATGATACCATAAGACTCTGCGAAGAACTGGGCGGGAATATCGAAGGCCTCAAGCAACGTTATCTGTTCTCCGCCTTTTTTTCCTCCGGCGTTATGATGCCCATAGGTTTCGAATTCGGCTTCCGGAAAAGGTTGCATGTGGTAAACACAAGACCTGAAGATTGGGAGGAAACCGGCATCGATCTGACGTCATTCATAGGAAGGGTGAACAGCATAAAGTCAGAACGTGCAATATTTCAGGAGGAAGCTCCGACAGAAATCCTGCATTATGAAAATCCGAATATTCTGCTTATGTGGAAGGCATCCATTCGCACACGGGAAGAAGCCCTGCTCATACTGAATAAAGACATCTGGAATAAACAATATTTCCACGCCGGGGAACTTCAGAGGTTTCTTCAGGCCGGCGCCCCGCTTGTCGATATCTCGCCGGAATACGCCCTTGACTACATCCCCGCACCATTTTCATACGATCTCAGGCCGGGACAAGGCATACTGCTGATAACATCAAGGGACACTTGACGGAACCGTCTTTTTACCGCCGCTGCCACACAATCTGATGAGCTTCGAGCGGGACCGAAACACAGGGATGATATGGCACTGCGCGGGCCGTAAAATGCTCAGCCGGCCGCGTCGCAGAGACCCCTGCACTATAGGTGTAGCCGTTTTCCGCGCCAACAAGTTGATGACCTCGCGTCATCTCCTGCTTCACCGGATCGCCGCCATTCACTCCATCGGCGTAAAGCTCTATTCGCACAGCATCCGGATCAAGGCCGTTTATATACACCTGGATCTCGAATAGGTGCTGTTCCGGACCGGTTTCAATTCTAGTTTCCCCAAACCTTAAATTAGTCCATTTCTGCTCCAGATTATGCTGCCAGCTCACTATCCCGGCGCCGGATTCGCATCCTCCGGCGGAGCGCCCGTGGTATGCGGCAGACGCAGGAATATAGTAGTGCTCGGTGTATTCCTGGACCGCCCGGCTGGCGGAAAAACGCGGAGTCAACCGGGCCATGCTCTCACGGACCCGGGCCACCCAGTCCACAGGAATGCCGTTTTCATCCCGTGTATAAAATTCCGGGACTACCTTTTGTTCGATCAGGGTGTACAGTGCCTCTGCTTCGGCCGCATCATAGACCGGGTCATCATCGTGCTCCTTCGTGTCGCCCAATGCCCACCCTGCTTCAGGCGTGTAGGCCTCGGCCCACCAGCCATCCAGCTCAGAGAGATTGATTCCTCCGTTGACGAGCACTTTCATACCGCTCGTCCCGCACGCTTCCCATGGCCTTCGCGGCGTATTGATCCAGACATCCACCCCCTGCACCAGACGCTTCGTCAAAAGCATATCGTAATCGCTGAGAAAGACCACTTGCTTACATGCTTCATGCTGTCGGATAAACTGCACCCATTGATGAATCATGTCCTTACCCGCCTGATCATCTGGGTGCGCCTTTCCCGCAATGATAAGTTGCACAGGGCGATGAGGATCGCAGAGTATGCGAAGAAGCCTCTCCGGATCATGCAACAGCAAGTTCGGCCGCTTATATGTCGCAAAGCGGCGGGCAAAGCCCAAAGTCAACGTGTTGAAATCGAATATGTGCCTGGCATTTTCGATTTCTTCATGCCCCTCGCCCGCTGCACCCAATTGCAGGGAAAACCGTTCCCGGACAAATTCGACAAGAGACTGGCGGGCAGATGCCCGGCACTGCCACAATTGGGAATCCGAAACATCGCGCATCTTCTCTTCCAGATTTTCTACAGTCCCCATCCACGGCTGGCCTCCACAGGACCCTGTCCATAATGCTTCGGCTTCTTCCGAATTCCAGGTAGGCATATGGACCCCGTTTGTAACGTGCCCGACCGGCACTTCAGCCTGAGGCCACTGCGGAAAAAGGGGCTGAAAGATACGCCGGCTTACTTTTCCGTGAAGCCGGCTCACGCCGTTGACAGCCCCGCTTCCCCGCAGTGCGAGATATGCCAAATTGAAGTATTCCCCGGGGTCTTCAGGGTCCCTGCGGCCAAGGGCCAACAGATCATCAAGCGAAATGCCGAGCCTGTCCCTGGCATACCTGCCGAGGTATTGCTCCATGAGGACCGGAGAGAAGCGATCAAACCCGGCAGCGACCGCGGTATGGGTCGTAAACAGGTTGCCGACACGGGTAACAGCCAGTGCAACTTCGAAAGGTTGACCTGTTTCTTCCATAAAAGACCGGGCCCGCTCCAGTACAGCAAAGGCTGCATGTCCTTCGTTCAAGTGGCAAACGTCCGGTTTGATGCCGAGCAACTTAAGCAGCCGCCATCCGGCGATACCTAGTACAAGTTCCTGTATCAGGCGCAACTCAGGACCTCCCCCATAAAGTTCACTGGTTATCCCCCTGAATGCCGGGGAGTTCGCCGGATCATTAGTGTCCAGCAGGTAAAGTTTTACTCTTCCGACCTGGACCTGCCACGCTCGCACCCAGACCGAGTAACCACCGGGGAATTTAGCTTCCACCCGCAGCCACTCTCCATTGGGTTCACGCAAAGGAACAATGGGCAGCTGACCGGGGTCGTTATAGGGGAAGAGGGCCTGCTGGATCCCATTCCGGTCAATTACCTGCCTGAAATAGCCCTGCTGAAACAGGAGTCCCACGCCGATTACCGGCACTCCCAGATCGCTCGCCGCTTTGAGCTGATCTCCGGCTACATTCCCAAGTCCGCCAGAATAAATTGGGAGCGCCTCGCTCAGCATAAATTCCATGCTGAAATAGGCAACGTTGTTAAGTGGAGACCCCGGATGGTTTTGCTGAAACCAGGCAGGCGATTCAGCCGCTTCGTTCTTTGCCTGTAAGAGGTCATCCACTTTCTTTCTGAAAGCCGAATCCGCCATAACGAGCTGGACCCTGTCCCGTGAAACTGTCTGGAGAACTACCCATGGGTTTTGCGTGAGATTCCAAACCACCGGATCAAGCTGCTGCCATATTTCACCGGCCTTATTGTCCCACGACCACCGCATGTCCAGCGCAAGCTCTGCAAGGGAATCAAATCCCTCGACTTCGACAGGCAGAAAAGCATATATTGGGCTGCTGACCCTCTTTGATTCGCTCATTTCCTGGTTCTCCGGTAACGCCGAATAAGATTGTTGGTCGAACTATCATGATTGAGCCGGGCATCATCAGGACTTTGGAGTTCGGCAATAATTCTTTGCGCCAGTACCTTGCCCAGTTCCACCCCCCATTGGTCAAAGGAATCAATGCGCCAGATCGTTCCCTGCGTAAAGACACTGTGCTCATAAAGCGCAACAAGTTTACCGAGCAACTCGGGCGTAAGCCGCTCGCAGAGAATAGTGTTGGAAGGGCGATTGCCCTCGAAGACACGGTGCGGTGCCAGCCACCCGGGCGTGCCTTCAGCTTTGACTTCATCTTCCGTCTTGCCGAAAGCCAAAGCCTCGGTCTGAGCCAGCAGGTTGGCCATCAGCAGGTCGTGATGATTGCCCACTGGATTCAGCGTCCGGGAAAAGCCGATAAAATCGCACGGAACAAGCTTCGTCCCCTGATGAATGAGTTGATAAAACGAGTGCTGGCCGTTCGTGCCCGGTTCGCCCCAGAAAATAGGTCCCGTCTCGTAATCGACGTAAGCACCAGCCAGCGTGGCGCGCTTTCCATTGCTCTCCATCGTTAATTGCTGGAGATAGGCTGGAAAACGTTTGAGGTACTGGTCGTAAGGCAGCACAGCAATCGTCTGCGCGCCAAAGAAGTTGTTATACCATACGGTAAGCAAGCCCATGAGGACCGGCAGGTTCCGTTCGAATGGCGAGGTGCGGAAATGCTCATCCATCGAGTGGAACCCGCTGAGCATCGCCCTGAACTTTTCAGGACCGATGGCGATCATGGTTGAGAGTCCAATGGCTGAATCCATCGAATATCGACCGCCGACCCAGTCCCAAAATCCGAACATATTTGCGGTATCGATGCCGAACCTTGCGACCTCTTCAGCATTGGTCGAGACAGCAACGAAATGGCGTGCAATGGCGGGCCCGTCACCCAATGCCTGGAGTGTCCACCGGCGCGCCGTCCGGGCATTCGTCATCGTTTCCAGGGTGGTAAATGTTTTCGATGAGACGATAAAAAGTGTCTCAGCAGGATCGAGGCCGAAGGTTGCTTCGGTAAAATCCGTTCCATCCACGTTTGAAACAAAGCGAAAAACAATATCGCGCGCGCTGAAATGTTTAAGCGCTTCATATGCCATAGCAGGACCAAGGTCCGAGCCGCCTATGCCGATATTGACAACATTCCGGATACGCTTGCCGGTGTGCCCCGTCCATTCACCGCTCCGGAGGCGACCCGCAAAATCCTCCATCCTGTCCAGTACTTCATAAACCCTTGGCACCACGTTTTCTCCGTCGATAAAGATCGACTGGTCCCGGTCTGCACGCAGGGCCACATGCAGCGCGGCACGCTTCTCGGTGATGTTGATTGCCTCTCCACGGAACATCGCATCAATCCGTTCACGCAAGCCGCACTCCCCTGCAAGCTTGATAAGAAGCCCGAGGGTTTCATCCGTAGCACGGTTCTTGGAGTAATCCAGGTAAATGCCGGCGCCTTCGGCAGCGAACCTTTCGCCGCGCTGCAAATCGCGGGCAAAGAGTTCACGAAGGTGAATACCACGAATATTCCGGTAGTGCTCTTCAAGCGCTTTCCATGACGGCAACTGTGTCAGTTTCTGTGTTGACAGCATAGGGCCTGTCCTCCAAAACCTGTTTCCTTAAATTATATACCAATAACCCTTAAAAAAAAGGCAGGGGGTAAGGCATAGGCAGAGAAACAGACAAAAAGATATGTTAATATGCAACATGATATTTGTGACCAATACTATTTCCATAAACGAAGACGAGCTCGAGCTGCATTTCATCCGTTCCTCGGGTCCGGGCGGCCAGCACGTCAATAAAGTCTCCTCGGCGGTACAACTGCGCTTCGACGCGGTCCGTTCTCTATCTCTTCCGGCGGATGTACGGCACCGTCTGGTGAAAATAGCGGGGAATCGCATGACGAAGGACGGCGTGCTCGTGATCGAAGCCCATCAATTCCGCACCCAGGAGCAAAACCGGCAGGATGCAATCGATCGTCTTTCAGAACTGATCAGAAAGGCCTCTCATCGGCCAAAACCGCGAAGGAAGACCTCACCCACCAGAGGGTCAAAAGAACGCAGACTTGAGGTCAAACGGAGGCGCAGTACAACCAAACGCATGAGGGCGCCCCGTAACGTTGAAGAAGGTTAAGGGTAAGCCGGACCATCAGCAAATATCCTTTTTACAGTCGTTGTTCAGCATCTCAATGAACATTATCTTGTCCTCGAACCCCGATACAACGAAAACAGGGACATCGATATGGCGGTCCCGTAATTCATTGATCAGTTTAAAGCCGTTCATTTCCGGCAACTCCAAATCCAGGAATACAAGGTCATAATCATTCTTATTTTCAGTAATCATTGAAAGCGCCTCTTCTCCGCTATCTGCGTGGCTCACTGTAAATCCATAATCTTCAAACAAAAAAGAGATTGCTACGCCGCACCAGACGTCGCCATCGACAATCAATACATGACCTTTTTTTTGACCGTTTTTTTGCATAATCATCAGGCACTCCTTTTCATCAGAGAATAATTCCCGGATTCCGGGGTCCTCAGCGTATACTGCTTCGTTCAGTGTAACCATGATTTTCTACCCCCTATGTTCATCAATTTCAAACTTAATTCCGTTTCTGACTGTAGTAATACAAGAATAATGCCAACAAATTTGATTTTGAATTTAAAGGTTATTTTTGGGGAAACAGTCATGTAAAGGGCGGGGTGTCATGGATTTCATCCCATACTTTATGGAATGAAATCCATAAACAGGCGCACTCTTTCCGCCGGCCACTGCACTATTTTCAGCGGTTTCAGCGGTTATTTCACATAGCATTTCGACATTTGCCCTGGTGTATTTTTCAGCCATTTTTGTCGAAATATGCGCGGGAGGCGTACTGTCCTACCTTAAAGAGTTTATCAACACTTTGGGGACCCCGTTGCATACTGCGACGGGCACAGACCATACAGAAACACATATGATACAGGAACTTGACACTGTCCATAGAAAGGCTATATTGTTATGCAATGCCTCCCAGGATTGAGCGGAGAAAAGAAGAAAGGCGCAAGAAAGAAAGACGCTCGGACTTGATCAGCCTGCGGGATGCCTTTCATCAAATCCACCTGTCACTCCATTCGACTCTCGATTTCAATAAAATTATGCGCAAAGTCGTTGTCGAGTCGGCCAAAGCAATAGGTTGTGAGTCATCCATGATAGCGTTGCACGAAGGCAATCTCTGGACGGTAAAATACGTTTACGGATTTCTCCAGGAACTTGCGGCAAGGTCATTTACAGACGAAGAATTTCTACATGCCGCAACAGCGCAAACGACCTGCAAGCCTGTCTCTGTGAATGACGCTTCTAATGACAACCGTGTAAATCAGGGTGTCATGAAAAGGTTGGGCATTCGCTCGGTATTGGTCATACCCATCGTTATACAGGGAAAGGTAATAGGGACCCTTCTGCTGCACCATCACTCAGCTATGGTCACATTCAGTGACGCCGTGATAGATTTTGCCAACAAAGTCGGCATATCAGCCTCCCTTGCCCTTGAGAACGCAAGACTCCATGAAGACCTGATGGAGCGGAAGAAAGAAATAAAAGTTGAAAAAGACCTGAGTGATGCGCTTAACAGAATAAATATGCTTGTCCATTCAACCTTTAACATGGACGGGATTATGAAGAGTGTTGTCCGGGAAGCGGCCAAAGCCATAGGGGCGGAGAGTGCGATCATGTTCTTCCTCACTGAAGGAGAGTGGGAAGTGAGGAGCGTTTACAATCTGCCTTCCAAACTTATGTCGAAACGTTTTACAGCAAACGAAGTAAAGCATGCGGCACTTGCAATGGAAATGTTCGCGCCTCTTGCCATCGACAATGTTGCAGGGGACAAGAGGGTAAATCCCGAGTTTGTGAACAAATTAGGTATCAGCTCACTGCTGCAGCTTCCAATTAGAGCCAAAGGTGAAACGATAGGAGGAATTTCATTTCACTATCATTCCAGGACCGCGGGCTTTGACAGCGCGCATATTAAGTTTGCAAGCGGGTTTGCAGATTCACTGTCACTGGCCTTTGATAATGCGTATAACTGTGATGCCGTATTAAGCACCCAGGACCGCGAAGGATTGCTGACAAATGCATTGCCGAATGTTATCGAAACCTTTTCGCAGCCCTTTATAGTAATAGGTCGTGATGGCAGTTTGATGTTTCACAACCGTGCGTTTGTTGAATTAACGGGGTATAGCACAGACGAATTGAAATCAATAACATGGTTGTCGAACCTCATGCCCCCTGAATGGCATGAGCAGGAGAAAAAGGTCCTCGGGAAACTGGAGCGGACGGGAGAGCCCCAGGTTTGCCAAAATGAGTGCATGCGAAAAGACGGTGTAAGGATACCCGTCGAGATGGTTTTACATCAGGCCCTGGACACGCAGGGGAACACAGTTTATTATTATGCTTTTATCACCGACATCAGGGAACGAAAAAAAGCGGAATATGAATTACAACAGGCCCAAAGCGACCTCAAGGACTACATTGCCGAGCTTGAGCAGCACAATAGGGAATTCAATTACATGAGCGGATTGCTTCAGGTCTGCAATAGTGTTGAAGAAATCTACAGGGTAGTGGACAAATATGTCAGCCGGTTGTTCGCTTCCGACCGCGGAGGAGTGTATATCTTCGACGAATCCAGGACCATTCTGGAGGCGTATTTCGACGTGGGGCGATTTCAGGATTGAAGACCAGGTGTTGAGACCCAGGGATTGCTGGGCATTGAGGCTGGGGAAAAGCTATTCCGTCGATGACCCTGTTAATGAGACCCCCTGCCCCCATATAAAAACGGAAGCGGGCATGGCCTATATTTGTATTCCAATGACGGCCCAAACCGAGAACATAGGATTATTTCACCTGCAATTTACAAAATGTGCCGGGGCTTCAAAGGAGATAACGGAGCGGTTGACCGCATACAAAAAACATCTGGCCGCGATTACGGCGGAAAGTATTTCCCTTTCACTGGTGAACTTTAAATTGAGCGAATCCTTTTTCAGGCAATCGATCCTCGATCCGCTCACCGATATGTACAACAGGCGATATATGCTGCAGACATTCCAGAGAGAACTGCATCGCATGACACGCAAACAGAGCCCGCTGGGAGTCATTATGCTGGATATCGACTATTTTAAAAAATTCAACGATACATACGGGCATGAAGCAGGGGACATGTTCCTGCGCGAACTCAGCGCTTTCATAAAAAGGTGCATAAGGGAGGAAGATATTGCGTGCAGGTACGGCGGCGAGGAATTTGTGATCATATTGCCGGAATCATCATTGGAGGCATCCACGCACCGCGCCGAGCAAATGCGGCAGGAGATCAAGAAACTGAGTTTCAAGTATGTCAATCAAACTGTCGGGCCGATCACATTGTCTTTCGGGGTCGCCGCTTTTCCCCAGCATGGCAGGAGACAGGAAGATATTTTAAGGGCTGCCGACGCGGCACTCTATAAGGCAAAAGCGGAAGGCCGGGACAGGGTCATAACCGCAGCAACCTGAGCATCCGATTGGTGCTGACCAATTACTACACCATCATGGGGAGTTTTCAGGCAAAATGTGCCGTGAACGATAATTTGGCGCGTTAGGAAGCATATCCTGTCGTTTGCGACACTTTGTGGTTCCTCGACACAGACAGGTCTGGAATATCAGGGTAAAAACTGGCGGGGCGGACGGGGCTCGAACCCGCGACCTCCTGCGTGACAGGCAGGCGTTCTAACCAGCTGAACTACCGCCCCAATTGGGGTAATGCGTACTGTTTTCGGCGGAACTCTTTCACAACGCTGAACGCGGTACGCAATACGCTCAACGCATTTATTATGGTAGGCGGAACAGGGATCGAACCTGTGACATCAGCCTTGTAAGGGCTGCGCTCTCCCAGCTGAGCTATCCGCCCAAGAATGTATATTAAACTATACAACAGCGTTTTTTGTCAATTACGAGACCGTCTATTTTAATCCTGCGGACCCGTTTTCTTGAGCAAGCAAATGAAAGTTGCAATCGCAGTGCGATGTCTATTATCATTAAATATTAGCATGATTACCAGGATATTTCATTTAGCAATTGCACTGATTATTATAATCCCTTCCGCAGCAGGCGCCGGGGAATATGTTTATAATAAAGATGCCACGATAATCGGGAATCCGCGACCTACATAATCACTAACAACAATGAATCCCTCATAGAGCTGGCCCGTAAATTCGATCTCGGGTACAATGAAATTGTCGATGCGAATCCGGGCCTCGATCCTTTTGTCCCCGGAGCAGGCAGTTTCGTGATTATACCTACGTCATGGATATTGCCTGATATTAAAGTCCGCGAACGGCATTCTTATCAATCTCTCCGAATTCAGGCTTTACTACTCTCTTCCAGGGGAAAGCAAACACACATATTCTCCTTTCCCGATCGGTATCGGCAGCGCAGGGTACCGAAACTCCTCAAGGGACATTCAGGATCGTGGAGAAAATAGTAAACCCTGCCTGGTATGTGCCCGCGTCAATTAGAAAGGAACACCCTGAACTGCCCCCTGTTGTTCCGGCGGGACCCGACAACCCCATGGGCACCCATGCTTTGCGGCTTTCCCTGCCGAGTGTTCTGATCCACGGGACAGACCGCCCGTTCGCCGTCGGAAGAAAAGCCAGTCACGGGTGTCTCAGGCTTTACCCCGAGGATATCCCGAAACTTTTCAAGATGGTAAAACCGGGAACGCCGGTCACAATTGTACGCCAGCCGATAAAAATAGGCTTAAACGGAAGCAGGGTTTATATGGAAGTGCACAAGGATGATACGATAAAGCCCGAGGCCTACTACAAAAGAGCAATCGACCTGCTGACAAAAAAGCACCTTCTCGACAAGGTCGCTTCCGTCAAATTCTTTCGTGCGCTCAAAGACATGAGCGGTGTACCAGTCGATATTTCACCGGATGCTTCTGAAGACAATCTTCCCGCAGGGGTCGCCCTTGAGAAGAACGCCCCGCGGGAAAATCGGCGATAGCATAAAAAACTATTTCTTTTGCTGCAATTCAAAAGCCTTTTTCGCCATGCCTGTTGCCTTTTCGCACCTCTCTGCGGCTGCCTCTGCTCTCTGCGCTGCTGCCTCGGCCCTGTCAGCCGACTGCTTGGACATCCTCATTGCCTCCTCTGCCATTGCCTTGGCATCGGCAGCATCCTTTTTTGCTCCGCTAACGTCGGCGCCTGATTTTTCAAGAGCGTCCACTTTCTGTTCCAAAACAGTCACTCGTTGCTCAAGTTTGCTGATCCTGTCGACAAGAGGGTCGATCTGCTGTTTCACATAATCCCTGGAAGCGCACCCAAAAGCGATAAGGACCGTCACCATTGCCAAAATATTGTCTTTTTCATTCTATCACCTCCTTTTCCATAGACTACCTGCTGGTTCTACTACAAAACATAGCACCAAAAAAAACCGATTGCAAGTATTTTTTCAGGCAGTTCGCAGATATGATCGGTTCCTCGCATACTTGTCCCTTAAGCGTGGCCCTGAACGCCGGATGCTCAAAGCACCCCTTATCCGGCTATTTGCGCGCGAATGTTCTTGAAGGCGAACATACCCATGAAGAAAAGAAAATTTATTATCACGATAGATGCTCCTGTGGGGAGGTTCAGAAAAAAGGACAGTACTATTCCGGATAAAACGGACAAAAGCGAGACAGCGGATGCAATGATTATGGCGTTCCTGAATCCCCTGGCGACCTGGAATGCGGTGACCGCCGGCAGGATAAGGAGCGCCGAGGTCAGCATAATCCCTACAATCTTCATGGTCAGGACAACGGTTATGGCCGTCAGCATCACAATAAGCGCACTTATTCGCTCCACATTTACCCCGGAAGCTTTTGCGAACTCTTCATCGAAAGTGAGCGAAAAAATCTCGTGATAATAAAAACAGACTACTGTCAAGACTATCAAGGACACGGAGATTGCCGTTACCACATCTGCTTTGCTGATCGACAATATGTTTCCGAAAAGATAACTGAAAAGATCGACGTTAAACCCGCCTGCGATGCTGGCCAGAAGCACACCGCCGGCAATGCCCAGGGATGACACTATGCCGATAGCCGCATCGCCGTATATACGGGCTTTTTGTGTCAGTTTCAGTATCCCCAGCGAGCTTGCCACGACCAGCGGAATCGATGCATAGAGCGGGTTTACCTTAAACACCAGGCCGAGCGCCACGCTGCCGAAAGTCACATGCGCGAGACCGTCTCCAATAAGTGAAAACCTTCTCAGGACAAGCAGTACTCCCAGAGCGGCACAAAGCACGGCAATAAAAGATCCGGCAATCAATGCCCTCTGAATGAACCCGTAGCTGAGCATCTCACTAATACCCATCATCTCACCTCGTGGAATAAATACGGGCGTAAGGCTAATGGCCAAAGGCAAAAGGGAAAAACCCGGAGCAAAAACAGACTTTTTATTTATTATTTTATCAAACCTTTCGCCTTTAGCCATTAGCCTTACGCCTTCAATGTTTATGACAGATAATATGCTGCGATGAACTGCCGAAAAATTTAGACATGGTATCCGAAGAACAGAACTCGTCGAAACTGCCGTAGAAAATAACCTTTTTGTCCAGGTACAGGAGTTTCGACGCATATGCGCCGATAGTGCCGACATCGTGAGTAACAAGAATAATAGTCACATGCCGCTCACGGTTAAGGTCCCTCATGAGAGAAAAAAAGTTCTCTCTGGTTTCCGGATCGAGCGCGGTAGTTGGCTCGTCAAGAATGATTAGTTCGGGTTCATTGATCAATGCCCTTGCTATAAACACCCTTTGAAGCTGTCCCCCCGAAAGCTCCCCTATTAATTTACCTGCAATGTCGGCTATATTGAGCAGTTCCAGCATTTGCGTGATCGCCGTTTCATCGGATTTGGCAATACGCCTCGGGAATTTCTTCCTGGAGATGAGACCCATTGTGACTATTTCCCTTACAGTGGAAGGGAAGTGAGGATTGAAGGCGTGCATCTTCTGTGGAAGATAGCCCACCTTGCTCCAGTGCCGGAATTCGTTGAGGCTCTGCCCGAAAAGCGTCATTGTTCCTTTCAGAGGTTTTACAAGTCCCAGTATAGATTTTACCAGCGTAGACTTACCCGATCCGTTCGGACCCACAAGGCCCACATAATCCCCGGCCATCACATCGAAGAAAAGGCCGCTGAGCGCTTCTATCGAATTATAGGAAATACTCACATCGCGAACAGAAAGGACGTTTACCGGCATTCGAGACCTTCTTTCAGATTTCCAAGATTATGCTCCATAATTGATAAAAAAGTTATGTTCCTGTCCAGTTCATCGCGGGATATATTGTGTGCCCCATGCAGCAACAGGAGTTTTGCACCTGTTTCTCCTGCGATGGTTTTGGCCACAGCCGGGTTGACAAGCTCTTCATAAAATATATAATGCAGGCCGTTCCCCTTCAGTTCCTTGCTCAGCATAATGAGGTCTTTTGGATTGGGCTCGGCATCAGGCGAAAAGCCGTAATAAGCCGGCACATAGCGAAGATTATATCTTTTTGCAAAATAGCCGAAAGAATAATGCCCGCCACTCATGAATATCCTTTTCTTGCAGCTGGATAGCGATGCACTGAACTTTTTATCCAGCTCAAGCAGTTTTGCCTTGTACGACTCCGCGTTCTGCCGGTAAAACTCCTTGTGTACCGGGTCTTTTTTTACAAACCCCTCACATATGGCATCCACCATTTTTGCTGCGTTTGTAAGATCAAGCCATACATGAGGATCCATGCCGCCGTGTTCGTGCGCTTCCTCTTCATCCTCTTCCTTGAGAAACTTAATATATTTGCTTGAATTCACGATAACAAGGCCCGGATTATTGATGCCTTTAAGAATGTCGTTGATCCAGGGTTCCATATAGTTGTTCGTGTAAATAAATATATCAGCCTTCCCGAGTTTAATAATATCATCAGGCCTGGGTTCAAAGCTGTGCGGTTCGACACCCGGTGGCAGGAGCAGCGAGACATCCGCCCTGTCGCCGCCTACGTTTTTTGCAAAATCATAAAGAGGGAACAGGCTCGAAACGACCTGCAATCTCCCTGGATGCAGGGTGTTTTCCGCTTTTCTCCCGCAGGAAACCTGGCAGACCGCAAGCATAGCTGAAAAAATCACCATGATTAAGACCTGCAATACCGCAGATCTTCTCATACTTCCCCCTTCCCTGCTTTTATTCCGTTACACCGGTTGCACAGTCCATTGATTTGAATAAGATGGGAAAGGACCTTTCCCCTTACCGTTTTCTCTATGCTTTTCTCCATGCCCTTTATCCAGCACATGTCCAGGTCTTCCACTTTGCGGCAGGAAACACATATAAAATGGTGATGGTGGCGCTTGTTGCGGCAGAAATAGTAATACAACTGCCTGTTCGGATGTATCACCTTTGTAACGACACCCCCAATTGAAAGTTCTTCAAGATTACGGTAAACCGTTGGGAGTCCTATTCTTGCAAACCTCTCTCTCATTTTCTCCCATATCTCCTCCGGGCTTACATACACATGCTCCTCGTCCAGAATATCGAGGATCGCAAGCCGCTTGGGGGTGACCTTCATGCTCAGCTCTTTTAATGTCAGCGCAAACGAATCGCCCATATCGCCTTTCAGTATGTGCATATAACTCCCCAGCAAATGAAAATGGTTTTTATTTATTATACATCCACGGCAAAGAGACGTCAATAATAGTTGGATAAGTTATTATAGATATATAATATGCAGGTCAGTCAGCGCTTTTCGGCATTATACGCAAGGGATTTCAGGCTATTCTGGTTTGGACAGCTCATATCTCTCTCAGGCACATGGATGCAGTCGGTTGCCCAGAGTTGGCTCGTCTATTCCCTGACGAAATCTCCTCTTTATCTCGGCATTATAGCCTCTGTCTCATCATTGCCCATTCTCCTTTTTACGCTCTTTGGAGGCATGGTCGCCGACCGTTATCCGAAAAGAAATATACTCATTCTCACGCAAGCCCTGTCCGCAATACCCGCGGTTGTGCTCGGCATACTGACTGAAACAAAGACCGTCACTGTAGTGCATGTCGGCGTTATGGCCGCCTTTCTGGGGACAGTCAATGCCTTCGATGTCCCGGCCCGTCAGGCCTTTCTGGCCGAGGTCGTAGATAAGAGTTCCATCACCAATGCCATAGCGCTCAATTCGGCAGCGTTCAACGGTGCGAGGATCATCGGCCCTGTTATTGCAGGACTTGTAATATCGATGCTGGGCATGCCGGCATGTTTTTACCTGAATGCTATAAGCTTTATCGCCGTCATTTTTGCTTTGTCGAAGATGGAAGCACGCGGCACTATGAGAGCTCAAAGAGGCAATTTCTTTGATGAAATAGCCGGAGGCTGGCAATTCATAGTCAGGGACAAAGCGGTTTTTAATATCATTCTGCTGATCTCGGTTTTCAGTTTGTTCGGCATCCCTTTCTATACGCTTCTGCCGGTGCTTGCCGGCGAGATATTTAATGTAGGCGCAAAAGGGCTGAGTTTTCTTGTTGCCTCGGCAGGGGCCGGATCGCTGCTCGGGGCTTTAATGATCGCTTTCAAGGGAAAGATCGAAAGAGAAGATATCTTTATTCCTTTCGCGGCGCTCATTTTTTCGACTGCGGTTTTAGCTTTATCGTTTTCGAAAAGTTTTTATTTGTCCCTGCTATTCATTTTTGCGGCAGGGTGGGGCATTGTCAGTTATCTCGCAACCTGTAACAGTTACATCCAGAACAGAGTCCCTGATACATTGCGGGGACGGGTCATGAGCCTTTATATACTGGTTTTTCTCGGGTTCGCGCCATTGGGCAATTCACTTATCGGTTTTGCAGCCGAAAAAATCGGTACTATTGCCTCATTAAAATCTTTTGCTATAGTCTGCATAATTGGTAGTATAATATTTTTTAAACAGTTCAGAAAGGGATTGAGACACATATGAGACTGCTTGCCATTGAAACATCCACTATGCTCGGGGGCATCGCTATAATGGAGGATGATACGCTTATTGCCGAGTCGCGAATGAACGTAAAGGCGACCCATTCGGGAAGGATAATGGCCGATATAGATGCCGCACTCAGGGCCTCGGGCCTCACGATAGATGCCATAGATGTGTTCGGTATTGCCTCTGGGCCGGGCTCATTCACCGGGCTCAGGGTGGGTCTGAGCACCGTTAAAGGCCTGAGTTATGCTACCGGAAAGAGAGTGGTTTCCGTTTCGACGCTCGAGGCATTCGCATGGAATGTCCCCTTTTCTCCGTACCTTGTATGTCCTTTGCTCGATGCACGAAAAAAAGAAGTGTATGCCGGGTTATTCCGATGGTCGGAGAATGGTTTCACAAAGGTCATGGACGAGCGAACGATAAGAATTGATGATCTTCTTGCCGCCATAGGGGAATCCGTAATTTTTCTGGGAGAGGGAGCTCTTCTTTACAAAGACCTGATTCAGGCTTCACTTGGAGAAAAAGCCCTTTTCGCAGCGCCACAGGACATGGTCCCCTCACCTGCAAACGTCGCGTATCTGTGCATGACAAAGGCCCGAAACAACTTTTTTGATGATCCCGTGAGTCTCATACCACGTTACATGAGAAAATCAGAGGCGGAGATAAAGATAAGCAGCAAATAGAAAGCAGTAAGCAGCCAAGGGAAAAACTATAAAGTGCCCCTTCGACAAGTCGCAGTGACAATTGTCATGGTGAGCTTGTCGAACCATAACCCCTTGCCCTTCCCTTTACTACTTACTACTTACTACTTGCTACTTGCTTTGGGGGTTTTATGAATGCCATTACAGTCAGAGAGATGTCTCCGGACGATGTCCAGGCCATAGCCGTGATAGAGAAGGCCTCATATACTATGCCGTGGTCGGAAACATCCTTTCTCAGCGACATCTACAGCCGCCACTCGATTACAAGGGTTGCTGAACTTCAGGGAAAGATCATTGCATATATTTGCATCAAACAGGTCTCTGATGAGGCCCATTTGATGAACCTGACCGTGGACTCCGCATATCGCAGGCAGGGCATTGCAACTATGCTCTTCAATAACGTGAAGGATGACCTCCTGGCAAACGGCTGCCGCTTTCTTTATCTGGAGGTGCGGGTCTCGAATATCGCTGCAAAAGAAATGTACGAAAAACTCAACTTCAAGATTGTCGGGACCAGAAAAGACTATTATCTGAATCCCCAGGAAAACGCCCTTATTATGATGCTGGACATGTCTGAGAAGCCTTAACCTCTTCTGAGCTATTTTATCTGCAATGAGATTTTGCTGTCATTCCGGTATATCAACTCTTATCCCCTTGAATTCCATAAAACCTCCTCTTCTAACGCCTCACCTTTCAACTTTTGAGCAAAATATAGCATATTTACCCTAAATAATAAATAATTAGGGCATACCTTTAGCGGTTCCGCATCCGATAATAAATCTCATCATTTTTTTGGCCGCCGAGCATGAATTAAGTATTGTGTCCCCGGAATCAGGCCGAAGCCGCTGTATGCCATTACACATGGATGGTTATAGGGAAGCAGCAACAGAATCCCCAATTTCAGCAAAGAACTAGAGTCCCGCCGGAAGCTTCGTCCGCATCATTTTCTTTCGGTCTAACCTATTCCCATCCACTATGAAGGTTCCATCGCCAATTGCGTGAACGGTTCTCTTCTCTTTTCGTGAACTGTCAAAGTAGGCAGCGACACCTTCGAGGACAACGATATTGTGCTTTTGGACGATATCAATGACTTTACATTCGATATTCGCCAGGCATTCCTTAATCAAGGGCGGCCTAACATATTTTCCCTTCACAGGAGTTAGCCCAAACTTTTGAAATTTGTCCGTGTCCGCGCCGGAACATGTTCCTACACCAACAACCTCATCAAGCAGGTCAACAGTGGGAACTGAAATTACACATTCCTTCGATTTCCGAAGTGCGGCATACGAGTAGTTCCAGGGCCCGGTGGTTATGGCAAACACCGGCGTAAAGTCCATCACCATGGTCCACGAGATCGTCATTATATTGTCTTTCTTTCCGTCACTTGTCGTAACAAGAACAACTGGACCGGATTCTATCAGCGTGAACGCTTTACTGAGCTGCATTTTTTTCATGTGCGCACATGCTCCTGTTGACCTGCAGTCTTGATCGTTCTCAGATATTAAATATTCTCAAATTTTCGTTGTCTGCAAAATGCCAGATTTCGAGACAGTAAAATCATCTGATCCAAGTCCTTTAAATATCTACTATTGGAATCTCAAAATGCAAGCGGGTTTTTGAGAATGTCGGCGCGACCTGTTCACAGCTCACTCGCGAGTCGTATGATAATTCAGTGGAGTACAAGCTGAAATTCTCAGGGTTGATTCTTACGCTCACCAAGTACACCTCACAGCAGGCGGCTCTTGTCGGCCGTTTATTGACCTGAATAACCAATACATTTTTCGGATTTTCAAAAGAAGGAGTTAAAATTTGTTATTTAACACTTTACGTAATCCCTCAACAAACATTTGTTATAATTCTGCATAGTAAAACAATAAGGAACAACTGTTTATTTTGAATGACAATCAACAGGGCGCTAACATAGTCCCCTCCCAAGAGGGGACTCTTAGAATCGGAAAATCTGATTTCGATAGTTACTTTCAGAAATCATAATTCTTGAGCGCAGGTGGCTTTCGAGGATTGTCAGGTAGACCTTGCCTTCTCTAAGGATGCTAAGGTGTTAGCGTTTGGAGTCCTTCTTCATCTGCGATCTTGCAAAGGCGCCGGTCAGCGTTTTCGACAGATTCTGGATTGCCCGATCAAGCGAGGCGGTCCTTCCTTACTGATTCAATTCCGTGCACCTCACTACATCGAGCTTGTCGAATCTCATGCAGCCGTTGCAGGAAATACAATCGGCTTTTTCTTTGCCGTCTCTCATTTTCACTGGCAGGTCCGGCTCCCTTATCAAAGGCCTCGACATGGAAATAAGATCTGCATCGCCTTTACGGAGTATGTCTTCCATTACCTGCCTGGAGCGCATTCCTCCTACCAGCATTACCGGCACTTTCAGGCGCTCTTTAAAGAGTCCGGCAAGTGGCCGGAAATAGGCCTCCTGCTCGGTACTGCCGACGTTGAGCCGCACGGTCTTGCCCCCCGACTCATGCATGCCCCCGCTGATCTCGACAGCGCATACGCCCATATCTTCAAGCCGTTTCGCTATCCTGACACTCTCCTCCGGGGACAGCCCTCCCTCTATGAAATCATCGGCATTCATCTTTATCAAAATTGGGTAATTCTTGTCCACTTCGCTGCGCATGGCCCTGTAAACTTCCTCGACAAAATGAAATCTCCGCTCCTCATCGCCTCCCCAGTAATCATCCCTTCTGTTGGTATGCGGCGAGAGAAATTCACTGATGAGATACCCGTGGGCGCCGTGCAACTGAACGCCGTCAAATCCGGCATACATGGCCCTGCGCGCAGCATCACCAAAAGCTTCGATTATTTCCCAAATCTCCCTATCATCCATTGAGCGCGGCATTATCTGAGTGGACGGATCATAGACAATCGAAGGGGCAAGCGGCTGCTTTCCGCCGAGCAGCGCCGGGAAAGACTGGCGCCCCCCATGAACAAGCTGTATAACGATTTTGCCGCCGAGATCGTGGACTGCATCAGTAAGACGCCTGAGCTTATCGATGTAGAAATCATTGTGGATGCACAGCTGCTGCAGCACAGACCTACCTGATGTGTGGACCAGTACATTTCCGCTTATGATCAGCCCAACGCCGCCTTTTGCAAGCTCTTCATAGAATTCTACCAGTTCAGCTGTGACAAAACCGTCTTCGTCGGCCCTCTTTTCATAGGTGGCGGAACGGACCAGGCGGTTTTTCAGATTAGACCCTGAAAACGGAAATGGTTCAAAAAGCACCCTGCCCTTACCTCCTCATTCTAACTGCAAGCTTTATGGCCTCTATCATGCTCGAAGGATTAGCTGCCCCTTTCCATGCAATATCGTACGCGGTGCCGTGGTCCGGAGACGTCCTTATTATCGGCAAGCCCACCGTAAAGTTTACGCCTTTGTCAAACGCTATCATTTTAAGGGGAATAAGTCCCTGGTCATGATACATACAGACAATCAGATCAAATTCGCCCTTGTACGCCTTGTGAAAGATAACGTCCGGCGGATAAGGCCCCGACACAGGAACGCCGCATTGCCGGGCCTCTTCAACAGCAGGCGCAATGGCATCTATTTCTTCGGTGCCGAAAATGCCCGATTCGCCTGAGTGCGGGTTCAACCCTGCCACAGCAATCCGGGGCCTTTCAATACCCAGTGCAGCGCACGCCTTTTGTGCAAGTACTATAGTTTTAAAAACCCTGTCCTTTGTAATCATTGCAGGCACGTTAGCCAGAGCAGTGTGAATAGTGACGAGAATCAGCCTGAGCTTATCACTGTAAAACACCATTGCAAATTCTTTTGCGCAGGTGAACTCCGCAAGCATCTCGGTATGTCCAGGCCAGTTGAATCCGGCAGTCTTCAGGGATTCCTTGGATATCGGAGCCGTAACAACAGCATCAACACTTCTCTTCAGAGCAAGCTCCACCGCCCTTCTTATATAAGCTACGGATGCCCTGCCCCCGGCAGCAGTGGGCCGCCCTTTTTCAAACCCTTTGCTGGTAATTTCACCGACATTCACCAGTTCAATATGTCCGGGGCTGACAGGAAGTTCAAACCTTTTCACGGCCTCTTCAACAACGACCCTGTCCCCGATAATCACAGGCTGACATATTCCTGCAACATCACTCGACAGGATCGCCTTCAGAGCGACTTCCGGTCCTATACCGGCGGGGTCTCCGATAGTTACAGCTATTTTTTTTTCGCGCATCATAATTACCAGGGGCAGATTATTACGGGCGCATTCCCGGTTTCATATAATTCAATATAACATAAATCGGCAAGCGCTGAGGACCCGCACACAAATAACTTGTGCGCAGGTCCTCAGTTGAATACTCATTCATTTCATTCTATAATTCAGTTGAAAGGGAGGAGACGCTTATGAAAACTTTTATTATCACTATCATGGGATTATCAGTTACGCTTCTCGCAATCACCACAGTCATGGCTGCAACTGATCTTGAGAAGGCGACCTTCGCAGGAGGCTGCTTCTGGTGTATGGAGCACCCATTCGACCAGGTCCCCGGCGTGGTTTCGGTCACAGTCGGCTACACCGGCGGGCAGACAAAGAACCCTACATACGAGGAGGTCTCGGCTGGAGGGACAGGGCACGCCGAGTCGGTCCAGGTCGTCTACGACCCTGCTAAAGTGACCTACGAAAAGCTCCTGAACGTCTTTTGGCACAATATCGACCCGACCGTCAAAGACCGGCAGTTCTGCGATACGGGGCATCAGTATAGAAGTGCCATCTTTTATCACAACGAGGAACAGCACCGGTTGGCGCTGCAGTCGAAGGCGCTATTGGAAAAGAACAAACCCTTCAAAGAACCTATAGTAACCGAGATTGTGCCGGCTGCCGAGTTCTACCCTGCAGAGGATTACCACCAGCACTATTACAAAAAGAACCCGATCCGCTACAAATTCTACCGTTATAGATGCGGTCGCGACCAAAGACTTAAGGAGTTGTGGGGCGATGCTGCGGGTCACTGACAATGTGTGACAGGATTAGATGTTTCCGGGCGTGGGGTTACCGGGGCGAGACGCGTGGTGAATAAGACAATCACAAAAAGGATAGTGCTTGTGACCGTGGTAATCGGACTTGCAGTGATCTTTAATATCCTCGGCCTCGGGCAGTATTTTACCCTTTCTTACGTAAAGGCATCTCAGGCGAAGTTCGCCGCCCTCTATGCAGAGCGCCGTCTCATGGTGATCACAGTATACATGGGGATCTATATCCTTGTTACCTCATTATCATTGCCGGGCGCTGTTGTAATGACCTTGGCAGGCGGAGCACTCTTCGGGCTGTTGGCGGGAACAATTATTGTTTCCTTTGCAAGCTCGATCGGTGCCACCTTGGCGTGTTTTGTATCAAGGTCTGTCTTGCGCGAGTGGGTGCAAAACAAATTCGCTGACAAGCTTAAAACTGTCAACGGGGGGATGGAAAAAGAAGGGGCGTTCTATTTATTCACTCTGAGATTGATTCCCGTCTTCCCATTTTGGCTCATAAACCTTGTTATGGGACTGACAAAGATGCCTTTGCGCACTTTCTACTGGGTATCTCAGGCAGGCATGCTTGCCGGAACAATAGTTTACGTCAATGCAGGAAAAGAACTCGCGAAGATCGATTCACTTTCAGGGATTCTTTCCCCCGGTCTGATTCTTTCTTTCGCACTCCTTGGGATTTTTCCTGTTGTGACAAAAAAATTGCTGAATTTGTATAAATCGAAAAAGATAAGAACAACTGATCAGTAGACCAAGCGCTGCATAGTTGAGGAGACGGACATGGCAAATTATGATTATGACATAGGCATTCTTGGCGGGGGGGCTGCAGGGCTTACTATTGCGTCAGGGGCAGCACAGTTTGGCGCCAGGACACTTCTCATAGAAAAGGAAAACTCATTGGGCGGAGACTGTCTTCATTTCGGATGTGTTCCGAGTAAAACGCTCATCAGGACCGCAAATGTTTATCATCTTATGAAGAATGCCGAAAAATACGGTCTCCCGCGTGTTGAGCTCAGGCCTGTGGATTATCGTGAAGTAGCCAAAAGGATCCAGTCGGTTATAGGCGTAATACAGGAGCATGATTCAAGAGAAAGATTCTGCAAACTGGGCGCGAGGGTTGAATTCGGAAATGCGAACTTCACGGACGAGCATAGCGTCCGATTAAATGGGAGGAAATATTCCGCTAAAAGCTGGGTCATAGCTACAGGATCTTCACCTGCTGTCCCTTCCATAGAAGGCATAGACAAGACCCCATATATAACCAATAAAGAGATATTTTCTCTATCCAGTCTTCCAAAATCAATAATAGCCATCGGTGGAGGCCCCATATCAAGCGAGTTGGCCCAGGCATTCAACAGGTTAGGAACAAAAGTCACTGTGATAGAACTCGGCAATCAGATTCTCGGGTTGAGGACAAAGATATGGCAGACCATCTTATGAATGTCCTGATTTCCGAGGGCATAATATTCCATTTAAACTCTTCAATCCTCGGGGTAAGAGATATCGGCAACGAAAAAGAAGTTACTATTAAGGACAACGGCGGCAAAACCTTGGGCCTCAGGGCCGAGACCATACTTGTTGCAGCCGGGAGACAAGCGAACCTGAAAGGGACTCGGCATTGAGGACATCTCGCTGGAATTCGACACAAAAGGCTTGAAAGCAGACGAATGGCTCAGAACAAGCCATAGACATATCTTTGCCGCAGGTGATGCCACAGGGGCTTATCAATTTACCCACGCAGCCGGATATGAAGGCGGCATTGTGCTCAGCAATGCTATTCTTCATCTGCCGAGGGCAACGGACTATACGAACTTTCCCTGGTGTACATATACAGATCCCGAACTTGCAAGCATAGGGATGAACGAAAAAAGAGCTACAGCAGCGGGTGTACATTATTCTGTCTGGACCGAAGAGTTTAAAGCTAATGACAGAAGTCTCGCAGAAGGAGAAGAAGCCGGAAAAATAAAGCTTCTCCTGAATGAGCACGAAAAACCCATCGGCATCCAGATATTGGGGCCGCATGCAGGAGAACTGGTCAGTGAATGGGTGTCCATTATGAATGGAAAGGTCAAACTTTCGACTATTGCGTCAGCTGTTCATCCTTATCCCACCCTCGGGGAGATCAATAAAAAAGTCGTTGGAAATTTCTTTTCCGGTAAGATTTTCTCCGAAAAGGTAAAAAAGACACTGAAATTCTTTTTTAATCTGAAGGGTAGAGCTTGCGGAGCATAAAGACAGCCCCACCCTTAATTTCCCCAATGCTCCGTGCATCTGATAATATAATCTATGGACATGGTCCGCGTTTACATCCTGAGAAACAGGGGGCCGGCTTCCGGAAATAGTCCGGCGGTCCAGTATCCCCTAAAATAAAAACATGCCTTATACCGAGTACGTAGGCACTGGAAGTTCGTCCGTCAGGGGACCACAGGACGTCATTCTTGTGGCCTTGCTCGCCTCCTGCGTAGGCGTTGTGCTGTTTGATCGCTCCGCCGGCGTTGGCGGATTGTTTCACGTTCCCCTTCCCGAACCTATCGGCTCCGGCAATCCCTGGCAGCCCGAGAGTTATGCATCAACAGGTCTGCCTTTATTCATCGATACGCTCTGCAAGACAGGGGCCAAAAAAGAAAACCTGGAGGCCTTTGTTGCCGGCGGAGCATTGCTCGGCAATGCCCTTGATCAAAATCTCGACCTGGACCTCGGCGGTCAGACAGCCGATGTCGTTATGGATATTCTTGACCGCGAGTCAATCCGTATAAGGCAGTCCGAAACAGGAGGCCTTTACAATATGCGCCTCAGCCTGGACCTCAATACGTGGGAATGCACTATCAAGCCATTCATCCAGTATCCTGCCGGCATCAGAGGTCCGGTCGAGAACCCGACTGCAGAAGCAATTAATCAGGCCATAGGGCGCGTGCAGCCTATTCCGCAAGTCGCGATCAAAATAGTCAGGATGATAGGAAATGACCGCTATAGCCTGCAGGATGTGGCTGCGGAAGTGCGTCAGGACCAGATCATCGCAGCGAAAGTGCTGAAGTTGTCCAATTCGGCCCTGGTCGGTTGGGCCGGACGTATAGATTCTGTGGACCAGGCACTCATGGTCCTCGGCGAGAGGATGCTCCTCCTCCTGGTAATGTCATCCTTCATGGAGGTATTATTTGCAGAATCGGGACACGGTTATTCCCTGTGCAAGGGGAGCCTCTACCATCACACGGTCGGGACCGCTCTTGTTGCGGAAAAGCTGGCACGGATCACGGGCATGGCCACCCCGGCCGTTGCTTACACAGCCGGACTTCTGCATGATATCGGGAAAGTTGTGCTCGATCATTTTGTTGCGCGGAACATGCCTCTTTTTTACCGCCGGACCCAGGAAGATATGGTTGACCTGGAGCAGGCGGAGTTGGAGATTCTCGGCATTGGGCATACGGAAGTCGGCGGCAGGCTTGCACGCCTATGGTCTATTCCTCAGAACCTGACTGAAGCGATTCTATGCCACCACCAGCCTGAAAAGGCGATTATTGATCCTGAGTTGACACACATTGTATACCTTGCCGACCTTATCCTGTCGCAATTCTGGGTGAGCGGGGCGCTGGAGCGCCAAAACACCGGCTCGCTCCCCGCGTGCCTTAAGAGACTGGGGATCAGCTCGAGTCAAATGTCGACTATAATAGACAGCATCTCATGGACTGCCCTGAATAGTCTGAGGCAGCCGAACGGGCCGGGACCTTACTGCTGAACAACAGTAACGCCTGCAGGAGGCGTGAACTCAAAGATTTTTTCGCCAAGCCCGGTGTTGACTTTGACATTTTTGAGAATAATATCAATTCTATTGGAGGCAGTGTCCAGAACGGTAAGCTCTTCTATGGGAAATACACCGTCGGACAAAGTGATTTCTATCTGGGTTACAGAGCCCATTCTCTTTCTCGGCTTAAGTATCAACCTGCCTTTTTTCATGAAGGCATCAAATTCTTTATTTATATCACCAAATCCTCCCAGAAGCGCAATGGGGGCCTGTCCGTAGGTGGACCTGTCGAATTTTGTCCTGAATACCTGCTTTTCCTTTTTTTGATAAATCAGCAAATCTTCTCCGTTGACATAAACTACCTGGGGCTTGTCCCCCCTGAATTCCCATTTGATTTTAGGCGGCTTTATGAAAAACTGGCCGCTGTAAGTGTCCGTTCTCTTTAAATCCCTGATATAACTTCTCTGGACAAAATCTCCCTTAACGTCTTTTATACTCTCGTAGGCCTTTTGAATCCTTGCAACCTCATCCAAAGCAAAAGCAGGCAAAGGGCTAAAGACTAAGGGCAAAAGGGTAAAAACAAAAAACAAAAAACAAAACACGTTTTGTATTGAGACTCTTACCTTTAGCCTTTCGCATTTAGCCTTTAACCCTTTTTTGTATTTCTCTTTTTGCCTCATTTTATCTCCTCCCCAGAAAGTCTCTCGGTTTTCCAGCGCCTTTCGGAGGCCCAACAAGGCCGTCCCCTTCGAAAAGCTCCATGATGCTTGCAGCCCTGTTATAGCCTATTTTAAACCTCCGCTGTATAGATGATATGGAGACTTCGCCGGCAGCCTCGGCAAAATCAAGTACCTTCTGATATATCTCGTCCCTTTCGCCTTCTGCCTCTGTTCCCGTTTCCTGCAAATCGGCAACAACAATATTTTCAAAAGACGTAAAGTCGGGTGTTCCCTGAGATCTGACAAATTCCGTTATGGCCTTGATTTCTGTTTCGCTGACATAGGCGCCGTGGATCCTCACAATCTTGATGCCCGGCACCATAAAGAGCATGTCTCCCATGCCGAGCAACTGTTCAGCTCCCTGACTGTCAAGGATCGTCCTTGAATCTATTCTGGATGTTACCTGAAATGATATCCTCGCCGGGAAATTTGCCTTGATCAACCCTGTAATCACATCAACGGAAGGCCGCTGCGTTGCAAGGATCAGATGTATGCCTGACGCCCTCGCCATCTGGGCAAGCCTGGTTATGGAACTCTCGACATCGGACTGTGCCGTAAACATCAGATCAGCCAGTTCATCTATGAAAACCACAATGTAGGGAAGTTTTTCGCCTGCGGCGGCCTGCCGGTTGTAGGCATCTATACTCCGCGCACCCTTTCCGGCAAGCAGCTTGTACCTCCTTTCCATCTCGTAAACCATTTTCTTGAGGGCTTCTGAAGCCTCCTTCGGACTGGTTATCACCGGAGATATCAGGTGGGGGATCCCTGAATAGGCTGAAAGCTCCAGCAGCTTTGGGTCTATCATCAGCATTTTAACTTCTTCCGGGGTCGCCTTGTACAGCAGGCTGACAATCATCACATTGATAGATACGCTTTTGCCTGCTCCGGTTGCCCCGGCCACAAGGAGATGCGGCATTTTTGAAAGATCGCTGGCAACGGGATTGCCGAAAATGTCCTTGCCTAGAGCGAGCGTAAGCAAAGAATTGCTTTGCTGAAAGTTTTCGGCAGCGACAATTTCCCTCAGCGCAACAGTGGCCCTCTGCCTGTTCGGCACTTCGATACCTATCGTGGCTTTGCCCGGAATGGGATAAACGCGGATGCTGGCCGCACGGAGAGCAAGAGCAAGGTCCTCCGAAAGGGAGACGATCCTGTTGATCTTGACTCCGGGGGCGGGCTCGAATTCATACATCGTAACCACAGGACCCGGATGGGCCCCTTTTATCTTTCCGATTACGCCGAAGTCTGCAAGTTTTCGTTCAAGGCCTGACGCTGCGCTATTCAATTCATCCTTGCCCGGACCCGGCACGCTTTCTCCCTCTTTGAGAAAGTCAATGGATGGGAGAGAATAGCCGTTATCGTTCTTCACTTCGCGGACCGTCTTCATATTCAGCGGGGCTTTTACGGCATGCTTTCTTTCTATAAGTATTTCTTCATTCTCCAACCGGTACACCTGAGGTTCCCGGACAATATCTGCCGGCTCCTGATGCGGCAACCCCGCTTTTTTCTCCCGGCCTCTCAGGTATGAAAAAATGGAGACCGGGCTTAGAAGGATCAGCGCAATGATCACAAGGGCAATGCCCAATATATATGTGCCGGGGCGCGACAGCAACCCCTGAAACAGGTCCGTCAGAACAAGCCCTGCAAGCCCGCCGGCAGGTTCAACAACAAGCGGGACCGACTCGGACAGAAGCTGCGCCAGCATCGACACAGAACAGAAAAAGATCGCCGCGCCCAATAAGTGAAAAACACTTTTTTCTTTTCCGAGGACCCTTCGCAATCCGTAGGTCAGCAGCAGAAGCGGAACAAGATATCCGGCAAGTCCCATGAATGAAACGACGATCTCGGAAATATAGGCCCCTGCAATGCCGCCGTAGTTCGCGACCGGGGCATGCGAGTATGTGAAGAGCGACCGTTCCCATTTGCTATAGCTGAACAGGGCCAGGGAAAGGTAAATTCCGCCTACAACAGCAGCAACTCCTTTGATCTCCTCC
This sequence comes from Nitrospirota bacterium, assembly GCA_963796345.1. Lineage (GTDB taxonomy): Bacteria > Nitrospirota > Thermodesulfovibrionia > Thermodesulfovibrionales > Dissulfurispiraceae > JADFXI01. The sequence goes on along the minus strand of CAWCLI010000015.1, from coordinate 568,211 downwards.
ATCCTTCTGGCAAGGCCGTCGGACGATGCCGCAGGCGCTCTGAAATAAGGGGGTTCCATCACAGATCCAGCCGGGTCTTCTCAGCAAGGGCCTTGAGGTCAGCCGTTATCTCCCTGGAGTGGGGGTTGAGCGCCCATGCCTTTTTCATAGATGCTATGGCATTTTTCTTATCGGACATTTCAAGGTAGGTCTTGCCCATATAGTAGAAGGTAGCCGCACTTTCAGGGACTATTTTAAGACATTCCTTGTAGAGTTCAAGTGCCTGCTCAGGCTGTTCAACCCTGCGGTACGCTTCAGCCAGACTCTCCATGATAGAGACATCCGACGGATTCCGATCATGCGCCTTCTTCAGCATCTCCAGCGCCTTCTCGTTGTCATTTTTCGCAAGATATATCTCACCCATCAACTGCCCGGAGGCGGCAACATCTGCCCGCATATCGGAAACAGCGTCTTTAAGTATCTTTTCAGCCCTGTCCGCCTCCCCGGTCTTGCAAAAGAGTTTGCTGAGAGCGAGGAGCCGGTCGGTATTGGCAGGGCTTATTTCATGGGCTTTTTCGTAATATTTTATTGCGGCAGCCGGGTCCCCTATATTTTCGTATATTTCTCCGAGTGAATTATATGACTTCACAAACATAGGATTTTTGCTTATGGACTCCTCGAAAAATTCTATCGCCCGCTTGACATCTCCTTTCGCGAGGGACAACAAACCGAAATTATGAATGACCTTTCCCGCATCCGGAGCTATTCTTGCCGCTTTGCCCATGGCTTCTTCAGCCCTCTGGAAGTCCCTTTTCCCCATAGCATCGGCAAACTCCTTAAAGCAGGATTCAATCGCGCTGGGGTTGAATTTTTTTTCAACCGCCTTGGCTATCTTGTCTTCCAGGGTCCCCAACACAAAGGGTTTGATAATATATCCTTCACCCCCCTCTTCCGCGGCCCTTGCCACGACCTGCCTGGTCGCCTCAGCGGTGACGAAAATAAATATGATATGGTCATAGTTTTTGTCTTCCCTTACTGTTTTAAAAAGCTCCACCCCCGTCATCTCCGGCATATTGATATCGGCTATAACCAGTTCCACTGCGGTCATCTTTATGACATCCAGGGCCTTTCTCCCGTTCTCAGCCGTTATAACGCTGGTGAAACCCATCCGCGAAAGCATATTGGAGATAGTCTTACGCATGGAGGGCTCGTCATCGACAACAAGACATTTTATATGCAGATACTTCATGGGAATTGCCATCAGTTAACCAATCCTCTGCAGCGTTTCCGGAAGAGTAAAGATAAAACGCGTCCCACTCTCATCATTGTCCTCAACCCATAACCTCCCGCCGTGCGCATCTGTCACAAGCTTGCAAAATGCAAGCCCCAGCCCGGTCGACGTCTTACGGTACATCTTTCCGGTGCCGAGCTGGAAGAACTTGTCGAAAATCTTTTCCTTGTGGTCATCCGGAATCCTTATGCCCTCATCCGTAACACTGACGGCTGTCTCTTTCATGACAGCATCGTACCGGATATTGACCTTTATCTGCTGCTCCTCCGCAGAATGTTCAATAGCGTTTATCAGGAGATTTGAAATAGTCCTGCCGATAAGGCTTTCATCGATGAAAAGCATGCGCGGCTCACCCTCAAGCACTATACTGATGCCGCTCATGGCGAGAAGGTTCTTAAACCCTCTGATTTCGCGCCGGACCAGTTCGTAAATATCGATTTCCTGCCTGTATATTTTTATATTCCCTTCTTCCATTTTCTGGACATCCAGAATATTCATCACCATACGCTGCATCTTATACACGTCATTTAAAGCAAGGTTTACGGATTCCAGTTGCTGCGCATTGAGCGACTCATTGCTCAGCATGTCCAGATTGGCCATGATTGTGCTGATCGGCCCCTTCAGGTCATGCACTATAAAACTGGTCAGGTTCGCCTTCATCTCGTTTATACTTACAATCTGCGACATCGCATCCTTATATTTAATTGTTCTTTTTACGAGAAAGTCCCTGGCCTGCGAAGCATAAAGATAAACAGCCAGATAATCGATTATCTCTGTCGCTTCTTTCACCTGTCTTTTGGTAAGCTGCCTGCGATTGCCTGTGTCGGTGAGGTTCATCACGCCGATCTTTTTATTATCGTACCGGATCGGGATGCTCAATGAATGGCTGGAAGCATAACTGTTTTTGTCCGCAGGCACGAAATAGGACAGCCTTTTCTTATCTGCTTGGAACGGAGCGTCTTCGATCAGGGCCCTGGTTGCGACGGTGACATCCGAGAGTCTTCTTTTCATGCCGATAATCGAGGTGTTCGTAGACGCCTTTACCTCCAGTGTCATATCTTCATTATTAATGAGCATGACAGAACATTTTTCGACCTTGAAATAACCGGCGATAATACTTACTACACGCTGAAGCCTTTCATCCGGTGTCCCCGTATTGACCGCCAGGCCTTTAGCGACTTTATGGATGAGCGCCCTGAATGCCGCTTCGGCGGCCATCATACCTCCATGATAACGGGCATTATCATCGGACGCCTGTCCATGGTGTTCCTGAGATATTTTTTAAGCGTCGATCTGAGTTTTGCCTGTATCAGCGAAAGATCGGAAATAATATCATCCTGCATGCCCGCAAGCGTTGAGGCCATAAGGTCTCTCACTTCATTGATGATGTCCTGCGAGGCGTCCTCAAAAATAAATCCCCTGGATATAATTTCGGGACCCGATATTATTTTCTTTGTAGTCTTTTCAATGCCTATAAGGACAATAACAATACCGTCGTGGGCGAGCGTCCTCCGGTCTCTGAGAACTATATCTTCAACTCCGCCTGTGCCTTTGCCGTCGATAAAAACCCGTCCGGCGTTCACTTTCCCGGCCTTGGCAGCTCCCGCCTCCGTAATTTCAAACACCTCGCCATTGCCGAGTATGAACGCAGGTATCCCGGATTTTTCAGCCAGCCTGGAATGATATTTAAGGTGACGGTATTCACCATGAATGGGGACAAAATACTTTGGCCGCACCAGGTTCATCATCAGTTTGAGCTCTTCCTTTGACGCATGACCCGAGACATGTATTTCAGACACCTTCTCATATTTGACATCCGCACCCCTTCTCATAAGATGGTTGATGATCCTGCCGATAGACCGCTCGTTGCCGGGTATTATTTTGGCCGAGAGGATAACAGTGTCACCCTCCTTGACTTTGATATGCTTGTGCTCATCCATGGCAATACGCGACAGCACGCTCATAGGCTCGCCCTGGCTGCCGGTAGTAATTATGACGACCTCCTCGTCAGCGAAGTCTTTCAGGTTTTCCAGCTTGACCCATGTATCGCCGGGTATCTTCAAATACCCGAGATCGAGGGCTATCTGAGCGTTTGAAACAATGCTTTTACCGCACATGATCACCCGTCTGCCGTTTTGCACCGCAACATTTATGGCCTGCTGTATCCTGTGGATATTCGATGCAAAAGTGGCGATAATGATTCTTCCCTTCACTTTTGAAAAAATATCCTCAAAAGCCCTGCTGACTTCCCTTTCGGAAAAAGTGAAGCCCCCCCTTTCCGCATTGGTGCTGTCGGAAAGCAGCAGCAGAGTTCCTTTCTCGCCGTACTCTGAAAACCGGAGGAAATCCATCAGTTCCCCGTCCACAGGCGTTGGATCGAGCTTGAAGTCGCCGGTATGAATAACGACGCCGAGCGGGGTCTTTATCGCGAGGCCGACACCATCCACAATACTATGCGTGACCCGCATAAATTCCACTGAAAAACAGCCGAGCGTGATAGTGTCTCTCGGTTTCACCGGAATGAGCGTAACAGCATCCAGCCCGTGCTCAACCAGTTTCTCCTTCACGAGGGCCAGGGTCAGCGGCGTACCGTATACGGGGACATCCAATTCTTTCAGCAGGAAGGGCAGAGCGCCTGTGTGGTCTTCGTGACCATGGGTGATGACTATCCCTTTTATTTTATCCCTGTTATCGATAACGTAAGAGAAATCGGGGATGACAAAATCCACACCCAGCATGTCCTCTTCAGGAAACATCAAACCGGCGTCCACTACTATAAGATCACCGCCGTATTGGAACACAGTCATATTCAGGCCTATTTCTTCAAGGCCGCCCAACGGAATAACAAGCAGGGAGTTTTCAGAAGCCTGAGTACAGTCGAAGCGACCCTCGGCAGAGACCCGGATCGGGAATTCAGCGGACGTGACCGGAATTATCTCCATCGCTCAATCAACTGCTCAAAACTGATATCACCGTCCATAATCTGGAGAATCATAGGTTTGGTCGCAGGCAAATCGGTTTTTGTCTGCCTTATCCTGGTTATATTCTCCTCCACTGCAAAAAAAGCGTCAACGACTTCGGGATCGAACTGTTTCCCTCTCATGTCCCTTATATATTCCAGCGCCCTTTCAACCGGCCATGCACTTTTGTATACTCTTTCCGATGTAATTGCATCAAAGACATCCGTAATAGCAACTACCCTGCCTGATACGGGAATATCATTGCAGCTGAGACCCATGGGATAGCCCGTGCCGTCCCATCGCTCGTGATGGGTAATGGCTATTTCCTTGGCAAGCTCAAGCAGCGGGAGGTTCGTCCCGCTTAAAATCTTGCCTCCGATCAACGTATGAAGTTTTATTATTTTGAATTCATCGTCGGTAAGTTTCCCCGGCTTCATAAGGACCCCGTCCGGAATACCTATTTTACCGACGTCGTGCATGGGAGCGGCGTACTGCATCATCACACGCAGTTCGTGGTTCATGCCAAGCTGCTCCGTTATCAAATTCACGTAGGCAGAAATGCGCTCGATATGTTTTCCGGTCTCGTCGTCCCTGAATTCAGCCGCTTTGCCCAGTTTGATGATGACTTCCACCTGTGTTTGTTCGAGCATCTGCAGCTTTTCCAGCAGGTTTGATTCCATGACATCGAGGGACGTATTCAAATATTCATCTCTCTCCTTCAACTTCAGCATGTTGTTGACGCGCGCCTTGAGTTCCTCTACAAAGAACGGCTTGGTCACGTAGTCATCGGCCCCCATTGACAGGGCCTTGACAATGCTTTGTTTATCGGACAGCGCAGACAGAACAATAACAGGAAAGTAAGTTGCCTCTCTCACCTTCTTCAAATTCCTGAGCACGTCGAACCCGTCCATAACAGGCATCATAAGATCCAGAATGAGCAGGTCCGGAACGCCATGGCTATCAATGCACCCCATAAGCTCCTGTCCGTTTTCGGCCTTTCGGATCAGAAGTTCCGGATCATTTCTGAAAACGGATTCCACGAGTTCAATATTGATAGAGACATCATCAGCAACATATACTTTCCTTTGCATTGATCCTCCGGAAAATTCTAGGGGAGCTTTTTCCCCCGCAACCGCAAAGAATTACTCACTACAGAAACAGAACTGAACGCCATTGCTGCTGATGCAAACATGGGATTAAGCAATGGTCCCCCAAAAGGGTAAAGCACCCCCGCAGCAACTGGAATACCGATGGCATTGTAAAAAAAAGCCCAGAAAAGATTCTGTTTTATGGTCCTTATGGTAAGTTTGCTCAACCTTATGGCATCTACCACGCTTTTCAGGTTCCCCTTGATCAGCGTCAGTCCGGAGGCCTCAATTGCAATATCAGTGCCCGTGCCTATGGCGATACCCACATCGGCTTCGGCCAGGGCCGGGGCATCATTGATTCCGTCTCCTACCATAGCTGTCACTTTTCCACCAGACTTTATTTTTCTTACGATTTCGACCTTTTCCCCCGGCAGTACATCGGCAAAAAACATGTTAATCCCAACCTCTTTCGCTATCGCCTCTGCAGTACTTTTATGGTCACCGGTTATCATTATAACTTCTATCCCCATAGACTGTAAATCCTTTATCGCCTCCAGCGACCCTTCCTTTATAGTATCGGCAATTGCCACCAATCCTACAGTCTCTTTATCCGATGCGATAAAAACAGGTGTTCTTCCCTGGGATGCAACACGGCTGGCAATGTCCGAAACGGAACTTATGTCAATTCCCTCATTCCGGAACATTCTTTCATTGCCGATAAATACCTCCCTTTCACTGTCCGCATATACGACTCGCGCTTTGATACCGCCGCCGGGCGAAGCCTCAAACTCAAGGGGGTCCGCCACATACATGCTTTTTTCAGCCGCCTTCTTCATTATTGCCTTGCCGAGAGGGTGTTCCGATAATTTTTCCGCTGTTGAGGCAATCATAAGGAGCTCGTCCGGCCCCATGTTCCCAACAGGTATTATATCAAGCACTTCCGGTTCCCCTTTTGTGATAGTACCTGTCTTGTCCAAAACAACAGCTTCGATTTTATGGGCCAACTCCAATGCTTCTGCATCCCTGATAAGTATACCTTTTTCAGCGCCCTTTCCTGTGCCGACCATTATTGCCGTTGGCGTGGCAAGCCCCAGAGAGCATGGACAGGCTATAATCAGCACAGCGATAAAATTCATCAGGGCGAGAGTAAACGACGGCTTCGGTCCAGCCAAAAACCAGGTTATGAAGGTAAGCACAGCGATGCTGATTACTACGGGAACAAAAACCGACGCAATGCGATCTGCGAGCCGCTGGATAGGCGCTTTGCTGCCCTGCGCAGCTTCCACAAGCCTGATAATTTGAGCAAGCATCGTCTCCCTGCCGATCTTCTGCGCCGTCAGCCTGAAACTTCCCGTCATGTTTACAGTGCCGCTGAACACGTTGTCTCCCTCTATCTTTTCTACGGGCAGACTCTCCCCGGTAAGCATGGACTCATCGATTGTCGAATACCCGCTGACGACCGTTCCATCCACCGGGATCCTTTCCCCCGGTTTTACTACCACTATGTCTCCGGCTACAACCTCTTCAATCAGGATTTCCATTTCCTCTGAGTCGCGGACAACAGCAGCGGTCCTGGCCTGAAGCCCCATCAGGTTCCTTATAGCCTCAGATGTTTTCCCTTTTGCGCGTGCTTCCAGCAGCCTCCCGAGAAGTATCAGCGTTATTATGGCCGCAGAGGTGTCAAAATACACCTGCGGCGCCACTCCGCCGGCAAGAAATAACCCAGGCGCAAAGGTGGACACAGTACTGTATATGTATGCCACATTGGTGCCTACACTGATAAGCGTGTTCATATTAGTCGTGCCATGCCTGAGGGCGGATATGGCGGCCCGGTGAAAGCGCATGCCGCTCCAGAACTGGACAGGCGTAGCGAGAGCAAACAGGAGATACCAATTTGAAAGCACCGGAACAGGCATCATATTGCCGATAAAAACAGGTAAGGCAAGCACTGCACTGATGATAAACTGCCTGCGCAGTATCCGGTATTCTTTTTCCCGGCGCTCGCGCTCGGTGTCCACAAATTCATTGGTAAGCTGTTCAGCAGCGTATCCAGCCTCCTTGACAACATGCTTAAAATCCTCAAACCCGACAACAGTAGATATGTATTCAACAGAAGCCTTTTCAGCCGCCAGGTTAACTGCAATGTTCAGCACCCCGTACAGTCCCTTTAATGATCTTTCAACCGCACTGACGCAGGCGGCACATGTCATGCCCCTTATCGCAAAATCCATCCGCACAGATGCAACACCATATCCTTCGCCTTTGACAGCTTCGATTATGACCGGCAAAGGGGTTGGTTCCACAGGGTCGGCAAATTCAACAGTGGCTCTTTCGGAGGGGAAATTTACAGTGGCGTGCTTTATTCCGTCTATTCGCAGCAAGGCCTTTTCCACAGCTGCCACACAGGCAGCACACGTCATTCCCGTGACCGGCACGTCGATTTTATATGTCATTGTAATATTGTATAAAATTTGAACAGAAAAAGCAAAATAAAGCGCGGGATTTTTTCGTTTGACAATCGTAACAGCCTTGTAGTAACATGGGCGCTGTAACCTGTTTGGCGAAGCTATTCATCGTATAGCAGGCATATTTCAATTGTCATAAACGTAAAAACCTCAACCCGTCAGTATTCATCCAATGAAGGAGCGTTCTGATGTCCAATGTGCGCATTAAATGGTCTTTTGAAAGCAGCAGCGACAGCGTCGCCGGCGAAAAAAAAGCCTCAACTCCTGATAAACATGAAATCGAAGAACTCCTCTTGCGGGACTGTCTAACTGTTCACTACCAACCAATATTTTCATCGAAAGACGGCTCTGTCTTCGGGTATGAAGCCCTCGCAAGAATAAAGGACATAGAAAAGTCCGCTTCGGTCGAGATCAGGCAGTTGTTCAGCAAGGCAACAGAATACGGCATGGTCTCTCAACTGGATGTCCGCTGCCGGGAAAACGCCCTGAGGAACGCTGCGCAGCTTTCCATGATGAGTACCGGGGCCCGTATCTTCATTAACATCTGCCCGGAGGCCCTGCTCCATGATTTCGACGACGTATGCAAGATCGATCTCATCATGGAAGAGTTGGGTTTACAGAAGAACAGAGTTGTTCTTGAAGTGAACGAAGAACATGCTATCAGCAATTTCGCTTTCTTCCAGAAATCCATCAATTACTACAAGAAAAACGGCTACAAACTCGCCATTGATAATTTCGGGGCAGGATACGGCGGATTGAAGATGCTTTCAATCATCGAACCCGATTTCGTGAAAATCGACCGCCACTTCATCTCGAACATCGACAAAGCCATTGTGAAGTTCAATCTCGTTGATGCGGTGACCACCGCATGCCACCGTATGGGCATAAAGGTGGTGGCAGGGGGCGTCGAGACAAAGGAGGAACTGGAAGTGCTTCTGAACCTCGACTGCGAACTGCTGCAGGGCTTCCTGCTCGGTATGCCCTCCCCTTCCCTCACAGGCAAAACCATAAGAATGGATGATTTCACCAGTTCTCCAAGGAACCCCCAATTCTCACGGGGAGATGAGTCTTTTATCTCTGACATCGTTTCCTACGTGGGAGCCCATTCCACTTACGTCTACAGTGCAGGACGCCTTCAACCGCTTCATGGACAACGACGAACTTTCCCTGCTTCCCATTGTTCAGGAGGAAAGGGTAGCGGGGATGCTTTCAGAACGAGGTTTCTCGAAAAACATTTCCTCGGTAAACTGAGCTACGGGATGCACCTTAATAAGTACAAGGATGTTTCTCATGTCATGGAACAGCAGTTCATAGCGCTGGAGTCCAATACCTTGCTTGAGGATGTTGCCAAGAAGATCAGGTCAAAAAAGTTCAGGTCCCATTACAACGATATCTGCGTTACGCAGAAGGGCAAGTACCTCGGCATCGTTTCCATTACAGACCTCCTGGACGCCCTTACCGAAAAGAACCTTCTGCTCGCAAAGGGCTCAATCCCCTTTCTGGCATGCCCGGAAATGAATTCATCCAGAAGGAGATCGAAAAAAGGATCTCTCAGAACATGCATTTCGACGTCTGCTATATAGATATCGACCACTTCAAGCCCTATAACGACCATTATGGTTTCGGACAGGGAGACATGGTCATAAAAACCGTGGCTGAAATAATCAAAAGCACACTTGCGGCGAGCGGCGATGACTTATGCTTCGCAGGCCACATAGGCGGGGACGACTTCATCACCATCACCAGACCTCAGCATTCACTTTCCGTATCCAAAAGTATTATCACCGATTTCGAGCGGCAGTTGCCTGTATTCCATGGAGAGGACGATTTTCGCAGCAGAATTTATCAATCAAAAAACCGCAAAGGAGAAATCGAATCATTCAACCTCCTGGCCCTTTCCATAGGCATAGTAAGCACTGAGGTCTTCAATGTGCAATCCTTTGCGCAGCTTTCCTCGCTGGCGACTGAAGTGAAAAAAGCGGCGAAGATGCAGAGCGGCTCTTCCATTGTCAGGGACAAGCGGCTAATGGGATAGCCCCACTGAATATGAATATGAATTATCGTTTAAAGCAGGTTTGTTCAACAGGGATTGCTGTTTTGCTTTTGCTTTTTGCCGGCTCCTGTGACAAGGGCAACCTGAAAATGTACAGGGAGACGCGCGTTTCCCTGTATACGGTCGTTACCATCACTATATATTCCGATTCAAAACAGAAGGCAGAGACGGCCATTGACAGCACCTTTAAAGAACTGGACAGACTCGGAACTCTCCTGAACTTCTATTCTGAAGGCAGCGAAGTATCGATGATCAACAGATACTCGGGAATCAAACCTGTCAAGGTTTCAAAGGACACGCTGGACGTAATAGGCAGATCGCTTGATATATCGAAAAACACGGACGGAGCATTTGATGTGACAATCGGCGCGGTAGTCAAGCTGTGGGATTTCGAAAAACACGTGGTGCCCGATGAAAAAACACTTAAGGAGAAATTGAAACTTGTCAATTATAGAAATATTGTCATCGACAAGATCAAATCCACGGTATTCCTGAAAAAAAAGGGAATGCAGATAGATTTGGGTGGAATTGAAAAAGGGTATGCTGCTGACAGGGCTGTGGAACTCCTGAAGAAAAACGGTATCACAGCCGGCATTATTGCGGTCGGCGGTGAGGTCAAGCCGTTCGGAACAAAGCCGGACGGACAACCGTGGAAGGTGGGCATCAGGAATCCCAACTCCAAGGGCAAAGAGGACGAGGTTTACGCGATAGTAAATCTGAACGGCAAGGCCATATCAACATCCGGAGGGTATGAAAAGTTTTTTGTAAAAGACGGTAAGTTGTATCATCACATACTCAATCCTGCAACAGGCTATCCGGTATATGAATGTCAAAGCGTCAGCGTGATAGCAAAAAATGCCCCCGATGGTTATCCAACCGGCATATTCGTCCTCGGCCCTCAAAAAGGACTGGAAGTATTAAAAAAACTGGGACTTGACGGAGTGATAATGGACAAACAGGGAGAAGTCTATATTACAGAAGGGATTAAAGATAAGGTAGAACTCGTCAAATGATTGCCGCGATGATACGTTGCCCTCTTGAAAATCTTCCGGGAATGACGATACTATTATCAATAAAGGAGGCATACAATGGGTAAAGAAAAAGACAAGAAAAAAACAACTGAAAAGAAAAAACCGCAGCACACACTTAAAGAAAAAAGACAAATGAAAAAGGAAAAAGCGGCCCGCTGACAACCCCCTTGCTGTCTCCAAAAGCCATTTGGTACGAGAGGGAGAATAAAAACAGATGATAGCAAAAGATAAGGCATTAGAGGCAATCAGAAATGATGGGTTTAATGGTGCAATTATAGGGGCCAAATGGGGCGAGGCGTCAGACAGGATTGCTGTTAGTTGGGAACCCGGCAGGGAGCTGGAAGACACGATGTTTCAGGTTGCCGATGCCAACCATGACTATTGGGAAGCGGCTAAATTACTCGAAATCGATGACAACGGAATCGGGATAATCAACACATATTGGGACGACGACGGGAGCGAATGGGTAACGATAGGGAAGGTGTTGGACGCTGACGGCAAAGAAACGTATTTATACAACTCTCAGGAAGAGGAAGAGACAGATAGCGGAGAATAATATATTCCTTCAGTTGCAGCAGTCAGTATTTTTGTTTACAAGTATTGTAAGCGCATTCCAAAATCAGGGATGTGTCCCTAATTTCGCTCCTTTCGTGTCCCATGGGTGGTTATAAATGCGTAACAAGCCGCTCCATTGGACTGCCGATCAGATGCATGCCTATAATTGGGCGCCTTACAAAGAAGAGATCATTGCAGAGCAGGTAAAGCAGCTATACGCTCTCGTGCCGTTCGGAATTGCGGCGACTCTTCTGAACTCGGTGATCGTCTTTTTCATGCTGAAGAACGTGATGCCTCAAGGAATACTATTTATATGGTTTGCGGCCATAATGGTCATTACCATGTTCAGGATCGTATTGGCGATACGATTCAGGAGGACCGAGTTCCAGCCGGTCTCGGCGCGCGTCTGGGGAAATCGTTTCATCGTCGGGTTGACACTCTCCGGCATTGCGTGGGGAAGCATCGGTTTCTTCCCGTTTTCAGGAGGAGTTTCTCTCGCTCATCAGGTTTTTATCGCCTTTGTGCTGGGCGGCATGGCTGCAGGGTCGTCTGCAACTTTCTCCGTATCAAAAGAAGGCTATCTCGCCTACAGCGTCCCGGCCCTGGTACCGCTCGCCGCGCGGTTTTTCCTTATGAACGATATTTTCCATTACGCAATGGGAGGCATGCTTTCTTTATACGGCGTCCTCCTCTGGAGAATATCCCGGCGCCACTACCTGGTCAACACCACTTCATTGCTGCTCAGGTTCGAGAACAGGGGCATGATTGACCAGTTGAGGAGCGCGAAGGAAGACATGGAGAAACTTTATAACAAACTTCTTACCGAGAGCGAGGCCAAACTGAAAGTCGAAGCCGAGCTCAGGGCCCACCATGATCATCTCGAAAGCGTCATCGAGGAGCGCACAAGTAAGATTGCCAGCTTGGCGGCAATTGTAGATTCTTCTGCCGATGCCATTATCGGCGTAACTTTGGAAGGCATTATTGTCAGCTGGAACCCTGGTGCGGCGAAACTATCCGGCTATTCCGACAAGGAAGCAATCGGGCGTTCCATAACTTTATTGAGTCCGCCTGACCGTCCCGATGACATACCGGCAATTCTTGATAAAATCGGGCGTGGACAAACCATAGCTGCCTATGATACCTCGCGCATGAGGAAAGACGGCACACTGCTGGACGTCTCTATAACGGTATCTCCTATCAAAGATTCTACGGGTAAAATTATCGGAGCCTCCGCTATTGCCCGTGACATTACTGATCAGAAGAAGCTCGAAGAGAGGGTAAAGCGGTATTCCAACGAGTTGGAGCGAAGCAACAGAGAACTGGACAATTTTGCCTCGATTGCCGCCCATGATTTGCGCGCTCCGCTCCGTGTGGTTTCGGGATTTGCAGTCCTGCTTCAGAAGCATTACAAAGAGAAACTTGATGCCGAGGCTGATAGGTATATTTCACATATCGTCGAGGGGATTGGACGCATGAACCATCTGATCAATGACCTCCTTCAGTATGCACGGGTGGGAACACGCGAAAAGCCCCTTGTCCCGGTGGACGTCAACGCTATTATTGAAAAGACTTTGGCCAATCTCACGTATGAGATCAAAGAGAGCAGTGCTGTAATTACTGTCGACTCTCTCCCGACTGTATATGCAGATAGTACGCAGCTTATTCAGCTATTCCAAAATCTTGTTGGTAACGCCATCAAGTATCGCAGCAATACGCCGCGCATTCATATTTCAGCCGAACGAAAGGATGGGGAATGGCTTTTTCGGGTCAGTGACAACGGGATTGGCATAGATCCACGACAATTTGATAGAATATTTGAAATATTCCAACGCCTGTGCGCCAGCGATGAATACTCCGGTACCGGTATCGGTCTGGCAATATGCAAAAAGATTGTGGAGAGGCTTGGAGGACGTATCTGGGTGGAATCGAAGCCTGGTGAAGGATCGACCTTCTTTTTTACACTCCCTGTAACAAAGTCATAGTCGCGGGCCGCAAACCCTGACTTCATCGCCCCTTTATTTGCGGTGACTTGTTTTCACCGCAAACCGCTTTTCACAATCTCAAAATTTTACTTTCGGCGTCTCACGCTCCGCAGTGGGGGTTTCGAAATATTTTGCCTCTCCGACCCCGGCTAATGCCGCTATAAATCTCCCCATGAAACTCCGCCGGTAGCTGTTCAATGCCTGCACTGCTTCATTGTACCGTCTCCGTTCCACTGAGATGCGGTTTTCCGTACCTTCCAGGCTGTCCTGCAATTTCAGGAAAGACTCATTGGCTTTGAGCTGGGGATAGGCCTCCCTGAGCACCAGAAGCCTCGAAAGGACGCCTTCGAGTTGTTGAGAGGCCTGGATCTTATCTGCCGGGGTCTTTGCCTGAAAGTATTGAGTTCTCGCCTGCGCGATATTTTCAAATAACTCACGCTCATGGGTGGCATAGCCCTTGACCGTTTCAACCAGGTTCGGGATAAGGTCATAACGCCGCTTCAACTGGTTATCAACCTGCGCCCACTGCGCCTTTACCTGCTCGTCCATGGAAATGACCTTGTTATATTCGCCAACAACCGAGCCGCCGATAACTAATCCAATCACCACTATAATGCCGAGAACAATGAGTACAGTTTTCAATGTGTTATTCATATAAGCTCCCCTTTTTTATTTTCTACCAGCCACCAGAGGCACCTCCGCCGCCGAACCCCCCGCCGCCGCCACCGCCGAATCCTCCGGAACCGCCGCCGAACCCTCCGCCGCCTGACCAGCCTCCCCTTCCCGAAGAGAGGAACAAGAGCAGAAACAGCGCCGGATGCCTGATGAAAAGTATTCCTGCGGCAATTAACAAAATCAGCAGTACTACCCCGTGAACAAGACCCAAAGACTGCGGCCCTTTCGCATATACGGTTTCCGGCATAGGCGAACCGGTAAGAGTGACCCCTTCGGAAGCTGCAATGGTATTTGTTATTGCAAAAACAGTGTCAGAGATGCCTTTGCTGTAATCGCCCTTTCTGAAATTGGGGACAAGATATGTCCTGCCGATCGATCCAACCAGGCTGTCCGGCAGTACGCGTTCGAGTCCGTATCCTACTTCGCAACGGTACTTCCTGTCCCGCAGCGAAACGGTCATAAGAATGCCATTGTCTTTACCCTTCTGCCCAAGTTTCCATTTTTCGACAGTCTTGATCGAAAAGTCATCTATATCCTCTCCGTTAAGGCTCTGAACGGTCAGAACAACCATCTGGACCGTAGTTTTTTCTTCAAGTTCCCTGAGTGAACTGTTCAGACGTTCCCTGGTCGCACTGTCAATGATTCCGGCGAGATCTTCAACGTATTGGGAAGGAGAGGCCGGGATCTCGGGGGTTGATGCAAAAGATAGTGGTGAAGCCGCAGCAATTGCGAGCACCGCGCAGACAATGATAAGTAAACCAAGAAGGACTTGTTTTTTAAACACCATAAAATCGCTCAACGAGGGTCAAACCTTGATTGAATCAATAAAAGCATCCACATTTTCCAGTACCGTATGATAATGCTCGAAAATATTGTGGAGTTCTTCCCTTGAAGGTTTCAGAAGGCCGGCCCGCAACTGCAGAAGCCGCTCAAAAATGCCGGCATCTATGGAAGTCAGCGCCTGGAATTCCCTGATCGCATCGTGTCTTCTGATATGCGGTTCTTTATTGAGCAGAAAAAGCACCGCCCTGATGAGAGGCATGCAACCTATAACGGAATTCGAAAGAATTTCTGTAAAACGCCCTTTATCACCCAGAGAGGTCACATAGCTCTGACGCAATCCGATAAGTTTGACTTTTACTTCACGTTCGCACTGAAGCTTCAGAAAACTCCTGCTGATTTCAATGTCCCTGAATATGTCCTCACCAGCTACAGTCTTATGAATAAGCTGAAAATCATGGAACTCGATCGGGAAGATATCCAGGGAATCCCGGATATAGCCGGGAGTCAGGATCAGGGGCGCTGCAACCCCTTTCTTTCCATATTTTTTCCCCATAGATGCAATGAACTGGATGAAACCGAAGTGAATCGAATGGAGAACAATAACGGAATGGATTACCGAGTTTTTCCCCTGAAATCAGGGGTAATTGCGCTGCCCACAATATGCAGCGAATGGAGCGCATCAGGATAGCCCGTCTGCACTTCCCTGAAAAAAGGAATAATTCTCTCTGCAACAACAGGATCAAGCTCAGCAGTATTCAGCGGTTGCATAGATAATTATTATATCACACTACTAAAGTTTTCAAGTGCATGATTTTATCGTTTGAATATTTGTATAATAAGGCAAGTTATAGCTCGACGCCGTTTAAAAGGAGGAGCCGGTAATGAGCAATTCTCAAACCATCAATCGGCTGAGGGGATTCCATTTTGCAGTCGGAACAATGGTAAACCAGGAAAACGATCCGCTATGCGGCAAGTGTGTGGCTTTTGCCAGGGCTGCTCAGGCGATCATCGATGGCTTCATAGAATTCGAGAGCGCCCATGCGGCGGAAAAAAAAAAGTTTCCTGAGGAGTTTTCATTACTTTTCGATGATGTGTGCGATAAACTGGCGCTCATAGAACACCCCGAAGAGCCTGTCAGACAAAAAAAGGCAGGCAACTGCAATCTCCCGGAAGGGATGTGCTATTGCAAAGCGGCAGTGGCTCTTGTGCAAAGTATCAATAATTCCAAAGAAAAACTTTAATGTATTGCGGCGGGCGCTTCGCTTTTTTTGCCTCGCTTCATCAGCAGCACCAGCGGCACGATGCAAAGCGTAATGATGCTTACTATATGGAAGGCATCGTTGAAAGAGAGCATTGAGGCTTGCCTGAGCATCTCCTGGTAAATCACTCCCTGCCCGGCCTGCTGCGATAAAGCCCCTGCCCCTTTAAACTGCAATAACTGCGAGGACTGGTTCAGGGCGATCTGATAGCTCCTGTCAAATGGTGTAAGGTGTTCAACCAGCCTGAACTGATGGAATTGTTCACGCCTGGAAAGTATTGTGGTCACAAAAGCGACACCAAAACTTCCCCCGAGATTTCTTAAAAGGTTGTATATGCCTGTCGCGTTTCCCATAACTTCCTTTTTGACTGTGGAGAGTGTC
This sequence comes from Nitrospirota bacterium, assembly GCA_963796345.1. Classification (GTDB taxonomy): domain Bacteria; phylum Nitrospirota; class Thermodesulfovibrionia; order Thermodesulfovibrionales; family Dissulfurispiraceae; genus JADFXI01. The sequence goes on along the minus strand of CAWCLI010000015.1, from coordinate 551,709 downwards.
AGCGTAGTAAGGGGAATGAAAACAAGCCCGATACCGGCACCCTGGATAATCCTGGGCCAAAGGAGCGCGGAAAATCCGCATATAGGTCGAATTGCGACATACGGTATGTTGCGTAGGAGCAGATGATGAGTCCGGACACCAAAAGTCCTTTCGGGTTCACCCTTGTAACCAGTCTTCCTGCCACGGGCATCGCTATCAATGCAGCAATGCCGCCCGGTCCGAGCACCATCCCGGAGAGGGTCGCTGTATATCCCATCAGTGACTGCAAATAAATAGGCAGGAGGACAATACTTGCAAAAAGACTGAAGAAAGTAAAAAACATGACCACGTTCCCGGTGCTGAAAGAGATATTCCTGAATGCCTTGAGGTCCACAACGGGGTGCTCTGCAAAAAACTCGACAATAACGAACAGCAAAAGCGCAGTTACCGAAATTATACTCAGCCAAAAGATAAAGCTTGATGAGAACCAATCCTCCCTCTGCCCTTTGTCTAGAACGATCTGAAGACTGCCGAGTCCTATGGCAAGGAGCGCAAGCCCCCAGTAATCGATCTTCATAGACGTCCGCTTCATGTAGTGCGGGTCTTCAATAAAGAGCATGGCCATGATAATCGATATGATGCCGATAGGTATATTGATATAAAAGATCCAGTGCCATGACCAGTTGTCGGTAATCCATCCCCCGAGAAGCGGCCCTATGATCGGCCCGAACATGATGCCGACCCCGAATACAGCCATTGCCATCCCATGCTGCCGTGGTGGGAATGATTCAAGAAGTATGGACTGGGAAATAGGCTGTAACGCCCCGCCGCCTATGCCCTGAAGAATTCTGAAAACAATAAGGCTCTGGAGACTCCACGCCGAACCGCAAAGGAACGAACTCATGGTAAAGAGAGCAATGGAAAAAATCAGATACCTCTTCCTGCCGAAGACCTTGCTCAGCCAGCCGGTGATGGGAATAATGATCGCATTTGAAACCAGGTAGGATGTTATTGTCCAGGTCGACTCATCGAGGCCTGCGGAAAGGCTGCCCCTTATATGGTCGAGCGACACGTTGACTACCGACGTATCCACTATCTCTATGAGAGTTGGAAGCATGACGGTCAATGCGATGATCCATTTATTTATACCCTTATCCATCAGCTTTTTCACGTATTGCAATGCCTGATATCGTCGCCTTTATTTAACTATTACGGTAGGCTGCACCGACATGCCTACGCGAAGCAGTTGGCCCGCATCCGCGTCTTTATCAAACACTATCTTGACCGGTATCCTTTGCACCACCTTCACAAAATTGCCGGTGGCGTTCTCAGGAGGGAAAAGAGAGAACACCGACCCGGTCCCCGCCATTATGCTGTCCACGGTCCCGCTGAATTTTCTCTCAGGATAAGTGTCTACCTTTATGGTCACTTTCTGCGACGGTCTTATTTTCTTCAGTTCTGTTTCCTTGTAGTTCGCAACCACCCATATATCATTCAGAGCTGTGACCGCCATCAGAGGCTGGCCCGCCTGGACCTGGTTGCCCCGCTCCACTGATTTTTTTGTAACATAGCCGTCTGTGGGGGCATAGATTTTCGTATAGCCGTAATTGAGTTCAGCCGCATCCAGTTGCGCCGCTCTCTGGTTTATGGCCGACTGTTGTGAGGTGGCCGCCGATTCGGCCTGACGCACCACCGCCTTTTGCGTCTCAACAGTTATTTCAGACTGTCGGAGTTGCTCACGCGCAGCCTTTACCTGAGCAACAGCAACGTCATAAGCGGTCTTTGTTTTCTCATACCGCTCCCTGGAATATGCTTCAGCGGCGAAAAGCGCTTCCGCCCTTTTTGCGTCCCGTCCTGCCTGCCCCAGGTTTGCCTCCTGCAGTTCCAGGTTCGCACGGGCCGTCTCTACGGCGGCCCTGAGTTCGGCAAGCTGCCGCTTTGCCGCTTCAACTCTCGCCTCCGCCTCCGTGAGTCTTGCCTTTTCCGCACCGAGGCCTGATGCTGTTTCTTTCACCACAACGTCATAATCGACAGGATCTATTTCAACAAGCAGGTCTCCCTTTTTGACCCGCTGGTTGTCATCTACAAACACTCCCTTCACTGTCCCCGGTATCTTTGACGCAATTGTATGTACGTGGCCGTCCACGAAGGCATCATCCGTTGTTATGTGGACAGCCTTATAGTCCAGATAAAAATAGACAACTGCCGCTCCGACCATGCCGAGAACGGCGAATACCGCCAGCGCTATCTTTTTCTTTCTATTGGGACCCCCGCTGTTTTCGGCCTTAGTCTCTTCCAATTTCCACCTCCCCCGAAGGGCACGAAGCGAGAATCTTCATCACCTTTCCCCCATTGCTTTCACCAGGCTTGCATGCGCGATATTATAATTGGTCAACGCCTGTATATATGTTAATTTTGCATTGCTATAAACTACCTGGGCATCCGTCACTTCAATCGGGTTCCCCACCCCTGCGGCATAACGTCCGTTTACAATATCCAGGTTCTCGGTGGCCTGCCTGACCGCGAGACCGGCAGTTGCAATACTGTCTTCGTATTGTTTGAGATTCAGATATGACTGCTGCACTTCAAGAACAACGTTCTGCCTGAGCAAGGCCTCATTGGCGGCTGCAGCGTTCAAATTCGATTCAGCTTCGGTGACCTGGTGCTTTGTAAGAAACCCGCTGAACAGGGGTACAGTCAGGACCACCCCGGCATTCCACCCGTCTGCAAGCGGAAACCCGTTTCCTTCCCAGTTATAGGCAGCGTTGCCGGTCAATGCCGGATAGTACCCCGTTTTTGCAAACGATATATTTTCCTCAGCCGCCTTTGTGCGAAAAACGGACGATTGAATATCATGTCTGTTGGCCATGGCCCTCGAAAGCGCCTCATCGAGTGTTATGTCGTACTTGTTGAATACAAGCGCGTCCTCAATTCCGTATGCAGGAGCATCCGGAACTCCAATGGCATTATTCAGGTTCACCCGCGCTATCTTGAGCGCATTGTCCGCGGTTATGAGGTTCAGCTTGGCATTGCTCAAATTCACCTCGGCTGTTATCACATCATATCTCGGTTTTGTGCCGACTTCGAAAAAACCGCGGGCCTGATCAAGATGCTGCCGGTATTGACTTACCGCTTCCTCGACAACTGCCCTGTTTCTGGAAGCCTGAATAACATTGTAATACGCCTGCCTGACGTTCAATACTATCTGGTCCTTGCTGTTATCCAGGTCCGAGAGGGATGAATCAAGATTTAACTTCTGGATCTTCACCTGCGAAGACGTCTTTCCAAAATCATATATGTTCTGCGAAAGCGTAATGCTGCTCGTATACTGGTCAAAAGCCGATGGGCTGTTTATGAAAGCACCGCTTGTTGATTCGAATATAGGCTTGACCCTGGTGTAGCCGCCCGAAGCTCCTATTTGGGGAAAATAATTTGACTGTGCCTCTCCGACCCTGCTTTTGTTGGCCTCTGCAGTATAAAAAGCGGCAATAATGGATGGCTGTCTGAAAAGCGCGATCTGTATACAACGTTCCAGGCCCAGCACCTCGCCCGGCTTGATAAGTCCTTCCGCACCGGCCCCAAATGATTTACCCGGACACTGAATGAATGCCAGAACTGCGGTAATGCAAACAATGATGAAAAATTGAAACTTGTTATTTTTGTGCATTACTTGTCCTCCCTGTATTCGGAAGCCAGATCAAGCCCTATAGCGTACATAAAGGCCCCCTTCGCCCGCCTGAATTCGTATACTGCACGGTAGTGATTGGTTTCAGCGGTGGTAAGCAGTGTTATAGCGTCAAGTACGTCTGTTGAAGTTCCGATCCCCTCTTTGTATCTTACCTTATTGATCTTAAGGTTCTCCTCGCCCTGCTCTACGGCATCCCTGGTCACCCTTATACGTTCGCCGGCGTTTTTCATTTCAAGATAGCTTTTTTCGACATCGAGTTTTATATCGTCAACAAGCTTCCGCCTCTGCTCCAGTATCTGTTCTCTCCTGTAATCGATTTTCGCCATTTCGGCCCTTGTGCTTCCGCCATTGAATATATTGATGTTCAACCCCACTATAAAAGACCAGTTGTCTTGATGGAGCATGAAGTCGTTCTTGGTGTAATTGTACCCGCCGTCGGCATAAAGCCTGGGGAAATATTCGGACCGCCTGGCATCCTTCTCCAGATCGTTGATCTTCATTTCCAGGTCAATGCTTTTCAGCTCGACGCGCCGTTTCTCAGAAATCTCCCATGCGTTGTCAAGTTCGGTCTCGCACCGCGGATCGCCTACCGGATCAACCAGCCGTACAGGGGTTTTCAAAGGCAGGGACAAAATATTATTGAGCCTTGAAGCATTTATCGCTTTCAGATTCGTCGTCGTCAGAAGGCGCTGCTGCGCGTCGGAGAGCCTCACCTCCGACTGAAGCAGATCGTTCCTGGTAATGACCCCCTCTTTATAAAGGCTGCGGGCCATCGCCAAATGCGACGTCAGCCTCTCGACTTCCCGTTCGCCGACCAGTTCCATTTTTTCCGCCTCGAGGACATCGAAGTAGGCGACAATGAAATCAAGGGCCACTATGTTCTTCACTTGTTCGATGTTCAATACCGCCGTGTCGAGAGCCTGGGAGGCGGCTTCATAGCGCGAGGACCGCTCGCCGAAGTCATATAACACCTGCCTCACGTCGAAACCGTAAGACACGGAACTCCTGTTTGCCTCCGGTATCGACAGGGAACCGAAAACGCCTACCGGCTGGTTGGCCAGAAATGTCTGGCTCAAAGACGCATTGATTGTCGGCAGGTACCGTGAGCGTGCAATCAAGACATCGGAGGATGAAATGTCCCTGCCCCGCGATGCGATTTTTATGAGCCGGCTGTTTTCAGTGGCAATCTTGAGCCCTTCGCTCAATGTCATTACCGTTGGCTTTTCCGCTGCCCGGCAAAGGGGCGGCGCCAATATTCCGCACAGGAAAAAAGATATCAGGAATATGCAGTATGGTCCCGTTCTCATTTCACCGTACCCCTTGCAAAGATATCAACATACGCGCTGATGGTCGCGTCGAGTTCAATCGGCCTGTATTTCTTACGCATAAAAAACTCCTCCGCGTTAAAATAGGAAAAGAACATGCCGAAAAACGCCCTGGCGGCAAACTCCGTGTCGAATGCCCTCAGCACGCCCTTCTTCTGCATCGTCGAAAGATAAAGTGCGAGCACCTTGTAAACCTCATCGCTGAAGGCATGGAAAATCTTGTGTATTTTTTCAGGATAACGCTGCATCTCCGCCTGCATTATCTTGATAATGTCCTTCCGCAGCACCAGAGTCTCGATGAATCTCTTGCCAATTACCGCCAAAGCGCGCTCGTAAGTCATTTCCATTACTTCAGGCAAAAGTCCTCTTAACTCCGGCAAAAAAGAATGGGTTTTCAACGTTTCTTCAAAAAGCTTTTCCTTTGAAGGGAAATACCTGAAAAGAGTCACCTCGGCAACACCCGCCTGTCTGGCAATCTCCCGCGTAGTGGCCCCGAGATAGCCCTCTTGTGAAAAAAGTTTCAACGCGGTCTCAAGTATTTTTTCTTTTGTGGGATGCAGTTCTTCCATTATGTTGTATATACAGATCTCAGATGCCGGCCGGAAACCCGGACAGATAACAATGTAAGCACTTACTTACATGAGTTACTTTATCTCAGAGACAGCTGCTATGTCAACAGTGCGTAAATCCTTAGTTATCTTCATATTGTTTATGTTATTATGCGAAAGAGGGAAGTATGCCTGGATCTAAAGATCATTTATGCGAACAAATGAAAGTCCACCAAAAAGCTTATGCGGCGGAGTTTCAGAACAAGAACAGCCAAATTCAGGCTATATTCAGTAAACTGTCCGGCAGTGAAGAGGACAAGTCATTGGTCAGGGACCTGCACGGCATGATACACAAAATTGCGGGGTCGGGGGCCAGTCTCGGCTTTTCCTCGTTAGGCAGAACAGCGCGCACCCTCGACATTTATCTGCAGTCCCTTATCAGGGACAACGCGCTGCCGACTCTTGAGCAGCGGATAAAGATCGGCGAGTCTATTCGCGAATTGGCGCAGACGTTTGAAAATCCCTGTTTGCGCGAAACCTCCTTTAAACCTGTCGATATGCACTCCAGGCACACCCGAAAAACCGGGGAGAACAGTGGAGTCATATTCATTGTACAGAATGATAATCGCCTGGCTTGCAATATGGCCGTCCAACTCGATCAATTCGGCTATAGCGTGCAAGTCCTTGACAAACCTGAGGGCGTCATGGAGGCCGTGCAGAAGACAGTGCCTGCGGCGATCATCATGGATATAATATTTGATGGGAATAACTGCACAGGCGCCGAGACGCTGGCAAAAATACAAAAGGTAATGGAACTGCCGCTGCATGTTATATTCACTTCAACCTGCAACTCTCTCACAGCCCGTTTACAGGCGGTCCGTGCCGGTGGAGACGCCTATTTCATCAAGCCTGTTGATATAGCCGAGATTGTTGAAGTGCTTGACAGGCTTACAGGCCGTGATACGCCTGAGCCGTATCGCATCCTTATAATCGAAGACGAACCCGAACTCGCACATTATTACTCACTCATACTCAGTCAGGCCGGCATGATCACCGAAGTGGTTACCGACCCCATGCAGATTATGGGGCACCTGACGGAATTCAGCCCTGATCTGATTATTATGGATTTGTATATGCCTGGCTGCAACGGGCTCGAACTGGCGTCGGTTATACGCCAGATCAACGCATTCGTCAGCATTCCCATCGTGTTTCTTTCTATCGAAACCAATATTCGCAGGCAGATGGACGCTATGCGGCTGGGAGGCGACTACTTCCTGACAAAGCCGATAGAGCCCGGTCATTTGACTTCGCTGGTTACGTCGCGTGTTGAAAGAGCCCGTATTTTACGCTCCCATATGACCTGTGACAGCATGACGGGACTCCTTAACCATACGACAACAAAATTGCGACTGGATACAGAGATTGCCCGTGCGAAAAGACAGAATGCCTCGCTTGCTTTTGCGTTAATCGACATAGACAATTTCAAAAAAGTGAACGATACCTTCGGACATGCTGCCGGCGACCAGGTGATCAAGAGTCTGACAATGCTTTTGAAGCAGCACCTTCGCAAGACCGATATCAGCGGACGTTACGGCGGCGAAGAATTTGCCGTCATTCTTCCCGATACGATAGGAACATCCGCGGTAAAGGTCATGGATAAAATACGTGAAGCTTTTTCAGAAATTAACCACCAAAGGAAAGACGTCGGTTTCACGGTCAACTTAAGTTGCGGCATCTCCTGTTCTCCGCCTAATAATGATTCCAACACGCTCATTAATGCAGCAGACGAGGCATTGTACGAGGCAAAACGCAATGGTCGAAACAGGGTTGAGTTAACCGGTCAATAGTCTAAGTGCTTCAATTCACAGACGATCATTTCTTCCCTCGTTTCTGTATCTTCGCCCACTCGTCCTTGAGGGTAACTGTCCGGTTGAAGACCGGCATTCCGGGAGCGGAATCCACCGAATCAACACAGAAATAACCCATTCTCTCGAACTGATACCTGTTTCCCGGCGCCGCATCCGCCAGACCCGGTTCCAGCCGGCATGATTTGAGGACCTCCAACGACTTCTGATTTAAGTAATCCGTAAAATCCTTACCATCTTCCGCGTCATTGGGGTCCTCTTTTGTGAATAGCGTATCATACAGGCGGACTTCGGCTTCAAACGAATGTGAGGCGGAAACCCAGTGCAGCGTTGCCTTGACTTTGCGGCCATCCGGGGCATCGCCGCCTCTCGTAGCCGGGATCGTAAGTGCAATGGATTTCAGCCACTTCTCCTGTGTGTGTGTCCCTGACAATACCCGTACATGTAACAAAATATGCGTACCGCAAACGCACTTCACGGCCCGGAGCAAGGCGGAAGAACTGTTTGGGCGGGTCCTCCATAAAATCGTCGCGCTCGATACAGATCTCACGCGCGAAAGGTATCTTCCGTGATCCTGCGGAAGGGTCTTCAGGATTGTTCACGGCATCGAGATATTCCACCCGGCCTTCGGGATAGTTGTCGATTACCACCTTGAGCGGACGCAAAACCGCCATTACACGCGGTGACCGTTTGTTTAAGTCCTCCCGGATACAATATTCGAGCAGGGCCATATCGACCGTGCTCTCTTTTTTGCCCACCCCGATGCGCTCACAAAAATTTCTTATCGCCTCCGGGGTGTAGCCTCGCCTGCGGATGCCTGCGAGTGTGGGCATGCGGGGATCATCCCAACCGCTCACATATTTTTCATTCACCAGCTTCAGCAGCCTCCTCTTGCTCAGCACTGTATGGCTCAAATTCAGACGGGCGAACTCTATCTGCTGCGGATGGTAAACCCCGAGTTCCTCAATATACCAGTCATAAAGAGGACGGTGGTCCTCATATTCCATCGTGCAGATCGAATGAGTTATTCCCTCGATCGAATCGGAAAGGCCGTGAGCAAAGTCGTACATGGGATAGATGCACCATGCATCGCCCGTTCTGTGATGGGATTCCTTCTTTATCCTGTACATTACCGGATCTCTCATATTAATATTGCCCGAAGCCATATCAATCTTCGACCTCAACACCCGCGAACCGTCCTCGAATTCGCCCGCCCTCATCCGCTCCAGCAGATCCAGGTTTTCCTCAATGGAACGGTTGCGGTAAGGGCTGTCCTTGCCCGGTTTCGTGAGGGTGCCGCGGTATTCCCTGATTTGCTCTGCGGTCAGATCGCATACATATGCCCTGCCCTTTTTAGTAAGTTCCACGGCATATTCATATAGCTTGCCGAAATAATCCGATGCATAGTAGAGCCGGCTGCCCCAGTCAAATCCGAGCCAGCGGACATCGGCCTGTATCGATTCAACATACTCGACTTCCTCCTTGCTGGGATTCGTGTCGTCAAACCGAAAATTGCAGACGCCGTTAAACTCTTCGGCAAGACCGAAATTAAGGCAGATGGACTTGGCGTGTCCTATATGAAGATAACCGTTCGGCTCCGGCGGAAAACGCGTCATAAGACGTCCTCCGAATTTACCTGTCTGCATGTCTTCAGCAACAATAGCGCGAATAAAATTAGAAGCCGGTGCCGGTGTTTCCATAGCTCTGTTTACCTCTTGTCTGGTAGTATTAATAAATTACATTCTAACATATAGCGTCCCACTGTTTATAAAAACAGCCTGCACCTGCTATAATATTTTAAATTATCGGGCAAAGCATTGCTCGACTCAATTGCCGAAGTGGCGGAATTGGCAGACGCGCTAGGTTCAGGGTCTAGTGGTCGCAAGGCTGTGCGGGTTCGAGTCCCGCCTTCGGCATTTTTTTATTTGCTGTGATATCAATAAGATATTCAATTATGATGCAAAGAAAAACTGTCCCCAGACTGTCCCCAGCTTATTCATTTATTCATTCCTGAAATCTGTGGTTCTTCTTCAATTGCAAATACTGTAGAACACTCGCTACAATGTGAAAATTCCCTTGACTGTCCGACTAAAATACTATAAAGTGATTTTATCTTTACTATAAGGGGGTAGCCTATGAGGTATTATTTCATTGTTCCATTAATGGCCTTCTTGGTTTTTATTGGTTCTTCCGCCTTCGCCGAAACCGTCACCTTTACCAAGGAATACACGTATCAGGCAAGTGAATTCGATAGCAAACACTCAAGTCGCACTCTTGCCCTTGAGCAGGTTAAACGACTTTTGCTCGAAGAATTTGGGACATATCTTATAAGTGAAACTGAAATAAAGGATATGAGGCTCACAAAAGACCAAATTACAACTTATTCGGCGGGTATTGTCTCCGCTGAAGTAATAGATGAAAAATGGGACGGTAAATCATACTGGCTCAAAGCAAAAGTATCAGCAGACCCCAAAAAAGTAGAAAAAATACTGAAGAAGCTTGTTAAAGATAAGTTTAAGCTGAAGGAATTTGAAGAGACAAAAAAGAAGGATGAAGAACTAACCAAAGAAAATGAAAGGCTCAGGAGAGTGATTGAGGCAGGGGCAAAGGCTAAAAAACGCGATAAAAAAGCAGAGGCAAAAAATATAAAGGCATATGAAGATACAATAAAAGGGCTTGATGCAGAGGCTTATTTTAAGCAGGGGTATGCTTATCAGAACTTAGGGAATCACCAGCAAGCAATTAAAGATTATACCAAAGCCATAGAACTCAAGCCTGACTATGACTTAGCTTATGCTTTTCGGGGAAATGCTTATTTCAAGTTAGGGAACCATCAGCAGGCAATCAAGGATCTCACTAAGGCCATAGAACTCAAGCCTGATAAGGCATTTCATTATCATAATCGCGGGCTTCTTTTTTTTATATTAGACAACCCTCGGCAGGCGATTAAAGATTTAACCAAAGCCATAGAACTCATGCCTCGTAATGCAGGGTTTGATCCGCCTTACAATTTTCGGGGATCTGCTTATCGCAGTTTAGGCAACTATCAGCAGGCGATTAAAGACTTAACCAAAGCCATAGAACTCGATCCTGATGATGCAGAGGCTTATTGTAGTCGTGGGCGTGCTTATTCCAGTTTAGGCAACCATCAGCAGGCGATTAAAGATTTAACTCAAGCCATAGCGCTCAAGCCTGATGATGCAGAGAATTATACTTTTCGGGGAGCTGCTTATGGCTTGTCCGGCAACTATGAGCAGGCTGTCGATGATTTTAAAATAGGTGCAAGACTCGGTAATAAAAACGCCCAGGACATTCTAATCAAGGAAGGAATTCAGTGGTAAGACGGAAAGGGATGAAACATGTCGGTCGGATAATATTCCTTTTGGATATTATGCAAAGCGTGATAACAACTGATTAAGCTGCAAGGTTTATAGAAATGACTGATAGCATGAAGCATTCAGGTCGAGAAACTTTGCCTGATAAACTGCCTGAAAACATGAACATGGAAACGATCGTTTGGCGATACATGGACAATTGGAAATTTGTCAATTTAATCAAGCAACAAGAGCTTTACCTATGTCGCGGAGACAGGTTGCTGCAAGATCGATTTGAAGGGACATATTCCCGCCAACATATGTTGGAAACTGACCGATGGACAGAAAAACTGGAAAATAAAGGTGTTCTTAAAAAAAACATGACTGAAAAATTTAAAAAACAACGTCAAGGAAACAGACAGAAGTTTTATATTAATAGTTGGTGTATGTACGCCCATGATTTAGACCTGATGTGGAAAGCCTATACAAAAACAAAAGTCGGCGAGTCGGCGGTTGCTATTCAAAGTCGCGTATCTCGTTTGGTCGCCATCTGCGACTACGAAAAAGTCACCATTCGTGACTGCGAAAAATCGCCTAAACAAACGCAACCTATTCTCAGTGTCTCAACTATCAAATACTGTGGACTTAAAGAGGGAGATTTTATTAATGATTTCCCTATCGGATTTGATCCTTTCATCCATAAAGACCATCATTTTAAACTCGATAAAGAAATCCGAATTATACATTGGTATCCAAATTTGCAGGACTGTGATCCGAAACCAGAAGGGCGTTTTATGTCGGTTGATCTTTCTTTACTTATTGAGAGGGTCGTGTTGTCTTCAGGTTCCACCTTGAGAGATGTTGAAGCAATCAAAAATCTACTCAAGGAAACTAATTTAAAGAATATACCGGTTGAATTGTCTCGGCATGAGATGGAATAAGCGGAGTCATGGCTGTTTCATGGTCTTGTCAGAGTGCTATACGCAAACCGAAAAATCTTAATAATCCTCATTCCTCAGTGTTCCTTCAAGAAGCATGTAGGAATGGTGCAGAATCACTTTTCACCGCTGACAATCTGATAATTAAAATTGATTTTGCACGATTCCTGATAGCAGATATAATATTTCTTCCCGATTAGATGCGCAGATACCAACTCTGTTCTTGTGAGGCGTTACGGGGCATTTAGACTTGTTGATGCGGTATTGTTGCTGGTCATCCCCGTCTCAAAGAATTTGCTATAATTCCGCCATGAGCTTCAAGACTGCTTCATGGAAAGAGAAAATAGACCCTGCCTTTGGCAAAATAATCAAACATCGTTTGCAACTTTTCGACATTGCTGGGCTTCCATCCGAGAAAGGTTGGATTGTTCTTGAAGATGACCTCATAGAGAAATGGCAACGCCAAGGCATGAAAGGATGGATAAAGAAGTACGAAAGCAATAAAACTGATGAATCAAAAACCCTGCTTCACTTCCCCTTCCCAAAGAAAGTAACAGAAAGAGAGAGAACGAAAGCTGTCCGTGATTTTCACGAGTGGCTATTCAATGAAATCAAACCGCTTCCAGCAGAAAGTCAGAGCTACTATATAAAGACGTTCAAACCTTTTCAGAGTAGACCCTGACGTATCTATTATACTGTGCTAAAATTACATTACAGACTGCCGTAAATTTGAGGAGGTCGCCCACATGTTAAGCACGGTTAAAATAAAGATTACACCAAAGGAACTGATAGACGCTGTAAAAGAGATGAAGAAAAAAGAAAGGGATGCCTTTCTGGAAGACCTTCTGGCGTCCACATCGCCGGAATATCTTCAGAGCATCAAAGAAGCAAGGGCCGATTATAAAGCAGGCAGAACGAAAACTCATGCAGAGGTTTTCGGCAATTGAGCTATGAGTTTGTTTATACCCGCAGGGCTCATAAAGATATTCAGAAGCTCGATGAGATTACAAAGAAACGAATCGGCAAAGCCCTCCTTCGGTATAGTGAAGACCCTTTAAAATATTTTACCTAAGATCAGCATGGGAACCCCTGCCGAAATTATCCCTATCCCGAAGAAAAAAAGTAACCAAAGTCCGAGCAACTCCTGACATGTTTTTATGCTGTGCCTTCACTATGTTTCCTGGACGCGAACTGCAATGCTAATCTGCTATAATTTAGCAGGAGGCGGATATATATCTTTGCATTTTACAAAAAATGGCAACAGATAATTCGCCTAGCAGCCTGGCAATAGCGGATAAAATCATGCCGCATACATTGTATAATATTGATATAAAGGAGAGCCGATGCCGATAATCTCGATGTTTTTCGGAATTATCGTTACCATTTTCTATGGAGATAACGAACAACACCATACGCCGCACATACATGTTCGATATCAGGGGGAAAAGGCTTCGGTGGCCATTGACGATGGTCACGTTCTTGCCGGTGATTTTCCTCCTCGTCAACTTCGGATGGTGCAGGTCTGGATTGACATTCACAGGGACGAGCTTATGGCTGACTGGGAACTTGCGGTTGCCGGTGATGAGCCGTTTCGTATTGCTCCACTTCAATAAAGGAGAAAAATGTTATGGAAGCATTACTTGATGTTATCAGCGTAACAATCCGTGATGATCATACATTAGAGCTTGTTTTCGAAAATGGCGATAAGAGAATTTTCGACATGCAGCCCTTTTTCGATAAGAAACCGTTTATCCGGCTCCTGAACTCTTCTCTTTTCTTCAAGGCATCTGTTCAATATGGTACTGTGGTCTGGCCGGGGAATATCGATATTGCACCCGAAACTCTGTGGTCGCGGTCTGTTCCAGTATGAAAAAAGAATATGACTTTTCAAAAGGGGAAAGGGGCAAATTCTATCGCGCTGACGCTGAATTATATTTGCCCATATATATCGAACCCGATTAACACAGAGATGGCAGAACAGATTGATCGTCTCACGCAAGAACTCGAAACGATTAGAGAAAAGGCAAAACGGAAATTTGCAAAGCAAGACAAATTAATTAATACAGTTCCCGTTGTAACAGGAATGTCTGCCAGCAGGCAATCGTCGAAGACACAGTAGATTTTACCGGCTGTCACCTTATCGCCCCATGTTTATTCTGTAGGTCAAAGCAAACCCTGACAGCCGAAAACGGCAGGATCACTTATAATCCTGCAGCCAAATCAACCGATTCTTCATGGAACTGGCCTTGCTGGATGAAAGGAATTTGAGCGATCTCTTTAGGAGTTCATTAAAGGGAAGCTGTTCTGTAACTATAATACCGGAATGTTTTCTGCCCTGTGCGGCATAAAACTTATGCAGGATAATATAGTCTCTGATATTATGGGTTAGTAAAGCCATTTTGTGCTTTGCGGCATAGGCAAGTTGCTCCTCATCGCTTTTGCCGGTTCTGCCACATTCAAGAACATGCGAGGCGCCGTATCCTCTGCTTCGCAATATCTCAGCCAACAACACCCTGACATCTTCATCAAGATACAATGAGATATCAGACATTGTTAACACATAGCCTTTGCTTTCACTTTTTCCGTCTGATAAAGCTCTTTGTCTATTTTCCCCTGGTTCTCATAGTAATAAGAAAGAGCATCATAAACCTGCTGGAGAGAAAGGTGCGAAAACTCCTTAACTAGTTCTTCAGGCGTCATGCCCTGTTTCAGGACATAAAAGACAACCGATCTGACTGGAAACTTCGTGCCTGAGATCACAGGGCTCCCCCCACAATGTGTTCCGAGAGAAACTATATAGGGATGTTTTGTTTTGAGCTTGGGAGTTGTAGGCATTTATTTCTCCTTGGTATTTGTTAAATTATATCATACCTTTGCTCCTCTTATCTCGCACAGCTGCTCTCTCGCAATAAACCGTCCTGATGAAATACTGACTCGCGGAGTGGGCCGATAATCTTGGACATTAGAAAATGTGGACACGCCCAATTTTGTCTTCAACTTTTCGACATTCCTTGGGCGCTAACTGCAATGCTAATCTGTTATAATTTAGCAGGAGATAAATATTTAAGGGCCGATTATAAAGCAGGCAGAACGAAAACTCATGCAGAGGTTTTCGGCAATTGAGCTATGAGTTGGTTTATAGAACACATTGACAATATAAAATATCAGAGCTATAGTTAAGCCAAGAAGACGATGCAATTGTCGCGGACAGCACCTTAAAGAAACGGTTTGCATAGTAAAAGAATACGTTATAGGGCCATACAAGCATACGGCAACATGTAGGCGTCCGGATGAAGTGAAGACTTGCCGGATACTAAGTCATCGAGCCTGTCCCATATAATTGGGAAACTGTATGGCTCTTTTTTTGTTTTCAATCTCAGGGGTATCGAGATCACAGGACGGCATCAGACAAACACATTATTCAGGGGAATCTGGTATAATCCCGGATGGACGGGAAAGCAGCGGAGACCCCTAATGCCACAGAGTCTCAGATATTAAAAGTTCCGCTGCCCACAAACCGGCTGCTGCTTGGATTTCGCATCCCTTTCGACGTATACCTGAAGGATAACCGGGATTTTGTCCATCTTTTCACTAAATGGACGCTTTTCGACCAGAAGGCAAAAGAGATTCTGGATGCCAGGGGAATAACCACGGTATACATAGAAGGCACCCCGACAAAGATTGCAGAGTACCTCGATAATTCATCCGGAACGCAATATGAAGCAGTGGACAAGGAGAAGTTCTATGAGTATTCGCGCAAAAAAGATTCGTATCACAACATTGATAAAACGCTGCTGATAGACAAAAACCTGTTTGCAAGGAACACACAAATCAACTTCAGTATTTATCTGATCGATAATATGCTTTTTGAATTACTCGTTGCGGCCTCTGAGAAACAACCGGTCGAAATACCTGAAATAGTATTTAAGGCCAGAGGAGATATCGCCATCAGGGCCTCTGATATTAGTCTGTATCAGGAGTATTTGAATAACGTCCTTTCATCGCCGGACATCCCCGGGGAAATGAGACAGAAATGCAAGGCGATCTCATTAAAAGAAAATTCAAAAATACTGGTGAGAGATGTCCTTTCAAGTCCCTTTGTCGGTGACAGGATTGAGGAGGTCGGTGCAGTTATCTCTGAGATAACCGATTCTGTTTTAAATAAACAGGTCCGTGTTTATGACCTGATGTCGCTTAAGAATTACGATCTATATACATATACGCATTCAGTGAATGTTGCGGTCTTGTGCATTGCCATCGGCTCCGCACTTGGATTAGACAGGAGACAGATCGAAAAGCTCGGGTGGGCGCCCTTATGCATGACATCGGGAAAAGCGTCCTGCCTATGAATGTGATGAATAAGCAGGCCAGACTCACCAATGAAGAATTCTCACTTTTTAAAACACATGTGATCGAGGGAGTCAAAATACTCGAAAATACTAAAGAGGTGGAAAAAGAGTCGCTGCTTGTGGTACTTCAGCATCATGAGCGGCTCTCCGGAAAGGGATATCCTTTCGGGCTCAGCGGTGAAAAAATGAAGTCTTTCGGCCGCATCGCCGCAATGGTGGACTGTTATGATTGTTTGATAACTCCCCGTCCCTTCCGGTATGCTTACACCCCGTATATGGCATTGTCCCTGCTGACGAAGGAAACGAAAGAAACGGGCGATTTTGATCCCGACTACCTCGCAACGTTTATTAAAATTTTAGCTGAGTTGTCCTGATCAGCGGTTTTTTTTGGGTGACTTCCGCGCCAGCAGTTCTGTTCTCCTGACTGCTGCCGTAAGATAATCCTTGAATCGCTCCGGGAAAAGCCACTTGATTCCGAGTTTTTCAGCCCATTTGATCAATCCCTGATCTGCGGTAATCAAAAGGGCGTCAAGTTCCATTGCAAGGAGCAGGAGATCAACATCCTCCTTGCTGTCAATAATGCCTTCCCTTAAAGCCTCCCTGTACTTCTTCCTCAGGTCCTGAACAATCTCATCAGGTTTCTTATGTTCGGCGCTCCTGACCGCTTTTTCAGCAAGTCTAAGCCCCTTGTTGACCCGCTCTCTAATGTCCTCTATCAGCTCGTACAAAAGAAATGCCGGACATTTCAGCTCGTGTTTTTTGGGTGGCTTCTGATGAAGAATGACCAGGAGGTCTTCCGGAATCTTGTTTCTTTCTACAAAGTGAAGGAGTTCGTCGAATATGGACGGCGGCATATAGAATTCAAGAATCCTTATCTGCGAAGCGAGCAAAAGGAACTGTTCAAGGGCTTCCATAGGAGTAGCGCCGAGACTCGCCCTGACGTCGGGGTTAACAAACAAGCTGGTATCAAGAACGACTTTCTTCACCTTACGGGGGTTCGTTTTCAGAAACTGTACGTGCGGACACTCCCGCCCGTCGGCGGCCTCCGAACGCGGTCCGGGCTCTTTACCTGCAGCTGCGGTATTCCGGATTTCTTCCTGAGCTATTTCACTGGCTTTAAGTCTTGCATGTTCCATAAAGATCGAGTTTGTATGTATTCCATTCATGACAGCCCAGGCATCTGCCGGACCAGTCTACGGATTTAAAACCACACATGGAACAGCAGTATGGGACATTGACAACACTTCTGATGCCGCATGCCCGTCTGTATTCTTCTATTGCCTTTGACTCCTGCTGTCTCTTCATGTATAACTCACCCCGCAAACTGTATAGTTCAGGAGGAGAAAACGAACCCGTATCTATCGAATTGAGAATCTCAAGAGCGTCATCGACCATCTCCAGCCTGTAATAGAGCTTGCCGAGCAGAAATTTCAGACCGTTGTCCTGGGGGCTGCGTGCCAGGGCATTCTTATAAAACCGTATAAGCCTGCCGGGTTCGCCCACGCTGATAAGCAGGTCCTCAAGACGGGCGAGCAGTATTATCGAATTCAATTGCTCGAACCCTTTTTCGAGGAAGTTTATCGCCTCCTCAATCTCGCCCTTTGTCAGCATTACCTCTGCAGCACCCAGATACGCTGAAAGAAAGCCGCTGTCCATCTTCATGAGTGCCCTGAACGCCTTCTCCGCTTTTTCCAGTTCCCCGTTCTCGAGACTCGCACGTGCATACTCATACCTGTATCCCAGCAGCGTGCGCTCTTCCCTTTCCCTGTCTTTCCCGCTCTGCTCGAGTTTGATAACAGATTTCTGCAGGGAAAGAAGTTCGTCCCATTTTTCACGCATTTCGAGCAGCGTTCTTTTCCGGTAAAGAGCTGTCAGGTTCTCGGCGTCGATATCCAGTATCTCGTCAAGATATTTCATAGCATCGTCAAAACGCCCCATTCTTTCCACAACCGTTTCAATGGACAGTAGTACCCGGATATCGGAAGAGTTTATTTCCCAAGTTTTTTTGTAGTAATCAAAAGCGGTTTTGTGGTCCGCGTTCTTCAGTGCAATGTCACCCAGCCTCAATAGCGCATCTATATGCTCGGGGTCCTCTTTCAGTATGTCCCCAAGGGCCTCTTTTGCCTCTTCTTCCTTGTCCCCCAATATGGCATTCAATGCCTTTGAATAATACGTATGTATCCGCGCCTCTTTCTTCTGGCGCTTCTGGTACTGCAGGTTATCTATCATGCGCTTGGTATCGCGTATAAAAGAGACAATCATGATAACCAGCGCCCCGGCAATGGTCGACATGAGAATAAGGGCTATTTTGGGCATCTCATAAAGAGTACCGAAGGGGACCTTGATAATGACCATGTCCTTATTCTCCAGCGCAAAAAAACCGAGTACGGAAAGGAAAATGAGAAAAACAAGTATCGCCAGTTTACTCATTAATGGTGGTACTCCCTGCCATGAATAATAGTCATGGCCCTGAATATCTGCTCAAGAAAAAAAACCCTTATCATTTCATGTGTAAATGTCATTCTTGAAAGCGCAATGGTCCCTTCCGCCCTGTCCCTTATCTCCTCCGAAACCCCAAAAGGACCCCCGATGAGAAAATCGGCGAAGTCGGAGCCGCCGCCCTTTTCCTGTAGAAAACGGGCAAATCCGGAAGAGGTGAATTCCCGGCCTGACTGGTCAAGCAGAGTGTATTTCTGAGTTTGTTTCAATATCTTTCTCCCTTCTTCGAAAAGGGAATCTTCCCTGCTTTTGCCTTTATGCTCTTTTACCTCGATAATGGAAACCCGGGCCAAAGGGCTTAATAGTTTAAGGTAGCGATCTATCGCCTCGCTTAGATACCCCTCTTTCGTCTTCCCTATCCAGAGTATCCTTATTTTCATCGTCGAACTGGACCCTCGGGGCATCAAGCCAGAGCTTCTCCAACTCATAATATCGCCTTGTCTCTTCCTCAAAGACATGGACTATCGCATCTCCGTAATCCATTAAGATCCACCGGGCATATTCAAGACCCTCAATGCGCAAGGGCCGCGGTCCATCTTTTTTCAGAATTTCCTTGATATGTTCAGCGATTGTCCTGACCTGGGTAGTGCTTTCACCGGAACAAACAACAAAGTAATCTGCGATGAATGTAAGACCCTTCAGTTCGAGGACCCGGACATCCTTTGCCTTTTTATCCAAAGACGCCAGTGCCGCATTTATGGCTAAAGTCTTGCTGTCGATGTATCCACCCTTACCTTTCTATGTGATATTATAGCAGAAGTCAGCGACTTCCTTTTCTTACAGATGCGCCCTTGTACTTCTTCTCCAGTTCATTCTTGAGCCCGATGAAGCTGCCCTGCCCCCGTGTCCTTATCACTACTTTCCTGTGTCCTTCCTCCACTCCAGCATAGGAAGTAAGAATGCCCTGCAGCCTGAACCCGTATCTGCGTATGACGTCGGCAACCTCCTTGATTGAACCGGGGCTATCCTCAATAGTCACACAAATCCTGTTGCCGCCGTGGCGGGCACCTGTAATGTCGATAAGGGCACGGAAAATGTCTCTGTCAGAAATAATCCCCTCAATTCTGCCATTCTCAACCGCCGGCAGACACCCTATCATTTCGTCATAGAGGACCATTGCCGCTTCTTCCACCGGGGTGTCAAGCGTCGTTGTTACAACATCCGTCTTCATAATGTCCTTGATCCTGGTTTTTTCGAGAAGATAATGGAGTTCGTAAACATCCAGCGAGGTAGCTGCCGACGGGGTAAATTCCCTTATATCTCTATCAGAGACTATCCCCTTGATCTTGTCTCCTTTCACCACAGGAAGGTGCTTTATCCCGTTTTCTTTCATCACCTTCACCGCATCCATAATGCTGACATCACTGTCGACCGTATACACCTTCTTTGTCATCCAATCAGATACGAACACGTGCACCTCCCCTTTTCATTTATCAATGAACAATGAGTAATGATCAATGAAAAAACATTACTCATTGTTCACTACTCATTGTTCATTGCCTCTTCATACTCCCAAATATGCCTTTTTAACATGTTCATCTCCGAGCAGGGATTCGCCCGTGCCCTGCAGCACTATCTTTCCGTTTTCGAGCACATACGCTCTGTCGGCTATACACAGGGTTTGTTTGACATTTTGTTCAACAATGAGCACAGTGGTGCCTTCTTCTCTTATTCTCTTTATTACGTTGAATATCTCCCTGACAAGGATGGGCGCCAGCCCCAGCGAGGGCTCATCAAACATGAGCAGTTTGGGCATCGCCATCAAGCCCCTCCCGATAGCCAGCATCTGCTGTTCCCCGCCGCTCAGCGTTCCGGCCCGCTGCCTTCTCCTTTCACGGAGTCTGGGGAAAACCCCGAAAACCATCTCCTTGTTGCTGTTTCTCCGTACCTTTGCCTCTCCTTTCAACGATCCCATCTCAAGGTTTTCTTCAACTGTCATGTCGACAAAAAGTCTTCTGGCCTCCGGCACATGGGCTATTCCTTTTTCAATGAGCATATATGGTTCAACCTTGTGTATAAGCGCTGATTCAAAAATAACAGACCCCTTTGCCGGACGCAGAATTCCCGAAATGGTCTTGAGTATAGTTGACTTTCCAGCACCGTTTGCGCCTATCAGGGCGACCACTTCAGCCTTATTCACCTCAAATGAAACGTCCCACAGCACCTGGACATCGCCATAAAAAACGTCTATGTTCCGTATCTCAAGCAACGCAGGCCTCTCCCAGATATGCTTCGATCACGAGCGGGTTGTGGCCGATCTCAAGAGGGGTACCCTCCGCGATCTTCTGTCCGTAGTTGATTACGACTATCCGGTCCGATATGGCCATAATGACTTTCATGTGGTGCTCGATGATCATCATGGTTATTCCTTTTGCCTTTATTTTCCTGATGATCTCTATCGATTCGTTCAGCTCTGACGGGTTCAGCCCCGCGAACGACTCGTCGAGCAGCAGCATGGCAGGCTGCGTGGCAAGCGCCCTCGCGAGTTCGAGCCGCTTGCGTTTCCCGAGGGGGAGTCCCTTTGAAATTACAAACCGGTCATCATACAGCCCCGTAAATTCAAGCATATCCAGGGCAACTTCTTCAGCCCGGCTTTTACTCGCAGCCCTGACAAATGACGATGCTACTACATTGTCGAGCACTGTCATCCTTTGAAGGGGCTTGACCACCTGAAAGGTCCTGGCGATCCCCAGTTTGCATATACGGTGCGTCTTCATATCCGATATTTTTGTCCCATTGAAGAATACTTCTCCCTTCGAGGGCTTGTAAAAGCCGTTCACCACATTGAACAGCGTAGTTTTCCCCGCGCCGTTCGGGCCGATAAGTGCAAGGATTTCACCCTTATTGACTGAGAAGGAAACATTGCTGATTGCAGCAAGGCCGCCGAAAAACATCGAAATATTTTTAACTTCAAGCATTACCTGGCGCTCCTGAGGCCAACGAGCCTTTTTAATTTTTTGAAATCACCGACAATGCCGTTGGGCAGGAAGATTATGATAACGATCAAAAGTATACCGAAGAAGGTCTCGTGCGCTTCCCCCAGTGAAGGAATAGAGCGTATGACTTCCGCGAACAGCACCATAATAACGGCGCCGACAAACGGCCCCCATAATGTCGCCACTCCTCCAACCATGACCACCATCACAGTGACGATGGAAATGTCATACAGAGGGAAGACCACCGACGGGTCGATGTACCCCATATAGTTCGTATAGAAAGCGCCGGCCAGCCCTGTAAGGACCCCGCTCAGACAGAGGGCGATGGTTTTATACAACGTGGTATTGATTCCCAGCGATTCCGCGGCGTCCGCGTCCTCCCTGATAGCCACAAAATAGTAGCCGAGTTTGGAGTCGATTACCTTCTTTACCAGAAAGAAAGTGCCTGCAGCTATGGCCAATATAATATAGTAATACTGTGTTTTGCCTACCCATGTCCTTTCCTGTATCATTATCCCCAGATCGCCCTGCGTGAAATCCTGCAGGTTTTCCGCTGTCACTCTGAGCACCTCTCCGATCGCCAGGGTTGCGAGGACAAAGTATGAGCCCCGCAGCCTGAGCACGATAAAACCGAACACCAGGGAAAAGGCCGCCACTATTACTACGCTCAAAGGGAGCCCCCACCATGCCGATATTCCCACATTGTAATAAAATATTCCCGCAGTATAGGCGCCCATGCCGAAGAATGCCGCGTGACCGAAAGACACCTGGCCGCAATAGCCGCCCAGCAGGTTCCATGACATGCCTATTACCGACCACATGATGACAAGGATTAAAATGTGCATCGCATAGCTGCTGAGTCCCAGGAAAGGAACGAGCGACAGTAAGGCGATGGCTATGAAGGGAATGAACTTTTTCATTTGGTTATGACAGTGAACCTCCGGCGCTTCATAAACGCGGCCACCCCTCCGGGCAGGAAAATGAGGGCCACTATAAATATGCCGAACCTGCCGACAGGCGCCCATCCCATCCCCAGATAAGTGGCGGTCATGGACTCGAAAACACCTAGAATAATGCCGCCTATAATGGCCCCTTCAGTCGAACCTAGACCGCCGAGTATGGTTATAACAAATGCGATATTCGTGAACTGCTTGCCGAGGGTCGGATAAAGGTAATAAATAGGAATGAACAGGCACCCGGCAACGCCCACAAGGGCGCTGCCGAGACCGAAAGTCAGCATGCGCATACGGTTTACATTGACACCCATGAGAAGCGCTGCATCCAGGTCCTGGGCCGTTGCCCTGATGGATTTGCCGGTATCGGTCTTGTTGAGGAAAAAAAACAGCATCCCTGTCACAACAACGGAAATCACAAACGAAACCGACCAGGCAAATGAAAGAGAGAGTTCAATCGGCGAACCTTTCCAGAAATCACTCAGGTACCATGCCTTCGTTGCATATGAAACAGGGATCGAAAGATAATCCGACTTGAAGATCACTGTTGCAAGATTCGAGAGCACAATCCCTATGCCCACTGTAAGAATGACCTGGTTATGAGGCAGTATAGATTCCACCTTAAGCATGGGCGTGATGAGAAACTTCTGGAGGCCGGCGCCCATTATGAAGAGCATGGGCGCAGCGATAAAAACCGCAATGTAAGGGTCTATATGGAAGTACTGGAACAGCACATAAGCAATGTACATGGCGACCATCATAAGGTCGCCATGCGCAAGATTGATGATCTTCATCACTCCGAGGATAAGCGCCATCCCCAGCCCTATAAGGGCATACAGCCCGCCGAGCAGAAAACCGGCTATGAGCGTCTGCAAAAAAAGTTCAAGCTGGCCCGCAGCTATCTCCTTTCCCTCCACGTCGGAATAGGATAAATGTATTTTGTCGTCGCGACGTTAGGAGGCCATACCGTCTCAAACTCACCCTTAATGACCTGCAGCATGAGGGTATTGACGAAATTCTGGTTCTGGTATCCCTCTCTGTCCTCGAATTTTACAGGACCGAAAGCCGTCGTCATACTGGTGGTCTTCAGCGCGTCGCGGATAGCATCCGGTTTCATGCTTTTTGCCCTTTCCAGCGCATTTTTTATCACGTAGAGCGCCGAATAGGCGGCAGCGCCGTGGTATGACGGATAAGTCCCATATTTCGCCTTATACTTCTCAGCATACTGCTTCGACCCCGGATAATTAAGCTTGGGACTCCACAAGGTGGCGGTAACCACGTAATCAGCGGCATCTTTCGCATTTTCGATAAATTCAGGTATTGCAAAGCCTGCTGCGCCGCCGGCAAAAAGTTTTGCATCTATTCTGAGCTCTTTTATCTGCCGCATAAGCAGGGCGGCATCCATGACATAAGAAACCATGTATATAACGTCAGGCCTCTCCGACTTGACTTTTGAAAGAATGGGTTTGAAATCCACAGCGCCTTTTGCGTATTTCTCTTTAAGCAGGACCTTTATACCCATCGCCGCCGCCTGCCTCGCCATATCTTCAGCGCCGGAAGTCCCGAAATCCGAACTCTCGTATAATATGGCCATTGTCCTGGGCTTGACTACCTGCTTGAGAAACGATATGAGTCCGTCCGCGTAGTGCGCGTTGGTGGGATTCAGGCGGAACACATATTTGTAGTGCTTCTGTGTTATTTCATCGGCTGCGCTCGCAACGACGAGATAAGGCACCTTTCTCTCTTCCGCCACCGCCGCCACTGCCTTGGCGCATGACGAAGTATACTCACCGACTATGAAAGGCTGTTTTTTTACATCGATCATTTTTTCCACAATCGACCGGGCTATTTCGGGTTTTCCCTCGGAGTCTTCGAAGGACAATACGAGTTTTCTTCCTTTTACCCCGCCTTTGGCATTAATTTCCTGTGCGGCGATCTCATACGACCTTTTCTGGATGTCGCCGAATTTGGCCTCGCCACCGGTAAGCGGCAACGGGATGCTGAGTTTTATAGGCTGTGCCGCATACGCAGGAATGAACAATAAAACTAAGAGAAAAACACCAATCATCGTGACCGACAACTTTTTCATGCGTCCCTCCCCAATCACTATATTTTTATAAACAAACAATACATAATTACATATTCCTATAAAAAAATCCATATTGACCAAAAAACACGTTGAAAACTATAATGCTTTTATAGACTGGGTTTTAGATTTCATTTTGATAAAGGGGGAAACAATGGCACACGTCCCAAGTCCGAGTTACAGCATTACGATAAGAGCAGAAATCGATAATCGCATAGGTATGTTCGCCCGGATAGCAACCACAATAAGCCATGCAGGAGGGGACCTCGGTTCCGTTGATATTGTCCGCGTCGAAAAGGGTAAAATCATCAGGGATATAACTGCTAATGCACGTGATGAAGAGCATGAAAAAAGAATCGTCAGGGCAATAAAAAATATTAGCGGGGTGAAAGTCCTCAGAGTGATGGACCGCACCTTTTCCGCTCACGAAGGGGGCAAGATCGAGATACGCGCGAAAATACCCGTCAGAGACAGAAATGATCTTTCCAAGGTCTACACCCCGGGAGTTGCACGGGTGTGCAGGGACCTTCATGATTGCATTGATCATGCCTATCGCTACACTATAAAAGGGAACTCGGTCGCCGTGATCACCGACGGGACTGCCGTGCTCGGTTTGGGCAATATAGGCCCTGTGGCTGCGATGCCTGTCATGGAAGGCAAGGCCATGATCTTCAAAGAATTCGCCGGGATTGACGCATTTCCCATTCCCCTGACAACCACGGATACTGAAGAAATAATCGCCACAGTTAAAAACATTACAACACCGTTTGGGGGCATTAATCTCGAAGATATATCAGCTCCGAGATGCTTTGAGGTAGAAAGGCGGCTGAGAGAGATTTGTGATATACCCGTTTTCCATGACGACCAGCACGGAACAGCTGTTGTTGTGCTCGCGGCCCTTATCAACGTCGGGCGGCTGCTCAGGAGAGACATTAAAAAATTCAAGGTGGTTATTTCGGGCGCGGGCGCAGCAGGCATGGCCAATGCCTGGATGCTATTGGCCTATGGCGTACGGGACATCATAGTTTGCGACACGGCCGGTGCAATTTACGAAGGAAGAAAAAATGGGATGAACCCTTATAAAAAGGCGCTTGCCAGAAAAACGAACCCCAGAAAAATCAAAGGAAGCATTTCCGACGCCCTAAAGGGGGCCAATGTTTTCCTCGGACTTTCTGTTCCCAACGTTATATCGACCGACGACATACGCAGAATGGCAAAAGAGCCCATAGTGTTTGCACTTGCAAACCCGGAACCGGAAATAGCGCCGGAAGATGCGCTCCCCCTGGTGAGGATTCTTGCCACAGGCCGCTCCGATTATCCCAACCAGATAAATAACATGCTTTGTTTTCCAGGCATCTTCAGAGGGTTGCTGGACGTGAGGGCGCGGGGCGTGAATGAAGAAGTGAAATTAGCCGCTGCAAAGGCCATAGCCTATACTGTAAAAGATGATGAACTGAACGAAGACTACATCATACCAAGTATTTTCGATAAAAAAGTCGTTCCGGCTGTAGCGCATGCGGTGGCGGATATGGCAAAGAAGACAGGGCTTGCGCGGACCTGATCCGCTCCCTCATCACATCGAGTCCATGCCTTATGTGACTAAGCTCAGGCCAGACGGACGAAGCTGCCTTATCGAATATGAATGCTGTATCGGCTTCCACTATATGCCAGTCGTTTCTCGAAATTTCCTGTTCAAGCTGGCCGGGCGCCCAACCTGCATACCCCGCATACACACGGAACCTTTCATCTCCCCCGTGACCATCGACTATACGCTGCAGTGCTGTGGTACTGTAACTGAGATAAAGGTTATCAAAGAGGCGGTGCGAGGCTTCCGGCTGACCACCCGATCGTACCAATATCATCAACTGGTCCAAGGCAACCGGCCCTCCCACGTATAATGAATCTTTTCTCTTCTGTAACCCTCTGATATCCGGAAACACTGAAGAAAGCGTCACATCCGAAGGCCTGTTGATGATAACTCCCATAGCGCCATTTTGATCGTAAGAGATCAGGAAAATGACCGTTTCCGAAAAGATGGACCCTGTAATATGTTCATCTGCAACAAGAAAAACAGCCTTGACATGCTTGTCCTGGGGCGCAGGGACTGTTGTCCGGCAGGGAATAGTTTGACCGCGCCCCGGCAAAAATACAATCAGAAAAACCCCTGTTAAAATAAGGGCAAATGCCGCTGCTGTCCGCTTGCATACAGACCTGCCGCCGGACATTTCCATCACAGCCTCCTGTAGCTGATCGTGTGCATGCCGTGCAGTTCCCTCAATACAATGAGCACTCCTTCTTCAAGAGTTTTCTTCTCGGGCGCATTAAGCACAGTGAGCAGCAGGTCCTTGCTTTCCCTCACCATTACGCCGACCACCAACTCACTGAAATTCACCGTGGCGCGTTCGAATGCAACAACAGGAGTAATAGGCACGTCAAGGCCGATTCGTTCACGAATGGTCGTTTTCAGCCAGAATGTATCTTTCAGTGTCTTCTTGATGGCATCCGATTGCTGCTTATTGTTTACATGCAGGTATGCTCCGTCATAGGAAACAGTCCCTTTGTCAGCCGCGGTATTTATCAGGAACAGTCCCTGGCTCTTACTGAAGACAACGTAGTCGATTTCGCTATTGTTATACAGGATAGTACTGAAAACAACATAATCTTCAGGCAATTCGCCAAGCACCTGCTGCACCGCAGGTCCCGCTTCCTTTTTCCTCGTAAAAACCTTTTTAAATAATTCTCTTATACTTTCCATTTTAAAAAGTGACAGTCATATGGTGTTTAACCCCACCCAGCCTCCCCTTAATTTAAGGGGAGGTGTGGAGTGGTCGCCATCATTTGCTGCTATACCATTTTTTTTATATCAAGGTATGAGTCAACCTCTGCTTCAGATATGAGACCGGATTCGAGAACGACTTCCCTGATCTTCCGGTCTTCTTTAAGGGCCTTTATTATGATTTCAGCTGTCTTCGCATAACCTAGCGCCGGCACAAGCGCGGTAGCGATCATCGGGTTCTTTTCGAGCAATTTCTGAATACGAATACTGTTGACCTCCATGCCCCTGATTGCCTTGTCCGCAAGCAGCCGCATCGCATGCGCCATGATCTCAATGGATTCCAGTAGGGCATGTCCGATTACCGGCAGCATGGTATTCAGCTCGAATTCACCCATTGAGCAGGAGACCGTAATCGTCGTATCATTGCCCAGCACCCTTGCGCAGGCCATTCTGGCGGCCTCCGGGATGACCGGGTTTATCTTTCCTGGCATAATCGAGGAGCCTGGTTGCAGGGCCGGCAGCCTTATTTCAGCAAACCCCGACTGCGGACCGCTGTTCATAAGCCGTAAATCGTTTGTAATCTTCATCAGACCGACCGCGATAGTCTTTAGCTGTCCTGAAACATCCGAGGCGATATCCATCGTTGCCTGCGCCTCAAAATTGTTGCCGGACCTTTCAAATAAGAAGCCTGTCATCTCATTTATCACTCCGACAACTTTTTCGCCGAATCCCAGGGGGGCATTCAGCCCGGTCCCTACAGCAGTGCCGCCTATCGGCAACTCCGCCAGTCTGGGCATGACACTTTCTATCCTGTCAATGCCAAGCCTGATTTGAGTAGCCCATCCGGACATTTCCTGGCCGAAAGTGATAGGGACCGCATCCATCAGATGGGTCCTCCCTGTCTTGACCACAGTATCATACTCCCGTTGTTTTTCAGTAATGGCCTCAAACAGATGACTGAGCGCCGGCAACAGCGTATTGCTCAGTTCAAGATATGTCGAAAGCCGGACCGCCGAAGGGACAACATCATTTGAAGATTGACCCATGTTTACGTGGTCATTAGGATGCACCGGTGCCGTAGTGAGCTTTTCCCCTGTAAGCAACTCATTTGCCCTTGTCGCCGCAACTTCGTTTACATTCATATTGGTGGAAGTGCCGCTTCCTGTCTGAAAAACCCCGAGGGGAAATTGCCCTTTAAATTTGCCGTCCATGATTTCCCTGCAAGCAGTGAGTATGGCATCGGAATGTTCCTTCTCAAGCAATCCCAGGGCCGCATTGGCAGCCACAGCAGCATACTTTATCATGGCAACAGACCGGATGAATACTTCAGGGAATATCAGGAAATCAGCTTGAAAATTCTCTATAGCCCGCTGCGTTTGGGCCCCCCAGTAAGCTTCGGCAGGGACCCTTATCTCACCCATGCTGTCCATTTCCACTCTGTACTGATCACCCATAATGCCAATTATAACAGACTACAGACAAAAGGCGAAGGGCTAAAGACAAAAGGTCAGAATCAAAGACTAAAACCACATAAACTTGTCCAGGAGCAGGCAGGACATGGTGCTGAAGCACTGTGGCCTGACTGCTCGACACCTAATGTGAATAATCCGGATTAGGGCATTCCGATGCCGTCTATCCTTATGCCGCATTTTTGGCAACGGGAGTCTTTCATATCTACGCGGGTCAGCAAATAACCCATTCGCTCTATCAGCAGAGCGCCGCAGGAAGGGCATAAAGTATTTTCCCCGCCGGCCCCCGGAACATTACCCTCGTAGACGTATTTCAAGCCTGTTCTCAACCCTATGTCTCGCGCCCGCCTCAAAGTGCTCACCGGCGTCCTCGGCTTATCCAGCAGTTGGTAGGTGGGATAAAACTGGCTGACATGCCAGGGAATGGCAGGATCGACTGATTTTATGAACTCAGCGGCGAATGTGAGAAAATCGTCGGAATCATTGTGGTCGGGTATGATAAGCGTGGTCACCTCGACCCATACCCCCAACTCCTTCATTAGCTTAATGGTGTCGAGCACGGGCTGGAGTTTCGCCCCCACAATCTTCTTATAAAAAACATCATCTCCTTTTAAATCAATATTATTGGCATCGAGATAAGGAGCAATGAGACGTATGGCGTCAGGACTCGTATAGCCGTTGCTGACAAATACATTCCTGATCCCCTTCTGATGTGCAAGGCGTGCACAATCATATGCAAACTCAAAAAAAATAGTGGGCTCCGTGTAAGTGTAAGATATGCTTTCGCATCCAGCGTTGAAAGCTTCTTCGACAACGTCTTCAGGAGACATCTCTGCTCCGGGGATGTCTTTGTTCCGTTTCGGGTATTGCGAAATATCATAGTTCTGGCAATGCAGACATCTGAAATTACACCCGACAGTGGAAATGGAAAATGAGTGCGATCCGGGATAAAAATGGAAGAGCGGCTTTTTTTCTATGGGATCGACATGTTTGGCAGCGACTTTGCCGTAAACAAGCGTATAAAGAGTTCCCTCATTGTTTTCCCTTACTGCGCATATGCCGCGCTTACCCGGGGAAATAGAACAGTACTGAGGGCAGAGAAAGCACTTTACTTTTCCGCCGTCAAGCTTTTCATAAAGCCTGGCTTCACGCATGTTCAACTCTGCTTACCCGGTCTTTTTTTTCCTCTTTGCAGGAGTTTTTTTGGGTACTTCAGCCTTCCGGGAGCTTGTGCGGGCTGGCTTCTTACTTTTCGGCGTCTTTTCGGTACCACCGCTTTTTTTTGCCGTGCGAGCCATTATAATGCGTTCTGCTTCCAGCCAGTTCTCCTCATCACGCCCCTCTACCCGCCCGCTTTTCTCATACAGTTCACACGCAATCCTGGCAATTTCATCGTGCAGATTCATGTAACCTCCCCCATGAGATATAGTTGTCAGGGTCTGTACATGTGCACCGGCCCTAACTGAATGATAACACCATCCGGAAACGAAGACAAGATAAGATAAAACAAGGCTAAAGGCACAGGGCAAAGGGCTAAAGACTAAAAGACAAAATATGTAGTTTGTTAATTGCCTTTAGCCTTTAGCCATTTGCCCCGATCTTGTATTATGCTTTTATGATGGTACGTTCAGTGCCGCCGGCAGTCCCGGCATTCTTACCGGCGAAACGGCTGAGTACGGTGTGCTCCGCGGTAATGTTGCGGAGGTCTGCGACCCTGTTCATCCATCCCTTCAGATATCTGCCATACCGCGCGGGTCTGAGTTCCGCCAACCGGGTATAACGGCGCGCCCTCATTGCAAGATATGCTTCGGCGCTGCCGCCCGACTTGCCCAACAGCTTCATGGCAGCTGTCGGACTGTTCACATAAGTATCGAAATGCACGAGGCTCAACGGATAGGGCAGTGAAGCAGCCCCTGACCTGTCCCATATTTTTTTATAAACAGCTTCAGCCTGGGCCCTGGACATGTTCCTGATGCTTCCCTTATAACCGAATTCTCTTGCGGTAGACTGAAGTATCCCGAACTTTGACGACTCGGAGCCGTCTCTTTGCACATAAGCGCTGCCCTCGTGTTTAAGTACAGTCGCAAGTATTTGTTTGAATCGGGCGTCATTCCCCTGATCAACCATCGGACTACCCGACGCGTGGAGGAAATGGGCCGCGCCATTGTGCAGAGAAGCCGCCTGGCTACCGATCTGGGACACAGTTGCAGCCAGGAGCATTTGGAAAGAACTGCCGCCCTGTACCTGGGCGCTTTTGGAAAGAAGTTTACTGAGGAGCGACGCCTGCTGAGGATCCGGCACAAGACCGCTTATGTCTTCAGGCAATGTCATTTACAGATAATTGTAGCATAATAGCAGGTAAGTTCGTTACTCGAAAATCACATATTTTTTTATTTTCTCGGTCCTCTTCCCTTTTATTCCCAGGTCCTCCAGCCGTGTGATCCTCCGGTCGCTCCTTGCGGCAAGTATTTTCCGGACTGTATCGGGCCCCAATCCCGGCACCCTCAGCAGGAACTCCTTATCTGAAGTGTTTATGCGCACCGGGTAAAACTCAGGGTGACTGAGCGCCCAAAGCTCCTTGGGATCTTTGTCCAAGCGGAGATGGCCGCCTGGGTCCAGAAGGATGTCCCCATACTCGAAGCCATATTTACGGACAAGATAATCGACCTGATACAGACGGTGTTCACGCATAAAAACCTTTTTTGGGTCTGTTAAGAAATTTTTCTCGCCCGGTATATCCGGATGCCCCAGGCCCCTCTGATAGGCCGAGAAGTAGACACGCTGGAATTTCAGGCCGCGGTAAAAACGAAACATATAATCAATAATCTCCGAATCGGTCTCATCCGATGCCCCGACGATGAACTGGGTGGTGCATTTTACCCGCGAAAATCTCGTACCGCGGCCGGTGAGCCTGCTCATAAGCTTCAGGGGACGGACAATGTCTTTCAGGTAGTCCTTCTTATTAGAAAGCAATTTGAAGCGTTCTTTTCCCGGCGTCTCGATATTGAGAGAAACCGCACTGGCCAACGATATGGAATCCTCTATTGCCGCGTCCGATGCGCCAGGGATAATTTTCAGGTGTATATAGCCTTTAAATTGATGTTTGTATCTGAGCAGACGGGCAACAGCATTAATTTTGTCCATGGTATAATCGGCATTATCGATAACTCCCGAACTCAGGAACAGGCCGAAGACCTTTCTTCTACGCATATATTCCATGAACATCGCAGCCACCTCCTCCGGTTGGAGGGTGCAGCGCCGGACATTCGTTTCGGAGCGCAGGGGACAATACTTACAGTCGTTTTTGCAGGAATTCGAAAGCAGGGTCTTCAGAAGGACAGAATAACCTCCCTGCGGCAGGGCAACAGGATAAAGCCATTTTCCATCCGTTCCACGCCTCCGGTGGTCGTCCCTGCCTGTGCCGCATGCACAGGCGAGATCGTACTGCGAGTCTTCCGAAAGCACTTTCAGTTTTTCGATAGTGTCCATGCGAATAACCGTAGAAATTATATCACGGGCGCATACATAGAACATAGCAGGTGTGTTTTTCAGCAAAATAAAACTACTTGCTTCGCCAAAACAAATTTTAACTGACATCCTGATTTGTACCAATTCTCGGCTGGGGCTCGGCGTTACTCGCCCCCGCTCCAGTATATCCGTGCTATTTTGCTGAAAAACACACCTGTTATGTTCTATATGATATGGCGTATGGAGTTTCCGATAAAGTTGTGCAAGCCCTGGAAACTATGCAATAATACTCTTCATTCACAATTTTCAGGGAGGTACTGATGAAATCAGTTAAAGCAGTATGTGTCCTTCTGCTGGCGTTGACAGTTGCCGTTTCAGCTTACGCCGAAATAAGAAATAAAAAATTCACTAAACAGGAGATCAGGAAAATGGCAGATACCAGGGCTATTATCGAGACAAAATTCGGGGACATTGAACTCAGGTTTTTCCCTGAAGTCGCACCCAATCACGTTAACAACTTCATCGAACTTGCAAAGAAAGGTTTTTATGACGGCACCACCTTTCACCGCGTCATACCTGGCTTTATGATCCAGGGCGGAGACCCCAATTCAAAAAGTCATGACAAATCCATGCAAGGCATGGGCGGGCCGGGATACGAGCTTAAAGCTGAATTCAACGACAAACCCCATAAAAGAGGGGCTCTTTCGATGGCCAGATCGGCAAACCCGGACAGCGCCGGTTCACAATTCTTCATCTGCGTCGCTGACTCACACTTTCTCGATAAGCAGTATACCGTTTTCGGCGAGGTGGTCTCGGGCATCGAAGTGGTAGATAAAATTGTGAGCCAGCCCCGCGACGGAAACGACAACCCTGACGAGCGCATTGAAATGAAAGTGAAGATCGAGGAAAAAGCTAAATAAGGCGAGAACGTAAAGAAACGTTGAATGTTGGATGCTAAATGTTGAATTAATGAAAGATTCCATAATTTAACCTTTAAAATTCAACATTCAACATTATTTACCCGCGCCGGTCAGTTTCTTTTAAATATTTTCCGGTGTATGAGCCCCCTGCGTTTTTCAGCTCTTCAGGGGTCCCCTCAAATAGAATCGTGCCGCCTTTGTCACCGCCTTCAGGCCCGAGGTCTATGACCCAGTCAGCCTGGGCTATGACATCCAGATTATGTTCTATGATCACCACTGTGTTGCCGCTGTCCACAAGTTTCCTGATAATTTTTATGAGCATCATAACGTCATTGTGATGGAGCCCCACAGTCGGTTCATCAAGTATGTAAAGCACTCCCCGGGAATCCGGCCTGGAGTTCACCGATAGCTCAGCGCATATCTTGAGCCGTTGGGCCTCTCCACCCGAAAGTGTCGTGGCCGACTGTCCCAGCCGCAAATATCCCAGGCCGATATCCTTCATAAGGACAAGTTTAGACTTGATCTCATGAACGTCGGAGAAGAACTCAATAGCGTCGTCCACCGTCATTCTCAAAATATCATTTATGTTCTTCCCCCTGTAATAAACCCGCAGCGCCTCGCTCTTGTACCGCCTCCCCTTGCATTCCTCGCAGGTCACAAAAATGTCCTCGAAAAAGTACATTTCCATCTTCTGGTATCCTTCGCCCTTGCAGGTTTCACACCTGCCTCCCGGCACATTGAACGAAAAGAAACCGGGTGAATAACTATGCGCCCGCGCTTCCAGTTGCTGAGAAAAGATTTTCCGCACCGGGTCGAATATCTTCAGATATGTCAACGGATTTGACCGCGGCGTCTTCCCGATCGGGCTTTGGTCGATAAGCCGCACTCCTTTTATATTCTCTAGACCTTTTATCTTTTTATACGGGAGGGGCTGCTCGGGTTCAACTCTGAAATGCCGTACAAGCGCATGGTGCAAGGTTTCAACAATCAGGCTGCTTTTGCCCGATCCAGAAACCCCTGACACAACAGTCAGGAATTCAAGTGGAATCCTGAGCGTCACGTTCCTGAGATTGTTGCCGGAAGCTCCATAAAGAGTGAGAGAGTAATCCCTGGTCCGCAGCCTGTAATCTTTATCTTTATTGCGCGGCAACGGAAAATAAGGCGTATCGGCGCCTCTTATATACCGCGATGTCAATGTGTCGGATTTCAGAAACTCACTCATACTACCCGAAAACACTATATGACCTCCCATATGGCCTCCATGGGGGCCGAGTTCCACCACCCAGTCGCTCGAGGAAATAATATCTTTGTCATGCTCGACAACGATAATGGTGTTGCCCAGCGAAGCGAGTTCTCTCATTATTTCGGCAATTCTCCTGGTGTCCCTCGGATGCAGGCCTATAGTCGGCTCATCCAGAACATACAGAGTGCCTGTAAGGGCCGAAGCCAATTGATTCGACAGGTTCACCCGCTGGTACTCACCGCCCGAAAGCGTTTTAGCCTGCCTGTTGAGGGTCAGATACTCAAGACCCACCCGTTCGAGGAACCTGAGTTTCATGGTTATCTGCCGTATTACCTCTTTGGCGATATCTTCCTGCATCGGTAAGAGGTGGAGCAGTTCAAACCAGCGCAGGACCCTGGATATCGACATATCCGACAGTTCGGCAATGTCCAGCCCTTCTATCTTGTAGGCCAGAGCAAATTCGCAAAGCCGCCGGCCGGCGCATTTTGGACAGATAACAGGACTTCTGTACCTGCTCAACAAAACCCTTACATGAAGTTTGTAGCGCTTGCTTTCCATCTCCTCGAAAAAACTGTTTACGCCGTAAAAGTGATCATTACCCTTAAAAACTATGCCTTGCTCCTGCTTGGGAAGTTCGTCGAAAGGCCTGTTGATGTCGATACCCGTCTTCTTCACACCCTTGATCATCTGGTCTCTCCACCATTTGTATCCGGGCTTCTCCCACAGGTCTACAGCTCCCCCGTGAATTGAAAGCGTTTTATCAGGCATGATCAAGTCCTTGTCATAGATCAGGATATTACCGAATCCCTTGCACTCCGGACATGCACATAACGGATGATTGAATGAAAACAGCAACGGTGTCGGTTCCGGGAGGAAGACAGCACAATCGTCGCATGTATTATTCGAAGAAAAACGCAACACCGTTTCAGTTGCGGTATCATGGAACCTTAACACGACCACCTTGATCTTTTCCCTGCCCTCTTTCCACGCCATCTCTATTGAATCGGACAGTCTTGGCTCATTTCTTATGATAAGCCTGTCAAGGACTACTTCGACCGGCCCGGGTGCATCTTTCGGGACCTCCCCGATATCGACGGCTTCGCCATTAGACCAGACCCTGTGGAATCCCCTTTGCCGCAAGGTCTCCGGCGCCTCCGATGTCTCAAAGATAATAAGCGCCTTGCCGTTCTGATATTTTTCGAGCAGTTCGGAAGCGATTTGGGAGGTGTCCCACCTGCGTATCTCTTTGCCGCATTTCGGGCAGTAGGGGGTCGCAATGCGTGAATACAATATCCTGAACAGGTCGTATAGTTCAGTGAGTGTGCCCACTGTAGAACGGGACCCCTTGACAGGGTTCTTCTGCTCCAGCGCAACAGCTGGTCTTATGTTGTGTATCGCGTCGACATCGGGCCTGTCGAGCTTCTCCAGGAACATCCTGGCATACGTTGAAAGAGATTCGATAAACCTCCATTGCCCCTCGGCAAAAATAGTGTCGAATGCCAGCGAGGACTTTCCCGAACCCGAAACGCCCGTGACGGCAATGATCTGGTTGTGGGGAAGGCGCAGGTTTATGTCTTTAAGGTTGTTCTGCCGGGCACCCTCAATTATTAAATCAAGATTCGACATCGTATATATTAACATTTTACCCGTAAATATAAGGAAGAAAGTGCAGGGACAGGCTGTTTATCGGCCCGCTAAAACTACTTACCTTACCTTACCAACACAACGTTTTTTTAAATAGCAGTATTCGTTCACATTTTCGGTTGGGG
This sequence comes from Nitrospirota bacterium, assembly GCA_963796345.1. Taxonomy (GTDB): domain Bacteria; phylum Nitrospirota; class Thermodesulfovibrionia; order Thermodesulfovibrionales; family Dissulfurispiraceae; genus JADFXI01. The sequence continues at coordinate 515,584 of CAWCLI010000015.1, read as the reverse complement.
CTCGGCGTTACTCGCCCCCGCTCCAGCACACCCGTGCTATCGTGTCGATAAACAGCCTGTCCCTGCACTTTCATTTATTAGTCTCTTTTGTTTTATAATCGTATGTATGCTTGAAGTTATCAAAGACAAGGTCCTTTCCGGTGTGAGACTGGACCGGGCCGATGCTATAGAGCTATTTGAGAGCAATGACCTTTTCACCATCGGCAGTCTGGCCGCTAGGAGCGCCAGGGCCAGGAACGGCGAGCACGCATATTTTATCATCAACCGCCACATCAACCCCACAAACATATGCGTCAACAGGTGCAAATTCTGCGCATTCAGCCGCTCAAAAGGTGAAGAAGGAGCTTTCGAACTGACAACCGACGACGTACTTTCGAGACTTGAAGTCTCTTGCGGCGCGGACAATCCCGCAACAGAAGTTCATATTGTCGGCGGCCTTCATCCTGAATGGCCTTTTGAGCACTACCTGGACCTTCTTTCAGCGATCAGGGGGAAATATCCCTCTATTGCAATCAAGGCCTTTACCGCCGTAGAGATCGATTATATGTCGCGGATCAGCCGTTTGAGTCTCGATGCGACCCTTGAAGCCCTGAAGCGGAGTGGCCTGGATCTCATGCCCGGGGGCGGCGCTGAAATTTTTGCCGAAGGGACAAGGAATAAGCTATGCCCCGAAAAGATCACCGGTGACCGTTGGCTCGAGATTATGGAGACTGCGCATAACGCCGGCATCAAGACTAACGCTACCATGCTTTACGGGCACCTGGAAAGCATCGATGACAGGGTCGATCATCTGTTAAGGCTGAGAGAACTGCAGGACAGGACAGGAGGGTTCCAGGCATTCATACCGCTGGCCTATCACCCAAAAAATACGGAAATCGGCGGCTTTTATTCCTCCGGCATAGATGACCTAAGGACCATTGCCATAAGCAGGCTGGTGCTCGATAATTTCGAGCACATCAAGGCATACTGGATAATGCTCGGCGAAAAGATTTCCCAGGTAGCGCTGCTCTTCGGCGCCGACGATATCGATGGAACTATCATCGAGGAAAAAATAACGCATATGGCAGGGGGGAGGACCGGCGAGGGTATGACGCGGGAAGCATTGGTCAACCTCATCAGGAAAACCGGCAAGACCCCGGTACAGCGCGATGCTTTTTATAGACAGGTCAAAGTTTACCGGAACAGATGACAATGGACAGAATCGGCAAAACAGATGCATTAAATATTTTCAACAATTCCGACCTGCTTGAGCTTGGCCAAAGGGCTGATGCTGTCAGGAAGGAACTGCATCCCGAAAGTACTGTCACATTTGTAGTCGACAGGAACATCAATTACACCAACGTCTGCATCAATAAGTGCACCTTCTGCGCGTTTTACCGTGAAGCCGGCGACCCTGACGCATACATTCTTTCCAGAGAAGAACTCTTCAGGAAGATAGATGAAACCATAGAACTCGGCGGCACGCAGATCCTCATCCAGGGCGGGCTTCATCCTGATTTGGGCATAGATTATTACATAGACCTTTTACAAGCCGTTAAAGAGCGTTACAGCATTAACATCCATGGATTTTCTCCTCCGGAAATTACGTATCTTGCAGAAAAACATGACCTGACCATCAGAGAGGCGCTGATCGAATTGAGACTGGCCGGCCTCAATTCCGTGCCGGGCGGCGGGGCCGAGGTGCTTTCAGACAGGGTAAGGGAAATATTGAGCCCGCGAAAAATCAAATCTTCTCAGTGGCTGAAAGTTATGGAAGAGGCCCATGAAATAGGCATGCGGACTACAGCCACTATGATGTTCGGCAGCATTGAAGGGCCTGAAGATATTATCGAGCACCTCGATGTCATAAGAAACCTCCAGGACAAGAAACAGGGATTCACCGCTTTTATACCCTGGTCTTTCCAGGCCGGAAACACGGAACTCTTAAAACAGAGGGCCATCAACGTTGCCACTGCAGTTGATTATCTGAGGGTGCTCGCCCTTTCGCGGATTTATCTCGACAATTTCACAAATATTCAGGCCTCATGGGTCACGCAGGGATTAAAGCTTGCCCAGGTGGCGCTCCGGTTCGGCGCGAACGATTTCGGCTCAACAATGATTGAAGAGAATGTGGTCAAAGCGGCTGGTGTGAGTTACAGGGTATCAAAAGAGGACATCATACAGGCAATACAGAGTGCCGGATTCAAAGCGGCCCAGCGCGACACATATTACAACATCCTGCGATATTTCTAAAGCTCAATAAAAAAATGCCTGGCCGTTGCCGGGAAGACCGTCGCAGCCGGATCGAATCCGTGAAAGGCCTGAAATCCTTTATAATAGTTAATATGGTTGGATTTAAGGGCGTGCTATGACGGATGACAAAATTTACGACTGTATTATTGTCGGCGCGGGACCGGGCGGTTTGCAGGCTGCAATTTATCTTGGAAGATTCAGCAAGGACGTTCTGGTGATCGACAGGAGCGGCGGCAGGACCCGGCATGCGAAACACATCGAGAACTATCTGGGCCATAGGGCCATATCAGGCGGGGAACTGGTCCAGACAGGCTTGGAACAGGCGCGAAGCTTTAACGTGAAGATCGAGACAGGAGAAGTCATAAAAATAGTGAAACACGGACCTTTTGAGGTCTTTACCGGAACTTCGGTTTACCGTTCACTCTTTGTGATTATCTCTACAGGGGTGTACGACAATTTTCCTCCTGTGGATAATGTTCATAAATTCCTCGGAAACGGTTTCTACACCTGCGTTTACTGTGATGGGTACCGGACGAAAGGGAAAAAATTGCTGATTTTAGGCAATGGGATTGCAACTGCAAATCTCGCCTTTGCCATGAAAAGTATGTATACGAAGGACATAGTCCTTTACCTTTATTTCGATACTCTGCCTCCTGAATATGCAGAGAGATTAATGAGCGAAAACATACAGCTTGAGAAGGAAAGGCCGCTAAGAATAATCGGCGAAGATATGATAGAAGCTGTAGAACTCAAAGGTGGCCGCCGGATACCCTGTGAGGCCGTCATGTCCAATTTTGGTTACAAGCTCAACAATGCCCTGCTCTCAGAGCTCGATTTAAAAAGAGACCACGACAATTTTAAATACGTAACGGACCACCATTACGAATCGTCGCTGAGCGGGCTTTATATAGTGGGACCTCTTAATACCGGCAACGACCAGGCGATAATCGCGGCCGGCGAGGGGGCGGCTGCAGCGATTGAAATCAACAAACGGCTGCTGGAGCGACTGGAATAAAACACTGGGGATCGTCGGAGAGGAAATCCGCGCTGCCTTTTGCCTGCGAGCAGGCATAGGCGATCGCCCTGCAACCCCTGCATGATGCCCACCTCGCGCATTTCCCGCATTTGCCTTTATACCGTTTCCTGTCCCTGAGTTGCCCCAGAACAGGAGAGGCAGCCCAGATTTCGCGCAAAGAATCTTTCCTTGCATTGCCGAGGGGGACAGGCAGTCTTCTGCAGGGAGTCATGGTCCCATCGGCAAGAAGAGTAAAGCCGGAAAGCCCGGCAGCACACCCCCCGGTCATAATGTCGCCTGCATCGATGCCTCCATCCGCGCGGTCCAGCTGAGCAACAAGCGGGTCGCCGCTCACGATTTTAAGCTGTCCTGCACATGATGAGAAGATTTTTTGATAGAGGTCTTTCACATCCACGGTGTCGAGCATCTCATCCTTCAGGGAGGCCCCCCTGCCTGAAGGGACCAATCTGGAAAAACCGAGCATCTGAACACCGAGAGACGATGCCAGGCCGATCATATCAGTGAAAGAGGCCGCATTAAGCCTGGAGAGCGTGGTATTCAGCGTTACAACAATTCCGGCTTCAAGCAGATGATTGACTCCGCTTATTGCGGACCTGAAACTGCCGGCACCCCGGATACTGTCATGGATATGTTCCGGTCCCTCTATGCTTACCTGGACACCTTTGACACCCTGGTGAGAGAACATTTTTGCGGTTTGCCTGCTGATAAGGGTACCGTTTGAAAGGATATAGACGCCAAACTTCTTCTGCATGCATGCATCGATGATATAAGGCAGGTCCCGCCGCAGCAAAGGCTCTCCTCCGGTGATGGAAATGCTGGGAGAGAGTGTAACTGAGTATGCTTCCTGCCAGTCACAGAGCATGTATGCAATCTCGCCCAGAATTTCTTTTATCTCTGAGAACGGCATTTCCTCCGATTTTTTTTCATTCTGGTAACAATGGGTACAGCTGAGATTGCACTGCTCGGTAAGGTGCCACTGGACAAAGAAGTCAAATTCCTGAGTTATGGACATAATGGTTTTAGAAAACTCTGAATTAAGCAGCCGGCAGACGGTAACCCGCAGCCGGAAAAAGGAATTTCTCCGACTGGCTGCTGCTATCGGCTGACGGCTGCTGTTTTTTGTTGCTTGACCAGCAACATTAACTTTTTCAACTCTTTCATTTGAGGCATGACTTTCCAGGACTGTTTTTTAAGGACATTTTAAGGCCTTCCCAGTAAGCTGCCTCTTTTTCAAGGGTCTTCCCGTTCAGCTTCTTCTTCATCCCGCTTCACCTCCTTCGGATCAGGTTTTTCCTGCACGGACCGATGTGCGTTCGATATCGGATGCCGGGCGATCAACGTACCCGTGTGTACGCGCGCCGGTCGACGTCGCTATCGTTGCTCTCTTCAGATCGTTGAGCTGACTTATCAGCCCGTGATGTTTTGACTCATCCGCAATCAGATATGAGAGCAGAAACCGGGTGAAAAACAGTTCGCTGTTTGCATAAGCAGCATCGGCAAGACAGAGGGATTCGGCTTCAGCTTCCATGTGATTATTCAGCATCCCGGACATGTCATTAAGCTCTTCCGGACTGATGCTGACGGCCTCTTTGGTAATATTGTCGATTATCATCTGCATTATAAGCTTGTGTTTTTCAGAATCATGTTTAATCGATTCCATGATCATCTTCAGGAAAGGATTTTTCGCCGCGTCCAGCATAGTATCGGCGCTTGCTATCGTCCTGTCCTCAAGCTTTTGCCATTTTTTGATAAGCTCCAGAAACTCTTCTGAATTCTCAGCAGCTTTCTCTTTCATAGTCCACCTCTCACACTTAGTCTTTCTCGTAAGGGTAACGTCCCTTAATAATCATATATCACAAAAAAGACCGGGCGCAAGCTGAAATAGCTAATAGCTGAGAGGTAAAAAGCCAAAAAACCTTAAGCTCTTGGCTCTTATTTATTGGCTGCTTTTACAGTGATTTAATATAGGCCACGATGTTTTGCATTTCAACTGATCCGGGATCGATCGCTTTACCGTTAATAGCATATTCTATGCAGGCATTAATCGCCTCTGCAAGGCTTTTCTGCGTCTTTCCGGCTATATGAAATTCTTTCCTTCTGCTGGCATGCTTCAGCCCGCTACCTCCCGGATGGCAGGTATTACAGCTCTTCCCCGATGTTGCTCCGGCAAATTCAGGATCATTAAACAGCGCCTTTCCTTTTCCAACATTCCCTGCTGCGAGTGCAATTTCCGACAAGGCAAAAATAGTAACAGTCAGTGCAACCACCATTGCTTTATTCATAATCGACCTCCCTGCATCAGGGCCGGTGCATAGGCCCTAATAGAATGTTTTAAGCGTAGACCCGATCTTTGACCTGTCAAACGGCTGCTTGACCAGCGGTATGTCCTTTATCATGGGGACTTTTTCTTCGAGGGTAAGACGATGGTTCCTGTATATCACTCCGATAGGGATGCGGTCTCCCCACTCCAGAGACCGCCTGAACGCCTCCGTACGATCTTCGGGATTGTATTCAGACTCAATTCTGTAAACACGCTCTTTATACCACTGGAACGTATTCAGCTTGTTAAATGTCACACAAGGTTGAAAAATGTCGACCAGGGAAAAGCCCTTGTGGTTGACCGCCTCCTTAATAAGCCCTTTTAAATGCTCCGGGTCTCCGGCAAAACCCCTGGCAACAAAGCTGCAATCAAGTGCAATTGCAAGCGCTATCGGGTTCAACTGGCCGGCAAGCGCTCCGAAAGGCTGATTTTTTGTTACCATCCCTTCCATGCTTGTAGGAGACGCCTGGCCTTTGGTAAGGCCGTATATCTGGTTGTCATGGACAAAAAGTTTAACATTGATATTCTTTCTTATGGCGTGTGACAGATGGTTTCCGCCTTCACCGTAACAGTCTCCGTCCCCTGTGATCGCCAATACAGTAAGCGCATGATTAGCGAGCCTTATGCCTGTAGCAACAGGAAGTGACCGCCCGTGGAGACCGTTAAAAGCGTTGCACCTGATGTAATGAGGGAACTTACTGGCCTGCCCGATGCCCGATACAATGACAAATTTATCCAGTTCCATGGCAAGCTCGACCAAGGCGTCTTTGAACACCTTTAGTATCCCGAAGTTGCCGCATCCCGGGCACCATGCAGGAGTCTGGCCTTTATACTCATCCAATGCAGGCATTTATTTCTCCTATCAGTTTATCCGTGCTGAAAGGCCTTCCGTCATACCGGTTTATCAGCGCCCTGAATTCAAATCCGGTTTCTGCGCGCATCAGTCTCGCAAATTGGCCTGTCGCGTTCTGCTCTATACAAATTGAGACGCCGGCGCTTTTTAAAATGCCCAGGTAATCGAACTTTTCAGTCGAAGGGAACGGATACAGCTCGCTGAAGTGGAGCATGGCTATTTTTTTTGTTGCGGACAGAGCGTCTACAGCCTCTCTCATCACCCCATACTGAGAACCCCAGCCCGCGATTACAACTTCGGGGCGCTCGCTGCCATAATAAAAAGGAGGCTCGATTTCCTTCTTTAAAAGAGACATTTTCTTAAAAAGCCTCTTATGGACCATCTTTGTCCTCGTATCAGCATCCTCTACAATATGGCCCTCTTCATCATGCTCATCGCTGTCAACCACAACAACGTGGCCGGCGTCACCCGGCACACCCAGGGGTGAAACACCGCTCCCTGTAAACGCGTACCGCTTATAATCGGAAACCTGCCTGAAAGCATCTCCTCTGAGGCGATAATCCGCATAGACGATCTTATTGTGATCAAAACCATCGGAAGTAAACTGGGAATCGGCCAGATACTGGTCAGTAAGAATAATGACCGGTATCTGGTACCTTTCAGCAAGGTCAAAAGCCCTTGCAGCGATATAAAATGCCTGTTCGGGCGTACCGGGAGCCAGTACTACCCTGGGGAATTCCCCGTGCCCGGCATGCAATGCAAAAAGCAATTCACCCTGCTCGGTCCGGGTCGGGAATCCTGTTGCAGGGCCCGGTCTCTGCGCAAGCGCTACAACCAGGGGAATTTCTATCATCCCAGCCAGAGACAAACCCTCTACCATAAGGGCAAAACCGCCGCCAGACGATCCGGTCATCGCCCTTACGCCGGCATAAGAGGCGCCCAGTGCCATGTTGATGGCCGAGATCTCATCCTCTGCCTGCTCGACAACAATGCCGTACTCAGCAGCCTTGCCCGTCACATATGTCATTATTCCGGTCGAAGGCGTCATCGGATAGGCGGAATAAAACTTGCAGCCCGATGCAACGACACCCAGACCAAGCGCATCGTTCCCTGCAATAAGCATCTTCGGTTTCGATAACGGCGCAACGGAAAAAGAGTGCGCAGTGCACTCCTTCACACAAAAACCGTGTCCGGCCATTGCAGCATTGATGTTTGCCTGTATGATGCCCTCCCCTTTTTTTGTAAAAACCTTCTTTATGATCTCTTTAAGCATATCCAGTTCCATGCCGAACAATCCCAGTACGGCGCCTATGGCCACAGTGTTTTCCATTATCTTGTTGCCGCCGTGTTCTACAGCAAGCCTGGCAAAGGGTATATCGATGATGCGCGTTCCATCATACTTTCGTTGTAAGATGGAAGAATCGTAGATGATGATGCCGTCACGGTCGAGTTCGCCGTCCAGCAGCATGCTCGCATTGTCAAAAGCGAGAACAAGGTTGACCCTGTCGCGCGCAGCCGCGACCGGCTTGTCGGAAAAACGTATCTGGTAGTAATTATGGCCGCCCCTGATCCTCGACTCATAATCCTGGTTGGTAAAGACATAATACCCGCTCCGTGAAAAAACCCTTGAGAGCGTATCACCAACCGTCTGTATGCCTTGTCCGGCTTCTCCGCCTATTCTGATCGAGTAGTCCATATTTCAGCTTTTCGCCTCTGTAATAGTATAGTTCAGATGTTTCAGGGCTGCAAGGCGATATTCAGACCGCGCTCAGCAGCGTAATGTAAACCTTGGTGCCTGATTGCCGGACAGGCTCGAAATCCATTTCGCCGAAGTTCTTGCGCAGGGCCAGTTTTGCTATGGAAAGCCCCAAGCCGGACCCATGGGATTTTGTGGAATAAAACGGGGTGAGGATGTTAGCAATATTTTCAAGTTTAAGGGGCTCTCCATTATTGAACACCTCCACCCGGACAGTATTGGGTGGGACCAGGGCCGAGCTTATTTGCACAAAGGGATCATCCGCCGTATGAGCGGCCTCAGCAGCATTTTCCATAACATGAAAAAAAAGCTGGCGAAGGTCTTCAGGATCGGCCAGCACAAACCTCGAGGCCGGCTCTAAATGGACCTCTGTCTTTACACCTTCGAGTTTTTTTTCAGACGACAGTTTTTCGAGCATATTGTCTATAACGGTATCCAGCAAGCATTTTTCGAACCTCGCTTCGGTCTGAAAAATGTCCATATAAGTTTTTATGTCCGCAACCAAATCTTCACAACGGCTCGTATATGAGATCAAAAAGTCGTAGTCCCTGAAAAGAGACCCTTCCGGGTCCGTCTTCCTCTGAAGTCTCCTCAGGTTCCCGCCTATTATTGTTACCGGATTCCTGATCTTGTCCGCTATTCCTCTCAGGATTTCCAGATCGCAGCGGCTTACAGCATCTATATACGCGTTGGTTTCCACAATGACACAAAAATCCACGACTTTATCGAGTGCAAGCAGTATATCCGCAGAAATATCGGGGGGCAAGCTATCATGTGTTATCCGGTGAAGGAATTGCCGCACAATGGAAAAACCCAGGTTTGAGTATCGCTGGTCAAGGTTCACCTCTACATGTTTCAGACCTATACGCCAAAGATAGCTGATGAAATCGGCGTCAATTCTGCCGGTAAAAAGCCGTTCAAACCATTTGCTCCAGATCTGTTTGATGTGACCCGGCTTGCCGAGGTGCTCAAGCAATAAATGTGTTTCCGGAATTTCCCAAAAAAAATTGTAGAAAAACTCCGCGAACTCGTCCTGCCTTCTTATGAAGACGTCACGGTGCTGATAGAGTACCAGAAAATCCGGCTCTTTCAGTTCCAGCTTGTCCATTATAAACTCAAGGCTGCGGTAGGGGACTGCAGAGACTAGCCCACTGTATTTCATATAGAGATTCTAATTGAAGGCCGAAAAAGAATCAACAACGCGTAACCTCATTCCTCAGGATTCCCACGCCTTGCCTATGAACTTTTTACGAAATCGTCTGTTTTTAGTGTTATGGATCGGGTATAATAAAAATGTTATGCCTGATGAGCTGTATGACATAATCATAATAGGTGGCGGACCGGCCGGTCTGAGCGCGGCGCAATATGCCTCGCGTGCGAAAATGAAAACCATTGTCCTGGACAAGTCTTCAACTGCCGGAGCCCTGGCATTTGCCTCCATGATAGAAAATTACCCCGGTCTTGCAGCACCCGTTTCCGGTAAGGAATTGCTCGATCTGTTCCATAAACAGGCCCTGTCATTCGGCGCAGAATACATAGAAGCGCAGGTAATAGGCGTCTCCCTGGCCGGAGAGGTGAAAAAAGTCTTCACAATGGACAAAACTTATCATGGCAAGAGCGTCATTATCGCCACAGGCTCTATGGGAAGGAAGGCATCTATTCCTGGTGAGGCTGATTTTCTGGGCAAGGGTGTAAGCTACTGCGCGATATGCGATGCTGCATTCTTCAGGGGAAAGGTGGTCTGTGTCCTCGGAGATTCTGAAGAGGCGGTGAAGGAAGCCGGCCTTTTGACCCGCTTTGCAGAAACAGTCTATCTCATATCTCCTTCCCGGAAACTGAAGGTGGCTGATGACAATCCCGTCCTTGATATCCCGAATCTTAAAATCATTACCGGGCATACGGTGACAGCTATTAATGGGGGCGAGGCCGTAGAAAAGATTGGGATGAGAGACATACAGGGCAAGGAAAGCGAGATTGAACTGTCAGGAGTTTTTGTCTACTTGCACGGAAGCAAGCCGATAGTAGACTTCCTCCAGGAAGCTGTGGACACATCCGACAATGACTGCATCATTACCAATACCATGAAAGAAACAACGGTGCCGGGTGTGTTCAGTGCCGGCGATGTCACCTGCACGGAAGTCAGGCAGGTAATTGTGGCTGCTGCCCAGGGTTGCCTTGCAGCTCTCTCCGCTGAAAAATATGTTTCTCATCGCAGCCGGACGAAATACGACTGGCATGTATAAGAAAGCCGGGCAATAGGCAATGAGCAAACCGGACAACGGAAAACAAATGAGTGATGAAGAGCTAAAAACGATGGTGCTGGATTATATGGAGAAAGGGTTCCTTGAGAACATAATCGACATGTTCAGGCGCGATGAATCACTCTATCCGCTTGTTGCCGATATGATAAAAGATGAGCGAATACGGGTACGCCTGGGCGCGACCGCACTCGTTGAGGAAATGGCGAAGGTCGATCAGAGCCCGTTTATCAGTCTTATCCCCTCAATAGGAAAACTATTGGAGGACAACAATCCGACCGTGCGCGGAGACGCGGCCAACCTGCTCGACATCATAGGTCACACGGACGCGCTTCCCTTCCTGCTGAAAGCGCGGGACGACAAGAACCCGAGTGTCAGGGAAATAGTGGAAGACGCAGTCAGGACAATCGGTTCCCGCAACTGATTGCACAATTTTAATCCATAATAAACTGTAAAGACAGGACTCGACTAATCTGGTAATGTCCTTTTTACTTACCTCCTGAAATCCTCGATGGTGTGCTGTTTTGTATTTGGCGGTACGCACCTCCTACTCAAGATTCTGAGAAGAGGTTTTCGGCTCTCACTCGCCCACCCCTCCGCCGAGCACCTTGTAGAGCGTCACCAGATTGGTGAGACGGGAGAGGTGAACAGCAATCAGTCCTTGCTGCGCGCTGTAAAGGGAGCGCTGAGAGTCAAGGACATCCAGATAGCTCGATATGCCTTTGCTGTAACGCGCCTGCGATAAACGATAAGTTGCGGCGGTGGCATCCGTTAGAGCTTGCTGGGCCTCCAGTTGAGCGCCGAGCGTACCATGTTGAGCAAGGGCGTCCGCCACTTCCCTGAAGGCGCTCTGGATCGCCTTCTCATACTGGGCAAGAAAGATTTCGCGGTCGACTTTTGACACTTTCAGATTGGCCTGGTTTCGCCCCGCATCGAAGATGGGCAAAGTGATCTGTGGCGCAAAGCTCCATACCCCGGATCCTCCCTTCAAGAGGCCGGACAACTGATCGCTTGAGAGGCCAAGGCTGCTCGTGAGAGTAATGCGCGGGAAGAATGCCGCGCGTGCCGCACCGATGTCGGCGTTGGCAGCCTTGAGAAGGTGCTCCGCCTGCATGATATCGGGACGGCGCTGCAGCACCTCGGAAGGCAGGCCCGGGCTGAGATCTTTAAGTGCAGTAATTGCACTGAGCCCGGACGGCAGGAGATCCGGCGAGACCGCCGAGCCTATCACGAGAGTCAGCGCGTTTTCGTCCTGGGCTACCTGGCTCGTAAAAGCAGCAATGTCCACTCGTGCTGTATCAACACTCGTCTCCGCCTGACGGAGATCCAGCTCCGACGAGGCACCTGCCTTGAAGCGGCTCTTAATAAGGTTGTACGAAGCCTGCTGGCTTTCGAATGTCTCCTGAGCGATTTCCAGATGCTCTTTATCAGCTGCAAGGGTCAGGTAGTCGCTTGCTACCTCAGCCACAAGGCTGATCTGCGCACTGCGGCGCGCCTCCGCGGTGGCGAAGAACTGCTCCAGCGCCTGTTCTTTAAGGCTTCGTACCCTACCGAATAGATCGATCTCGTAGCCGCTGAAACCGAGACCGACACTGTATTGATGTGATGCGATCGATTGGCCGGTTGTAGAGAGGCTGGCAGGTATTCGTTGGTCGAGGCCGGCACCAGCCGCTACCACCGTTGGAAAGAGGTCCGCGCGCTGGATTCGATAAACCGCCTGAGACCTTTCTACATTGAGTGCTGCTATCCGCAGATCCCGGTTGTTGCTTAGTGCGAGTGCAATCAACTTTTGCAGTTGTTCGTTAACAAAAAACTCCTGCCATTTAATGTCGGCAACAGCCTTACCGGTCGGCTTGACTTCGCCCTGCTTATAAGCAGGACCGCTCGGCCACTCGGCCGGGACAGGCGCTTCCGGCCGCGTATATTCAGGAATCATTGTACAGCCCGAAAGAGCAAATAAAACAAGACCAAAAGTTACACTGCGGAATCCAAAGCATTCCGAGCGTGCATGCTTGCCGGCTTGATAGCTCGGAAGCTTATCGGCGATGAAAAGTCTTTTCATTTCACTCCTCCGCACCAGCAGTGTCGACAGCTGGTGCCGTCGCGTGTGCTTTGTATCTTTCGCGACCTAACAAGCGCGATACCATCACGAAGAAGAATGGAATGAAGATCAGGTCGATAAAGGTGGCAGAGAGGAGTCCGCCCGTTACGGCCGTGCCTATCGCGTTCTGGGCCCCGGCGCCGGCCCCCTTAGTCAGCGCGAGCGGCAGCGTGCCGAAGAAGAAGGCAAGGGAGGTCATGAGAACCGGACGGAGTCTTATTTTCACGGCGTTCAACGTCGCCTCCACGAGTTCGTGCCCCTGGCTCATTTGTTCCTTGATGAACTGGATGATCAGGATGGCGTTTTTGGTCGAAAGCCCGACTGTCGTAAGCAGACCGATCTGGAGATAAACGTCATTGGGAAGGCCGCGGAGCGTAACCATGGTGACAGCGCCAACCAGGCCGAGAGGCAGCATCAGCAGATTCACAAAAGGAATCGTCCAGCTTTCATACAATGCTGCGACCGAGAGAAAGACCACGAGGAGAGAGATTGCATAGAGCGCAGGCGCCTGGGCACCGGCATTCTTTTCCTCGTACGAAAGGCCAGTCCATTCGTACCCGATTCCTGGCGGGAGCTGGGCCGCCATCTTCTCTATCTCGGCCATTGCCTCGCCGGTGCTTACACCTGGAACGGCCTGCCCCAGGATCTCGACCGACGGGAGGCCGTTGTAACGCTCAAGGCGTGGGGAGCCGTACTGCCAGCGGGCCGTGGCAAAGGCGGAGAACGGCACCATCTGGCCGTCCTTATTGCTGACGTACCAGCTGTTGATGTCCTCCGGCAGCATCCGGTAGCGTGGATCGGACTGGAGATAGACCTTCTTCACCCGGCCGTTCTGGATGAAGTTGTTAACGTAGGTGCTCCCCCATGCGGTGGAGAGGACGTCATTGATATTACTCAGCGAGACCCCGAGCGCACCGGCCCTAACGTCATCGATATCCAGTTTGAACTGGGGAGAATCGTCCTGGCCATTGGGGCGCACCGCAGTCAGTTTCGGGTCCTTCATTGCCATGCCGAGCAGCTGGTTGCGCGCCTCCATCAGCTTCTCGTGCCCTACCCCTCCCCGGTCCTGCAACTGGAAGTCGAAGCCGTTGGCCACCCCCAGCTCCAGCACCGCCGGCGGGGCAAAGGCAAAGGCAAGGCCGTCCCGGATTTGCGAGAACGCCTTCATCGCCCGCGCAGCAATAGCAGGCGCCTTCAGGTCCGTGGTTTTGCGCACATTCCAGTCCTTAAGCTTCACCCATGCAAGCCCCATGTTCTGGCCGCGGCCGGCAAAGCTGAACCCGGACACGGTGATAATCCCCTCCACCGTCTTCTTCTCGTCCTCCAGGAAGTGGCGCTCCATCTGTTTCAGGGACTGCAGGGTCCGTTCCATGGTGGCGCCTGGGGGGAGCTGGATCTGGCAGAGCAGGAATCCCTGGTCCTCGTCCGGCAAGAACGAGGTGGGGAGGCGGAGGAAGAAGTACCCCATCGCCACCACGATGGTGCCGTAGACCACAAGGTAGCGCACCGGCTTCCCAAAGGAACGGCCGACGGTCCCTTCGTATTTGCCCCGGCAGAAGTCGAATGCCCGATTGAAATAACGGAAAAACCAGGCAAACGAGCCGGTCTCGCCGGCATGTTGTCCCTTTGTGACAGGCTTCATGATCGTGGCGCAGAGGGCCGGGGTCAGGATCTGGGCCACCAGCACTGACAGGATCATGGCCGAGATTATGGTGATGGAGAACTGGCGATAGATGACGCCGGTAGAACCGCCGAAGAATGCCATCGGGAGGAAGACCGCCGAGAGGACGGTGGCGATGCCCCACAGGGCGCTGGTTATCTGTCCCATGGACTTGATGGTGGCGTCACGGGGGGAGAGCCCCTCCTCGGTCATGATTCGCTCCACGTTCTCCACCACCACGATGGCGTCGTCCACCAGAAGGCCGATGACGATGACCAGGGCGAACATGGTAAGAGTGTTGATGGAGAACCCGCTTGCAGCCAGCACTCCCATGGTTCCCAGGAGCACCACCGGCACGGCTATGGTGGGGATGATGGTAGCACGGATGTTCTGCAGGAATAAGAACATTATGATAAAGACCAGGAAGACCGCCTCCACCAGGGTATGTACCACCTCTTCGATGGAAATCTTCACGAAGGGGGTGGAATCGTAGGGATAGACCACCTTCATTCCCGGCGGGAAGTACTTTGAGAGTTCCGCCATCTTCGCCTTAACTCGGTTTGCGGTCTCCAGGGCGTTGGCCCCGGCCGCCAGCCGGATCGCCACTCCCCCCATCGGCTTCCCGTTGTAGAACGACTGAATGTCGTAATTTTCGGTGCCGATCTTGCACTCGGCCACATCCCTAAGTTTTACGGTAGAGCCGTCGGTGTTGGTGCGAAGGATGACATTGTCGAACTGATCGGGCGTCTGCAGCAAGGTGCGGGCCGTGATCGTAGCATTCAGTTGCTGCCCTTTGACGGCAGGAGTCCCGCCGAACTGGCCGGCCGATACCTGGACGTTCTGGGCCTGCAGCGCATTGATAACGTCATTCGTGGTCAGATGGTAGTTGTTCAGCTTCGCCGGGTCGAGCCATATCCTCATGGCGTTCTGGGTGCCGAACACCATCACTTCGCCTACCCCGTCCAGGCGGCTGATGGTATCCTGAATATTGGAAACCATGTAGTCGGTCAGGGTATTGCGGTCCATGGAGCCGTCTTCCGAAACCAGGCCCACGATCAGCATGTAGTTCCGGCCAGACTTGACCACCTGAATCCCCTGCTGCTGCACGATCTGGGGGAGAAGCGGCATGGCCAGCTGCAGCTTGTTCTGCACCTGCACCTGGGCGATGTTCGGGTCGGTCCCCGCCTTGAAGGTCAGTGAAATGCTAACCGCTCCCGGCCGAGTCGCTGGTGGAGGCCATGTAGATCAGGTTATCGATACCGTTCAGCTTCTGTTCGATCACCTGGGTGACAGTATCCTGCGCCGTCTGCGCTGAGGCGCCCGGATAGGTGGCGTTGATGGCAATCACGGGTGGCGCGATGGGGGGGTACTGGGAAACCGGCAGTATTTTGATCGCCAGGAGGCCCGCCAGCATGACCATGATGGCGATTACCCATGCAAAGATAGGACGATTTATGAAGAATCTGGACATGAGCTCTCCCTTACTTTTTTGCTTCCGTCGTATTCACTGGGCCTGCCGGCGCGCTGTCTCCCTTACTCGCGAAGACTACGGCCTTAACGGCCATTCCGGGGCGCACCTTCTGAATTCCTTCGAGGATAACCCGGTCGCCTGTTTTAAGTCCGTCGCTGACCAGCCAGCAGTCACCGACTGTACGATCGACCTTTATGACGCGCGGCTCTGCCTTTTCTCCGCTTCCTACTACCGTAACCATTGCGTCTCCGGCAGGGTTGCGGCTCACCCCCCTCTGAGGAACAAGAATCGCATGTTCATTGACCCCTTCCTCTATGACCGTGCGGACGAACATCCCCGGAAGCAGGATCTGCTTTGGGTTTGGGAAGACCGCGCGCAGTGTGATGGAGCCAGTACTTTGGTCAACCGTAACTTCAGAAAACTTGAGCGTTCCGGGCAGCGGATAGATACTGCCGTCCTCCAGCAAGAGCTTCACCCGGGTCTGCGCTGAGCCACTGCTCTTCATAAGGCCGCTGGCCAAGTCCCGCTTCAGACGGAGCATGTCTGCGCTGGACTGGGTGACATCAACATATATGGGACTGAGCTGCTGGATCGTGGCCAGCGCGGCGGGCTGACTTGCCGTCACGAGAGCACCGTTGGTGACCGATGACCGGCCTATCCTTCCGGAGATGGGTGCGGTTACCTTCGTATAGGCAAGGTTTATCCGCGCGGATTCGAGCGCCGCCTTTCCTGCCTCCACATCGGCCTCAGCCTGCTTGAGCGCTGCACTTGCATCATCGTAGTCCTGCTGACTGACCGCGTTGATTTTGACGAGATCTTTATAGCGCTCGGCCTTAAGCCGGGCCGGCACGAGGTTGGCTTCAGATTTATCAAGTGCGGCCTTTGCACTGTTGAAAGACGCCTGGTAGGTTGCAGGATCTATCTGATAAAGCACCTCGCCTGCCTTCACATCAGCACCTTCGGTAAACAGTCGCTGCTTAATAATGCCGCTTACCTGCGGTCGCACCTCGGCAATAAGGTATGCACATGTTCGGCCCGCAAGCTCTGTTGAAAGTGCCACGTGCTGAGGCCTCACCACAACAACGCTTACCTCGGGCGGTGCGCTCGGCGTCTTTGCAATTGCAGTACTCCGTTTTGCGCATCCTGCAATAAAAAGAAATGCGGCAAGTATTCCAGTGACAGCAATTATGCCGGATTTCCTCTTGTTCAGTATAAGCATCTCCAAAAGCGTCATGTCAACTTCCTCCATATGTGAAACATTCGTGACAATGTTATAAATTACTTCAGGTACCCTCTAATCAAACCATCTACCAAGGCATGAGCTAACGCATTCCGGTCCGCCCATGGAAAACTTTTTCTGTAGATTGTCATCACGATCAAACCGTGAACCGCTACAGCAAGCGACTGCGTCATCACATCTATATCCATCGATTGAAGCCTGCCTGTATCAACGCAATCTTGTACAATTTCTTTGAATATGAGATAGGAATTCCGTGCCATGGACTCCTTTTCCATAAATTCTTCCTTCTTGCCATAAACATCGGGCCTCGTAAAGAAAAATACTTTATATTGTTGCGGGTTATTGAATCCGAACTCTATAAAGTAGAGTAAAACTTGACGAAGGGTATTGAGAGGATCGGTGTAACGCTCTCTTATATGTTTAAGGTTTGCAAAATATTGTTCCGCAACTTCTTCACATATAGCAAATAGCAAATCGTCCTTGTCTTTGAAATAAAGATAGATGGTGGTAGGTGAATAGTCTATTTTTTCGGCGAGCTTACGCATAGAGAACTTTTCGTAGCCTTCAGTTATAAAAACTTCACGGGCCTCATCCAGAATCTCTCTGCGAAACTCCTCCCTGTACTTGGCCCTCTTTTGTCGGACTCCCATCAAACTTTCCTTAACGATGATATGTTAACTTAACACCGTTAAATATACCGCCCATTTTCTTTTTTTGTCAACCTATTTTTGATATTCAGTCAGGAAACTTTCTCTTTATAGCATAAGTTTCCGGACGTTCTGTGCAAGGCTTATCTCCAGGTCCCGGTAATTTCGCCTTCCGTCCACCAGCAGACTCTCCTTCAATAAGAGATTCAATATCCGGATACGGATATATGGTAATCGCTCCATTTTCAGGCAAACATCCCGAGTCAATCGACGGCCCATACACACTGTAGACTTTTCTTCCCAACATTCTAAGCAAAACCCCCTGCTCTCCCCGGTGATGCGCAGTATGTGCTATTCTTCTCAGCATAATCCAAGCCCGTGTTTTTGGAACGTTAAAAAAGGACACATCAACTTCCCACCAGGCTTTGTCCTTTTTTTTAAGAGCGGCGAGCCGCTTTCCACTATCTTCAGCATACCGTTTTATAAATTCAATGCGTGTTTCCGGTTGCGGCAGGGGCGGCGCTCCGACATCAATACCGAACATATTGCAAAACCACTTGTTTTCACTCAAACACTGATGCACCATGTGTTCGAGGGCATTTCTGTCTCTCTTGTCCAGTGGATGAGGGCGAACTGGAAGATCATTATCCGTGAATGTGCTCCAAACACTGAGGGTCTTCAGTCGTTCTGACTCATAAGTGTCTACAAGAAAATCATATTCCATTTTTTTCTCCTTCTCCCGACTTGTTAGCATGTTCACCTCTTTCCTCTGTTTCGGATAATGAGGCCGTTCAGGAAGTTTCTCAATATCTGATCGCCGCATTCCTTATAGTTTCTGTGGTCCGGGTTCCTGAAAAGAGCAGAGAGTTCAGATTTCGTAGTTTCAAAACCCGCAAGCTTCAGGATCTCAATAATATCAGTATCTTTAAGTTCCAGCGCGATTCTAAGTTTTTTCAATACATCATTATTGGTCATGCACTCTTAACTCTCCTTCCAGGGTTATCAGCACCCCCTCTCATTAGTCTTCGATTTTAACATTATAAGGACTTATGAACTTTTTCTGTATTTTTATTTATGTGGTGGATTCGCCGGAATATCCATTTTGTTCGGGAAGAACTTCGTATAACAAACCGTCATACTCGCGCTTTCCTGCTTCGAAAAACGATGGGGTTTTATGAACACTGTCTATCTTCTGTTTTGTCGTCCTGCGAGCTGCCGGACCGACAAGTGCCATCGATCGCAAGAAGATCATATAGGCCCATGCTGGACTGATCTGCCGCGACTTATGCTTTATCGGTTTGCCCTTCTGCCTGCTTGTCCTTTAATTTCTTTAAAAGTTCTTCATAAGAACTGGACATAATGATCCTGCGGAACTGGTTCCTGTAATTATTGACAAGGCTCACTCCTTCTATAACAACGTCGTAGACCACCCACTTGCCGTTCTTCTTTTCCATCTTGTATTCAATAGGGATATCGATGTTCTTTTTTGTGACAATCCTGGTCTTGACGGCAGCATAAACAGAGTCATTGGTCTCTTCTCCATAAGTGATTTTTTCATCGGCATAGTTCTCAACCCTTTTTATATAGGTGCGTTCGAGAAGATCAGCGTACAAGGCAACAAACGTTTTCTTTTCTTCCGGAGTCCGTTGATTCCAGTATTGGGCCAGCGAACGCTTGGCCATCTCCTCGAAATCAAAGTGTTCGCCGACTATTTTCCGTATAGCGACCCTTCGTTCTTTTGTTTTATCAGCCTTCCGCAGTTCCTTGTTCTTCACGATGCTGATAACCTTATCAGTCGTTTGTTTTGCTATGTCGGTCGGCTCGCCCGCATAGCCATAAGCGGCGATCAGCAATACCATCATACATGCAAAAAAAAGCGTGTCCCAAAAACCTCCCCCCATCATGGGAATCCTCTTTTGCTGCAGCTTTACGCCTGATATTGCCATTTTGATGCCTGCCGCCTGTTTCTGTTCCTGCTGCTTCTGATTCCGTGCTTCCATTGTTTGTTTTCTCCTTATTGTCTATTTGACTTTTTTGTCCCGATAATACGAAAACCAATAAAAATACGCACGCCTGACATTCCTTCTTATATCCACACAGCGCTAAAGGAGAGAATAATATTTTTATTAAATATCTTTATTTTCGGAATGAGGTCTGTTTTCTTTAGCAGTAACAACAATAATGATTCACATCGCAACAGGACGTACTTAATCGTTTTAAGTAAACAGGTCTGCGTGTAGTCTATTTATTGCTGCAGCGCTTATTTATTTTAGGTACCTGTTCAACCACGCGACGCAACGCGCCCAGGCATCCCTCGCTGCATCCGGCCTGTAACTGGGCCGATAATCAGCAAAGAACGCGTGCGGGGCCCCAGGGTATAGCACAAATTCTGCCGTCTTGCCGGCTTTCTTCAGGATAGCTTCCATCTCTTTCACGTCGGATACCGGAATGCCTAAATCCGCTGCACCATAAAGACCCAGGACAGGCGCATTAATCCGGGGAGCAACATCGAGTGGCCCGACAGTACGTATGCCCGGTTTTTTGTCAGGCCGGAGTTGCCCATACCAGGCAACAGCAGCCTTTATATCAGTGCTATGTGCCGCGTAAAGGAGAGTATACATACCGCCGCGGCAAAAACCAGTTACGCCAATCCTGTCAGCGCGCCCGGCAGGATGTTGCTTGGCATACGCTATTATTGAGTCCAAATCTCCCATGACCCTTGCATCGGGGACCGAGTCGGCCACCTTTCGCACGGATTGGATATCAGGCAGATGCAAGACGCCCCCATCCCGCGCATAAGGTTCAAAGGTGATGCTCAGAAAACCTGCTTTCGCAAATCGCCGGGTAACATCTTTGATGTGTTCGTGCATTCCAAAAATTTCCGGAATCACCAGCAGAATCGGGTATTTTCCGGCATTTGCCCGGCAAGCCTCGTAGATCGGGACCGGGAAATCTCCGGAGAGTACCTTACCATCAGCTGCAGTAATACCGGTGGTAGAGGTGGTAATGACTTCGCCTGCAACCGAACTGGAGGCAACCGCATAACCGGCAAGGCCAACACCTGTAGCGCTCATCCTGGCAAGAAACTGGCGCCGGGACATGCCCTCATATGCGTTTGATAGCCAGTCTTCAACCATGTGCACTCCTCATCAATATCTACTAGGTAAGAAATTTTAAGTCTTACTCCAATACCTCTAAGAATGCTCCTGTATCCGCCAGGGTCTCAAAAACCCTGTCTGCGCCGGCTTGCACAAGCGCATCAGACTGATACGGGCCGGTTGCCACGCCGATGGAGAATGCTCCGTAAGGTTTTGCACAGTAAACATCGCGCGGCGTATCGCCTACGATAATGCAGTCTTTGTAATCTATCTCCCGTTCAAGCAAAAGCTCGAACCTGCTGCGCGCGACCGGCAGCAGCCTGTTCCTGTCTTCATCGTCGCTGCCAAAAGCGCCTGCCGGGAAGTAATCATTCAACGCAAATGCCTCAAGTTTGGTCCTTGCGCCCTCCTCGATGTTGCCGGTCAGCAGTCCCAGCGCGATATGTCCGTCCATTGCACTGAGAGCATCGAGCGCCTCCCTGATACCGGGTTTGAGTTGTTTATGGGTGTTCTGCATTTCCCTGCCGAGATGCAGGAGATATGCTTTCATAAAACTGGGAACAATGCCGTTATTTCCGCTGATGCCGTGAACTGCAAGTCCCTCCCGCATAATCTGGAGATCAGTCTTGCCGGCCAGGCTTATGTGGCTGAAAGCGTCATTCACCGCAAACAGTTCACTGAATGCATAGTTAAGTGCCCGCACCCCGGCCCCGCCTGAATCGATGAGGGTGCCGTCAATATCGAAAAGTACAATTTTCATGATTAATTTATTAAATGCCGGAAGCGGACCTTCTTCATGTTTTACACTATATTATCATAATTCATATAATAGGATAATAATGGATAAACCGAAATTGAGCATGTATTGGGCGGCATCATGCGGCGGGTGCGAGATGGCGCTGCTTAGTATAAACGAAAAAATTCTCGACCTGGACTCCCATTTCGACTTTGTATTCTGTCCGTGTCTTATAGATACAAAGCGGAAAGATATTGAGGCAATGCCCGACAAGAGTATTGCGGTCACTTTTTTCAACGGCGCGGTCAGGACCTCGGAAAATGAGGAGATGGCGCGGCTTCTCAGAAATAAGTCCCGCCTGCTCATAGCTTTCGGATCATGCTCATACGAAGGATGCATTCCGGGGCTGAGCAATCTGTCTTCGCGCGCTGCCCATTTCAGGACCATTTATGAGGAGAGCAGTGACATTGACGAAGAGTTGTTTTATGCAAGCAATATGTATTTCAGCACCATCTATGTGCATACTCGCGACATCGATAAACCCCTCGCCAGGCCGCTGAATATAATGCCGCAGCCTGAAAGCACTGTTGCCGAAGGGAATTTATATTTGCCTTCATTTTCCGAAAATGTAAGACCGCTGAATCAGATCGTGGAAGTTGATTATTCAGTCCCGGGCTGTCCTCCGGAACCACATCAGGTATGGAACGTGATCGAATCCCTGATGAGGACGGATGCCCTGCCTCCCAAAAGCAGCGTGACCGGAGCCGGCTTTTCCGCAGTGTGCGACGAATGTAACAGAATAAAAAATGAAAAGCATCTCAAGAAATTGTACAGGATTTACGAGGTGGTCCCCGACCGGAAGCAATGCCTTCTGGACCAGGGCATTATCTGTATGGGGATCGCTACCAGAAGCGGCTGCGGTTGCCGCTGCCCCCGGGTCAATATGCCGTGCACCGGCTGCTACGGCCCTCCGGAGGGAGTCATCGACCAGGGCGCAAAAATGATCGCAGCTTTGGGTTCGATAATCGATATCGGCGAGGCAAAGGGATTGACCGAAGAAGAAATCATTAAGCGGGTCGAAGGCATGATACAGAAGATTCCGGACCTTGCCGGAACTTTTTACAAGTATAGCTTGCCGGCTTCCATTCTGAAGAGGAAGACCGGATGAAGCGTATCAGCATAGACCCGATCACAAGACTCGAGGGACACGGGAAAATAGAGATATTCCTCGACGATCATGGCAATGTGCAAAATGCCTACTTCCAGGTCCCCGAATTGCGGGGTTTTGAACAGTTCTGCACCGGCAGGCTTGCCGAGGACATGCCCGTGATTACCAATCGCATTTGCGGCATCTGTCCGGAGGCGCACCATATGGCTTCCGTGAAGGCGCTGGATGACCTGTTTAATGTCGAGCCTCCTCCCGCGGCAAAAAAGATACGCGAACTTGTCTATATGGCCTTTTTTGTTTCTGATCACGCAACGCATTTTTATGCGCTCGGCGGGCCTGATTTCATTGTCGGTCATGACGCTCCTCCGGCGGAAAGGAACCTCCTGGGTGTTATCAGAAAGCTCGGGGTCGATATCGGCCGGCAGATAATCGATTGCAGGGCCGGAAATCACCGTGTAATAGAAATGCTCGGAGGACGGGGAATCCACCTCGTCGGCGGGCTGCCCGGCGGGTGGAGCAAGGCAGTTTCAGAGGAAGAGAGGGTGGAAATAGAAGCGCATGCAAGAAAGAACATCGATTTTGCCATTTTCTCCCTTAAACTCTTCGATGACTTTTTTTTAAAAAATAAGGTTTACCGCGAACTCCTGACCTCGGACATTTATTTGCAAAAAACTTATTATATGGGAACAGTAGACAAGAATGGCCGTATCAACTTTTATGACGGAACTGTCCGGGTCGTAGACCCTGACGGTAATGAGTTTGTATCGTATGATTCCCGGGACTATGCACTGCACATAGCAGAGCATGTAGAGCAATGGACTTATCTGAAGTTTCCGTATCTCAGGCAAGTCGGCTGGAAGGGCTTTGAAGACGGGTCCAACAGCGGTGTATACTGCACCTCTCCGCTTTCGAGGCTCAATGTCTCTGACAGCCTGGCGACACCTCTGGCGCAGGAGCATTTCGAACGCTTTTTTGCATTCTTCGGAAGCAAAAAGACCGGTAGCCGTTATCAACCTGTCCACTTCAGGCTTGCGACCCATTGGGCGCGTCTCATAGAAATGTTGTATGCCGCAGAGCACATGCTCGAACTCGCTATCGACCCTGAAATAACCAGTCCTTCGGTCAGAATCATTCCTGAACGCATCACAGGTATCGGTACCGGTTCGGTAGAAGCACCGAGGGGGACCCTGACTCATCATTATGAAACCAGTAGCAGCGGTGTCATCAGGAAGGTGAACCTGATTGTGGGCACTACAAATAATCATGCACCGATATCAATGTCAATAAAGAAGGCGGCAATGGCATTGATACACAATGGAACGATCATAGAAGAACAACTTCTTAATAAAATAGAAATGGCATTCAGGCTGTATGATCCCTGTCTTTCCTGCGCAACCCATTCGCTGCCGGGATCGATGCCCCTGGTGGTGACGATAAAGGATTGCAATGGGAAAGTGGTCAGAGATATAAAGCGGGAATAGCGAATGCCGGAAATAGTAATAATAGGTATCGGAAATCCGGTCCTTCAGTGAAAATCTCTCGCCTGAGGTAGAGCCTGTAATCCCCGAAGTGGTAGCGTAAGTTCAGAGGGAACTTGACATCTTATGTTAATAACAGTATACTGACTGGTTTGTGACAGTTAATAACAGTTGTTTTTAAGGTTACATGGAAAAAGGGCTTACCTATACATTAGATGAGATTGTCAGGCATTTGTCTGAAGAAGGATATAAACTAACCAAGAGAACTTTTCAGTTCTATGTGCAGACCGGCCTGCTCCCCAAAGGAATGCGCAAGGGACAGGATACGGGCGGCGTAAAGTTCTACTATCCGGCTTCAGTAAATGAAACAATAAAATGGATCTTCGAACTGAAAAGCAAGGGATTCAATCTAAATGAAATAAAAGATACTTTGCTGCTTTCCCGCCAGGAAGATGCAGCCGCCTGTAATGAGCGGCAGCTTTCCGAACCCGTCAACGAGTTGATCGGACCTTCCCGCCGGCATGAAATAGGGAAAGCACTCCCTGTGCAGGACCGTGTGGCTGAGGAGGAAGGATTTGATTTTTTGAGAAGCGTAATGGCCGAAACTCCTGGAGGCAATGCACTGACCAAGTGCCTGCAGTGCGGAACATGCGGGGGTTCCTGCCCTTCTGCAATGGACATGGATTATACCCCCCGTTATTTGTTCGCGATGCTTCTGGCAGGGCTCAAGCACGAAGTGCTTTCGAGCAACACCCCATGGTTTTGCGTTTCATGTTATTACTGCACGGTACGGTGTCCCCAGCAAATACCTATAACCGACATTATGTTTACCATAAAACAGATGGCGGCGCAGGAAGGGATTATCAAGATAACCGATGCCTATGATTTTTCCAAAACCTTCATTGAACTTGTCGAAAAATACGGCCGTAGCTTCGATTTCGGACTCGCCATGCGGTACCGTCTCAATCGCAACCCTGAGGACCGACTGTCCTGGGGAACCCTTGCCCTGAGACTTTACAAGAAAGAACGGATTGTGCTGGGGCCGTCGAAAATCGCCGGTATATATCAGCTCCGCAGCATCCTGAACCAGGCAAAGCTGGAAGGCGGGGTCCCCGAGGATCGAAGATCATTGGGGTACGGTGGCGGGGACTCCGAACATCAAAAATCTTTGGAGTTCAGAGAACAAAAGAAATGAGATATGCTTTTTACCCCGGATGCGCTTCCGAGCACATGGCGCTGGCATACACACAATCGGCCAAGGCAGTCGCGGAACATCTTGGCTTAGAACTGGTGGATATCCCGGATTGGAACTGCTGCGGAGCTACGGAATATCTGGCCCTCAACCGGTTGGCCCACTATTCGCTTACTGCCCGCAATCTTGCATTGGTACCTCCGGGAATTGAGCAAATAGTGGCCTTATGCAGCGCCTGCTACTTTAACCTGAGACGCACCGATTCCAATATGCACGAGCATAATGAAATTTCCCGCGGCGTCAATGCCGCGCTTGCCGCCGGCGACCTGTACTATATACCAGGATCTCTCAGGATCAGGCATATTCTCGATGTTTTTGTTAATGATGCCGGTCTTGAAACGATCAGGGGCAGTGTGGTCAATAAACTGACCGGCCTGAGGATTGCGCCTTACTATGGCTGCATGCTGAGCAGGCCCAAAGGTGGGTTTGACCACCCCGAGTACCCTATGTCCATGGACCGCCTGCTCGCAGCACTCGGCTCGAAAGTGGTCGATTTTACAATGAAAGCCAATTGCTGCGGAGGCCATATGCCCCATATAAAGGCAGTCACCGCCTACGAACTTCTCAGAAGAATTCTCAAAGAGGCCCAGAAACAACGAACGGATATCATTGCAGTACTATGCCCTGTGTGCCAGATGAACCTCGATGCCTACCAGGAAGATGTCAACAGGCATTTCAACACTTCATTTAATATTCCGGTGCTTTTTTTCACGCAGGTAATGGGATTGGCCCTTGGCCTCGATCCTCATGTCCTCGGCATAGGAAAGGAAATTGTCCCGGCCCAGGCTGTACTGTCGGGAAAGGTATCGAAACGTTGAGTGAGAGAATCGGTGTTTATATTTGCAGCTGCGGCAGCAATATTTCCGAGAAAATCGATATAGCGGAGGTGGCCTCTTTTGCCCGGGCGCAGTCCGATGTCGCTGCCGCTGAGCGAATGCTTTTATCGTGTTCATCGGCGGGTCAGGAACTGATATTCAATGATATCAGGGAAAAACACCTTACACGAATTGTCGTTGCCGCCTGTTCACCTCATATGCACGAGGCAACATTCAGGTCGGTCTGCAGCAGGGCCGGGCTTAATCCTTACCTTTTCGAGATGGCCAATATAAGGGAGCATGATGCCTGGAGCACTTCGGACCATCGGGCGGCGACAGAGAAGGCAAAGGCGCTGGTGGCTGCCGCTATTTCAAGAGTGAAGCACCAGCAGCCGTTGGAGAAAGTGCGGGTAGGAATGACTCCCGCCGCGCTTATCGTGGGAGGCGGGATCGCCGGCATTTCGGCCGCGCTCCAGATAGCCGACTCGGGTAAACAAGTCTATCTCGTAGAACGGGAATCCTGCCTTGGAGGGCATATGGCCCAAATCGACAGGATGTTCCCTACTCTCGACTGTTCGGATTGCGTCCTCACCCCCAAAATGGCAGCTGTCGGAATGCATCCGAATATTCACCTTTTCACTTACAGTGAAGTGCGGGAAGTAAAAGGATTTGTCGGGAATTTTGATATAACGATACGAAAAAAAGCTCGCTGTATCGACGAGGCGCGTTGTATCCAATGCGGTATTTGCCAGCAGAAATGTCCTGAAAGTTTTATCGATTCCGATTTCGAGGCCGGTATCGGCCGCAGGAAAGCGTGCTCCGTCCGGTTTGCTGAAGCAGTCCCCAAATACCCTGTAATCAACAAGAAAAATTGCCTTTACTTTACAACAGGCGGGTGCAGGATATGCGAAAAGGAATGCCCTACACGGGCCATCGATTTCGAACAGGTTGAAGAGCTGGTTACTGTTAAAGTCGGCGCTGTAATCCTTGCTACGGGCTACGATTTGTTCGATGCCCGGCAGGTGTCTCAATACGGTTATGGCAGATATGCCAATGTTTTTACAAGCCTGGAGTTTGAGCGCATGCTCAATGCTGCGGGACCGACGGGCGGCAAAGTAGTGCTCCGCGATGGGACCACCGTTCCCCGCAGCGCGGCCATAATCCATTGCGTGGGAAGCCGTGACAAGAACTATCACAAATACTGCTCGCGTATTTGCTGCATGTACTCGCTGAAGTTCGCCCATTACATAAAAGAGCGTACAAACGCACGGGTATACAATTTCTACGTCGATATAAGGGCTGGAGGGAAGGCATATGAAGAGTTCTATCAGAAGCTTCTCGAAGACGGGGTCAATTTCATAAGAGGACGGGTTGCAACAGTGATGGATACGGCCTTTACGCCTGCTGAAGAAGGCAAGCTGGTAGTACATGCAGAAGATACCCTGCTTGGAATTCAGCGCCGGGTACCTGTTGATATGATCATACTAAGCCCTGCAATGGAGGCCAGTAAGGGCGCAAAAGCAACGGCACAATTGTTCGGGCTCGAATGCAGCGCTGACGGCTTCTTTTCCGAAAAGCATCCCAAACTCGAACCAGTGGCCACATTGCGGGAGGGGGTTTTCATAGCCGGGACATGCCAGTCCCCGAAAGATATCAATGATACCATTGCACAGGCAGGCGCGGCAGCCGCGCACGCGCTGTCACTGATCAACCGCACGTTTATAGAGCTCGAGCCGTTTATGGCTTCTGTCCAGAAGGAACGATGCAGCGGATGCCGCATCTGCACCTCAATATGCCCCTATGGAGCGATCCATTTTAATGAAGAAGACAATACTGCAGAAGTCAATCAGGCGCTCTGCCGGGGATGCGGCACCTGTGTCTCGGCCTGTGCGAGTCAGGCCATTTACGGCGCTCACTTTACCGATCAGCAAATAATGGCCGAAATCGAGGGTGTATTGCATGACAAAAAAAGAGACAGTAGATGAGCACATGGGTTACCAGGTAGATGAGTTTGTCGGTAAATAACACTCATTAACTCATATGCTCATTCACGATTTTATCTATGGAAAACGGAAATTTTGAGCCGGTAATCGTCGGATTCTTCTGTAACTGGTGCACATACCGGGCTGCCGATGCTGCTGGAACAGCACGCATCCGATATTCCCCAAACCTGCGCATCATCCGCGTAATGTGCAGCGGCAGGGTAGAACCGCACTTCGTGCTCAAGGCGCTGAGAGAGGGCGCAGAAGGAGTTATTATCGCTGCCTGCCATCAGGGGGAATGTCATTACGAAACGGGAAATACCAATGCATTGATGAGGTTCGTATTACTAAGGAAACTCATTTGCCAGTTCGGCATAGAAGCGGAGCGCATCAGGTTTGTCGCTGCGTCGGTTTCAGAAGGAAAATCACTTGCCGCTTTTATTGATCAAATGACTTCCGACTTAAGAAAACTGGGGCCTCTGAAATGGAAAGACTTGAATGCAGGCCCTAATATGATTTAACGCCTCTATTTATCTCCTTTACTGCCGGCTTATTATGTCTTTATAAAATAATTACTTTTGTGCGCCTGAACTTTTTCACTTGACTTTTATCTTACTAACAGTATAATGTCACTAACTTATTGACACAATACTGATGCTAACTCAAATTAATTACAACTGCTTACGAGCTATGAATGCCGGCATTTGAACTTGACATTTGCTTTAGTAATAGTATAATAACAATCCTAAAACAACTTTTTTGTAGTTTTCATAAACCATCTGATTTAGGCATTTAATTAAAACCACAGGGAGGGAGGGTCTATGCGAAATGGCGACTCTGAAGAAATCAGGAAAAAGCTTGGTGTATCACGAAGGGATTTCCTGAAGTTTTGCACGGTTATGGCGGCAAGTATGGGACTACCTTTGGGAATGGGGGCCAAGATTGCTGAAGCTATTACTAATCCTAAACGTCCGCCGGTGATCTGGCTTTCATTCCAGGAATGCACCGGTTGTGTAGAATCATTACTCCGTTCGACGCACCCAACACTCGAACACCTTATCCTGGATCTCATCTCACTCGATTATTCCGAAACACTCTGTGCCGGCGCGGGACATCAGGCAGAGGCGGCAAAACAGGCGTCAATCGAGGCGAACAAAGGAAAGTTTATTCTTGTGGTGGACGGCGCGGTACCGACAAAGGACAACGGTATTTACTGCAAGATTGCAGGGAAAACCGCTCTCCAGATACTCAATGAAGTGGCCCCGCATGCGGGCGCAATTGTAGCCATGGGTTCATGTGCCTCCTGGGGCGGCGTGGCTGCTGCATCCCCAAATCCTACAGACGCAAAACCTATTTCCGAAATTTTGAAGGGCAAGACCATTGTCAGTATCCCTGGCTGTCCTCCAAATCCTTATAATCTCTTATCGACAGTACTGTATTTTGTCACATTCAAGAAATTACCCGCGCTCGATGCCAAAGGAAGACCTCAGTTCGCTTACGGGCGTCTTATACACGAAAACTGCGAGAGGAGGCCCCACTTTGATGCAGGCCGCTTCGCGCTGAAGTTCGGAGATGAAGGCCACAGGAGCGGATTCTGCCTTTACAAACTCGGCTGCAAAGGACCGGAGACATTTGCGAATTGTCCTTCGATACTTTTCGGAGATACAGGATCAGGGACATGGCCTGTTGGTATCGGGCATCCGTGTATCGGCTGTACGGAACAAGGCATAGGCTTTAATAAACCGCTTTTCGAATTAGCCAGTTTGACCCACTTTACGCCTCCTGCAACTTATCCGAGAATTAACGAGGAAAAGGCCGGCGGAGCGACTGTGCTCGGCGCAGCCCTGGCTGCCGGTGTTGCCGGAATTGCAATAGGCGCCGGCTCAAAGCTGGTAAACAAGCTGGGTGAGGAAGATAACAAAGGCACAAAGGAGAGGTAGGCCATGGATATAGAGAGAAGAAACTTCCTGAAAGGAGTAGCCTGCGGCGGGCTGATGATGGCAACCGGAGTCCCTGCGGCGCTTGCTGCGGAAGGACCTCGCAAGAGCCTGCCTCCTGGTGCAGTTGGCTTCCTGTATGATGCCACACTTTGCATAGGATGCAAAGCCTGCGTTTCCGCATGCAAACAGTATAATGATATGCCGCCTGAGCATAGTTCGGCAGATCAGATTTGGGACAACCCGATCGATCTTTCAAGCAAAACCCTGAATATTATAAAACTGTACCAATCCGGTGGCGGCGGCGAAAAGGACAAAGAAAACGGCTTTTCCTTTGTCAAAAGGCAGTGTATGCACTGCGTTGACCCGTCATGCATTTCCGCGTGTCCTGTTTCAGCTCTCACTAAAGACCCCCAGACCGGAATCGTATCATATAACAAGAATGCCTGCATCGGATGCCGTTACTGCCAGGTAGCCTGTCCCTTCGATGTACCGAAATTTGAGTATGACAAGGCATTCCCCCAGATCAGGAAATGCCAGCTCTGCGCGCATCGCATGAAAGAGGGAAAGTACGCGGCATGCTGCGAATTCTGCCCTACCGGAGCTTCGGTCTTTGGGCCGGTCAGCGACCTGGTTGCGGAAGCGAACCGCAGATTAACGCTTAAGGCCGGTGAGGACGCGAAATTCCCTGTTTCCAAGCTCGGTTCGGGACATTTTAACAAACGTCCGGCTGCGCAATACTTTCCTCACCTGTACGGTGAAAAAGAAGGCGGCGGCACACAGACACTTATGCTTGCAGGGGTGCCTTTTGACAAGCTCGGCCTTCCCGATCTTCCTGAAACGTCCGATGCCTCGAAGTCGGAACATATTCAGCACACGATATACAAAGGAATGATAGGGCCTGCAGTATTGCTGGCCGGGCTGCTTGCAACCGTATACAAAAACACTAAAGATAAGTAAGGGGAATATATGGAAGAATGCAAACTAACAGGTGGTGAATGCAAACCAATAGCCGGCAAAATCGTGACAAAACCATTTCTCTTTTTCATGGCTATCGCGATCATTGCCGGGATTTTCCTCATTAAGCGTTTCATCTACGGCATCGGGTCGGTGTCCCATCTGAACGATGGCTATCCATGGGGCGTATGGATCGTTTATGACGTTATGATCGGTACCGCAATCGGCTGCGGCGGGTACTCGATGGCGCTGCTGGTGTACGTCTTTAACCGGGGCGTCTATCATCCGCTTGTCCGGTCTGCGCTGATGGCGAGCATGTTCGGCTATACGCTTGCTGCGGTCTCGGTCTTTTTCGACATAGGCCGCTACTGGCAAATGTATAACATATTTTTGCCGTGGTATGTAAATTTAAATTCGGTCATGCTCGAAGTGGCATTGTGCATAGCCGCTTATGTAGGAGTAATGTGGATAGAGTTCTCGCCGACCTTCTTCGAAAAACTGAACAGCCCGGCAAAAAAGACGGCCAATAAAATCATGTTCATCTTTATTGCATTAGGCGTGCTGCTGCCGACTATGCACCAGTCTTCACTCGGTTCTCTCATGATAATCGCAGGCAGAAAGGTATCTCCTTTGTGGCAAACAGGGTTTCTCCCGCTCCTTTTCCTGATATCCGCCATTACCATGGGTTTTTCGATAGTGATTTTCGAATCGGTCCTTGCTGAGAAGGGTTTCAGGAGACCTCCGGAGACACACCTGCTGTCAAAATTGAGTGTTGTTATTCGCAACCTCATTATAGTCTGGCTCATAATCCGCGTTGGTGACCTCATCTGGAGGGGCCAATTGGGGCTGATATTCGGGGCCAATCTGCAGAGTGTTATGTTCATTATTGAAATCATCCTGTTCGTGGTCCCTGTCGTCATTCTGTCGAGTGCAGCCAACAGGTCCAGGCAGAGCAAGCTTTTTGTTGCTGCAGTGTCCATGTTGGTGGCAGGTGCGGTTTATCGCTTCAATGCTGCGCTGATCGGCTTTAACCCCGGACCGGGCTTTCACTACTTCCCCTCTTTCTCGGAACTGTGGATCACGCTGGGCATAATTTCGGTCGAGATAATGGTGTATTTAATCTTTGTTAAAATGCTGCCTGTGCTGCCGGACCCGATGCATATCGGTTCGGAAGCAGGGCATAGATAAAAACTAGGAGGATACTCTCTGTGTCAAAAAGAATAGTAGTCGATCCAATAACAAGAATCGAAGGTCATTTGAGGATAGATTGTGAGGTTGACGGCGGCCATGTGAAAAACGCCTGGTCGTCAGGCCAGATGTGGCGCGGAATTGAAGTTATCCTGAAAGGAAGAGACCCGCGCGAGGCGTGGACCTTCACACAGCGGATATGCGGCGTGTGCACAACTGTCCATGCCATTGCATCCGTCAGGGCTGTTGAGAACGCGCTGAACCTGGAAATACCTCTCAACGCCCAGTACATAAGAAACCTCATCATAGCAGCGCATTCCATCCATGACCATATCGTTCATTTTTATCATCTCTCGGCACTTGACTGGGTGGACATTGTATCTGCGCTAAAGGCCGACCCGAATAAAACAGCCCAACTCGCACAAAGCGTGTCCTCATGGGACAAGAACAGCAGGCAGATATTCAAGGAAACTCAGGACAGGCTCAAAACGTTCGTCGGTACGGGACAACTCGGCGTATTCGCCAGCGGATACTGGGGACACCCTGCGATGAAACTTTCTCCAGAGGTGAACCTGCTTGCCGCAGCCCATTATCTGCAGGCACTTGAACTACAGCGCAGGGCTAACATGATCGTCTCGATCCTGGGAGGAAAGACACCGCATATCCAGAATCTTGCCGTTGGTGGCGTAGCCAATCCTATCAACCCGGACAGCCAGTCCACACTAACAATGGAAAGACTGGTTTATATCAAGACTCTCATCGATGAACTCAGTGATTTTGTCAACAATGTATACTTTGTGGATGTCTGCGCTGTGGGAGCGTTCTATGCCGACTGGACCAAGTATGGGGCCGGAGTGTTAAATTACCTTTCCGTTCCTGACTTCCCGATGGATACAAAGGGCACGGTCTTCCAGCATCCGGGCGGTTATATCCCGAACGGCAACCTTGCCGGCTACAAACCGATCAAGTCCTTCCACGACGATCTCTTCAGGAACGGCGTCAAGGAAAGCATTAAACATTCATGGTATAACGGCGACTGGGACAGGCATCCATATGATGAGGAGACAGTGCCCCATTATACCGATTTCCAGGACAACGGGAAATATTCATGGGTGAAAGCGCCTAATTTTGAAGGAAAACCAGCTCAGGTGGGCCCTCTCGCCAATGTCCTGGCCATGTATTTGGCCGGTCATGCTCCCACCAAGAAATATACCGACAAGGCACTTGCAACAGTCAGCAAGCTTGCAGGCGCCAATGTTCCACTCGCCGCACTTCACTCAACCATTGGCCGGCATGCTGCCAGGGCCGTGCGCTGCGCAGTAATGTGCGAGACACTCGAAAAGCAGTGGGAGGCGCTTGTCGCCAACATCGGAAAAGGCGATGTGGCAACCTTCAATGCCCCGGAATTCCCGAAAGGCGAGATCAAGGGATTCGGCTTCCATGAGGCACCCAGAGGCGTGCTTTCTCACTGGGTAGTCATCGAGAACGGGAAGATAAAGAATTACCAGTGTGTTGTGCCTTCCACATGGAACGCCGGACCGAGGAGTTCTGCGGACGCCCTCGGACCGTATGAAGCGTCGCTTATAGGCAACCCGGTTGCCGATCCTGAAAAGCCTCTTGAAATATTGAGGACGATACACTCCTTTGATCCGTGTCTGGCATGCGCTATACATCTGACAGACACGAACAAGAGAGAGATTGTTAGTGTGAAGGCGTTTTAAAGTAAATAAGTAAACAAAACTATTCTTTCCGGCAGTAGTGATAGCGGAATCGCTCTTGCTACTGCCGGTTTTGTTACGGAATCGTAAGGGGAAAACATGACTGCTTTGGTAATGGGCATAGGAAATTTGCTGCTGAAGGATGAGGCCGCTGGAGTGAAGACGATTGAGAACCTCCTCAGCCGCTACAATATTCCCGGCGACGTGGAAGTAATAGACGGCGGGACTATGGGGATAGAGCTGCTCTACTACCTTAAAGATAAAGAGCACCTTTTTATTGTGGACGCTGCGAAGACCGGCAATGCACCCGGGACAATTGTAAGACTGGAAGGAGATGCTGTTCCAGCCTTTTTCTGCAGCAAGATTTCTCCCCACCAGCTCGGGCTTTCGGACCTGCTTGCGGCGGCCAGGTTGATGGATTCAGTGCCCGGGCATGTGGTCCTTTTCGGCATCGAACCCAAGGTGATAGAAACAGGCCTTGAGTTGTCGCAAGAGGTACAGGGGAAGATAAGCGGCTTGGCAGACATGGTTGCCGATGAGCTGAAAAAGAATGGTTATAATATTGAGGTCAAAGGCTAGAGGTAAAAGCCTTTTATTCTCCCCCCAGCAAGAAAATCGACAGATATACAACTGCCGGTACCAGGATGGGCCAATAATGCCTGATGGACAGCTTCAGCAGTTTGTCCCCGCCTCTTTGTTCACGGAGCATCTTGCCTATTATACTTAAAGAACCGATGCT
Organism: Nitrospirota bacterium; assembly: GCA_963796345.1. Lineage (GTDB taxonomy): Bacteria > Nitrospirota > Thermodesulfovibrionia > Thermodesulfovibrionales > Dissulfurispiraceae > JADFXI01. The sequence goes on along the minus strand of CAWCLI010000015.1, from coordinate 480,942 downwards.
CCCGAGTATCACCAAAAGTACCTGGAAAGTCTTCACGGTCAATGGCGAGGCGCTGGCACTGGGAAGTTGCATAGCCAGCCCCAGTTGACTGCCGAGGATAGGGAGGAGCCTTCCCCCCATAATAAACAGCTTCTCCAGGTGAAATCCCGCTTCGCAGGCAAAGGCCAGGGGCATCAGGACGTAGACTATCCTGTACTCCGCCCTGCCCCCGGAAAAACCGAATCTGCCGAAGACCGCCCGCCCCGCAAATATGGCATAAAGGACTGCCAGGAGGATTGAGCCTGAGATCAGCAGGAAGGTGCGGACCCACGCAGTCGCCATCCCATCGCCAATAAATAATCCTCCGTACCCTATATACCCGATCCCGCGAAACAGCTGAGTGCCTATGAGGGCTATGCCCAGGACGGCAAAGCTTTTTTCAGGCGTCTGCACTGCCCAGAGATCATAGCCAGGCAGTCTCAAATTCAGTACCGGTGAGCGACTGGGACATATCTTTATGCACGAGCCGCAAATGACACAGTTCTGGTTGGACCTTACTGAAAAAGGCCCCTCGAACATGGGACATCCCTCACGCCGGTCGTTGCCGGTGTAACAGTCATGCTTAGTGCAGGAGGTGTTGCAGATGCTGTAATTCGATCGAAGTTCCAGAATCGAGCAATTGGACAATAGACCCACCATGCCGCCCAACGGACAGAGATGGCGGCACCAGGCGCTCCTCTGGAACAAAAAACCGCTGACAGCGGCCAACGCAACAATGGAGAGTACCAGCATGGCCGTGGCCCTGGGAGAGCTGATCATGCCTGTGGCTGCCTCGCTCCAGAAAATAGCGGCGATACCCGCCGCAGTTATATAAAAACCATAATTTCTTATGACGGAAGGTACTGTCAGGTTCAGGCCGGCCAAACGTCGTATCAAGGTACTCAGGGCGCCGACCGGACAGACGCTGCACCACATCCGGGCCACGAAGAAGGCGCTCAGGACGAGGAGGGGTTCCCAAAGGCCCCATGTAAGCACCAGGGCAGCGTTGCGTTCAGGGTCTTGAGGTCCGAACAGTCCAAGGCCGATAATCAAAGCAATAAAAGGAGCGGTGAGCAAAAGCGCGGCCTTTGGATAGAGGCTGCTCTGGAAAAACTTCATTACCGGCCCAAGATTAAGAAGGTTGAAGGTGAATTTCCCGGTCACAGGCGGCGGACCTATAAACAGGTCTTCCACCGTGAGCTTGTTGCCGCCTGCGATACTGACAGCCCTGCGAATGACAACCCTCAATTCTTCCGTATTTCCCGGCCAGTCATAGCCCATTATTGATTTATATGCCGCTTCCTCAATCCCTGAGACATTCTTGCCCATCTGCCTGTTACTCCGCTTTATGAGCTCGTCCACAATCTGCACGATGTCCTTCTTTCGCTTCCTCAGGGGGGGCACTGTAATGGTCTGGACCGAAATCAGGCCGTTCAATCGCCTGTCAAACCCGCCGCTCGCTGCCAGGGCTGTAAGGTCGGCACTTGACGTAACAATAATTCTGGCGTTGGAATGGAGCATGTCCTTCTCGCCAACAGCATGGAAACAACCCTTATCTATATAATCCGCGAGCAACTCCTGGACCCGCGGCGCCAGGCATTCGATATTCTCGATAACAACCATCCCGCCGCCGGCCATGGTGAGAAGCCCGACACGCCGGTCAGGCGCGAAAGGCAGGGCATTATGACCCCGGCCAAAGAGAGTGCCGGACTGGATCAGCTCGATAAAGAGGGGATCATTCCTGTTGACATCTAAGGCCTCCGGAAAATCCACGGTCTTGGCATCCATGCTCATGAAGAGATTTTCAGACTCTTTTCCCAATTCGTGTATCAGGCCGGCCACATCAAACATTTCGGTACCGGGCTCTCCCATTACCAGGACAGGCCTGTTGTTACCGGCAATATTCTCAATTTCGGCCAGCAGTTTCAGGATGACCCGGCTGTTGCCGATGAGCATCGGCTCGTCCCTCCTCAACTGCTCAGAAATAAACTGCACGTATGCCACATTGGCAGAAGATGCTTCCACTATGCGATGGTTACCTTTTAGAAGCCGTTCGGCCAATATCATGGCACAGGTCTTCGCCGCAGCCGGGTTAGAGAATACCGCTTTTAAAAAGGCATCCTTCGGGATGAGTATGAGGCTTGTTCTCTCAATGGTTTCCACTGAAGCGGTACGGGGCTTGTCAGTCAACAAGGCAACTTCTCCGAAACCCTCGAAAGGCCCGAGGGTGGCAAAGGTGACGTTGTCGCCTTCGATCCCATACCTGCGGACCGTCACGGAGCCCAGGGCAATGACGTAATAGGTGCTGCCCTTGTCGGAATGCCTGTATACTATATCCCCGGCCGGCATTATCACGTTTTCTGCAACAGCCGCAAGCTCCGAAAGTGCTTCAGGCGGCAGGGACTTGAACAAATCCACCTTGCGGAGGATGTCTTCGCAGTCTGCCTGGGTATTTAACACTCTGTCGGCGGGTAATATATCGATCGGATGCTCCTTCATTCTTAATATTAGATGAGTTAATCAGAGAAGGTCAAACGCGAATTCCCGCCATAATTGAAGAGCTATTCACTTTTAAAGAAATTATGTTATCTTTATTCGGATACAAAGGAAAAACTGCCTGGAAGAGAGAGGGAGAAATGTTCAAGTTTCTGGATATGCTTCGCAAGACGAAACCCTTTCAGCGCGACGAAGCCGGTAAGGTGACCTTCCAGACTAAATACAGTCACTTCCGAAACCTCCTGGCTGGAAATAATCACGCACTGGAGATAATAACCGACCTCGAACAGGTCTGCTACGGGGCCAAGCCTTTCTCGCTCGGTTCTATTTATGATCAGGTGGAAGGCCTGCTCTCGCAGACGCGCAATATCGCGGGGGAGCTTAATGCCTTGTCCGGCGAAAAATACCGGGAACTGTTCGATTCCGTAGAAAGAATCGGGGCGGAGATTCTGCAGGAGCTCACTAAAAAAAGAACTGTCGAGAAAACCGGGCTGACGATGCCTCTTCAATATCTGAGCCTGGAGCAAGTCTCTGAAGTGGGTGGAAAAGCGGCCAATCTCGGCGAGATAGCCAACAGGGTCCACCTCCCGGTCCCGCCGGGATTCGCTATAACCGCTTATGCCTGCCACTTCTTTATGAACTCCAATAATCTGTACTCGGAATCCGAAAAGATACTAAAAGACCTGGATGTGGAAGATACCGGGAGACTGCTCGAATGCAGCCGCGAAATTCAGGAGCGCATCATGCAGGCGCCGCTTCCCGCTGACCTGGAGGCAGGCATTCTCGCTGAAGTGGATGTGCTTGCAAATAAGTTCGGGCCGGGAATCCGTCTCGCAGTACGCAGCAGCGCAACAAGCGAAGATTCCGAAGCAAGCTTCGCAGGGCAGCACTCTTCGGTATTAGGGGCAACCAGGGAAAATGTGATCCGGGCATACAAAGAGGTCGTCGCCAGCACCTTCAACCCAAGGGCGGTTTACTATCGTCGCGGCAAGGGATATCCGGATGAGAACGTGGTCATGAGCGTACTGTGCGTCGGCATGGTGCGTGCAAAAGCAAGCGGAGTAATGTACACCATGGATCCGAACGACCACCGGAGAAACGTCCTTATGGTGAATGCCGTATGGGGTTTGGCGGGAGCGGTGGACGGCTCTGCGACAACAGATTTTTACGAAGTGGAGAAAGCCGGCCGCAGGGTCCTTACTGCGAGGACGGCTGAAAAGGCGACCATGATCACTCTTGAGGACGGCGGGGGCATAAAAGTGGTCCCTGTCGAGCAGGAACTTCGCACGCAACAGTGCCTGGACAGCGAACAGCTTATGTCGCTGGTGGAATATGGTCTCACTCTCGAACAGCATTATGGGGTACCCCTGGACATTGAGTGGGCTGTAAGACGCCGTGACAACAAACTGGTCTTGCTGCAGGCGCGCCCCCTGAATCTGAACCTTATGCAAGACCAGAGTGAAGATGCCAAGAATGATAGCGGGATAGAGGCGCTCAGGGAAAAATTCCCGGGCAACCCGGTCCTGCTTAAAGGCGGCATAACCGCGTCACGGGGCAAGGCCTGCGGTCTGGCGTACGTACTAACGTCTAATCACAATCTTTTAAATATTCCCGAGGGCGTGATCCTGATAGCTCCCGAGACTTCCCCGCGCTATGTCTCAATCCTGGGGAGAGTCCAGGCCATTGTCACCGATGTCGGGAGCGTAACCGGACATATGGCTTCGGTTGCGAGGGAATTCTCCGTCCCAACCCTGGTCGGCACCGGTAATGCGACTAAAAACATTCCCCACGGAGAGGAAATCACTGTTGACGCCACCAATGGCCTCATTTTCAAGGGCCGGGTAGAGAGCATTCTCGAACGAAAAAAACCGGCAAATCCCATGAAAGGCAGCCCAATTTACAAAGCGGCCCATTCCGCTTTAAAGAAAATCGCGGTCCTGAACCTGATCGATGCAAAAGATCAGAACTTCTCACCCCAGGGTTGCCGGACGCTGCATGATATCATACGTTTCGCCCACGAAAAGGCCATGAGAGAGATGTTCCGGATAAGCGACGTCCTGGAAGTGGATGAGGGCTTTGCAGTTCAAATTAAAGTCCCTTTGCCAATGCAAATGTTGGCGGTGGACCTGGGCGGCGGCCTGAAGATGCGGGAGAGAAAGAACGTGGCCGGTGTCGGCGATGTCACCTCTGCACCTTTCCAGGGCCTGCTCCGCGGCATGACCCACCCCGGTGTGCAATGGGTCGGACCGGTCGGAATCAACCTGGGGGGCCTCATCTCGGTCATTGCCAGTTCCATGCTCTATAGCCCTGATCCTGCTGTGGACAGCAGCTTCGGCGGCCCCAGCTACGTCGTCATTTCCGGCGAATACCTGAATTTCAACTCGCGCCTGGGCTATCATTTCGCGGTTGTCGATGCATACTGCGGTCCCCGGGTCAACGACAACTACATTAATTTTTCCTTCAAAGGCGGGGCCGCGGATATCGGGCGGAGATCGAGAAGGGCACTGCTCATTTCCAGGGTCCTCAAGCGGCTTGGGTTTAATACCGAAATCAGGGGTGACATGGTACGGGGCGAGATCAAGAAATACGAGTGCGCGTTGCTGCAGGAGAAGCTGGATATGATCGGACGCCTTCTGGGTGCCGTACGGCTGCTGGACATGGTCCTTTCCGATGAAGGGGACATCGACTGGTATGTGGACGAGTTTTTCAATGAAAACTATGCATTCCAGCGGCGGGGACCGAAGTCAGACCCGGCTACAGCGCGACCAGCGCAACTGTAATGTTGTCGACGCCCCCTTTTTCATTTGCTTCAGCAACAAGGGCGTCCGCAGATGTGTCTGGATCAAAGTTATTGCTTTGAATGGTCCTCAAAATCTCTTCGTCTGATAGCATATCTGTAAGCCCGTCGGAGCAGATGAGAAGAACGGCCCCGGGATCCAGCTCAAGCTGGACCGATTCCGGAGACAGATCTCTTGATATCCCGACTGCCTGCATAAGTGTGCGCATTTTTTTCTGAAAAAACAGGCTCCGGACCAGGGCATTCTGATCAATGAAATTCTGGAAGGTATGGTCTTCCGTAACGCGGCGTATTTTTTCCTGTATGACATAAACTCTGCTGTCACCGATGTGGCAGATGGATGCCGTTCCGCCCCGCATCAGTACAACAACAAGGGTCGTCCCCATGCCTGTGAATTCCTTTGCGCATCGGGCTTTTTCCAGTATCATCTTGTGTGCATGGACAACTGCTCCTGAAAGAATTTCCGGGTCAACAGCCTTGCCCGGAATATAACCAACTTTGTCTCGAAGATAAGCATAGGCCTCTTTTACTGCAAGTTCACTGGCCACCTCACCTCCGGGACGGCCACCCCCGATCCCGTCGGCAAGAAGTATTATCCCTCGTTCACGGTCCACAAACACCGTATCCTGGTTTGTCTCGCGCCTTCTGCCTGTATCTGTTTTGCACGCTATCTTCATGGGATCTCCCAAATAATGCACTAACCATTACTAAAATCTAATTATTAGAGTAGCATTATTATAATATAGTAATACAGAAGTGATTGATGAACAACTCTTTTCAGTTCAGGGAACTACCGCCTGACGCACCTTTTTGCAACCGAATTCCAGACGACTGGCAAACAATTATAGGATTTGTTGCTGAAGCCAGTACCTTAGCCGGAGCCTGATTGATATTCAGATTCTTCATCTGAAAACAGTATTGACACTAATAACCCAAAAGGTCTATATTTGAACTCCTAATTTTAAAAGGGCATGGACAAGCCTGAATTTGGATATAACCGTGATGCGACAGGCTAAAGAACTTGCAGAGGGTTAAATCGGCATAAATGAATAGAAATGATTTGAGACAACTTTCATTTATAAGACTTAGAGAAGCAAGGATGTTATTAAACAATGGCAGTTATGAAGGTGCTTATTATTTTTGCGGTTATATTATTGAGTGCGCTCTGAAGGCTTGCATTGCCAAGGGAACTCAAAAGTATGATTTCCCGGACAGGAAAACTGTTGACGAAAGTTACACGCATGATCTCACAAAGCTTGTCAAAATAGCTGGTCTTAGCATAGAATTGGATGAGGAGATAAAAAACAATTCAACATTTGGAACTAATTGGACTATTGTTAAGGACTGGTCGGAAGCCAGTCGTTACGAGAAACACGTTGAAAAAGAGGCGCGTGATCTCTTTTCTGCTGTCGCAAACAAGAAATATGGAGTTTTACAGTGGTTAAAGAAGCATTGGTAGAAAAAAACATAGAAGAGGGCAAAAGATTAATTGAGGAGTTGGACGGTAAGAACTTTAAAGTACAAGCTGCTCTATGGTTTTACTCGGCTGATTCTGATGAATGGCGGCTTTTAATAGCATCGCCATTTGTCGAAAAAAATGGACCAAAAAAATCTTATAATTTCATTCAAGCAGTTCTATCGAGGCTTTCACCGTCTGCAGAAATCTCTTTGAAAGATATTTCTGTACTGAGTCCTTCCAACGATTTGATCAAACTGTTAAGATCAGCATTTCGTACAGGCTCAGGCATATCAGGTATCCGGTTTACTCGAAACGTTATAAATAATACCATGATAGAAGACGCTTATATTTACCGGATAGTATAAAAAGCCAGCATTTGCGTTTACAAATGTCGTCAAACACATTTTTTCTAATGCCGAACGCTCAACGCGCTTCCGTCTCAAGATCAAATGTTTTCCAGCAGTAATTGCTGGACTTTTTCGGAAGCAATGCGGACGTCGGCGGTTTCAAGCGGCTTAGTGTCCCGGTCGCCGGCTATATTACTTATCCCTCTGATCTCGGACACTGGTACGCTATTAAGAACACAGATATGTGCGATTGCAGCACCCTCCATATTTTCGCATATGGCATTAAACCGGAACTCAATCTCCAAAGCTCGCGCTCGTGTGCCGGTGCAGGCGGAAACGCTGACAAAATTGCCCTTCTGCAAGCCGGCAGCAAAGGCTTCCTGGACAAACATCGGAAATTTATTATAGTAATTTGCTCCATTAACAGAAGCAAGCGGCAGGCCCAGGACATCAATTGTGTGAAACCCACTTTCCGTGATCAATCCCTCATCACCGTAGAATTCATTTTCTGCTACAGCCACGTCGCCAATGCTCAAGCCGGAACCCGGATACGCACCCCCGACCCCTATATTGTACACATGGCCAGGCCTGAACCGTTCCAGAAGAAGAGTTGCACCGTGGGCGGCATTGGCCTTCCCCACGCCGCAGATGCAGATAACAGCGGACGTCCTTCCGTTAAGCATACCTCTGAAAAATGGCTTGTGCTGAAGCGTCAGGGTTTCTCTTCGATCAAGCTTCATGAGGAGCAGATCGGCTTCGCCGGCAGTCGATACAATAATACCATTTACCATCTGTCAGCTACTTTTCTTCCAGAACATACTTCACCTTCACATCCATGTCTTTCCTGAGGGAGTTGTAAACAGAGCAATACTTTTCATGAGACAATGCCACCGCACGGTCGATCTTCTTTGGATCGAGGTTCTTCCCTGCTATGTGCAGAGTCATTTCAATTGCCTTATAGTACTGTGGAGGGGTCGGGTTCCGCTCGCCGACCGTGGTAATTTTAAAAGACGTAATTCCAACCCGCATTTTTTGCAGGAACATGACCACGTCGATCCCCATGCACCCCGCAAGGCTCAGCAGAAGGGCATCGGTCGGCTTGCAGCCCCACTGCACGTTGGCATCAAACTCGATCTCGTACCCCTCGTTGGTCCTTCCGACAAAAATAAGGTCCTTGTCCCACGTGAGCGTGGCTTTAACCACGGGGTTTACTTTCTCCTTGTACCCTGTTAACGATTTCTCCAATCCGCCTTTCTCATTCTCTTCCATGTGTCTCTCCTTATTTGCTAATCTCGCTATATAGTTGACGCACTCATAAAAAGTCGTCAATAACACTAAGAACAGACGGTTTCGTAAAAAGTTCATAGGCAAGGCGCGCAAATCCTGAGGAATGAGGCGTACTTTTTCGTACGCCGCAGTGACGAAGGATGAAGCGCAACGCAGCATATGGGCTTTTTACGAGACCGTCAATAGTTTACAATATCCAGTTCGTTTTTGGGCACTACACTATGTTAGAATTCAAACACATGTACGATTTCACTGAAAAACCGGACCATTTCGCATGCAGAATATAACAACCGACTTTCTCGTCATCGGCAGCGGGATTGCAGGTCTCCGCGCTGCTATAGAACTTTCCGCTCACGGCAAAGTGATCATAGTGACCAAGGATATCCCTACCGAAAGCAGCACGGAATATGCGCAGGGAGGCGTGGCAGTCGTACTGAGCGACGAGGATGAAGTGAGTATTCACTTCGAAGATACGATAAAGGCCGGCGACGGTCTCTGCAGGGAGAAGGCGGTGCACGTGCTCGTTGAAGAAGGTCCTCAAAGGATCTCCGAGCTGATTGCGTGGGGCGCCGAATTTGACCGTGAGGGGACAAAACTTGCTTTTACCATGGAGGCCGCCCATTCCCGCCGCCGAATACTTCATGCCCAGGGTGATTCAACAGGCAGGGAACTGGAAAGAGTGCTGATCAGCAAAGCCAGGTCTGACAATAATATCCGGAGGCTGCCTTTCTGCATCGCAGTTGACCTGATCATTGAGCGGAACACGTGCAAGGGAGGATATGTAATAAGTGCGGAAAACGCCCTTAGCATAGAAGCCGGGGCAACTGTGCTCGCAACCGGAGGGGCCGGACAGATATTTTCGAGGACGACGAACCCGGCCGTGGCAACAGGCGACGGCATTGCCATTGCGTATCGTGCAGGCGCTGTGCTGGAAGACATGGAATTTGTGCAGTTCCATCCCACCGCTCTTTTTATACCGTCTGCTCCCCAATTCCTGCTGAGTGAAGCCATGCGGGGTGAAGGGGCGCTTTTGAAAAATAAGGAAGGGGAAACGTTTATGAAGCGCTACCATCCCGATGCGGAGCTTGCCCCCAGGGACGTGGTATCCAGGGCTATCATATCCGAGATGACCGCTACGGGGACCGACCATGTATACCTCGATCTCAGGCATCTGGACAGTGGATTCATAAAAGGCCGCTTCCCGAGAATTTATTCGACCTGCCTGGAACATTCTATTGACATAACCGTTGACTTGATCCCGGTTTCGCCGGCTGCGCATTACATGATGGGCGGCGTCAAAACTGACACCAACGGCTGCACATCAGTGCGCGGTCTTTATGCTGCCGGTGAAGTAGCCTGCACCGGTGTTCATGGAGCCAACCGGCTTGCAAGCAACAGTCTGCTTGAGGGACTGGTGTACGGATACAGGGCAGGCAAGGCAGCGGCACAGCGGAGGGCCGCTTCAGGCAGGACACGCCACGATGTGGCGGAAAACAATGCTCCGCTTCGGGAATCGCGGACGGAGGTCCTCACGGACTCAAATGAGATACGTGCAGAGTTGAGGAGAGTCATGTGGCAGAATGTCGGGATCATACGAAGCAAGGCATCTCTTGATAAAGCACTGGAACGTCTTTCCGCATGGAAGTTTATTCTCGATATGGACTTCACTTCAAGGGGTGAAACCGAACTTAAAAACATGCTTGCCATTGCCTTCATTATTACGGAGAGCGCGTTAAGGAGAAAAGAAAGCGTCGGCGCGCATTACCGTTCTGACTACCCGTCAATAGGGAGAGGCCGCCTGCGGCACAGTATCACTGTCAGAAACAAGGTGGCAAGTAGTAAGTAGCAAGTAGTAAAGGGAAAAAAATAGATTCCCGCATACGCGGGAATGACGACACTTACTTGCTTTTCTTCTTTTCCCCTTGCTACTGGCGACTTACTACTTGCTACTTAAAAAGGAGGCGTTCATGAGAAGAGCAAAAATTGTTTGCACCATTGGACCCTTAACAAGCACGCGCAAAATGATACGCACCCTGATCGGAAAAGGCATGGATGTCGCGCGGTTGAACTTCTCGCATGGCGACCACGAAACGCACGGCAAAGTTGCATCAATTGTTCGCGGGGAATCCCGGAAGCAGAAAAAAGTGGTTTCGGTCCTCCAGGATCTCCAGGGAATAAAAATAAGGCTGGGCAATGTCGAAGGCGAAAGCATTCTTCTCAGGACGGGCCGGGAAGTCTCCCTTTTCCCCGGAAAGGAAATAAGCACCCCTGAAAAGTTGTTCGTATCTTATCCCGCCCTGCTTAAAGATGTCAGGGAGGGAGAGGACATACTGATCGACGACGGCCTGATCAAACTGACTGTGCTCGGTAAATCGCCAAAGTCGCTCAGGGCAAAGGTGATGGAAGGGGGAGTGGTAAAATCGAAAAAAGGCGTCAACCTCCCCACATCAAAGACGTCACTTCATGCCTTTACTGCGAAGGACCGGTCGGACCTGGAGTTCGGCCTGTCCCTGGGCGTCGATTATGTCGCTATTTCTTTTGTGAGAACGCCGGACGATATCGACATCATTTTGAGATGGGCAAAACGAAAAGGGCTGACCCTCCCTCCCCTGATCGCAAAGATCGAAAAACCCGAAGCTATAAATAACATAAACGACATTATTGAAATGGTTGACGGGATCATGGTGGCAAGAGGGGATTTAGGCGTAGAGATGCCGACTGAAAAAGTGCCGATCATCCAGAAGATGCTCATAGATCTCGCAAACAAAAGAGGCAAGCTGGTGATCACTGCCACCCAGATGCTTGAGTCCATGACACAGCATACCCGACCGACAAGAGCAGAGGCTTCCGATGTAGCCAATGCCGTGCTTGACGGTACTGATGCTCTCATGCTGACAGCCGAAACTGCCTCAGGGAAGTATCCCGTCGAAGCATTCAAAATGATGGATACTATAATAAGATATACCGAAGAAACCCTGTTTCATAAGATCCAGTCCCCTTATCAGCCCGGAAACAAATTCCCCGAGGCCGTTGCTGACGGGGCTTGCAACGCAGCACGCGATATCGGGGCAAAGGCCATCGTGGTCTTTACCACCGGCGGTTTTACCGCCAGACTTCTTTCCAAAATAAAGCCTGATATTCCGATCGTCGCATTCACTCCCGATGCAAAGGCACTGGGGCAAATGCCGCTTTACTGGGGTGTTACAGGAAGAATGATCAAACAGTCCAGCAGTAAAATACTCGAGAGCGATTTCATGACCGATATAGAAAAATCACTGGTCAAAGAAGGCATAGTAAAGAAAGGGGAGAGCATTGTCTTTGTCGCGAGTTCACCATACCTGGGAAAACGGAATATTATAAGACTCCAGAAAGTGTAAGGCAAAAGGCAAAAGGTTAAAGGTGAAAGGGAGAGACAACAACTAAAGGCAAAGAACAGCAACAGTTTGTTTTGTTTAGGCTTCTGACGTTAACCTTTAACCTTTCACCTTTAACCTTTTGCCTGTCTTTTAAATTGCTTTTTATGCCTGTAAAATGGTAATTTGGATAGCATGAGAGTTCATTAAATTAATATAGTGCAGGGGGTTATATGCAACTGTCTTTGGCCAGGAAACTGTATGGAACCGTTGGGATAATATTAGTATTGTTGGTAATAGTATCCGTCATCGGGTTTATTACAGACAAAACATTGGTCAACGGTTACAAACATCTTGAAGCTACTGAGGTAGTTCAGGTAAGCGCTGCAAAAGAAGCCGCGATTCAACTGGGCTTTGCCGTCCGGTCCCTGAAGAACCAGGTCGTTCGCAAAGATACTCAATCGGTTGATGAATTTAAAAAAGCCGGCGAATCAATAAGGTCCCAACTAAAAAAATTCGATACTCTTGCTCAAAGCAATGAAGAGAAAGACGCGGTCAAAAAAGCAGACGAAACCTTTGCCGCTTTTGAGGATTCTTTTAATAAAACAGTGGAGGCCAATAAGACCGGTGCCGATATTGCCGCAGTCGACAGTATCGCAAAAGGCACAAACCGGCCGGTCTTTGAAGCATTCGACAATCTCGACAAGCTTGCTTTAAAAAACCTTTCAGACAGCAACGCCCGCCTGGAAGCTCTCTCCGTCAAACTTGGTTATATACCCGTAGTAGCCGTGATTGCTGCGTTCGTCATTGGACTGTTGTTCAGCTCAAGCATAATACGCCGCATCATGGCGCCGATTACTGAAATAGCGTCTGTTATCGAGGGCGCCTCCGAAAGGGGACCTTACCAAAAATGTCCATGTATCCGGGACCGACGAAATCGGCCGGATGGCGCAGGGGTTCAATTCAATGATGGAGACTCTTAGAAATACAATCGGAAAGATCACAGGTTCTACTCTCACCGTCGCCAGCAGTTCAGAGGAATTGTCCGCCACTGTCGCCGGCATCGTTTCCGGTTTTAATGAGGAATCCCAGCAGATAGAACAATCCGCAACCGCTACCACCCAGGTTTCACAAACGATTACCGATGTTGCAAAAAATGCGACAGACGCTTCCGATGCAGCCAGGGAATCCGTGGATGTCGCTGTTGAAGGGAGAAAAGTGGTGGACGAGACGGTCATCGGCATAAGAGAGATAGCCCGGACAGTCGAGGAAACTTCAGGCACTCTTGAGGAACTCGGCGAGAGCAGCAAGGCCATCGGAGAGATCATTACGGTCATACAGGACATCGCGGACCAGACAAATCTCCTCGCACTCAATGCCGCCATCGAAGCTGCCCGGGCCGGCGAGCAGGGAAGAGGGTTTGCAGTTGTCGCCGATGAAGTGCGAAAACTGGCCGAAAAGACGAGCAAGGCAACCGGTGAAATATCCAGCATGATTAAAAAAATACAGAGTGATGCCGGGCAGTCGGTTTCGAGCATGCAGGCAGGCAAACAGAAAGCAGATGAAGGGGTAAAGCTCGTTGAAGGATCAAGGGAATCACTCGATAAGATCGTGAAAGCCTCTGATAAATGCCTCAACATGATCCAGATGATTGCCACGGCTACGGAACAACAGTCTTCGGCAGTGGAGCAGGTATCCGTAAACATGGAGAACATAGCTAACGTTTCGAAGACCTCCCGTGAAGCCATTAGCCAGATTAATGCTACGACCGTGGAACTGTCGAAGCTTGCGGGCGAACTCAAGGTGCTTACCGAGTGGTTTAAAACATAATGGCTATAAGCAAAACTAGAATTCTGAATCTGGAAAAAAATCGGCGCCGAATAGATGCAATAGATTCGGAAATACTGAAACTCTTAAACAACAGGGCCGATCTGGCTGTTGAGATAGCCCGAATTAAGAGAGAGGCCAATCTTAAATTCCATTCGCCGGAGCGCGAAAAGGCCATTATCACCCGCATTACTGCACTGAACAAGGGGCCGTTTCCCAATGACGCCCTGAAAGTCATATTCAGGGAAATTATCTCGGCCTCGCTTGCACTGGAACAGCCCCTCAAAGTGGCCTATTTCGGCCCCGAGGGAACATTTACTCACCTTGCGGCGCTCCGGCACTTCGGGCACTCCGCAAATTATATCCCCGTGAGCACCATAAAGGGGATTTTTGATGCAGTCGAAAGCGGAGAAACAGATTACGGCCTTGTGCCTATAGAAAATTCCAACGAAGGGGTAGTGAGTTCCACCCTTGACATGTTTATGGACTACGATCTGAAGATATCGGCGGAAGTCCTTCTTGAGGTATCTCAAAATCTCATGTCAAAAAGCGGTGACAGAAAAAAGGTCAGAAAGATATATTCTCATCAGCAGCCTATCGCGCAGTGCAAGGCATGGCTTGAATCAAAAATGCCGGGCATTCCACTCTATGAATCCACGAGTACGGCAAAGGCCGCTGAACTGGCCTCGAAAAATCCCGAGGCCGCCGCAATTGCGAGTGAAATGGCAGCGCGTCTATATGATCTCCGGATTATTGAAAAACACATTGAAGACAGGAAAAATAATTTTACCCGTTTTCTTGTCATAGCAAAGACGTATCCGTCACGGACCGGCCATGACAAGACATCCATTTTATGCTCGGTTAAAGACAGGCCGGGGGCATTGTATGACATGCTCCTTCCCTTCGGGAAGTCCAGGCTGAACCTGACCAAGATAGAATCCAGACCTTCAAAAAGAAAGGCATGGGAGTATATTTTCTTTGTAGATTTGGAAGGACACATAGAAGATAAGAAAGTTACCGAGGCGCTGGACAATGTGCGTGACAAATGTCTTTACCTCAAGCACCTGGGGTCTTATGCTATAAACGACAGTCTGGAGAAGCCCCTATTAGAATAACATTATGACGGCTTCGTACAAAGTTCATAGGCAAGGCGCGCAAATCCTGAGGAATGAGGCGTACTTTTTCGTACGCCGAAGTGACGAAGGATGCAGCGCAACGCAGCATATGGACTTTGTACGAAGCCGTAGGAGAAAACAGTGATCAAACCGCCTATATATGTGACCGGCATCAAACCATACGTGCCGGGCAAACCAATAAAAGAGCTTGAGCGCGAACTGGGCATCAAGGAGTGCGTCAAGCTGGCATCCAATGAAAATCCAATCGGCCCTTCGCCAAAAGCACTGGATGCGGTCAGAGAATGTCTTAAAAACGGCGGGGAAATGAACCGCTACCCCGACGGCAGCGGACATTATCTTAAACAGGCTCTTTCAGAAAGGCTTTCCTCCCGGGGGACAGCCATAAGCCCTGATGAGATAATACTCGGCAACGGCTCCAACGAATTGCTAGATATCGCTGTCCGGACGTTCATGTCGGATGGAGATGAGGCGGTAATGGCAACGCCCTCGTTTATTGTTTATTCCATGTCGGTACAGTCGGTTAACGGGATTTCCAAACAGGTGCCTCTGACGGAGTACAGGCATGACCTTGCAAGAATGGCCGATGCCATTACCGGGAAAACAAAAATGGTCTTTATCGCAAATCCCAATAATCCCACCGGCACAATCAACAGAAAGAATGAGTTTGAAGAATTCATGAACAGGGTACCCGCCGGGGTACTCGTTGTCATCGACGAGGCTTATTATGAATACGTCACAGATGCGGCATACCCCGACACCCTGAAGCATGTCCGAAGCAATAAAGATATTCTCGTGCTTAGGACATTCTCCAAAGCTTATGGTCTTGCGGGATTCAGGATCGGCTACGGGATTGCCGATAAGGATATCGTTACCGAACTGAACAGGCTCAGGATCCCGTTTAACACAACCTCGCTTTCGCAAGTGGCTGCGCAGCATGCCCTGGATGATCACGGTCATCTTGATAAATCCATTGCTGTTAACGAAGAAGGAAAGCGGTTCCTGTATGGAGAGCTTGCTTCTCTCGGCCTTGCTTATGTTCCCACGGAAGCAAATTTCATATACCTGCCTTTGCCTGTTGACTCCGGCGTTTTTTTCAACGCCCTTCTTCATAAGGGCGTTATAGTGAGGCCCATGGGGCCGAAAGAAGTGCGCATAACTATAGGACTCCCGGAAGAAAACAGGCGCCTTATGGAAGCACTGAAAACGACAATAGGCAATAGGCAATAGGCAATAGGCTAGAGGCTATGGGAAAAGAAAAAATGTCTTTTGTTTTTTTCGACCTATTGCCTACTGCCCATAGCCTATTGCCTGTTTTAAGGAGGATTTATGGACATTATCGTTCTGCAACCCGAAACTTCTGAAGAAGATATAAGACATATTCTGAAAAAGCTTGAGAGCAAAGGATTGAAGGCAAACGTATCGCAGGGCACTGAGCGAACAATCATAGGTGTGATAGGCGATACCTCCAAGGTCACCGAAGATGAAGAAGATGCAATCAGGGCGATGGCCGGAGTTGAAAATATCGTACGAATCCTGAAGCCTTACAAGCTCGCCAGCAGGGACTTCAAAAAAGAAAATACTGAAATAACAGTAAAAGGCACTGTCATCGGCGGGAAAAAAATCCATGTCATGGCCGGCCCCTGCGCGGTCGAAAACAGGACGATCCTGACCGGCATTGCCGAAAAGGTAAAAGAGAGCGGAGCGACATTCCTGAGAGGCGGCGCTTATAAGCCGAGGACATCGCCCTACTCATTTCAGGGTCTCGGTCTGGAAGGACTTAAATACCTCGCCGATGCCAGCAGGAAAACAGGGCTTCCAGTAGTCACTGAAATTATGGACCCCCGCGATATCGATGGCATTGTCGAATACGCCGATATTATCCAGATAGGCGCGAGAAACATGCAGAACTTCAGGCTTCTCCTCGAAGTGGGTTCGCTCAATAAACCGGTCCTGCTGAAGCGCGGGCTGTCCGCCACGATCAAGGAATGGCTCATGTCCGCCGAATACATCATGTCGCGCGGCAACCATAACGTAATGCTGTGCGAACGCGGTATCAGGACATTTGAGACAGCCACAAGAAATACGCTTGACCTCAGCGCCGTGCCGCTCCTCAAACAGTTGACCCATCTTCCCGTTGTTGTCGATCCGAGCCACGGCGTCGGCAAACGTGACCTCGTTGCCCCCATGGCAAAGGCCGCAGTCGCCGCAGGTGCAGACGCACTAATGATTGAGGTGCATACAAATCCGGAGGAAGCATTTTCAGACGGGGAGCAGTCCCTGCGGCCCGACTCCTTTGCACAGCTTATGAGGGAATTGAAAGCGGTAGCCCAGGCAGTCGGAAGAGATATCTGAGATGAGACAGGCTGATATTGTGATGGCGGAGGCCAGAGGTTTCATGAAAAGCCGGGTGATTCTGACTGCTGCGGAACTCGGCTTTTTCACCAGGCTCGATGAAAAACCGTGCGGGGCGGACGAGCTGGCCGTGGAAAAGGGGATTGATGTAAGGGCTGCAACACGTGTTCTGGACTGTCTCATCACCTTCGGTTTCCTGGAGAAGCAGAACGGGACCTACACGCTTACGGAAAGCGGCGCGTTCTATTCGGACCGTCATCCAGAGACAGTGCTGCCCATGGTCCTGCACATGAACCGCCTTTGGAATACATGGAGCAGTCTCACGGAAGTGGTGAAAACAGGGGGGCTTTCCGTCCAGAAGCCCGGCATCCATATGGACGAAGAGAACTGGAAGTCATTCATCGGCGCCATGCATGTGGCGGGACGGGAACTTGCTGAAATAATAGCCGATGATTACAATACCGGCCATTTCAAACGGTTGCTGGACATCGGCGGTGCTTCAGGGACTTACACTATAGCTTTTTTGCGCCGTAACCCCGCAATGACCGCAGTGATTTTGACCTCGAAAATGTCATACCGATGGCCGCAGAAAGAATAGCCAAAGAAGGGATGGGAAACCGGATTGATCTCGTTGCCGGAGATTTTTACGGGGACGAGTTTCCGGGGGGATGCGACCTGGCGCTGCTGTCAGCCATCATCCATCAAAACAGCCCCGAAAGAAATGTGGACCTTTACACAAAGATTTACAACGCGCTGGAGCCAGGCGGAGCAATAGTTGTCCGCGATTATGTTATGGACGAATCCCGTACAAAGCCGCCGGCCGGAGCGCTGTTCTCCATCAATATGCTGGTGAATACTCAAGGCGGGGACACTTATACCTTCGGAGAGATTGAAGGCGCACTGCAACGGGCCGGATTTACGGATGTGAAGCTGGTGCGCAATTGCGAGGGCATGGACTGTCTGGTGGAAGGGCGAAAGTCGACATAATGCGTTAAATGACTTTATGACTTGCGGATACTATTCAATGTTTCGATCTGCTGTCTTATAATTTCCAGCCCATACCGCATTGTGTCCGTGTTTACGGAGTTATCGCAACGCAGGAAGCGCTCGTCTTCTTCCAGCTGCTCCAAACTGTTTTCTATCCTGCTTATGCAATCCCCTATCCCCTGTTTCCAGCACACCTTGCACAAAGCATAATCGGAGTCTGCATTCAGCAGAAATACTTCCTTGCTGCCGCATTTCACACAATCCTTAAGCAGGCACTCCCCGCATATCCACTGCCCTGCAACCTGTGATTCCGCATCGTTGCCGCATTTGCACTTTCCCATTCTCCGCCTCCTCATCGCTGCGCAGCTTCCGAACAATGCTCATCATATCTGCAGAAAGAGTTTACAGCATGGCGAAGGACTTAGTCAAAATCAGCGATGGTCTTATAATCAAATATTCTTTTCACCTGTCAGAAAATTGTGATAAGACAGAATGTCATGTTTTTTTACATCTGAGAAAGCACACATCAGCATCTGGCGCTCGATCACATGTTCTGCTACCCTGATGCCTATGGGAGGGCCTTCGGGAGTTCCCTTTTTCTTCCAGTCGATAATCATAAGTTTGCCGCCGTTCTTTAAAAGTCTGAATGATTCTCTGATTATCCTGATCGGATCTTCAAGCTCATGGTGAAGATTTATCATGTAGACCAGGTCTGCCGTGCCGTCGGGAAGAGGAACGGACATCTCCTCCATCTTTACCGGAATCACGATGCCTTTTGATTCCGCAGGAAGGTTATTTTTCATCCAGCCGATCATCTCTTCGGAAACATCACAGGCATAAACCTTCCCGTTTATCATTTTCCTGCTGAAAAGGAGGGCAAAAAAGCCGGTGCCGGCCCCGATATCAATCAGGACTGAAGGCTTTTCAATATCTGCCTTCTGCCAAATAATTTCAGGATTAAGATATTGCAGTCTCCCCGGGTCATTCAGTTTGGCAAGTTTCTTAGGATCGAATTTTCTTGAATCGTTCACCGTTTTGATACCCTCCCGCGTCTATTTTACCATTTCTCATTGCCCGGCAGTTTATTTTTTCAGGCATCCTTAAAATAGGCATAAAAAGAATGTTATGATAACTTATACCATGAAGGAATATTATAAAGGCATATATAATGGACAACATATTTTCTGATCGGATTACGGACGTTCCCCGTTCATTCATTCGTGAAATACTCAAGGTTGCTCTCGACCCTGCAATAATTTCATTTGCTGGTGGGCTGCCGAACAGAGAATATTTTCCTGCTGAGGAGCTTGAGAGGGCAACAAATAAGGTATTTCGTATACATGGACGAGATATTTTCCAATATAGCAATTCAGAAGGCTACCTGAAACTGAGAGAATATATCTCAGAGCGTTATCGTCAAAATAATAAACTTGACATACCTGTCGAAAACATTCTGATCACAAGTGGTTCTCAGCAAGGATTAGATCTGTTGGGGAAAATTCTCCTTAATGACGGCGATGCAATGATAATAGAAGAACCAGGGTACTTGGGAGCAATCCAGGCATTCTCAATTTACAGGCCCAAGTTTCTTCCTGTTCCGGTTTCTCAAAATGGGATCGATACACAGAAACTGCGGGAGATAGTGTCATCTGAAAAACCAAGGTTAATGTATACAGTTCCAAATTTCCAGAATCCATCCGGGATCACTTATTCGGATGGCAACAGGCTTGATGTTTCGGAGATACTTCAGGGAACAAATACAATATTAATAGAAGATGACCCGTATGGTGATTTAAGATTTACAGGTGTAAGAAAACAGTCTTTCAAAAAATTGCTTCCGGACAATACAGTGCTGTTGGGTTCTTTTTCTAAAACTATTGTACCCGGATTCAGGATAGGTTGGATTGCGGCCCCAAAATACATCATGGACAAACTTATTATTGCAAAGCAGGCATCTGACCTTCACACAAGTCATTTTACGCAGAGTATTATTTATCAGTACTTAAAGGACAATGATTTTGAGACACACATAAACACGATCAGGGATGTATATGGGAAACAATGCCAGGCAATGTTAAGCAGCATAAAAAAACATTTTCCCGCAACCGTAAGTTATACCAAACCAGAGGGCGGGATGTTTCTCTGGGCTGAATTACCGCAAAACGCAACGTCGCTTGATCTGTTTAATCTTGCAATAAAAGACAAGGTTATATTTGTGCCGGGTGACCCTTTCTATATTAATAAAACAAGTACAAGAACATTTCGTCTGAATTTTTCGTGTGTTGATGAAGAAACTATAAATATTGGAATAAGTCGCCTGGGGAATGCTATTAAGAGTCTTCTGCAAAAAACCGGATAAGGACCGCATAAAAAGGACTCGCCCGGGTACCGGTATTGATTCCAGCATCATGATCTTTTTATTTTACTTAGGCAAAGTAAAGCTGAAAATGCTCCCCTTCCCCGGCGTGCTCTCTGTCCATATTTTTCCGCCGTGGGCCTCTACAATGGTCTTTGCAATTGAAAGACCGAGACCAGACCCCTTTTGATCCCGGCTAACGCGAAAGAAAGCGTCAAATACACAAGTAAGTTTGTCTGAGGGTATGCCAATGCCCGTGTCCTGAACTTGCACTAGAATGTCCTTGTCCCTGTTTAAAAGCCGGATGCTTATTTCTCCTCCTGAGTTCGTGTATTTAATTGCGTTGTCGACAAGATTCGTGATAACCCTCTCTATCATTGCTTCGTCGGCATTAACGGCAGGAAAAGCATCTTCCGGAAATTCAGTCTGTATCTTAATATTCTTTTCATTTGCCATAATCCTTGCGTTCTCGACCTGTTTGCGAAGCAATACATCTACAGCAAAAGGTTTCAGCACTGGTTGATATTCCTTTGCTTCAAACCGCGAGTATTGCAGGAAATCAGCTATTAATGATTCCACTGTCTTAAGTTCATCTCTTATCAAAAGAAGGTCGCTCCGCTCATGTTCTGTCTTGCCTGAAATGAGTCTCGTTAAAAATCCTACGGCCGTCATGACAGGATTCTTCATATCATGGGCAAACATTGACAGAATATTTTTTCGCTCCCTTTGCAGTTGCTTGATGCCGGTTATATCTCTGAAAAGCTCGACACCGCCGATAAAAGCTCCTTTCTCATCAAAAAGTGGGGCCGCTGTTACTGATACAGTAATAATCTCGCCATATCTATTCTTCACTGTCATCTCGTCAGCGACAACTGTTTCGCGGTCACGGAGGGCACGGCTTAATAGTGGACATGACTTCTCGTCAGATGTGCCATGAAAGATTTCCTGATGTGATCTGCCTATCAATTCAGTTTTATTGTAACCCGTTATTTTTTCAACAGCATCGTTCGCATCAATAATTGTGCCTTTCTCGTCGACTATGGAAAACCCGAGCGGAAGATTCCTTACGATAATTTCATAAATCTGTTGTTTGTCCATGGTTTAAATACTCACATCATGCTCGAAGTGCAACAAAAAAGCGGTTTCAATAATTTTATCATACATTTGTTTGTGCTTACTTTACAATGGTTACCGTGCAATGAGCATGAGGCTGTTAATGAACCATACAATTCCGTAATATTCTGGTAAGACCTTGGTATAATTAAGTAAAAGCATCAAGTTTCATGGTCCCTTTTTTTGAAACAGATCCCATCCCCCGGTATTTTCATAATAGCGGCGACCTGCCTGGACAAGCTTCTTTGCAACTGTTTCAGGCTTTGCCGTAAGCCTGTATTTTATTTTTGCTGCATCTGCAAGTTTGAACAACTCTTTTTTATGTTTGACCAGGCGCGTTACTTCGAATTTCATTTGTTCTTCATCCAGGCCTCCCAGTGTTCGCACCTGCTCAAGCAGCCCCAACTCATCGCCGGCGCTCAAGTCGAGCACCGATTTCTTGGGAGGTATTCTGAGGATATGCAGAGCCTCTTCGATTTTGCCGGACTCTACAATTTTCTTAAATACTTTGGCCAGGTATGTCGCAGGTGTGTCGCTTTTGGATTTAGCAGTCTTTTTGCCCAAAGCCTTTAGCGAAAAATTTGCCGTACCTGAAAAAGAGCCTTCTGACAGAGGGAAAGAGGTTTGAAGGAGCATCTTCAGTTCCGCCGCCTTTGGAGTCAGTCCCTGCCTCACTGATTCCAAAGCCTGATCGAAACGGTCCAGCGCCCTGGCAAAACGGTCTGCTTCTTTAATAAAGCGGCTGTCGTCGAGTTCATCCGCATGCTTCCTGATCGTTTCGGCTGCCCCGGATAATTGTTCGGCAAGGCTTAGCAGGCCCATATAACCTCCTCGATGTGATTTATAAAAGAGTCGGTCAGTTTAAAATAGTCATAAGACCCTATGCTCTTTTCACTGTAAATAATAACAGGTTGGTGAAGATTGGAACATTCCGCTATCTTCACGCAGTCCCGGATATATGGCGTAAGCACAGCGGCGCATTGGTGGATTAGTTTCTGTGTCTTAAGGTTACGCATTTCAAGCTTTAGCTCGTTGATACTCTGAGCGAAAACATTCCCAATGGAATGGTAACGATTGATGATGACAGCAACGATACGGGGATTGAGATTCTTTCCTTGATACCCGCTCACCTGGTACTGAAAACTTTTCACCATCTTACTGAAAAGACGAAAACCTGAAAGGGAGAGGAAATCCGGTAAATAGGGGACGACATAGGCATCGGCAAAATAGAGGGCGTTCTTGGATATGTTATAAATATTGGGCGGACAGTCGATAAGCACGTAGTCATATTCCTTCACTGCATCTTTAAGCCCCTCGAACATGGCAGCATAGTACGGGGTGTCATGCAAGCCGGAAAGACGCTCCTCGGTCTCCATAAGACTTATGGAAGAAGGAAGCAGATCAAGATGGGCGATATATGGGAACCCTTCATCAGAAATGGGAACGCCCCTGATCACTGCGCTGTTAAAATCGAAACTCTTCGTACCGCTAATATGATCTGCAAAGACCTGGTAAACAGTTAGTGTGGGGTCTTCCAGCCGTTTGGAAAGATGCCTGCGCTTGAGCAGCCAAAACGTGGCATTGCACTGAGCGTCAATGTCTATTATCAGGACCTTTTTCCTGTGATATTTCGCAAGGCAAGCGCCGATATTCACCACATTGGCAGTCTTGCCAACTCCTCCCTTAAAATTGATGAATGCCACAATCCAGGGTTTCTTCATAAGTGTTAGGGTAGAGCAATTATCCAGTGAGTGTCAACCTCGGCAATCCAGCGCCCGTCTTCGCCGATGTTTTCCCGACTACTTCATTTAAGATATCCGGATAAGCTTGAGGTAATCTCATCACCTCCTCACATCACTAATCTTGGGTCCCGAAGTCCGCCACAATAATCCATGAAAAATGTTCATTTTTTTTCATATGCCGTATGCCTTATAACATAGTTTACACACATCAGGCAGGGGATTGTCTGAAAGCCCTGTTTTGATTTTTCTTTCAAATTTTTCTATGTCTCCTGACCCAAAATTAAAATCAGTATAGCCTTCCCCCAAAAGTTTGATCCTGTCGCTATAGGCCTTTCTGAATTTCTTGTAGTCGATACTATTCCATATTTCCATGAAATTCCCTTCTGCAATGCTTCCGAAACACAACCTCCGTGTTTCATAATGCGAACCACAAAAAATCCTTCGTATAGAACCTCTCTTTGTCATGTTCAGGTAAACGCAGGGTGATACACAGCCGTCATGGGAGAAAAAGACAATCTGCAGAGGATTCAATTCGCACATTAACACTTCTTCCATCTCAAGTGGATAGACCCGGAATGGTATTTTTAATTCTTCAGCTCTCTTCTTAGCCTGATCAACAGTAATTTTAAAGTCAAGAGTCGCCCTGTCGCATGAAAACGCCTTTAAATCGTCCTGAATCTTTGTCGGTGTATAGTCAAGGTTAGTGGCAACCAGCTCATTTGCGGCCGTATCTTTTGCAAGCTCTATCACCTCCGGCAGTTCTTTAATATTCGTTTTTGTCATAAGAAAAGAAAGCACAAGTTTAGGCCTTTTTGTTTTCTTTTCCGCTTTTAATGCCGAGAGTGTTTTTACATTATCGATAAGTCTTTTGAAATCGGAGCCATGCCTTATGCCTTCATGGGTTTTATCTTTTGCCCCCGAGATGGAGATTGCAACTACATCTACACCTTTCCTTATAAGCCTCTCCGAGTTTTCAGGATTAAGGAGGGCGCCATTTGTGGTCAGGCTCACTTCACAACCTGAATCTTTAGCCATTTTGACCATATCAAACAGGCGGCTGTAAAGAAAAGGTTCCCCCCATCCTTGAAGATGTATATTCCTTGCAAGGTGAAAGTGCATGCTTATTTTTTCATAAAGAGAAAATTCCATGTCACCTGCGGTCCATTCATCAAGAAAGGATGTCCTCGGACACATGTCGCATCTCAATTGACACCTTGAGGTCGGCTCTATCTGAAAGGATATGAAGGGTCTTGCTTTCATTTTAACCCGATACATTTCTTACGCCCTGATTGAATTGACATTAAAGCTGGCGATCCAGTCTTAATTATACGCCTTCTCGGTCTTCACTTCTATACAGAGAAAGCCCGCGCCCTCTATATAACCCTCCTCCGAGTCATACCAGGCATCGTACATGTCTGTAAGAATGTCAAAGATATTTGTCATCTCAGAATATTTTTTTATAGCTTCAAGGACTATCATGTTATTCTCAGGAGTGGATGTTGCAAAGTATAATTGTGAGGAGGTCCTGTTGAAGACATTAACCATAAAATATCCTGAGTCCGTGCTTGCCACTCTTAACCTGAGTCCTGAGACTTTTGAGCAGGAAGCCAGAGAACAACATCACACCAGGCGCCCAAAAACCGCTACCTGCCGCCGGGCAACGGTTTACAAGCAAAGAGGACAGGATAATCAATGAGAAATTGAAAAAATTGTCAATAATATAAAAGGCTCACGCCGCTATGCCGCTTGACATATTATGCTCCGCGTAATAGACTATGAATAATGATCCGGTCATTCCATGATGCCGAAACTGAGAGACTGTTCAATGATCATGACGTGCCAAAGTTTCGTTCGATCGAGCGGGTGGCAAGACGTAAGCTCCTGTTCCTTAATCAGGCGAAGCATCTGGGAGACCTCAGAGTGCCGCCGGGGAACCGGCTTGAACGTCTGAAGGGCAAGCTCAAGGGACAATACAGCATCAGGATAAACGATCAGTGGCGAATCTGCTTTCGCTGGAAGGACAGCGACGCTTATGACGTTGAAATAACAGACTGCCATTAGAGGTGTGTGATGATTTCAAAACAGAAACTTCTTGAACCTATTCACCCCGGGGAGATTCTCCTTGAGGAATTTATGAAGCCGATGGAGATCAGTATCAATAGGCTTGCACGCGACATCGTGGTGCCGCCCGGCCGCATCAGTGCCATTGTCAATGGCAAACGTGCTATAACCGCTGACACAGCGCTCCGGCTCAGCCGGTATTTCGGTACGTCGCCCGAGGTCTGGATAGGACTTCAGGCAGACTATGAGCTTCGCATCGCACAGCGCACAATCGGACCTGAAGTTGAGAAACGTGTCCACCGACATGCGGCATAGTTGGAGACAGATTGGAGACAGTTTTATATTCAGGCAGTTTCCTTATTTATCAAAGAGATGTGGAAAAGTGGCATTTTGTAGTTTCTTTATAAATCAAAGAGATAAGAAACGGAGGGGGTGAGATTCGAACTCACGGTGGGATATAATCCCACAACAATTTTCAAGACTGTCGCCTTAAACCGCTCGGCCACCCCTCCAGGGGAAGCAAGTTTTATACTATCAAATCCTGATCGGAAATTCTACTTTCCCGAAGTTTGAGCAGGGCCATTCCCGAAACGGGGTCGAGTTCCCGCGAGGCGTTTACACCCCTTATTTCCATCACTATCGCCTCAAGTACAAGAAAGGTTTCGGCCTTTTCTCTCATGCACCCCGCTTTTACGCTGTCGCGCTTTGCGTAGGCTCCGTGGAAATGGAGCTTCGGCTCTTCGCCCTGCCAGAAGATTGTGCCAAGACCCACGATTTCGTGGCTTTCGTTCAGTTCGCGCCAGACAGGCACAGGGGGCATTTTGTCGGTTTCAGGCCCCACCACGAACCTGCCGCCTTTCATGCCGCCCACCAGGTAAAACACCCCTGCCCTGATGTTTTCTTTTTTGGCCATTTCGCTGATCCCCTGGAGTATCTGATCTCCGTCCTCAAACTTTGCCACGACAATTCTGCCCGGCTCGCCGATCTGATAATTCATCTTTCCTCAACCTCCTTCGTATTTGACGGTTTCGTAAAAAGTTCATAGGCAAGGCGTGCAAATCCTGAGGAATGAGGCGTACTTGTTCGTACGCCGCAGTGACGAAGGATGCAGCGCAACGCAGCATATGGGCTTTTTACGAGACCGTCCATATTGTTTTTACCGCCTCATGCACAGTATCGACTGAAATGGACTCCATACACCGCAGCTTTTTACAGTTTTTCTTATAGCACGGGGCGCATTCGGTTTTCGCTTTGATCACGATATGGCAATCTCCGTATGGACCGGTCCTGGCCGGATTCGTGGGGCCGAACACTGCGACAACTGGAACACCGCACGCTGCGGCTATGTGCATCGGCCCGGAGTCGTTGGTCACCATAAACCTGGCCTTTCTGATCAGGGAAATCAGTTCTTTGATGTCGGTTTTTCCTGCCATGGACACTGCCTCGCCCTGCGAGTGCGCTGCCGCTTCTGCTGCCAGGGCCTCATCTGCATGGCCGCCGATAATAATACTCCTTATGTTTAACCTTGAAGCGAGAAGTCCGAAACGCTCAGCAGACCATCGTTTTGTCCGCCAGCGGGCACCCGGGGCCAGCACCGCGTAATCTCCTGTTTCCTGTCTCAGTTGACGTATCCTCTGTGATTCCTTCACCAGCGGCAGCGGGAATGTTACAGTGCGGGTATCGCAGCCTAATGCCGCGGCTATTTTCAGATACCGGTCAACAGCGTGCGCCTCCCTGCCACCGGCTATTTTATGTGTGTAGAAGAGGCGGCTGCCTTCCCGTGCCTCGCGGAATCCCATACGCACTGGTGCTTTGCTTGCGGCGGTCAGCAAGCCGCTTCTCAGCAGCCCCTGCAGGTCAACAGCGATATCATAGGATTCACTCTTAAGCCCGTGCAGCAGGCCTCTGAACTCGGATACTGTGTCTTTTAAATTGTTCATTTTTTTCCATCGGTCTTTATTGATGACCCATAGTTTCTGTACCATCGGGTGATTTTCGAGAAGCCCTTCGAGTCCCTTTGCAATTATCCAATGAATTTCGGCGCCTGGAAAAGATTCCCGGATCACATTGAGAAAAGGAAGGCTGTGCACAATATCACCGAGAGAGCTCGGTTTAATAACAAGAATCTTCCGGGGGACTTTTTTCAAATTAAGTCTTTTCATCCGACAGTATCACCCTTACCGCTTCTTCAAGACTGCCGACTACTGCATCGGCATGGAGCGATGCCTGCTGTTTTCCGGTAGTAACCAGTATCGCCCGTGCGCCGACTGACTTCGCTGCCAGCATGTCGGCATCTTTATCCCCAACTACAAAGGACTTCTTCAAGTCTATCTGATGCTGCATTCTGGCCCTGATGAGCAGGCCCGGAGAAGGTTTCCTGCATGAGCAATAATCATCGGGACTGTGGTGGCAGTAATAAAAATCGTCAAATCCGTAATGTCCGGTGAAAAACGTATTGACATCCTTTGCAAAGGATTCTTTGACCAGTCCCTTCGATATT
Source organism: Nitrospirota bacterium (assembly GCA_963796345.1). Taxonomy (GTDB): domain Bacteria; phylum Nitrospirota; class Thermodesulfovibrionia; order Thermodesulfovibrionales; family Dissulfurispiraceae; genus JADFXI01. The sequence continues at coordinate 453,111 of CAWCLI010000015.1, read as the reverse complement.
CCCGATTGGTTGGTAATCCCAATTAGGAGAAACCCCTTGTCCCTGAGTTCCCGAAGGCTGTCGATGCCGGGCAATACTTCAAAATCCTTCCAGTCGTTCAGATAGTGCGCATCCCTGCACAGGGTGCCGTCCCTGTCAAAAAAGACCGCCCTCCTGTAAGGAAGCAGTTCCTTCACCTTGAAAAAAACTTCTTCAGAAGTGACAGCATACATGCACCGCATATCTTTTGTCACGCAGCTGCGCATGAAGCAGGGGCTGCACGAGAAGTCTTTCTTTATTGCATGGTGGCCTTCCCCGGCGGGGCCTGTGAGCGAGGGGTCGGTGGAGCCGAATATCGCCATCGTGGGCGTGCCCACCGCGCAGGCGATATGCATTGGACCCGAATCATTCGTGAGCATAACATCGCATTCAGCAATCAGCGCCGCAAGCTCCCTGAGCGATGTTTTACCTGCGAGGAAGAGTTTGCCTTCGGGAATGCGCTTGTCTATTTCCTGAGCCAGTTCAGCCTCCTTTTCACTTCCGAAAATTACTATGCTGCCGCCGGACTCCTTTCTGAGCCAGTTCGCCACCTCCGCGAATCTGTCCGGGAGCCAGCGTTTTGCGGAGCCAAAGGTTGCGCCGGGGTTAACGCCGAGAACGGGCCTGCTCAACCCGGATAATATCGAGCGGGCATGTAACCGCTCTTCAAGAGTAAGGTACACTACAGGCTCCCCGAAGTCCGCCCGGATACCGGCTGAAGCAAGGAGTTTCAAATAGTATCTTATATGATGTACCTTACGGTCATCGCCATTAAAGGGGACTGGGTCTGTCAGAAGAAAGCCTCTTCTGTCCCGGTTGTAGCCGATCCTCCTGGGGATCCCGGCAAGGCGTGCAATCAGTGCGGCATCAAAGGCATTCTGGAAAAGTACGGCCATCGAAAATCCCTTTTTCCGGAGTAACCTGGCGAGCCTGAATTTCCCAATGACGCCATTGAATTTTTCATCATAAGCTATTATCTCGTCGATATCGGGATTGCCTTCAAAAACCGGTATGACAGCCGGTTTGGCAAGCAGACTTATGGTTGCACCGGGATATGCCTTTCTTAATGCGCGTAAGGCAGGCACGGTCATAACGGCATCACCGATCCAATTAACACTGCGAACAAGAATGGAAAAAGACATATCATAGTTTAACATAAATAATGGAAGGGACCGGCAGGGGCAGGCTGTTTCTCGGCCCGCTAAAACTGACCTTTCCAACACAATGTTTCTTGAAATTGCACTATTCGTGCACATTCCCGGTTGGGGCTCGGCGTTACTCGCCCCCGCTCCAGTACACCCGTGCTATCGTGCCGATAAACAGCCTGCCCCTGCCGGTCCAATTTATTATTAAATTAATTGCAGGGTGCTCCCCTTCTCCTGTCCTCCTTATGCGCGTACATATTTATTAACTGTCGGCAAAAGATATATAATGTAGGGTCATGCGCAAACTGTTTTTCGACAATGTAACTATTATCGGGGTCGGGCTGATAGGGGCCTCGTGCGCCCTCGCCCTCAAGGACCGCGGGCTTTGCGGCACGATCTGCGGTCTTGGCAGGAACGAGACAAATTTAATAGAGGCAAAAAAGGAGGGCATTATAGACGAATACAGCCTCGAAATCGGAAGGGCATGCGGGAGTGCGGACCTTGTTATCCTCGCCACCCCTGTCGGCTCGCTAAAAAAACTAATGTCCGATATGCGGAATATATTAAAGAAAACCGCTCTCGTTACGGATGTGGGAAGTGTAAAAGGCCCTCTCGTCCATGAACTGGAGACTTTAATGCCCGAGGGCGCTCATTATGTCGGCTCCCATCCCATAGCGGGAAGCGACAATTCAGGCATTGGTTATGCCAGACCCGACCTCTTCGACCAGGCAAGGTGTATAGTTACTCCTACAGCCCGTTCCGATAAAAAGGCTCAGCAGCAAATCGTGTCCATGTGGGAATTATTTGGCGGCAGGGTCGAACTGATGGACCCCATGCTGCACGACAGGATTTATGCGGCCGTAAGTCATCTTCCTCATCTCATTGCCTATGCTTTGGTTAATACAGTCGACTCCGCCGGAGCCGAATATCTGGAATATGCCGGACCGGGCTTTAAAGACACCACGCGGATAGCGCTCAGCTCGCCCGAACTGTGGAGGGACATAGCACTTTCCAACAGAGATAATCTTGTTGCATTAATGGAGCGCTTCGAAAACCATCTTAAAGCGCTGGCCATGCTTATCAGGGATACCGATGCCGCTGGACTGGAACATGAAATCTCAAGGGCGCAGGCGCTGAGAAAGAAGATAACATGATAACGCGGGAACTCGGAAAAGCAAAGTATCTCAAGGGTGAACTGCTGCTGCCGCCCGACAAGTCCATCTCTCACCGGGCCATCATGTTTGCCTCGATCGCAAACGGGAGGAGCAGGGTCAGGAACTTCCTCAGGGCGGAAGATCCGTTAAGCACCCTGAACGCATTCAGAATGCTGGGGATCGAAGTTTTTGAAGAAGACGGAAATGAAGTACTGATAAGCGGCAAGGGACTCTTCGGACTCAAAGAGCCCTTTAACGTGATCGACTGCGGTAATTCGGGGACCACCGTCCGGCTCATCACCGGCATCCTTGCCGGCAACCCGTTTTTTTCGACACTGACCGGCGATGATTCTCTCAGGAAACGGCCTATGGCCCGGGTCGTTGCCCCTCTTCGGGAGATGGGCGCCAATATTTCCGGCAGGGCCGGCAATACCTGTCTGCCTATTGCAGTAAGGGGCGGCGGCCTTAAGGCATTTCATTACAAAATGCCGGTAGCGTCCGCGCAGGTAAAATCATGCCTTATTCTGGCGGGGCTTTATGCCGATGGCGTTACATCGTTGACAGAACCCTTTAAATCCCGTGACCACACTGAAAAGATGCTGGCTTCAATGGGCGCTGATATTGAAACGGGCGGCGCTGGCAAGCCTATAAAGATAAAAGGCGGTACCGAACTGAATGCGTTTGACATGAGCGTGCCTTCTGATTTTTCGTCAGCTGCTTTTTTTATAGCGGCAGCTCTTATTGTGCCGGGCTCGGAGTTGCTGATCAGGAACGTCGGCGTCAACCCTACCAGGACAGGACTGATCGATGCGGTAAAACAAATGGGAGCAGGGGTAGAGATGCTCAACAGGCGTGAAATGTCCGGTGAGCCTGTTGCAGACCTTTACTGCAAGTCTGCCGGGCGGCTCAACGCCGTCAGCATAAACAAAGAGGGCATCCCTGCAATTATTGATGAATTCCCCATTCTCTGCGTACTTGCAACACAGGCGAAAGGTATTACCGAGATACGGGGCGCAGAGGAATTGAGGGTGAAAGAATCAGACAGGATCAGTGCAATGGCATCTGAACTCAGGAAACTCGGGGCAGAGGTGGAGGAATATCCGGACGGCCTGGCCATCAAGGGTAATGCAGTATTAAAGGGCGGCAGTGTGGAGAGCCATGGGGACCACCGGATAGCCATGTCCATGGCCGTTGCCGCGCTTGTTGCTGAAGGGACAACGGTCATCAACAATGCCTCCTGCGTTGACATTTCATTCCCCGGCTTTTTCGAACAACTGAAAACCGTTATGGTCAATCCATGATAAGTAAAAGACAATTAAGGACCCGTAATTGTGGTCATTAATTAATAATTCGTAATTATTTTTTTGAAGGGAGATGATATGGACACTGTAAAAATCGGTATTATCGGCGGTTCAGGCATGGACGATCCACGCATCATGAAAGAAAGCAGAGAAAAAAAGGTAGCCACCCCTTATGGCAAACCTTCTTCGCCCCTTACCGTGGGTAAAATAGACGGCGTGAACGTCGTTATCCTTGCTCGGCACGGCAAGAAACATTCCATATATCCTTCCGGCATTAATTACAGGGCCAATATACATGCGCTCAAGAAAGAGGGGTGTACGCATATCCTCGCCACCACTGCCGTAGGATCTCTGAGGCAGCGGATAAAACCGGGAGACTTTGTCTTTGTCGATCAGTTTATAGATTTTACAAAACACAGGCCCCTCACCTTTCATGACGAGCAGGTCATTCACACTCCGATGAGCGATCCCTGCTGCCGGGTCCTGAGGTCCATGCTTATGTCTTCCGCAAAAGAACTTAAGCTCAAACACCACGGCAAGGGCACCGTCATAACCATAGAGGGTCCCCGCTTTTCAACAAAAGCGGAATCGCACATGTTCAGAAAGCTGGGGGCTGATGTTATCAATATGTCGACTGTGCCCGAAGTGATACTGGCCAGGGAAGTTGGAATCTGCTATCAGCCGATTGCGATGTCCACCGATTACGATTGCTGGAAAGAGGGAGAAGCGCCCGTTACGTGGGAGATGATAGAGGCGATAATGACAAAAAATGCAGAGAACGTAAAAAAACTGCTTGTCAGGACCATAGGGAAAATAAACTTCACGGAATGCTCGTGCAGAATTTAGCCCGGATTGTTCATCCGATGTCGAGCAGGCAGGCCACAGTGCTTCAGCTCATTCTCGCAAGGCATCCAGCCTTGCTCCGAGGCTGTTGCAGCCTGTTCAGCCATCCATGGCGTCTCAGGCTGCAAAAGTCCGCTTCAGCACCATGTCCTGCCTGCTCTTTGACAGACTTTATAAATAATTTAGATTAGGAGGAAAGTCATGCCGATAAAATCGAAAATAAGGACAATACCGGATTATCCCAAGAAAGGTATTATGTTCAGGGACATCACCACACTTATCAAGGACCCCGTGGGGTTCAGACTCGTCATAGACAGCCTTACTCAACGCTATATAAGAGAAGACAAGGTTTTTGATGTTATCGTCGGAATAGAGTCCAGAGGTTTTATTATCGGCGGCGCCCTTTCCTACACATTGGGTAAAGGGTTTGTTCCTGTCAGGAAAAAAGGAAAGCTCCCTGCTGAAACAGTAAGTCACGAATATGCCCTTGAGTACGGGACCGATACCATAGAAATGCACAAGGACTCCATCACAAAAGGTTGCCGGGTGCTCCTGATCGATGACCTCCTTGCAACCGGAGGGACAGCCCTGGCCGCAGCGTCCCTTATTGAAAAGTTGGGAGGCGTTATTATGGAAATGGCTTTCATCGTCAATCTGCCTGATGTGGGCGGATCGGCGAAACTCAGGGAGAAAGGCTATAAAATATATTCGCTGACAGAGTTTGAGGGAGACTGATGGGAAAGGTTGTGGCAATAGACGGCCCTTCCGGTTCCGGGAAAAGTACCCTGTCCAAACTCCTGGCAGCGCGGTTGGGGTTTCGATTTCTGGATACAGGTGCCCTCTATCGGGCCGTGGCCCTGCACTTGACAGGCGCTGACCTGGTGCCTGAAAGCAGTGACGAGCAGGTCCGCAGCGCGCTGGGTGGCGTAGCGGTATATTTTAAAGACGACCGCGTTTTCCTGAATGACAGGGACGTATCAGATGCTATAAGGACCCCGGAGGCCGGACATTATGCTTCTGTTTTTTCAGCGCGAAAGCCGGTAAGGGACTTCCTTCTGGAAATCCAGCGGGACGCGGCAATCCATGATGATATTGTCGCTGAAGGAAGAGATATGACCACCGTTGTTTTTCCCGGCGCATGGAGGAAATTCTACCTCGACGCTACGGAAGAAAGCAGGGCCCGGAGAAGATATTTGCAATTAAGAGAAAAAGGTGTCTCCATCACCATGGAAGAGGCATTGAAAGATGTCAGCGACAGGGACATTCGGGACAGCCGGCGTGACATCGCCCCGCTCAAAAGAGCGGAGGATGCCATATACATCGACACAACACATATGACCCTGGAAGAAGTCACCGACGCCATTCTCTCCTTTTTGTAAAGATACAGGCAAAAGGCTAAGGGCGAAAGGCGAAAGGTTAAAGAGTCCAACCCGCTGGTCTTTTTTTTGTTTTTACCTTTTGCCATTAGCCGTTAGCCTTTGGCCTTCAATATAACACCTTGAATTGTCTGTGCAAAGTTCTGTATCCTACAGATATGGGAAATAACGTTAAAATCATAACTGCAAAAAGGGCGGGATTCTGTTTCGGGGTAAAAAGGGCGGTTGACATGGCGTTTAACACTGCGCAAAACAACAGCAATGTTTATACGTTGGGACCGATAATCCATAACCCCCAGGTCATTGAAAAATTGCGCTCCGAGGGAGTTGAGCCGACAGGCAGCATTGATGTAGGCGATATAAACGTGCTTATCATCAGGACGCACGGCGTCCCCTGCGGGGTTTTGGAAAAGTTGGGCAAAAAGACCTATAAAGTCATTGATGCCACATGTCCTTTCGTGAAAAAGGCACAACAATATGCTAAACTTTTGAAGGAAGCCGGATACCAGGTTGTCATTATCGGCGATAAGGAACATCCTGAGGTTAAGGGACTCATGAGTTACGCCGGTAAGGATGTTGTCGTGGTCAACAGCGGGAAAAAGCTTCCGAAGCTGAAAAACAAAGTCGGAGTGGTGGTGCAAACAACCCAACCCCTGTCGCTTTTAAAAGAAATCATGCTTGACATGCTTGAGCGCGTCAAGGAAATTAAGGTTTATAATACGATATGCAATTCCACAGCTCTCAGGCTTAAAGAGACGAAGCAAATGGCAAAAGCGGTTGACATGGTGCTTGTTGTCGGCGGCAAGAACAGCGCCAACACAACACAGCTTGCCAATCTCTGCAATTCCATGTCGGTCCTCACATATCACATCGAGACCGCCTCTGAAATAAAGGAGGCATGGTTTTCCGGCGTGAAGAGCATCGGCATTACTGCGGGGGCTTCGACGCCTGACTGGATCATCAAAGAGGTACAGGAAAGAATTAGAGATAGAGGAGGAAGGGCGCCTAATGGATACCCAGACGAAAGAAGAAACCAAAGAACTCGAAAAACTTTATGCTGAGACACTACATCGCGTAGAGAGAGGGGCGGTCACAAAGGGACGCATTATTGTGGTGAAAAGCGATACAATCGTCGTGGATGTCGGCTATAAATCTGAAGGCATTATCCCGTCCTCGGAGTTCACTGCAGAGGAGCTTGCAGGGTTGAGGGAAGGGAATGAAATAGATGTTTTTGTCGAGAGAATAAATGATGAAGAGGGTGTAGTTGTCCTCTCAAAGGACAAGGCCCTTAAAATAAGGTCTCTGGAAATGCTGACTGCCGCCTTTAACAATAATCAACAGATCGAGGGAAAGGTCATCGAGAAAACAAAAGGCGGATTGTTTGCCGATGTGATGGGCACAAAGGCGTTCCTGCCCGCTTCCCAGATAGACATCAAAGGGGTACGGGACCTTGACGCCTATATCGGCCAGGTCGTGCCGCTGAAAATACTGAAGCTGGTCCCTCAAAAAAGTTTCTCCGGACAGACCTCGGCCCTCTCCCTGATCGTATCACGGCGTGTAGTCATCGAAGAGGAGAGAAACAAAAAGAAAAAGGACACGCTCAAAGTCCTTAAAGAGGGCGCAGTCCTCAAAGGGACTGTAAAGAACATAACAGATTACGGCGTTTTCGTCGACCTCGGCGGTATAGACGGCCTGCTTCATATATCGGACATATCGTGGAGACGGGTCAACCACCCTTCCGAATTTTTCTCCATCGGGGATGAGACCGAGTTCATCATCCTCAAGTATGATGACCAGTCGCAGAAAGTCACTCTCGGCTACAAACAGAAAATAGACGACCCCTGGCTCACGGTCGGCGAGAAATACGGGCCCGGAATGAAGATAAATGGCAAAGTGGTGACCATTGCCGATTACGGAGTCTTCATAGAAATTGAGGAAGGGCTCGAAGGTCTTGTACACGTTTCAGAGCTGGATTGGGCCCCGCGCCTTAAACATCCGTCAAAGTACGTTTCAGTGGGCGACGAGGTGGAGGCGATCGTGTTGAGCATTAACAAGGACGAGAGACGGCTGTCTCTCAGTATCAAACAGCTCTCGCCTAAGCCATGGGATGTAGTGGGCGCGCAATACAAAGTCGGCGATACCGTCACTGGAAAAATCAAAACCATTACCGATTTTGGAGCATTTATGAGGCTTCCCGAGGGCGTAGACGGCTTGATTCATATCTCCGACCTTTCCTGGACAAAACACATCAAACACCCGTCTGAGACACTCAAGAAAGGTCAGAAAATCGAGGCGGTCGTGCTGAGCCTTGACCCGGAAAAGGAGAGGATGGCGCTAGGCGTAAAACAGTTGACACCCGATCCCTGGCAAAACGAGATACCCGCGAAATTCAAACTCGGGGCGGAGTTCATGGGGGAAGTACTGAGAATTACTGATTTCGGTATGTTTGTCGAACTGGAAGGCGATGTCGAGGGGCTTGTCTATTCATCTGAGATAGATCCCTCGAAAGAAATAAAAGAGGGCACTAAAATTAATGTCAGGATCATTAAACTGAATATTGAGGACAGGAAGATAGGCCTCAGTATGAAAAATCTTAAAACACATGAAAGCTAAGAAGATAATTATTTTCATAGGGGCCTTTCTTTTATTCCTGATGGTTTTGAGCTCTTTGTTCACCTTTCTGGGGCAAAAGCTGTCTTTCACAAGCAAGGTCGCACTTGTCAAGGTGGAGGGTCCCATAATAGACGCAAGATCCGTTACCGAAGAAATAAGCGGATACGTGAAAGACAGCTCAATAAAAGCCATAGTGTTGAGAGTGAACAGCCCCGGCGGCGGCGTTGTGCCTTCCCAGGAGATATACGACGCGGTGAAAAAGGCTGCCGCCAAGAAGACGGTCGTCGTGTCTATGGGTTCGGTTGCTGCGTCAGGAGGCTACTACATTTCCGCGCCTGCCAGCAGGATTATCGCCAATCCCGGAACTATCACCGGCTCCATTGGAGTAATCATGGAAATACCCAATGTCAAGGGGCTCATGGACAAGCTGGGACTGAAAACGGAAGTCATAAAGAGCGGCAAGCATAAAGATATCGCATCTCCTTTCAGGGGCATAGAAGCGGAGGAACGGCAGATACTGCAAGGCGTTATGGACGATGTCCATGAACAGTTTATTGCCGCGGTATCCGAAGGGCGAAAAATGTCTGTCGGGGACGTAAGAAAAATAGCTGACGGCAGGATATTCTCGGGAAGACAGGCGATAAAAGCGGGACTCGTGGATGAACTCGGGGACCTCGATTACGCGGTCAAAGCCGCCGCCCGGATGGTTGGAATAAAGGGAGAACCCGAAGTGGTAAGCAAAAAGGAAAAATCTTCCATTCTTGAGATGTTCAGCAGCGAGCTGCATGAAAAAGTATCAAAGTTGCTCCCCTCGGTGGAACTGAAATACATGTATGTCCCATGAAACAATTAAAATGTTAAATGATTAATTTTGAATGTTAAATTATAGAAGAGAATCAAACTTTAAGGATAAAAACTAACGATTCATTAATTCAGCATTCAACATATAAAATTTGATATTGCGGGAGGAGACAAATGACAAAATCGGTATTAATCGAAAAGGTGACGGAGAAAGTCCAGGACCTTACAAAAAAACAGGTTGAGACTATTATTAACACAATCTTTGATGGAATGAAAGACGCCCTCGCGCGTGGTGAAAAAATAGAAATCAGGGGCTTCGGAAATTTCAGGATCAAAAACAGAAACGCAAAAATCGCGAGAAATCCGAGGACCGGCGAAAAAGTCGAGGTGCCCGCCAAGAGAGTATTGCATTTCAAGCTGGGCAAGCCGTTTCATGATGCTCTTAATCAGCCCCAGCAGTAGAAGCGATATTCTGCGATAAATGGTCGGGATTCCCTCTCTTCTGGATATAAGAAACCTCTCGGTACTGTTCTCCGCCGATCAGGGGAATCTTAAAGTTGTTTCCGGCGTTTCCTTTAATATAAAAAAAGCCGAAGTTTTCGGGTTAGTGGGCGAAAGCGGCTGCGGCAAGAGCCTTACGGCCTTATCGATTCTGAATATTCTTCCTTCTCATGCTCATGCGGAAGGTGAAATATTATTCAGCGGCAGAGATCTCCTGAAACTCAGTGACAGTGAAATGCGTCAGATACGGGGGAAAGATATTTCCATGATCTTTCAGGAGCCCATGACATCGCTTAATCCCGTCCTTACAGTCGGTTACCAGATTGCGGAAGCACTGATCACCCATTTAAAGACATCCGGTAAAGAAGCGATGGAAAAAGCTGTTGATTTGCTGCGGGCGGTAAAAATGCCGGCCCCTGAATCAAGGGTCAAGGACTATCCCCATCAGCTGTCCGGGGGAATGCGGCAGCGTGTTATGATTGCCATGGCAATAGCATGCAATCCTTCCCTGCTCATCGCCGATGAGCCTACGACGGCGCTCGACGTGACAATACAGGCCCAGATACTTTCGCTTCTGCAGGACCTGAGAAGGGAAAGACAGATGGCAATCCTCCTCATTACTCATGACCTGAGCATCATTTCCGAGCAGGCTGACAGAGTTGCTATCATGTATGCCGGACGGATAATGGAACTTGCTGACGCGCAGGAACTGTTCGGGAATACGTCGCATCCCTATACGGTGGGTCTTCTTGATTCTGTCCCGGTTTCCAGGGGCACAGCACTTAAACCTATAGCCGGTTCTGTACCTCCGCCGGGACATTTACCCGAAGGCTGCAAGTTCTCGGACAGGTGCTTTGCGATGGTCCCCGAATGCAAGCGTGCAGAGCCGGCGCTGGAGGAAGTCGCTGAAAATCATTATGCGCGATGCATCCGGTGGGAAGCGGTGCAGCATGGATACCGGGGCAATGGGGTACAGGCATGACAGAGCGTCCGGCGCCTTTGCTCGCCGTTGATTCAATCAGGAAGTATTTTCCCGTAAGCACCGGCCTGGGCAAGCCCGAAAAGTGGATTAAGGCTGTTGACGGCATAAGCTTCGAAGTGGAGAAAGACCGTGTTTTTGCGATCGTCGGCGAGAGCGGATGCGGAAAATCAACGGTAGCGAGAATGATACTGAAGCTGCTTAAGCCCACTGATGGAACAATTTTTTTTAAGGGCCGGGACATTGCCGGCTTCAAAGGCGATCAGCTCAAACATTTCAGAAGGTCCGTTCAGATAGTTTTTCAGGACCCATTTGCGTCACTTAATCCAAGAATGAGGATTATCGATACGTTGTCGGAACCTTTAAAGATCCACAAGATTCTTGCGAAGGGCGATATTGCAGACAGGGTAATTCAGCTCCTGGAACAGGTCGGCCTTAATAAGAACGTATTGTTCCGGTATCCCCACGAGTTCAGCGGCGGACAGCGCCAGCGCGTCTGTATTGCACGGGCACTTGCCCTATCACCGGAATTGATTATAGCCGATGAACCTCTTTCGGCGCTCGATGTCTCGATTCAGGCACAAATTCTCAATCTCTTCGACAAGATCAGGAAAACTTCGGCCATATCATTCATCTTTATAAGCCATGATCTGAAGGTTGTACGTTATTTCAGCGATGAAGTTGCGGTTATGCACCTGGGCAAAATTGTCGAACAGGCCAAGACAGAGGACTTATTCCGCTCGCCACAGCACCCCTACACAGAATTGCTGCTATCTTCAGCCCCGAAGCTCAAATATACGAATAAATAATAACGGTTTCGTAAAAAGGCCATAGGCAAGGCGCGCAAATCCTGAGGAATGAGGCGTACTGTTTTGTACGTCGCAGTGACGAAGGATGCAGCGCAACGCAGCATATGGGCTTTTTACGAGACCGTCAAAAAAGTGATTCTATTTTCTTGACTAGTTCAGGATCGGACCAGTCTTCTTCTCCGTAGAACTTCTGCACGATAACGCCTTCCTTATCGATCAGGTAACTTGTAGGCAGCACAAATACTTTATAAAGAGATTTCGACACGAAAAGACTATTATCAAGCAGCACGGTGAAATCCGTCGGACGATCTTTGAGAAAAGCCGTGACATCCGGGACTGAACGATCTGCGGCCACGGCAATAATTGAGAATTTTCTGCTTTTAAGCTGCTGGCTCAGCTTGTTCATGGAAGGCATTTCCTCTCTGCAGGACGGGCACCAGGTTGCCCAAAAGTTGAGGAGCACCACTCTGCCTTTATAGGCAGAGAGGGAGAAGGCAGCGCCCGTAACGTCTTTCAACGTAAATTCAGGAGCCGGGTGATTGACAAGCTTGTCTCCTGCAAATGGAGAGGGATTCTCAGCATAAACCAAAGGACCGGCTAAAGACAAAAGACAAAAAAGGCTAAGGGCTAATGGCAAAAGGCTAAGGGCAAAAGACCGGAACAAAGATAAACTTTTCATTTTTTTTATTACTAAACCTTTAGCCTTTGGCCCTTCGCCGTTAGCCCTTTGCCATTTTTTGTCCTTTGCCCTTCGCCATATTTTAATTTTAAATAAGTTTTGCACTTTTAAGCACCCCTTTCAGTTTCTCCTTGTTCGCGGCGGACATTTCACAGAGCGGAAGTCTGAATTCTTCCTTCACTCTTCCCATAAGGGCCAGGGCCGTTTTTACCGGAATAGGATTAGTCTCTATAAACATTGCAGCATTCAGAGGTTCAAGTTTGTAGTGCAGTTGTTTCGCTTTTGCGATGTCGCCCTTTTCCCAGGCATTGCACATATCGGCAACCATTTTCGGCGCTATATTGCCCGTAACTGAAATAACTCCCCTGCCGCCAAGGGCGAGCATGGGAAAGGTGCTGAAGTCGTCCCCCGAAATAACGGCAAGCCTGTCGCCGCAAAGCCTTATGAGATCACTAGCCTGTCTGATGTCGCCGGTTGCCTCCTTGATCCCGACAATGTTCTTGAATTCAAGAAGCCTTGCCACAGTCGCAGGCAGCATGTTTACAGCAGTCCTTCCCGGCACATTGTAAAGAATGACAGGAATGTTCACAGCTTTTGCAATGGCCTTGAAATGAAGGAAAAGGCCTTCCTGAGTAGGTTTATTGTAATAGGGCACAACGACAAGAGCGGCGTCGGCGCCAAGTTTTTGGGCCTTTTTGGTAATTAGTATCGCCTCATCAGTCGAATTTGCGCCCGTGCCGGCTATAACCGGTATTCTCCGTTTAGCGGTTTTCACCGCGACCTCGATGACCCTGTAATGCTCATCAAAGTCGAGGGTCGCAGCCTCTCCGGTAGATCCACAGGGCACAATGCCGTGGGTACCCTCGGCTATTTGCCAATCGATCAGCTTACGATAGGCTTTTTCATCAAACTTACCGTTCTTGAACGGCGTTACCAGCGCAACGAAGGAACCGTGAAACATATGCACCTCCAAAAAGACAGGCAATAGGCTATAGGCGAGAGGCTATAGGCCAAACACCGCAATCAAAAAGCCCCTTGTCTGTCCCGCCTGTTTATTTAATTATATATTTTAAATGTGTTTTTTTCCTATAGCCTTTAGCCTATGGTCTGGCGCCTGGTTTTATATGAACATCAGGCCGGCTTTGCATTTTTTTTCATAATTAGTACTCCAGATTACGACCGCGCTTTTTAGTATAGATTGGCTGTCTTTTTTTAAAAAAGAAAGAAGTTCACCCGGTTGCAGCTCGATGTCGGTCACGATACCTAACCCACTTTCGCTTATGTCGGTGCAGATGCCCCTGTAAACTGTACCCTTCGCTTCTCCCTTCTTGCGGAAATCAAGCGTTGTCTCACACTGCTTTCGCTGATGTCTCCTTTGTTCAGCTCTCTTTTCCGAAAGATTTGTAATTCTGCCCTCAAAAACTTCTGCAGCAGGACCCGTCATATAGACGCGGCCATCGACCGGCCATTGTATGTCCAGGTCACCCCCCGCCAGATGCACTGTGACGTTCCTCTCCGTAAGTCCTTTAAGCATGGCGGCAACAGCAGAAGCCGCGGCGCCGGTCCCGCATGCCATAGTCTCCCCCGCTCCCCTCTCCCAGACCCTCATCCTGAGTTCCTTGCCATTCAACACATTAACAAACTCGACATTTGTTTTATTGGGGAAGAGAGGGTGGCTTTCTATGACAGGTCCGTAAACAGACACCGGGAAGAGGGAAATGTCTTCATTCATAAAAATTACAACGTGGGGATTCCCCATCGAAACACAGGTAACTTTGAACACCTGATCATTGATCTTCAAAGGGTAATCTATTACAGGAGCATTGGACTGGAGTGCAACGGGAATCTTTTCCGCATCCAGAACAGGCTCTCCCATGTCAACCTTCACAAGTTTTCCGGCGCGTTCCGGCCGCATTATGCCTGCGAGAGTTTCAATTTTCAAAACATCCTTGGTCGAAATCTCCCGGTCCCAGATATACCTGGCAAGGCATCGTATGCCGTTGCCGCACATCTCGACCTCGCCCCCGTCAGCATTAAATATGACCATTTTAAAGTCAACCTCGTCTGAAGAACAAAGCAGCAGGAGCTGATCGGCACCGATGCCGAACCTCCTGTTGCAAAGCATCCTGGCAAGTTCAGCCATGTCAAAATGCCGGGAAAGGTCAAGTTCCCTGCTGTCAATGACAATGAAGTCATTGCCCGCTCCTTGCATTTTTGTAAAATTGAGTTCCATGACTAAATAAATTTGGGAATGCTCTCGCCCTTCACAAGGTCGCTGTAAGTCTCTCTTTTTCTTATAAGCGAACAGTTCTTGCCTTTGACTAGAACTTCTGCTGCCTTTGTGCGGCTGTTGTAATTCGACGACATGGCAAATCCATATGCTCCCGCGCTCATCACGGCCAGATATTCGCCCTGCTTGACGCTCTGCATTTCCCTGTTCATTGCCAGAAAGTCTGCGGATTCGCATATCGGGCCTACTATATCCGCGAAAATCTTTTCTTTTCTGTTCTTCAGAACAGGCTGCACATGGTGATATGCACTGTAGATAGAAGGTCGTATGAGGTCGTTCATTCCGGCGTCAACTATAACAAAATCCTTATCATCCCCTTTCTTAAGGTAAAGGGTTTTCGTCACCAGAATGCCTGCATTGCCCACAATAGACCTGCCAGGTTCCACAATCAGGGTAATCTTCCTGTCTTTCAGCAAAGGCAAAATATTCCTTGCAAGCTGCGATGGATTTGGGGGCGTTTCATCATAATATGTAATGCCCAGGCCGCCTCCGATGTCGAGATAATCTATTTTTATCCCGTGTTTTGCCAATTCGTCCATAAGAGCCAGTATTTTCTTGATCGCATCAACAAACGGCAAAACCTTTGTAAGTTGAGAGCCGATATGCTTATGAATACCCAGGACGGCTATATTTTTCATGCCGAGCGCAAGATTGTAATACTCAAGGGCATTCTCCATCGGTATGCCGAATTTGTGCTTCCTTAACCCCGTAGAGATGTATGGATGGGTCATCGGGTCTATGTCAGGATTGATCCGGAGGGCAATGGGCGCTTTCACCTTCATTTTGCCCGCAATCCTGTCGATTTCCCGCAACTCATCCTCGGATTCCACGTTAAACATGAGAATCTTGCTTTTCAGTGCGTAACGAATCTCTTCCTCGGTTTTGCCGACGCCGGCATATACTACTTTCTTGGCAGGGATTCCGGCTTTAAGGGCCCTGTAAATTTCTCCTCCGGAAACCACATCCGCACCACTGCCGTTTTTTGCAAACAATTTCAACAACGCGGCATTTGAGTTGGCCTTGAGCGCATAGCAAATAAGGTTCGGGAACCCGCTGAATGCATCTTTATAAGCCTTAAAATGCCGAAGCAGAGTATTGTAGCTGTAAATGAAAAGAGGCGTACCGAATTTTGTGGCAATGTCATGCACTTTTACATCTTCGGCATATAACTCTCCATCCTTATAATTGAAAAGATGCATTGAACTCTTCCTCATTAATATTTGATTTTAGTATATTTTTTAACATAATATGTGGATGAATGTCAAAAAAACCGGCGGGCAAGAGGCTGCAGGGCCGTCGCGCAAAGGTCTTGCACAGCCTGGAACAGACATTAGACAAGTAGATAGTGTTTGTTTTTATACGGCTTTTGAGTTGACAAAAAACCGGTACAAATAGTAAATTATATATTCTGAATTAAAGTAAACCATAATGTAACTGATTTATGTGGTGAGGGCCGCTAGCTCAGTTGGTAGAGCAACGCCCTTTTAAGGCGTGGGTCGTTGGTTCGAATCCAACGCGGCTCATAATTCAGGGCTCCCGAAAAATCGCAGATTTTTTGGGATGTTGTCCCCATCGTCTAGCCCGGCCTAGGACATCGCCCTTTCACGGCGGTAACAAGGGTTCGAATCCCTTTGGGGACGTTGAAAATTCAAGGAGTTACGCAAGTAACTCCTTTTTTTATTGTTCTTTTGTTAAAGACATTGCGTGGCCCGACGGGACACTCCCCGCACAGCCGATTTTGCAAAAAACCGCGGGATAGAGGTTCCATTCCCCTACAGAAATCTTCCCCTCTGGGGTGATATAATATAAACAACTCTTTCATTGGGAGGTGAACGCCGTGCAACATGCAAAACAAATGGAAGGTGAACTCTTTGCTGATGTTATAAGAAAGATTCAGCATCTTAGCGCTTCCCAGCAAAACTTTATTCAGGAGATGCTCTCGCATCCCAAAAGTCCCTTGTTGGTTTCAAAGAAGACGTTACTTAAGAAAAGTTACGGCATATGGGCCGGCAGAAAGGATATATCCGACAGTATCGAATATGTTGACAACATCCGCCGGGGATGGGAATCAAGGCTCAAGAGGCTTCAATGCAAAAGTCGCTGATAATAGATAGCGATATATTGATTGATCATTTGAGGAAAGATAAAAACGCCCTTGCTTATTTGACTGCCGAGATCGAAAAAGAATCGCTTCTTTTTGTCTCTGTAATCAGCAGAAGTGAAATATTTGCAGGCATACGGACGGGGGAGGAAGATACTGTAAACAGTCTCCTGGTACTTCTGACACCAGTGAATGTTGATATGGCAATTGCGGACAAGGCCGGTGAATATATGAGGAAATTCAACAAAAGTCACACTGTAAACATAGGGGACGCCTTGATTGCAGCGACTGCAAAAGAAATGCAACTGACGCTCGTCACAAGGAACTTCAAGCATTATCCGATGAAAGATATAGAGCTATTAAAACCTTATTGAGCTTTCCGGCATTTCTATCCGAAAAAGGCTAAGAGCTAAAGCAAAGCTCTTGAAGCTCTTTATTTATTCGCTCTTTGCTCCAGACTCCAAGCTCTAAGCTTTTTTGAGATTGCCGGATTTAAATACTTTATGTTTATATACTATAACGTATTTGAATACCTAAGAATTCGGCACCTGGCAGGGGGATAGATGGCAAAGCAGGATCTCCGGGCAAAGACTATTCAGGAATTGCGAAAAATGGCAAAGAGGAAGGGTATCGCTGCCAGGAGAGAGTGGAAAAAGGAAGATTTCGTGAAGGCCCTGTCTCCCAAAAAAGTTTTCAGACGCCAGCCGTCAAAATCGGCCAGTACGAAACCCGCAAGAAAAACAGCAGTCAGAAAGAATGCTGTATCCGGAACGGCAAAAAAGCCTGCAGGCAGAAGAACAGCCAAAGCGGCGTCGCCGAGGAAACTTCTGCCTCCGTTGCCTGCCGAACGTCATAATGACGACAGGATCGTGTCAATGCCGGTGACACCCGCGCGGCTTTATGTCTACTGGGAAATACCCCAAAACAGGCTTGCCGCGCTCAGCGGAAGTCTTAATCTCAGGGCACGTGACATGAAGACTGATTCTTTTTTTTATACTCCTGTTTCAGAGAGGATAGGAGAATCCTTTATCAACATAAACCCCGGTGCAAACTATTCGATCGAAATAGGCATTATCAACAATAAGGGTGAGTTTGTGAATGTAATCCAACCAGAATCGGCTGCTGCCCCTGAAGCCCTCACCGGGATGACAGGGCGCCCCCAGGGACCGCGTTATTTTTCGGAGGCCCCGCAGTCCCATGAAATAACCGACTCTCCACAAGAGAGGGTATTGCCCGAAGAGTTTTTCGAAACACCGGGGCCGGTAAGCTCATATTAACCAGCGAGAGTGGCGGAACTGGCGGGGCTACCTGTCCAATACATCCCTTATCTTTCTCATCAATGTGTCAGGATTAATAGGCTTTGAGATGAAATCAAAGCCCTCTTCCAGTATTCCCTTTCTCGATATTATATCGTCAGTGTAGCCGCTCATGAATATCGTCTTGACACCAGGCTCGATGCCCTTTATCTCTTCGTATGCTTCCCTGCCGTTCTTTACCGGCATTATCACGTCAAGGAGAATAAGGGACACCACACCTCTGTTTTTCTTGAATTTTCTTATTGCTTCCTCTCCGTTTTCCGCCTCTATTATCTTATAACCATTCTTCTGCAGAAAGGACATAATAATCTCCCTGACCTGAAGTTCGTCCTCGGCGACAATTATCGTCTCACCTTTCCCTCCGGGCAAAGCTTGGACCGGCTTGGATATTTCTCCTCTCTTTGTCTGTGTCAGGGGCAGGTATATCCTGAATGTCGTCCCCTTCCCCACCTCGCTGTGCACATCGATGTTGCCATTGTGCTGCTTGATTATTCCGTATACCATGGAAAGCCCCAGACCCGTGCCCTTGCCGACTTCCTTTGTGGTGAAGAAAGGCTCGAATATGTTTTCCTTCGTCTCCTGGTCCATACCGACTCCGGTATCCGATACCGTCAGTACGGCATACATCCCCATCTTCTCAAAAATATGTGCTTCGGCATAACGGCTGTCTACATTGACCGCATCCGTCTGTATAACCAGACGTCCCCCATCAGGCATGGCATCACGGGCATTGGCGGCAAGGTTAATCACGACCTGCTCCACCTGCCCTATGTCAACCAGGACCGGAAGCTCTACAGCGCTCAGGACTGTACTGAGCTCTATATCCTCTGTCATGATCCTCCCGAGCATTTTTTCGATGCTCCCTACTATCTCATTGAGATCAATAAGCACAGGCTCTATGATCTGTTTCCTGCTGAAGGCAAGCAGCCTTTTCGTAAGGTCCCCGGCACGATTTGCCGCCTCGAGTATCTGTTGCATATACCTCAGCGTTGTCGCGTCATCCTTAACATTCATTTTCGCCAGGCCGCCATAGCCTATGATTGCCGTGAGGATGTTATTGAAGTCATGCGCCACACCACCCGCAAGGGTCCCTATCGCCTCCATCTTCTGGGCATGGCGGAGTTGTATCTGCAGCGTATCTCTTTCCTTTTCCGTCCGCATGTGGTCCGTGACATCCTGTATGACACCGAAAACCACATTTTTCGCTGAGTCATATTCTGCCATTGAATGAATATCTATTATCTTGCCGTCAGTAGGCCGGCAGATCTTGAATTCGACATTGTAGGATATTCCCCGCTCGATCAAATCCTTCAGTGCCCTGTCCAGAATTGGCCGGTACTCCGGCAGCGGGATGTTTTGCACGTCTGATACACACCACTCCTTGTTCTCCAACCCATAAATAGCCCCGGCCCCTTCGGAAGCTTGCAACTTGTTTTCATCCAGGAAAAATTCCCAGTTACCCAACCTGGCCATCTCCTCAGCCCTGCGAAGCAGCCGGGCGTTCTTAAGCAAGACCTTTTCCGCCAGTTTGCGGTCAGTGATATCGCGGGTTATTTCCGCGTTCAACTGTTGATTGAGCATAATGATAAAACCGAAAGTCCACAGAAGACTGACGAGAAGCGCGTCCAGATACGGGACATAATTAAACAGCGTTGGGGTAAAATAAAGATCAACCGGCGTGCCAGCGATAATCATCACGGTGCGGTGCGTAAAAACACCGCCATGGACGAGGAAGATCGCTGCATTAAAATTTGCGGAAGCTGCTATGGAGGGCATCTTGTGAATAAGGAGAGCCCGTGCGGTAAGAAATGAAATAGTTGCCAGTGCCCCGCATATAATCACTCCCCGGATAGCAATATTATTGTCAACGTAGACAAAATAGACAAAGGCTGCAATAAAAACGGCAAAAACCGAAAAAATAGCCGTCCTTTTCACTTCCCTGCCAAGGAATCGCATCACGCCGATATAAATGAAAATGGTCCCTAAAAAGATCATGGAATTCTGGACCATGATCGCCATCAAATGAATTGAAGCGATTTCCCGCAGAAGCATAGATCCAAACCCTATGACCTCCGCGGCGCTCCACATCAACCACCATACAACGCCATTATAGGTTTTATTTATCCTGTATTGCTGAAAGAATACGGCAAACTGGATCAAATGAGTGATGCCCAGGACAACAATCAGGGTGCGAATATCAATGCTCATAAATTCCTCTGGGGACTCTGCAGACCGTGATTAGTATTTCTTCAGTAAATTTGGACCAGAGTTTTTCATCCTCTGCCGCGTTCTTTACAAGCATTTCCGACCCGTATTTTAAAATAGAGGCCATATTTTTGCAATTGGACGGGAATCCGGGATATGCAACGGGTGAATTCAATATGTTACTATTTTGAAGCAGGTATGGCGGAATTGGCAGACGCGCCAGACTTAGGATCTGGTGGGTTTATACCCCGTCCGAGTTCGAGTCTCGGTACCTGCACTTGATAACTATATTAGCTGTCGAGCAGTCAGGCCACAGTGCTTCAGCACTGTGTCTTGCCTGCTCTTGGATAAGATGTAAGAATAATGAGAGCTAACTACTCAAAATCCATTTTTGTATGATCAATTCAGAAACGGGCCGTGAGGCCGAGAATTTTCTGAAAAATGTCGTTGCCCGCGCCCTCGAAAATTACGAAGCCCGGCAGCCCCAGTTAGACATGCTGCGGGCTTGTGCGGGAATTATCGAAAGGGGCGGCACTCTCCTGGCAGAAGCAGGCACCGGCACCGGAAAGACGTTCGCTTATCTCGCTCCCATCCTTGCAGCAGGTGAAAGGGCGATTATTTCCACAAAGACGATCAATCTCCAGGAGCAGATCGTATCAAAAGACCTGCGGTTTCTTTCGGGCCTGAAATCATTTGACTATGCTATAGCAAAAGGCCGGAGGAATTATCTCTGCCTGAGGAGGCTCAATGCATTCAGGGCTTCCGATGAGCGCGAAAGCGAAGAACATGGAATGCTGTTAGGTGGGCCTCCAGAACAGAAACAGGGGACATAGAAGATTACAATCTCCGGCGGGTGCATATCTGGGACAGGGTTTGCTCTGATTCCGATGCCTGCAAAGGACCGCAGTGCGCTTTTTTTTCACGCTGCTGCTATTTCAGCGCGCGCAGGGAATGGGACAAGGCGCAAATAATTGTGGCAAATCATGCACTGGTAGGCATTAATGCCATGCTCGATCCCGATGCGCGACTCCTGCCCGCTGCAGAGCTGCTTGTTATCGACGAGGCGCACGCTCTTGATAGCGTGCTTTCAGAAGTGGCGGGCATCACGCTGTCGAACAGGGGCTTCGAGATGCTTATGAACAGGCTGCTCAGACCCGATGATAAGGGCACGTACAGGGGACTTTTGTCCCAGTCACCCGTTCTGTTCCAGACCGTTGAATCACTGAGGATCGAAATAGGACTTTTTTGGCTCAGGGTGAAGAATTCGGCAAAGCACAGGGAGACGATCAAAGGGACCTTTGAACTCTCAGGCCCGATGATCAGCCTTGCTGATTCCATCGGGAAACTTATCGGAGAAATAGCGAGCGGCACTACAGGACTTTTCCAGGAGGATGATGAGCTTGAGATCAAAGCATCGATTGTCAAACTGAAGGCATTGGCAGAAGGCATGATAGCATTCACAGGCGGCGTGGACAGTCCGGACCAAACAGCCGGTTTTGTCCGTTGGGCGGAAACCGAAGAAAAGAGGGTCGCCCTCAGGATGGCTCCGGTTTATCCCAGGGATTTCATGCTCCACTATATCATTCCGTCGTACAGGTCTATTATTTTTACTTCAGCCACGCTCTCGGTTTCGGGGAATTTCAGCTTCACCGCCAAAGTGCTCGGACTTGATGATGCCGAAACACTTTCTGTTGCCTCTCCTTTCGATTTCAGGGACCAGATTTCCGTACAAATAAAGAAAGGGATAAATTATAAGCAGCCCGGCAGCCCCGAAAAGTTGGCAGGCGTCATTATTGAAGAGGCATTAAAGAAAGACGGCGGAATGCTGGTGCTTTTCACGTCCCGGGAGAGCATGCGCAACACCTGGGCGCTTGCAGGCAGGTCCTTGCAGGATATGGGACTGAATCCGATGATGCAGGGAGAGATACCAAACCGGTTGATGCTGGAAACCATGCGCGAGAGTGAGAATTGCGTAATATTCGGCCTCGATTCGTTCTGGGAAGGAGTGGACGTAAAAGGAGATTCACTGAAATGTCTCATTATCACAAAACTCCCTTTTGAAGTCCCCACAGAGCCCATCGTCAGAGCAAGGACTGAAGAGATCGAAACGGGAGGGGGGAATGCATTTTATGAATACTCGCTGCCGAAGGCCGTGCTCAAATTCAAACAGGGCTTCGGCAGGCTCATACGGTCAAGACGCGACACGGGAAGGGTTGTTATATGCGACGAAAGAATCAAAACCATGGCATACGGGCGCATTTTTATGGAAAGCATATGGACAAATTGATTGGACGTGAAAAGTACCTTGTATCGCTGGTAAATATAATGTAAAGTACGCAAGCAGGGGGCTGAGAGGCTTCGGGATATCCATGGAAATGCCTGATAGCCGGAGGTGAAAGAGTGCAAACGACTGATTATTTCAGCAGATTATCCACTCCGCATCTGATGGCAATAGGACTCGTGCTTAATCTGCTTGTGGGCTTTCTGGATTACCTGACCGGCAGTCGTATCAGCGTATCAATTTTTTATTTAATCCCCATCTGTTTTGTCACATGGTTTATTAATAAAAAAGCGGGCAGTTTCATGTCAGTCGTCAGTATAGCAACCATACCTCTGGTTTTATATATGCAGGATGAGCCTGTTGATACTATTGTCGCGGCCTGGAACCTACTATTAGTCTTTGGCTTTTTTGTAGTCGTCACTTTTTTATCGTCAACACTGAAAGAGCACATGGTGGCCCGTGAAAAGCTTGTAGATGAGCTTCAAGCAGCAATAAAAGAGATAAATAAATTGAGCGGCATGCTGCCGATTTGTGTCTATTGCAAGAAAATAAGAGACGACGAAGGTTATTGGAACATCCTTGAAGAGTATATCAGCAATCATTCCGAAGCCAATTTCAGCCATTGCATCTGTCCCGATTGCCAGGAAAAGAAGCTTTGACAAATAAAAAAACAGTATGCCCGGCCTTAAGAAATATTGATTGACTTACTTGGACACAAGAACTAAAATATTTGAAAAGTCTGGTTTTTTCTATATCTAAAAATATCTTTGTTCTTGCGCAAACGCAGGGGCATCGGGAGAAAGGGAACGCGTTATGAAATATATATATTATATTCTCATTGTTATCGCCCTCGTGTCGGCGATCTTCTTTTACAATACGGCCCCCAAGAGTCCGCCTGCTGAGAAAGCTGCGGTCATTATTAATGACCGAATTATTTCAGAAAAAGAATTAAATGATTTCTATATTCATGGCAGGAGTATTTCGGAAAAAGAATTAAGTGATATCTATGCTTCAAACCCTCAGCGGCCGGACGACAGGAACACGTTAATCAATATGCTTATTACAAAGGAACTTTTAATCCAGGAGGCGCAAAAAGAAGGGATCAACAAAGAGGAGTCGTTCAGAAAATCAATCCAGAATTTCTATGAGCAGTCATTAATCAAGATACTTATGGATAGAAAATGTGCGTGCCTGCAACCCAACATCAGTGATGACGAAGTCAGGAAATACGACGCCATCGCTGATAAAAAACTCCTTATTACTATATTTAACGCGGACAGTCCGGCAGATGCAAAAAAAGGTATCTTTACGGGACAGGATAAAAGAACAGTGTCTTTCTGTGACCTTTCCACGAACTTGCAATATGCTCTTATTTATTTGAAAGAGGGAGAAAATTCGGAACCGCAAAAAATGGATAACGGATATATTGTGATCAGGCTCGACAAAATTGAAGGCGCAATTGCCGCCCCTTCGAAGTCAACAGCCGGGGACATTAAAAAGATGCTTGCAGAGTGGAAAAGAGAGAAACTGACGAATGACTGGCTCGATGACCTCAGAGAAAAGGCAACGGTGAAAATTCTAGTACAAGGGAAAGGTGGAAGATAGGCATGCTGAACGCGGACAGAAAGTGGAAAAGGAGACATTACTTTATAAACAAAGACTTGCAAGGCAAGTACGCATTCTATTTTTTTGTTATCGTCACCCTCGGATGCATTTTGTTCACATTGATTTTCGGCCTCCTCGTACAAGACACGTTGACTATCGTTTACAAGGACAGTAGGCTGCAATTCGGCAGCACACCGGCAATACTCATCAAAGAAATACTGAAAGCGGATTGGATATACATTCTGTTAGGCGGTATTATTGTGCCGGTATTGGCTATCTTTCTTACGCATCGGTTCGCGGGCCCGATTTACAGATTTGAGCGGTCCTTAGATGAGATGATGCGCGGCAACCTGAATTTCGAGATTGTATTGCGAAAGCGCGACTCTGGGAAAGAACTTGCGAAAATGATTAATGCATTTAATTCCATACTGTCCGAAAGGATAGTTAAAGTGAAAGAGCTTTCAGAGCTCATCAGCGCAAACCTTTCAACCCTGGCCAGGTCATCTTCAGGTGAGAACAAAGAGATAAATAAAGCATTCGGCGCCATTCGGTCAAGCAGCGCTCAAATTAAGGACATATTGGGCGCCTTCACAGTAAAAGACAAAACAAAACACGTATCTGTTATGGGTCACCCCACGCTGCCGGTCGCTGAACTCGCCTCCTCCGAGAGCGACAAAAATTTTATTACTATACTCATACAACTAAAAGAACTTACGAACGACCTCGAAGAAGCACTCGACAGTCCCGGATTGATACATCTTACTAATGAGATCGACGCCCACCTATCAAAGTTTGCGCAAACGATGCCGGCGGACAACAGGAAAATTCTCGAAGAAATAGCCGCGATCATCCGGCAAACCAAAGATATGGAAGCGCGCCTGAAAGAGGCGGTTAATTCCTCTGAAAAAATAATTCAATAGCTTGCAAATTGCGCATTTCTCTACAGCGCGCCCTTACCTGTGAGAATGGTCCGGATCGTCCGAAGAAATATCATTATATCAAGGGTCATGCACCGGTTCTTGATATAGAAGAAATCGTACATTAGTTTTTGGCGCGCATCATCGATCGAATTGCCGTAGCGGTAATTGATCTGCGCCCATCCCGTGATCCCCGGCGAGACGATGTGTCGTTCAGAGTAATAAGGGATCTCCTTCACGTACTTCTCAACCAGACTCACCGCCTCCGGCCGGGGCCCGATCAGACTCATATCGCCTTTTAACACATTAATCAGCTGGGGTACTTCGTCGATCCGCATTTTACGAACCAGTTTCCCAACCCTGGTTATACGATTATCATTATTATTTGTCCAGTGGACATTGCTCTTGTCCGCATCCGCGATCATAGTCCGCAGTTTCCAGACGAGAAAAGGTTTGTTCCACCTGCCGATTCGATACTGGGAATAGAATACCGGTCCCCGCGAATCAAGCTTGATCAGAAGAGCAACGAGAGGAAGGAGGGGCAAAGTCAGGCATAAAGCGGCGCCGGCAAATGCAATATCGAATGAGCGCTTGGCGTACCAGAAGTAGCGTTTGGTTGTAGGACTTAATTCCAGGATGAACCAGTTGTCAGTCAAGTAATAGATCGGTACCTTGCCGGTAATCTCCTCGATCACGTTTCTGAAATTGGAAACCTTGACCCTTATCTTCATGCATTCCAGCAAGAGCTTCATCAAATCATCATCGATGGAAGCAGTTGCAACAATGATTTGATCAACATCCTTCTTCTGAGCAATCGATACAAGATCCTGTATGCTTCCGACGTGCGGCATCTCGTCCTGTGCATGGGTCCCCGGTCCGTCAGATATATAGCCCATAACTTCCGAGCGAAGATATGACCGTGAAGTGATAAGCTGTGCCACTTCTGTACTCGGTTTGCAATCGCCAACAATGAGAACCCGCCAAAGCGCGGGCGAACGAATGTTCTTGGTGATAATATAACGAAAAGGGACAATAAGGCTGAAAGAAAATAGGTAAAAAAGAATAAATACAGCACGTGGCACTGCATCCCGGAAGAAAAAGAATATGAACGTCGCCACAATTGAACTTAGCAAAAGGGAGAATCCGATGGTTACTACTTGATATTGAAACTGGAACGGTATCTTGTGCAGTGTGTAAGCGTCTAGGATAAAAAAAAGTATGACCGAGCATGCCACAAGGGTAGCAAAACCCAAACGATAATGGAAGACGAGACTAAAAGAGAAGGGAAATTTATGC
The DNA here is from genome assembly GCA_963796345.1 of Nitrospirota bacterium. GTDB lineage: Bacteria > Nitrospirota > Thermodesulfovibrionia > Thermodesulfovibrionales > Dissulfurispiraceae > JADFXI01. The sequence continues at coordinate 426,881 of CAWCLI010000015.1, read as the reverse complement.
CCGACAAGGATCGCGATGATGAAAGATGCGAGCATCGCCGCGATATCGCATATCAACAGTAATGCGGCCTTTTCTTTAATAAGTCTCTGCACTTACGTAATATCTCCTAAATAATAGCCATATTAAGCTACAAAATAATGGGTTGGATAAATCACCCGATATCGGTATTTTCAGGCGAGTCGAATAAGAAACAGCATCATATTTTTTTAACGGTCTGCTTCAATTGACCGGACTGCCTTTAAATAATTATCGAGGACGATTTGCTCATCGAATTCCCGCAGCATCTTATCCCGACCGGCTCTACCCATCGCCAGCCGCTTTTCACTCGAAAGCATCAACATCTGACGCATCTTGTTCTCCAAGTCGTTCACATCTTTCGGGTGGCATAGGTATCCTGTAGTACCGTCGTCAACCGCATCCCGACATCCCACGCTGTCAGTTGTGATGACAGGAAGCCCCATGCTCGCAGCTTCCAGTAGTGTTCGCGGGACACCCTCTCTATAATAAGATGGCAATACCATACGATCAGCTCCACGATAAATCTCTTCCATAGTATCCGAGGAACCTAAATATTTCAATAGTCCCTCAGAAACCCACTGGTCAATCTGCTCCCGGGAAATTGCAGAGGGATTATGGACATCAAGAAAGCCCACGATCCAAAATTCCACGTTTGGAAACGCAGACCGAACCCGACGAGCAGCCTCGACATAGTCTCCCACCCCTTTGTCCCAAAGAAGCCGCGCTGCCAGCAGGAAAACGAATGGCCGCTCTCTCTCATCCTTCGACCGAGGTTTAAACCGGTTAACATCAACTCCTGACCCAGGCAGTCGTTTTGCCTTTTCCATTGTTATGAGCCCGCCTTTGATGAAGGCTACTCGGTCCTCCTCGTTTTGAAAAAATACAACCCGGGGGTGTCGGAGTGCCGCACGGTATAACAATCGCGCTATAAACTCAAGCCACCCCCCCGCAATAAAGGCTCGTCCAAGACCTGACACGTTCGCAACAACAGGAATCCTCAGCATGCGTGCCGCAAGCGATACATAGATGTTCACTTTCGGAGTATAAGTCAGGATCACCATCGGCCGTTCGCGACGTATTACGGCCGCTATACGGAGTATTGCAACAAGGTCGCGCAAGATGTTCGTACCCGCGTTGTCCAGCGCCAGATGTACATGTCGGGCACCCAACGCCTCAATCCTGGGCACATACTTGTCCTGCGGAGAAAAGGCGGTCACATCGTAGCCGTCCTTAATCAGGATCGAGATCAACCGTCCGCGAAAATTGTATACATACCATGATGTGTTGGCGACAATCCAGATTTGCCGGCGATTATCATTCATAATACTTTCTTTGATTCAGAAAGTGTGAAGTTTTAATACTTGATCGGGTGTTAAATTATTCTTTAAGTAGTGTTATCACTCAAATCCAATTTCATCAATATAGCATAGCCGAGCCGACTTATCCGAATGTGGAAATCTTGAGCCTACTACTAGTTGTCGGCAGTACTCGAGATTTGTCGACAGTAATGATTCATATAATTGTGTTCCTCTGACTCTCCAGCCATGCCTGGAACATTAGAACATCCCACATGCAATAGTGCCAGTTTCTTACACCTGAAAGGTGCTCATGCCATTTCTGCCGGATCGGCTCGGGATGGAAATAACCTTCCTGCCGTAACCGTTCCTCATTAAGCAATGCTTCTGCCCACTCTCTAAGCGGCCCTCTCAGCCAAGCATTTATCGGCACACCAAAACCCATCTTTGGCCGTTCGATTAGTTCTTTGGGCACATATTTGTTTAGAACCTGCCGCAAAATCCACTTGCCCTGCCCGTTACGAATCTTCAGTGACAAAGGCAATGACCATACAAATTCTACAACGCGATGATCCAGAAAAGGCACACGAGTTTCCAGTGATACAGCCATGGCTGCCCTATCGACCTTAACCAAAATGTCATCAGGGAGATAGCTGATCATATCAGTATACATCATGGCATTATACATATCGGGAAACTGGGACCATATCCCCGTATCACTGAGAGCGGTTATCGGTTCTTTGGAGCCTAACACAATTGATGACGGAGTTTTCCAGTGAGATACAAGATTACTGTATATGTCCGTTTTATTAGCAGAGGATATAATATCAGAAAACTTTTTGATCTTATCACCCGGATTTTCATATCGGAATCTGAAAGGGATTAAACCCTCAAAGTTCTTGAAGATATTATCCCAGCGCTCGACAGACACTTTAGTTAACAAATAGGCAAGATGCTTTCGCATCATAGCAGGTATGCATTCCACAGAACGCCCGATCATATTCCCCAACGAATAACGCTTATATCCTCCAAACAGTTCATCGCCGGCATCGCCGGAAAGACTGACGGAAACGTGTTTACGCACCATTTGAGACAAAAGAAAGGTTGGGATCTGTGATGAATCCGAAAACGGTTCATCGTATATGTGCGGCAGTCGGGAAATGACATCCAGCGCTTGCTGAGGCGTAACATATAGTTCTGTATGGTCAGTCCCCAGATGACGGGCCACTGCCTTCGCAAGTTCGGCCTCGTTGTATCCCATATCGTGAAAACCGATGGTAAAGGTACGTATCGGCATGCTGCTTTGAGTCTGCATCAAGGCAACGATCGTCGAAGAATCGATTCCTCCTGACAAAAAAGAACCTATTGGCACCTCGGCAACCATCTGTTGACGGACAGCCTGCCGTAGCAGTAACTCCAATTGATCAACTGCCTCCCGGTTGCTACCGGCAAAGGGTCGGGACTGCTTGACCGCAGCCACTGCGCCAGCGCTCCAATAAGTAATCGGGTGTTCATCTTGCCGGTCGGCACTGACCGTAAGGTATGTCCCCGGCAGAAGTTTGCAAATATCTTGATAGATGCTATATGGAGCAGGAATGCAAGAGTGTCGGAGGAAAAGCGTCAGGGAATCCCGGTCAATATTGCCATTAAACGAAGGGTGGACGCGCAATGCCTTCAACTCGGAGGCAAAGAGGAAATTGCCGTTGGACCAGCCATAGTACAGGGGCTTCTCCCCCAAGCGATCGCGTGCAATAGTCAGACTGCGCTCCCGCCGGTCCCACAAGGCAATAGCGAACATGCCCACGCAGGAATTCAGAGTCGCATCTACCCCCCATGCCTCGAACGCAGCCAACAATGTTTCAGTATCCGAATGACCACGCCAAGCAGTTTCCCGGACAGTCTTCTCCAAGGTATCGCGCAGGCTAAGGTGATTGTAGATTTCACCATTGAAGGCAATAACAAACCGCCCAGAGGCCGATACCATCGGCTGATGGCCAGCAGGCGACAAATCCAGAATTGACAAACGCCGGTGAACAATGCCCACCCCAGCGTCAGTATCTATCCAGACCCCGGAATCATCAGGCCCACGATGAACGATCGTGTCCCCCATGCGCCGCAAAACGGAGGGCCATTCAGAGGCAGGCACGACTACACGGTTGCTAATAAACCCCGCCAAACCACACATAAGACAATCACCCTTTGTGCTTCAGCACTATGTCAAATCCGCTTATCATCAGATCATCAAGGGGCATATCGCGAAACGAAGCATCCAGTTTCGAGTAATGAATCGGCAACACCTCCCAACGCACCACTCTCGGCAGGTAGCACTCAAAGCCTGTCTTCTCAAATAACGCCACCATCTCGCCAAAACGAATACGATTTGTATAGAATCCAGAGTTGCTAAACAGCGACCCTTCCCATATTGCCTCGGAAAACCGGAGGTTATTCAACCCACCGCCCAAGTGATCCTTCAAATCCACACGATGTACACATACGCCGTCGGGTTTCAAGACCCTTATCAACTCATCAGCTAACCTGGCGAACACACCTTTCGTGATGTGCTCAAGAACGGCATTCGAAAAGCAGAAATCAACAGCAGCGGAAGGTACCCGAGCCAGCGACTGAACACCTTCGGTGAGATACTCACCGTTATATACCCGAAGAACTTCGGCAATAGTGCTAGGGACATAATCTTTAAATGGCACGGAATAGCCCTTTTGCCTCATCAAATCGAACAGCCGCATATAATCATCCATATCTGTGGTTGCAAACGGCCCAACATCCACCAGCCAACTACGAGACACGCCAAGTGCCCCAGCAATCACAGCACTGAAGAGGGAATCCCCCGGCCCAAGTTCAAGCATACTAAAATCCCCGGTAGCTTTCAGCCTCGGCACAGGCAATTCAGTGGCCAAAAAGCCTGCTGTCCTTGCATGTTCGATGAAGGTATCCAGCGCACACTCAGGCTGATTCATGTCCCCATGTTCAAACAACCGCAAGCGTTTCCAAAACGAATAAGAAACAGGCAACTGAGCCAAAATGATCTTGGCGCCAATACGGACCCACCAAGGAACTGTTTTTCTGAATACGCTCATAAAAGTAAATCTAATAGGTCATCTATCTATTTCTTTTTTTGCTAAGCAACAAAGTCATTAAATAAAATTCTTCGTATAGCTTAGTAACCTTCCTGATTTCAAAATGATCTATCACCCGTTTCCGAACTCTCTTCTCTATCATACGTTGTTCCTCCGGCCTCAGAGACAACAGATATTCCATCGCAGTCGCTAGCGCAACCATGTCTTCTGAAGCCACTACCCGGCCAGTATCGCCAACTATATATGCCGAATCACCAACATCCGTCACTGCACAGGGCACACCACAGGCCATGGCTTCGCCTAACACATTTGGGAATGCTTCCCCTATCGATGAAGAGGCCAGCACATTGAGTGCCGCCATCAGGAGTGGCAAATCATTACGAGGCCCAAGCAAATGGGTCACCCCCATCACATCTGCAGCTTCCACTGCTCGCATCAATTCGCGGTTCTCTTGAACAATCCCTGGGCCAGCTAACACGAAATGCACAGTTGGAATGCTGCGATGAAGTAGTCGTGCCGCGTCAAAAAATCCGGCATGATTCTTCTGCGGATTAAAGCGACCTATTAGCCCCACCAGAGGGGTATCGGCATCCACGCCCAGCTCTTGCCGCACTGCCACCCGCGCAGCCGCATCAGGCTTAAATCTGGAAACCTCAAAACCATTAGGGATAACAACCATCTTTTCTCCTGAATAGCCATAATTTACATGTACCTTCCGTGCAAATTCGGAACAGCTCAAAATACTGATCGGCAGCCAATGGGACAACCTCGCACCTGCAGCCACAACAGCCAAGGTAGTACGCTTATTAGCCCGACGCGAAAGATTGCTGTGGTGTATACTCCAGCTAATTGCAGAAATTCCAGCCATCCTCGCCGCTGCGGTTCCCAGGAGATTGGCGTGGTACATCATTGTATGAATTACATCAGGCTGGATCGCATTCAACCTCCGGCTCAATTGCCATAAGGCAAATGGGCTGGGGAAGCCCGGCTTCATACCCAATGCCTCCACCGAAATTCCGAGCGCCTGAATGCGGATACCAATTTCGCCAACTGTTGTAAGTGAAATCACGTTAGGCGAGAATTGCTGCCTATCAATGTGTGTCAAAACTTTCAGCAGCATAGTTTCAGCACCATTGGGTTCAAGGCCGGTAATGATTATTGTAAGTTTCATTCGGTTACCTAGCTTATCAAAATCTGCTCGTACTACCGCTTGCAAGCGATTCAGCCGTAATCCCCGCTGCCATTTGACACTCGACAAGGCTATCCAGCATTTCACTCATCCCCCCTATAATGGGCGTACCTCAAGCCAAGGCCTCCAGCGGGGCATTAGGGAAACCCTCGAAACGCGAACTTAACATAGAGGCACCAGCGTGGCCACTCCTCTCATGAAAGGTTCGCATATCAACAACCGCTAACGTCATTTCGAAATTTCAGCGATCAAGATGATGCAACAAGGTGACGATTATCGGCTCAGCGCTGCATGGGAAAGCAGAGAAGGCTGAGCGAACTCCACTGCGGCGGAGACCATAGGGAGTTAGAAAATTTTAATTACAACTTTGCAGGTCTGACCTCAAGCCTCACTGAATTGAATTTCTGCAATAACTTTCTTAGCGTTATTTATTTACAATTTTATACTCAACTGAGCCCCTAAATCCCATAGATGGTTCAAAAGACATGTACATCATTTCCTTGTATATATCATGAATATAATATCTTGAATTACTTTGAATGATCCTAATGTCCTCCATGTGAAAGTTCACAAGTGGTAGGGTTTTTAACGAGAAACCTTCTACGATTTGTTTTATTTTTTTTGTTTACGTCAAACCCCATCATCGCAGTTGCAACTGCATCTAATGCCAGAGGATTAAAAGCCGCCATCAAAATGCCCGATTTAACCGGTGATGGACTAAGTGGACTTTCTCTGTGCCCCCCAATAAGTCCATCCAAAATGGCAAAGTATTTAACGTCACGACATATTTCTGATGAAATATGATTCTTTCCCCTATCATAATAAAAAAAAGCACGGTTTATGTCTAAAATTGTTCGCCAAAGCGTGTCATTTCCATGCCAACTACCACCTCCAATGGATGCTGCGTTTTTCGGCAAGCCGGAAAAAAAAGGAAGAAATGACGAGCATACTTTTGCAAGAAAAAATAATATCCTCTTTAATATTCCCTTTTCAAGTTCCCACTCCTTATGAAAAAAAAACCACATCAAATCCCAGAGCCAATTTCCATCCGGATATTCATCTCCTCCATTCTTAGGACTGCCAAAGCGAAAATGAGGCAAATAATCTTTATGTCCATTTAATCCAATAAAATTCTTAAGCGCACAGGTAATTCCCGCCTTCTTATGCGATTTCATCTTGGGCAGGTTTATAACTACATCAGCATAAACAAACTCTTTTGGAAAAAAGTAAGCGTTCTTCTCCCTTGTGTGTGCCCTTTGCATACGATATTTAGGATATTGCGTCACACCGAAATCAAACTTCTCTTCCATCAGCGGCAGTAATAAACTCTCTTGCTTTAAATCAATTTCTTCATAATTTTGAATTTTATCTTCATCCACAATTCTTCTAATAACTATATCTCGACGTTGAATTGCCCTGCCTAATCTATAATCCTTAATCACCAATTCTATATTGGGATATTTTAAGTTAAAATAATCATTGAGCTGCTTCAAGCCAGCCAATTCAATTATCTTGCTCCAATCGGTTCCCTGTATAGGGCAATCCCCAATGATAATTTTTCCATGCCCTTCAAGTGCCTTTGCTGTATAATCCAGCACTGCACGGAGTACAGATCCGTGTGTTATCAAACAATCAGTATAGATAAGCCCATAAGCATCCACCCCGTGATTACAGTGAGTAACAAAATTCGGTTTCAGAACAACTACATCTCCCGGCTTAATAATTTCTCTCAAAGGATTCCACAACGAAGTATTATAGTTCTTAATGTCTAATTCCAAAACTTTGAAAAGCTGTCTAAGTCCCCGATATGCCGGATTTTCCTCATTGCAAATTGGCATACTCGGCCATTCAGGATATTTTTCAGACGGGTGATAGGGAGGCGTCATTGAATAAGACGGCTTCTCCTTGATAATCGCTACTCTTGAATCATCTATAAACACTATTGATCAAAGACCTCTGAAATAGTGTAGCGGTATTTGCCGGAACGGCTAGGGAGAATGTCTTCAACAAATTCAAAAGTAACCGTGCACTTATTGCCCATCAAAACCCTGGTCTTAGCTATGATTTCACTAATCGCTGAAGAAGGTGGATCATGATGGTCCCTTACAATTCTATAGGTGATATCAAAATAACTTTTTTGTATAACCTGAAACTTCTTGACCCAGTCTCTGAAATATAAAAGATGAGTAAAATACTCACCGTCTACTAATGTGCCGTTCAGTGTTCTAAACATATCGACATTCCTGCCAGTAACGCTCTCCAAAACCTGCCCAAACAAGCTACTGTTATTCTTAGGCGACAATGTACCACGGTCACCGATTTTGTATCGAACCAAAGGCATTGCAAAATTGGTCAAACAAGTTATTAAGATATTCCCCTCAACCCCGCCAGGCAAAGAATTACCGAAATCATCCACGATCTCAATATAATTGCCCCATGGAGCCACCCATAACCCTTCAGAATCAGGCCGCTCACATGCAATATTACCAACCTCTCGTGAACCATACCGGTTAAAAACCTTGCACTGAAAAACTGTTTCGATCATGTTCCTCATCCACGGATATAGTGTTCCCGCAGAAGTTATAATTGCTTTTTGAGGAACTATTTCCAGGTTGTCAGCATTCGCAAACTTTGCCAATTCATAGATCGCCTGAGCATAAGCAACGATAAGTTTGGGCTTTATTCGATTCAAAGTTATGATAAATTCCCTCATACTATCTGGCGACATACGAAATGCATTTAAGTACATAGTATTGCTGAGATAATTAAAAAACTTTGCCTTAAAGCCCACTGTTCCTTGAAAGACGTCTCTTTCAGAGCCCCACAATCTAACTTCTGGTTCGCCTACTTCCCTTCCAACCAAACAATCGGTAAGTTGACTCACAGCTGTTGTTCTATCGAAATATTCACGATCCTGAATCAGCTTTACTGGCTCTCCTGTAGATCCGCCAGAAGTGTTGAAATACCACTTGCGCCTGCATAAATCATCAGATTTAAGGAGATCCAAATTTGTTCGAATGATAGTCTTTGTCAATATTGGTATCTTCTGAAGGTATTCTGCTGGATTTCGTAGTTCCGGGATATGTTTGTGCCCAGCCGAGTTCATTAAATTAGCATAATATGGAACGGCTTTAACGCAGTGCTCCAAAATCATTTTGAGCGATTCCTTAGTTATATCAGGATGCATAACAGATTTCACTTGTTTCAAATAACTTTTGTAAAAAATGGGATAACTATAACCTCGCAAAGAGGCATAATTCATATAGAGATGTTTTCGTATGTTCAACAGGTCTTATCCTTGACTACAAACTCCGCATATCAGCCAACACATGCTGGGTGACGAGTCTTCATGTTTACAAATTGAAATTATTTCATGATAAGCAATACCATTTTTCCAAGAGTACTCTGTGGATTTAAAATATTAAACTCCTTTACAATCTCACCACCAAAGCTTCTCTTGAATTCATCTATTCTAGACAACCCTTCGTCCTTCTTATTCATTGAGATTCCGCCAAAGTCGTAGGTATAGTAGCCCGAACTTTTAAATGAAATAATGTCATGCCAGTGCAAAAACCTGTTTGATCTGCCCATAAGTGCTCTGCGTGCGCTATCAATTTCATTACGGAAAAGCGAGGCTGAATACATTAGACGCGCACGTTTTCCATCTATAATATACGCATGGCTGCACAAATGTACATTGGACTCATCATTAGCCCTAGAAATAGCCAAACCACCGGCCTCTTTTAAAGCTCTAAGCTTTCTAATATTGCATAAAGGCAAGCCTTTAGATTTTGCAAATCTATTATAGTAACCAACAAACTGTTCTATTTCATCAACACATGGATTAATCTGAAATCTGATATGTATTTCATCTTTGCCTCTAGCCCTCTTTATTTCGTATCGAGCATTTTTCTCGATTCCAGCAAAGATACTATCTTCGCTCTTACTTAAATCAATGTGTAATGTGCTGAACTCCTTGCAACCTGTAAATGGTTTTTTCGCCTGTAAATAAATCGCCAAGTCTGCATTTTGAATTTTAGGACTGTACTCATCAGCAAAAAAAAACTCTACGATCCGTAATAGATACTTCTTTCTTTTTACAACTAACATTGATCTATCATCCCGTTATAAGTATTAATGCATTTCTCCCTTATACAGTCCGGTTGTGCTTAGAAGAACTTATTACTCTGTTTATCAGTCTCTTTGTACGGATCATATTAAGAAGCAATCTGTTTATTATAATATATTGAAAACCATGGGACCGACTCCCATTCAGTGCAACGACCTCATTGAAAGTAATCAGTGACTCCCTAAACCGCTCTATATCTTTACGAAATTTATCAAGGTCCACCATGCGCCACAAGTTATGATGATAACATACAGTCCATGTACCAAAAGGCACATAACGGAATTTCCATAACTGTTGAGGAATCCATAATAATCCCTGAGAGTCCAAATAGGGGAACAAAGAATATCCGTCGCTTATATAGTGGATCTGCAACTCCTTCAGCACTGTTATGGTTATAGAATCAAATGAATGAGCTGGAGCAACCCATACCTCAGGCTTTATTCCTTCCCGCTCAAATATTTCGAATGCTCGGCAAAATTTTGTCTTTTGCTCTTCACGGGAAAGTCCAGCAAACTCACTATAATGATTGAGGCATAGAAGGCCGGCATTACTTGTACTATAAAGATGTTGATACCCATGCAGCCCTATGGTCCAGCCTAAGCTCTTCCACAAACGTACTCTTTCCCAGAAGTCTGTACGGGAAAAATCCACCTTTAGTTTTTTATCTCTATTCTCAGGTACGATTGCTACAATAGGTGACACATTGGCATCTATAAGTATTTTTTCTATGCTATCCCATATAGTCCAATTCATAGTTGAACATATGTCATCAAAACGTATTAGATATTTGGCTTTCATTTTATATTATTCGCTTAAATCTCATTCTGCGCGATAAACAATCCGTTGCTCATGCCGAATGATTAAGATTCTAACAGCAAATCTGGGAGGAAGCTGCCGTCACGCCACCTCCTTCCAACGGAACGGCTCGTACCGACCAGGTAAGCCGCCCTTCGATTGACAGTCAAATTTACGGATATGGTCTAAATAGCTCATAATCCACTTCATGATTTTTGCTAATAATAAATCACTCCTGATAGCCTTTATAACAGGCTTCAATTGTCCTTTGCACGGCATTCTCCAAACTGAAGTTCTGTTCAATACGGAATCTTGCTTTAATAGCTATATCACGACGATCCATTAATAGCATTTTCTCCCATGCTTGACACACCGCATCTGATTTCCTCGATGGCACAACAAGTCCGGTTTCTCCTACTATCAAAGCAGAATCACCAACGTCCGTAACAACGCATGGGACGCCGCAAGCCATCGCTTCACCAATAACATTTGGAAAGCCTTCACCGTATGATGACGTTGAGGAAAGGATATCAATTGCATTGTAGACTGCCATAATATCATCTCTTGCATTACTCCATATAAATTTATCCTCAATATCAATCTTCTTACAAAGCATCTGAAGTTTTTCCTTATAACTTGGCGGCCCATCACCGATACAAAGAAACCTGACTTTTTTTTCTTGTCGCGTCAGCTTCCATGCCGCTTGAATGAATGTCTCATGATCCTTCATCGGATCCAACCTTGCAACAATTCCTATAAGGATTTCATCATTTCCTACACCCCATTCTTTTCGAACTTTCAGGCCCTCCTCTATTGAGGGACAAAACTTACTTGTATTTATTCCATTTGGTATTACAATTATTTTATTCGAAGGAAATCCATATTTGATATGATAATCCCTTCCTGCATTCGAATTTGCAATGATGATATCAGCAAAGCGAGAGAGAAACACATCTATTGAGAAAGAAGCTTTTAAAAATGTATCTTTTCGGCTAAGCTCCATATTTGAGGCACGAATACCCCAAATTATCTTCATATTCCTAAAAAACGGTTTATATAGTATTGATAACGCCGTCGATGCACCCATAAATGCATATAGTATATTAGGCTTCTCCCTGTGGAGCAATCTGAATAGATTAAAAGCAAAGCCTATGACATCCCATCGCCCTTTTTTATTTAGTACGACAACCTTCACTTCAGCCTCATACAATTCCTTTCCAAGTGCCAAATCAGGATAGAAAACACCAATCGTAACGGAATATCCATGTCTCTGCAATTCTTTTGCTAAGGTTACCAACTGGCGCTCCGCTCCACCATAACCAAGTGTTCTTATTAAAAAAATAATTTTCATCTAATCTATTGTGCGTTCAATGCGTTCGTAAAGTTTTCACACAGATTACTAAAGGAGTTTAATCGATTTTTAAAGAATGACATGGTCATTTGCAATGTCATGGTAAATGATCCTCCCACATCTGCATAATCTTTTCAGGGTGAAAGCGGTCTATTACGTCAAGCGCATTCTTCCCTAATAGCTTGCGAATCGCAGCATTGCTCATCAGTGTTTCCATTGCCGCAGCAAGAGCATTCACATCTTCAGGCGGCACAAGAAGACCATCCACCCCCTCACGAATAATCTCTCTCGGTCCCATCGGACAGTCAGTCGCTATTACAGGCAGACCACAAGCCATTGCCTCACAAAGCGTATTGGGGAAGCCCTCTATACGAGACGAGAGAACGAATATATCCGCTTGCCTCATTAGAGCTGACGGATTGCTGACAAACCCAAGGAATTTAACTCGGGTTGTAATCCCGATATCGTTTGCCAGACGCTCCAATTCACTGCGAAGCGGACCATCGCCCAAGAGGATAAGACTCCATTCGTTGAATTGACGGGAGATGCTGGCAAAAGCTTTTAATAGCAAATCGAAGCCCTTTTCATTGACAATCCTGCCAACACCAATAATACAGGGACGAGGAAGCATAATTTTTGTAATTTCATCCGAAGGAGCATGAGCCGGGTTGTGAATGACCAAGATTTTGTCCTGCAATCTACGAGGGAACGTCGAACGCCCCCTCTCAGTCTGAACTATAATGTAATAAGCCAACGGGTAAACAACACGTCGAAGAAGATTCCACCCCTTACCCACCAAAGAAAGTTGCGGGTTGCTCCTCTCTGATACGATAACAGGGATACCAGTAAACAAAAGCGCAATCAACGTGATTACATTTGTACGGTCCATAAAACTAATTACAGTATCAGGCAGTGTGGCAACCACCGTCCGTCGGATAATAAGCACCCGCCTAATATTATTCCATACGCCAGCAATAATATTTTTTGAAGGCTTTAAAATCGATAGAAAACAGAGATTAACTGCAGGATGTAGCGGATAGAAAGGCGACATGTCAGGAGCCGAAAATGTAAGCAGTGTTATCTCCCACCCTTTTTCTGCCCAGGCATTAGCCATATTTGTCATTACCTTCTCGGCTCCACCTACACCAAGCGCCGGAACAACCAAGGTCAGTCGTCGGTGCGCCATGTAATGATACCCTCTTCTTCTTTCGTTATGCCGAAAGCAGCTGAGCTGACAGCACCGAAAGCAATCCAGTACAGGAAAGAGTCGCTAATGCTCCCTGATAAATTGGAAACCAGCAGAAACGCAAATAAAGCGTGCGCCTGGCGGGTGAATCTACAATTGTGCCACAGATGGCGTAGCACCAACACGTGCATGGACAGAAAAAGCATAAGGCCGAACACACCCTGTTCCAGCAGGATCCGCAGGTATCCGTTGTGCGTCGAGGTATACCCAGACATCACCGAGGCAACAATCGCTTCACTTGCACGAAATCCAAAGCCGAAAAGAAACTGAAAGAGAGTCCCGTTCCTAAACAAATCTAAGCACCCCTGCCATATGAAGGTTCGTTCATTCAGAGTCTGTATGTCATTATAACTAAAGCGTTGCAAAAGCATTTCCACCCCTGGCAGTTGAATGAGAACTGCAACTAAAATAGCAGCGAAGAGAGAAGCCCATACTAACTTCCTAAAACGGGAAATTTTCCCCAGGCAGAGGACCGCTAGGCCAGCCAAGAGCGCGATGGCTATGCCTCGGGAGGCGAGAAGCGTCATCGCATACAATTCAAGGACAAGAGACAGGAAAGCCACTGATTTACGTCCCAAATGGGTCTTCTTAGTGAAACTACTTGCAGTCACAATCGCGCCAATAGCGATTATTGTTGAAACATAGTTTGGATTGACGCTAATATCACCCCGGTAGATTACTATGTGTGATGAAGTGAGATAGCTGAAGATGACCCATAAGCTAACGATAACGGACGAGATGGCAGTTGCCAGCCTGAAAAAGTTCCGGGCACGGAGTGAAGAGAACTGGAACATAGTCAGAAGACCGAGACTATAAATGAAGATAAGCTGGAGAGTCGTAAAGTCGAACAACAGAGCCTGATTCGCCAACAGGCTTAATACAACGTCGGAAAGGAACAAGTAGTAAAGCAGAAGAAACCATCTAAGTTCTCCGGTTTTGCTGACTTTAAAGAAGTTTTTTCCAGCAGCAACGACCATTAGCAGGTATAATGGATAGAAAAGTCCATGAAACTTAAATTGTTCTATGTCATTCAGTACTGTGCTCTGCAACGCGTAGAGCAGCCAAAAAGCACATATAGCCAATTCGGAGGATATAATAATTTGATTTCTATAAAATATCCACAAGCCGGCAATCACCATAACAAGTCCGGTGGCTACAGCAACGGGAAATTGGACCAAGCCTATCGCGGTCAGCAATCCAATAGTAAGCAACCCGATTTGCACTATAGCATTTTTATTGACTATGATCTGCATAAGTAGCTGTTCCCTCTAATTTCTTAAGATAACGCCAGCAATATGTTGAAAGAAAGCAAAACGACACAAAATACACAATACTCGTGGACAATGCAATGCCCGCAACGCCCATCCTCTGCATGAATAGATAATTCAGGCTGATATTTAATATCGCACTGATGATGTTGCCATAAAAAAGAATTTTGTTTTGCAAGAGGGCAGAGATTAAGCGCACCACGAGTATTCCACTAACATAGAAAGGCAGTTGCACCGCGAAACAGGCTAGTACCTGCGAAACTACAGCAGTATCGGCAGAACTGAAGGCACCGCGCTGGTATATAAGGCGCACAATCGATTTGGCCAGCACGATGATGCCGATTGCAACAGGAATTGACACCGCCATCAACAGAACTAAATACCGGCGTATGGTGTGCCGGATGCCCGCAAGGTCGTTCCGCGCCAGCATGACTGAAAAATAGGGAACCACTGCGGTGCCCAGTGCGGTAACCGCAATGTTAATAGGAAACGCAATAAGCCGGTTGCCATAATTTAAAGCCGCCACGCTTCCCGAAGTGAGCATTGTAGCCATGGTCTGATCAATAATAGTGCTGCTCCCCAGGATAAGTGAGCCGGATACCATCGGCAGTAACTGCCTGCCAATCTGCTGCTCATCTGCATCAAAGCGCGGGATACATACCCTGAGGGAAATCCACGCCGCAGCAATGCCGCCCCAAGAACAATAGTCTCTAAAACCATCCCACAGACTGTTCCGTAGGCAATTGCTGCGACGCCTATCGATTGCGCTGCTACAAACAGAAAAATCAACACCAGTGCCGGAGTAAAAACCGGAATCATCGCTGAAATCGCAAAACGTTCATTTGCATTTAGTACTGCACTCCAAATTATGTTTATGCCGGAAAATACAACACCAGGCAGCACTATCAGCAAAATTTGCTTTGTAAGAACAAGTTGGCCGGCACTGAAATTATGAGCTACGTACGGTAAATAATAATCGGCTGTTGTATAAATAAGTAAAGATGCGACTAATAGCAGCATTAACGCAAGACCGACAACGCGACCCACTAGATCCTGTGCAGCAGCAGCCCCCCTACGCTCTCGGACCCTGATATACGTTGGAATAAAAGCTGCATTGAGTGCACCGGTAATTACACTGATAAAAAAAGAAGGAACCATGAATGCAATTATGAAAGCATCGAGATCAGCGCTTGTCCCGAAACTAGCGGCAACCAACTGCTCTTTAACTAGCGCAACCAGCTTTACCCCGATCGTACAAAGGGCAATCACTACTGAAGCACTAAAAATCTTTCTGTTCGTGGATGCGATCGACCATCGTGCCCACCGTGCAATGACCCCTCTTTTTATCACTTGCTCTTTACTATTCATTGGCTGACGCCGGGCAGAAAGACTTTATCTGAGCTTAAAAATATATTGTTCTTTACCCTGTTGTGCTCGGGGAAAGTTACATTGCCCCATTCCCTCTGAATGGCGACCTTAGTGTTCACGCCTCTGAAGGTGTTATTTTCGATAGTTACACGATCTGCAGGACCGCCGGTCCTCCGGAAAAAGAGCGCATTGCCTCCTGTTCCGTCGACCTTCCCGATATTATCGAAAATATTATCTCTGAACTCCAGGTTGAGCACCCCAAAGATCGAGATACCGGTACCGTCCTTTTTTGACAGGTCTTTAAAGGTATTGGCGGTTATCTTCACGTCCATGATATTTATATTTTTCCTCGAATACGAAAGGTACGGGTCTTCTTCAGACCCCTCAAAAATATTGCCGGCCATTCTCAGACCTTTGACCCCGAAAACCATAAAGGACCTCTTGGTGTGCCTTACCACGTTATCACTTATAAGGACCGAGTTAGGAGTGGTCCTGTCGTCTGCAAGTCGAACCTGACCGAGATAGATGCCGTTTGCCTTTCCGTCTCCTTCGATTACATTCTTTGAAATCTCCACATTCTGAAGAGGGATGTTGAGCTTCTCCAGCTTAAATGTTATGGAAATCTGGATGATATTGTTCCCTCCTATATTTTCGAATCTGTTTCCCTTGATAGAGATGTTTTTGACAATATTATATCTGTAATTGGGCTCCACATCGATGGCACCCGGCATATCTGTACGGGAACAGTTTCTGAATGTGCATTTCTCGATGAACAGACCGTCACAATCTATAATACTAATGCCGTTCCTGTTGTCCTTGTTAATCCCGTCAAAGATACATTCCGACACCTTTATATTAGAATTATGCAGCTCCTTTCCCGCTATCTTCACTTCTCCGATATATATCCCATCACCTCTGAATCCTGTGAAATTACATCGTGTAACAGACACATTTGATGCGCCGCTTATATCGAGCAGCATGAAGAATTCCGAAAATCCGTCAGTGTCAACAGTCCCTCTGAAGGTCAGATCCCTGAAGGTAATGTTTGTAGCGTATGGGCTGCCCCTCCTGATTTTGCTATAAGTCGGATTAGTAGTTACGCAGAATTTTGCGCCGCTTTTCTGCTTGAGAATGGATCGCGAACCATACCCTCTCAAAGTTATGTTTGATTTGACACCGATGGCATCCACAATGTAAGTGCCCTTGGGAACTAAAAGCTCCCCCTCCTTTTGAGCTGAAGGAGTTGATGGCTGCCTGCACTGCGATAGTGTCATCGCTCACTCCATCACCCTTTGCCCCCCACCACTGAGGATAGACTTTCTGCTTAAGGTCGGAATCAAAGACGACCTCTCCAGTACCGATAAAAATGTCTGTCACCGGAGCCTGAAGTAGTCCCTTTACCGTGAGAACAGAGCCTGGGGCAACTTCTATCCGTGCAGCCTTTCTGAGTTTGAGGGTGATATCCTTGTCGATCACAAGATTGGAAGAGACAACCCAGTCCCCGGGAGGTAACTCAATACTTTTTTTTGATGGGCCCGCCTTCTGCAAAACGGTCTTCAGATCTCTTTGCACAACAGGAGAAGCAGACGTCGCGCTCCAGGACGCATCAGGATAAAAGAATAAGACGACGACTGCGCTACTAAAAACCACAGTGTTAATTGCCCGGCTTATATCACGCCCACTTGATCTCAGCACAAAAACACAATTAAGGAATAATGGGGAATATTGAACATTCCGTAGCAAACTCAACAATTTTGCAAACAGAAAAACCATCTCACCGTTTCCTCCATCCCTGTCTTCACGTCATGCGACGGCTTATACCCAAGTAGCTCAGCTGCTTTTGAAATGTCGGCTTGGGAGTGTCTCACGTCTCCAGGCCTAAAGTCGCTGTAAACCGGTTCAATGTCCTTCGCCTGCGGTTTGAATCCTGAAAAAATCTCTCTGATAATCTTGAAGAGATCATTCAATGATGTTCTGCCTCCCACTGCGACATTATATACCTCGCTGACTGCTGCCTTGTCTGTCGTTGTCGCTGCCAGAAGATTAGCCTGTAATGCATTGTCGATATAACAGAAATCCCTGCTCGTTTCACCATCTCCATTGATCGTCGGACTTTTGCCCTGCCTCAGCTTTTCAATCCAGCGTGGAATGACAGCCGCATATGCTCCGTTCGGGTCCTGCCGGCGACCAAAGACATTGAAGTATCTGAGGCCTATGCACTCCATTCCATAATGGCGCGAAAAGACATCAGCATAAAGCTCGTTTACATACTTAGTAACGGCATAGGGAGAAAGCGGCTTACCGATAACATCCTCTTTCTTGGGAAGCGCATGATGGTCACCATAGGTCGACGATGAAGCTGCATAGACAAACCGCTTCACCTTGGCATTCCGCGCCGCAACAAGCATATTGAGAAATCCATCAATGTTTGATTGGTTGGTCCGAATCGGGTCATCGATTGACCGGGGCACACTCCCAAGCGCAGCTTGGTGCAAAATATAGTCAGCCCCGTCGCAAGCCGTCCGGCAATCATCAAGATTGCGAATATCACCTTGAATAAAGGTGAACTTATTCCATGCCGACGCGTCCACTTCCTTCCGGACTTCCTCCAGGTTATGCCTGTGGCCTGTCGAAAAATTATCGAGACCGAGCACCGTCTGGCCGAGTCTTAATAATTCTTCCAGGAGATTCGAGCCGATGAAACCAGCCACGCCGGTAACGAGCCATTTCCTGGGCGCTTCCTTCAGTTCTTCCTTTACTTTATCGATTGCAGTGGATTGGCTCATGTTTTATAAATCTTACTGCTCGCGACACCATTTTTTTGAAGACATTCCTCGTGTCAATAATCGCCCTTGCATGTTTTTCAATAAATGCATAATCATAAGTCGAGTGATCGGTAAGTAACAATTCAGGGGACGTTGTTGAATTAGTCAACTTACGCACAGTAGAGAAAAAGCATACAAGCCGGAAAGCGGACAGGCTAACAAGCTATCAAGCTGACAAGCTAATTACAAAAGCAAAAAACATAGAGCTATTTTCTCTTTCTTGCTTTCTTATATATGCCTTCTCTTGTACCGATAACAGTTACAGTTATCATATTCCCCTCAAGATAGTAGATAATCCTGTATTCCGGTCTTCTGCCAAAATGATATGAGCGTTCATTATGAAGCACCCCGGAAAGTGGCTTGCCTTTTATAAACGGATTTCCCTTAATCGCAGGCAGGTGTACCATGACAACATCTTTCTGCACCCTTTTAGGCAAAGCTTTGAGGTCTTTTTCCGCAGCGGTGGACAACTCGAGTTCATATGAAGGCATAGCCCTTACCGATATGCCTTTTGAAGATCTTCCAGCCTCGTAAGCTTTTGCCCTGCTTTTTTTTCTGCTTTTGCCGATGTCCCTCGTTTATTTACGAAATCTATGAACCATTCGTCTTCCTTCAGCTTGAGATAGCTGACAAAGTCCAATACCTCCCGTACTTTCTTTTCGGGCAGGTCGTCCATTGCAGCGATAACCTTCTTTTTAAGTTGAGCTGTCGCCATATGTTCCTCCTCTGATCTCGATCCGTATTGTCAAAAATAAACCACGGGCTGTCAGACAAGCTACCGCCATTCCGTTGCTTATGGCAACAGCTAATAAGACACTGCATTTAGTATGTTCAAACATTGAACGAATAACTATACTTTATCTTACAAATAAACAAAACATCAACGGCTAACAAGCCTGCAAGCACACAACACATAAGCTATCGGGCGGATGAGCAGACAATCACATCGAACAGGATTCATTCCTCAATCCCTCGCCATTCAATATAAGCCTGCACTACCCGTTTTGCATCAGGCGTATCAGGGGCTATGCCTTTGACTACAGAAGGGTCTTTAGATGCGAGCCATGCGATATCAAGGGCGCTAAAGAGATAGCTGTTATAAAGCACCCGAAGGTAATCATCGGTCCTTTGCCTGATCATTAACCTGTTTTCTGTCGTATCCGGAAGGATGTAGCTTTCATCGATGTTAGCCAGCAGTCGCGCCTGCTCCAGCGCATTGCCCTTCATCCCGGCACCAAGGTAATATTTTGCCACAGCATACCTAATCCCCGGATTTGAAGGGAAGGCGTCGAGCGCCCTGTTAAGTTCCGCTTCGGTACCAGCAGGATCGCCGGGCACGTCACCGTAAAGCAGTCCGAGGGCCAGATGATAGTCCGGATTCGTCGGTTCGAGGGCGATAGCCTGCTTGAGATTTGATATTGCCATGGCAAAGGCATCTTCAGCAGCAGGCATTCCCGGAGGAGTATCTATCTTCATCTCCTTCATACTCCTTGACCATGTCCCCAGCCTTGTATATAGGTCTGCCCTGGTATGCAAAAAAATCGAACGGTCCGGCGACAGGCGTATGGCAGTGTTAAGAGAACCTATGGCTTTAATGTAATCCGGAAGGGTCTCTGCACTAATCGGTTGGGCGACGAGGTATTCGGTTGACTTATCCTCGAGTATGCCGGGGACTTTCCGGAAGTAATGATCCGCGATCAGGTCCCTCATCGGAAGATAGAGCAGCAGGCAGACAACTGTAATCGCAATCAGCACGGGAAGCCGCCTTCTTTTTTGCAGGACCGGCACTGAATTCCAGTCGCCCGATGGCAGATTAAAAACAGAAGCGTAAGTAATCCCCGCAATCACAGACAGGAGGAGGGCGTTGGCCGGTATGTGCAGGTTGAAATCGGTGGTACTATGTATGCCGATAGCGACGAATGAGGTGAGCCCTCCGGCCCCGACGCATATGGCAAATTTGTTGTGTCTCTTCCGCCATGCCCGATAGACGCTGATGAAAAATATAAGGACCAGGCTGAGCGCCAGGCAAGAACCGGCTATGCCTCCATTCGTCATCAACTCCACGTAATCGTTATGGGCATGGGTGTATATCTCAAGCGGATTGAAGGGCTTCTGATACCGCATATAGGTATTCTCAAACGTGCCGAACCCGCTGCCGAGGAGGGGGTAATCCTTAATAATGCCGAGGGACTCTTCCCACACCTTCAACCGGCTTATATGGCGCTCTGTCTTAAGCTCGTCAAATCTCTGCTCAAGCTGCTCCCAGCCTGCGAGCACAACAGCAACGAGTATCACAGTCCCAATGAGCACGAGCAGCAGGGTCTTTTTCTTCAGCGATCTCCTTTTATTGGCAATCCATGCGAAAAAAAGTGATGAGACACCGAATGCCATAATACCACCCCTCGAGAGGGTCATGAACAGGCAGGCTGACATAACCAGGATGCCCAGAAAGAGCAGGCTGAATGGCACGAGGTTGTCGCTCGCAAAAAAGCGGGCTATCCTGACAGAAAGAGGGACGCCCGGCAAGGTCTTGATATCCGGGGACGAGTACATGAGCAGGGCGAGGCCGAGTGGTATCACCATTTCCATATACCCCGCGAAATGGTTGCGGTTTATGTAGGGGCCCCATATGCCCGAGCCTGAGCGCAACCACTCGTGGACCGGGTAGAACCAGAAGACCCGGCCGTTCCATGTGATTTTTTGAATGATCGCAAAGATGACCAAAAAGCCGGCGATGCGGAGGACCGTCTTAACGAGAGAGTAAATCTGTTCCTTTGTCCTGTAGTGCTTGACGATCACGTAAAAGACGGCTGCATAGGCGAGGAGCTTGAAGAGCTCCTGCCGGGTGGCATAGGGGTTGACGCTTATCGTGTGCAGCGTGCCGGCGGCATAGTTGCCGAATTTTTTATAGACCGCCAGGGCGGATGGGGATATCAGACCTAACAGCCTTTCGGGCAAGGGAAGCATCTGGAATAAGAACAGACCTGCAAGACCGGCGAACAGGAAAGCTGAAACGGCAAAGGCGCTGCGCGCCGGGATCAATGACATTGTACCGGTTGTCGAGGCGTTCCTCAGCAAAAGCATAAGCAACAGGCAAAAGGCGGCAATCTCCATGAGCAGCTCCGACCACAGATAAACAGTGCCGAAGGCCAGCGGCGTGCAGATGAGGAGCAGGATGACGCCCTTTTCAATAGCATGGTCGAGAGCAGCAGTCTTCATTTGCTTCCGTTTATTTGAACAATTTTTGCATCCATGTTCGGGCCCGGCCCCCTTCAGGCAAGACATGGGCGAGGGGCTCAGACAGACGAATGTTTTTGTCACATATAATCGCATCCGGAACAGAGGAGACCATGGCCTCCGCCCTTTCGGCGCCTACAATGTCGGCAGCGAGTTCCACAGCCGCAGACAACCGGGGAGGTCTGAAGTCGGCCGAGTGCGCGTCAGAGGCGATTATGTGGACCAGATTGCGCTTCAGAAGGTAGCTGCAAAAGTCCCGGACATCGGGGCCAAGACCACCTGTAATGCTCGCTGCAGTGACCTGAAGCATTACACCACTTTTCACAACAAAAGAGAGGGCTTCGGGGTGGTTCATGAACCACATGTTGCGCTCGGGATGCGCTATGATGGGAACAAATCCCGAATCCATCAGCGATATAAGAAATGTGTCCCAGTTGGCAGGCACAGACATAGACCGGAATTCCGCCAGGAAATACCTGCCCCCGTTTATAGCAAGGAAGCGATGCAGTTTCAGATGGGAAGCGAGTTCCGGGGTGACCGCAACCTCAGCTCCAATCAGGATGTTCAGGTCCAAACCATGCCTTTGCACCGCTGCCCGGAGAAGGTGCAGGGCGGCAGTGAGCGTGGAATGATCAAACTCATACGACCCGGGACTGAAATGAGGGGTGGCAACGATTGTTCTAATCCCGTCTGACGCTGCCATACGACACATCCGGATAGCAGCGTCGAGGTGTTCCGGCCCGTCATCCATGCCAGGGAGGATATGGCAGTGGATGTCTATCACACCTTTTCCTTTCCGGCGCCCTTCTTGTCCTTATCTGAATAGGAGTAATACTTATAGTCATAAGGATAGAAATAGTATGGCCGCCTGGCAATGTCTATCTTGTTCAGGGCGACACCCAGTATCCGTGCCCCAACCCCTTTCAGTGAGTCAACTGACTGCTTTACCAGGTCCTGTGTGGTCTTTCCGCCCCAAACAACCACAATAACGCCATCTGCAAGTCTCGACAGAACCAGGGCATCCGAAAAGGCAAGCACTGGAGGAGAGTCGAGTATAATGCGATCATATCGCTCCCTGACGTGGGCTATAAGTTTCCGCATCCTCTCAGAGCTGAGAAGCTCTGACGGATTTGGCGCAACGACCCCGCCTGTGAGCACATCAAGGTTGGGGTATTCCTTCATGGTCTTAATGGATGCGGCAAGCAGGGAAGGATTCAGGATCACGTCGCTGAGGCCGCCTTTACTTTCCAGGCCGAAGAGTTTATGGAGGTTATGCCGGCGCAGGTCAACGTCAATTAAAAGGACCTTTTCTCCCATCTGGGCCATGGCCACCGCAAGGTTTGCAGAGACAGTGGTCTTACCTTCGTTGGGTACTGAGCTGGTGAGCAGAATGACTTTCAAAGGGCTATCTTCTGAGAACGAGAGCATCAGACCGGTCCGTATTGTGCGGAAGGACTCGGCGACAGATGATTTAGGGTCAGTGCTCATGAAGATAGAACCCCGGCTCGTTTCCGACAGAGGAACTATGTCAAGCAGCGGCACGGCAAGACTCTTGTCTACGTCCTCGGCGGTCTTTATCGTGTTGTCCATATAATCGGTGAAAAAGGCGGCGCCGATACCCCCAAAGATACCGACAAAAATGGCGAGGATGGTGTTCAGCATCCTCCTGGGCTTAATCGGGTTTTTGGGCGTAATCGCATAATCCACAATCTGGACATTGGAGACGCTTATGCCGCTCGAGAGGGAGGCCTCCTGGAGTTTTTTGAGCAGGAGTTCGTAGAACTGCTTGTTGCTCCCGGCCTCGCCGGCAATCACATTGAAGTCAATGGCACTGCGTGAGAGGGACAAGACCTCCTGCTTCTGTTCGTTGAGAGAACTCCTCAGAGAGGCCTCGCGACTTCTGAGCACCTCATAGTCCGCCTTTGCCGCGTTAAGCATCTTTCGGCCCTCGGTGATGATACTTTTTTGTATAGAATCTATCTGGGAGGTCAGCTGTTGTATCTGGGGGTGCCGGGGACCGAACTTTTCAGAGAGCTCGGAGAGACGCCTCTTCAAGGTCAGTTCCTCTGTCCTCAGGGACTGGATTACAAGATTGTTCATTATGTCCGGTACAGTGGCGAGAAGCTCGGGCCTGTCGATCACTGACTTGATCTGGTTATATTTTATCTCGGATTCCTGACGCTTGGCCTCTGTCTGACTAAGCTCGGTCACCATTTCCTGAAGCTTCTGGTTAATTATGTTCTCCTTGGACTCAAAGGATACAACGCCCTTGCCCTCCCTGTACCGCTGGAGCGTCTTTTCGCTTTCTTCCACCTTTGCTTTGGATTCTTCGAGCCGTGCATTGAGCCACTCGGCAGCGTCCCTGAAAGGCTTGACACGAATATCGAGATTATGTTCAATAAAGGCCTCGGCAACCCCGTTGGCCATGACCGCGGCCACAGCAGGGTTATCGTCTTTAAAGGTTATCTTCATGAGATTGTTTCTGCCTGTCTGCAGGTCCATTTTTTTGATGAGAATATCCGTCAGGACAGGATCGAGCTCTTCTTTGAACCGTAAATCGGGGAAGTAATTAGTTGCATGCTGTTTCGGAAAGAGGTCTCTGACCTGCGTCACAACGTATCCGATGAGGCTTTTAGTCGTCTTGTTCTTCAGGTCAATGAAATAGGGGTTCTGGTCGAGCTTCAGCTTACGGACTACCCGGTCGGCAAAGGCCCTGTTGTGGATTATGGCCTTTTGTGTATCGAAATATTCGGACATGTCCCTGGTCTGTATCACCGCTGCACCGCCCTCTGTGAAGTTGAGGGTCTGGTTCTTTTCAAGATCCACAAGCACTGTCGCAGCACCCTCATAGACCGGGGTCGCCACAAAGGAATAGACAACAACGGGAATTACTACCGCCATAAAAAACACCGCTGCCACGCGTTGTCTCTTCAATAAAATCCGCCAGTAGTCGAGCAGATGGATTTCCTGGTCCGGGGTTGTCATAATAGAACAGTCCTCCTGAATTTAGTCTGCATTGTGAACATCACATTCTCCTCAAAAGAAGCTCTCGGGCACCATAATAACATCTTCAGGCATGACCAGTTCCTCCATCTCTACACTGATAGTAGTCTCGCCCTTGTCTGTTTTGCGTATGACCTTAGTCCTGCCCTTCCATGCCTTCTGGGTGAACCCGCCGGCGAGTGTGATAGCACGTAAAACAGTGAGACCCTTGGTTATCTTGTAGGCGCCCGGGGTCTTCACCTCTCCGGTGACATAGACAAAGGAAGCCCGCGGTACGTATATGCTGTCGCCGTCGAGCACCGGCAAATTGGAGGATGCATCCCCCTTTTCGAGGAGTTTCTCAAGATCCACGGTTATGCTGACATCCTCTTTCTGCTCGCTGCCTGCCTTCAATATCTGCCTTTTGATCACAAGCGTATCACCGGCATTGGGTGTGAGACCGCCGGCATCGGATATCATCTCCATCAGGGTGGCATTGCCACGCAACTCAATCAGGCCGGGCTTTGTGAACTCGCCAAGTGCGGTCACCTTCCTGGACTTGTATTCAGAGACAAAGACCGAGACCTGGGGCTTCTTGATGAAGCCCTCCTGGAGGAGCCGGGTTATCTTCTTCTGGGCCTCAATTACGGAGAGTCCTCTCACAGCTACATCTCCGATCAGGGGGAAGGTGATCTTGCCGTCACCGCCGACCCTCGCGTCGGTAGTCAGGTCAGGGTTATCATATACCGTTATCCTGAGGAGGTCGCCATCGCCTATTACATACTCTTCAGCCCTGCCTGTGGCTGCGACGAGCAGCAACAACATAAGCAACGTTATTACGCTTGCAGTTTTAAAAATGATTCGCATCCCTGCTGTATGTCCTCCTTTGCTCTTCTGTAATCACCGATGGGACGGAAGGCGGCTCCTTCCCCCTCACAACAGTGACCTGATTCTGACCAAGACTGACAGTGCCCACAGTAAATTTGGAACTATTTACAACGCTTGCCCAGCCGTAAAGGACAACAAAAGAGGTCTCCCTCTCTGAAACAATGGCCACAAAGTCAGCGGCAGAAGAAGAAAGCAGCGCCTGGTCGGTCACGACCTTGAACGATGACTCCCTGTTACGCTCCTTGTATAAAACAATCCGGACCTTTCCCCTGAATACCCTGACTTCAGCCGTCCTCCTGTTGGTTCCCGCATCAAATGCATATTGATTTACCCGCATTGCTGATCCTGAGGACAGGGTCATGACGGATTCATCCGTCAGCATGAGCTGCGCACGGCCTTCCCGGCCGGTCTCCAGTATATCTCCTACAAAGACGCGATCTCCGGGGCGTGCGCCCCGCGCAGCTTCGCTGCCCGGCTTCTTCAGGTCAACGCCGCCCTGTGCAACGACCACCCTCCCTACCTCCCTTTCTGCAGCCGACGCATCTGAAGAAAGGAAAAGAAAGAAAACAAGAAGGCTGGCAATATATATGGTTACAGGGGTAGTTGTCCTCGACCGCCGGCATGCTACATTCATTTCGTCGTGTCTGTTCCTATTCTCCACCAGCTACAAAAAAGCCTTAAGATCTGCTGCTGTCATCATTAGAAAGCGGCTTTCAGAGCAAGGGTTTCTCTGTTTTCAGAGAAGTGGGAGAGGCTGATATTCGAAATCTTGTTAGTGTTGTTATAATCGAGATCCGCTTCCAGCCACCTTAGCATAAAATAGCGCAAGCCAAATCCTGTGTAAGCGCTTTTATCTCTTCTTGCAACCGCGTCACCTGCAACTGTGTCTGAATATTTGTCCACCCAGTATCCAGCGCTGGCTACCGCGGAGAGTCTTTCGAGAAACCTGTGGGTCAGCTCGCCGGACAGGCCGGTTGTAACGTAATACCGCGTGCCAAGGATAGCCGCTTCATTGACATCTCTCTTAGCCACTAATTTGAGCGACGTGAAGTCGGAAAAATAATAGTTTGCGTCCACAGATGCAGTCCAGGTATTCACGCTCCCCTGGGAAGACAGATTGAAGTCCTTCATCAGATAGCCACCCTTGATAGTTACATTCGACTTCGCAGAAGCCTCCCAGAAAAGGCCAAAAAAGCCGCTTTGCACTTTATTATCGAGGCCGTTCGTCTTGTCAATAAAGCTTTCGTTCTTGAAGTCATACTCAACAAATGCCGACGTCTTAGGCAATATCCGGTAATAGATATAGGCGGAAAGCAGGTCTTCGTCTCTGTTCCGGAACCCCTCTGTCCTGTATTTCCACATATTCCGGCTGTAGTCCAACCGGACCTTTGAAACGTCGGCGAGGAGATACGTAAGAGATGCTGTCGCAGCATTGTTTTGAAACTTTTCGAGCAGTCCGTTTGCCGACGAAGTCCTGGGCTCGTGCGATTTCGTGTAGTCTTCTGAGAGTTTTACATTAAACAAACTGCCGAAATTAAAATTACCCTTGCCGTCTACAAAATAGTCATCAGTGTCTTCAGAGGAAAACTTGGCGTATCTGGTATTAGTCATATTCGCATTCAACGATAGAGTATGGGCTTTGACCGGAAGCTCCAGGTATAAGCCGGGCACAAAATATGTAATGAAGTCATGACTTTTCCCTTCAGGGACGGCATATATGTTATCGCTGCGTGCCTCTTTTACCGTTAAGTAAGGATGGATGGCCATGGGGCCAAGGCGTAAGACGCCAGGCTCTTCACTGACGCCTGCGGGCCTTTCCGGATTCGTAAGCGATTGACTTAATTCATCAGCAGATGCGATACCGCTAAATAACAAAACGAATACCAAAAGGAAAAGTCTTATTACCATAGCGTACATTTCCGCTAAGGTCTGACAGGGCTGGCCACTCGAGGACCGCCCCCGCCACCCGCGCCCGCGCCACCGCCACCGCCGCTGACTGCCGGTGCGGAACCGGTGAGTGCCAGCGCAGGAGAGCCTGTAGCAAATGTCGGCGCCGATTGAGGTGGAGGAGCGCTATACCCATATACCGGCGCGTTTGAGGTGTTCTGGGCAGCAACAATTGCATTGGCAATTTGTGAAGGTTTATATCCGGCTTGATCAGCTATTGTGCTTATAGTTTCCTGGCTGATTCCGACTGCGATCGCAGCAGATATTACTGACTGGAGAACTTTGCTGCCGGCAGCACTATCTGTCGTATTAGCAGCGGCTTTATCTTTTACAATAGCTAAAACAGCCTTGACAGCTTCGTTCGTTTTGTAGCCTTCCGCACCAGCAGCGTTGACAACGGCTGCAGGGTCGGCTCCGGCCGAAAGCATAGCAGCTACAGTATCCTGCACACTAATCCCGGCAGCGCGCGCTTCACGCATAATAAGCCGAAACGGCTTCTTTGCAGCAACATCGGCGGCAATCTGTGACTTTTGGACATCAGATATAGAACCGGCTGCTGCGGAAGTTTCTGCGGCTGTGGAAGGTTCGGCAGCTGGAAGCGACATTGGAAGCACCATGCTGATCGATAACGTCAAAAGGGAAAAATACGCTAAAAGAACTATACTGCGAAGACGGTAATTGCATCCGCATAAAGATACTTTAATCATAATTCCCCCGCTGGTATCATTGTCATTGTTATTGTTATTGTTTTTTCCCCAGACTGATTCGCGCGTAGGATAACACTTTAAAGCGTTCCTTGTCAATTTCAACTGAAAAAGGATTGATTTCCCCCATCCCCTGTCATTGATCATATAGGTGTAACTCAACAAACTGCGCCAGGACCTCGTGGATCTTGGCCGGCGGCGCAACAACAAAATAAGCATCGATTACAGCATGACCCATTTCATGGGCCAACACTACGAGCCGGACATCGCTGACTGCCAAATAAATTGTCTTGCCCTTTGGGGTATAAAAGGCGATTAAGTCTGCATCTCTGCTGGAGGTAGACTTGATGGCCTTTTTGACATCTGCTGTGGAGCGGAGTATTACAATCCTGATTTTAAAATTATCCGGGTGCATGTCCAGAATGGCCTCGACTCTCTCTATCAAAACATCGATCTTATTTTTGACCTGGTCTTCTGTAGTGATGCTTATTTTATTGCGCAGCAGATATGAAATCTTGCCCAGAGATAATTGTCTGTTAAACTGTGTGAGGAGGTCTTCTTGCGCGTAGGAGATGGTTGCGTATTGGGTTGTCAGCTCAAAGCCGGAGGCAATTGAAAATGGTGACAGGAGCATTAAAAAAAAGGTCAGGGCCATGACAAATCTAACGTTCATGGGGACAAGCCCTGATTCCCGGAGTTTATTATAAAATTTAGCAGTCAACTCAAAATCTCACCGGTAAAGTCATTGTTCGTAATATCCATCTGTCCAGTTTTGACGAGTATTATAATTAGTCTATATCAGAAAGAGCCACTTTTCATAGGATTATTGCAGGTAATCATAGGCTGGAGGAGGTAAGCAATGCAATGGTTGCACGATTGAAATAATTCAGCTATAGTTGGATGAGAGGCGGTAATCTGCCTGTGCCCCGGCCCCGGCCTCTGTTTGGGGCTCCGGGGTCAAGTTTCTACAATAATAAGGAGGAAAATTATGATCAGGAAGTTAGCAATAGTTCTGGCTGCTGTGATATTTATTATCGGTATCGTCTGTGCTTGTGAGGCTGCTGATAAGACTCCGGAGCTGCTTGTAAAAGAAGCAAAGACAGCCATAAAACAAGTAACCATCAGTGACGTCAGGAAAATGCTCGATGCAAAAGAAAACATCGTACTTCTGGATGTCACGGACAAGAATGAGTTTGAACTGGGGCACATTCCCGGCGCAATAAACATTTCCCGCGGAACGCTGGAGTTTAAAGTGGCTGCGCTCATACCTGATAAGAATTCCAAAATTATCGTATATTGCGGGACCGACCGCAGGAGTCCCCTGGCGACCATGACGATGAATGACCTTGGATATAAGAATGCCGTCAACATGACTGGAGGACTGAAGGCATGGAAAGAAGCAGGCTATCCGATTGTTAAATAGCCTTACAAGAACAGAAGCAAAATAATTTCGGGGCTTCCAACCGTCCGGCTAGTCATGGCCGGAAAACAGTAAGGCTATCATAGCCGTTAGGTTATGATAGCCTTGTAATTCAATCCTTTCTATTTGGTGGCGGGGAGAGGATTTGAACCTCTGACCTTCGGGTTATGAGCCCGACGAGCTACCAGGCTGCTCCACCCCGCTGTATTTAAGGATAGCTGAATAGAGAACACTATGTCAACGCGAAGCGTTTGTGTGGTATCATTTTAACAGCTGATCGAACAGTGCATCAGTGACACTGGTCCGGAGTTATTCATGACAATAAATAGTCTCAGAAAGATAGGCAAGAAACTTTTTTTTGAGATCGGGGAAACGCGGTTGAGGCCGCTTGCTTCCGCACCGCTGGGCAGAGGCGCCGGCGGCGACAAAACCTATCCCATAGACAAGCAGGCCGAAGACATCATTATCAGCACTCTCGAAAACCTCCACGAACCTATGAACATCATTTCCGAAGAAGCCGGGACCAGGCAAATTCTGCTGAACGGCAAGACAGTTTTGATAGATCCGATTGACGGCAGCAGGAATGCAATCAACGGTGTCCCGTTTTATTGCTCGTCAATAGCTATTGCAGAGGGAGACACGATCGGGAGCATTTCAGCGGCTTACATAATAAATCTCCTTTCCGGAGACGAGTTCTGGGCGGAGAAGGGGAAAGGGGCTTTTTTCAACGGCGAGAAAATTTTCACGCAGCAGGACAGCACCTTCTATCTTGCGGCCTATGAAGCGCAGAGCCCGAAGCATGACATTCCGCGAATAATGAATCTCCTCGGTGAAGCGAGAAGGACGAGGTGCTTTGGCGCGACAGCCCTGGATCTGTCATATCTTGCATACGGGTCCATAAGCGTATTTGTCAGCCCTTCTCCTTCGAGGAGCTTCGATTTCGCGGGCGGTTGGCTGATGGTGACCGAAGCCGGCGGTATCTTCACTGATATCAACGGAAACTCGATTGAAGACCTGGGCAGCGGCCTTGATAAAAGCTCTACCCTGCTGTCTTCGGGCAATAGTGCGCTGCACGAAAGGGCATTGAAACTTCTCAATGGCTGATACCATATCAGGTCTTTTCGCATCTGCCCATGATAAATACCGCAATAAATGTTTATTAAGGTACTACGACGGCTCATGGAAAACAATGAGCTATGGTGATTTCTTTTCACTGACTAAAGGCATTTCAGCATTGTTGGCAAACCACAATTCAGTAAAAGGCGACAGGATCGCTGTCGTGTCTGAAAACAGGCCGGAGTGGTGTGCGTCGTACCTTGCCATAGTGGGACATGGCGGCATCGCTGTCCCGATAGACATTCAGCTGGGCAGTGATGAGATCAGAAATCTTCTAATGGATTCCGGAGCAAAGATAGCTTTCTGCTGCAACAAAACAGAGAGCAATGTCTTAAGGGCCATAGAAGGGCTTGACATAAGAAAAATTAACTTTGACGACAAAGCCGCTCTGTCGGGTTTCCCGCCGCCCGGTCACCGGGACACGGATGCCCGATCAGTAAACTGCCCTGTTGCTCCCGACGATATCGCATCTATCATCTATACATCGGGCACAACCGGAAAACCGAAAGGAGTACTGCTGACTCACGCCAATTTCTGTTCCGATGCCAAAGCATTGATTCAGGCCAATGTGGTAACTCATGATGACAACGCACTGGCGGTCCTCCCCCTGCACCATACTTATCCGTTCATGTGCTCCTTTCTGGTCCCGCTTTTCCTTGGCGCAACCATCACTTTCAGCACGGGACTGAAAGCCCCTGATCTGCTGTCCGCAATAAAAGAAAACAGCCCCACAGTGCTCATCGGGGTCCCGCGGCTGTTTGAAATGCTGAGGAACGGCATTATTTCAGGGACCAGGGAGCGGGGTGTATTGTCGTGGGTCCTCCCGGGAATACTCCGCTTGTCAGGCATACTCAGGAGAAGTTCCGGTCTAAATACAGGACGAATTATTTTCGCAGCTGTTCACAGGAAATTTTCGGGCATCAGGTTCTTTGCAAGCGGCGGCGCCCGCCTCGATCCGGCGGTAATGAGAGATCTTGAGGCCATGGGATTCACAGTGCTTGAAGGATATGGATTGACCGAAACATCTCCGGTCATCACTTTTAACCCTCCTGAAAAAAGAAAGCCGGGTTCGGCGGGAAAGCCGCTGCCCGGCATTGAAATAGCGATACGGGATGATGGTGAAATTATTGCAAAAGGGCCCGTGGTGATGAAGGGATACTATAAGAATAAAGAAGCTACACTCGAGGCCATAAAGGACGGCTGGCTGTTTACCGGAGACCTCGGCTACATCGATAAAGAGGGATATCTTTTTATTACCGGCAGAAAGAAGGAAGTTATTGTGCTGAGCTCGGGGAAAAACGTCTATCCGGAAGAAGTCGAGACGGCATATATGACTATCCCCCTCATAAAAGAAATATGCGTTACAGAAATTGAACGCAGCGGGGCTTCGGGTGTTGTCGATGCAGTACAGGCAGTGATAGTGCCGGATTTCGAGTTTGCAATACGAAACTCCATAGGCAACATAAACGACGAGCTCGGCTGGAAGATAAATGAGGTATCTGTCCGCCTGCCCGACTTTATGAGGATCAGGGGGTACAGGCTTTCTTCCGGGCCGCTGCCACGCACGCCGCTGGGGAAATTAAGGCGATTCATGGTGCAGGACATTTTACGGAAACCGGACTATACGGGGAAACCCACGCAAAAGGGCGATAATCAGCTTATGGCGGACCCGGTGGGCAGGAAGGTGGCAGACTGCATAGGGGCATTGGTGGATAACACCATTGTCATCCGGGCTTCCGATAATATTGAACTCGATCTGGGCTTTGATTCATTAAGAAAACTGGAACTGATAGCGTCGCTGGAGAATGTATTTGGGGCAAATCTCCCTGAGACCTTTACTTCAGAAGCACATACGGTGGCGGATATAGTTGCCCTCATGAAAAAATACACCTCTGCGGAAAGGCAGGATTCAACAGAAACGGGCACAGTATCGTGGAAGACAATCCTCGACAAAGAACTGACGCCGGCGGATGCAAATAAAATCGGTTATGAACCCGGTCTTGCAGACCTCATGCTTGTTTACGCAGTGCTTATGGGGCTGAAGCTCTTTTGTAAAACCATGTTCCGGCTCGAAGTTGAAGGCCGGGAACATATAAGCGGAGATGGACCCTTCGTAATAACTCCGAATCATGCCAGTTATCTGGATGGCTTCATCATTGCGGCATCGCTGCCTTTCAGCACATTCAGAAAGCTTTATTTTCTGGGTTTACAGGAGTTTTTCACCGGGGGGATTAAATCATGGTTTGGCCGCTTGGGCCACGTCATTCCTATTGATGCGGAGACATATCTGAACAAGGCCCTGCAACTGTCTTCGTATGTCCTGAAGAGCGGGCGTTCACTTTGCGTATTTCCGGAAGGCGGCCGCTCATTTGACGGAAGTATCATGCCGTTCAAAAAGGGCATCGGGGTGCTGGCGCTCGAGCTGAATGTGCCTGTTATTCCGGCTTACATCGACGGCACTTTCAGAGCACTGCCGAGAGGGGCTTTTATTGTACGTCCGGCAAAGATAAGGGTCGAATTCGGAGAAAGAATATTACCCGCCGACGTATTGGAAAAAAAGGTGCATCCGGTCGCTGACGAGTACCAGTTTTTTTCCGATGAACTCAGGAGGCATGTCATTGGGCTTTCAGGAGGACCAGTCAAAGGTAAAGTTGCCGGTTAGCTATAAACAGTCTTTCTATGGTAATTTATATACAAGTAATATTCACACAGGAGATATAATGGGCGATTTTAAATATAAGGACTATACACCGGAAGAGAGCAGGATTTACGATGAGTCTATGATAAAGATAAAAGAGGCGATGAAAAACGGGTTGAGCTTCAGCGAGGCATGCAGTTCTGTCAATATACAGGACCCCGAACTGAAGCATTTTATCGAAGACGACGCCCTTAAAGTGATGATTGCGGAGATGCATTACCAGAAGGGTATCCCCCTGACCCAGGTGTCGGATACTTTGAAGGTATCATTAAAGAAAATAAACGCGGCCAACATGGAGATGCTCGAGGATGTCGGGACGACTGCCGCTGCAATCTACCGGGAAAGCAATCCCGATGGCCCCATCGGCAATGCCTAAGGACCCATGCAAGAGCAGAAAAAGAAAGTCAGGGTTTACGCTTTGAGCACCTGCCCCGCCTGCAAAAAGGTGAGGCATTTTCTCGATTCGCACGATATAATCTACGAGTGCGTAGAAGTGGACATGCTTGACAGTGGTGAGCAATGGCTGGCGTCAAAAGAATTAAAGAAGTATAATCCCATGGCTACGTTTCCGACGGTCGTGATCGAAGAGGTAATTAACGGCCCTGATGTTGAAAAGCTTGCAGCTGCGCTTGGTGTAGCATGACACCCGAAGGCCTTTACGGGGTCCTGGCGAAATATGCCGCATCTCAGGGAATTCAGCTTAATATAGATAAAGATTTTGTCCTGGACATATTGGCGGGACTTCTTAAAAATGAAGAGCGGTATGGCTATCGTTCCTGTCCATGCCGCCTGTCTTCAGGAATAAGGGAAAAGGACGCGGATATAGTCTGTCCATGTGCTTACAGGGACCCGGACATTGAAGAATACGGAAGCTGCTATTGCGGACTCTATGTTTCCACAGAATGGAACGAGGGACGCACGGAACATAAATATGTCCCGGAAAGACGGCCAGAGGAGGCAGTTTTATGATGTTTAGTGACATGTTATCTTTAGAGCAGATAAAAAAAGAGCCGTTCGTGGTTGAACACATACTATGGAATCTCCAGCCGAAAGATTTGATGGAACCCAGGTGCAAAGTCACGGACGAGGGAATGAAATTCAGGGACCAGATCAAGGGCTATATATTCTATATCGACACAACGGACAAAAAACCCGCTCTCTTCCTTATGCGCCACACCGCGGCTGATTTTGCGGAAACGCTGGCGAAGATAGATGAAATTCCCGAGGACCTGCTGGCAGGGGCGATCGAAGAGAACAAAGACAGGGCTTATTTCAAAATGTATCCGATAAACGGTCAGGTAGAGGCGTGGCTGAGAAAAGAGCTCGGGATCAATTAAAACAACATTAGACGGTTTCGTAAAAAGTTCATAGACAGGGCGCGCGAATACGCTTTTTACGAGACCGTCACCAAAAGATAACATTCCTGTAATATCCAGTTAACGTTGCTCTGATTTAATAAGTACATGGCTAAGTTCTATAAGGCCGATCTCCATGTGCATTCAAGCCATTCCAACAAGCCCTCAATATGGGCGCTGAGAAAGTTCAATTGTCCCGAAAGCTATACATCTCCGATGTACATTTACAATACGGCGAAAAAGAGGGAGATGGATTATGTAACTATAACAGACCATAACTCCATCAACGGTGCGCTTGAAATCGCCCATCTGCCCGACACCTTCATAAGCACCGAAATAACTACATACCTTCCGGAAGACGGCAGCAAACTGCATACGGTCGTCCTGAACATTAATCAGGAGATATTTGACGAGCTGATGCATTTGAGGAAAAATATTTATGATCTTGTAGGATACCTCCAACAGAACCACATTCTACACTATATAGCCCATCCTCTTTATGATATGAACGGGCGCATTTCAGTTGCGACCATAGAAAAGCTGGTCCTTCTGTTTGAGGTCTTCGAGACCAAAAACGGGTCGAGGGCCAGTCGTTATGGCAGGTTGATTGCCAGCCTGCTGGGCTCGCTTACGCCTGAAAAGATAGAACAGCTCGCAAATAAGCACGGCGTTGTCCCAAACGGGGAACTCCCCTGGATAAAGTCGGCTGTTGCAGGTTCCGACGACCATAGCGGTTTCTTCATCGGAAGGGCCTACACCGCATGCAAGACCGGAGATACGCTTGAAGATTTTATCTCTTCGATCAGGGAACGAAAGTCGTGGGCGGCCGGTGATGACGGCGATGCCTTGACCCTTGCTCACAGCATTTACGGCGTCGGGTACCGTTTCTTCAAGGAACGGTTTGAATCGAGGAAAGGCAGTTCGTTCCCTTTTATAAATGCGCTTTTAAACAGGGTGTTTAACGGAAACGACGGCAAGGGCAAGTTGCCGCTTTTCGACAGGATCAATCTCCTTATCAGAAAAAACATCCCCGAGTTATATACCGGCTACGACGGAAAGACTTTCGAAGAAATTCTTGACCGGGAAGCCAGGCTGCTTCTGAACGATCCCAAATTCCTGCAGAGTATTAACTCAGGCAGTATAAACAGGAAGGTATTTGCGATAACAAGCTATCTTGCGAACAGGCTGATATACATTTATACCGAACGTTTGACCAGGATGCAGATATCAAAAGGCATCTTCGATATCGCAAATTCATTGAGCACGATAGGCTTTGTTCATCTTCTCACCTCTCCTTATTATGTTTCCTTCCATCACCAGCACAGAAGCAAGCATTTGATTAAGGCCCTCGAAGATGCGTTCCTGCCGGGCGGCAAAGCGAGGACCAAACAGAAGATCGCGCTTTTTACAGACACACTTCACGAAATCAATGGTGTCGCCATCACCATAAAACGGCTTATAGAGACAGCGAGAAAGCAGGGCATAGAATTCGTGGTAATCACTTCGACGCATGAAGAAACGGGCTATAAGGATGGCGTAATGAACTTCAAGTCCATCGGCGACTTCGCACTTCCCGAATATCCGGACCTTACTCTGCACTTTCCTCCGGTCCTCGATATTATCGATTATTTTGAAAAAGAGGAATTCACCAGGATGCATGCGAGCACACCCGGCACGCTGGGTCTGCTTGCCCTGTTCATTGCCAAACTCATGGATATCCCGATATCCGGCACATACCACACGGACATCCCGCAATATGTGAAGAGTCTTACCAATGACACTTTCCTCGAAAATGTTGCATGGAATTATATGATATGGTTTTACAACCTGATGGAAGAGGTGATGGTCCCGTCTTCGAGCACCAGGCAGCAGCTCATACAAAAAGGTCTGATTGCGGACAAGGCAAAGCCGCTGCCCAGATGGGTGGATACAGACGTTTTTTCTCCTGCAAAGAAAGATCCATACCTCTGGCGCAGATACGGGTTGGGGGATGCGGTCAAATTCCTTTATGTAGGACGCGTTTCAAAAGAAAAGAATCTTGAAGTCCTTGCCGGCGCGTTTAAGGAAGTCGTCGATTCCGGGAGCATATGCTACCTGATCATTGCCGGTGACGGCCCTTACAGAAATGAACTCGAAGAACTCCTGGAGGGATATCCGGTGCTGTTTACCGGCTTTTTGTCAGGAGACGAACTTCATACAACCTATGCGTCGGCTGATGTTTTCCTTTTCCCGAGCACTACCGATACGTTCGGCAATGTGGTGCTTGAGGCACAGGCGTCGGGCCTGCCGGTTATAGTCTCGGACGAAGGCGGACCAAAAGAGCTGATAATCAACGGCAAGACCGGCCTGGTCGTGGAGGCCCACAGCAGCAAGTCACTGATCGATGCCATGACCTACTTCCTGAATAACAGGCTCAGCATATCCGAAATGGGGATGGAGGCGCGTTATTTTACGGAGAATAACGGAATCCGGGCCGACCAGGCATACAACACCATTCTCCGGAGCGATTTCATCACCGAAGACCCATGTCCGCTGCAAGAAAACAACGCAAGGGCATAACTCATATTCTCTTCCCCCTTTTCGGCAAAAGGGTGCCGGGCCAGCTTATCGTCCAGTATACCGATAAATGCAATGCGCGGTGCCCCCAGTGCGGGATGAGAGTTACGGAACCTTTCAGTCGTTCAAAGCTCGAGATTGAGACAGTCAAAAGGATGATCGACCACGCCGCTGAAAACGGCGTGAATGCCGTGTCCTTTACAGGGGGCGAGCCGTTTCTTTTCTTTGACGATATCATGGAGCTTGTCACATATGCCGGAGATGCCGGAATCAAATATACGAGGACCGGCACCAACGGTTTCATGTTCATGAATCCCGGCAGACCCGATTTCAGTTCCAGGATCAGGCGGATTGCCGAGGGCATTGCCTCATCCGGGCTCTATACCTTCTGGATCAGCATCGATTCCGCTGTTCCTGCCTTACATGAACAGATGCGCGGACTGCCCGGGGTAATTGAAGGGATAGAAAAGGCCCTGCCCATATTCGGCGAATACGGGATTTATCCCTCTGCCAATCTGGGCATTAACAGGAATACCGGCGGAGTTTTCGAGGCCGGAACAAGCTCCGCCCGGATATATGACTCATTCAGAAAGGCGTTCGGGAAATTTTACGGTACTGTAATCGATCTCGGGTTTACCATTGTCAATGCGTGTTATCCCATGAGCATAGACTCGGATGACCCGGGCGAATTGAGTGCTGTATATGGCGCCACTTCAGAGGCGTCACTCATACAGTTCACCAAAGAGGAGCGCGCCGTTGTGTTCAGTGCCCTGTTCGACACTATCCCTGAGTACAGATCAAAGATCCGCATATTCACTCCGAGGACATCTCTGCATTCGCTCATCAGGCAATATACACTGGATGCCGGTTACAGCTATCCCTGCAGGGGCGGCATCGAATTCTTTTTTGTCAACGCAAGCGACGGGAACACATACCCTTGCGGCTACCGGGGAACAGATAATCTCGGCAAATTCTGGGAGCTTGATTTTGAAAAGCTCGATAAAAAAGCCCAGTGCAGGAGATGCGACTGGGAGTGTTTCAGGGACCCGTCGGAACTGTCCGGCCCTCTCCTTTCACTTTTTGAAAGCCCGGCTTTCTTCTTCAAGCGCGTTCTCAAAGACCCTTCGTATATGAAGTTGTGGTTTGAAGACCTCAGGTACTTTGCCGCCTGCAATTTCTTCAGCGGCAGGACCCCGCCGGATTATAGAAAACTCTCCGGGTTTGCACTATAATTTCGGCATGAATGCGTTCTCATCAAAATATATGCATTCCGCAGTGTCAATGCTGTGTGCTCTATTGCTGGTCATAACATTATCGTCTCCAGCAAAAGCTCAGGACAACAATGACCTTTCATTAGGTTTCGATGGTCCCATAGATGCAGGCGGGATACCCAGGCCGTGGAAACTCAAGGTAAATGCAGGCGATGCCGGTGCTTCCGTTGTCACCGAGAACGGCACAAAGGTCCTTCATATCAAGTGTGCAGATTCCTCCTTTTCCCTGGAGCACGACATGCCGCTCGATCCCGCCGAGTACAGGTATGTCAGTTGGACATGGGAAGCAATAAGACTGCCGCGATCCGGAGATGTGCGCGAAAATGGGCATAACGACCAGGCCCTGCAGCTTATGATCGGTTTTGAAAACAAAAAAGTGCTCAGCTATGTCTGGGACTCGAACGCACCGGAGGGGACAACAGCCCGGGAATCCGTCATATGGCCCTTCAGCATTAAAATTGCCGTTATAGTGGTCCAGTCCGGCACTGCCGATACAGGCAAATGGGTGACCGATACCAGGAATATCTACGAGGACTATAAAAAGTTTTTTAACGAAGAGCCTCCCCGCATCAAAGGTGTGAGGCTACAGTCGAATACACAGCACACGAAAGATACCGCCGAAGGCTATGTCCGGGACATTATTTTCAGCAGATCGCCGCAGGAATCAGTAAAATAGACGGGTGAGAAAAACCTCGCAGCTAATCATCATTATTGCGTTGACAGTGCTGGCTGTTTCCGTTCTGTATGTCTTTCGCTCTCTTGATGACAACCGGCTGACGAGTTGGGAATCCGTGTTCGGTGCGGTAAGCGTTATCCGTATACTTGTGCTTCTTGTTCCGGCCTGCATACTGGCCTTTGTGCTTTCGCAGACTGCCCTGCCGGAGCGTTGTCCCGCGATCTTCCTTTTCGCCCTGTCCTTTTTTGCTGCCGCCCTGCTCTGGAGAGAGCCCGAGATGAATGTGGATGCCTCGCGGTATTTTATGCAGGCCAAGCACCTCGAACTTTACGGCACAGGCTGGTTCTTCAGGGAATGGGGAAATGCCATCGCTGCATGGACAGACCTGCCGTTGATGCCTTTCATCTACGGGCTTGTCTTTAAATACACGGGCGAGGCAAGAACGCATATCCAGGTTGTTACAACCCTGCTCTTCTCGTTCACAGTTGTGCTTACCTACCTGACAGGCAAAACCCTCTGGGACAGGGAAACCGGTTTCTATGGAGGGATGTTCCTCCTCAGCATACCTTTCATATTTACACAGGTGCCGCTTATGCTCGTGGACACCTCGACAATGTTTTTTTTCACCCTTGCCGTGTATGCATATATTAAAGCACTGGAGCACGGGGGCATCTGGATACCGGCTGCCTCGGCAGCCCTGTTCCTGGCCTTTTTTTCCAAGTATTCAGCGTGGCTTATGTTCTCACTGCTCGCTATCATAGCAGCGGTGCGACTGTTCGAGACTTACCGGTCGCCGGGTGGTCCCCCTCTCAAAATCTGCTGTTTCCGCATTATCGCCCCGGTCCTGACCGGCACGCTTGTTGCCGGGG
Organism: Nitrospirota bacterium; assembly: GCA_963796345.1. Classification (GTDB taxonomy): domain Bacteria; phylum Nitrospirota; class Thermodesulfovibrionia; order Thermodesulfovibrionales; family Dissulfurispiraceae; genus JADFXI01. The sequence continues at coordinate 386,583 of CAWCLI010000015.1, read as the reverse complement.
CCGTAATGCTGCTGAAATATGATGTCTTCTTCTCGCAGATGGGCCTGCTGGTCTCTTTTCAGGAGCCGGGCCTCAGAAGATGGGGCGAAAGCTTCATCTCCACATTCCTGTTTCAGACACATCCATTTGTCACCGCAGCCGCGGTCCTCTCCGTTTACATCGCCTGGAAAAAAAGGGACCCGAAGTATCTGATTACAAGCTGGCTCATGATGCTTCTGGTGGCGCTCCAGATCAAACGGATACGCTACACCATAATAGCATTCCCCATGTTTTCGCTCATGGCTGCTTACGGGCTTAATGCCGTCAGGGAAAGAGGACTGCAAAGATATATCGCATTTTCGGCTGCATGCTGTTCAATCATCATCGCAGTATTTGCCTATCTTCCGTTCCTGCAACAGACAAGCGCCCGGAATTTGCAAAACGCAGGGGCCTTTCTCAACACCCTGGCTGGGAAAAACATCGAGGTAGTGACGCTCCCCCATAAAGACGACGAAGTCAACATCGCTGTCTATGTGCCGCTCCTTGACATCTTTACCCATAAGACGATTCATTATGATTATCATCTTGACTGCGCCCCGCCGCCTGAAGAAATAGCAATATCTCCATTCCGGTTCTCGTGGATATACAAAAATCCGGAATATTATGCCGGCAATTTACCCCCTTCTGAATCTGCCGTTGCGATCATTGCAGGGGGACCGATATCTGCCCTGCCGGAAGAAGTCGCACGCAAAGTAAACAAATTCGGAAACTCAAAGTCTTTCGCTATAACAGACAACGTTTTTGACCGCCAGACGCTCGTGACCGTTTATTACTGAATATTTCGCCTGAGACCCGGCATAAGGTGTCGAGCAGTCAGGCCACAGTGCTTCAGCTAAATCTCGCAAAGCATCCTTGCTTTGCTCGAAGCGATGCCAGCCTGTTCAGCCATCCATGGCGTCTCAGGCCGCCAACGCCCGCTTAAGCACCATGCCCTGCCTGCTCTTGGATAGGCTTTGTAAATGATGCGGCCTTACTGCTCGACACCTCATAAACAATATGGGCTTGTATACTTCGGAATCGCTGATATAATTCACTTATGGACTTTTCTCTGACAAAAGAACAAGAGAGTTACAGAAAATCGCTAAGAGAATTTTCCGAAGAGAGGATCGCGCCCAGGGCCTCTGAAATCGATGAAAAAGGCGAGATACCCGCTGAGGTGATCGGTGACATGGCATCTTTTGGCCTTTTGGGTATTACGGTTTCAAAAGAATACGGCGGGGCCGGTGCAAACTTTATGCTTGCGGCGATAGCGGCCCAGGAAATTGCGCGGGCTGAAACCAGCATGGCCGTAGCAGTCTATTATCTCGTGGAAGCTGGTTGGGGCTTTCTGTTGGACAGATACGGAACAAGACAGCTCAAGGAAGAAATACTTCCGGATGTAGTAAGAGGGAAGACCTTTCTCGGCATAGCCTCGACAGAGGCAACCGGAGGTTCAGATGTCGTTTCGATCTCCTCCACACTGCATAGGAGGGAAGAAAAACTGGTAGTGAACGGGTCAAAGGCGTATGTCAGCGGAGTGATGGAGGCTGCAAGGTATGGCGGCGGCTACGTGACTGTGGTGAAGACCGATCCTGAACGAGGGCACAAGGGGTTATCCCTCTGTTATCTCCCTGTTAAGGACTCGGCCGGGATAAGCGTGAGCACTTCACCACAGATGGGCAGGGAAGGCATATCCAACGGTTTTATAAGCATGCAGGATGTAGAGATACCCGAACACTATCTTATAGGGGAATGGAATAAAGGATTTTATTATGCTATGGAAGGCTTTAACTGCGCCCGTGCCCTTGTGTCTGCGGCTTGCGTGGGAGCCGCTGAAAAGGCACTGGAGGCGGGCATAAGACATATAAAGAGAAGAAAGGCCTTCAATACTACGCTCGCGAAGTTCGAAGGCATCCAGTTTCAGGTCGCAGAGGACCACGCCAGACTCGAATCAGCGAGGCTCATAGTTTACAAGGCGGCCTGGATGCTTGACAAAATGTACTCGGAAAAAATGTTCGATCACGGGGAAGTGACTAAAGCTGTGGCAACTGCGAAACTTATCGCGCCCGCGACTGCTTTCGATATTTTCAAGGACGTGATGATGTGGCACGGCGCATACGGCTATACGAAAGAGGCAGGAATCGAAAGGGGCCTGAGGGGAGTGGCTTCTTATCTTATAGGGGCAGAAGGCGCCCAAAACATAATGAAGATAATAATCGGCAGGGAGATACTGGGAAAGGAGTTCAGCCCGGTTTAATTGTATGCAATGTAAGGTGTCGAGCAGTCAGGCCACAGTACTTCAGCTAAATCGAGCAAAGCATCCATGCCTTGCTCGAAGCGATGTCAGCCTGTTCAGCCATCCATGGCGTCTCAGGCTGCCAACGCCCGCTGAAGCACTATGTCCTGTCTGCTCTTGGACACGATTTGTGCATCAGAATCCGTATGAAGGGGGTGCGTATGTCCGGGGTCGTTAAGAACTTTATTAGCGGTAAATGGCAATTGTCTTCCTCGGGTGAGACCTTTGAGAGCATCAACCCGGCTGACGTATCGGATGTTGTGGGAGTAGTTGCAAAGGCGGGGCAGAGCGATGTGGATATGGCGGTACGGGCGGCACGGGAGGCATATAAAACATGGAGGCTTGTGTCCGCGCCTAAAAGAGGAGAGATCCTCTTCAGGGCAGCTGAGATACTTGTCAGAAGAAAGCAGGAACTGGGGGAACTCGAAACCAGGGAAATGGGGAAAATACTCAAGGAAGGACTGGGAGATGTCCAGGAGGCAATCGATATCACCTATTATATGGCAGGCGAGGGAAGGAGGCTTTCCGGAGAGACAGTCCCTTCGGAACTCCCGAACAAGGATTGCAAATCCGTGCGCGTCCCCATAGGGGTCTTCGGCCTCATTACGCCGTGGAATTTTCCCGTTGCGATCCCCGCATGGAAAATAATGCCTGCCCTTGTTGCCGGCAATACAGCGGTATTTAAACCAAGCAGCTACACAGCGGTATCCGCAGCCAGGCTTGTGGAAATATTGCAGGAAGCAGGACTTCCGCCCGGAGTCCTGAACCTCGTGAACGGCAGTGGAGAAGATACAGGAGAATATCTTGCATGTCACCCGGACCTGGACGGAATTTCCTTCACAGGTTCCACAGCCGTGGGAGAACGTCTTGCCAGGAACTGCATGGCTGCGGGAAAGGTAATATCGTGCGAGATGGGAGGCAAAAACGCAATTATTGTCATGGACGATGCAAAGCTCGACCTTGCGGTGGATGGATCAGTATGGGGAGGGTTCGGAACAACAGGACAGAGATGTACTGCTGCGAGCCGCATCGTGGTGCATGAAACTGTTCATGACAGGTTCCTTGAAATGTTCGCGAAGGCGGCGGCGCAGTTAAAACTCGGCAATGGTCTTCGCTACGATACGACAATGGGCCCGTTGGTGAGCGAGGCACAGATGAAAAAGGTCCTGAGCTATATCGAAACAGGAAAAAATGAAGGAGCCGAGCTTGTTCTCGGGGGAAAGGCGTGCTCAAGTGGGGAGTGCGGCAAGGGATTTTTCATAGAGCCCACCATATTTTCGGGCGTAAAGCCCGACATGAGGATAGCGCGGGAAGAGATATTCGGCCCTGTTGTCTGCGTGCTGAAAGCAAAAGACCTTGAAAATGCCATAACAATAGTCAACAATGTGAGCTACGGGCTGTCCGCGTCCATTTACACCCAGGATGTAAACAGGGCGGCGGTTGCAGAGAGAGATTTGGATACCGGCATCGTCTACATCAATGCCTCAACAATAGGGGCCGAAGTCCAGCTTCCCTTCGGAGGAACAAAAAAAAGCGGCCTGGGACACAGGGAGGCTGGAGGAAAAGGAGGGGCACTAGACATGTTCTCAAAATGGAAAGTTATCTACAGAGACTTCAGCGGCAAGCTGCAAAAGGCCCAAATCGACTCATAGGGAGGTAGGATGGAAAATGATATTATAAGGCTGACGAAAGAGGCAATGACTCCCGCTCTTGTTGTCCACGCCGACATTGCAGTTCGAAAAGCCGAAGGCATGTATCTGGAGGATATCAACGGAAACCGGACCATGGATTTCACTTCCGGGCTGGCCACCACAAATACCGGTCACAATCATCCCTCCGTTGTCGAGGCCATAAGGAAGCAGGCCGGAGAATTGATACACTCCGGCTGCATGTTCTATCACAAACCGCTTGCAGAACTGGCGGAGACGCTGAAAAAGATTACGCCCCCCGGCCTGGATATGTTTTTTTTCAGCAACTCGGGGGCAGAGGCGGTTGAGGGGGCGCTTAAACTGGCCAGGTTTTATACAGGCAGGCAGGGCATCATAGCTTTTACCGGCGGATTTCACGGGAGGACCTTCGGAGCAGCGTCCCTGACAACATCGAGCATACGGTACAGAAAAAGATATCATCCCATGCTTCCATCTGTATATCATTCCCCCTATCCGTATTGCTACAGATGCTGCTTCGGGCAGAAACCCGAAACATGCAGCCTGGATTGCTTCGGGTATCTCGAGAGACTCTTCAGACACCATATACCGGCCGATGAGGTGGCATGTATTATCATCGAACCTGTTCTTGGAGAAGGGGGGTATGTCGTTCCTCCCCGAATTTTTCTGGAAAGGCTGAGGGAACTCTGCGACAGGTGGGGAATACTTCTTGTTTTCGACGAGGTGCAGTCGGGTATGGGAAGGACCGGAAAGTGGTTCGCCTCCGGGCACTTCGGCATCACTCCTGATATCATGACCGTAGCCAAGGGCATAGCCTCAGGCATGCCGTTGAGCGCGGTTGTTTCGCAAAAAAAGACAATGCTGGAATGGTCTCCCGGTGCGCACGGTACTACATTCGGAGGAAACCCTGTTTCGTGCGCCGCTGCCGTCGCCACTATCAGGGCCATAGAGAAAGAAGGCATGCTTGAAAACGCTGCAAAAGTGGGCAGCGCTGCACTTAAAAGGCTCAAAGCAATGCAGGAGGGCCGCCCTGCGCTGGGCGATGTGAGAGGCCTGGGACTCATGATCGGCATAGAACTTGTGAAAGAAGGGAAAGTGCCTGACACTGAGGGGTTGAAGAATATTATTTCTTACTGCCTTGACAAAGGCCTGCTGCTGCTGGAATGCGGGGTGGACAAAAACATTATAAGGCTCGCCCCGCCTCTCATTATAAGCGGAGACGAAATGAACAGGGGGCTGGACATTCTTGAAGAAGCCATCGATAAGACAAAGCAAAAGTAAAATGACAGGTATCTTATGAATAGGCGGCGCGTGATCATAATGGGTGCAGCTGGCAGGGATTTCCACAACTTCAATATGGTTTACAGGGACAATCATCAATATGAGGTCATGGCCTTCACTGCCGCACAGATCCCATTTATCGAAAAAAGGCTTTATCCTCCTGAACTTGCCGGGTCCTTGTACCCAAAGGGCATACCCATTTATCCGGAGTCCGAGCTTGAAGACCTGGTAAAAAAGTACAGGACGGATGAGGTGGTATTCGCCTACAGTGATGTGTCCCATACCTATGTGATGCATACCGCCTCCCGTTGCCTCGCCCTCGGCGTTGACTTTATCCTCCTCGGCACCGAAAGTACAATGCTCGCATCGAAAAAGCCCGTTATCTCCGTATGCGCCGTGAGGACAGGATGCGGCAAGAGCGGCATAACAGGATATATCGCGGGAATCGTGAAGATGAAAGGGATTAAACCGGTAATTATAAGGCACCCTATGCCATATTGCGACAAGCTCGATGGCCGCGTCCAGAGGTTTGAAACTCCATCTGATATCAGCGTGTGTACAATCGAGGAAAGGGAAGAATTCGAGCAGCATGTCAGAGCTGGATTCACCGTATATGCGGGCATCGACTACAGCGAAGTATTGAAAAAAGCTGAACTGGAAGCCGATATGGTTTTATGGGACGGTGGGAACAACGACCTGCCCTTTCTAAAGCCTAACCTCGAAGTGGTTATCCTCGACCCTCACCGTCCCGGACATGAACTTGCCTGGCACCCGGGAGAAACTAATCTCAGGAGGGCCGCTATCGCCGTGATCAACAAAGCGGACACCGCAGAGGAAAATGCGATAAAAACTGTTGAACAAAATATTCGCATGCTTAATCCCGGCGCGGCGATAGTCCGCACGGCATCGGTCATATCGGCGGACAAGCCCGAAAAAATAGAGGGCATGAAAATCCTTGTGGTGGAAGACGGCCCCACCCTCACCCACGGCGGAATGTCTTATGGGGCCGGGACCATCGCTGCAAAAAAATTCGGGGCAGGTGAGATCGTCGACCCAAGGCCCTATTCAAAGGGCTCCATAAAAGAAACCCTTGCAAGATTCGGGCATATCGGTAATCTGCTTCCTGCAACGGGCTATTCACCGGAACAGATCGCGGAACTCAGGGAAAGCATCGAGAACACCCCGTGCGACCTCGTCCTCATAGCCACCCCCGTGGACCTGACCGGATTACTGGGGCTCACGAAAGACACTGTGCGGGTGACTTACAGGATAGAAGAAACCACGGGAGAAAGCCTCCGGAGACATATAGAAGATTTTATAGCACAAATTTAGCCCAAGAGCAGGCAGGACATGGTGCTGAAGCGGGCGTTGGCGGCCTGAGATGCCATGGATGGCTGAACAGGCCGGCACCGCTTCGAGCGAGGCTGGATGCCTTGCGAGATTTAGCTGAAGCACTGTGGCCTGACTGCTCGACATCAAATGGATGGTAATAGATGGATAAGCCCGGACAAAACTCTTTGGTCATCGTCTCCATCGGCGGCAATGCCCTTATACGACGCGGAGAAAAAGGGACAATCGAGGAGCAGTTTGCCCACACCCAAGCCTGCATGAAGCAGATATCAAAGATGCTCACAGAGGGACACCGGGTGGTCATCACACACGGCAACGGCCCTATTGTGGGCAATATCGTGATCAGAAATGAAGCGGCCCGGAATACCGTGCCGCCCATGCCTCTTTACATATGCGACGCTGACTCGGAAGGAGGGATCGGGTTTATGATCCAGCAGACCCTTTACAATCATCTGCGGAAGATTCAGCATGTGAGGGATGTGGTCACAGTAATCACCCAGACAGTAGTTGACGTAAACGATCCTGCATTTGAGCGCCCCACCAAGCCCATAGGCCCTTACTATACGTCGTCCGAGGCTGCTCTCCTGCAAGAGACCAAAGGCTGGAGGCTGATCGAAGACAGCGGAAGGGGATACCGGCGGGTAGTACCTTCACCAAAACCCCTCAGGATTGTTGAAAACGATGTCATCAGGCGCCTGGCTCTCGAAGGCGTGGTTACCATAGCAGCCGGCGGAGGCGGAGTGCCTGTGGTGGAAACAGCTGACAAAGACCTTAAGGGAGTTGATGCCGTAGTGGACAAAGACCTCGCTACAAGTGTCCTTGCCGCCGGAATAGGCGCTGAGCGCATCATCAACCTGACACAGGTAGACATGGTATACATTGACTTCGGAAAGAAGAAGCAGAAGGGATTGACAGATGTACGCATCAATGACATTAAACAATACTATACTGAAGGTCAATTCCCGGCAGGCAGTATGGGGCCGAAGATAGAGGCCGCAATACAGTTCCTTGAGGCGGGAGGCAGGGAAGTTATAATCACCAGCCCGGAGTTGATAGAGGATGCCATAAATGGGAAGGCAGGGACAAGGATTCGTCCCTGAATCATATACCGGAGACCTGCTATATTTTTAGTTCTTGCATCATTCCCGGGAGTGCTCTATCATTTCCTTAATACGGGTCGCACAGTTTTTCATTGACAGGCAAAGTTATTTATGGACACTAAACCCAAGTTTCTTCAAAGCAAACAACTTCTGTTACTGGCATCCATTGTAATTGCGGGTGTCGGGTTAACGGCGTTCAGCGCTTATGAAACATATATATCCGAACGATCGTTGGCTGAGCATAAACTGATAGATTCTGCTGAAGAGCAAACTTTCGCTCTCGAACAGTCCATTGTTTCCAACATAGCGATAATGAAATCACTGGCAGCTTCTTATACCATAACCCGTGATATCAACAGGCATGCATTTCATGAGGTGGCATGCAGGCTTCTTCAAAACTCTGTTATGCAGGCTGTGGAATGGATTCCGCGAGTCCCCGATTCTCAAAGGGAAAGGTATGAACAAGCGGCGCAAAGGGATGGCTATCACTCCTTTCAGATAAAGGAAATGAATGAACAAGGGCAACTTGTGCCTGCCCGAAAGAGAAAAGAATACTTCCCTGTATATTATATTGACCCATATAGAAGTAACGAACCCGCTCTGGGTTTTGATCTGGCGTCCAGTCCCGTCAGATTAAAAGCGATCAGGCACTCCATTAATATCGGGGGGTCCGCTGCCACGGAAGGAATAAGACTGGTCCAGGAACGCGAGAAACAATATAGCTTTCTGCTGTTTTATCCTGTCTACGAACCCGGTGTCCTTTCCAGAAGCACTATCCCGGATTCATCAGGATTGCGCGGCTTCGTTCTCGGAGTTTTCAGGGTCAGGGAGGTAGTCGAAAAGGCGTTGGCCGGATTCGCCAGCAAAGGACTGTTAACGTGGATAACAGAGTTGGATGAGTCCAGGTCCGGGCGCCTGCTTGGCGTCTATTCGGATAAAACAGGGTGGGCTGCCGTCTATGATAAATTACCTCAGGACAAACCGATAATGGAACGTGTCATAGATGCAGGCGGTCAATCATGGAAAATTTATGTAACTCATGCAGGCGCCATGGTGACCACAAACAACTACCTGCTGGTTTTGATCAGCGGCTTTCTATTGACCGGAACGGTATTGATGCTTCTAGTAAGCATTTTCAGGCGAAACGCCGAAATAGAACAAACCGTAATCACAAGAACGGCAGAGCTGAAAACAGCGCATGAGCAGTTTCGCAAGCTTGCCTCTCATCTGCTTACTTTCAGAGAAGAGGAAAGAACAAATATCGCGCGAGAGATCCACGACGAGCTCGGTCAGATATTGACAGCTTTGAAGATGGAATTATACTGGTTTCGCGACAATTGCGCAGACCATGAGCCGACCTTCGAGAAGGCCGAAACCATGCTTAATACACTTAACACAATGATCCTGTCGGTCAAGCGGATCTGCACCGAATTGAGACCTTCTCTGCTGGATGATTTCGGCCTTGCTGCCGCATTGGAATGGCAGGCTAAGGAATTTCAGAAACGGACAGGGATAGAATGTACGGTTTCCGCGGAGTCTGAGGATATAGGGCTTGACAACAGCAGGAGCATAGCACTTTTCAGGATTTTCCAGGAAGCACTGACAAACGTGCTTAAACATGCGAAGGCGACAAAGGTGACGGCAAGACTGACACAAGGCAGCGACAGTATCATATTTGAAATCACGGATAACGGCAAAGGCATAACAGATGAACAACTTTTCAAACCTCAATGCTTTGGCCTCATAGGTATGCGCGAACGAGTTTATCCCTGGGACGGGAAAGTGGAGATTTCCGGTGATAAAAACAGAGGCACCACCTTAAAGATCACCATACCTCAGGTGGTCTGAACCGCGTTGACAAAATAAAAGCCGTATCTCTATACTATCGGAAAAATGCTCTCGGAGGAAGGTGGCAATGGAAGAAACTGTAACACAAAGCGTAACTCTCGGCTTTATTCTTTCGGGGTTGTTATGCGGGGGTTTTGTGGGGCTTATTCTGCAACGCGGCAGGTTTTGCATGAACTCTGCGTTCAGGGACACCATATTTATCCAGGATTATACGCTGTTCCGCGGCTTTCTTATTGCCCTTGCTGTCATGGTCATAGGTTCTAACCTTCTCAATGATATGGGGTTAATCGAGCTGAAAAGCCAGACCTTTTTCCCTCTGGCCAATATTATCGGCGGCTATCTTTTCGGTATGGGCATGGTGCTGGCCAGCGGGTGCGGAAGCGGCATTGTTTACAAAGGCGGCGAAGGACAGATTGCAGCCGTCATCGGCGTTATATTCTTTTTCCTCGGCATCGGCGCCACCAATTACGGTATCCTGAATCCTCTCTATGTGGCATTAAGAAGCGTTAAATTTGAAATTGCCGGAAATACCAACACTACTTTGTGGCAGTTGTTCGGTGACAGCATGACCGTAAAATGGACCGTCATCATCATTTTTGCACTGTTCTTATTCTCAATGACCCTCAAAGATAAACCATTTCGCCTGGGAAAACAGAAGGGGTTCTATTGGTCGGTTACCGGACTGCTGCCTCGGGATAGCCGGAATACTGACCTTTTGGGCCTCCCAATACTGGGGCGGCGGGTTTGCACGCGGGATGAACTTCACAACTCCCACAGGAGAGCTGTTTTTCACGATATTGACCGGCGACGCAAAATCACGCTTCTTTCCCATGTTCGATATCGGGCCGTTCAAAGCCACGTGGGGCGAATTCTTTCTAGTGGGTGTTCCCTTGGGGGCATATATAAGCGCTAAAATTTTAAAGGAATTTTCCTGGAAAGTACCTTCGGTCGGCGAACTCCTTACGGTCATTATGGGAAGTCTCCTGATGGGATTCAGTGCTTCGGTAGCAGGGGGCTGCAATATAGGTCAGGGTCTTACAGGTTCATCGACACTTTCTCTGGCCAGCTTGACGTCGATCATTTTCATGATCTTCGGCAACTGGACAATGGTGTATTTTAAATTTATCAAACCTATGCAGGACTGATCGAAGAAAAGATTTTATATATATGCCCGGAGGACTCCCAATAAGTTCCTCCGGGCTTTTTTATCGATGGAAAATTATTCGTCATTAACTGTAAACTAATAGATGAAAGGGTCCTGATTCTTGAATGTTGAAGCCATATAACAACGAATTTACCACCGTTATTTTGGGTGGTGGTCTTACCGGCCTTGCCGCAGGATACGCCCTGACTAAAACAGGGACCGACGTGGAACTCTTTGAGAATGACGCCTCTGTGGGCGGGCTCTCAAAAACGATTGAGAGCAACGGGTTCCGTTTCGATCTGGGCGGTCACCGTTTTTTTACAAAAAACCAGAAGATCAACAGCTTCCTGAACAGCCTGATGGACGGGGAATTGATTTCAGTCCCCCGGAAAAGCACAATCTACCTGCGCAACAAGTATTTCGATTACCCGTTGAGACCGGCCAATGCGATATTCGGAATGGGCGTTTCGACCACGGTAAAAATAGTGGAAGATTACGTGGCGGAGAAGATACGCGGTCTGTCTAAAGTCCGGCCTCAGATTTCCCTGGAAGACTGGGTGGTAGGCAACTTCGGACGCACCATGTTCGACATATATTTTAAAGAATACAGCGAAAAAGTGTGGGGTATCGATTGCAGCCGGATAAGCGTTGACTGGGTGGCGCAGCGTATCAGGGGGCTTTCACTCGCCGGGGCGATCAAAAATGCCTTCTTTAAATTCTCCGGGAAAGATATCCCTTCCCTTGTGGACAAGTTTACTTACCCTGCCCTGGGCATAGGCCGGATTGCCGACAGGCTCAGGGCAGAAATAGAAAAGGACAACACCGTGCATACCGGCTCTCCTATAACGAGGATAAACCATTCCGGTCCGATGATAGAAAGTATCGAAGCCGGCTGCGGCCCCGCCAGGTGTACGGCATCAGGGGAAGCATTCATATCGAGTATCCCGATCACAACGTTGGTGCGGCTGCTGGACCCTCCGGCTCCAGCACACATCAGGGAAGCGGCTTCAAAACTCATGTTCAGAGACCTTGTTGTTGTTGCGGTCATGGTGCCGAAGAAGCAGGTCACTGATCAGACGTGGATTTATGTCCCGGAGAAAAAAATACCCTTCGGCAGGATCCATGAACCTACGAACTGGAGCCGCAAAATGGCCCCCGAAGGAAATACCCTGCTTGTGACGGAATACTTCAGTTTCGAGGGAGACCGCTTCTGGAATGCTTCCGACGAACACCTTGCAGAAATAACGGTCCGTGGTCTCGATCAGCTCGGGTTTGTCAAAAAAAGCGAGGTATCGGGCAGTGTTGTTGTGCGGGCGAAAAAGGCATACCCGCTATTTGAAATCGGCTATGCGGAACAGTGCAAACTTCTCTACGATTACCTTGGCGCCTTCAGGAACCTTCATATTGCGGGAAGAGTCGGCATGTTCAGATATTACAATATGGACCACGCTATAGAGTCCGGGTTCGATGCAGCTGAAGCGGTGATCAGCAGCATGTCGGGCGTGAGTACGGTCCAGGCAGCGTGACTGGAGATATGAAGCCACAGAATAAAAGCACGGCTTTAAGGGGCGCGCAATGAAATGCGCATTGGTGGTCCCTGCGTGGGTGCCCGCGGAAATCTTCTCTTCGAAAACCGCAAGCTCTCAAATCAATTACTGGCAGCCGTTGGGCACGCTCTATGTTGCTGCTGTTTTGCGTCAGGCCGGGCATGAAGTCCGTTTTTTTAACGGTGCATTCCTTACACACAATGCTATATGTGCCGGGCTGAGGGAATTCAACCCCGGATTTATAGGGCTATATTCCACTACCTTTGGATGGGAAAAAGCCAAAAAGGCTGCAGAGGATTTTAAAATGATGCTCGGCAAACAGGTCTTCATCTGTGCCGGAGGTCCATATCCCATTGCCGTGCAGGAAAAATGCCTTGAAGATGCGGGGGCCTCGATGGATGCAATAATTACCGGCGAGGGAGAATATTCCGTCCTCGAACTCATCGGGCGGCTGGAATCAGGCAATGGCCTTGAAGGCGTTCAAGGTGTTGTTTACAACTCTGCCGAAGGAATCATAAAGAACCAACCCAGGCCGTTAATATCCGATCTCGATGCCCTTCCTTTTCCGGCAAGGGACTTGCTGGGCGATGCCGGGCTGTATATTCCGCCTCCGGCCACTTATAAAAGAAAGCCCGTGGCCGTACTCATGACGTCCAGGGGATGCAACAGAAACTGCATCTATTGTTTTCAAATGGACAAAACCAGAAAATCGGGTATACGCTACCGCAGCGTCGAAAATGTACTGAAAGAAATTGAACACTGTCTTAAAGAGGGATACCGTGAAATTAAGTTTATCGACGATACCCTTGCCGCAGATTACGACCGGGCACTGCGTTTTGCCCGCGAGATAAAGGCCAGGGGACTGGATTTCACATGGTTTGCCTCTGCCTGTGTTAACCAGGTGGACAAACCGCTGCTGCAGGCTTTTAAAGATGCCGGGTGCTGGGCCATTCTTTTCGGAGCTGAGAGCGGCGTGCAGAAGAACCTCAACACAATCAGAAAAGGCACAACCCTTGCCCAGATACGCGCGGCAGTAAAAGCGGCCCGGGAAGTGGGGTTGAGGGTAAGCACGCCGTTTATGTTCGGAATTCCCGGCGAAACATTCGAGGAAGGGCTCCGGACAATAGATTTCGCGGTGGATATTGACCCTGACATCGCAAACTTTCACGCCATCACACCTTTCCCCGGCACATATCTTTATGATAATATCGAAAAGTTCGGCTACCTGTCCGATGAACTCTCCGACTTCACGTATCAGGGTGCGGCATTCGTTCCTTATACTATGACAAGGGAGGAAATCATAAGGCTGCGCAGGATAGCTTTCAGGAAATTTTACGGAAGGCCTTCATTTATGCTCAAAAAGCTGCTGGAATTGAGGACCCCGCACGATTTCGGGGTAGCGCTCAAAAGTCTGAAGAGCCTCTTCTGGCTCTTTTTAAGTAATAAAGACGGGCTAAAGGCTAAAGGCAAAGGGCAAAAGATTGCCAAAGAATAAAAAAAGCATATCAATTTCTTTTTCCCTTTCGCCTTTTGCCTTTCACCTTTAGCCTGTCTTTTATCCTTGACTCCTTCGCTCTCACATGGTAAGTTTTAAGCAGCACTAAGTTACTATAAGGAGGCTGATATGAGCAGAATAGACAGTAACTGTAACAACATGGGCATGGTTGCAACTTTTTCCTTTCTTATCGGTGGTGCGGTGGGCACCGGACTTGCGCTTCTTTTGGCTCCCCAGGCAGGCAGGAAGACAAGGAGACAGATACGAGACCTTGCCGAGGAGCTCTCAGAACAGGCCTCCGATTACGCAGGCAAAGTCAAAAAGAAGATCTTTTGAGAGAGGAAAAGAGAGAGGGGGACGATCAAACGCAAACCGGAACGGTGAAGCATTACTCGATTGTTCACCCTTTATTCATGTCATTTTTCTCGAAGGATTTGTACCGGGATGTCGCGAGGAACTGGAGCGGCTTATGTATGACATACCTGCTCATAGTGCTTTCCCTGAACCTTATCCCTGACATGGTAAGACTCCATGACACCGTCACTGATTTTCTTACTGAAGAAGCGCCTAAAATCGTGAGCCAGGTCCCGACCATAACCATTACCAAAGGCGTTGCATCGATTAAGGAACCGGTCCCTTATGTTATAAAGGCCCCATGGAGCAAGCTGCCCTTTGCCATTATCGACACCTCGGAAGGGACGATTCCCGGAGGGGAATTAAAGGCAACTATCGTCCTGACAAAGACAAAACTCGTGGTAAATTACGATACATCCGATACGCACTCGGCAGACCTTTCTAATATACAGAATCTCATTATTGACCGGGACCTGATATATAGATGGATAGAGCAGTTCAAGGAATATTTTATTTTCGTGCTCTTTCCTTTTGCCCTCTTTTTCACTTTCCTGTACTACCTTATTCAGGTTTTGATCTGCGCCTCCATAGGAATGCTGTTTGCGAAAATGCACGATCTCAAGCTGTCGACCCGCGCATTGGTCCGACTTTCCGTCGTCGCATTCACTCCTCCGATAGTGCTTCAGACACTGCATTCCCTGCTGAATATAGAGTTCCCTTACAGTTCGGTGATAACACTTTTGTTCGCAACTTGCTATCTTTACTTTGCCATAAGCGCGTGTTCCGCTAAAACAATATCAAAAATAGCGTAAAATACAGGCAAAAGGCTAAGGGTTAAAGGCTAAAGGTCAAAAAACAAAGCATTCAATACTAAAAACTGATGTCTGATCTTTTTCTTTTGCTAAACCTTTAGCCCTTAGCCCCTCGCCTATAGCCCTGTATTAAAAAGGAGGAAATGATGCCGAGAGTAGCCGTGTTGTTAGCAGATGGCTTTGAGGAAGTGGAAGCAATGTCAATTGTCGATGTTTTGCGGAGGGCTGATATAACAGTCGTCATTGCCGGCTTGCATACAGGACATATCGAAGGCGCTCATCAGGTGAAGGTGGTCCCTGATACTACCATCGATGCCATACAGGCCGATAATTTTGATATGCTTGTGCTTCCCGGAGGTCAGCCCGGGTCCGACAACCTCAATGCGGACCTGCGTGTCAAAAATCTTATCAGGGATTTCTATGATAAAGGCAAGTTGACCGGCGCTATATGCGCTGCGCCATACGTTCTGGCAAACGCCGGCATTCTTGACGGAAAACAGGCCACTGTTTATCCCTCATTCGAGAACAGGCTCGGAAATGCGCGCTATGTGAATCAAAATGTTGTCTGTGATGGGCAGGTTATGACTAGCAGGGGGCCTGGCACAGCATTGCAATTCGGCATTGCCATTGTCGAAAAGCTAGTGAGCAAGGAGAGAGCGGAAACAATAAAAGAAGCTATGCTGCTGCAGATAGAAACCGGTAAATAAAGGCGCAGACAATTCTGTATCGAGGCGGAAGGGCAAACAAAACCCCTCCGCCTCTTTTTGCAAGCTTTGCTATCTTACGCTGAAGTGTTAATAGCGTAACTGCCGGCGCTGGAAGACTGTCCCTGCGTAAACAAAGCAAGGATATTGTTCAGCTCCGTGACCAGGGCTGATGAGTTTGAGGAAGAAATACCCTGGGTGCTGCTCGTTGAACTCGTTGAACTCGACGAACTCGATACATTCTGACCCTGGCTGTTCATTGCCGAGAGGTCATTCAGGACATTTGTCACCGCTGTATTCAGGGCTGAGTCTGAAGAAGAAGTACCCTGGGTGCTGCTCGTTGAACTCAATGCACTCTGAAGTGTCTCCAGGTCACTTTGAAAAGCCTGCATCGGGTCCTGGGTCTGACCGCTGCCCGCAATGCCGTTGTCCGAGTTGTCTCCACTTGCACTCGCATGGTGATGGTGGTGGCCGTGGCTTTTCATTGCCGAGAGATCATTCAGGACACTGTTCAACGCTGTGGCCAGGGTTGATGAGCTTGAGGAAGAAGTCCCCTGACTGCTGCTCGTTGAACTCAATGCACTCTGAAGTGTCTGCAGATCATTTTGAAATGCCTGCATCGGGCTCTGGGCCTGACCGCTGCTGCCTGAAGACGACTGTCCCTGCGTATTATTGGAAAAGTCGCTCATGAGCTGGGTCAACGCTGTCGACAAGGCACTCTCCGATAGCGTAACCTGGTCCTGATTCCCTGAACTCAAAGCACTCTGAAGGGCTTTTGCGTCTGTACCGAAAGTCTGAAAATCCGACCTCATGGAGTTCTGAGTCTGAAAGTAACTGCTGCCGATTGACTGTATGGTCATATTGTTCACCTCCTTACAGGACAACTATGACGCCGAATGAGTGCAAGCAAGTCGTATGCCGGAAAAACGCGGCAAAGGGTAAGAAGCACACAGTTAAAGGGCTAACTAATTATAATAAAAAGATATTTATCTGAATTTTATGTTCTGTCCCTGACCTTCTATACTTTGCCTCCCGGCTTTTACCTGTTATTTATAGGGCACTATTTTCTACTTGATTATCCGTCGAGGGAAATTTTTTCCCGTTACGGCTGAGGAGGTCCGAAATCCTGTTCAGAATGAAATCCGCGAGCAATCTCCTGTTGTTCCGGGTCACCTCATGAATTTCCACGTCCTCCCTGCTCCTTACCGCCATGATAAAATCGTCCCCTCCAGGGGAGATTGTTCCTATGACAATATTTGACGAATCAAGGGCTTTAACCACCGCCCCTTTAAAGTCCCTGGAAAAACATTCCATCTTCCCAATCCCGTCGAGTATAATGACATTTACATTCTTCTCGACGGGGGCAATGGACGGGACAGCGATACTCTCAATATTCCAGATACTGACACCGTATTCTCTTATATTGCAGGAAGATTTTATATCACGATTCGCAAGGCAACCCTCCCTGCCGTCAAGGGTCCTTATTATGAAGCCGACCCTCCTTGGACCCGCCCTCTCTTCTTCGGTGTAAAAGCCGCTTGCAGGCACATTCAGTTTTTCTATAACCTGCTTTATGACAGCAGTTTTCCCCGACGAAGGACCCCCTGTTAAAAAAATATTTTTCTTCATAATATTCCTCAATGCACTTCTTCTCTTTCGGGCATCATCCTGCCCATCATGGGGCCCATCTCCCGCATCTCCCTGAGTTTCATTCTCTGCCCGGCTGTCAATTTTGATTTGACCTCCTCGAACGCTTTTATGCGGGAGAACCTTATTGCAGTAATCAATGATTCTATTTTTTCCAGTTTTGACTCTACCGCCTTCATATCTACCGGATCTTTATCCAGGATATCTTTCATTTCCAGCATTGTGATTTGAACATCCGACCTCATCCTGACAGTGCTTTTAATCAGCCCGCTTTCGATTTCCCTTACCTCTTCTTTCTGTTTTTCATCAAGGCCAAGGCCCATGAGGTCCATACATAACGGAGGTCCAGCGTCCGGTCCGTCCATCATTTCCATACCGTGAGGCATCATACCGTGAGACATGGGTGGAGGGGGACAGCCGCACATCTCCGCATTTGAAGTGTATGCTCCTGCGAGCGTCATCACGGCTGCCAGAACAACAATAATAAATTGTCTTTTCATCTCTCTTCTCCTTATGTTTTAAGTTTATGGAATTAGATTAGCAGGCGAATGTGGCACGAATATGGAAGAAATAAGGAAATTTCACGGGAAGGTAGTTATTCTTCGACGGTGCGATATAAAATATTAAAAATGAAGATCGGTCTGACCCATAGAATCTTTATATCGATCCTGGTTGCCACCTGTCTGGCGATCCTCTGCATATTCCTGATCATGCAGTGGAGTATTAACCAGGGCTTCATCCAGTATCTCAACACCATCGATCAGGAAAGAATAAAACAGATGGCCGACAGACTGGAGGAGATATACAGCGAACACAAAAGCTGGGATTTTTTGCGGGAAGACCCGGGGCGCTGGATGCCACGCCTGATGCCTGAGCATGACCTTCCCCCTCCATTCAAGAATTTCCAGGAGAAAGGGGCTTTCCCTCCTGGGCCGCCTCCCGGAGGACCAGGAGGGCACTTCGTGATTTTGGATGCTGGGCGTACTCCGCTCTTTGGCAATCTCTCCGGAACCAGCGACGTGAATTTCAAATCCATCGTCCACAACGGCAAGGTCGTGGGCTACGTGGGGCTCCTGTCTCCAAAGCACTTCCTTAATCCCCCGCAGATGGAGTTTTTGAAACGGCAGAAATTCGCACTGATGCTTGCGGCGTCCGGCGTGCTGCTGGTAGTTGTGGCATTCTCCCTTCCATTGGCAAACCGCCTGGTCCGGCCGATCAAGGCTATCGCGGCTGCAACCCATGATCTTGCCTCAGGCAAGTATGCCATCCGGGTCCCGGTTTTATCATCTGACGAGTTGGGGCAGCTTTCCCGCGACTTCAACTCGATGGCCCTGACCCTCGAAAAGAACGAGGGGTCGCGTCGCCAGTGGGTTGCTGATATTTCTCATGAGTTGAGGACACCTCTGGCAGTCCTGCAGGGAGAAATCGAAGCCCTCATTGAGGGAATTCGCACCATTTCACCGCAGTCTATCCGTTCCCTGCATGCAGAGGTGATGCGGCTGCATCGTCTGGTGGAAGATCTTTACCAGCTTGCGCTGTCAGATCTGGGCACACTGACCTACCGCAAGGAGAACTTGAATCTGGCCGAGATTCTCATTGATTCCATAGATTCCTATCGCACAGAGTTTCAGCGCAAGGGCATAACGATCGACACTGACATTGCGGAGGCTCAGGAAATCACAGTGTTTGCGGACTGGGCCAGGTTGTCCCAACTCTTCGGGAACCTGCTGGATAATTCCGTGAAGTACACCAATACCGGCGGGAATCTCTTTATCCGCCTGGCTTGCCGCGACAATCAGGCCGAGGTCTGCTTCCAGGACTCTGCCCCTGGTGTTCCCGGGGACCAACTTGGCAGGCTCTTCGACCGTCTCTATAGAGCTGAAGAGTCCAGAAACAGGGCTTCCGGAGGCGCCGGCCTCGGTCTTGCAATCTGCAGTAACATTGTCGAGGCCCATGCCGGCACCATAGCAGCTCATACATCGCCTCTTGGAGGTGTGCAGATAATAGTCACATTACCGCTTACCAGGGCCGGTTCGTGAGTGAGATTGTTCTTATTGTAGAAGACGAGCCGAAGCTGTCAAGCCTGCTTGCTGATTACCTTAGAGCTTCCGGATTCGAAACGTCCTGTCTCGCAAACGGAGTGAAAGTTGTCTCATGGGTACGTGCACATAAGCCCGATCTTATTCTCCTGGATTTGATGCTGCCGGGTCGCGGTGGGCTGGAGATATGCAAAGAACTCCGAACGTTCTGTAAAATCCCTATCATTATAGTGACAGCTCGAATAGAAGAAATCGATCGTCTGCTCGGGCTTGAACTCGGCGCTGACGACTACATCTGCAAACCGTTCAGTCCACGTGAGGTGGTGGCAAGGGTCAAGGCCGTCCTCCGAAGGACCCGCGACGGGCAGACTATTCTGGCACAGGGGCTGGTCCTGGACGAACACCGTTACCGGGCAACTCTTCACGGCCATGATCTCGAACTGACTGCTGTTGAGTTCAAGCTGCTGCAATTCCTGGCAGCCAACCCTGAACGCATCTTTGGTCGCCAGCAGCTCATGAACAAGATATACCCCGACGAGCGTAACGTGAGCGATCGTACCATAGACAGCCACATCAAAAAGTTGAGAAAAAAAATGGCGGCAGTCAGCCCCGGAGAAGAGCTCATCCATTCAGTTTATGGAGTCGGCTACAAATTCGAAGTGTTAAAACACTGACCTTATGTCCTGTTGTCGGGATGAGGAAGATGAAAAGACTGATCGTAACAGTCGTGATCTTGGCCGTCATAGTCGTGATAGCGCTCCGAGGTTGTCCCAGAGTTCGGAGAGCAAGACCATGTAAAGAAAAAACATTTTATCCTATAACCCAAAGCTTAAAGAAGCTGCACGGCATTTGAGAAACAACAGCACGCTTTCAGAGATACTGTTTTGGCGACATCTCAAGGGAAAGCGGCTATTGGGCTATGACTTTGACCGCCAGAAACCGATAGGGAACTTTATTGTCGATTTCTTCTGCAGTAAATTAATGCCCGCCATAGAGATAGATGGGGAATCACATAGTGAGAAGGCTGATCAGGATGAGGAAAGGCAAAAAATAATTGAAGGACCTGGTGTGCAATTTTTAAGATTTACAGATACTGATGTGAAGAAGAATATCGAAGGGGTTGTCGCAGAAATTGAACAGTGGATCAGAGATCGAGGCAGTTCTTTTTCCCGGCAAGAACCCACCCCTCCACCCCTCCCAAGAGGGGACTCTTAGAATCGGAAAATCTGATTTCGATAGTTACTTTCGGAACTGAACATTTTTGCAGAGATGATCGAGGTGTCGGCTTTCAGGTGTTATCAGGTATGAAAGCATACTTATAACGCTTGTCGCAAAATAGCAGCCAATCCAGCCTTATCGAGACTGCGCGAAGCCAGGGACATCATAGCCTCATAGAGTTTATCTTCGGAATCGCTGAGACTTACGCCGTTTAGTTCAAGAAAGACCAATGAAGCAGCAAGAGCTGTTCTTTTATTCCCGTCAATAAACGGATGATTCTGACTGATATGGAAAGCATATGCCGAAGCCATATCAAATAAATCAGCATGAAAAAACTGATCCTGAATAGAGGCATAGGGCATTGCCACGGCAGAGGAAAGCAGATTTATGTCGCGAATACCTGAACTGCCACCATACCTTTCTATTTGATCTGTGTGAATCTCGATAACCTCGGCGAGCGTGAGAAATGTAATCTCTTTCACTTATTCGGCCAGCCGCTTCAAGGTCCCTGCATGCCGTTTATTCACCCTTTCGATTGCTACCTTGAATTTCTCTGCACGTTTGTCATTTTGCACTGGAGAAATAATAAGATTCTTGCCGTCAGTAGTAATCTCAAGCGGCGTATCCATATCGACGTGAAGAAGTTCGAGTATTGGCTTATCAATTACCAGGGCAGCGCTATTACCATGGGAAACTAATTTTTTTATCATAATCCCTCCATATACAATGTAATAACATTGTATAAACATTGTAAAAGATTGTCAAGGGAACTAAAGTCGTCATGGGTGAGGTTCTACCGACATCCAAGGGGTCTAGTGTCCGAACTGAATCGGAACACCTGCCCGAACTGCTTCGGAATAAGGTGCCCGAAGTATTCCGGAATCGATGTCCGAACCTCTCCGGAATTTCCACATTTCTTGACGACAAGAACCGGGGACCCCATACTTAATTCTTCTCGATTTTCGGAGCAGGATCGCTTCCGATCCTTACAGATAGCGGTCAATAGTGACGTTGACCTTTGTGCCTTTTCCTGGATCGCTTTCAATCCTCATGCTCCATCCGTGAGCGCGGACCAAATGCTTAACAATGGCGAGCCCTAGCCCCGTGCCCCCCAGTTCTCTCGAACGCGCGCTGTCAACGCGGTAAAATCTCTCTCCGAGCCTGCCGATGTACCTTGGGGGGATTCCTATGCCTGTATCCTGGACGAAAAGGACAACCCTGCCCCCGGTCTCGTCGATGCCGACGGTGACACCGCCTTTATCCGTAAATTTGATGCCGTTATCGATAAGATTGATTACTATTTGAATAAGCTTGTCCCTGTCAGCTGCAATTGACCGGCTGCTTTGTGCCAGCGCTTTTCTGAGATAAAGCCCTTTTCTGTCCGCCTTGTCCTTGAGCGTAAGGAAAACTGTATCGATCACCTGTTCCAGGTTGACTTCGATCTTGTTCATTTTGACGTCCCCCAGTTCGATGCTCGACAATGCCAACAAGTCATCCACAAGGCTGTTGAGACGCTCGCTGTGGTTCTTTATCATCGTGAGAAAGCGCGCGGCATTTTCCTTGTCATCAAGGGCGCCGTCGAGGAGCGTCTCGGCAAAACCTTTTATAGCGGTTATCGGCGTCTTGATCTCATGTGATACATTGGCCACAAAATCCTTCCTCACTTCTTCGAGCTGCTTCAAACGGGTGATGTCATGGAGCGTGAGGACAGTCCCTCTCACGGAATTTTCGGTGTAGATCGGCACCGCTGTCGCGATCAGGTGCATGTCCTTCCCCCCTCTGGTGACCGTAATCTCTTCGGACATAATCTCCCACGACTCCAACGCTCTGCGCACAATTTCACTAAGCTGCGCATTGCGCAGAACATCCATTATCTGCTTCCCTTCGATATTCTCAGTCACCGAAATCAGTTTTTTGAAAGTGCGGTTTGCCAGGATGACCACATCATGCATATCGGTTATCAGCACGCCGTCCGACATTCCCCTGAGCATGGCCTCCATCCTCTGCATCTCGGCCTCGGCAAATCCGAGCCTCATGCTCGTTTTCTCTGTAAACGCTATGATGTCGCGGGCAATGTAATCAAGCTTGCCGGAGCCTACGGTGAAAAGCCTTGCATCCATGTTGCCGGAAGAAAATTCTTTGAGAAGACCGGAAATTGCATTGATAGACCGGTGCATGCGGGCCAGGTAGATAACAAGAAACAAAATAATCAGCGAGAGGATAATTATAATAAACGTGCCCATTTATCCTTCGAAAAAGTAACCGATTCCTCTCATTGTCTTTATATACTTGGGATTGTTCGGGTCATCCTCTATCTTTGTCCGCAACCTCCGGATATGGACATCGACAGTCCTTGGTTCGACAAAAACGTCATCACCCCACACTGCATCAAGGAGGTGCTCCCTGTTATAAATCTTATTGGGCCTCTCGCAGAGATAGAGGAGCAGTTTGAATTCAGTGGCGCTCAGCTTGAGCTGCTTTTTCCCCACGCTGACAATGTATTTTTCCTTATCGATGCTGATGTCCCTTATATTCAGAAGCTGTCCTGACCTTTTCTCCTCGACAACCGGCGGCAGTTTCTGGTGCTCTGCTCTCCGTAAAATGGCCTTGATCCTCGCAACCAGTTCCCTCGGACTGAAAGGTTTGATCATGTAGTCATCGGCCCCTATTTCCAGTCCCAGCACCTTGTCCACTTCTTCTCCTTTTGCTGTCAGCATAACAATGGGAGTGTCGGCAATAGAGGGATCATTTCTTATTATCCTGCATAATTCAAGCCCCTGGACGCCCGGCAGCATAAGATCGAGAACGATAAGATCATAAGGTCCGGACCTGACCTTTTTCAGGGCAGTCTCGCCGTCATAGGCAGAATCTACCGCAAAACCTTCTTTCTTCAAATTATAAGAAACGAGTTCGACGATATCCTCTTCATCATCAATAACAAGTATGGTTTTCAAGTTTTCATTATCCTTTTCAACGTCACCGCGTCAACGCCTTTGTGAATTACAACACTCCCTATGGCTTTTGGGAGGATGAATCTCATTTCTCCGGCCACTGCCTTCTTGTCCATCGATATAAGCGAAAGTAGTTTATCACCATTGACATCTTTTGGCAATTCAGCAGGCAGGCCATAAGCGCAGACAACGGACTTTATCCTGTCTGCGTGAGAAGCTTCCATGATTCCCAATTCAGCGGAAAGACGCGCCGCCAGGCACATGCCCATAGCGACCGCCTCGCCATGCAGATATTTTGAATACCCGGTTTCGGTTTCCACCGCATGACCAATGGTATGCCCATAATTCAGGACCGCCCTCAAACCGGCCTCCCGTTCATCTTTAGAGACCACTTCCGCCTTTATCTGACAGGAGCGTTCAATAACATAGCTGATTACCGCCCTGTCAAGTCCGAGTATAGCGTCCCGCTTTTTTTCCAGGACGTCGAACAGACCCGCATCCCAGATTACGCCGTACTTTATGATCTCCGCTATACCTGACAATAATTCACTTTTGGGGAGCGTAGCCAGAGTGCTGACATCGGTCCATACCAGTCTGGGCTGATAAAATGTCCCGATCATGTTTTTCCCTGCCGGATGATTTACGCCGGTTTTGCCGCCAACAGAGCTGTCCACCTGGGCGAGCAGAGTAGTAGGGACCTGGATAAAATGAATTCCACGCATGTAGAGCGATGCGCAGAAACCGGTAATATCGCCGATTACCCCCCCGCCCAGCGCCACAATACAGCAATTCCGGTCGAGCCTGTTCTTGAGAAGATCGGTCAATATGTGGTAAGCCCAGAAATAGTCCTTATATTCCTCACCGTCAGGAACAAGGGAGCTGACACAGTTAAATCCGGCATCGTTCAGCGAGCGCATCACATATTCGCCGTAGAGCCCGAAAACAGTCGGGTTGCTTATAACTGTAACAGTGGGGCTGAACCCGAACTTTGCCATCCTGTCGCCAATGGCGGAAAGCGTGCCGCTGCCGATCATGATATCATAGCTTCTATCTCCCAATCCTACCGTAACTTTTTCCATAATCCCGCCTCTGCCTCTACCTGTTTTTCATCGCCTTTATTATTTCCTCCGCTACCTGGGCCGGCGACATATCATCGGTGTTTATTATTATATCTGCTTTCTCATAATAAGGCTTTCTGAATTCACACAATTCTTTTATCTTCTGCCTCGGGTCATCGACCTGCAGGAGCGGCCTGTCTTTGTTCGCGCCTGTCCTTCTGAGAATTGTCTCAGGAGATGCTGCCAGGCAGATAATGACCCCGTTTTTTCTGAGAGCAGTCATATTGTCCTCTCTCAATACAGCGCCCCCGCCGGTTGACAGCACTGCATTTTTCAGTTCGGAGAGCTCCTTTATAGCATCAGATTCGATGTCCCTGAATCCAGCCTCTCCGAATTGCCTGAAAATCTCCGTTATGGTTGTCTTCCGCTCTCTTTCAATTTCAGAATCCACGTCGACCAGAACAAGACCCAGCCTTCGGGCCAGTATTTTTCCCACAGCCGTCTTTCCGGTACCCATAAAACCGGTCAGAACAATATTACGCACACAACCTCCGAAAACTGCGGGTGACAGGCAAAAGACGCCTATTGCCCATCGCCTATATGTTAAAATATCCAATTATGAAGCCCTACTATTATACAAGAATTGCGGTCATAATTATTCTTGTCATGTCCGGCTCTTTCTCCTTTGCTGCAACTCCCGGCGTGCTTTTTCATGTGATGCAGGTCAACGATGGGAATACCATCAGCATTCGCACGAAAAGCTTCGTCGGCATCCCCCTGAAAACAGAGCGCGTCAGACTCATAGGCATTGACGCACCGGACCTCAGGCAGGAGCAATGGGGGAGACTGGCAAAGAAACACCTGAAAAAGTTAGTCAGCCAAAACGGATGGGTTGTCAACATCGAGTTTGATGTGCAGCAGCGGGACAGGGGTGGAAGACTTGCAGCGTATCTATGGAACAATAAAGGCGAACTGATCAATGAAAAAATGCTCGAATCCGGATATGCGGTGCTCTCTTCGCCACCGCCGAACGTGAAGTATGCCGACCGGCTCGCCGCTGCCGAGAAAAAGGCACGGTCAGGGATGGCCGGCATCTGGAAAAACGGCGGACTCAAACAAACCCCGGAACAATGGAGAAGAGAGCACAAAAGACAGTAGTAAGCAGTAAGTAGCAAGTAGTAAGGGGAAACCCAAAATATACACCCTTCGACAAGCTCAGGGTGACACATATCAAAAGACTAAATATAACACTTGTCATGGTGAGCATTGTCGAGCCATGATTCCATATAACACTTGTCATGGTGAGCATTGTCGAACCATGATTCCATGCCTTTCCCTTTACTACTTACTACTTACTACTTACTACTTGCTACTTACCGCTTATTTTTTACGTCCGGGTATTTTTAGGGTAATCACTATGACAACCAGGGTCAAAAGGGCAAAAATGCTGAAAAACTTTGCCAGTTTCAGGGCGCTGAGAAGAACAAACACTGCGGCGATTAGCAGATAATAACGCATTTTTTTAACTATCTTTGCCGGCTTTTCCGGCTTTTTCTCCGGCCTCTTGCCTTGCAGCAACAAGACCCTCCTTCATAATAAGCACGACAACAACAGTGAAGCCGGCAAGCAATCCCCATACGTTGATAAGCTTCAGCACAGCCAGTACAGTCAGAATAGCGAAAATTATAAGCAGTTTGAAAACACTTAAAAACACCATCTTTGCCTGCGCCTTTTCCGCAGAGAGCAGCGCGGTCACGCTCCAGGCAAGCCCGCCCAGGTTGCCGACGCCAACCAATCCCCCCACTGCCATGCTGAAGGGAAAACGCCATTCAGCAAAAAACAGGGAAATCAGGCAAAGCGGCCCAAGGATAATCAAAGCCTGTTTATAAACCCGTTTTGTTATCCCTTCCATTGTCCTCCTTGTCCACCTTTCTTGCAATCCTGAACAAGTCTCTGAAGCCCGAAATTATGCCGATAATGAGAAAGATAAATGTCAGCCAGGGCGAAGTACCAAAGAGACGGTCAAGCCCGTACCCAATCGCCAGCCCCACAAATGTTGAGATGACAAGCTGTATGCCGACGCTGCTGGCATCGAGGAGCTGGCCGAAAATCGATTTTTCAGGCTTCTCTTCCGTCAAAATTTCACCTCATTCATTATAACCGAAGACCGGGAATATTTTACTCATTATCCAGAAAAGAAAAAACGGCATCGCTGCTACTGTCAACGCTCCGCCGAGACCCTCTTTGAATGTTTCTAAATTATGCGGGACAATCGGCAAGTGGTAATGCATATACCCGGCAAAGGTAAGTGAAAAGGACTGGCCGCCGATAACGACATTCCACCGCATCATGAAAACTCCGAAAAGGACCAGTATGGTGCCGATTACGACCCGTTTTATGGTCAGGCGCGGTATCAGGAAGAGCACGAGCGGGACAAGGTTGCCCACTCCATATTGCAGGATAAATATATCGAAGAAATCCCTGCCGTAAATTACGCTCCTCAAAACATCCCATGATTTAACTGCTGTATATCCCCTGAAGACAAGATCGAGCAGTTCAAGAGAAATGGCAAATACGAGAAAAAACAGAAGGTACTTTGCCGTTATCCTTATCACCTGTATCTCAGCGCCCTTGAGTTCCTCTCTCGTCTGTCCGGCGGACAACACCGGCTTTCCGGAAGACAGGAATTTCCGTATTTCCATGACAACAATATAAGTGAGCATGCATAGGGCAATACCGGAAACAATTGCAGACATAATGAAAATAACCGGCATAAGAGGGGTCATCCATAGGGCGTTGGCCTTGACCGACCCGAAGATAAAGCCCGCGTACCCGTGGAGAAAACACGCCACAGGTATTCCGACCCCGGCCAGGATCTTAACAGCCTTCTCATCGGCCTTCAGGGCTTTTTCGCCGACATCGTAAGAGCCGAGCGTCAAAAGAGAAAAGATGCCCTGCCTGATTTTTTCGAAAAAACCCTTGTCGGCCTTTCCCCTCAGGGAGAGGACCGTCTCTATAAAATATCTGCGGTATACAAACCACAGCTCGGATGCCACTATGGCGGCATACGTGGAGAATACAATGCCGAAAGCGGCAATCGCCGAGGTGAAATGAGGGGTCATAAAGACGTTGGTACCTCTTAAAGGCTGCTGCAGGTGTAATTGCAGCGGCACCGGGGCGACAAGCAGAAGCGCAAAAGAAAACACAAGCGAGAACCGCGCCATATCCTTAAGCTGTTTTATCCCGAAAACATGATACAGAGACGACAGGACAAAGGCACCTGCAACAAGTCCGGTCATAAAAGGATACATAACGATTTGAACGCTCCAGTAAATATATTCATTGGGATAGACAAACAGCTCTTTTATCGTCCACGCTTCGGCATGCACCATCATTATCGCACCTCCTTGCTCAGGCCAATATAATAGACTTGAGGTTTGGTACCGTATTCTTCTTTCAAAACCCCGACCCTCTCAGTTGCAATGATTTTTGCCACCGGGTCGTTCGGGTCTTTCATATTGCCTATCTTTCTTGCGCCGAACGGACAGGCATCCACACAGGCCGGCTTCATACCTTTCGTTATCCGGTGGTAGCAAAAATTGCATTTCTCGGCAACGTGGTATACGGGATGGAAAAACCTTACGCCATAGGGACATGCCATGATACAGTACCCGCAGCCGATACACCACTTCCTGTCGATGAGCACAACACCGTCAGGGGTCTGATAGGTCGCGCCGACAGGACACACCTGCACACAAGGCGGGTTCTGGCACTGGTTGCAGAGTTTCGGCACAAAAAAGGCTTTCTCAATTTCTTCTTTCTTAATGTCCCGGTACTGCCCCTGACCCAGCTCTATTTTCTCTGTTATAAAACCGTCACGCGCGCCTTTTGGGGTATCGGCGTGTACCCTGCCGTCTTTTGTCAGGACATAGCGCTCGACCCATGTTCTCGTCACATTCGCATCATAAGGAATTTCGTTTTCAAGTTTGCACGCCTTCACGCAAAAACCACAGCCCACACATTTAAAAGTATCGACCAGAAACACCCAGCGCGCCCCTGAGGGGTCGTACTTACCTGCAAAGAGTTTACCGGGGGCCGCTATTTCAAAGGCAGCAGCAGGCACTGCAAGGCCGGCCGCTCCTTTTAAAGTATATTTTAAAAAATCCCTCCTCGTTATCATCGCAATCCCTCCTATTGTATACTGAGATTCGGTTTGTGAGGATTGTGGCATGTGACGCATGCAAAATCAGGGTTGTGGCGCTCAGGATCAATCCCCCTGATTTTTGCTCTTCCGCTTGTGGGATACGGCAAAGGGAAATGACATCTGAGACAGAGTTCCCTGCTCCTGTCTATCGGCAATTTAGGAGGGTCATCGGGGTGGTCAACAGCGGGCCCGTGGCAATTTTCACAATTAATAATTGCGTGGGGCGACGTCATAATCAGATCGATCTTGTCGCTGTGGCAGTCCTTGCAGTATTCGGCAGTCCGGTATTTGACCTTGACCGCCTTCCAATCTTCTACATTACTTTTGCGGTGCCAGCCGTACATATACCCGGTCCGGCCGATGCCGAAATCCTTCGGCACAATAAAGTGCCGTGCAAGAAGAACAAGGAAAACCAGAACTGCCACCACGAACAGCGGCCTCAGAACATGATTGCTCATATGTCACCCCGAAAAGAACTATAAGGTTATACATGGGGAGGAGTATCTACCCCTCCCCGGCCGTTACCCTGTCAGGAACCGATAAACGTCTTCGGGTCCCTGTATTCGTGGCACTTTATGCAATCTTTCTTTGCCTGGGCCACCGTCACCCTCCACTGGTGAGGTTTGTGGCAGTCCATGCACTTCATGTTCATCGTTTTGATATGCAAGTCGTGTTTGCCTACATTCGGCTCAATACGATGGCATTGGAGGCAGTCTTTCATGTCCGGCTTCACCTTTGAGTGAGGCTTGTGGCAAACATAGCAGTAGAACTGCATCGGCGCATCTTGAGGCACGTTGATCTTATACGCCTTCTTAATGACGTCCGGTGAGGGCTGAAAATATTTAACGTCGATGGTACCGGAGGCGATCAGTTCGTTTCTGTCCTGCGCGCTTCCATGGCAATAAAGACATTTTTTCCTCCCTGGTTTCAGGTCCTTGGTCCGGTCTGTATGGCAGTTAAGACATGGGAATGTTTCCATGCCCGTTCCATGGACCTCCAGGCCCTTATGGCAATTCAGGCAAAAACGTTCCTCTGGAAGGAATTGATGGACCTTATAGCCGTGGCATTTCGTGCATTCTATGTTTTCGATAAAGGCATGTTTTGCGTGAAACTGTGAACGGTTTACCAACGGAGCATTCGGATACTTCTTATTACGTTCCCAGTGGCACTCCGAGCAGATCTTACGCGCCACGATTACTGCCCCATGCCTTGGAGAGACAGTTTTCTGTCCGAGCACGGCAAACTTGTAGATCTGCAGGACTTGCTCCTTCTTCGTTGCGTGGTGGCATTCATGGCAGGTCACACCGTGGTGCACGCTCTGGGCCCATGACTTCTGCGCCTGGTCGTGCACATGACACATCAGGCAGGCATTGGGATTGGTTTCAAAATAAGTGTTTATCTTGTACGAGCCTGCGCCTATGCCGGCAAAGACCACTAAAACCAGAACTGCAATGATAATTTTGGTCCGGGTGGAAAGATTCTCAGTGAACCGGGTAAACCATTTTACCGGATTGAACATCAGTTGCCTCCCAAAATCTAATTATAACGTAAATATCCGTAATCCTTATCCGTTACGTATCATGGCCTTCAACGTTGCATAAGCCGCTTCAACCGTCTTATCGATATCGGCCCCGGTATGGGCTAGGGAAATGAATCCAGCCTCGAACTGTGAAGGCGCAAGATTGATTCCGCGTTTCAACATCCCTTTAAAAAATTGAGAGAATCTTATGGTATCAGAAGTTTTGGCGGATGCATAATCAATGACGTCGGTAGCAGTGAAATAGGTGCAAAACATGGTGCCCGCCCTGTAAAACCTCGTTTCGGAGTCCGCCTTCCTCGCCGCGTCTTTTAACCCTTCTTCAAGATGCTGCATGGTTTTTTCGAGCTTCTTATACGTGTCCTTTTTCGCGAGGACTTTCATCGTCTCTATTCCAGCGGTCATGGCCAGCGGGTTGCCGGAGAGCGTCCCGGCCTGATAGACCGGCCCTTCCGGAGAAACAACCGACATAATCTCTTTCTTCCCGCCGTATGCTCCTACCGGCAGCCCTCCCCCGATGACCTTGCCCAGACAGGTCATGTCAGGTTTGATCCCGTAATAGGCCTGCGCACCCCCAAAGGCCACTCTGAAACCGGTCATCACCTCATCGAAGATAAGTACAATCCCATATTTCTTTGTCTCTGACCTTAACTTCTCAAGGAAGCCCGGTTTCGGCAGGACACATCCTATGTTTCCCACTACCGGTTCAACGATGACGCACGCAATATCCTTCCATTCTTTTTCAATAAGACTTTTAAAGGCCCCGCTATCATTGAAAGGCAGCGTGAGGGTTTTTTGAGCATACGATGCCGGGACTCCAGGGCTGTCGGGGACGCCGAATGTTGCGGCACCTGAACCGGCCTTTACAAGCAGGCCATCGGCATGACCATGGTAGCAACCTTCAAACTTGACGACCTTGTCCCTTTTGGTGAATCCCCTCGCAACCCTTATAGCGCTCATAGTCGCCTCTGTCCCCGAATTGACCATGCGCACCTTCTCTATCGAGGGATACGCCCTGATCACCATCTGCGCAAGTTCCACTTCAAGTGCTGTCGGAGCTCCAAAACTCGTGCCTTTTTCCACAGCAGCCTTGAGTGCCCTCACAACTGCGTGATGCGCATGCCCCAAAATCAGCGGTCCCCATGAGAGGACGTAATCTATATACTCGTTTCCATCAGCATCGTAAATTCTGGACCCTTTCCCTTTGCTGATAAACAAGGGGTGGCCGCCAACAGCCTTGAATGCCCTGACAGGACTGTTTACCCCGCCAGGCATCAAACGCAGCGCCTTGTCAAACAATGCTTTAGACTTCTTCAGACCCATATTTCTCCTGTAACATTTTGTAACATTTTAATGTATCATAATAACCAAACCTTGTCAAAACCAATACTGTACTATGGAAAAGCTCGCATTTCATAACGGCACTTATAAAACCGATCCGGCTAAAGCCTCTTCATTCGCAAGGCTGACACCTTCGTTCAGCTTTTACCGGCAGATGGCGGCAATAGTGTTCAGGTCGAGCGGGCGTGCGAAACGAGGACATTACGGGGACCAGGGATGGGCGCAGAGCAGTCTAGATATCATGAAAGCCCTGGAACATGTTGGGGTCATAATCGAAGTGACCGGGGCGGACCATTTCATCGATCTTGACGTGCCATGTGTATTCATAGGGAACCATATGAGCACCCTTGAAACATTCGTCCTGCCAGGCATAATCGAGCCGCTTAAGGATGTTACCTTCGTTGTGAAGAAAAGCCTGATCGATTACCCTGTTTTCAGGCATGTCATGCGTTCAAGAGACCCTGTTGTTGTCGGCCGCGTAAACCCGCGGGAAGATTTAAGGGCCGTTCTGGACGGCGGTACAGAGAGACTCAAAACCGGAAGGTCCGTTATTATTTTCCCGCAGACCACAAGGACGCCTGTTTTTGATCCGGCAGCGTTCAACACTATAGGAATCAAGCTTGCGAAAAAGGCCGGTGTCCCTGTCATTCCCATCGCACTTAAAACCGATGCATGGGGCAACGGAAAACATCTCAAGGATTTCGGCAGGATCGACCCTTCCAAAAAGGTGTATTTCGCTTTCGGCTGGCCGCTCAGCATCAGGGGAAACGGCGCAGGAGAACATCAGCGCATCATCGAATTCATCAGTGGAAAGTTGAAAGAGTGGGAAAGGGTCAAGTGACCCCTGATTCAACCACTGTAGGTTGTCCCAATTTTCCAAATAATAAATATCAGTCCGGATGTATCTTTGTGAACTTCGCCCCTTTGACAGACAATCCACCCATCAGGCCCCTCTGACCGAAAATAAAGCCTGCAATGGGGTGCTGGCTTCGCAGTGTCTCGACAGACACTTCCGCGCCTTTGGTGATAAGTGTAATCTCGGCGTCAACGCCGGCTTCCCAGTTCTCGCTGCTTTCGAATTTATTAAGCACATCATTGGTCATAAAAAGTATTACCATATCATACT
Source organism: Nitrospirota bacterium (assembly GCA_963796345.1). Classification (GTDB taxonomy): domain Bacteria; phylum Nitrospirota; class Thermodesulfovibrionia; order Thermodesulfovibrionales; family Dissulfurispiraceae; genus JADFXI01. The sequence goes on along the minus strand of CAWCLI010000015.1, from coordinate 353,846 downwards.
GCTCGGCGCCAATCTGCCATCCTACCGAACCTTCTGCAAGGCTGTAATAGCCGGAGGTCCTGCTGTTGACCAGCAAGGCACCCTGACCGTATAGCCCTCCAATCACGAATCCCGCCTTGGTGATACCAGGCATTACAAGCACCCCCTTGGCACCCTTCAGATATTCAGTACCACCCTTAATTTCCTTCCTGAACCGGTTCATCGCCGCTCTGACGCTGGCGTTAATCTCTTCCTTTGTCTTCGCATGCGACGGAGTTGCAAGCAGAGAAAACACAAAGGTACAAACTAAAAATACTGTGAGAACTCTGCAATAATCCCTCATCTTCATAGTTGTTCCTCCTCGTCTGTTGTATCAATGGTGTCCGGCAGTTCGCTTTTGCGCTTCTTTTCTTTCAACCACACAATAAATACCGCCTTCCTTGAGTCCCGGTTTGAAGCAGCCATTGCAGGATATGCAGCGCGCAGGAGAGAGGTCACCTTCTTTCCAGCGCTCGATCAGCCTCGGCTCCCTGATGAAAGGACGGGACATGGAAATGTAATCGATCCCATCTCCAACGACGGCTTTTTTGATAACTTCAAGCGACCTGAAACCTCCTACCAACATGACGGGGCATCGGACCGCTTTTTTGATCTCCCGGGAAGTGCAAGGTTGTAAGCTTCGCGGACAGGTTTATCTATCTTGGTCCTTACGGGAACTCTTTCACCGGAGGCAGAGGTGCCGCCGCTGACTTCTATGGCATCGATCTTTTCCTTGTCCAGCAGGCGTGCCGCATAGACGGCATCGCTTATATCGAGTCCGCCCTCAAGATTATCGGAGCCGTTCAGCTTGACGAAGACGGGAAAATCAGGTCCCACCTCTGAACGAACACGACGGTAAACTTCAAGAAGGAAACGACAGCGCTGCTCCACAGGGCCGCCGTAGCCATCAGTCCGACGGTTGGTCAACGGAGAGAGGAACTGGTTGATAAGGTAGCCATGGGCTGCATGGAGCTGGACCGCGTCGAACCCGTACTTCTTTGCCCGCCGGGCGCCGTCACCGAAGGCCGCCACAATTTCATCTATGTCTTGCTTACTCATTGCTTCAGGTTCTTCAGGAAACTGCTCAACCTTTACAGCGGACGGGGCGAGGGGCCGCCTGCCTGCCGTTTTTGACGTGGTCTGACCTCCCGAATGAACAAGCTGTATGCATATTTTGCCGCCCTCATCGTGGACAGCCCGGGTAAGGGACCTCATCTCAGCGGCAAAATCGTCCTTCTGGATTCCCATTTTCCCAGGCAGCTGTTTGCCGTCCGGCCTCACAAACGCATAACCTGTGATGATCAGGCCGACGCCGCCTGCGGCGAGATCACGGTAGCAGGAAGCAAGCTTGGGTGTGGGCCGCCCGCCTGCTTCGCACATGCCTTCCCAGGTCGCGGACCGGACAAACCTGTTGGTGAGTGTCATACCATTGATTGTCGTTTTTTCGAACAGTTCTTTCACGTGTTATCCTCTTGAAGAATTATTTCTTATTTCATTGTAGCAGGATCTTATGCGATTGTTAAGACCCCCGACGGATGCGCCGGGCTGCGGGGGAGACATGCACCCAATTACCAAGGCAATGCTGTTCTGGTATAATAAATGGAACAAGAAAAGCACACCGGGACGAAAAAGTTTTTTTGCGGTGTCGTAAATAAAATTTTGAACAGGCTGCTCCATTTCTGAATATATCGCGTTTTCTTACAATTTTTTTACCCGGGGTGAAATTTGGCATTGGTGAGTTTACAAAACGTCGGGCTTGCGTTCGGCGCCCCTGAACTGCTCGACGGCGTGAACCTGCAGATTGAACGCGGGGAACGGGTCTGCCTGGTAGGCAGAAATGGGGCGGGCAAATCCACTCTTTTGAAGATCATAAGCGGCGCGATTACCCCTGACGCCGGCGAGGTCATACGGCAGCGTGGTGCGAGGGTCGCCCTTCTGGAACAGGAAGTCCCCGGGAACATCACCGGAACTGTTTTCGAAGTCGTCTCGGGCGGTCTCGACAAGTTCAATCCGAGTTCCGAATATCACTCTTCCGGCAATCGTCTCAGTCACATCATCGAGAACGTCCTTTCCCGCCTGAAGTTGGATCCTGATGCTTCTTTTGCCGACCTCTCCGGCGGATACAAAAGAAGGGTACTGCTGGCAAGGACGCTCGTGAACGAGCCTGACCTGCTGCTCCTCGATGAACCGACTAACCATCTCGATATCGAATCTATTGGATGGCTTGAGGAATTCCTTCTCGATTTCCGCGGCTCCACACTCTTTATAACCCACGACCGCAGGTTTCTTCAGGCCCTTGCGAGTCGCATAATCGAGCTCGACCGTGGGCGGGTCACAGACTGGCCGGGCGATTACGCAACCTACCTGGCGAGAAGACAGGTCGAACTCGATGCAGAGACTTCGCACAACGCACTTTTCGACAAAAAGCTTAGCCGGGAGGAGGCGTGGATACGGCAGGGGATCAAGGCAAGGCGCACACGCAATGAGGGCCGGGTGAGGGCATTGAAGGAGTTGAGGAAGGAACGCCTCGCAAGACGCGACCAGACCGGCAGTGCCGCGATGAGTCTGAACGAGGCCGAAAGGTCAGGCAGGATAGTCCTTGAAGCAAAAGGGATAGGGCATAGCTACGATGGCCGTCCCCTGATTCGCGATTTCTCTACTGTCGTCATGCGCGGGGACAAGATCGGCATCATCGGTCCGAACGGCTCGGGAAAGACCACATTGCTGAGGATTCTCCTGGGCCTGACAGAACCTTTACACGGGTTGGTGCGAATGGGGACCCGTCTTGAGGTCGCATACTTCGACCAGCAGCGGGCGCAGCTGGACGGCGATAAATCGGTCGCTGAAAACGTAGGTGATGGATGCGAAAACGTGACGGTTAACGGAAGGACAAGACACATAATCGGCTATCTTGAGGATTTCCTCTTTCCCCCGGAGAGGGCCCGGTTGCCGGTAAAGGTCATCTCGGGCGGCGAGCGAAACAGGGCCCTCCTGGCGAAGCTCTTCACGAAACCCTCGAACGCGCTGGTGCTGGACGAACCGACGAACGATCTCGATACAGATACACTGGAACTCCTTGAGGAGATGTTAATAGAGTACAAGGGAACTGTTTTCCTTGTGAGCCATGATCGCGAGTTCCTGAATAACATCGTAACAAGCACCATGGTATTTGAAGGCGACGGAAGGGTCGTGGAATATGTTGGAGGATACGACGACTGGCTCAGGCAGCGCGGACCGGACAAACCTGGATGGATCGATAAGGCCAAAGAGGCGGCTAAACCGGAAAGGCCCCGGCCAAAGCAGGCAGAGCGTCTGCGCATCCTGACATTCAAGGAACGAAAAGAGCTCGAAACGCTGCCCGCGCTGATCGAATCCCTTGAATCGGAGCGCGACCGGCTTTATGAAATCCTTGCAGACCCTGAATTTTGTCGTCAGGACGGAAGCAGGATATCGGCAGCAAAGGAGAGAATCCCGGAAGTGGAAAGGGAAATCACTGCAGGGTATGAAAGGTGGGAACTTTTGGAGTCGATCCCGAAAGGGACGTAGTGAGCGTACAAAAAAGGGAAATAAGGCATGCAACGATACCGTAATAAAACTAATACTTCCCGCTATATTACCCCTGAGGGTCAAACGCATTTAAGCGAGGAACTCGTATATCTCCTGAAGGTGAAGCGCCCCCAGGTCACACAGGCAGTTGCCGAAGCCGCGGCCATGGGGGACCGTTCGGAGAACGCGGAGTATATTTACGGCAAGAAGCAGTTAAGGCAGATCGATTCCCGCATGCGCTTTCTCATAAAGAGGTTGAACGAATTGATCATCGTAGACAGGCCGCCTGATGATACGTCGAAAGTATTTTTCGGCGCCTGGGTCGGGCTTGAGGATTCCGATGGGAATCTGTTTCGATATCGCATCGTCGGTCCGGACGAATTCGATCTCAAAAGGGGTTTTATCAGCATTGACTCTCCGATGGCAAAGGCATTGTTGCACAAGACCGAGGGTGAAGAAGTCGTGGTGAGCAGACCGCGCGGTACGGACGCCTTTGTGGTGACCTCGATCAGCTATGAAGTACAAAAGTAAGGTCCAGCAGGTTGCGGGCCTTTCAAAAATTAACGGAATTGTCACTGATAAGTCATAAAGCTGTAACATTTAAAATGTACCATCCATTCAATTCCTTGCCTATGAAGAAAAACGGAAACAACCTGTTCCAAAGGAGACGAAACATGAGACAATTTGCAAAATTTTGCATGGCGACCGCCGTGACTGCCTCACTGCTGCTGTCGCCTGCCATCCCGTCCGCATTTGCCGGGTCGCAAGCTGACGACCCGATTGTCACGGGCCAACCCCGGAGCGACGCCGGACAGGACATTCTGCAATACTTCAGCAAGCCGACTGCTAAACCTGCCCTGTCAAGGAAGCAATTCGTGAAATTGCTCAGGAAGCGGATCAAGTACGTCTTTGTTATCTTCAACGAGAACCATTCGTTCGACAACGAGTTCGGCACGTTCCCTGGTGTCAACGGCCTTTACTCGGACAGCAATAAACCCCGTTCTGCCGCGAACACGCCGGGCTTCACCCAGACCTACACTGACCGCACAAGCGGCCAGACCATCACGGTCCAGCCGTTCCGCATAGGACCCGGTCAGAACTCTACCGTCGTCGACAGCGTCGACCACTCTCACACTGGGCTTGCGGCCAAGCTTAATGTGGTGAACGGCGCGCCGCAGATGGATAAGTTCGCCTTCGATGAGTATGACCGTTTCGCTAAAAAAGGCGGGACAGCCAACAACGCAAAGGGCACGCAGTTTGCGCGCCTTGTGATGTCGTACATCGACTGCGACACTATTCCGTTTTTCTGGAAGTGGGCCAGCCATTTCACGATCTTCGACAATATTTTTGCGACCGAGGACACGCCCTCCACTCCAAACGCGGTGGCTATGATCGCCGGGCAGTCAGGCGAAACACAGTGGGTCAAGCACGGCCCGAAAGGGCAGACCTGCACCAACGTGAACGGCCACACCGGCACCACGCAGGGGCCGCCGCTTGTTAACGACCCGCAACCCTTCTACGGCTCCCAGTTCGATGCGACCACGAGCGACAAGCAGCCGGCAGGACCTAAAGAGAGCTACTCAGACAGCAACATAGCCTCGAACCTGACCTTCGCAAGTCTGCCTCTTACCTTTCTGGGCCGCAATGTCAATACGATTATGGCGAAGAACCTGGACCCATCTTTTGACCTGCCGGACATTAAGAAAGACATCCCGTTCATCCAGCGCCTAAGGCTCCATCCCGTCAACTGGCGCTGGTACCAGGAAGGCTACGACCGCGAGTCAACCGATTCGAACGGGGCAGTTTCTCACAACTCCTATGTAAGCCATCATCAGGGGCCTCAGTACTTCGGGTACCTCGCCAACACGCCGCCGCTTCGCCCGAACTTCCGGGGCATGACTGACTTCTTCAGCGACATAGCCAACAACGCTCTGCCCAAAGGCGGCGTGTTCTACATCCGCGGCGGCTACACTAACCAGATGGGGCTGCTGCCGCCGATCACGGACCCCCTTACTCCCGCAAATGAGATTGCTGCGATTAACGCGGCGAAGGCCGGCGACGATGACCACCCGGCCTACACCGACCGGCAGATCAGCGAGGCGATGGCAGCCCGCGTGATCAACGCAATTGCGGCGGACCCTAAACTTTGGAAAAATAGCGCAATCATCATCACGTACGATGAGTCCGACGGTTTTTATGACCATGTGCCGCCTCGCATCCTCTCCTACGGGCCGGACGGGCTGCCGCTTGCCCGCGGAATCCGGGTGCCACTGATTCTGATCTCACCATATGCGAGGACCCACGCTGTATCGCACGCTGAAGGCGATCATAACGCTATAATAGAGACGATCAACTACATCTTCGGACTGCCGCCGCTCGCCGGCCTGCCCGATGAGGCGGAAGCGCTGAAAGCCGGCAACTCCCCGGCGTTCAACCAGTTCGGCCCGTCCGGATTCGAGCAGAAGCATCTGGGGCCCCGCGATATCAACTCACCAGTCACCGACAGCCTGCTGTCGGGCTTCGATCCAATGCGCCTGATGGGCATTTTACCGCCGTTGCCGGCCTCATTCGCAAAGATCCCGGACAGTGTCGTGAACACACTGCCGCACTATGGCGGGCACGGCTGCCAGGCGATCGGGATCGAGCCGGAGGATGTCAGGCAAGGGATTGTCAACAGCATCCCGGTTGGCTTTAACCCGCTGCCGAGCACCTACCCGGCGGCCAATTGAAGGGACAAGAAGGCTTTTTCGACAATTTGAGTAAGAGGATATTTATGCGGTCACTGTCAGTCGTGCTTGTTATACTCATCGTCTGCTGCTCGATCTCTGTCGCTATGGCGGGTCCGGTTATCGAACGTGTCAGGGAGCGCAGCGTCGTCCGCTGCGGCAGCGTCGAGCGTCCCGGCCTGGCGAGTATGGACGACCACGGACGTTGGACTGGACTCAATGTTGACGTCTGCCGCGGTATCGCAGCCGCGGTGCTCGGGTCCGCGGACCGCATCGAATACCATAAGTACGAGACGCCGAAGCAATTTGACGCTGTGCGCAACCAGGAGGACGACGTCTACTTCCTAACAGGTTCGGAGATCGACGAGCAGAAACTGGCGGGCAAGGTAGTGCCCGGTCCCACCGTCTTTGTGGAATCTCATGTCGTGATGGTACCGTCCAACTCGGCTGCGCACAATGTAGGCGACCTTGCCGGAAACACCATTTGCTTTATGATCGGGAGCTTAACGGAGCGGAGCATCAATGCTTACTTCGACGCGCTGCACAAGAACTGGCTGCGCATGCCTTATTCCGAGGGTGGGGAGATGAACGATGCTTATAACGTGCAGCGTTGCCATGCAATCGCCGGCGAGATGACTACCCTCGCCGCTGCGCGCCTCAACCCGGGTGTGAAACGGCTGTCCAGCCGTTTCCTCCCGGAGCCGCTGTCGGTCTTCCCGGTCATGGCCGCTACAGGGACCGATGACGCGCAGTGGTCGGCAATCGTCGCCTGGACTGTGGACACGCTGATCAGCGCGGAGAGGCCTGAAACGCGTTGGTATGCAGGAGGCGCAGGGGCGATGCCTGTAACAGCGCCGGAGTTGGGGCTGGACAACAGATGGCAGAGCCGGGTCCTTGCGGCTGTCGGCAACTATGGCGACATCTTTGAAGGACATCTCGGCAAAAGCTCCCGGTTCAAACTCGACCGCGGCCTCAACGCGAACCAGTCGAGCGGAGGACTGCTCCTGAGTCCGTTCCTCGAATGATGCCGGGAAGCAATAGCCGATAGCTGAGAGCCATTAGCTTAAAACTTTTTAATTTTGTCAGCTCTGCGCTATCGACTCTTAGCTCTCAGTTATTTCAGCTCTTAGTTGTCTTGCAGGTTGCGTTACCCTTCAACTCTTCCGCAACCCTTACAAGAGCATTGACATCATTCATTATTTCTTCGGACATCTTCTCCGCGTCCTTTGATATGGCCGACGTCTTTTCTATATTGCCCGCCACCTCTTCCGCAGCGGCAGACTGCTCGTCAACAGCGGTCGCTATTTGATTGATCTGGTCCCTTACTTTCTGTACGGCTTCCACTATATGACTAAGTGTGTCTTCCACCTGACGTATATAATCCGAAGCCTTGGTAACTTCTCCGGACGCCTCTCCCATCGATTTTGTAGTCAACTCTGATTCATGCTGCACGGTCCCTATCTTGTCCGTTATTTCAGTTGTGGCCTTTATCGTTTTCTCGGCAAGCTTGCGAACTTCATCAGCCACAACCGCAAAACCTCTGCCCTGCTCTCCTGCCCTGGCGGCCTCTATAGCCGCATTCAGCGCAAGCAGATTCGTCTGGTCGGCGATGTCCTTTATCACGGTAATGATATTCCCTATTTCTCCGACGCTGTTATTCAGCTTTTCTATCATTGTTGAAAGCTCAATCGTTGAGCTGTACACTCTTCCTACGGTCGCGACTGCACCGTCGACAACTTCCTTGCCTTTGGTCGCAATGTCCATTGCCCCGGATGAAGTATCCGACGCCATGGAAGTATTCTTTGCGATATCAGTAATAGTCTGGCTCATCTCTTCAGCCGCAGTAGCTATCTGCGAGGCCCGGGTGGCCTGCTCTCTTGAGCCTTCTGTCGTCTTTTCAGTTTTCGATCTCAGCAACCCCACCGTCGATACAACACTGTCAGCCGATCTGATTATGTTATCGATTATGCATTTGTGAGAATCAATTATTTTGTTGATATTTTCGGCCAACTGACCTGTCTCGTCCCGGCGTTCTATTTCGATTCTCCTGGTCACATCCCCCCCGCCCTGAGCAAGTTCCTGAAGAATAGCAGAGAATTTTTTGAGCGATGAAGATATCGAGCGGCCTATCGCAAACGACATAAGCAGCGATATTAAAACTATAAAAGTGAGCACTACAATAATCGTCCATCTTATTTTAGAGATGGACGCGGTCACATCGTCAACATAAATACCGCTGCCGATGACCCAGCCCCAGGGTTTATAAAGCTTTACATAGGAAACCTTCGCTACAGGATCTTTTTCTCCGGGTTTTGGCCAGAGATAATCCACAAAGCCTTCGCCCCTTTCTTTGCATGCATTCGCCATCTCAACAAACAGGGCCTTCCCTTTGGGGTCCTTGACATCGGAGAGGTCCTTGCCGTCGAGTTCCGGCTTATAAGGATGCATGATCATCTTGGGTCCAAGATCATTGATCCAAAAATAATCATTTGAGCCGTAGCGAAGATCTTTGATACGCGCAACAGCCCTTTTCTGCCCTTCTTCGAGTGTGAATTCGCCATTTTGGACTCTTTTGTCGTAGTCAGCGACAAGGGAGTAAGCTATTTCAACAACTTTTCTGGTGGCGATTCTCTTTTCTTCCGTCAGTTTATTTTCGATGAGCGGAATAAGGTAAAAGAGTATGACCACGGCAATAAGGAGCATCACTAAAAAAGATATGCTCGCAATTTTCTTGAGAATCGACAAGTCCTTGAACCTTCTTATTTGCATTCGCACCCCCTTGCATAACTCCGCTTCTTGCAGCCCGTATCCAAATTGAAGGTAAAACGTGAAGTTGCATATTTTAACAAAACTAAACACTTTTTATCTATCATTATATGTTAAAAATTCATTAAAAACCTCCTCACTCCCGGAAAAACAACTAAGAGTCGATAGCCGGGAGCTGAAATTAATAAATTCTAAGCTCCCGGCTATTGGCTCTTAGCTTTTTTAAGGGATTGCAAGTCGTTCAAATATGTGATAGATTATGAGCTATACAGAGAGTGTGCGATTTAAGAAAAGCCGTATAACGTATTAACCGAAGCACTGTGCTTTCATCGGAGGTTGCAATGACCTTACAGGAGATTAAAAAGATCGCAAAGCAGAGAAACGTAGCTATAGACAAGAACATGAAAAAAGCGGACATTATCAGGGCAATGCAAAGACAGGAGGGTAACACGGATTGCTTTGGTAAGGCCCGGCAAAATGATTGCGGTGAGATGACCTGCTTATGGCGTCAGGACTGCCTGCAATAATACTGCAATAAATTCATGCCGATCGGTCTTATAGGCGGGAGCGGACTTTACAATATTGAAGGATTTCAAACAAGAGAAGAAATATCACTCTCCACCCCTTACGGACCCCCGTCATCCGTCTACATGCGTGGCACCCTTGACGGCACGGAATTAATATTCCTGGCACGCCACGGCATTCCGCATCGCGTCGCACCCCACAAAGTAAACTACCGGGCCAATATGTGGGGATTCAAATCACTGGGCGTGGAAAAAATAATATCAATCAGCGCCGTTGGCGGCATAAACAGCTCGATGAAGCCCGGCTCCGTAGTTATTCCCGACCAGATAATTGATATGACAATGGGCGCACGGGCATCGACGTTTTATGATGAAGAGAAAATTGTGCACGTGGATTTTACACATCCATACTGTGCCGGGCTGAGGGGTGTCCTTATACGGGCTTCCGGCACCATCGGACTGCCTGTTGAGGAGAACGGAACTTATATCTGTGTCAATGGCCCGCGGCTCGAGACAGCAAAAGAAATACATTTCTTTTCATTGATAGGTGCGGACGTGGTCGGCATGACGGCAATGCCGGAAGCGGTTTTGGCACGGGAACTTGAGATGTGTTATGCCGGTATTTCCGTTGTCACAAATTATGCCGCCGGGATATCAGACGCCAGGCTGACAACCGGCGAGGTTGTAGAGACGATGAGGAATTCTCTTGACGCGATAAAATCGCTGCTCAGGGCAGCTTTCCCGCTTGTGCCGGACTACCGGGCATGTGAGTGCAAAGATGCATTGAAAGATACCGGAATGTGACTTAACTGCTCACACTCAATCATCCAAATTCTTGACAGTATTCGTATTCTGCGATTATTATAACTAATACCGGGTTTTAAATGCCCTTTTCTTCTTTTGACGCTTTTGGTGGAGGATTCATGTCAGGACATTCCAAATGGTCACAGATAAAACATAAGAAGGCCAATACCGATTCAAAGAGAGGCAAGGCTTTTACAAAGATCGTTAAGGAAATCTCCGTTGCCGCAAGGGCAGGAGGAGGCGACCCTGACGGTAACCCCCGTTTAAGGACCGCCATCGAAAAGGCAAAAGAAGCGAACATGCCCTCTGACAATATAAAAAAGGCCATAATGAAAGGCACCGGGGAATTGCCCGGCACAACCTATGAGGAATGCAACTATGAAGGATATGGCCCCGGCGGAGCGGCGCTTCTCATAGAAACATTGTCCGATAACAAGAACAGGACGGTTTCCGAAATAAGGCACATCCTGTCAAAGAACGGAAGCAGTCTGGGTGAAGCGGGGTGTGTCGCATGGATGTTTGAGAAAAAAGGATACATACTCATCGAGAAATCCAAAGCTGATGAAGACACCCTGTTATCGCTCGCACTTGAAGAAGGCGCCGAAGACATGAAAAATGACCCCGGGGAAGACAATTATGAAATCACGACACTGCCGGAAAATCTGAATGCGGTCAAAGATGCCCTCGTGAGAGCTGGGGTTGAGGTCAGGGTTGCGGAAATAACCATGCTTCCGAAAAGCTACGTACCTCTTGAAGGCAGCACGGCCGAGCAGATGGTCCGTTTGCTTGATGCACTGGAAGATAACGACGATGTGCAAAACGTCTATAGCAATTTTGACATATCTGATGAGACAGTAAGCACTATGCAGTAGGCAGCGGGCGGTAACGCTTCAAGCTGAAGGAAGCTATGGACAAATCCATTCGCATCACCTTTAAAAGGAAGTTCCTTGCGGGGCTCATAATAACCGTCCCTGTAGTTTTTACAGTGCTTGTACTCGCCGGCCTTTTCAAGTTTGTCGACGGCATCCTGAGCCCGTTCTTCGATGTTCTCCTCGACAGGCATATTGCCGGACTCGGCTTCATCACCGCCGTGGGAATAGTGTTCCTCATCGGGATAATCTCGACAAATGTTTTCGGTAAAAAACTGCTGGATTTGTCGGAAAAAATTCTCCTGAAGATTCCGGTATTTAAAAGTATCTACACGGCGATCAAACAGCTCGTCGATGCTTTTTCAGCCGAAAACAGCAGCGCTTTCAAGCAATTTGTAATTGTGGAATACCCGAGACCGGGCGCTTACGCCTTCGGCTTCATGACAAAGGAATGTACTATCCAGTCCGATGGCCGGGACCTTTGTCTTAAAGCCGTATACATTCCTACCAATAACCTTTACCTCGGCGATATAGTCCTTCTTGACGATGGGAGCATCACTTATACCGATATCCCGATTGACGACGGGATCAGGATTATCCTGTCCGGTGGCATTGCTGCGCCGTCAGTAATAACCGAATCGCGGCATGCCCTGAAACCAATCCCGGGCAGCGGTATGATAAATTTGGATAGGATGTCCTGAATGAATCTGGCAGCGGTTGTTCTTTCGGCAGGTCTCGGCACACGCATGAAATCGGCTCTGCCCAAGGTGCTTCATCCACTCTCGGGGAAACCGATGGTGCAGTATGTGGTTGAAGCACTCTCCGCATTGAAACCTGAAAAAATTATCGCTGTGGTCGGGATGCACGGCGAGGGAATACGGCATGCGCTTCGGGACTGTCCTGTTTCTTTTGCTGTCCAGAAGGAACCTGAAGGGACCGGCGATGCCCTTAAAACTGCGGTGACAAAACTCCGGGGCTTTACCGGCACTTTGCTGGTAGTGAGCGGTGATACACCTCTTATCAAGCCTTCGACTCTTCAGGATTTTTTGAAACTTCACCGGAAAAACAGGAAGGACCTTTCTCTGATCTCTTTTATTGCAGGAGGCGCACATTCCTACGGCAGGATCATAAGGGAAGGCAATAAGCTCAGCGCAATTATAGAGAATAAAGATGCAAGTGAGGAACAGAAAAAGATACGGGAAGTGAACAGCGGTATTTACGCCATCGAATCCCCTTTACTGAAACTTCTGAACAAAATTACTATTAATGAGGCCACGGGCGAATACTACCTGACCGATATAGTGGGCATAGCAGTCGGTAAAGGATACCGGGCCGGCGCTTTCCTCCTCGGCGACGAGGACGAATTAACAGGAATCAATACGCGCGAGGACCTTTACAGGGCCTCCAGGTATCTCAGGGACCGGGTTGTAGACCGCTTTATGGAAAAAGGAGTCACCTTTATCGACAAGCCATCGGCATTTATTCATCCCGAATCGGTCATCGGCGCTGAAACAGTCATCTACCCGAATGTGCATATTGAAGGGAAGACCCTGATCGGCAGCCGATGCGTCTTATATCCGAACTCCAGGATCATAGACAGTAAAATCGGTAATAACGTAATCATCAAAGACTCAACACTCATCGAATCTTCGGTAATCAAGGAAGGCGCTTCGGTGGGGCCGTTTGCTCACATCAGGCCCGGATCGGTCATAGGTGCGCATGCCAAAATAGGAAACTTCGTTGAACTGAAAAAATCCGTAATCGGCAGCGGCTCCAAGGCTTCGCATTTGAGTTACCTGGGGGATGCCGAGATTGGAGAACATGTCAACATCGGCGCAGGCACTATCACATGCAATTATGATGGAAGCTTCAAGCACAAGACTTTCATTGAGGACCATGTATTTATCGGAAGTGATACTCAACTTGTTGCACCGGTAAGGGTCGGGAAAGGTTCTTATGTGGGTGCCGGCTCAACCATCACCAGGGACGTCCCTCCCCTCTCCCTGGCCATCAGCAGAACACCGCAAAAAAACATTGAGAAGTGGGCGGAGAAAAGACAAATGAAGGCAAAGGGCAAAGGGCAAAAGGCAAAAGTCTGAAGGAGACAAAGACATGTGCGGAATAATCGGGTACATCGGAAACAGGAACGCCATCCCCATTGTAATGGACGGCCTCAAACGGCTTGAATACAGGGGATACGATTCAGCCGGGATCGCCTTTGTGGAGGATGATAAAATAAGCGTCAGGCGGTGCAAAGGCAAGATCAGCGCGCTCGATGCAGTAACCTGCACGCTCACGAAACCCAGCAATCTTGCCATAGGCCACACACGGTGGGCAACGCACGGCAAGCCTTCAGATGAAAATGCCCATCCCCACCGGTCCGGCGGCATAGTTGTCGTCCATAACGGGATAATAGAAAATTACGTGGAACTTAAACATGCGCTGCAGGCCCAGGGCTTTATCTTCACGTCCGAAACCGACACCGAGGTGCTCTGCCATCTGATAAACAAGCATGCCGCTGCCGCGCCTTTTGAAGAAGCTGTAAGGGCAGCCATCAGGGAACTGAAGGGGGCCTACGCATTTGCTGTGATCAATGAAATGGAACCCGACAAGATTATCGCTGTAAGGAAAGAAAGCCCTCTCGTGATCGGGTTGGGTGACGGGGAATATTTTCTGGCCTCCGACGTGCCGGCCTTCCTGAACCATTCCAGGGAGGTGATATTCCTGGACAACAATGAAATAGCGGTGCTCCATAAGGACGGTGTAACAGTTACCGATTTTGACGGCAGGCCCGTGAACAAAACCGTTTCCACTATATCATGGAGTCCCTCTATGGCCGAGAAAGGCGGATACCGCCACTTTATGCTCAAGGAAATTTACGAGCAGCCCAGGGCGATTTCCGACAGCATACGCGGAAGGATGTTCCCGGACAAGGGCGAGGTGGCACTGGATGAATTCGGTCTTACTCCCGAGGCTGTCATGGGGATTGACAAGATATTCATAGTGGCGTGCGGGACCTCCTACCATGCCGGCATGACAGGGAAGTATATGATCGAGGAACTGGCCAGGATCCCGGTGGAAGTCGACATCGCCTCTGAATTCCGGTACAGGAGCCCTATCATCACCTCAAACACATTATTTATCGCAATCACACAGTCCGGAGAGACGGCAGACACCCTGGCGGCCTCGAGGGAAGTAAAACGGCTCGGAGCCAAGGTACTGAGCATCTGCAACGTGACCGGCAGCACCGCCTCCCGTGAATCGGATTTCGTCTTCTACACACATTCCGGCCCCGAGATCGGTGTTGCTTCCACCAAGGCATTCACTACGCAGGTAGTTGCGCTCTATCTTCTGGCAATTGCGCTGGGCAGTGTGAGAGGCACACTCGGCAAAGCAGAGGCCTCAAAACTGCTTCGGGACCTTCTCCACCTGCCTGCCCAGGTAGAGCAAACTCTTGAACTCGATGCATCCATAAGCGTTATAGCCAAAGAGCTTTTCAAGAAAAAGGAATTCCTCTACCTGGGAAGGGGAATCAATTACCCGATCGCGCTTGAAGGCGCATTGAAGCTGAAAGAGATATCTTATATCCATGCCGAGGGGTATGCCGCCGGAGAAATGAAGCACGGCCCTATAGCCCTTATTGACGAGGACTTTCCGGTAGTGGTGCTTGCGCCTTCCGGGAAGCTCCATGAAAAGGTGATCTCGAACATGGAAGAAGTCAAAAGCAGGGGCGGCACCATAATCGCCTTGACCTCGGCCCACAACGACATCATAGGAAGGCTTGCAAAATATTCGATCTTCATAGAAGAAAGCAACCCTTTTTTGAATACTATTTTTCTGACGGTCCCGCTGCAGCTCCTCGCATATCATATCGCGGTATTGAGGGGATGCGACGTGGACCAGCCGAGAAATCTGGCAAAAAGTGTGACGGTAGAATAAAAGGATGAAGGATGAAAGTTGAAGGATGAAAAATGATGTTTAGTTTCTTTAAATCTTTCAACCTTCATACTTCAACCTTCATCCTTTGAATTATGGTATAATTAAGCGAGTATTTTTATGGCAAGAGATGTTTTATTAGAGGAACTCAATTCGCAGCAAAAAGAAGCTATACTGCATTCAAAGGGTCCGCTCCTGGTCCTTGCAGGAGCAGGCAGCGGAAAGACCAGAGTAATAACTCATAAGTTCGCCTACCTTATCAAAAAGAAAAAGCTTTCTCCCACATCAATTTTTGCCGTCACTTTCACCAACAAGGCCGCCGATGAAATGAAAGCGAGAATCTGCCAATGCATGGAAGAGGATTTTAAAAACATATGGATAGGGACGTTTCATTCGCAGTGCAATAAAATATTGCGGAAAGAAATAAAGGCACTCGACTACAAGCCTGACTTTACCATTTACGACGAAGACGATCAATGTAATCTTATTCGCCATATCCTTAAAGAGTTCAACATATACGAGGCCCTTTACAAAGGAGTGGCTTCAAGAGTAAGCATCCTTAAATCATCTCTCATCTCTCCTGAAGATTTCTTGTCCCAGGGAGATGGATTCAGCTTTGACGAAAAGCTCGGGAGGGTCTACCTCAAGTATCAGGACGAGTTGAAGAGATGCAACGCCCTCGATTTCGATGATCTGATCATGCTTACCGCCAAATTGTTCAGGGAAAATCCGAAAATACTCGAAAAGTATACCGGTATGTTTCCTTATATTCTCGTTGACGAGTTTCAGGACACCAACCGCGCTCAATATTCCCTTCTCCAATTAATGGCGTCTTCACACAGGAATATCTGCGCTGTGGGAGACGATGACCAGAGCATCTACAAGTTCAGGGGCGCCGATGTAAGCAATATCCTGAACTTCGAAAAAGATTTTCCGGATGCCCAGGTCGTCAGGCTTGAGCAGAATTACAGGTCAACCCAGAACATACTGGATGTTTCAGGTTCCGTGATAGCAAAAAACAAGAACAGAAAACTGAAAAGTCTGTGGACAGATAAAGGCCAGGGAGAGAAAGTAATCTATTGCAGGCTTAACACCGAAGACGAAGAGGCAAAGTATGTTGCGCGGACCATAAAAGACCTCTATCTGAAAAATAATTACGACTATGACAGCTTTGCGATACTCTACCGGGTAAATCTTCAGGCCAGAGCGATCGAAGACGCGCTCAGGGAGGAAGACATCCCCTATAAGGTGCTCAGCGGGATAAGCTTTTATCACAGGCGGGAAATAAAGGACCTCACAAGCTATATGCGGCTTGTGATAAACCATGACGATAACGTAAGCCTGAGACGGATCATAAACAGCCCTTCGAGAAATATCGGTGCGTCTACCCTGTCGAAAATTGAGCAGGAGGCAAAGAAAAACTCCGTCAGCCTCCTGTCGGCTGCTCAGACAATGCTAAAAGCAAATGTGCTGGCAGCCTCCGTTAAGGAGAAATTGGGTGAGTTCCTTAAAGTCATCGGCCACCTCTCGACTGCCACATACAGGACTGCCGCTGACATGCTCAAGGACATTGTCGAGCTGACAGGCTATATTGAAGATATCGAGGAAGACCGCCTGCAGAACATCATGGAACTGATCGCCTCAGCTGATGCAATGCCCATAAAGGATTTCATAGAAAAAACATCGTTGACAAATACGCCAATCAACGGCTCCGTCCCGGTAAAGCCCGCGGTTTCGCTCATGACGCTGCACAGCGCCAAGGGGCTGGAATTCCCGGTCGTATTCATTATCGGCGTGGAAGAAGGCATCCTGCCTTATTTCAAGGCTGTCGATGAAGAAGCGGAAATGCATGAAGAGCGACGGCTTTTCTATGTCGGCATGACAAGGGCCAAAGACATTCTCTGCCTGAACAGCGTCAAGAAAAGAAAGCTGTATTCGAAGATCCAGGACCAGGAACCTTCGCGGTTCCTTAACGATATACCCAGGGATTGCTGTCACTGGGTCGAAAAAACCATTGTTGCCAGGGTGACCTCGCTGCCTCCCAGACCGGTCAAACTCTGTCCGCAGAGGGCCTCCCTTGCTTATCTGATAGGAAGCAAAGTGAAGCATCCTGCATGGGGGGTCGGCATCGTACGTGATTGCTGCGGTGAAGGAGATGATTTAAAACTGACGGTCAATTTCCAGAGTGTCGGACTGAAACGGCTTTCGGTGCGGCATGTGCACCTGGAAAAGGTATAAAGGCGCAAAATGAAAATAAGTGAGGAGGAAGTAAGGCATATTGTGAAGCTCTCGATGCTCACACTTTCCGAAGAGGAACTGTCAACGTATAGCGGGCAACTGAACACGATTATCAGTTACGTTGAACAACTAAATACACTCGACACCAGCGGCGTCGGACCGACCTCGCACGTGCTGCCTATTAATAATGTTATGAGAGACGATATACAGATGCCTTCTCTCTCCAACGATGAGGCGTTAAAAAACGCCCCTGATCCCTCAGACAAGTTCTACAGGGTCCCGAAGATAATCGAATAAAGAAGGGCGATAGGCAATAGGCCACAGGACATGGGTCATAAAACTGAGAAAATGCATATCTATTTCTTTTCCTATAGCCTATAGCCCATTGCCTATAACCTTTAACTCATTAAGGAGTTTAAATTATGCTTAGATGTTTTTTAAGATCGAAGATACACAGGGCCAGGATCACGGAAGCGAACCTCGCCTACGAGGGAAGCATTACAATTGACAGCGAAATCATGGACCGTGCAGGGATGCTCCCTTATGAGCAGGTCATGATAAGTAACCTGAACAACGGCGAGCGGTTTGAAACCTATGTAATACCCGGCAAGGCGGGGTCCCGCGAATTCTGCCTGAACGGCCCTACCGCGCGCAAGGGGATGGTGGACGACATAATCATCATATTCTCCTATTGCTATCTGGCCGAACAGGAAATCAAAGATTTCGAGCCGACGATCATCAAAATAGACTCCGACAACAACCCTCTCTGAATTCTCAGCCTTTAACTGCCTTCACAAATAATCGGGGAGAGAGCAAGCATCCCTCTCTCCCCGATTCGAGAAAAAACTTTTCTCTAAAACTTGTACGCAGCGCTCAGGAAAACTATACTCGCATTGTAGGACGGGAATGCATAGGCCCCTGTAAGAAAAGTGTTGCTTGGGCCGGTATACTGATAATTGGGGTTGGAAAACGCATAATCGTTGTACTTATACTGTTCGAAAGAGGCCCCGACTGCCATCGCGAATGATTTTGACATGGCGTAGCTCAATTTGCACAAAAAAGCGCTCTTATGGTAGGAGTCTACGTCATTAAGGTTGTAGGTGCCAATCTGGCCGGCAGCGTTCCCGGTGACCCCGCCCACCTGTGTAGGCACAGCGCTAAAGAAGCTGAAATCCTCAAGACCGTCCGAATTCACGTAATCGTACTGCACCCTGAGCGTCAGTTTCTTCGGCATCAGATAGACATCGACCCCTGCCCCGAATTCATAGGTATTGTCGCTCTGGTTCATTTTCCAGAGGTAGCTGTAGTTGTTAGTGTTTATAAAATAGTCTGTGGTAAAATTGGGATTGCCATTACGAGGGATGGTAAGATCACTCAATTTCTGCTGGGTATTCTGGAGATCAAAATAGCCGTTCAGTCTTACAATGCCTCCGATCAGGTAATCTCCATAAGTTTCCAACTCATTGGCCTTGGCAGTTTGAACACCGAGATAGTCATCAGGGTAATTCGACTTCTTGTATTTGTATGCAACGCCGACATTCAGGTTGTCGAGAGGTGAGGCATCTATGGCAATCTTGTACGTGTCCCTTCTCTGCTTCGCTCCATCAAAAACAATGAACTGCGTGTAGTTTTGATTTCCGGCAGTTTGATTCAAAGAATATGGCGTACCATATTCGGCCAACCTCATCAGCCGCTCATAGCCGATCTTCGGCGTCAGGAAATCAAGACCATTCCATCTCAGTTCAGCCGAGTAAACGCTGTCTTTTGTGGAAGGGATGTCAGGCCTGTTTTCCCTGTCCGTGTCTATATAGGAATAAGCCGCGATCAAATGAAATTCCTGAGGAAGTTTGAACCCTAAATCAGCGCCGTAGGTGTTCTTTTTATAGCCGAAAAGATAAGGTTGAAAAGTTGTAACCGTCGTGACACCACTTGTGTTGATCGTTTGGGTTATACTGTCCGACTTGTTCTCTATGTTGTAGTATTTGTAAAAAAGCTTGGCGTCAAGGAATCTCACCGGATTCGAGGTCAGCGAAAAGGCGTAATTCTGGATGTCCTTGCGTCCATTGAAGTTAGTGGAGCTCAAACTTGTAGTGGTTGGTGGCTGACATTGGGCATTGTTGAAGGTCAAGAAGGGGGCTAAGGTCAAAACTCGATTTCTGGTGTGAGTCGGCAAGACTTACATTGAACCTGCTGTTCAGAGGAAGCTGGAGTGCGCCTTTAAACCCCAGTTTGTAGAAATGGTTGTCGGGTGGAAGCGACATTAAAGACGCATTCGAACCCGCGATCAGCGCCCCGGTCCGTCCTGGATCGCCAGGGTTTGGTTTGCATTTGTGAACTCGCCGTATGAGTAAGTTAACGCGGCAAACAACGGCTTGGCCCTGTATCCAATCTCACCCATGTAATTGGTGGTCTCGTAGTCGACAGGAGCTGGGATTTCGATCCCATTACCGTTGCTCCATGGCAAAAGACCGCTTCTGTCCTCTTTGGACACATTGAAATTAACGTAAAAAGGGTTAAGCACATCAACTTTGATCCCGCCGCCGTACTGGTTCCTCTGGATAGTGTAGTCAAAGGACTTCCAGGTGGACGAATTCTATTAGATGGAGAACTTTAGTCGATCCTGTGGTGAGAGACGGTTGTAAGGCTGCCGGTCCCTACACCGAGTAAGGGGTCAGGGCGCCGAAAGTGGTATTATGTATGATCTCATTATAGAAGGCATCGAACTTAAACTTTCCGTACATGCCGCCGTCAAGCTGATAGTCTTGAGTATGGTAGCCCATGTCCGTGCCCTTGAATTTCATCCAGTAGTTGTCGCTGTCATAGCCCAGCTTGACATCGGTGTAAAAACCGCCCTGTGACCTCATGTCCCTGTATTCGCTGAATTTGGCCCTGCTGCCGTTTATGGTAGTGCCCCAGCCGGTCCCGCCCACATCGCCATAAAATGTCCCGGCTGTCTCGCCTGTCCCGGCATCGTCTGCTCCAAAAGCACCGGCAAATGGCAGGAGGGAGAATACTATAGCTAAAGTTATTGTTCTTAATTTCATTTTCATCTCCTCCTATTCTCTGAAAGTACAGCCATTTGCCTGTTTTAATCCGTTGCTGCCGTGAATGGATGGGTGGCAGTTCAGGCAGGCATCGGCCAAACATATGGTTTGTACTACCGGTAGTGACACCAGGTGCAGATGTAGTGAAAAAGGTGAACGGCGATCCCCCCATGCTGCCCCCGTTTCCGTGGCACTGCTCGCATAGTACCGGCACTCTCTGCGTCAGCAATCTGTCGTGATTGCTTCCGTGAGGATTATGGCAATTCAGGCAATTCTCCTCTACAGGCGGGTGCTCGTTCATGTACGGACCTCTTTTTTCCGCGTGGCATTTATAGCAGAGTTCATTCACCGAATCGGCCGTCAGCATTTTATCGTTAAGCGAGCCATGAGGGTTGTGACAGTCACTGCATCCGACCTTGCCTTCCTTGATGGGATGGTGGGACTGCTTGTTCACCATGGTTTTGATGTCCCTGTGGCACTGAAAGCACACTTCGGATTTTTCAGCTTTCAGCAGCTTATCTCCTCCCCTGTGGGGCGAATGGCAATTGTCACAAGAAACACCCTCGGCTTTGTGTTTGCTGTTATTCCAGAACGCCTGGGCCTTCATCACTTCATGGCAGGCCAGGCATTTTGCAGTCTTGGCTTCCGGGTCTGTATTCTTGTTGAATGCAAATATGTCCACGCCGCGTCCGCCGCCTTTTTCAACATGCTTTGCTCCCGGTCCATGGCAGGTCTCGCAGGCGTCCTGCGATGCCGGCCCCTTCACATGTTTTTTGGAATGGACGGTCTTTTTATAGGTCTCATACTGAGTTTCATGGCAGCCCTGACAGGTTTCAGCTCCGATGAACCCCTCCTTCTCCGTTGCTTCCTTTGTCGCATTTTCACTGCTGCGCGACATAGAGACGGAGGCCAACAGGAAAACAAGAGGCATTAACAGCAAAAGCAAATATTTTTTTTGCATACCGAACCTCCACGATAACTTTCTCATTTGACCCTCACGAGACGGAAACCGAGTGCATGATGACCAAATTCCGGTGTCAGCGAAACGCGATGGGAAACCCTCACACCCAGAGGCCCGTTGCTCCAGCCTCCGCCCCGCTCGACGTGATACTCGCCGGACCCCTCATATACGGGGTTGTTTTTAGGGAGCCTGGTATAGGCGGAACTGTTATAAACATCCTCGCACCACTGCCAGACATTGCCGAGCATGTCATATAATCCATAGCCGTTTGGCTGAAAACTGCCTACAGGCGATGAGACCAGGAACTTGTCATCACAGTAAAAGGCCGTCCATTTGTTCCAGCGTTTCTTCGCCGTCAGATCAGCAACGTTTGCATATTTGCAGGCGTCGTCAGGATTATTGCCCCAGAAATATTTCGTCTTTGTTCCGCCGCGGGCAGCATATTCCCACTCGGCTTCTGTCGGCAGCCTGTAAGTCTGTCCGGTCTTTTCAGAAAGCCATTTGGCAAAATCGACGGCATCATACCATGAAACAAAGACCGCCGGCTGTTTATTACCATTAAGTGACAAACCCTCAAAACTGCCACTATTATGGTCAGGCCGGAATTTTCTGAACTGCTCGTTGGTCACATCATACTTGCCCATGTAGAAATCATTCACGCACACCTCATGCACGGGCCTCTCGTTGCTGTCGCCGTCGCCGGCAGAGTCTCCCATGTCATAGCAGCCGCCCTTGATAAAGACAAGTTCCATACCTGTTACCTGGTCTGTAATCGGGGTCTCTGCATTGACAAAGGCGGGAGAAACAACAAGGAAAAACATCAACACAACAAACGGAATTTTTAAGGCCATCTTACACCCCCTGAGCTTAATATTTGGAGTTGCATTATATAGATAGACATATGTTTTAATTGTAAACCAATTATTGCGGCTGTCAAGAGGGAACCAAGAAAATGCTGCCCTATAACTCTCTCTGAATTTGAGTCATTATATTTTCTTTCAGGTATCATTAGTTTTTTTTATTTCTATTATACCTGTATTTTCAAGAAAATCATCCTGTAATTCAACTGTTTGCGATGAAATGCACTTTTTTGTGCTTGAAATGCATATTAATGCGATGAAACTAGTGGTGCCAATAAGCGGATGTAAAAATCACATCTGTTTGAAGAGATAGGCAAAGGGGCGGCTTACCACCAGGGATGCCTCAGAATCTCTGACTTTGAGGATGAGGCGACCCGTATTATCACGAACCGCAGATGCCACCCTGGAGACATTGACTACCGTTGAACGATGTATCTGCCAGAACTTTTCAGGATCAAGCTGTTTGATAAGATCGACAATGGGAATGCGGATAAGGAATTCCTGGTCCTTTATAAATACAGCGGTATATTTTTCCGCGGACCTGAAAAAAAGGACTTCATCAACGGGGATTAAACGCGTGGCACGCCCTGAAGCTGCCCTGATGAAGTTCAGATAAGCGTCCTTATGGGCCATTGCAAGTGTGAGCCTGGACAGGAACGCTTCCATCCTCCGCAAGCCTTCACTTTGCTCAATACGCTTCCTGACCCGTGCAATGGTCAGGCTGAGACGCTCGTCGCTTATCGGCTTGAGCAGATAATCGACGGCCTCCTCCTCAAAGGCCTTGACCGCGTATTTGTTGTAAGCGGTGATGAATACTACAAGACTTGGATGGCCCATCCTGCCGGCGACATCAAGACCCGTCAATCCCGGCAGCTTTATATCCAGGAAAACAAGGTCCGGCTTTTCCTTATTGATCTGGTCAAGGCCGTCAATGCCATTTGTCGCAGTGCCGCATATCTCCAGTTCCGGCCATAAAACGGCAAGCCGGCCGGCAAGATGATCGACAAGATGCGGTTCGTCATCTACGATCAATGCACGTACGCTCATGCCGGCACCTCGATGGTTGCGGTCAGGCCGCAAGGGTAGTTCTCCTCGAGAATAAGAAGGGCCGAGTCCCCGTAGAGGGCGCTAAGGCGGGCCCTTACGTTGGAAAGCCCGAAGCCTTCACAGGGCGATTGTCCTGATAAGCCCAGGCCGGTATCAGCAACAGTCAGGCGCAGGCAGCTGTCCGCCAGTATGGCCTTGACCGTTACAATCCCGCCTTCCACTTTGGGTTCAATGCCGTGCCTGACCGCATTTTCGACCAGAGGCTGTATGAGCATGGGCGGGAACACTACAGACAGCAAACCTTCGGGTATATCGATAGCAAAACTCAGTCTCGGTCCCATGCGCATGCGGAATATGCTCAGATAATTTTTAAGCAGGTCGGCTTCCTGCTCAAGTGTGGATGTTTCTCCCCTTGAACGCTCCAGAGAGACCCGGAGCAACTCGGTCAGGTGATGCAGCATCTTCCTCGCATCTCCAGGATTGATATCGGTAAGACTTATTATGTTTGCCAGGGTATTGAAAAGAAAATGCGGCTCCATCTGGGCCTGCAGCATCTTCAACTGAGTTTCGATCACCTGCTTTTCAGCGGCTATGAGGCTAAGACGGTGCTCTTCAAGTCTCGACTCCTCAAGTTTCTTTCTTGTTTCCCAACTGAAAATTGTGAGTATCCTTCCTACTGACACGGCTGCGATAACGGCGCATACGGCCCTTAAAAGTTGCACCGGGACATGTGTCAGATCCAGAAAAGAATCGGTGTTGACGATATTTGCGGGGAAAAAATTTCCACTGCTGACCACTAAACCGCTCAAAACTCCGTAAACACAGAACACACAACCGGTCGTCATGAACCAGCTCTTAACATTAATCTCCCTCAACACCTCTTCCTTGCGCCGGTAATAGGAAAAAAATCCGGCACCGGTAAGAAAAGCTCCGGGGAACCCTATAAGATACCGCGTCCAGATATTCGCCGCGCTGTCGAAATCGTGCGATACGAGAACAAGAATAAAAATGAAAAAAAAGACAGCCAGAGGGAAGTACCACCATGGGCAACCTGAAATTCTCTTTCGCCATGCCGGAGAGCCTTCATGCGTGTTTATCCTGAAAAGTCTCCTCCCGAATTCGCACAGGATACAAAAAGATGCTGTCAGGCACAAGACATGCGTCAACTCCAGAAAATGGCTGCCTACCCTTATAATGGCCCACATGTCCAGCCATTCACTGACGCCGTGCGTAAGGCCGAAGGCTGCTAAAAGGCCGAATATGTCGGCAATTCTGAAAATGCTTTCCTTTTTCGGCAGAAAAAGAATAGCGGTGCCCATCACAAAGAATGCCAGGCCATAGATGAAAAAAACTATATCGAGGTTATTCGAGAACCAGTTGCCGCTTGGACCCATGTTCTCCCCTCTTCTGTCCGTTACGCGGTGCAGTGCGTGAAGCATTGGACCGCAAGTGGATTACTTGTTGCAATATACAATATCTGACCACATTTTGGGTAGTCAGGGTCAGTGCAAATCAACACTTTTGCCGGTCATCAGGCCCACCGCATCATCGCCCAGTGCATCTGCGACAGCGTCGACGACAGTACCGGAAGGTGCTGAAACAAACGGGATAGGCCCCAGCACAGGCACCGGACATATGCGATGCAGTATATCCGGGTTTGTCCTCTCAGCCACTGTATCGCTCAAGCGCATGCTGTTATTGATAATCACATTCCGTACGTCTATTCCCGCTCCAATGGCGTGCATGACAGTCAGGAGCGTATGGTTGATAGTGCCCAGTCCGGCCCTTGCCACGACAACGGCAGGGAGATCCAGGGTTTTAATCAGATCAGCGATAAAAAAAGGCGCCGCGGCATTACTGAGGGCAATCATACCGCCGCCTGATTCCATGACCGGGACCATCAGACCGCCAACACCCTCCACAACGAGGAATTCATATTTTGCGGCAAGTGTAGTGTATGCATGAATAATAACGTCGAGTCTCACCGGCTTTTCCTCCAGTTCAGAGGCAACCATAGGCGCAAGCGGATGTGAAAAACAAAGGGGCGTTATAAGATCAACAGGGTCATCCATTCCCGCAATTTCCCTCAAAAACATCCCGTCAGCAGGGACGAGGTTTTCACACCCGGTCTCAATAGGTTTCATTGCGCCGACCTTCACCCCTTTCCGGACCAGGGCGCGTATTATTCCGGCAGCAACAATCGTTTTGCCTACACCGGTATCCGTTCCTGTAATAAAGATGCCCTTTGCCATTTTAACTCTCCTCTGCCTTATTCGTCATAACCGTACTATTCATGTTATAATTGTTATCTAACCCCTCCATACCTCCCCTTAAATTAAGGGGAGGCTGGGTGGGGTTATAGCGTTAAAGACTTCCTGCACTTATTATAATATAATTTGTTTTACACCTTTAACGCTATAACGCTCGACGCTTTCCTGGAGGTATCATGACACGTTTTGAAGAAGTGCAAATGAAGATAGCCGAATCTGCAAAAACCTACCTTGAAATATTCAATATGCAGGTGTTCATAGAGCAGTTCACTCTTGACCGGGAGAGCAGGTTCTCGCTTGCGCTGCCCAATATGGAGCCACCTTATGCGCTGACCGCAACCGTATCCTTCACGTATGATGCGTTTCAGACTGGAATGACTCTATACGAGGAAGATAGCGAAGAAAACTCGATGGATGCCGATACCTCGCTTGAACTGGAATTCGAAATAAAACTACCGATAATGGAAGATTATACCGACATCGAGGCGCTGCTTGCGGAAGTGGAGGAAGAGTATCCCGATACACAACCGGTGCTCTTTGCAAAGGAGATAATCCCCAGCGAGCAGCCCTCCAAAGAATACGAGATTTCCTACGTCTATGATATCGAGGCCAATGACCTGGATGATGACAAGCTGTTCGATCAGATTTTCGAAGAACTCAAGGGGATACTTGAACTCATCCACAAAAGGACCCGTGACTATATCGACCTCTCATGGTACAGCTCCGAAGAATGATCTCTCTTAAACATATCGACTGGATACTGCTGGACATGGACGGGACGCTTTTGGACAAGTATTTCGATGATTATTTCTGGGAGCATCTTGTCCCTGAGAAATACTCTGAAAAACATGGCGTCACTTTCGGAAAGGCAAAAGAGATATTGCTCTCCATGTACAAATCGCATGAAGGCACTTTGAACTGGACCGACATCGATTTCTGGTCAAATGAACTTCACCTTGATATCCCGGCGCTCAAGGAACAGATAAAACATATGATCGAAGTGCACCCCCATGTCGAGGATTTCCTGAAAGCGATGAAGAAAGACAAAAAAAAAGTTTTCATGCTCACCAATGCCCACTATAAGGTCCTCGACATCAAACTGAAGAAAACCGAGATAGGCGGATACTTCGACAGATGCATCACTTCTTATGAGATGGGCTTCCCCAAGGAAATGATCGAGTTCTGGGAGAAGGTCGAAACGATGCTGAAATTCGATAAGGAACGGACGCTCTTTATTGACGACACGGCCGAAGTGCTTAGAACAGCTAAAACCTTCGGAATAAAATATGTATTGCTCAAGACAGGGGCCAGTTCAAAAAAGAAAGATACGATAACCCATGAGTTCCCCGTTCTGAAAGATTACCAGGAACTGCTGCATAGCATTCATCGCTGTGCTTAGTCTTTTAGACCGCAAATCCTCCCGAAATCCCAGAGGTCCATATAAAATGCGTCGAAACGCCTGTGCCGGACCTGCTCCTCCTCGCGGCGCCAGAAAAAAAGTTCGCTTGCCGGATAAAGATAACCGAAATGATAGGCGGTGAAATCCTTTCGCCGCCGGGCAATAAGGCTGACCGGATAACGGTAAATTTTTTCCTGCCGGCGCACAGCCACAAGTGCTTCCTGCCTTACCCGGGCAGCTTGCTGCAACAGTATTTCGGCTTCACGCGTCGCGGGTTGCCACCAGTATCCTTTCCTCTGCGCCAGGAGGGCCCTTATGGTCAAAGCACGGTGCTGCGCCCTGAGCGCGGTCACTTTAAGCGCCCTTGTCAATTCGCCAGCTATCAAAGGAAGCTCCGGAGAGATATGTTTTCCCCCGGCATAATTCCGGCGGATTTCCCGTTCGAGCCCATCCACCACGTCATTCATATCATTAGCGTATTTTCCCAGTTCTGATGCCGTTGACTCCACGATCTGTTTTGCCTCTGCATCCGTTGCCTGATATAGCAGCCACGAACTGGAAAAAGACGGCCTCGGCTGAAAAGGACTGTTAAAGGGCCATGGAAGCTCAGCCGATGGATCAAGGGCGGACAGGAAGGCGATCAGTCCCCTCTCTTTCAAGTAGTAATTCTGAACAAACAGCGCCCTCTGAAATAACCGGCTTAAGCGGGCATCGTGGAAAAGATCATCCAGAGCACTTAAAGGCCCTTCCTTCAATGATGGCCTGGGACCTGCCGGACCGCCATAAGTCCAGGACCACCGGGCAATGCTCCAGTTAACAAGCCAGTAGCCCCATTCCCATCCCGAACTGAAAGTAAGATGATTATCAATGCCCGCTTTTTTTATAGTCTCCATATCGGTCCACCGCGCTTCCAGATAAGGAAGGAGAAGCAGCGGGACAGAATCATCAAAGGAAACCCAGTAAGCCGCTTCAGGCCAATACCATGTCTCCCGGCACTTGTTTTCCCGTATTGCCCTGGCAAGCATACACTGCAGGTTGGCGTCGCCATATACAGGGGCGTGAGCGTCGAGGAGTGAATAAAACATGACTGTATGAATCAGAACGCCGGCTCTCATATCTCCGCCGTCCGGACAGTTTCTCTGAGCAGCGGAAACCCGCATGCCGGGGGCCCGAGGTCGAAGCGGGCTTCCAGTTCCTCCGTTGATAACGTGCGTAGTGACCATTACCCTGGTTTTATATCTCTCATTTGCTTGCCTGATAAGGTATGTTTTCAGTTCGGGCATCAATGAACCGAGGTCGGGCAAATATTCTCCCATGCTGAAATCGACGGTGATGTAATCCCATTTGACCCGGAATATCCATGAAAGCGTAGTGTCGATTTGCCGTTTATAGGAAGGGAAAACCCTCAACAAATTTATGCTCTGAAAGGCCTTTTGCTGGAGCATAAAAAGAGAAAATTCGACTCCGGCCAGTACGCCTCTTTTGTGCGCATACTCCACGAATTCACCGGCATGGGCGGTCCATCGCGCGCGATCAATATCCCTCAAAAGATAGAATTGCACTACATTCTGCCCGTTTCTTACGAGCCAATCTACGTACTCTCTAAGGTCTCCGGCAGCACCGGGGTAAGCAGGATTATGCAGTTGCTCGGTAAGTTCGATGGGATGAAGGGAATGGATATGAAATCCTTTCTTGTCGAAGCGGGGAAAGGCATTCCATTGAAAGTAAGCCGGCAGCGGCCATTGTCTATGAAAAGGAATAATGGTCCTCCTGGGATGGTAAAATTTGAACCCCAGCTTCTCCTGGAGCAGTCCATAAAGTCCGAAGCTCACTCCCTCAAGAGATGGTGATGTAAGGGCCAGGACTATATGGCCGGCCTTGCGGGATGAGATCCAGTGATATTCATGGTCCGGGTATTGCAGATACTCGTAATTCCTTCCCCTGGCGAAACGGTCCGGAACGGGTCCTTTCTTTCCGCTGCTTGTTGAAACAGTGATGTGCACTCCGGCATCAGGATTGTTCAGAGAGACGGACGCGTAGGGGAACCCTTTTCTCAGGAGACCGACAACGTCCCTGATGGTAACGCCGGTAATGGAATTTTTGAGGAATGTCTGCTGAACGTCGATGCTGATGGAGCGTACAGGCGCCGACCCGCTGTAGGCGAAAATGTCGGGTGCGCAAATAAAAAACAATGAAAAGAGAACGGCACATGAGACGATCGCACCTTTAAAGCCTTCATTCATGCCGGTTTCCTTTTTATTGATTACTATAGATAATAATCCGACAAAACGCAACTATGCGGTTACCCCGGTAGTGGGTCAGTTTGTTCCCCGGCGAGCTAAAACTACTTACCTTGCGCACACTATTTTTTTTTAAAAAATTGCACTACTCGGTACAAATTTTCGATTGGGGCTCGGCGTTACTCGCCCCCGCTCCAGCACACCCGTGCTATCTCGCCGGGGAACAAACTGACCCACTACCTAACTCCTGACAAGATTGTTTTAAAAAATAAAATAGTGTATACTTTTTGATTATCGGGCACATTCGTTGCCTTTGCTGTTAAATAAATAAATGAAGGGGGTGAATGAGGCATGAAGATGAAATCCATTATCGCTTTATTGGTAGCTTTGGTATTCACATTTTGCATGGTCGGTCTTACATTTGCAGCTGAAAAGGAAGTTACAGGCACCGTTATGAAGGTCGAAGCCAAGTCCATCATGGTTAAGGATGCAGCTGGAAAAGTGACAAAGGTCGACGTCAGCAACTCTAAAGACGTAAAAGTCGGCGAGAAGGTTATAGTTAAGGAAGGCAAGTGCATGAAAGAGATGGCGCCTGCACCTGCAAAGAAGAAGAAGAGCAGCGGTTATTAATATTAACCGGCATTGAAGGGCATAAGGGGGTGAGAGTCTAAAACTTTCACCCCTTTTTTTGAACAGCGGTACAGGTCGGGAATGGTGGAATCGTCAGGATATGCCTCTTTGGAAAAACAACGTCTCTTTTGTACTTGTCGAGCCGCGCGAGCCCGCCAATATCGGAGCCTCTGCGCGGGCGATGAAGAACATGGGCTTCAAGACCCTTTGCCTTGTGAAGCCGGCAGAAATCAACGATGAAGCCCGACGGCTCGCACATAACGCCCTTGATGTCCTTGAAGGGGCAAAGCATTATGCCAGCCTTAACGCTGCGATTGACGATAAAACGCTTGTAATAGCCGTTGCCCGGCGGACCGGGAAACGGCGCGGTATGGCCCTCACCCTTGACCAGGCGGCACAAAAACTGTATGACTTCGCAACTGAAAATAAAGTCGCCCTCCTCTTCGGCAGGGAGGACAGGGGGCTGTATAATGAAGAGGTCAACGAATGCGGCCTGCTCCTCACAATACCGGCCAATAATGAGCAGCCTTCCTTAAACCTCTCACACGCCGTAGTGGTCGTGGCCTATGCACTTTCAAGAGCGCAATACAGTAAACAGACCGTTCAGGTTGCTTCTCCGCAATCAAAGCACAGAAGGAGCAGCCTTGTCACCCATGGAGAACTTGACGCGCTTTACAAACGGATAACAAATATCATAACTCTGCTGGACTATATTCCCCGCGGCGACAGAAATCTGAAAAAACAGATAATGGATAACTTAAAACATTTTATCGGCAGGGCGGGACTCACATACTGGGAGATGAAAATGCTCCACGGCTTTTGCTCGCAAATAGAGATGAAATTGGGCAAAAAATGAGCACCTTTTTTACCAGCGCTTAAAACATTGTCATAATTACTTCATCAAAGTCGCATCGTTGGGTTTTTGCATTGGGGATAAAGCTTCTACCCGAAAGACCTTACTAAGCTGTACAACCATTTATCGAAGAACTCCGAGGATTAGGCAAGAAATGAGCAGGATTGGTCTACCTGCATTTGTTCTTTCAGAATTACAATTTAAGAAGTACAATTTAATTATAAACAACGTGGCAAACAGATACGAGCAAAAATCTACGAAATAGTTAGATCCTAAACAGGTGAAAAAAAGGAGAAACAGTGGAAAAGCGTAAATTAGGAAGAAGCGGCCTGGAAGTTTCGGCTCTCGGGCTCGGCTGCATGGGAATGAGCATAGCTTACGGTCCGGCTGGAGATAAGCAGGAGATGATTGCTCTTATACGAAAAGCCGTGGAACGTGGCGTCACATTCTTCGACACAGCCGAGATTTACGGCCCCTACACAAACGAAGAACTCGTCGGCGAAGCTCTGGCTCCCTTCCGTGGGAAAGTGGCGATCGCCACAAAGTTCGGGATCAAGATGGATTCAAACGGGCAGCAGGTCCAGGACAGCCGGCCCGGGGCATCAGGGAGAGCCTCGAGGGCTCGCTCAAGCGGCTCAGGGTCGATGCTATTGACCTCTACTATCAACACCGTGTTGACACTGAAGTGCCGATCGAAGACGTGGCGGGAACGGTAAAAGACCTGATCCGGGAGGGAAAGGTCAAATACTTCGGCCTTTCTGAACCGGGAGTGAAAACGATCCGCCGCGCACACGCAGTCCAGCCGGTCACTGCGATCCAGAGCGAATACTCGCTCTGGTGGAGACGGCCTGAAGAGGAATTGCTGCCTACGCTCGAGGAACTCGGCATCGGGCTCGTTCCCTTTAGTCCCCTTGGGAAAGGCTTCCTCACGGGAAAGATCGACGAAAAGACGACGTTCGATAAGTCCGACTTCCGAAACATCGTTCCTCGTTTTACGCCTGAGGCCAGGAAGGCGAACCAGGGGCTGGTCGATCTTCTGCGCACTATCGCTAACCGGAAAAAGGCGACGCCTGCCCAGATAGCACTCGCCTGGCTGCTGGCCCAGAAGATGTGGATCGTTCCGATCCCGGGCACCAAGAAACTAGAGCGGCTGGAAGAGAATATGGGAGCAGTTAACATCGAACTTGCGTACGAGGATCTCCGAGAGATCGATAGGGCCGCCTCAAAGATCACGATCCAGGGGGCCCGGTACCCCGAAGCCCTGGAAAAAAGAACCGGTCTTTAAATAATAGAACCATGGAGGAAAAAGCTATGAAAATGAATGTACTTGGTTACGCAGCACAGTCTGCAAAGGACGCGCTTGGCCCCCTTTCGCTTTGAGCGTCGCGATCAGCGGCCTGACGATGTGGTTATCGAGATTCTCTATTGCGGCGTATGCCACTCGGACTTACATACGGTCCGCAACGACTGGAGTAGTTGGTTTCCTACTACTTACCCGGTCGTGCCAGGCCATGAAATCATCGGCCGTGTGATAAGCGTCGGGGCGGATGTCACCCGCTTCAAGCCAGGCGACCATGTCGGTGTCGGCTGCATGGTCGATTCCTGCCAGCATTGTGAGGCCTGCGAGCAGGGACTGGAACAGTATTGCGAGGAGATCGCGACATTCACCTATAACCATATTGATCGCCACGATCACATGCCCACCTATGGGGGTTATTCCGAGAAGATCGTCGTGTCGGACAAATTCGTGCTGAAAATTCCCGACGGGCTGGACCTGAAAGGGACCGCTCCTTTGCTCTGCGCTGGGATTACTACGTGGTCGCCTCTTCGTCACTGGAAAGTGGGTAAGGGCAGCAAGGTCGCGGTCGTCGGCCTCGGCGGCCTCGGTCATATGGCCTTGAAACTGGCGAAAGCGCTGGGCGCTCATGTCACGCTCTTTACCCGCACGCCGGGCAAAGAGAAGGAGGCGCGTCGTCTGGGCGCCGATAATGTAGTCCTCTCCACCGACAAAGGACAGATGGCATCCGTACAGGGAAGGTTCGAGCTGATCATCGATACCGTGCCCTATGTCCATGATCTCAACCTTTATCTGGCGTCGCTGACTATAAACGGCACGCTGGTGCTGCTCGGGTTTCTGGGCGGTCTGGATCCAATATTAAGCACTGTTCCCCTGGTGATGGGGCGCAGATCGGTGGCGGGGTCTGTCATCGGTGGAATCGCCGAAACCCAGGAATTGCTCGATTTCTGCGGCAAGCACGGCATCACTTCGGATGTTGAAGTGATCAAGATCCAGGATATCAACGAAGCGTATGAACGGATGCTGAAAAGCGATGTGAAATACCGCTTTGTGATCGATATGTCCTCGCTGAAGGCCTGATAACAAAGGAGGCAATACAATGGAGATAAAGCGAAGCGGCTCACAACCATCCGGCAAGGGGCCGGCAGAATATTTCACCGGAACGGTACGTGTCGATCCTCTGTTTAACGCGCCCGATCCCGCACGTGTGCTTGGCGCCCTGGTAACGTTTGAGCCCGGAGCCCGCACTGCGTGGCACAGCCACCCGCTGGGCCAGACCCTGATCGTCACGGCAGGGTGCGGCCTAGTTCAGCGCTGGGGCGGCCAGATCGAGGAGATTCGGCCGGGTGACGTGGTCTGGATCGCACCTGATGAAAAACATTGGCACGGCGCCGCAGCGACAACCGCCATGACGCATATCGCCATTGTGGAACAGGCCGACGGCAAGAGCGCCGACTGGATGGAAAAGGTGAGCGACGAACAATACCGAGGGTGATCATAAACCCTTTTAGTGATCTCTTATCTAAAGGTAGAAAATAAACATGGAAAGACAAACTTTGCGTCGCGGTCTGGCGTCGGTCAAAGACAGATTTGGAAGGATTCAGGGCATTCACATCCTGTTTGAACCGAGCAAAAGAAAAGGGGATTATCTATGGTACCGGAGCCTGGAAAATTGGAGATATCAAAAAAAGTGATGCTATGAATAAAGCTTTTGAAATTGGTAAAACAGTATAAACTGAAGGGCTAAAAGGGGTTTAAACATGAGGATAAGTGAAACAGCAAACAAAAACCATGAGGAACTGTTCCCAAATCATAAATCAAAATTAAAAATAACAGATCCGGACTGGAATTACTCGCCCCTCACTTGAGACCTTCTTCTAAAAGTCCGCAAAAACGAGAAGAGTTCAGATTGATAAAGTGATCAACCTTCATTGTTTTGATGTATCATTGAATTAGATGGGGTACTTTGCGGACAAAATCCTAATATCGGAAAGATATCAGCACCGAGGAATTTTTACCTCCTTTTTCAGCGAGCACAACTGTATCCTTGCCGGTCATCATATTAAGGTGCATAAATGTATTTTTTCGCAATGGGGGGGGCGTCACTAATGGTTGATCGGGAAATCAGCTATGTTAGAGAATTGCCAATGCGGACTGCGTTCGCCCGGATGGAAGACATGCAGCTACAACTTCAAATTTCCTCGCTATACACCAACTGATCTAAACTGAGCAGCCTTGCTGCGAGCAAGACTGATCCGAGCGTTATTGTAGATGATGAGATTTAAAAAGACCTTCGAAGAGAAACTCAAGGCCATATCCTTTGGCAAATTAGAGTAGGGGGCGAGGAGGAGAAATAGTTATGAATTACACCGGAATAATGTCAAATAATGAAAAACAAGGAGAATCAACATGAGAAGGAACTTTCTAAGAGTTATTTTTATCTTGTCAGTTGGACTGTTGTTCAGCAATTTGGCATTGGCAGAACAATTCAACATTGTGATGAAGTTGCAAGATACACCGGAATCTACAGTATGGAGAATAGACAATCCCAATGTTACAAAATCTGTGACTGATTACCCGCAAATTCAGTTCAAGCCTGGTGATACTGTCAGCATAGCGGCAGGCGGCTGCGTCCAGACTGGTGGTGTAGGCCAAACATGGAAACGATATTGGAATCCAAGCGGATCAAACTCAGACAGATTGTATTATGGCATGATTGATATCCCTGGTGTAACTCAAGGGTTAATGCCAATACGCCAAACGGCCTGTGCAAATCAGGACACCAGGCATCCCGATACTTGTACTGTGACCTTTCAAAATCCGATTCCGGATAGTATCCCTGTGCAGAACAGACATCTGAGCCTTGGTTATAAGGACGATGACTACTCAGATAACGGATATTCGGGGCATGATGACGGAACTGAAAACCAGTGCAAAGGGGTAGGAAACGCATTCGTAATCGTTTCAATTGGACATGGAAAACCGCCGGTTACTGCCGAGAATTTTACGGGTATAGCCCCGGATGACTTCCGTTGCAATGCCGCCTGGAGATTCCACAACTTTGATACTGCCGAACTGAGTTGGCAAACATTCACCGATGCTTTCGATCTCTCATGGAACGATTATTTGAACCCTGTGACTCCTATCATGTATGAGGCAGCCAAGGGGATGGCGTCTGGGGGCAATTGCGCCGGAATGTCGCTTCTCGCTCTGGTTGGTGAGGATGCTTTCGAGTTCGAGGATCTCACAGAGTTCTTCTGGGATCAATATTCAACGTTCACGATGAGCCCTCCTCAGGTCCAAAAAGACATCAATACCGCTCACTGGAAACAGCTATCGACCTATTTCCTCACTAACTGGTTGCACTCGCGTTTTGATGCCCCTTCCACTACGGCACATAGGATACAGCAGGATATTTCCAACGGTAACTATGGCTTGCTTACCCTTGAACATGGATGGGACGGGCACGTAGTCGTGCCGCTCAGTCTTCAGTCTCCCGGTGGCTCGCAATCAATTATTCAGGTATACGATCCAAATCGTCCATGCAACTCAAAACCCGACCAGAGTAATTATCCGCCCTTTGTTATCAATGGAAACAGCTGGAGTTTTACGATGGGAGATGGGACTACCTGGACGCAGAAAGACGGGAACATCGCTTATATCCCCTTTCAGGAGACCGATGGATGGCGAGACTTGACAAATGGACTTGGAGATGTTGTGCAGATCATTTTCGGGCGAGATACAAATGTTCAACAGATAACAGATAAAAATGGCAGGCAGCTGTTCAAAAACATGCATCCGCAGGGTCTCGCCGATTTAGACACATCAGCAAATGGCCTTGGCAACGATATTGTACGGATCCCAAGTTTTGGCTGGGGCGGCAAGCGTCCCAGAACCAACGGACCAAAGTTTGTTCTTCACTCTGCACCCGTTCCCGAGAAACTTGTCAGTAGAGTCGATCAAATGAAGGCTGAGTATGAACAAGATTATGGCTTCTCAAAACAGATATACTTAATACGGAATTTACAATTAGAGGGGCTGGAGATCAAACTTTCAAACAGTAATCCGAACAGACCGGTTAGAGCACTCATCCACCGGCAAGGGCAATGGTATGAACTCAGATTCGATGCTGCTAGTCGTGGTGCCACGATCAATCCCTCTTTAATTGTGCATAAAATGTCCGATTTATCACAGGGCGTGTCTGTTCGCGAAAGGAATGGCGTGCCTATGAAGGTGAATTTCGTTCACGGATTGGTTTCAGAGGCACAGAAAAACATCAATATTCAGCAGACTAACAAGATTGATGTTGGAGGGACTCCTGTAGAGGCGCAGATTGGTAAGGATAACAATTTGCATCTTTCTACAGCGGGTCAAGAGCAGCGAACAGATATCAGCACGCAGGTCATCGAATCTACTGGAACGGTAAAGCAGCTCCCTATACGGAAGCAACCAATCATTCGTACTCAATAGGGAGGTAATAATACTATCTTGCAGCAATTTTGTGATGGCACATACAATAGCTTGCACAAGGGGTAGATAGGATAGCTGTTAACATATAGACTAATGTCGCCTGGGAGAAAGGGGGTAGTCCCTTTCTCCCAGGTTTCCGATGGTGAAGACAGAGGATGAGGGGAAAAAAGAGACCTAGTCGGGATTGGGCTGAAAATGAAATCTTCCGTTCCGTTTAGTAAAATATAACTAAAATTAACCACGATGTTGGTTATAATATCTTGGATGAACAAAACGGCAATCGTCGACATAGACAATACCTTGTGGCAGTTTTGTGATGCCTTTTGCGAGGAACTGAGAAAAATTAACGAGAACTTTCCGCCCCCGGAAAACTGGATAAGCTGGGACATTTGGGAAGGATATTGTACTGAGCAGGAGTTTTACAAGACAGTAAATGCCATTCATTTCAACCAGGACAGCAACAAGTTTCAGCCTTATCCCGAAGCCAAAGGTTTCCTTTCTGCGTTGAGAGAGAATGACTACCATATCACCATAGCAAGTCATCGTTCTCCTGAGTATATGAGCCAGACCGAGAGATGGTTAAAGGAACATGGATTGGTTTATGATGACATACACTTGTCTTATCATAAAACCAGCTTATTTAATAATGGCACTGATGTGGTAGTGGACGATGCCCCGCAGGTATTGGAAAAAGCTATAGAGAATGGAGCTTTAGCAACTGGGCTATTATTCCCGTGGAACCGTGCCTATCGTGATAATGGATTCAGGCTATACAGCAACCTTGATGAGATACTGGGCGGGATTCTGAAACGATAGTGACGTATTTTCGAGTATACAACTTTATTTTTCTTGAACACACCTGTGAATTGGACCTATCCCCGGCCACCTTCTAAGATAATCTCAAATCGGATACCTGGCGTATATTAGCAATAAAAGGGATTTAGGACTGATGGGATTTTACTTTGTTTTCCAGCCGGGCCTGAAATAACGATTGCTTATAAGCTCCTCGACTAACAAATTCATGGTATAATTTTTTTACGATACGGTAGTTGGGCTGAATTTTTGAAGGACGCATGGATAGCGGAGTTTAGATCACAGTGAATATATTTTCTTCAAGTGTCTCTTTATATCAATTACAAATCACTTAGAGGAGGTTTTCAATGGGTTCCAGAGGAAGAGAAATAGTCGGCATGAATGTAGATGAACTTGTTACGATGCTCAGAAAGGCATACTGTGACGAGTGGCTTGCGTATTACCAGTACTGGGTCGGCGCAAAGGTCGTCAAGGGCCCGATGAAAGAAGCTGCCATAGCTGAGCTCACACAGCATGCTACCGAGGAGTTGATGCATGCAGATATGGTTGCATTGCGCATCATCCAGCTTGGCGGTGTGCCGGTGACCAAGCCGGAAGATTGGTATAAGCTTACCAACTGCGGGTACGATGCGCCGGATGATCCGTTCATCAAGAAAATACTTCAGCAAAACATTGCCGGCGAACAGTGCGCTATCAGCACCTACAAGAAGATGCTTGAGCTGACCAAGGACAAGGACCAGGTCACATACAACATGGTCCTTACCATCTTGCAGCAGGAAGTAGAGCACGAGGAAGACCTTCAGGCCCTGCTTGAGGATTTTGACCTCATGATGGCCGCTATGAAGGGCGCCTAACCTGAAAGGTGAAAACAATGAGTGACCGGACAAAAGAGCTCAAGGGTACCCGCACGGAGAAGAATCTGCTGGAGGCGTTTGCGGGTGAATCGCAGGCCCGCAACAAATACTCGTATTTTGCTTCAGCAGCCAGGAAGGAGGGCTACGAGCACATCGCGGCAATCTTTCTTGAAACTGCTGAGCAGGAAAAGGCCCATGCAAAGATTCACTTGAAAGAACTGCAGGGTATCGGCAGCACGACAGAAAACCTGCGCGCTGCTGCTTCAGGAGAGCATGCAGAGTCGACCGATATATACCCCCGCATGGCGAGGGAAGCGCGCGATGAAGGTTTCCCTGAAATTGCGGCACAGTTTGAGGCAATCAGCCGGATTGAGAAGTTTCATCAGGAGCGATATCAGAAACTGCTGGCCGATATGGAAGCGGGGACAATTTTCACGCGCAACGAGAAGGTGTGGTGGAAATGCAGAAACTGCGGTCATCTGCATGAAGGAACGGCTGCTCCGGATTTCTGCTGGGTTTGCAGGCATCCGAAAAGCTACTTCGAGGTTTTCTGCGAAAGCCACTAACCAGAATAAACCGTTGGGTTGATGCTGCCGGTAGCCTCCATTGCAAAAGTCAGGAAATTATTTTCTTGTTCAGGCGGAACTTGTTCGGCGGCTCTTTGCGGAAGATTTCCTTATGGTGGGACTACGGAGTCCGCAGGAGGCGAAAACCAATAAGGTAGTTACGATTAACAGGGAGGTAGAAGGAGGGGGAAGTCCGCGAGTAACCGGGTCCGTGGCCCCAACTCCCGCCCCGCACCACGCGGCCGCCGCTGGAGACTGGGCCATCAGGATTATATCGCGGGCTATTGTTGTAGTAACTGCCGTCATCCCGGTCCTGCACCCATTGATATACGTTGCCATTCATGTCATATAAGCCCAGTGCGTTTGCCGCCTTAGTTCCTACAGGATGCGTTTCTTTCCTGCCGGAGTTTGAAGCGTACCACGCGACACTGTCAACGTCGTTGCCTCCTGCATATTTCTCGCTCTTTCCACCGCTTCTTGCCGCATACTTCCATTCTGCCTCTGTCGGCAGACGATATTTGTCCCCCCCTGAACGGCTATTAAGTTTGCGTATGAATTCCTGCGCGTCATTCCAACTGACCTGCTCAACAGGACAATTGTCCCCGCAATCATTAAAGTATGAAGGATTACTTCCCATGATTGCTTTCCACTGTCCCTGCGTCACGGGATATTTCCCCATATAAAAATCATCCACGCAGACTTCATGAACGGGCTT
This sequence comes from Nitrospirota bacterium, assembly GCA_963796345.1. Classification (GTDB taxonomy): domain Bacteria; phylum Nitrospirota; class Thermodesulfovibrionia; order Thermodesulfovibrionales; family Dissulfurispiraceae; genus JADFXI01. Next base: position 314,400 of record CAWCLI010000015.1, on the reverse strand, counting down.
TTCTTCCGGGAATTCGTTATCGCCCATCACATGCCCCATCTGATAACACCCGCCCTTGACTAAGACAAACTCCATGCCGGTGATGGAATCCCGGTATGCGGCACCTTCTGTCCTTGGTCTCGTACCCAACACTGCCCCTTCATCAGCGGCATGCAGGACGGACACAAATGGTAAGAAAAGCAGGCAAACCAAAAAAACCCTTATAAAGCTGCTCATCCGTACACACATATTGGATTCCTTTAAAATTTAATATGTTATCTAATTGAATATAAGCAAATACCACTTTCTTATGCAAGTGAAGGTTACCGAAATTACCGTTTTTCACACTCCACAATCAGGAAGCCCCATATTGATGTCAGAAATCACCCGAATATGCGCCAATTGTAACTTTCCGACTATCTTGCCCGACTTAATTTAGTGAAAACCATTAAGGAGCATTCCATGCATTTCGAAGACATGTTGGCACAAGTCAAAACTGAGGGTGCGGAACTCCTGTTTCGTCTTAACAGGGTCATGCTGATTTCCAGTTTTAATATTGCAATTGCATTTGTCATTTTATTCCTTGAAAGAAGGGGTGATGCGTAATGTTTGCCAGTTACAGGAGTTTATTGTTATGGAAATAAAGCAAAATAGAGTCCTGAATGGGAGTGAGGCTTTCAAGCTCGCAATGCAAGCTGCACATGAACTTAGTGATTTATGCAACCGTCGGGCACTTGTCCAGAGCAATTATTCAATTATTTATGCCAAAGAAGATGATCTTCCTATAGGTTGTCTTATCTTTTTTTTCGTTAACGAATGTTGTTTTATGACATTGACCTATGTTGTAGAAGGTTATCGCAAGCGCGGTATTCTCAAGGCTATGTTTTCCCATTTAAAGGAATATTGCGGAAAGAATGGCATACGGAATATTGAATGGGGATGCCATGTCTCGAATGAGAGTGCAAATGCAGCATACAGTGCAATGGGCTTCGAGCCAACGCATTATACATATTACGTTCCGGTGGAAGACACTGGCTGACAGAAACTGAGACCGTCAAGCAGACAGCTGCTATGATAGTTTCAAAGGACAATCGTTGACGCAATGCGATCCAGAGTCTTTTGCCCGAAAAATGAGGCGGGCCGGTCGACCCGCCGTCTTTTCTGCCTTCTCCGATTCTTCTATTGTTTTACTACATTGATGGCCTTTGGTCCTTTGGGGCCCTTCTCGACATCGAAAGACACCTGATCACCCTCGGCAAGCGACTTGAAGCCCTCTCCCATGATAGAGGTGTGATGTACAAAAACATCGCTTCCATCTTCGGCTGTAATAAATCCGAATCCCTTTGAGTCATTAAACCACTTTACTGTTCCCTTCATAGTGCTATTGTTCTCCTTATGATACGGAATAAAAAAACCAAAGACAAAATGCCCGTGGTCACCGTCTATCCTAATTGAGGCTTAAAAAGCCATACTTATTTTAATAGCACTAATAAGCGAGAAAAGCAACATGATTATTTTATTATACTTGAAAGAAAATAGCCAGGGCATGCTTTTTCCGGCATTATCTCATTTTTGTATCGTAGGCAGTGGACCAGTACAACACTCTTACGCAGACGCAAAGTGCTTGTCATGAGTATTATATGATTATAGGAAACAAGATATCGATTTCTGTTTTAAACTGAAACTGATGGGTTTACCCTTCCGTCTTGTCGACGACTATGTTGCTCCCATGCCGTGACTTGGCGCATTCCTTCAGTTCCGCCGCTATTTCTCCCACCTGCAGAGGGTCCTTGAGCTCGCGGTCCCGATTGGTAACAACACCAATAGATATGGACATTAACGGAAAAGCCATCTCGACGCCCTGCCGCGTCTTGCCCATAATGAATCCCTGCTCGCGGTCTTCAGGACTATAGAAATCCGGAACTGTCCGATCAAAGGCATCGATAACAGCGCAGCATATCTGTTCGTACCTGTCGGGCGTCGTGATCACTACAAAGTCATCGCCCCCGATATGGCCCATGAAATCACCCCGAGTTCCGTATTCGGAAAGGGCTGTTTCGATGATATGGGCCGTCGCCTTGATGACCTCGCTGCCGTGCGCATATCCGTACTTGTCTCCGAAAGCCTTGAAGTTGTCCAGATCGAAATGGCAGAAGGCGATGGGCCCGCCGTCATCGAGTCTCTCCCTCAGGGTATTCTCTATCGCAATGTTTCCAGGCATTCTGGTTAGCGGGCTCATATCAACAAGTATCTGTTCCAGCTGCTTCAGTCTTTTCGCCATCTCGGAAAAATGGAGGGAAAGTTCACCCAGTTCATCGTAGCTTTCAACCTGCGGCAGGTCCTCGAACTCTCCCATGGCCACCCTCTTTGTAGCGATCTTCAGTTTCCGTATCGACCCGGCGATATTGCGCGTTATAACCGAGGTAGTGATGACGGCCAGAACAATAAAGATAACGCCGAGGCTGATTATCGACCCGTATTCCTCCTCGCCGGTCTTGACGGAGAGGCGGCTTTTTTTGTTCTGGCTCCTGATCGCATCATGAGAAATGGTCCTGACGAAATCTATCAGTACCGATTGCTTCGCACGCAAGGCTTTATCGAGTTCTGCCGCACGAGCGGACCCGGGGCTGCCCTTATATTCAAACACCTTCCGGAAGGCCGTGCTGTAATCGTCGTATAGTGATTTAAGCTTTTCCAAAGAAAATTGCCTTTTGCCGGGCAGCTGCTTCAGATCCTCTACGCGCGAATTGAATTCCTCTGTTTTCTTGTTGTACAGGTCAAGCAGTTCAGGACTTCTCAAGATAGAATAGCTCCTTCCATAAAGTTCCTGGGCGAGGATCGTATCGATCAGTTTATCCGAAATCTCGATTACAGGTGTATCTGTCGAAATGACATCACGGTTTATGTCGTTCAGCTTCTTAAGGCTCAAAAGGGTCATGGCGGAGATCAGTACAACAACCACCGAGAGACCAATGTAGCCGATAAGCATCTTGACCGCGATCGTGAGACGAAAGAAGGGCCACCGTGCCAGGAGGGCCTCTATGGATTTTTTTTCAGGGGGATTCATGATAACACTCTTAATAATTATTATAACCCGGCAGGGGACCTCCAGTCGAAACTTTCTGCTGCGAGGCCGCATTCAAATCTATAGCAATGGGTTTGTTGATCTATGACGTAAGGGGACTGTATTCTCCAGAATCATTCATCAAGGCCATATCGACGATCTTTGCAATGATATAACCTTTCTGATAAAATTATTGCAATACTTGGCAAAAAAGGACGGAGCGCAAATGAGTGTCGCTGATAATCAAGGCTCCCCGGGCAATAGACTGAAAGTCGAGCTTGACTCTCCGTATGGTGCGCTATGCTGAATATTAAGAAAATTCTTCTTCCGGTTGATTTTCCGAATACCTCGCTGCGTGTTATTCATCAGGCTGCGACATTGGCCCACCATTTCCATTCCGAGATCGTGATGCTGCACGTCGTGACAGCGCTGAGCAAAACCGCCGGTGTACGAGAGGATGTCCACGGGCCTGGTGGTTGGGATATACTGGCGGAGATCACCAGAGGGGCCGGGAAAAACCTGGACCAGTCTCTCGGACCGGAGCTTGCTGACCTTACCATTAAGCGGGTGTTGGTGAAAGGCAGCGCGGCCCGGGCAATTGTGCAGACGGCCAAGGAGGAAAAAGCCGACCTGATCATGATGCCGTCCCATGGCCACACGTTCAACCAGTTTCTTCTGGGCTCTGTGACAGCTAAAGTACTGCACTGGACCGAGTGCCCGGTTTGGACGGACGCCCACGTGGAAGAATCGCCAGTGCAGGAGTTTGCGGTCCGCAATGTCCTGTGCGCGGTGGATTTCACTCCCCATAATCACAAGACTGTGTTGTGGGCCGCGCAAATTGCCGCCGAATTTGGTGCCCGTCTCACGCTCGCTCACGTCACTCCCGGGGTGGAGTTGTGGGGGCCGGGTGGCAACTACGTCAATCCAAAGTTGAAAGAAGTGCTTGTCGGCGAAGCTTCTCAGCATATCGCAGGGCTTCAGCAAGACATGGGCATCAAGGCAGACGTATTTATCGGTAGTGGTGACGTGCCGATGGTGCTAAGCCAGGCTGCGAAGCATACAAAGGCGGACCTGCTGGTTACCGGGTGCCGGCCTTATGGCCTTCACCTGCGGACCCACGGCTACGCAATCATTTGCGCGGTGCCGATTCCAGTTCTGAGCATGTGAGGGCCCTGAACAAATTCTTTCTCAATCTGTCCGGATTGTTCTAAAAACCTACAAGAAAATCGGAGGGTTCCCGGCTTCGGTAAACTCTGTAACGGAAAAATAAAGCAAGTATTTCGAAAATAATTAATGAGATGGGCCGTATCAGAGATAAAATAGAGAAATAGAGAGAAAAAAACAGAAAAATTGGACTATTTGACTGAGGCTGCTCAGGATAAGCAATAAAGTGAGATAATCCGGACATTGCTAAGTTGCAAATATTCGCATATTAGCATAAAGTGAAAGTATGGAGTCAGTATAAAAACACTTAACAGGGAGGTGGAGCATAGTTGGAAACGCTTCTCACTATAATGTTAGCAGCGTTTATGGTTTTTCTCCTTGGCGTTGCCTATGCTGACTGGGGTACAAGTACCAGCCCGGGTGCTCCTCCGGACTGCAAGTACATGCAATCAGGCACCGATAGCGGCGCCGGGTCAAATATCTTGGGGTGAGGTAGTATCGGTAGAAGCGTAGAGGTGTTTTATCATGCCACGGCAAACAGCGATATGCCCGTGGCTGATAACATCAAGATTATAAAAGAGTGCAGACGTGCACCCTCAGACACAAGTAAGGCGCCGGGATTTCCCGGCGCCTTTTTCATGTATAAAGGTTTACAAAACCTATTTCATCATTTTTTCGTGGTCGTGATATCCCTTTTCTTTCATCATGCCGCCATCCTTCATGCAGCCGCACATGCCTTCACCCATCATATGCATTTCCATCATCTCTTTCATTTTTTTTCTCTGTTCAGGCGTCAGAACTGACTTGACTTCCTGGTGGGCATTTAAATGCGCAAGAATCATGGCTGTTTTGATTGCCTCAATCTCCTTAAGCTTCGATTCAGCGGCTTTCATATCCATAGGATCTTTGCTGAGAATATTCTTCAGATCAATTTTGGCGATCTGCAAATCCGCCTTCTTTTTGATCACATCCTTCATATGGCCGGTCATTATGCTGTCAATTTCCGCTTTCTGTTTTTCATCGAGACCAAGGTTCATCAACATTATCTTGATATGGTGTGCCCGCTCCATCATTTCATCATGCATGCCGCCGCCCATCATACCCTCGTTCATCATACCGCCACCCATCATACCGCCACCCATTTTGCCGCACATCATGCCACCGCCCATCGGGGGATCATCCGCCGCCACAGCATAATTAATGCCGCATATGAGAACCAGCAATAAAATTGCAATAATCGCTGCATACCGTTTCATCTCTACTTCCTCCCTTTTATATTGTTTATTGCCTGCACTATATTGTTAATTATAAAGCTTCTTTCATTAATGTCAACTCGCTTCTTGACACATGCTTCGGCCTCTTGATACTTTAGTTTATGGACGCCTTTGTCGGAGTCGCGGAAAAGAGAATCAAAGAGGCCATCGATAACGGTGAGTTTGATAACCTCAGAGGGGCCGGTAAACCTCTCATTTTTGAAGATGAGAGCTGGATACCTGAGGACTTGAGGCTCGCCTACAGGATTCTCAGAAATAACGGCTTCATGCCACCCGAGTTGGAACTGAGAAACGACATAATCAATCTCCGGAGATTTATCGAAACTATTGACGATGATAAGGAACGGGTAAGGAAAATCAGGGAACTTAACTTCAAAATAACAAAGTTCGAACTTATGAGAAGGAAACCGCTCCGTCTGGAAGAGTTTCCCGAATATGAAAGCCGCTTTTACGAGAAGACCTTAAAATAACTATGGCCCCTGGATGACTTGTGCAAAGCCTGTTGTCCGGACCCAGCGTGCAAAGGACGCCTGTATATCTTTTGCCGTGATCCTCAGGTAGTTCCGTGCTGCAACAAAAGGCTCGTCCATGGGCAATCCTTCCACTGAGCGATTGAGGAGACCCGTTGCAATGTCCTCCACGCTCGACTCGGCAAGAGGGAGCTGACGGACCAGCAGTGTTTTCGCCCTCTGTAATTCGCCGCGTGAAACAGGTTTCGTCTGCATAAGGCGCAGGTTGTGTTCCACCATAGCTCTCGCCTTATAGACGTTCGGAGGGTCGCATGCATAAAAGACGGCGAAAAGGGCGCGGGTCTTCCGTGCCTGGAGGAAGGACTCTACTGTGTAAACCAACCCCGCCTCCTCCCGGAGATCACGGTAAAGCCGTGTAGCATAGAAAGCCCCCGACAATACGTGGTTTCCCATTTCCAGCTTGTAGTAGTCGGGATGTGAGCGGGTTATCCCCAGTGTTTCGGCAAGCATCACCTCGTCCTGCACGCGGCTTGCATCGCTCACCACAGAGGAGGATGGCTTGTTCTCCGGCACCCGCGGTTCGTCCGTGGCCGGTTTGGGGCCCTCGGCCCTCCACCCACCGAATGTTTTTTCAATTACCGCCCTCGCCTCCTCCGGCGTAACTTTGCCTACGACAACAATAGTGGTCAGGTCAGGCCTGAAGTTTTTCCGGTAATAATCCTTCACATCGCCGATACTCAGGCTTCCCACGGTTTCAGGTGTTGCCTGCCGCAAAGAAGGGTCTCCGGAAGGATATAGTTCCTTGCGAAGAGTGTGCCTTGAAAGATAGTCAGGGCTCTGCAATTTTCCCGCAAGCATGCCTCCGGCCTCCTCCTGCACTACTTTGAAAGCAGCTTGAGGGAGTGCGGGATGCAGAAGGTTATCCGCCATCAACTGCGTACCTATGTCAAAATGATCAGCGGTCACTTTGAGAAAAAAAGTCGACCCCACAGAAACATCAGCCCCGATATCGTCGAAAGCCGTTCTCAGTGCCAGCCGGTCCAGAGTGGCAGTACCGTATGAAAAGAGGTTGTCCAGAACCATAGAGACGCCATCTTTTCCACCCGGTTCCTGCATGCCGGGATTATTCTTGATCTTGCCGTAGATGCTTACTGTGGGACTGACGGCAATGGGCTGGACAATCAGGCGCAACCCATTGGGCAGCCTGATATCCGCGGGTTTTACATTGGAAACAGGAATGACTGGAGGCTTCTCCACCTTCCTCGCCCATACCGGAAGGCGGACCGGCTTCGCGTGTTTGGGAGCGAATGATTCCTTGCCGCCGAAGCCCTTTGAGGAGACCGGCTGCCCGGAAGGCTTGGGGGTAAGCACGGCTTCAATGGCAGTGCCATTCACAAGGTATGTTCGCGCCACCCTGTTTACGTCCTCGACCGTCACCTTTTTCATAGCTTCTATATCGTCCTCCGGCGAGTTCCTTCCTTCCACTGCCATGGCCTGCGACCATTCCATCGCGACCCCCGATACCGAGTTCTTCTGGAATTCGTATTCAGCAATCTCCCGGCGTTTCGCCGCCTCAACCAGTTCGGATGGGATGCCATTGTTAACATATCCTGCAATGATTTCCTTTATTTTTCCTATCAATGCCGCACCGTCAGCCCCCCTTGGAAAGGCCGCCATCGCATAAGAAGCTGCTGATTCAGGCAACGGGCTCACATTGAAATCAGCTTCCAGGGCCTTGCCTTCAGGAACAAGCGCATAAAGATTTCCCCTCTGGCTGCCCAGCGCGTCAGCAAGTATTTGGCTTGCTGCAAAGTCGGGGCTGTGAAATCCGGGCAGGCGATAGGCCACCACCGCAAGTCCGTAAGGAAGATCGGTATCAAGAGTGATTCTTTCGCTCCTGATCGGCTGAAGCCTGACTTCGGGACGCTTAGGCAGGGGTCGTGAAGAGAATCTCCCCGAATATCCTCTCAACTACGCCGAGGGCCTTTTGCGGCTCCACATCACCGGTGATGACGAGTATGGCGTTATTAGGCACATACCATGCCCGGTGGAAATCTCTGATCATTGCGCCGGTAGTCTTGTCGAAAGAGGGGCGTGTGCCGAGTGCGTCGCGGGCATATGGCGAACCGGCGAACATATCATCCAGTAGTTTCGTGTAAAAAACATACGTGGGGTTCGAGAGGTCCTGCGCCACCTCCTGTTCAATGGCCCCGCGCTCCTGGTTCCAGAGTTTCTCGGTCGCGAGAATGTCTTGCATCCGATTTGCCTCTATATGCAGGGCAACAGAAAGGTAGTCGGCAGGCACGGTAAAGAAATACTGTGTCACAGTCTGCTGGGTGTCGGCTTCAAAGTTGCCGCCCATGGACGCTATAATGCTGGAAAGCTGTGCTGCCGAAAGCCCGGAACTGCCGCGGAACATCATATGCTCAGTGGCATGCGCAGTGCCAGGAAAGCCTTCCGGGGTCTCATTGGCCCCCACCATGTAGTTTATCCCTGTCGTAACCACAGGAGCGATAGGATTACGAACTATTACCACCCGCAGGCCATTCTTCAGTGTGGCGCGGAGTATGCCGGTAGTCTGGCTGTAATCCTCACCGGCGAAAACAGAGCCCACCGCTAAAACCAGCAGGCAAAGCGTTATCAGCGCAAGGTGCAGTATAATTCGACGCATATTTGAATTATAAAAGTTTCATCGGGACAATACAAGATAGCCGGAGTTATACAAACGTCCTTCTTTCGGGAAAAATGCACGGTCTTGCTGCACAGGGACAGCTTCCCCAACTACCTTGTACGTTTTGCTATAATATAATGACGCTTATGCTATAGGCTGGGGGCATATAATGGCAACCAATGGTCGTGAAAATGTGCTCATCGAGAAGCTTCTCAGAAATATTCCGGTTTTCAAGAGCATTTCAGAAACTCATATTAAGCAAATTGCCCGCGACGTCAAGACAGTTCGTTACAAAAAAGGGGGAACTGTATTTTACCAGTCCGATGAAAGCATGGACCTTTATATCGTCCTGGACGGTAAATTGAGGGCATCTCTTTTCGACGAGGAAGGTGATGAACTGGTATTGGCCACCTTTAACAAGGGAGACTTTTTCGGAGAAATGAGTTTGCTGGACGGCGTTGCCCGGTCCGCAACTGTGACAGCTGAAGAGGATTCATCATTAGGGATACTAAAACGGGAGAGCTTTCTTCAGGCGATAAAACAGAACCCCATGATCGCTATAGATCTGCTTGCAATTGTCGTAAAAAGACTCAGAAAAACGGATTCGATGGTGGAATCTCTGGTTTTTTTCGATGTTGAAGAAAGACTTGTTAACCTCCTGCTGCAAATAGCTAAAGTGCAAGGGGAAAGAGACAGCGGGGGATTTTACAAAGTCAGGAAGCTTACCCAAAAAGACCTGGCGGCAAGAATAGGCGCTTCAAGGGAGGCTATTTCCAAGGCCCTGAAGATTCTGGCTATTCGGAAAATGGTGGTAGAGGAAGAAGGTTTTTTTCTTATTGAGCCCGACGAATGAAATAGTCAGCATTACGTGTCACCGATCGCAGTTATTCAACGTGAATTTTACCGTTATATATAGTGAAAAGTACCTTGAATCACAATGATAGATAATGTAAAGTTAACTTAGTATACAGGCTAGTGAGGCGGCAGGCCCGCCTGTTAAAAAGGGAGGTCGATCGATCATGGCAAAGAGATCTTTGTTTTTTCTATTTGCAGGTTTGTTCATAATTATTCTTGCTTCCGGGTGTGCAACCCGACAGGTCGCAAAATGCACATCCCCTGAAGACAATCCACAGCACCATTATCTTGTAGGCATGGAGGCGCTCGAGAAAGGCGATCTGGAGACTGCTCAGGCCAAGTTTGAGAGGTCATTATATTGTGAAAACAAATTTTCTCCTGCTTACAGCGGCCTTGCGATTACATCGGCCCGAAAAGCAAAAATCCAGCAAGATGCGGGTTTCGGCAAGGTGGAAGCGGACAGGGCGCTGGCTTATCTCAAGAAGGCAGACAAGCTGGCCGATACCCCTGAAGACAGGTTCGATTATCTGACTGCGACCATTAGAGTTTATAAGGCGCTGAAGTCAGAAGGATGGCTGGACAAAGCGAAAGAGGCCTTCGATGATATAAAAGGACTGAATGTTGACGAAAAAAAACTGGTCTACTATCAGGGCAAAGAGGCCGCTATTTATTTCATGGGCGCTGCATATCTTGAAGCCCTCGAATTTCAGCAGGCAAGGGACAAGTTTGCTGAGGTCCTGAATACGAAGAAAGAGGGGAAGTGGAACGCAAAGGCGGACAGGTTATGGAAAAAAACGGACAAGATCGTTCGTGCTCTGGCTGGCATTACAGTCGGTGATGTGGGCAGGAAAATAGCTATAAAAGACAGCATTAGCAGGGGTGATCTTGCTGCCCTCCTTGTAGACGAGCTGAAAATCGATCAGCTCTTTGCCGGCCGCATAAATGCTCAGGCCCAGACGAATAAGATGAAGGCCGAATTCACTCCCGCAGATGTCCTTAACTACCATTTCGAAAATGAGGTGCTGACTGTGATGAAATGGAAAATCAGGGGCCTTGAGCCGGGATATGATGAAAAAACCCAGGCATATCTCTTCAAGCCCGGGAACAAGGTCAAACGCGGTGAAATGGCGCTGATACTTGAGGACGTGCTGGTCAAATTGACCGGCAACGAAAAGCTCGCGACTGCATATTTCGGACAGGAGAGGTCACCGTTCCCTGATGTAAAGCCCACTTCAGCTTATTATAACGCGGTTATGAATATGACTACGCGCAATATCATGGAAGGGGAACTCTCCGGTGAATTCAGGGTGGATGATCCGGTTGACGGAGCCGAGGCGTTGCTCGCAATAAGGGTGCTGGAACAGAAAATAAATACGTATTAAAAAACCCGGGGCCTGAAAGCTCCGGGCTATAGGCTATACAAAGGAGGTCGGTATGAAAACCAAGATAATAACTGTCACGTTATTTTTAATGGTCTGTCTGGTAGCTGGTGGATTGGCCGGCATTGCCCGTGCAGAACAGTATGGGCAACCTGTTCAGCTTGACTCATCTTTTGCAGCGGCAAACGAATGGCTGGCCAAAAACAACCTTGCTTTGACCGGAGGAAGTTCAGGCAACAGGAATGATGCCGCCGCATTTAGCCAGGAAGCAATACTGTTTTACGGCGAAGCTTATGGAAATCCGTCCCACGTCACCCCCGCCCAGAGGGCCGGGATGGCTAAAAGGGCTGCGGTAGTAGTTGCGCAACGGGCCCTTGCGGAGTATCTGAGCGGCTTTTCCCTCGTCGGTGATTCACTTGTAAGAGACGGCATGAGCCAGTACGATTCCATAAGATCATCCGTCACAGGCTTCATTAGAGGAACTGAGGTCGTAATTAATGAATACAGCCCTGAAACGGACACTGCCATTGCCATAATAAAAATCGGCTTGCACGGTCCGGATGGATTTGCTTCAACTCTCTACAGGTCGATGTTTCCCAACAGGAAAATGGACCCACAGATTGTTAGGGAGATTCATGAAGCAGATGGAAAACCGGCTGCTGCATTCAAGCCTAGGCCGGTCCGGCTCGAAGAAAAATATGACGGCCTTGTCATCGACGCGACTGATCAGAATTTCAGGCCGGCCCTGATCAACAGAATATTTACGTTAAAGGGCGACCTCATCTACGACCCGTCAAAAGTGAGCCAAAAGGTGCTGGTTGAACAGGGATGCGGCGAGTATACAAACAGTGTCGATAAAGCCATAGCCGCCCTTGCATCCAGGGGCGTCAGAAACCCCCTGATAGTGAAGGCCGTAGGCACTGTGTCTGCGTCCGACCTGCAGGTGTCTGACGACGACGCAGTAACGATATATTCTGCAAACCAGAAAGGGGGCTTTTTCGCAGCTGCAAAAGTGGCATTCGTTCTTAAATAATTCACTAACGGGGGCTGCAACAGTCCGGTAGTGTCCCCTTAGTGTATTTTTTGCGGACCATAAGGAGACGGCGAAATGTTTGCCCGGAAATGTCTATATGTTTTTTTCCCGGTATTGATGGTGCTTGTCTCCTGTGCGGGGACACAGGAGGTAAAAAAGGAGGCGCCCGGGGCAGGCATTTCTGCAAATGAACTGCCGCGGATAGTCGCTATCCTGCCCTTCCAGAATGACACGAAAGAAACGGGCCTGGCGAGCCAGCTTAGGAGGGCATTTGCCAATTATTTCAGCGCAACTAATTATATAGACATGAAGCTCCCTTTGGTCGATGAAAGAATAGTGCATCTTGAGAAATCGACAGGTAAAAATATCCTTGATCTTGGACCGCAGGAAGTATGCGCATCATTGGAATGTGACGGATTGATATACGGGAAAATTACCGATTACACAAAAGTAAACGTTGGAGTTTATTCTCAGATCGGCGCGGAAGCTGAAGTCTGGATGATCAACGCAAGGACCGGAAAAGAGGTTTTCAGGGCAAAAGATAGTGTGCGCTACCATGAGGGAGGGGTCCCGCTTTCTCCGATCGGTGCCGTCATTACGGCCTTTTCCACTGCGATGAATATCCGGGAGATCCAGCGGGTGAGAATGGTGAATGAACTCGGCTATAAATTGGCCGGAAAAGTGCCTTCTCCACCCGGGGTTGCTGCCCGGAACAGGCCTGTAATAAAAGAAGTGCTTACTAATGTAAAAGAAGGGCCTTTCGGCATAGGCAAGGTCATAAGGGTCGGGCTTGAAGGTGATCAGGGCTGGTTGCGACTTTTGATATCGGCAATTTCAAAAAGGGGATATTGATGAAAGAGACTAAGCCCGGCATTTACCTGGGCGAATATTTTGTACTTCCGGGCGATAATCAACTGATATGCCTTTGATTGCATATCTAAAAAGACCCGGCGGGGATGAGAGCGAATGGGTCGACACAGGCGGATTTGTGACGATCGATACAACACCGCCTCCGCAGGTCAAAGGGCTGAGGGCAAAGGGTTTCCCTGACAGGATAGACATTTCATGGGATACGCTGAAAGGCGTCCCGGATCTAAAGGCATATAGGGTATTACGAAGTGAGCAGCCTTTGAGCGGATATGGAGAACTGTCTGCGACCGAACAGGCCGCCTTCGAGGACAAAACAGCAAAGGCCGGTACGGTTTATTACTACAAGGTAACCGCAGTCGATTACGCAGGCAATGAATCCGAGCCTGCAGGATGCCGTACCTGCATCGCTGGCATCAAAAGAACCCGTTGTGCTTTCCGGAGAACTCAAGAAGGACACTGTCCTTTCAGGCATATATGTGGTAAAAGGGGATTTTCTGGTACCGAAGGGATTGCAGTTGACTATAACGCCTGAAACCATAATTATGTTTGACGAGGCATCATCATTTGTTATACGCGGGAAATTGAACTCTGAGGGGAACGGATCGCCTGTCGAGTTTGTTCCCTTTGGGGACAAAAGATGGAAAGGTCTGATTATCGACAACGGCAGTGCGGCAATGCGCTATTTCCATTTGAAAGGCGCCGACACTGCAATTCTGGCCGTAAACAGCGAAGGCACTATCGAAAATGGAATTATTACAGGGTGCGGCACCGGGATCTCTATTTCAGGGATCCCGTCGGTTGCCGTAAAAAACTGTACCATATCCGGGAATATTACAGGTATCGAACTGCAGAGGACAGACACCGTAATTGCGAAAAACAGCATCTTTCAGAATAAAGACGGGGTTATCGTTAAAGGCTTTTCAGGAGAGATTAAAGACAATAATATTTTCGACAACGACAAGAATATCTCCTCTTCAGCGGACATCAGGATCGCTGCGAATTATCTCGGTTCAGTCAATACCGACGAAATGAAAATAAACGGCATAATTATGACCAGGGCATATGATGCAAAAGTGCCGGGGGGAAAATAGTAGACGCGATTTCGAACCCTTATGCAGCCCTGAGCAGGGAAGACCGCGAGAAAAAGGCAATCGGATATGTCATCGAAGCCGGCAATTATTTCAGGCAGAGCAACTACGGCAAGGCATCCATGCTTTTTGAGGAGGCGCTGAAGGCATACCCGACGGCTGAAGTTTACTACTACCTTGCACTCAGCTATAAAAACATGAAAGAAGATGACAAGGCGGAGCGGTTTTTGAAAGAGGGTGTCGAGAAATTCCCTAATGACAGCACTCTCCTGAAAAATCTCGGCCTGATATATTACGAACAGGGTGATGAGGCAGGGGCGCGGAAAGCCTTTGATGAAGTCCTCCGGCTGAGTCCCGAAGACAAACAGGCTAGATTTATGATAGAGAGGTTGGGCAAATAAGCAAAAGGCAAAGGGCGAAAGGCTAATGGCTAATGGCGAAGAAACTGCGATACAAAAAAGAAAAAGACTGAAGTCAGGCTATCCACTTTTTATTTTGTGTTTAACCATTTGCCTTTTGCCCTTTGCCTTTTGCCTTTCTTTTTTGCAGGCAAAGACCCTTATATTGGAAGGGCAGCTTGACAGCAGAATCGGTATAACACAGCAGATTAATTTCAGCATAGACAGGCCCGTATCGTCATTGGAGTTCAAATTCGCAGTACCTGCTTCATTCTCAAACAAGGCCGTCAATCAGGACATTCAAAAAATGAACATCTCTTTTTCACCTGAACCCACTGCAGTCAGGGATGAGACAGATGCTTACGGCAATCATTTCAAAAGGGTGTTATGGAACGATCTATACAGCGATGCCCGCGTTACTTTGACCTTTCAGGCCGACCTCAGGTCCGAATTGTCGGCAATGGAGAGCAAAATTGCCTTTCCGGTTAACTTGATTCCTGTGCAGGAGGCGATCTATCTGGCTCCCACCTATATGGTGCAGAGCAGCAGTACAGAAATCCGTTCGCTTGCAAGAAGACTCACTGCAGGAGCCACAACAGAGTATGCTGCGGTTACAGCGATCATGAACTATATAGCAGACAACGTCAAATATGCTTACAACCCGCCGCAGTTTGATGCGTTGTACACCTTGGAAACCGGGTCAGGCAATTGCCAGAACTTCGCCCATCTCAGCATGGCCCTTCTCAGGGCAGCGGGCATTCCGGCAAGAATTGTGGGCGGCATCAGCCTCAAACAGCCATGGAAAATCCCTGTTGAAGGCCATTCCTTTCTGGTTCAGAGCATGGGTCAGGGAGGGCATGCCTGGATGGAAATTTATTTCCCCGATCTGGGATGGCTTTCTTATGATTCCCAACAGTCGGAGCAATTCACTTCGACCCGCCACATAAAACAAACACACGGGCTGGATTCAAATGACATAAACGATTCCTGGGTGGCGGTCCCGTATCTGCCGAAATATAGCGAGACAGTGGATAGCCGCTTTCTTGATGATAATATCGCCTTACACTCAAGAAAATCCGAAAAGGCACCGAGGTCTTATATATTAAGCAATTACTTTATCGCAAAAGCCGGGCCTGGTGAGCAGGAGATAACTCCGATGGAAGAAAAACCCGCTCCTCCTGCCAAGGCCCCTTTGCCGAAAATCAGGAAAGGAAAGGTGATTGAGTTCGGGAACATGGAATTCCCCACTTTTGTTAACCTGTACCGGGTAACAGGCAGCAGGGGAGTAAAGATACTCGATCAGGAAACAGCCGAATATGTTACCTCGCAATATGTATTCGCCCAGGCATTCGAGGTGCTCTTCCCCTTAAAAGCCCGATCGATATCGCTTGCTATGCGCAGATTCGGAGGGGATGGGACCGTCTACGTTGACCTCGTCAAGGACGACCAGGGCAGACCAGCGCCCCCTGCAACAGACACCGGCCTGCGGTCTAAACCGGTCTTTCTTGAAAGTATCGGGAAAAAGGCCGGCTATTACTGGGTCGATTTTCTCCTCCCCGCCGATGAAGCGGTGCTGAAAAAAGGGAAATACTGGATAGTTCTCAGGCATTCCGGCGATGCGATCATGAACTGGTTTTATACTCCCGGCAAACATTACGGCGACAGCGACGATACCCGCTCTACTATGAAGGGGTATCAGTGGGAGGACATTCAGAATTATGACTTCGTATTCAAAGTTAAGGGGGTCGTTCAATGACTATATCTGTCAGGTTCCGGATAATTTCATTATTGGTAATCTCATGCCTGTGTTTTGCCCCTATGAAGAGCTTTGCAAAAGACGCGGGAACAATAAGCGATTTGAGCGGCAGGTATCCTACCGGGAAAAAGACAACATCCCATTCCGCGCCGCTAAAAAAGGGACCATAATAGAGGTTGGATACCGGGTGAAAACAGGCGCAGACGGATGGGCCGCATTGACATTATCAGACGGTAGCAAACTGACAATCGCAAACAACACGGAGATCAGAATAACCAAGTTCATGGTCGAAAACAGAAAGAAAGAAGGGATCTTCGATGTACTGCAGGGCAAGCTTCGGGCCTCGGTCGTTCATCTTTCAGGAGAAAATGTCGATTATAAAGTGCAGAGCCCCACTGCCGTAGCAGGGATAAAAGGCACTGAATTCATGATGCTGACAGAGGGCCGCGCCAACGTGTTTTTCGGCAACGAGGGTGTTGCCGACATATCTGGCGGCGCAAACGGTACAAAACGCCTGAGCCCGGATACAATGGTCCAAAACACGAGGGGATATACGCCTGTGGACCCTGTGCGTGTAGAGCCTGACAGCCCTCTGAACGCGGCAAAAAAGAACTTCCTGGAAATAACCGGGGCAAGGCCCCCTGCGGATTGGGAGATTTCGGACAATCTGCCGCATATTATAGCCCGCTGGGACATTAATTACGGTCATTATCTCGCAGATGCAGGAAAATACGATGAGGCGCTTTATGTATTCCAGATAGCCATCGACCTTTCGACCTCTCCGGACATAAGGAGTGATGCCCGCCTGGAAAGGGGCGCTGTCTACGCCCGGTCCCTTGGAAACCAGAAAGCTGCATTATCTGAATACCTCTCGGTAATGGAAGAGTATCCCAAGTCGCCTCAAAGGGAAACAGCCCTTTATCTGGCCGGGATGACACTATATGGGATGGGCTCCAAGAGTGAGGCAAAAGAGAAGCTGGTCCAGTACATGAAAGACTACCCAAATGGGAAATTTACGGGCAATGTCGAAACGATATTGAATATTCTGGACAAGTAGTCTTAGAATCTATTTCATGAAACATAACAGATCGATCGTCTTCCTGATAATCAGCGTTGTATCCATAGTCCTTTCATTGATTATTTACAGCCGGAAAATAGATTTCTTCAATGCTATCGACCTGAAACTCAAGGATGTCAGATTCAGGGCAAGGGGGAATATGGTCCCTGACAGCCGGGTCGTTATTGTCGCCATTGACTCCAAAAGCATCAATGAACTCGGCAGATGGCCATGGGACAGAAAGGTAATTGCGCGATTGATAGAGGGCCTTAAAGCATACGGCGCCAAAACAGTTGCACTGGATATTGTTTTTTCGGAGCCTTCCAATGCCGCGTCAGATGCCGCCCTTGCCAGGGCCTTTCGGAAAAGCGGCAATGTAATCGCCGGATATTTCTTCAGACGGGAGGCGGGCAAAGCGGTTGCACGCGAGCTGCTGAGAAGATCCAGAGTGAACGCTGTAAAGCTGGGCAACGACGTGCAGGAGGTGCCTGTCTTTACCTTCCCGAACGTTGAAATGAATATACCCATGATTTCCGACGCCTCCAACAGCACAGGTTTTTTTAATATCCTGCCTGACAGGGACGGCATAGTGAGAGTTGCAACACTTGTTGCCGTGTACGGGGGTGATGTTTATCCTTCCCTTCCTCTCGCAGCGCTCCGGCACTATCTCGGCAACGGGATCACGCTCGATATAGCACAATATGGTGTGGACGGGCTTACGATAGGAAACAGGAGAATACCCCCTGATGAGTCCGGCAGGTTTACCCTTAATTTCTACGGCGATCATGGCGCCTTCAGGACAATCCCTGCGGTGGATGTGATAGAAAAACGGATCGAAAGCGGAACGCTGAAAAATGCAATCGTGTTCGTAGGCGCGACGGAAATCGGCATTGCCGATGTGAGGGCAACACCTCTTGATCCTGTACTCCCCGGGGTCGAAGTGCATGCCACAGTGGCTGCTAATGTGCTCCAGGAAAAGTTCCTGATAAGAGACGGCCGTGTTATTGCAGTGGAGATTCTCCTTATTATACTCTTCCCTTTATTGCTGGCATTTTTTTTGAGAATTGCACGCAGGACAATCACCGGCCTGGTGTCCTTCCTGGCTATTACAGGCATTTATTTCCTTGTCAATTATGTTTTATTCGGCGACTATTTTTTAAACATAGGCATAATATTTCCTGCTATTTCTGTCGGGCTTACCTATCTCGGTTCCGAAGCCTACAGAAATTTGGTGGAAGAGCGTCACGGGCGCTTCCTGAAGAAGGCGTTCTCCAGTTATGTATCCCCTGAACTCGTCGGGCAAATTATAAAAAACCCCGAAATGCTCAAGCTGGGCGGAGAAAAAAGAGAGATATCGGTGCTTTTTTCCGACATAAGGGGCTTTACGTCGCTCTCCGAGAAACTCGCCCCTGAATCCCTTGTGATGATGCTAAACAGGTATCTCGGCCCGATGACCGACATAATTCTGCGGCACATGGGCACGCTCGATAAATATATCGGAGACGCTATTATGGCGCTTTTCAACGCGCCATTTACTATTGACAACCATTCAGCCAATGCCTGTATAAGCGCGGTGGAAATGCTGGAAAAGCTCAAAGAGGTCAATGCCGGCTTCAGGGAAAAAGGACTTCCCGAAATTGATATCGGGGTCGGCGTAAACACCGGTGATGTCATAGTCGGCAACATGGGCACGGATGTGAGATTCGAGTATACCGCGATCGGTGATGCCGTAAACCTGGCTTCAAGGCTCGAAGGAATGACAAAGATTTACCGGACGCATATCATTGTGAGCGAATTTACAAAAAAACACTTTCAGGAAACAGATACCGGCGCCACCGAATCCGGCCGATTTACATTCAGGGAGCTTGACCTCATACAGGTGAAAGGAAAGAATAAACCTGTCACTATCTATGAATTATCATCAACCATAAACCAGGCGCTTGTCGCGAAATTCGGCGAGGCGCTGAAGTTATACAGGGAGCAGCGGTTTCAGGAAGCGCTCGATATATTCACGAATTTGAATGCTGAATATCAGGACAAGCCTTCAGGGACATTTATGGAGCGGTGCAGGGAATTCATCAAGAGCCCTCCGGACCGCAGCTGGGATGGAGTTTACGTAGCGAAGACAAAATAAAAGCCCCTGCATAAGCAGGGGCTTTCTTTCAGGTGTTTTACTGTCTTACGACGTTTATCGCCTTGGGTCCCTTGGGACCGTTCTCGGTATCGAACGTAACTGAGTCACCTTCGGCAAGGGACTTGAATCCCTCAGCCTTGATTGACGTATGGTGGACGAATACATCGGTTCCGTCGCTGCCGGTAATAAAGCCGAAACCTTTGGAATCATTGAACCACTTTACTGTTCCACTAGCCATTTGTGTACCTCCTTGCATGTTAGTTGAATTTGCAGAAGGGCACAAATAACAAACCGCACAGCTAAAAGTCTTTGCGGCCTTGATGGGCTAAAAACTTCTGAAACTCTAATTATAAGTATAACACACCCTAATGGATAATTAGCAACAAAATAATCGCACCCATTAAATGTACCTGACCCATTTATTTCACGCTGCTGATTCGTTCAAGTCCGCCAAGGAAAGTTGTGGAAATCAGAACACCGATTGGGGTGCCGTTGAAAGTTACACTATATGTATTAGACTATTGGAAAGAAAAAATCCAGAGATTTTTTGTTTATTGCTTTTTAGTCAGGAATCTGCCCTTTTGAAACTGAGCCTATTGCCGAGAGTCCCCTACCATCGGGCTGTGACCCATCATGAGGGCGTCATTGCCTCGGTTAGTCCCACGCAAGCTTAATAAAATCTCTGGGAAAAAATATAGTTATTTGACAACGGTTGTCTACTCGGATTGCTATTTTGCCTCTATTATATGATCAAAAGTTGTTTTGTAAACGATAATTTTCTCGAATACATCTGACTCTACTTTTCCGAAATCATCGTTTTGAATTTCCTGATCCTGCGACGGATCTATAAAATCGACGACAACAAGCAACCAGAGACTGTCACATTTTTTGTACTGTTGTGCTCTCTCCTCTTTATCTCTCACAATTTTGCTTAGGTTATCTTTGGACATGGTTGAAACGCTATATACCTGAACACCCCACCATCCATGGGTAGCACATTCTTCTGCATATAAATACACAAAAGATACTTCTGGGATATTTTTAAAAATATTACTGCTTACCTGACCTGTCTTATAGTCCTTAATCTGTTCCGCAAGAGCAACCAACTTCTGTGCTACTTCTTTCGTGCCTCGTACTCCTATAGGATTTGTCTTGTCAAATCCTATAGTCAATACTATTTTCTTCTTATTCCTTGATTCATATATGCGCTGGACATCAGAAATAACCCCGTCACGCAAGTTTCTCTGCCTCTGTTCACTTTCACTGAGTTCTCCGTTTTCAAGATAAAAGTTGGTGATCTCTATCCCAATTTTTCTTCGCCCTCTAAAATAACATCGGGTTTATCGTCGTAGATTATTGTGCTATGAGGTAATGAATAATTCTTACGGAACATCTCAAAGTAATGCCGCTCTTTTTTCTTTGGTTGACATTTTTGTCATCTCATATCTTCCATTTGACACGTTACTATCACGATCCATATAACGTCCGACCAATTTGTTTCATCCCTTTACAGTCTTACCACTGAATTCCTTTTTTGGTTAGAATATTCTGAGCATCTTTATGGCCTAGTCTGGCCGCTATTTTATAATCATTGATTTTCTGCTGGTAGTTGCCTAATTTGCCATAAGCAAGTCCCCGATTGTAATACGCAAGGGGATAATCAGTTTTGAGGTGTATAACTTTGTTATAATCTTCTATTGCCCGCTGATGGTTGCCTATCAAGTCGTAAACAGTGCCCCGATTAACATAGGCATCGGCGTAATAAGGTTTCAGTTTTATTGCTTTAGTATATGCGTCAATAGCCTCATTCCATAGCTCAGCATTAAAAGCCTTATAACCTTTTTCAAACCAATCAAGGGCAGTGAGACTTCTTATTGTGTTCTCGTATTCCCTTATATTTCTCGCTTCTGTTTTTATATTACGCTTCTTGGTCTTTGCCATTGACTGAAGCTTTCTTCGGAGCCTCTCATTCTCCTCAGTCAGTTTTTCAGCAGTTTTTCTAGTCTCAACAAGTTCTTTCAGTTTGGACTTATCTTCAACAAGCATCATCAACGCCTTCTCAACTTCCTTTGCGTCGGCTGATACTTTTGCCTTGAGCCAATAAGTCTTGCCATCCCATTTCTCATCTATTACCTCGGCACCCACAATACCCGCCGAGTAAGTCGTCACTTGGTCTTTTGTAAGGTGCATGTTCTTAACTTCGGTTTCACTGATAAGATATGTCCCGAGTTCTTCGAGCAATAGCCGTTTTATCATTTCAAGTGCTATAGTCCTGCTTGAATTTCTGCTGTCAAAATCGCTGGCCTGATAGGTGTATTCTTTGCTAAATGTGACGACATCAGCATGAGCAACAGAAACAAAAAGGAATACTGTGACAAATGACAGTAAAGGCAACGGATATTTCATATCTTCCCCTGAGAGACATTATCGGGACGACTATCAGACGAAATTTACTATTTTCCCTTTATAGATGTAAAGGTAATATTCACATTCCGATAATAACGCCATGTCAAACCAATTTAGAAATGTCCTATTTTTACCAAAATAGAAATGTCCGGTCTTGAGGAGAAAACATGGGGACAACAACCAGATTTATTTGTTGACTTTTTCAAAAAATGTGGTGGTTGTCCCCATGTTTCAAATTGTCAATGATGGGGCAAGTTTATATAGGAAGAAATCTTACTCGGTGCCTTGATTCTTCTACAAGGACTATCGCACCTTCCCGAAGGGCGTTTGAAGATTCCTTTAAAACCTGGGCAAGCCTTTTATTCATATTGACGGGCTTTTCATTTTCAAGTCTGAATATTATTACACTCGGTTTGTCATCTCCGGAGGCGGCCAGAATATCCCCGAAGTCGAGGTCACAAGTTAAGACAATCCTGTCTTCATTCCTGGCTTTTGTCACGATTTCAACGTCAAGGACGCACTTCATCCCCGCATCTCGTATGTGAACTGTGTCATGGCCCAATTGTTGAAGAAAATGAACCGTCGAGTTGGAAATACCCATGTCCGCAAGAAATTTCATTTTACACGGCGGCGGGATGTAATTCTTCTCTGGCAAGCCATGAAGCATATTGAAGGGCTTCTTTTATGTCATCAGGTTCCAGGTCAGGATATTCTTTGATTATTTCTTTGACACTCATTCCGTTAGCGACAAGATTAACCACAAGGGAAACCGGAATCCTCATCCCTCGTATACAAGCCTGTCCACCCATAAGGCCCGGAGCAAACGTTATTCTCTTTAAATCTTTCATGTCGCACCTCCGCATGTCTTTTCATATTATATAACATCGCAGGGAAAAGGGGGCTACCGTTAGTGGGTCACATAAAAGCCTCCGTGCCTGATGGTCGGAGGTAAATAGATACATTTAAACTAGCTTTGATATTTTCTCCGTAATTTCATAAAACACCAAGAGTCGTTCAACAACACGCAGTAAACCGCCAAAATGAAGTCGTCCTATGTTCCATCCCGACACCATACCCGTAATCATAATTTCTACACCTCTTAAAAGTGCTTGATGCTCGAACTTATCACAATTTGTGATAAGTTCATAATTTCTTCGCGTCAAAGAAAACATAAAATCAGCGGGAAATCGATATAAGGAAGCAAATCCAGGCTTACGGCATCCAGAGATACATAAATTCCATTTGCGAGAACTGACCCAGCCTCTCTTTCATATAATCATAAATAAAGGATTCGGCAGGGAGCGTGGAATATATAGTCTCCCTGAACTCTCCCGGCCTGTAATAGGTAACAACCCTTGCTTCCCGTATGCCGAGAGTTGTTTTCATTCTCCCGATTGCGTCATCCAGATAGCCGATTCTATCGATAAGTTTTGCATCAAGGGCCTGTTCCGCCGTATAAATACGTCCGTCGGCAAGTTTATCAAGCTTCTCCCTGCTTATGAGACCTTTCCTGCCTTCGTATACTACGGTACAGAAATCTCTTATTCAGGCCGTTTATTATCCCCTGCATTATCTCTTTTTCTTCCGGTGTGGCGGGCCTCAGAGGCGACATTATATCTTTCTTGTCCCCTGACTTGATGGTTTCGTTTTGAATTCCTATTTTTGTAAGAAGACCTTCCACATTGAATTTGACTGCAATGACACCGATGTTTCCGGTGATTGCAGCCGGATGAGCAAAAATCTCATCGGCGGCAGAAGCTATGTAATATCCTCCCGAGGTGCCGAGGCTCATGATACACGCATACAGAGGGATGTCTCTTTTCTTCCTGAAATTCGTTAATTCATGATAAATGACGTCGCTGGCAGTGACTGTTCCGCCGGGTGTGTTGATCTTTAAAATAATACCCGCTATGTCTTTGTCCCTTTCCGCCAGCCTCAGGGCTTCTCTGACATAAGCCACCATGGATACTTTCTGTTTTATAAGCGAGGAACTTTCTGATTCGGAAATAAAACCGGATATTTCGAGCAGTAGTATCTTCGGGCGGCCCTCTCCTTCCACCACGCGCTCCTCCAAAGGTTTTACAGTCGGAGCAAGCGATATATTGACAAGAGTACATCCGCTTAATAAAAAACAAACGCAATAGGCTAAAGGCAAAAGGCTAAAGGCTAACGGAGAACGACCTTTCGCCGTTAGCCCTTCGCCATTTACCTGTTTTTTTATTTTGTGCATTTCCCTATCATCTCTTCATCAAGCGCGGCCCCTTTGTTGTCGCCCAAGCTCTTGCTTACGAATTGCGCCCTTCTGAAGTACCCAATGGCTTCTTCCTGCCGCCCCTGCATGCACAAGGCATTGCCTATACCGAATAAATCTGCAGCAATCTTCGCGGAGAGCCCCATGTCCTTATCAATCGTCAGTGCTTCCCTGTAAAAATCCGTTGCCTCTCCATAAGCCTTTGCCGCTGTCTTAGCGTCGGCAAGGAGCCTCAAAGAGTTGGCTTCCTCCTGCCTGTCTTCCAGTTTTCTGTTCCACCGAAGCCCTTCGGAAGCAAAGGCAAGGGCGGGACCTGGCAAGCCGTTGATCAACGCTATTTTTGCCTTGAGGTTGTAAATCCGTCCTTTCTCACCGCATTTTTCGCTTTTGCAGAAATTGAGGGCTTTATCCGTCCATTCGATGGCAGAAGGATATTTGCCTTCATTCGTGTAGAGGACCGCTTTTATAAATGCTGCCCCGGACAGGTAAGACGGATCAAAAATGATATACCTGGAGTTCAATATTTCATCGACGCATTTGTGCGCATTCTCCCTGTCGCCCAGCTTCCGGTAGACAACCGCCATGTTCATCAGATTTACCGCTATGCCATCCGCATTCTCTATGGAGGAACTGATTCTTAACGCCTCTCCGTAAAAATCCAATGCTCTTTTGTAATTGCCGCTTCTAAAGGCAGAATCAGCTTTCTGATTGAAGTCGATTGCCGCTACTTCGGCATCTAAACGGTTGGACGGCGCGGAACCGCAACCAAATAAAGAACAGGCCAATGGCAAAAGGCTAAAGACTAAAAAAAAGCGGGCTAATGGCAAAGGGCTAAAGGCAAAAGGGAAAAAACTGATTTTTAATCTTTGTTTTTTATTCATCCTTTTGCCCTTTGCCTTTTGCCTTGTTTTTATTCATAACTGTCTACCTTCAACTTTTTTTCTTCAGGCTTCTTTATAAAGATACGTAAGGGCCAAACCTTTTTCATGGAGCCCATGACTTCCTTTGCGTCATCCGCCACTTCTCCGCTCTTCTCGACAAGGGAAGGAATCTGCGGAGCAGTCTGCTCGGTAGCCTTTCTTATTTCCTCGGTAGTCTTCCGGACATTTTCGAGGCTTCTGCCGGCCTTATCCAGCAGATCCGGAAGATCTTTATCGATTCTTTTTATCATGGTATCCGTGCCTGATAACGTCTGTTTGGCGGAGTCTGTGACGGAAGCCACATTCCTGAAAGCAGTGGAAAGATTGTTATCGGTATGCACCAGCATGGTATCAAGATTCTGCCTTGTAATGCTTAGATCTTTTGAAAGGGCATTGATATTCCTCAAGGTCTGCTTTATATCACCATTTGGGTCATTGATGTAAGTAATAATCTGCTTTAAATCCGTGAGTGCCGGGATTATTTCATCCTTTAATTCTCCCGCAATCTCGCTGATGCCCTTGTCCCTCCGGAAAGGTATAACCAACGCTCCCGGCGTCGCTTTTGCATTTACAGAACCTGGGGTTATCTCTATAATGCTGTCTCCTATGAGCCCCTCCTTTTTAAGCGTAGCCCTTGAGTCTGTCTTTAGCCATTTCATGTAGCGTCTGTTTATCGAGAGCTCAACGCTCACCTTTGCATTTTCTTCCAGCGATACTTTTTTGACCTTCCCTATTTTAAAACCGCTGAGCTTAACTGCCTGACCCTCACTGATATCATATCCGCTGTCAGTCATCAGATAGACGCTTGTCTTTGGAGTAAAAAAGTCCTGACGCAGACCTATAAGGATTATTACAGTAAAAACCCCTGCAACAGCGGCCACGATAAACAAACCTACTTTTTTCTGAATATTAACAAAACGCTGATCGGTCTCTTTCAGGACTTTCATTATCTCAATTCTCTCTTTGCCTGTTTTAAGGCCATATCGGTTTCTATGTGCTGCAGGGACTGTTCATCTGAGCTTACGTAAACAGAAACCCTGCCGGGCCTCTCCGATTGAAAATCTTGCGTAAGTTTTGTCAAAAAATCTGTTTCTTCAGGGGCAAGATCTTCGAAGAGAGAGTCGTAGATCACCAGTTCCGGTTCCGGGAGCATTGCCCTTATCAGGCCTGCCAACCTCTTTTCATGCACAGACAGGTGTCCGGGTGATTCACCCATAAACCCGGAAAGATTCCCGCCGCCTATTTTCAGATCTCCGAGCAATGCGACAACTTTTCCTTCCAGATCCTCAGGCCGTTTCCCCTGATGGTAGCATGCAGGAAGTATAACATTCTCCCAGACCTTAAGGTTGCTGATGAGCCTGCCATCCTGCCACGCCACTCCGACCTTGCTGAGGATTGCAAAGGATTCCTGTTCCGATATGGAATAGATATCCCTGCCAAACAGACGGACTATCCCCCCTGCAGGCTTCAGCAGACCGAGCATGGTGCCGAGAAGTATTTTTTTGTCGTGTCTGGAATTAACGATTATCTTGCAGCTCGACCCAGGTTTCACCTCGAAAGAGGCGTGCCCGAAACTATCCATGGTAACATTTTCGAACTTTATCATAGGTACGATATAAGAGTGATCAATCCATCAAAAATGAATATAGAAAACAAGCTTTGCATCACGGCCGCGGTAGTTGCCCGCGGGATTTCTGTTATGGATAACTTTACCATAAGTCCCCTGTAGCAAGAGACAGCGGAAATGACAAGGCCAAAAACCAAGCTCCGCAATAAGGACAAGCCCACTTCGAAGACAGTGAGTGCTCCGAACATGGTCTGAGCATGTTGTAAAAACGGGGTACCCATTATGACTGAGGACACAAACAATCCGCCTATGACGCACACTATCTGAAAATATACCGTCAGAGTGACCATTGATACTGTAATACCCGCGACTCTCGGAACAATAAGGTAATTCAGAGGAGAAATACCCATGACTTTCAAGTTGTCTATTTCGCCGTTAATCTTCATAGACCCGAGTTCCGCAGCCGTAGCAGTGCCGCTCCGTGCTATGACTATTACCGCCGTCAGCAGAGGACCGAGTTCGCGTACCACCATCCATAGCAGAATTTTCCCGGTTAGAGCAGCGTTCAATCCCCCAATATTCATTGCCTGCGTGATAATCACGATTCCAACAAGGCAGGCAATTATAGAGACCGTCTTGAGTGATTCTATCCCGGTGAAATATATCTGCCTGTAAAGGACAGTCCGCGAAGGATGGACTTTCAGGGACATAATATGTCTCAAACAATCGTACAGCAGGCGGTAGGGGGCCGCGAAATGCGTAAAAGCATTGATACTGTATTCGCCGATTTTCCGAATATTCAGGACCTGTGCCATTGCATGCATTTTATCACATCGCCTTCACTGTTTGGGCAGGGTAAAGCTGAACGTACTGCCCTGGCCGGGCTCACTTGCAACCGATATCCTGCCTCCATGTGCCTCTATAATTGTTTTTGCGATGGATAAACCCAGTCCCGAACCCTTTGTGTCTCTGCTGACCCGATAAAATGCATCAAAAATATAGGGGATATGATT
Organism: Nitrospirota bacterium; assembly: GCA_963796345.1. Taxonomy (GTDB): domain Bacteria; phylum Nitrospirota; class Thermodesulfovibrionia; order Thermodesulfovibrionales; family Dissulfurispiraceae; genus JADFXI01. The sequence continues at coordinate 287,051 of CAWCLI010000015.1, read as the reverse complement.
CTCCGATATGCCTATACCCGTGTCTCTCACCTGCACGAGAATGTCGTTTTCCCTGTTGGAAAGCTTGATCGAAACAGTCCCCCCGGAATTCGTATATCGTATTGCATTGTCGAGGAGATTGGTGAAAACCCGGCTGATCATAGTGCAGTCGGCGTTCACGATAAATGATGCATACTCCGGTATTTTCTCGTAGAGGACAGCAATATTATTTTTGTTCGCTTCATTTTTTTCAGTTTCGATCAACTTCGACAGAGTGGCATCCATATCACACGCAGCCTTCATTGGTTTGCATTCTTTTGCCTCAAATCTTGAAAATTCAAGGAAATCACGAACCAACTCTTCCAATTTTTTCAGTTCGTCATTTATTACAGCGAGGCAATCCTGCTGCATTTCCGAAAGGGGACCTTCCCTGCGCGAACACAGTCTCGATAAAAAACCGCCTGCCACCATCACCGGATTTTTCATATCATGGGCGAACATGGAGAGAATGTTTTTCCGTTCCCTTTCCAGCCTCTCCTGCTCGGTAATATCTTCTATAATGACCACGGACCCTCCCGATGGGTCTTTAAATGGGCTTATATATATTTTAAAAGTCTTGTGATCAGGTGTGTAGCATGTGATGTCCCGCTGTTGAATCTTCTTTAAAACATCCTCCGGTATCCACGGGAGCAACGTCAATATGCATCTTTCGGAGGCATTCGATTTTGCAATTCCTGTCATCGCCTCCATTTGCCTGTTCCAGTATTTGACTTTCAACGCCGAATCAAGCGTAACAATACCTACAGGAGTGCTCTCGATGATATTTTCGGTGAATTCCTTCAAATAAGACAACTCACGGTTGGCCTCCGCCAGTTCATGGCTTGAAAGTCTCAGGCTCCGGGTAATTTGCTTTACCGATTCCGAAAGCTCTTCCCGTTCTTTTTCCGTTAATATGAATTTGTTGTTAAAAATAATCGCTGCCATGGAAGGCCCTATTGCGCCCGAAAGCACCTTCTCAGCTTCGTCCCGCAATTCAAAGAAGTCCTTTGGGGCAAGCTCATTTCTATTTTTATTTTTTTTGAGCAAAAAATTTTCAATTACTCCTGCCGCTTGCGTCCTGCCAAGATACCGGGCAAGGATATCCTCAACATCGTTGTGGGCATATGATCCGCCGGGGCCCAACCCTTTCACTACATTATAAGACTCGACAAAAACGAGTGATTGTATCTCTTCTTCCTTTGACCGCCCGGTGAACAGTGATACCCCGACATAAATAACCACGTTAAAAAGCATACTCCAGAAGAGGGCATGACCCCACTTCCCCAGTCCTTTTATTCCGAAGAGGCTGTTAGGGTTGAATATCTCCGAGTTGATCATAAGCGAGATAATTCCCCTGTTCTGTAAGACCCCCGCTCTCAGCAGGGCAGGCATGATGAGGGTATAGGTGACGATGACAAAGCCGGTAATAAGGCCGCCTATGGCCCCTTTTTTATTGCCGCCCTTCCAGTACAAACCAAGCAGGAAAGCAGGCGCAAAGAGCGTCACCACTTCGAACGATTTAAGCCCTATATCCACGAGGCTGTAGTACTCGCCGATCAGATGGGTGAAGATATAACCTAAAAGCACGACCCCGAGGATGACCATCCTTTTCATATTCAAAATAATGACCGGAAACCGGGGACTGTCCTGGAATCTCATAAGCGAGGGCATAATCATGCTGTTCATGACCATGGTGCTCAGGGCGAGAGACTCAACGATTACCATGCTTGTTGCTGCAGAAAAGCCGCCTATGAAGGCCAAAAGGGAGAGGTATTTCTTTCCATGATCCAGCGGTAAGGAAAGGACGAAATAGTCGGCATCTTTCACGGCCCCTCCAAGAAGAAGGCCGCCGGAGGCTATGGGGATCACAAAAATATTTATCAGTAAGAGGTACAATGGGAAGAGCCATGCGGCTTTTGTGATATGTGCTTCATCATAATTCTCCACGACAGCCATGTGAAATTGCCGGGGCAAAAACATTATCGCCATCATGGAAATAAAGAGGATCGCAAACCATTCCGAATAAGGAGTTACCGACCCTTTTCCAAGACAGAAGAGTTCGGAATATCCGGACGCCCTGATCCGGGAAAAGATATCGCCGAAACCGTCGAACAATCCGTAGGTCACAAAAAGGCCCACAAGGATAAAGGCTGTCAACTTGATCATGGACTCAAAAGCAATTGCCAGGACAAGCCCGCTGTGCCTTTCTGAAAAATCAAGACGGCGTGCTCCAAAGATAATTGCAAATATTCCAAGAAACAGAGTGACAAAAATGCCCACCGAAACGCTCACTGTTGTTTTGCCCGATATTATGGCAAAGGTGCTTATAATCGCTTTAATCTGCAGGCCGAGATACGGTGTTATGCCGGCAACGGCAACAAATGTGACAAGGGCATTAAGAACGAGGGATTTACCATATCGCGAACTGATAAAATCGGATATAGTGGTAATCCTGTTTATTTTGGCAATCCTGACTATCCTCTTGAGGAGGACTATCCACAAAGCAGCTATAAGCGTCGGTCCCAAATAAACAGGGAGAAAGGACAAACCGGATGTCGCCGCCTTGCCGACGCTTCCGTAAAAGGTCCAGGAAGTACAATACACGGCGAGCGACAGGGAATAGATATAAGGGTTATTGACTATGCTCTTTCCGGTCTGCTCCTTTTTTTCCGCATAATATGCGATAACAAAAAGAAGGACCAGATAGCAAAGAGTAATCGCAAAAAGATTGAACGGTGCAAACATGACGGCGCCTACGATTTCTTATATCGATTTGCCTTATAATCGATATAAGCTACTAACAGGATGTAAACAAACCAGAAAATAAACAGGTAAGCCGTTAACTCTGCATGGAATATCTCGAGCATGGGCCAGCTAAGGCATAAGACGCCAAGTGCAAAAATAAATATGAGAATTTCGAGGGTCCTCAATATTTCCTCGCGACTTTGCGGCAAATGTCATGCCGGCGTTCGGGTAATTCAAGTTCCTGCCTATATTATATGTCTCTTATACGCGGCAATTCAATGCAGTCTCAGGGCTATTTAATAAACAGGTATTAGTCAAAAGTTGCGAAGTCTGTTATATTTAACATCGTGGAGAACGTGCTTAAATTGAAAAATCGCGCTGCCCCCGTCCGGAAAATTCCGGTCAATGTTATTTTTTCACTGAATTTTATTGGAACTATCATCTGCCTGTGTGTCCTCTTGGCGCCTTCCGATGCCGGGGCTTTTGTGACCCACGAATACCCGGCGACTTTTGTGAATGAGGCTGCACGTATATATTTCCTTTTTGCGTGTGGCCTTGTGTTGTGGGCCATGCTCCGGAACAGACTGCACAAAGAAAAGGGCTGGCGTTATACTTTCTTCTCACTCATTTGTTTCATTATGTGGGACATTATCGTGTTTTTCGGTCAGTTATCAGCTTTGAAAATGGACCCCTCTCACTTTATAGGCGGCAACGCCGGACTGGAATACTTTAAGAGAAATGTATTGCTTCACGCCAATGACTATTTCTATTATTTCGCAAGCTTTGACTATGTGCTCCTCGATATTGCAATGCTGCTGTTCTATAAAGGATTGAGTGAGCATCTGGCTGAAGAGAACAGGGCTTCGCCGGTAACGGTCTCATCCGTTGTACTGCCTCTGTTGCCGGTATTTGCAGTCTCGTTCGCCGGGGCCGCCATATTCATAATGCTGTCGGTATTCAGCCTGGCTGCGAGCCTGAAACTTTACGGGAGGAACAAAGAAAATATTCTATGGCATTACATGGTATGGCTTTCGTCATCGTTTGTTCTCTATTCCGTTTCGCGTTCTCTCGGGCATATTCTGCAGCATATCCTGATAGCGTCGGGATCACGCGGCATCTGGAACATCATTGAGCCGGTCAGCGGCAGTATAAATATCATCAGTTTTTTTATTGTGGGTTCGATCAGCATCTTTTTCATAAGGATTTACGATATTTACCTGAGCATACTCAATGACAAGAAACGGATAGAAAACATCAATCTGGAATTAACGGAATTGACCCAGGAACTTGAAGACATTGTTGCTGAACGGACAATGAGCCTTATGGCACTGACCATTGCCCACAAGGTCAGGAACCCTGCGGCCATAATAGGGCTTACATGCAAGCGCGTGCTAAGGAAGAAAGAACAAGGTGAAAAGCTCGGGGAAGACCTCCAGAATATGATCTCTGAATGCGATAAATTGCAAAGCGCGGTAGGTGATTTTGAGAACCTGCTTAAAACCAAACGGTCCCAGTTTTCTTATGAGGACCTTAACGACATCGTGGAGGATGTAACTGCGTTAGTGTCCAAAGAAGCCGCAGACAAGGGCGTGCTCATGTCGGTCCGTCTTTTTGACAAGCCGATAAACATCAATATGCAGAAAGGCTTGATGAGGGTCGCCGTCTTTCATGTTCTTAGAAACGCCATTGACGCGACTGCAAACGGCGGCCGGATTCAGCTCACTACATCGATTGAAAACGACAACGTGGTGCTTACCATTTATGATGAAGGCACAGGGATCAACGCTGAAGATATTAAGAGAATATTTGATATTTTTTACAGCACAAAAAGCAGACGCTTCGGAATGGGACTGCCGCTTGTGAAACAAATCGTTACGGAGCATCTGGGAGAGATAAAGGTCGAAAGCGAAGTGGGAAAGGGTACGGCCTTTAAAATGATCTTTCCATCACGATGGAAAGATGAGAGGAAAAATGTACAGGTATGATCTGGTATAATTAGATTATGTATTTTTTCATGCACCTTTTTATGAATACAGTCGCCCTGTGGGTGGCCGCCAAACTAATTCACGGCATCAACTATAGCGGGCCGGGATACGGGCTGCTGCTCGTTGCGCTGGTCTTCGGGGTTTTGAATGCGTTTGTGCGTCCGGTAATGAAATTGCTCTCTTTTCCCCTGGTCATATTGACGCTTGGATTATTTATTTTTGTACTGAACGCATTTATGCTCCTGCTTACCAGCGCTGCGTCAAAAGCCCTTGATCTCGGATTCACAGTCGCGGGTTTCTGGCCGGCTTTATGGGGTGCCCTCGTCATCAGCATTATCAACATGGTCATGTCCTTCCTGATCAACACGGAGTAAGTTCATTGCTGCAGAACGGACCAGGCGGCTCTTTCTCCCTCAATCTTCTTGAATTCAATAAACTGCTGGGCATAATCGCAGATTTCGCCCACAGCGAGGCGTCGAGGGAGATGGTGCTCTCGCTCCATCCTTTGAGCGACAAGTGCAGTATCGAAAAGAGACTCGGCCAGACCGGTGAGATCATGAGGATATTAGACGGCGGCGGCACATTTTCCATACTGCCGTTTTCCGATATCTCTCCGCTGCTTGCCAGGGCAGCCCCGGAGGGCGCGGTGCTCGAAGGAGTGGAACTTGCCGAATTCCTGCCCGTTCTGGACAACATTGACGGGATCGCCTCCCAGATAAGGGAACACGAGGATTTCCCCCTGTTGAATGACCTGGCAAATGCGCTGACCGGTTTCCCGGAAATCCTGCGTGTTCTGAAGCGGTCGATCGACAGCGAAGGCGCAATCCTCGACAGCGCCTCCCATGAACTGGCCGAACTGCGGGGTCAGATACGCAAGCTCGAAAGCAGGATACGCAATAAGCTTGAAGGAATAGTGAGGGACGGCGATGTCTCCGTGTTTTTGCAGGATGATTTTATTACGACCAGGTCCGGCAGGTGGGTAATTCCGGTAAGGATGGATTCCAAGGGCCAGATACCGGGTGTCGTGCACGATGTCTCGAAGTCAGGGGAAACAGCATTTATGGAACCGCTTGCCATCATCGGTCTTGCCAACGAGCTTGAAAACCTTGTCGCCGGGCAAAAAGCGGAAGAGATACGTATTTTGAGGGCTATCAGCTCAAAACTTCGCGCAGAAGCCGGCGACATAGACAGCCAGTATCGCACCGTCGTGTATATCGATGTCCTGAACAGTATCGCAAAGTTTGCCGATAAATTCCGCATGCAGATACCCCAAATCGGAGAGAAAGGGGAGCCGGGCAGTCTCTGTCTCGTAAATGCACGCCATCCTCTTCTCGTCATCTCATTTCAACGCCCGGATGGTCCTCACGAGGTCGTCCCTCTGAATGTCACGCTCGGAGGCGACAGCACTGTGATGGTTATCACGGGTTCCAACGCGGGCGGGAAAACTATTGCAATAAAAACAATAGGCATGCTTCAGCTCATGGCTCTGACCGGCATGCCGGTGCCGGCTGATTCTGCATCGAGATTCCCGATGTTTGATAAGCTGCTGATCGATATCGGAGACGAACAATCAATCGAAAACAATCTATCCACCTTTTCAGGGCACATGTCTAATATTTCAAGAATATTGAAGACGGCTGATGCCCATTCCCTGGTGCTGATCGATGAACTGGGCACCGGGACAGATCCTGACGAGGGAGGAGCACTTGCGTGCGCAGTCCTGAAAGAACTCAGGTTTAGCGGGGCCCTTGTTTTTTCAACCACACACCTTACGGACATAAAAGGTTTTGTATACAAGACCGAAGGCATGGTAAACGCCTCCATGGAATTTGATCAAAAGACGCTGACACCTCTGTACCGGTTAAGGATAGGGGAACCTGGGCAGTCGCACGCCCTGGAAGTGGCCCGGCGATACGGTTTGCCGGACAGTATCATCGAATCGGCGAAGGCCATGCTCGGCGGACTGAAAGTGGAATTTGACAACCTGATAGCCGACGTGAGTGAAAAGAGGGCACGTTATGAGAAGGCACTGGAAGAAATCAGTAAGGAGCGGTCTCAGATAGAGGAAAAGAACAGGGCGCTCGGCATTGCCCTGTCTGAAGCGGAGGCTAGACAAAAGGAACTGCTGGCAAATGCATACAGAGAGGCTGCTGAAATAATTGCTAAGTCCAAGAGGGAAATGTATGAGCTGCTCGAAGAAGCCAGGAAGAAAGAGCGGGAGAAAAGCCGTTATGCAATAAAGCAGGCTGAACTGGCACAGGATCGCGTTGCAGGGAAAATCAGGGAATACGAAAGCCCCGGCCGCGGCTCTCCGTCGATCGACGAGATAATGGAGGGTGATGTCGTATACGTTAAATCGCTGGCAGGTGATGCCCCTGTTGTGGAAATCAATTTCAAGCACAACCGCGTCAAAGTGAAGGCGCGTGGCAAAGAAGTCGATGTCCCGGCATCCGACATAGAATACAGCAGGGGAAGGCAGGCAGCGGCGCCGCAAGAGATTCCGAACGTAATAAGGCCCGAGGAGGAGACATCCTCGCGAATCAATCTGGTGGGCATGAGGGTTGATGAAGCGCTCTCGCATCTCGAACCCTTTCTCAACCACGCCTCCCTTGCGGGACTCAGCGAAGTCCTGATTGTCCACGGGATCGGGGCCGGAATCCTGCTCAGGGCAGTCGGGGAGCACCTTGAACGCCACCCACTTGTGAAAAATTTCAGAAGCGGAGAACAGGGCGAAGGAGGAAAAGGCGTGACAATAGTTACAATGGCGTAATATTTGTTATATACTTAGGCACTTAAATAATCTTATACGGAGGAAGAAATGTTATCCCGGATGCCCATCTCGCTTCAAAAGGTAAGCAAAAAAAATATCGACAAGGAAATATTAAGGGCCGCCATTATTGCTGAACTGGATGCCATCAACCTATATGAGCAGATGGCCGGACTGGCCGAAAACAAACATATAAAAGATATTCTCCTGGACGTGGCAAGGGAAGAGAAAACCCATGTCGGGGAATTCCAGACGCTTCTGCTCAGGCTAGACGAGGAGCAGGTGAAAGAGCTGGAGCATGGCAGGCTGGAGGTTGAAGAACACACAGGGAAGAAATAAAAGAAGGCAAAAGGCTAATGGCGAAAGGTTTTTGTTTAGCCTTTTAACCATTAGCCTTTTGCCTTTTGCCCTTTGCCCGTCTCTATTTGTCCAATGTCATCTCAATATAGTGGCACGGGCATTCTTTGGCGCAAATCCCGCACCCTTTGCAGAAATCGTAGTCGAATTCGAATTTGCCGGTTGCAGGGTCTTTCTTCACCGCATTGTCCGGGCAGTACATCAGGCAGTTGTTACACTGAAAACATTCACCGCAACTGAAGCAGCGGCCCGCCTCTTTAATAATGCCATCGAGTTCGAAAGAAGAATATATCTCGGTGAAGTTTTTCAGCCTCACATGCACAGGGACCGCCTCTTTCTCGAAGCGCTTCTCCTCCCGATAATAGTACGTGTTCAGGTCCCTGGAATATACCACGGGAGGCCTTGCGAGCCTGCTTTCAGTCTGTCCCATAATAAAATCCTCGATGGCAGAAGCGGCGAGCAGTCCCTGTCCCACCGCAGCCGAGACGGTCTCAAGTCCCAGTACAGCATCGCCTCCGGCGAACACACGGTCTGTGCCGGTCATCAATTGCTCGTTCACGTCGATCCATTGATTGTCTCTCTTATTGATCTCTATTCCGTCGTAATCAACTGCCTGTCCCGTCGCCATTATCACCGAATCAGCGGGAAGAACAAATTCCGATCCCGGTATGGGCACAGGTCTTGCGCGTCCTGAGGCATCAGCCTCTTTCAGTTCCATACGCATGCAGAGTATACCGATCACATGGTTTTCGTCAGTCAGGATCTTGACCGGATTGGTGTGGTAACGAAACATTATCCTCTCGTCCATCGCTTCGTCAATTTCAGCGGAGATCGCAGGCATCTCAGTGCGCGTACGGCGGTAGAGAACACTCACGTTTCCTCCAAGCCGTTTCGCCACCCGCGCACAGTCCATCGCGGTGTTGCCGCCGCCGACCACCACAACGTCTCTTCCAACATCAATCTTCCTGCCGCTGTTCACCTCTCTTAAAAAGTTAACGCCAGTGAACACATTTTGCGCGTCCTCGCCCGGCACATTTGTGGTTATCCCTTTCTGGGCCCCAAGACCCAGGAATACCGCATCATACTGGCTGGTCAACTCATCCATCGGGATATTGATTCCTACACGCACATTGCATTCTAATTCGATACCGAGATTCAGTATGGCAGTGATCTCGCGGTCCAAAACTTCTTTTGGCAGGCGGTATTCGGGGATGCCCCAACGCATCATCCCTCCGGGCGCTCCGGCGGATTCGAATATCTTTACCCTGAACCCCCGCTTTGCGAGGTGAAAGGCGCATGACAGACCGGCAGGACCCGACCCGACTACGGCCACCCTCTCCTTCCTCACCGAGGTAATGATCTTCTTGTGCCCGAGACGTTTCTCCATGCCGTAATCGCCTATGCTCCGTTCAGCGCAGTTGATGGACAATGGAGCATCGAAGTCACGGCGGTTGCACTCAGTTTCACAAAAAGCCGGGCAAACTCTCCCGCAGACAGCGGGCAACGGGTTCGTCCGTGTGAGTATATGCCAGGCTTCCTCGAAATCCTTCCTTTCCGCAAGAGTCCTGAGGAATCCGCGGATATCATTCCCGGCCGGACAGCGGTGCGTGCAGGGCGGAGTCTGCCTGATATTCACAGGCATCATAGTACGCCACGAACCTGTCTTGTAAGGTACTACGTTTCTTAAATCCAGGGCCAACCCTAAAGGTAACTTTTCCATTATAAATTAAACCTCTCTATATTCTTGTTTGCAATTTCCTGAATTTCCGCCACCGTAGCGGTAGGCACACCTTTCTTGAAGAGATTCTTGAATCTGCCCTGAAGTTTCAGGTATTCCTCGACCGGTTTCTTCAAAGGCACCTTCTGGACATTGGTCACTTTGCCGTTCCTGATCTCAAAGACAGGGAAAATACAGGTCTGTCTCGCCAGCCTGGCAATCTGAATACTGAGCTCGCCGGCATGTCCCCAACCCAACGGACACGGAGCGAGTATATGCAGGTATTTAGGCCCCTCGATAGAGAGGGCTGTCTTTACTTTCCTCTGTACGTCCCGGTAATCGTCGACTGAAGCGGTGGCAACATACGGTATGCCATGGTCAGCGGCGATCATGGGCATGTTCTTCTTAAGGGTTTTGTTGCCTCCGGGGGTCGTCGTCGTCTTTGCGCCGAACGGAGTGAAGCTTGAGCGCTGCACCCCCGTATTCATGTAAGCCTCGTTGTCGTAGCAAACATAGAGGATGTTGTGTCCCCTCTCGAACATGCCGCTGATACTCTGAAAGCCGATATCAGCAGTGCTTCCGTCTCCCCCCTGTGCGATGATGTTCACAGCTCCCTTGTTAAGCGACCTGTAAGCCGCATCGACACCCGAGGCCACTGCGGCAGCATTCTCGAAAAGGCTGTGCAGAAACGGGATGCGCCATGCCGGGTCAGGATACGGCGAACTGAATACCTCCAGGCAGCCGGTGGCTACGCATGCAATGGTGTTCTCCCCCGAGGCATCCGCTACAAGGCGTGCTGCCAGGGCCTGTCCGCAGCCGCCGCAAGCACGATGGCCGCTTGCAAGCAGGTTCTTCTTCTCCACTTTATTAATATCGATATCTGTCATTTTTTTCTTCCTTTATTATAAGTCTCTGTCCGCGATGATTTCTTTTTTCAGTCCGAGGAATTCAAGCTCGACCGGCTCCTTTTCCACTTTTTCCACCATGAACCGAAGGTCGTCCAGCGAGATGTTCCTGCCTCCCAGCCCCGCAATAAAACTGCTGATGTAACGCTTAGTCTGCTCCGCCCTGGGGAAAGACCACCGTATGTCGCTAGCGAGGATCCCGCCTCTGCCCAAAGAGACAGCCTTCTCAAGCACAACAATGTTCTTCTTGTCCTTGAGGGCCTCATAAACCGCTTGCCTCGGGAAGGGACGGAACGAGCAAATCTGAAGGAGCCCGACTCTTTTCCCCTCACTCTCCAGAATATCGATGAGGTCTTTGATGCTGCCGACCACTGAGCCCATGGCGACGATTACAACATCTGCATTATCGACCTTGTAGGTCTTAAACAGGCCGCCGCTCTTTCTGCCGAATTTATTGGCAAAGTCGGCACTCACCCGTTTGATGACATCTTCGGATTTCTCGAGAGCACGATGAAGGGTATATCTGACTTCCATATAAAAACGAGGATCAGCGAACAATCCGATACCTCTCGGCCAAGCCGGGTCCACGACATACTTAGGTTTGAACTGGGGCAAAAAGTCGTCGACCTCCTTTTGGTCAGGGACATCGACCGGCTCAAATGCATGGGTAAGGATAAAGCCGTCCATGCATACCATGACTGGCAGGGAAGTCTGTTCAGCTATTTTGAAAGCCTGAATGTGCAGGTCCGCTGCCTCCTGGTTGTCTTCCGCATAAAGCTGCAGCCATCCCGCATCCCTTACAGACATCGAATCCTGGTGGTCGTTCCATATACTCAATGGAGCGGATATCGCCCGGTTGGCGCACGTCATCACGATTGGCAGGCGCATTCCCGCTATGCAATAGATTACTTCGTTCATAAGTAGCAGCCCCTGCGAGGTCGTTGCCGTATATGAACGCGCACCCGCCGCACTCGCGCCAAAGACAACCGACGCGGCGGAGAATTCACTCTCCACATTGACGAATTCCGTCTTCAGGTGCCCCTCGCTCACAAGGTCTGCAAGCCTTTCCACTATATGGGTCTGCGGAGTGATCGGATATGCCGATATTACATTCGGGCGGCAAAGCGCCACCACATCCGCAACAGCATGTGATCCTTCAATTTGTTTAAGCATTTAGCTTCCTCTTTTCGATGTATTCATGCGCCCTTTCGAGGGCGGCTACATTGTTAGCACCTACATTGCCCGGAAATTTCTCCACAATGGCCCGCTGTACCGCCTCAAGGCTCACAATTCCCGTGATGCTGCAAAAGGCCCCGATCATTATTGCATTAGGAATAGGCCTGCCGATAATTTCGAGCGCAATCTCGGTCGCGGGAATAGTCTGGATTGTTGCCGTTGTCTTAAGTTTCAACTCTTCGGGAGATTTATCCGAGTTCACGAGAATGAAACCGCCCGGCTTCAGACCATCCAGCACAGGCACAGTACTGATCAGACCTGCGTCCTGCACAATCAGATAGTCCGGGGTCCGGACCTCCTCTCTCAACCGTATTTTTTTGTCGTCGATCCTTACAAACGCCTGCACCGGCGCTCCAACACGCTCAGCCCCAAAAGCCGGGAAGGCCTGAGCAAACTTACCGTCATGGAATGCTGCAACGGCCAGCAGCTCGGCCGCAGCCACGTTCCCCTGTCCCCCACGGCCATGTATCCTTATTTCAATCATCCCTGTCTCCTGTCAAACCAGATTTAATACAATCCTAAAGCCGCACGTCCACAATATATGAGTATAAAATATAATTATAATAAAAAGCCAAGCATAAGCGGTATCGGATTTCGTCCGATGGTTATTGCACACACTTAAAAAACCGGTTCAAACCGTTATAATTAAAAATTAAAAAGCAAAGGGTGTGCCAGGAACCTTAAAGCAACATCTCATTGCTTTTTAACCGGTTTGCCAATATCTATCTATTAATGAAAATATAACGAAGATTATAAACACGTGGAGCTAAATTAAATTATACTTAATTTCCAAGCATATACAATGTATAACATAAATTATGGTTATAACTTTTTTCATAGTGACTTCACTCCCGAAACGTGTTGAACAAAAAAATATCGTCCTCGCAGGGCCGGCTGCCGGGCAATGCTATAATAAATACATGCGACATGCGAATGATGACCTTATCAATGAGGAAGAACATAAGATCCGGTGGCTGAGATGGATCGTTGACCTCACTGAGGCGGTCCTGATGCAGTCCGACCTGGCGCTGCATGAGTCTCTGACACTGATGAGCCATACAAGGAGAGCAGCGCTTTGCCTTTTCCCTGATAAAGCGTTTGTGTACGACCTGATATACACACCCCGGTTCCAAAGAATCCTTAATGAACGTTTTGCGATCAAGGGGACTTACCAGCGACGGAATTGACACAATATTGGCACAATGCACTAATTTGAGGGGAAGGCAAGCAGGGGGCAATAGGGGAATCGATTTGCCAATACATTTACTTGCATGCAAAAATGTGCTTAATATGCAGTATATTGCATACACAAACAGTTCAAATATTGAAGACTCTGACTCGTGGGGGGAGTATTTCATAAACGAGACGATACGAATGTTTCCCTTAATAGGCTTTTGCATGTTAAGTAACGACTGTCCGCAGACGCTAAATAGTTACCACAGTTCTGCTACAATACTCGACAAGCGTAACAGTGGAATATCACGAAATGTGGTAAACTGTCTTATAAATCAACCATGGGAGTGCATAGGGTTCTGGTGTCCCTCCTGGACTTCAAATCCAGTGTTTCCGGCCACAAACCGGAAGGGTCGGTTCGATTCCGACACGCTCCCGCCAGTTTTTCCATTTGCTTGCAACTGTTGTCCTTTTCGCAAGACCGGAAACTGTCATTTATCCAGCACGGCTTTGATCCTTTCAAGAAATTCTCCAGGTGAAACAGGTTTAGGGATAAACTGCAACCCATCATGAAGGATTTCAGTTCTTGTCCCGATGTCATCCACATATCCGCCGGTGAATATAATCTTCACATCGGGTTGTATCTTCCGAATCGCGTCACAGGCATTTTTGCCATTCTTGCGGGGCGATATTACATCCATAATTACTATATCGATTGAGTCTTTGTTTTCCATAAATCTATTTGCGGCATCTTCTCCATCTTCTGCCGTCAAGACGGTATGTCCGGCGGCTTGCAGGACAGTCAGTATAGCTGACCTCAGTGCGTGTTCGTCTTCAACCAGCAGTATGGTCTTCATGCCTTCACTCAGCTCAATATGTCCCGATGTATTTTCTTCAAGCGCCCTGCTGTATGCAAGCATTCCATTTATCAAATCAGCAGCTTTTTTGACAGCCTCATCTATATGATCTGTATAAACCCTGAGAGAACTGTCTTCTTCGATCTTCTTTTCCAGGATGTAACTGAAAGTTCCGATAACAGACAAGAGGTTATTCAAATCATGTGTAACCCTCACTGCGATCTGCCCTAATGCTTCCATTCTTTGGGCCTGGAACAATTGGCCCCTGAGTTTTATTTTTTCCTCTTCAGCCGTCTTGAGCCGCTCCTCTACCCATTTACACTCGGCGAGCGCGGTTTTGAGTTTGTCTTCACATGTGGTTCTTTTGTTATCGTTCATCTTTGCCTTCCTCTTTTTCTGTAAACCGTCGTGGCAACCGGAACAAGCGGCAGGTCCATTCCCTGAAGCGTCTCGGAGTGCCCCATAAAAACATATCCGCCGGGGACCAGATGATTGCAGAATCTTTTCAGTAGTTTCTCCTGCGTCGGTCTGTCAAAATAGATTATGACGTTCCTGCAAAAGATAATGTCCATGGGTTCTCTCATGCCGAAATCTTCCTCCTGGAAATTCAGCCGCCGGAAATTGACGGCTGCCCTCAGTTCAGGCACAATTCTTACGAACCCGTTTTGATTGTTTTTGCCTCTGAGGAGATATTTCCTTTTCAACAAGTCGGGGATGGGCTCAATCCTGTCATCAGTATAAATGGCACGATGGGCCATTTCGAGCACCTTTGTCGAAATGTCGGTGGCAAGTACCAGATACCTGAACCCGTTATATTTTTCCTTCAGTCCATTAAGCACCATTGCTATGGTATAAGGTTCTTCCCCTGTTGAACAACCCGCGCTCCAGACATTGAGCGCTCGTCTCATCCCTGCTTCATGCAGATTTACCAGTTCCGGGACCGCTTTATCGGCCAAATAACTGAAATGGGAGGGCTCCCTGAAAAAATCTGTCTTGTTTGTCGTGACCATGTCGATCATGTGGACCAGTTCATCCTGCATACCCCGGGGACTGAAGAGATATTCACAATAGTCCCTGAAAGTATGAATGCAGAGATTTTTCAGCCGCTTTGAGAGACGGGTTTCGAGCATGACTTTTTTTGCAGGGGTTATCTTTATCCCGCAGGAGTCATGTATGAATTCGCTCAGGCGACTGAAATCCCTGTCACTTATCCTCGCAAGTGTTATACCGTTGTCAGATTTTGTGTCCATTCCTAGAATCTTTCAAAATCATTGTCCAGTCTGTCCGATCCATTTCCATGTCCGTTTCCATTGCTCAGGTCAAGAGCAACGCCTTTTGCTTTGCCCTGCTCCCTGCCCGCAAGTGCCGGTGTCTTCCGATTGTTTATGTGCGCAACATTCATTTTAGGAGCAGGCTTTGTTGTCCTCCTGACAGAAGCCCCCTCAGCCGAGACCCCCTCGCCATCCACTCTGAAAAAAGATATCGCGTGCTGCAGTTGCTCTGCCTGCGAGGAAAGCTCCTCTGATGTTGAAGCCATCTCTTCGGAAGCCCCAGCGTTCTGCTGTATTACCTGGTCCAACTGCTGTACAGCCTTGTTTATCTGCTCCGCACCCGAGTTCTGCTCATTACTGGCCGCGCTTATCTCCTGCACCAGCTCCGCCGTCTTCTGGATGTCCGGTACAAGCTTGCCGAGCATCTCACCCGCCTTCTCCGCTATCCGCACACTGCTGGCTGACAACTCGCTTATCTCCGCTGCGGCTGTCTGGCTCCTCTCGGCCAGCTTCCTTACCTCTGAGGCCACTACAGCAAAGCCTTTGCCGTGCTCCCCGGCCCTTGCCGCTTCGATAGCCGCATTAAGGGCAAGCAGGTTTGTCTGCCGCGCGATCTCTTCAATAATCGATATCTTGTCGGCAATCTGTTTCATCGCATTGACTGTGTCTGTAACGGATTTTCCGCCTTCCTTGGCGTCTCCGGCTGATTTAACTGCTATCTTGTCCGTTTGTTGTGAATTGTCGGCGTTCTGCCTGATATTGGAGACCATCTGCTCCATCGATGAAGAGACCTCTTCGACTGCCGCTGCCTGTTCTGTAGATCCCTGCGAAAGCTGCTGGGCGCCGGCACTTAACTGATCGCTGCCTGCGGCCACATTGTCTGCCGCAGCTTTCACCTCTGCCACGGTCTTCCTTAAGACAAGGATAGTTGCATTGACTTTTTCGATTAATTGTCCAACATCATCGTTTCTTTCAGCCTTTAACTGAAAAGAAAGATCTCCATCGCTCACTTTATCCATCGCATTGACCAGCAAAGTTATCTGACCTTCAAGATATTTTTTCTGTTCCTCGGCCTCGCCCTGCAACCGTTTAATCTCGCTGATGTCGACAATGACCTCTATGCCGCCATAAGGTTTTCCATTCTCATCCATAAGAGGAGAACATGCCGCCTTGATCGGCAGCTTCTGACCGCTCCGCGTTTCGGCAACTGTTTCGCCGTATATGGTCTCACCGGTCCGCATGCAGTGCTTAAGCGTACAATTGGCCGAACCGCAGAGAGGAGTTTTTGAGAACTGTGCACAGGTCATTTTGCCCACTACCTCGTCACGGCCGTAGCCCATTGCATTCAATGCGGCGTCATTGACGGAGGAAATTACCAGGTCCTTGTCCACTACGAACATCGGCGCCGCAATTGTCTTGAGAATGTTCCCCATTTCCCACTTCGCCCTTGTTACTTCCGTCTGATCGACAATGACTTCGATACCGCCATAAGGTTTTCCATTCTCATCCATAAGGGGAGAGCACGCCGCCTTGATCGGCAGCTTCTGACCGCTGCGCGTTTCGGCAATTGTTTCGCCGTATATGCGTTCACCGGTCCGCATGCAGTTCTTAAGTGTGCAATTGGCGGTCCCGCAAAGAGGGGTCTTCGACAGTTGCGCGCAGGTCATTTTGCCGACCACCTCGTCACGGCTGTAGCCCATTGCATTCAATGCGACGTCATTGATCGAGGAAATTACCAGGTCTTTGTCCACCACATACATCGGCGCCGCAATCGCGGCGATGAGCGATTCATGGCGCCGGTTTTCCGAGCGCACTTTTATGATCTCTTCCTCTTTATCTCCAAGAGTTGTGCGCAGTTTTGCATTCTCATCGAGTACATCTTTTTTAATGAAGTCAAACACGTTGTCCTCCTTACGTTATAGTTGCTTTTTTTATGAAGTTGTCAGTTTTCGTGTCGGTCAAGGTCCTGCACCACTGTTATCTCGTCGGACGAAAAAACCTTGTCGATGTCCAGTATCATGATGAATCCCTCATTATGCTTGCCCATGCCCCTGATAAAATCGGTATTCAATTTTGTACCTATTTTGGGGGCTGGCTCTATCTGCTCAGGCTCAAGGTCTATGACCTCCTGGACCGAATCCGCGAGCGCTCCCAGCACCGTCGTTTCTCCTTCAGTGGTCACTTCTGTCACAACAATGCAAGTATTGACCGTCTTCTCGGTCCTTGACATCCCGAATTTCAAACGCATATCAATTACAGGGACAACACTCCCTCTGAGGTTGATCACTCCCCTCATAAAGTCAGGGGTCCGGGGCACCTTTGTTATATCTGTAAAATCCAGTATCTCTCTCACCTTTGCTACGTCAAGCGCAAAGGTTTCTTCGTCGAGCTTGAAGGTGAGGTATTGTGTAACTGCCGTTATTTCTGTCACGCTCATGACCTCCTCCTAAACAATAACTGTTTAAACCCCTTAAACCAGTGCACGATTTCCTCCTTACGATGCGGTTTATTTATATGCAGCAACAGGTTTTCCCCTCAGCTTCTGCCAGCATCGCAATCTTTGAGATGTCCAGTATCAGTGCCACTTTCCCATCCCCCAATATGGTTGCACCTGATACGCCTTCAACATTTTTATAAAATGTGCCCAGCGATTTGATCACTGTCTGGTGTTCTCCGATGACCTCATCGACCACGAAGCCGATGTTATCGTCCCCTATCTCGGTAATCACGATCTGCTCGATGTCAGGCACACTGCCGTTTATCGCAAACTGCTCTCTCAGCCTTATGTAAGGGATTATCCGGCCGCGTACGTTTGCCAGGCGCCTGCCGTGCGCCTTCGCCGAATCCTCCGCTGTCAGTTCCACACATTCTTTGACGGATGAAAGAGGAACGATGAAATGGTCCTCCCCCATCCTCACCAACAGACCGTCGATTATGGCAAGAGTCAAAGGCAGCTTCAGAGTTATCGTCGTGCCAATCCCTTTCTGACTGCTTATGTCAATTGTCCCGCGAAGCGCATCGATTGCCTGCTTCACCACGTCCATCCCGACACCGCGGCCCGATACGCTTGTTACCGCCTTTGCCGTTGAAAATCCGGGTGCGAGCACCAGTGAAAAGATCTCTTTCTCCGACAACTCCGCCTCAGGCGAAATAAGGCCTTTTTCAACCGCCTTTGCCCTGATCGCATCTTTAGCCAGTCCTGCTCCGTCATCCCGTATCTGTATAAGGACATGGGACCCCGAATGCACTGCCGAAAGATGGATCGTTCCCTTCCCGGGCTTGCCGCCCGCTTTCCTGCTGTCGGGAGACTCTATGCCGTGGTCTATACTGTTTCTGATCAGGTGTATCAACGGGTCATTGAGTTTCTCTATGACCGTTTTGTCGAGTTCTGTCTCGGCCCCCTCAGTTATGAGGTCTATTTCCTTGCCAAGCTCTTTTGACAGGTCCCGGACAAGCCGGTTGAATTTGCTGAAGGTGGTGCCTATCGGCAGCATCCTTATGTTCATGGTATTGTCTCGAAGTTCGGCAATGAGGTTCTCAACCGCCTCCGCGATTGCGGTCAGCTTTGGGTCGCCCATTTCCCCTGCTGTCTGCGTAAGATGGGCCTGTACTGTCACAAGCTCTCCGACCAGGTCCACGAGTATATCGAGCTTTTCTGACGGGACCCGGATACTCGAGACAGCTTCAGTTCTCTTCCGTTTCTCCTGTAATTCCTTCACACATTCCTGCTCGATTAACGCTGATTGTATCGAGCCGGACTTCACTAATCCGGCATCTACCAGTTTTTCTCCCAGCAGTTTTTGCGCGTCAAGTATTTTCTGAAGGTCTTCCGGTGTCAGGTCTCCACGTTCTATGAGTATTTCTCCAAGTCTTTTGTAATGACCTTCCGTATCGAAATTGCCCTCGTCGAAAATAACATCGATCTTTAGCTCAGAATCTTCTTCTATGAAAATGAAAATGTCTTTAATGGCATTAAGGGAATGTTTTGTAGTGAGAATAATGTCCCAATGCAGATAGCAGAAATCCTGCCCGTACTCGTCGAGGAGGGGAATGTCGCATGTCTGCGCGACAATTTTGCATTCCCCCAGCTGTTTGAGCTCTTCCAGCATCGAGAGCGGGTTGATGCCGCGCAGATAAATGTCTGCCGGAGGCTTGAAGCGGATGCGGTATGTCACCTCTCTTTTTTTCTCATCGGCGGGTTCCCCGGCCTTCTGAGGCTTTGATCGGGCATTGCGGTCTTCTTCATCGGAAGTGCAATGTGCAATACTCCGGAGTGCCCTTATGATATCTTCGGATTTGTCCTTATCGACTATTTCCCCGGTATCGGAAGCATCGAGCATGCTTCTGATCTGGTCTCGCGCCGACAGAGTCAAGTCTATCAGGGGCTTTGTCACAGTCAATGCACCATTGCGGACCATATCAAAAACAGTTTCGACTTCGTGCGTAAACCCCGCGATATCGTCAAAACCGAACATAGCCCCCGATCCTTTTATGGTGTGCATTGCCCTGAAAACCCGTCCTATCAGGTCCATATCAGCGGGTCGCTCCTCAAGCTCCAGCAGGGAGTTCTCCAACTCGGCAAGCAGCTCATAAGCCTCTTCCCTAAAAACATTTTTAGGCGAATCCGTCATCGACATAATATTCTCCCGTAAATATCCAAAGACTGTCCTTCACACGCCCGCTGATTTCATTTGGCGCCAACCCATAAACACGTTCTGTCAACATCCAGCCTGCATCCAACGTGCCTTGCAAAGCCCCCGTCGTTGACCACCTTGCTGACCGGCTCCGGTATGCTGCTGCTGAATGCGACAGTTTTCTGGGACCGTACTGAAGTACGGTGGACCGAACAAAAAAGCTGAAGACAGGAAATATCGACGTCTGATACGCGCTCTATGTTCACAAATACCTTGTCTACCGTGTGCAATGCTTTGATAAAATTTGACTTCAATTCTTCGATATCCTGTATGCCGAAGCTTCCTTCGAGTATCAGCACTCCAATATCACCGGGTTGCTCAACGTTGAAAGTTATCACTCCCCCTCCCTTATTTCACGAATTTCTTGACTATGTCCACCAGTTCTTCGGGCTTGAAGGGTTTTACAAGCCAGCCACTAGCCCCCGCCTGTTTGCCCAGCTGCTTCTTTGTCTCCTGGGATTCCGTTGTTAGCATCACTATAGGCGTAAACTTGCTCTCCGGTTTGGCCCTCAGTTGCCTGATTAGTTCGATGCCGTCCATCTCAGGCATATTGAGGTCGGTTATCACCATCTCGACTTTGGCACCGTTTACTTTATCAAGGGCATCTTTCCCATGCACCGCCACGACCACTTCGTAACCCGCGCTCTTGAGCGCAAAACCCACAAGCTGCCTCATTGACGCCGAATCATCCACTATCAATATTGTCTTAGCCATTCCCTAACACCTCCTTCATCACTTCTCTTTCCGACTCCATCGTATACATATTCTCAAGCCACTCAGTATCTACATCGCCGCCTGCCAACATGCCGCCGTGTATATGCTCTGTCTTTTGTGTAATTTCCTCAAAATCCGTTTTAAATGCCAAAAGTGGTCCTACAACGTGCTCTATCCTCTGCCTTGTTATGTCCTGGAATTGCATCGATACCACAACACTGCTTATGTCCTGAGCGAGTGAGCCGGTTTCCCTTGTAAGCTCCTTCAGCCTGTTCCCGGCTTCATTCATGACTGCATCCAGTTTTCGGAGTGTATCATCTACAACCGCTTCCTCTTTCCGGGTACTTTCAGAGTTTTCGGAAGTGGATTTCTCAGTCCGCAAGTGCATTTCTCTTAAATGCATCTCTACTTTAGCTATAAGATTCCGCACTTGGTCAGCTGCGGTGTTCGACCTGTCAGAAAGCTTTCTTACTTCATCGGCAACCACGGCAAATCCCCTGCCGTGCTCCCCTGCCCTGGCGGCTTCAATAGCGGCATTCAATGCGAGGAGGTTGGTCTGGTCTGCAATGTATTCTATCTGCGTAACAGTTTCTCCTATGCTCGATGTGTCAGCGATGATAGTCTCGATGTCTTTCAGCATCTGTTGACCGATAGCTGTGCTCTGCTTCAATCTTTCTATTACCCCGGTAAGCGAGCTTTTGCTCAATTCGATAAGCGCAGTGCTGTTGCTGTTTCCATTGCCACTGCCTGCAAAACTGCCTACTGCCTCCGATGCCCTTGCCGATTGATTATTGGCCCTTTCCACTATGTTCATGAAACGCTCGCCGATTTCAAGGGCCGCGTTCTCAGTCTGCTCTGTCACGTCCCTGAGCTGGTTTGCCAGCACCGGAATAATTCTCGTTTTTTCCGATAAAAGCTTCGCTATGGCGACAATCAGAGAATCGGTTTCTAAAACATGCTTTTGATATTTATTCCGAAAATTACCCTTTAAAGAAAGAATCTTCTTTCTCACCGGCAAATAAATAAGAAGCAGGGAAACCATGCAGGCTGTGGCTGTCAGGACAACCCTGAAAGGCATGTTCACTATGAAAGAAGGGGGCAGGACAAACAGAAATATAATGGATGCTTTGCTTAACAGTTTCCAGTCAGTTTTCATTATTTAATCACCCGCATTTATTTTGCACACAGAAAGTTTTTCACTGACGCTTTTATCATCGTTGTTGAGCAACTCCATGAAACGTAACTTGTCCTGAAAAGCAGATACAATAAAAACAGGAATCCGGGGACGAGATTTTTTCAATGCATTTACCAGTTTAAGAGCAGACATCTGAGGCATCTCCAAATCAACGATCACAAGGTCATACTCGTCCCTGCCCTCGTCGATCATCAAAAACGCCTGTTCTCCGCTGTTTGCCTGGCTGATGACAAACCCGCTGTCTTCACACAAGAAAGCTGTGGCTGTCCGGCGGAGGCTGTCGGCATCAACAAGCAATATGTGATATTTAGGACTTTCTTCTTTCACCATTTCTTATCACGGCAACAGATTTATAAACAGATGATTCGGAATGCGGTTATTGGGTATACAAGATATGTGCCAAAACATAACTTCTTATATTTGCTAAAGAATCCTAAAATGTGTCTAGCTGGATTAAGCTTGCGTACTGCAATAGCTATTGCAAAATGCAAGAGGAATGATGAGGAATCAGGTCCTTAAATAATTTTGAGAGTTCTTATTTTCCTGAGGAGAGTTGTGTAATCTATCTGCAGCAAGGACGCGGCTTTTGTCTTATTTCCCTTTGCCAGTGCCAGGACTCTCTTTATGGCCCTTTTCTCGGCATCTTTCAATGTCAGCTCAAGGATTTCATCGGACAAAACGTCGTTTCTCGCCCCAAGATTGTCTCCAAGCAGGGGTTTGATGTCCTCTTCCTTGATTACGCTGCCGCTGCAAAAGAGGACTGCGCGTCTCATTGTGTTCTTCAGTTGCCTGACATTCCCGGGCCATGGAAAGCGCTTCAGACATTCGAGGGCCTGATCGGAAATCCCCTGAATATTCTTATCGAGTTCTTCACATGTCTGCCTGCAAAACTTGCCGGCCAGAATTGGTATATCCTCAGTTCTCTCCCTTAAAGCAGGAAGCTTTATTACAATCTCGCCGAGGCGGAAGAAGAGATCTTCCCTGAAACTTTTTTCCGATACCGCACGCCCTATGTCCACATTCGTCGCCGCAATAACGCGAACATCGATACTAACAGGCAGGAGGCTGCCGAGCGGGGTTATCTTTTTTTCTTCTATGGCCCTGAGCAATTTGATTTGCGCGTTTGGGCTCATATTCTGAAGTTCATCGATAAAAACAGTCCCGCCCTCTGCAATTTGCAACAAACCGGCTTTTCTCTTTTCGGCTCCGGTGAACGCACCTTTCTCATAGCCGAAAAGCTCACTTTCAGCAAGCGAGTCAGGAATAGCGCCCATATCTATGGTGACGAATTTCGCCAGGAACCTTTTGCTCAGGCCGTGTATCATATTTGCGACGTAAGACTTTCCTGTCCCTGTCTCTCCCTGAATTATTAAAGAAAAGTTGGTCCTGGCAACCTGATGTATCTGTGATATCACTTTTTTCATAGCCTGGCTTTTGCCCAGGAACAATTCATAGGATTCATTGACATCCTTATGGAGTCTTCTCACTTCTCTTTCGAGTTCCAGTTTCTCGATTGCCCTTCGCAGGATCAGAAGCAGCCCTTTCAGCTCAAGGGGCTTTGTAATGAAGTCGTATGCACCCAATTTGATCGCTTTAACAGCGGTCGAAATATCACCGTAACCCGTAATTATAATAATTGGGACACAAGAATCGATTGTCTTCAGTTCCCTCATTGTTTCGATACCATCCATCCCGGCCATTTTGAGATCGAGGATGACGGCATCAGGGCATTCCTTTTTGAAAACTTCCACACCATGTCTTCCGTCAGAAGCCTCCACAGGGGTAAATCCTTCAATTCTCATGAGTTCACAAAAAGTAAATCTTATTAATTCATCGTCATCGATGATAAGGATTTTGTGCATTGTGATGACCTATACCTCCATATCTCCGGCTTCAGACCATGATTGCTTGTTCCGAAGGCTCTTCTTTCGGAACAAGGCTTTGAATCGTCTGCCTGTCATAATACTGAGCAAGACTGAGAATACCCGGGGTTGTCTTTGAGCCCATATAGAATTTCGGCTCTCCTATTTCCGACAGTTGAAGCCCCATGATCTTAAGAAGGCGAAAAAACCTGTGGTCCGCCGATACAAACGTGATCGCGTGACTCCCATTGTAATACTCGTTTCTATCATATATCTATAGAGGGCCTGAGTGGTTTCATGTTGTTTATATAGGGGGTTCCTGGGCACCACAAAGCGGGACACCTCAACGCAGTATTCCATCCTTCCGTGGAGTGCCGTTATCATTTCCTCTTCATATATCGAAAAATTTTTTTTGACGGGAAAGGGTATCGCGCCCGGCAAAATCAGGCGCGATGTACCTATTGCGCTTCCCGAATCGTCCAGGGCCAGGAAGATCATGCTCTGACAGGCATCATATTCGTCCTTTTCCTCGCAGCCTGTGTAATCATCAGCATTGAGCCATTTAAGGTCACGGCACATCGTCTCAAACCTCAAGCAATAGCTCAACCTCTTTTCCTCTTCTTTGACTGCAACTATCACCTTCACGGACATATCGCACCTTCCTTTCAAAATTCAGAGGATATGGATAAACCTCAAAAACATGAGCTTTAACATAAAGAGGCAGCCCCTGAAATGCAGAGTCCAGCATATTTTCAATTTCAGGATTTGGAAGGATATCCTCTTTGAGCTGGATATCCAACTTTGTACTGTTGTTAACGGCACTTAAAAGGAAGTTGCCTGTCGTGCGTGACGCAATTTCATCAGAGGAGTAGATGATCTCTTTAATCTCTTCGGGATAAATACGCGCTACATTCAGACCCCGGCCAAAATGCGCAAGAATCGGCGGCCCGGCCGCATTGATGAGTCCCGCGTATCCCATACTATTTAAAACATCGTTAATCTCGACCCTGGACAACCTTTTACCCTTATCTCCGCTTCTGTATCGTATAAGGGGAAGGACCCTGCAGGGGTCGATAGTTGTTAGTAGAATAGATCCCGTCAAATCCGACGGTCCATCCAACGTCTCGATGTATAAATCATCCTCATTGTAAACAAACAGGGCGGGACAAAAGCCCCAATCTCCGAAAAGTGCACTCAAAAGCCCCTTGTCCCTAAGTAATAAATGTGTCAGCGCTATAGTCTCGCCGGTTTCATGGAAATAATTTAAACCGAGTTCAGCCATTCCCATTGAGGACAAGACACGATTGGAGCCGACTATTCTTTCGAGATAACCCCTGTAGTTTTCCGGAATCCATTCGCCTCCGACGATAATGAAGAGCGGCAGGTACCTCCACGGGATGGATTCGCTCAGTCCGTATTCGATAAGGTTCTTGATAAAAAGGGGTTCTCCAACAAGTATTATCTGCTCGAAGCTGCTGCCTAAAGACTTGATAGCATAAACCGCCGTGTCCATCCTTACCCCGATAGATGCAACGGTCACTGTGGATGACTGTAATGAAATGGCACCCGGCAGGACATTGAGCACCAAAGTCTTTTTTCTTTTTGTCTCGAAGCGGCTCTGGAGGAATTCATCGATGGCGGCTGACGCCTTCCTCATCTCGTCATCTCCGAAAAGGCCGAAAGAAAAATCGGGGCCTGTAGAGCCTGAACTCGGGACCACGTTTCTTACCTTGCACAGGGGGACTGTATGTATCGCTTGTTCTATAAACTTTTTATCGAGAATGGGGAGGTCTTGCATGCTTTTTATCTTAAGGGTGTCCACTCCCTTACTCTCGAGGAATCTTCTGTAGGCAGGCCATTTTCTGATGATCTTTTTAACATTCAATAAAACCTTCTCGCTCATAAATCCTCTCTGTAATGGATGGAATCAAAATGCATCTGCATGGTAAGAATAGCGGAATCGACAGACATTTATTTACCTACTGCAGTATGAGAAGACATAAAAATATGGTTTTTTTACCCTACTGCAGTAGGATGCCTTTTTAAGTATTCCACTCAGGCAGGGGAGGACAGAAGCCCGGATACATCGAAATGTTCTATAATTATATGGGGAGGCGTTCAACGCTGGGATAGCGCTCTCCAATATGCTTTGAACCCCGGGCTTTAACAGGCTCAACTATCTGAATGTCCGGTAAACGGGGAAAGATCAGCATGCCCGAAATAAGCTGCAGGATTACGAATACATTCCTTCAATACGTGAAGAAAAATCGTCCGGAGCTCCTAAAACCCCTCCTTGAAGGGCTTCCTTATACACAAGAGCACCTGATGGACCAGGACAACTGGATCACCTGGGATGTTGAGCGCTTATTGGAAGAAAGGCTTATATATCTCTTTGATGATGAAATGATTATGTTCAAGATCGGTCAAAGCGTAGTCGACGCTGAAATCGTTGGGCATGGTGAGCATACTCATCAACCTCTTCACAACACCGGAACGCCTTATCAGATATGCTCCCAAGATTGCACAATATTTTACAAAAGACCTTGTCCATATCAATGTCATTGAAACTAGAAGGCGGCTATGCCACGGTGGAGTTAAAGATCAAGGGAAAGCAGACAAGAGGTTCATGCCTTTACAACCAGGGGATGTTCAGCGCTATCACTGAATTGTTCGGATATGAGACGGCTGACATTTCAGAACAACAATGTGTCATTCCGGTAGATGGAATCGGCAGGTTAAACAACAGGACTTACCGCACGGATAAAGGGGGAAGGGTCATCGAAACCGACTGCAAGAGTGAAGATTGCAGGGTCATAGGCCATCTGTCCGATGCAGGCACCTTTCATATCAATGACACTCTATATGGGGCCGAAAGCTGCATCTACCGTCTGCGATGGAAAAACAGGATGCGCGATTTCGCAAACAGGTCGGCAGGTAAAAAACAGGCCCTCCAGCAAGCTATGCAACACCTCGAAGAGAACCATGCGAAGCTCCAGAGGTCCTACGAGCTCTTGTGGAAATCCGAGGCGCGGTATAAGGACCTTATGGAAAACGCCGGCGATATTATCTGTTTCCTCGATTCAGAAGGCATTATCACATCGGTAAACAAAAAGGGTCTCGAATTGTCGGGCTATTTATCCGAAGAACTTGTGGGCCGGCATTTTATCTCTTTTGTCGATGACGCATTCAGGAAGGAAGCCAGCATAAAGTTCAGGAGACCCCTCGCCTGCCCTGCCGAAAGCTTTGAACTCATTGTAAGAACCAGGTCTGCCGACCGTCTTATGATCTCTGCAAACACCAGCCCCATAAGGGACAACGGAGAGACCGTGGGTTTCATGGTCATTGCCAGGGATATCACAAGGGAACGTGAGATAGCGGCACGCCTCCTTGAGGCAGAGAGGTTCGCCGCAAGAGGGATGGTGGCCGCAGAGATTGCTCACGAGATAAACAACTCCCTGGCCAACATCGAAACCGCGCTTTTCATATTCAACAATATACGCATAGACGGGCAGTACAAAAAGGACGTACTGAAAGACGTTTATGAAGAGATTGGGAGAATGTCGGGGATCGTGAAGGGCATTCTGGAGGTATACCGTGCCGACGATGCTGTTATCCAGACCGTAAACATAAATGCGGAAATAGATAAAATAATAAATATTACGGAGCGCAGGCTGAAAGGAAAAGGGGTTTCCCTTACTTCCAGGCTCTATCCCGAACTGCCGCCGGTCCCCTGCAGTCCGGGGCATATAAAGCAGATACTCTTGAACCTCATAAAGAATGCCGAAGAGTCGATGACTTCAAGCGGCCCCAAGGAAATAATCATAAGCACGGATAGAGAAAAGGACTTGATCCGTATGAAGGTGGAAGATACCGGTGCCGGAATCCCGGATGAAAAGATGCAAAAAATATTTACCCCACTGTTTACATCAAAGGTTGGGGGGACGGGGCTGGGCCTTTCCATATGCCGTCAGATCGCCCAAAAATATGGCGGTGATATAAACATTAAAAGCAAGGCTGGTAAGGGGACAATAGTGGTGGTCTCTTTCCCTGGAAGAAATGGCTGACATACTGGTAGCTGAAGACGAAGACATCCTTAGGAGAAACCTTACTTTTATCCTCAACAGTTACGGATATGCCGCACAATCCAAAAGAACGAGCTTTGAAGCCATAGAAATCCTGAAAAGAAGAAAATTTGATTTGGTGATTACGGACCTGATAATGCCTGATAAAGGCGGAGGGGAGCTTATCAAATATGTTTCAGAGAACTGCCCTGAAATCCCCATCATTGTCATAACCGCCTATCCGAGCACCGACAGTGCCATTGATGCGGTCAAAAAAGGGGTTGTGGATTATTTTACGAAGCCCTTCAAAACAGAAGATATGCTCGATGCCGTAAAAAAAGCCCTTGAAAGGAAAAAAGAGATACCCATAATTTGGGACAAGATCTCATCCTATGGAATAACGAGGAGAGAAAAAGAACTGCTGAAAGTGATAATTGAAGAAGGGATCACCGGGACCCGCGAGATCATGGACAGACTGTCAATAAAGGAGACAACCCTTAAGACGTATTTAGCGAATCTCTATGGCAAATTTGAAGCCAAGGACAAGGTATCGTTGGTTTCGGCTGTCATTAGAGTACTCAGGAAACCCTAAAAGGGACCGGCACAGCCGCTCTGCATGCGGACGGACGCGTAGGAAAATTTTCCGAGGTCGGGTTGAATATGGTGAAAATTGATTATCGTAAGTTTCTTCTCTGCCCTCACTGATATTTCTTTAAGAGACGCAATCTCCTTCATGAATAGATCGTCGATTTTCGAGATGCCCCTGAAATCCATTATCAGATGCTCTGAATTGCTCAATCCTACAATAAAGGCCTTCTTCAGTTTGGAAGCATTCCTGGAGGTAAAATCCCCGAACAGCTTTAAAACGCCGAAGCCGTTATGCTGTTGAAAACTGAAGAACATTAGCGTCGCCCTCCTAGCGCCTAAAGAAAAAGGCACTGCGATGCTTAAACCCGGTGTTTATTATTCGAAAAACCAGGACAAATACGTTTTCTGAGTATTAAGCAAGTATAGTTTACAAGGAAATTGTTACAGGATTATGAATTCATTGTTACATTTTTGTTTCGTTACCGGAATCAGGGCGCAAACAACGCAGTTACCTTCTGACTGTCAACACTCCGTCTACTTGTGAAATCTTATTTACGAGTGCAACAAGCTGGCCCCTGTTTTTGACATCAAGCGTAAACTCAAGAACTGCCTGCTGATCGTGTGTTGGCGCAACCTGCAAATGGCTGATATTTACATTGGCGCCGGATATTATCGCAGTGAGGCCCGCGAGCATGCCGGGCTTGTCCATGCACTCCACATGAAGTTTTACAGTTGATGTAATATCGGAATCCTGACTCCATTCCACTTCGATCAGACGCGCGCTGTCTACGGCAAGCCGCTCAAGATTACGGCAGTTCTTCCGGTGAATAGTCACCCCTTTGCCTTTTGTGATAAAACCCGCGATATTGTCCCCGGGCACAGGGAAGCAACACCTGCCGATATGATACATAACGTTGTCGATCCCTGTGATAGTGATAATGCTTCTGCTTTCCTTCTGGGGCTTGTTGACCTTTGAGACGACTTCGGCCTCCTCTTTCTCCGGCATGAACCTGTTCACTACCTGGTGGGCCGAAACTTTTCCATAGCCGACGGAAACGTAAAGGTCCTCTATTGACGCGAGGCTGAAGGATTTTATGACCTCTTCCATCTTGTCCGATTTGAGCACGGCGAGAGGCAGCGCATGCCGTTTGATCTCTTCTTCGAGAAGCTTTGTACCCAATTCGATGCTCTTCTTGCGCTCCTCGGTCTTCAACCACTGCCTGATCCTGGTCTTTGCACGCTGAGTCACTACAAACTTCAGCCAATCCTTGCTCGGGCCGTGCATAGGCGAGGTAATTATGTCCACAACATCGCCGTTATTCAATTTGTACCGCAACGGAACGATCCTGCCGTTTGCCTTTGCTCCAATGCATTTATGGCCGACTTGTGTATGAATGCTGTATGCATAGTCCACAGGCGTGGAACCGACCGGGAGTTCCTTAATGTCTCCTTTCGGCGTAAAAACATAGACTGTTTCGGGGATCACTTCTCCCTTGACCGCTTCCAGAAACTCCTTCGCGTCGGAAATGTCCTTCACCAGTTCACGGAGCCACGCAATAAAGCGGGTATTTTTCTTGTCTATGCCGTCTTTTTCCTTGTACCTCCAGTGAGCGGCTATGCCCTCTTCAGCAAGTTCATTCATATCATCGGTCCGTATCTGAAATTCGACCCGGTCTCCTCCAGGCCCGACTACCGTAGTATGGAGAGATTGATACATGTTCGACTTGGGAAGGCTTATGAAATCCTTGAACCTGCCGGGGACAAGAGGCCACATGGAATGCAGAATGCCGAGTATGTCATAGCAGTGGCCTACGGTGTCAGTGACGATCCTGATCCCGATCACATCCTGGACCTGTTCAAACGGGATTTTCTGCGTTATCATCTTCTGGTAAATGCCGTAATAATGTTTGATCCTGCCTTTTGCGCTGGCAGGAATGCCTGCCAGTTTCATCCTTTCAGAGATTATGTTTTTCACCTCGTCTATGTAGCGGTCCTGTTCCTCCCTGCGTTTCGCAACCTTTCTTTCGAGTTCGCTGTACAGATCCGGCATAAGTGTCTTGAAGCTAAGGTCCTCGAATTCGGTCCTGAGCCATCCAATGCCGAGCCTGTTGGCAAGAGGAGCATAAATATCGAGCGTCTCCCGCGCAATTCTTCTCCGTTTTTCTTCAGGGAGGTGTTCAATAGTCCTCATATTGTGGAGTCTGTCGGCAAATTTTATGAGTATGACCCGCACGTCCTTGGACATGGCGAGCAGCATTTTCCTGAAATTCTCGGCCTGGGCGTCTTCTTTAGTCTGGAACTCGACCTTGGACAGTTTAGTCAGGGCATCAACCAAAAAGGCGATCTCAACGCCGAATAATCCCCTTATGTCCTCAGTCAGCATTCCTGTATCTTCAACAGTGTCATGCAGCAGGCCTGCGGCAATTGTTGACGTATCAAGCTTCATATCGGCAAGGAGGTCGGCAACTGAGAGCGGATGATATATGTAAGGCGACCCCTCTTCACGACGCTGGCTGCAGTGGGCCTCTCTCGAAAATATGTATGCCTTCTTTATGAGATCAACGTTACCCTTTGGATTATATGACAAAACCTTCTCTATGAGACTCTCAACCGTAACCATATTTTGATTATAACTTTATGGTGTTGTGTTATGATAGTGCTTTATGGACACGTTAGTCATTCGGGGCAGCAGGTCTCTAAAAGGCACTGTAGCTATAAGCGGCGCGAAAAACGCTGCTTTGCCCATTCTTGCCGCATCCGTTTTAGCCTCAGGTGAAAGCAGTTTCACCAGAATCCCGGATCTGAGGGATGTATCTACAATGGGGCGGCTGCTTTCCACCATGGGCTGCAGGTTTAGCTACACGGGCTGCGCAGCGGCCATTGATACTTCATCAATAAACAATTTCGAAGCGCCTTATGAGCTTGTGAAGACCATGCGGGCGTCGGTAGTCGTTCTGGGCCCGCTCGTCGCCAGACACGGCAAGGCCAGGGTTTCCCTGCCGGGAGGCTGCGCTATCGGCGCCAGGCCGATCAATCTCCACCTGATGGGCCTCGAAAAAATGGGCGCCAAAATAAAGCTCGAAGGCGGATATGTCATTGCCGCAGCAAACCGGCTGCGCGGCGCCTCCATTTATTTTGATACCGTTACAGTAACAGGCACGGAAAACCTGATGATGGCGGCCGCCCTTGCCAAAGGCACAACTGTCCTTGAAAACGCGGCCAGGGAGCCGGAAGTCATAGACCTCGCCAATTGCCTGACCTCTATGGGCGCCCAGATAAAAGGGGCGGGCGAAAGCGTTATCGAGATCGAAGGAGTGGATACGTTAAAGCCCGCAAAGAGCTATGAAATAATTCCCGACAGGATCGAGGCTGGAACGTTTATGACAATTGCCGGCATATGCGGCAGCGATCTGCTCCTGAAAAATTGCCGGGCCGATCATCTGGACGCAGTTATAATGAAGCTGAAGGATGCAGGGCTTTCATTCAAAGATACAAAAAAAGGCCTCAGGGTTACGGGTCCGTCTCAGCCCGTGGCGGCCGACCTGAAAACGATACCTTATCCCGGTTTTCCCACCGATATGCAGGCTCAGTTCATGGCAATGATGACAGTAGCAAAAGGAGCAAGCGTTATCAGGGAAACCATATTCGAAAACAGATACATGCACGTTGCCGAACTGAAGAGAATGGGAGCTGATATCCGCATTGAAGGCGGCGCCGCCACGATCAAGGGCGTTGAGCAGCTCAAGGGGGCCCCTGTTATGGCAACCGATTTAAGGGCGTCGGCATCGCTTGTAGTCGCAGCGCTTCGGGCAAAAGGTGAGACGAGGATAAGCAGGATCTACCACCTCGACAGAGGATACGAGAAAATGGATGAAAAACTTCTGAAGATCGGCGCCGATGTCCACAGGGTACGCGAAAAGCTGTAGTTCAGATTTCAACTTTTACTCATGTTCCCTCAATACAGGATATTTACGATTAACTCAGCAACAAATAATTCAGAGGATGCCCTTCGAGCGTATATTCCCGAAAGCTGGTATGCCAACTGCACCGGACCGCAATTATTGCTATACCTGAAAAACACTCACTTTGACTGCCACGTAAATCTTGTCTGTTTCTGTTCGTAACTGTTTCTGATCCAGCGTTCTCCTAATTGCCGATGGTCTTGCTGCCAGTTTCTCTTTTGTGCTAATCTCACCTATCTTAGTTTGATAGTATTTAATTTTAAAAACTTCTTGTTGTTCTTTTTTCATGGAAGGGCTGTGCACTGTATCGGGATGCGTGGAGGGCAAAGTAAATGTCTTTAGTCTGCTCTCACCAACTGATTTGTTACCATGGTGATAAGTACCAATGCAGAAAAGTTTACCCGAAAGGGAGAATTACGCAGGCGTTTGATGTCACCGGAAACGCATTCGCAATCAGCAAACTTCATATGGGATATCCGCAACCCTTCTGCGCGGGCCGTATAAGCGTAATTAAATACCGAAAGGTAATTTTACCGCTCACGGTGCTGAGAAGATTCGATTGCCTTCTGGCGAGGACCAAACAGGCCGTGCTGGAGCAGTACAAGACCATCAAGACAAAACCACAAACAGTGATCAACAGTCTAATGCAAAAGACAACGGGGTATCCTTTTTACAATCTTTCAAAACTTGATTTCCCCAAATTTGCTGGATGATCCAAACGAGCTTGCGCAGAACCTGAACAGCTCTATCAGTGCGTTTTCGCCGATGTGCGAAACATTACTGGAGCGTTTCGCTTTTGATCAGCAACTTGCAAGAATGGCGGAGAAGAATATTCTTTACGAAGTCGTAAAGGCATTTTTGCGACCCTAGAGTCGATCTCTCGGATAAACATGTGTAGATAACATGCAGATGGGTTATGTTTTCCAAAGAAATCTATAAGGATCGGGGCGGAACAGGCGAATGAGGAGGCTGGAGAACATTTCACCCCGTGAGAGGTCATCAAGCTTATGGTCAACCTGCTGCTGTTACCCGAGAAGGACCTGAGGCGAAGCCATGTAGTGAAGACCATTTATGACCCTGCCTGCAGGACCGGCGGTATGCTCTCTGTCTCAGAGCAATATATCCGCAACCTCAACGCAAAAGCTAACCCCATTCTCTATCGGCCAGGACTGGAACGATGAGGCCTGGGCCGTTTGCAAGTCCGACATGCTTATCAAGGGAGAAGAGGCAGACAACATTAAGACGCGGCGCACGCTTTTACCCAGGACGCGTATGACCGAAAGGACATCAGGAACCAAGTGGATATTCGATTATATGCTGGCCGATCCTCCCTTTGGCGTTACCCTGGAAGCAGCAGGAAAAGCACATTACTCAGGAACGCAATACCCTCGGGTATGGCGGCCGCTTCGGCGCGGGGACGCCGCGCGTCAACGACGGTGCGCTCCTGTTCCTGCAGCATATGATCGCCAAAATGCGGGCGCCAAAAGGGGGCGAAAGCCGTATCGGTATTGTATTCAATGGATCACCTCTCATCTCACTGGCGACGCAGGCAGCGGGGAGAGCAACATCCGGCAGTGGATTATTGAAAACGATTGGCTTGAAGCGATTATTGCATTGCCTGAGCAGCTTTTTTACAACACCGGCATTTCCACGTATATATGGGTGCTCGCTAACCGCAAGGAGACGGCGCGCAAGGGAAAAATAACAACTTATTGACGCGGGAAATTATTGGACCCCGATGAAAAAGAGCCTCTGGCAATAAACGCCGGAAGATAGGCGATAATGACGAAGGTGAACCCGACCAGATCAGCACAATCACAAACATCCATGGCGATTTCCGGCACGACGACACACAGGAAATATCACAATTGAACGGTGGTTTCAGAAAACGCTGGTCGTGAACAAAATATTCGAGAATGAAGACTTTTGGCTTCCACAAGATTACTGTCGTATGGCCGCTAAGACGTAACTTTCAGGCAAACAAATGAGACGTATTGCACGCCTAGAGGAACAGATTGTCTTTAAGAACCTCGCCGACGAGCAACAGAGAAGAATGAAAAGGTCCGTCAGGTTGAGATTAAGGAAGGAAAAAAACGGCAGGAAAACATCCGTGCGTTATCACTTCTTCATTAGCTCAGGCCACGGAGGAGAAGACTCTACAAAGACCGTAAAAGGAGTTCCTCTCTGATCTCAAAAAGCTGGACCGGGAACACGGAGTACGCCTTGATCTTACCCAGATGCTTAATACCGTGCTCGCAGCCCTTGGGGAACGCGACTAATCCGCTGCAATCCTGTTGCGACAAGGACGGAAAGCCGGAGCCTGATCTCGATTTGCGCGACACTGAAGAGCGTTCCTCTGAAGGAGAGAGATTCCCAGGGCTATTTCAGGCGTCAAGTGTTGCCCCATGTTCCTGATTAATGGATTGATCTCAGTAAGACCAAGGTAGGGTACGACAAATCCCCCTCAATCGACATTTCTACCGATATGAGGCCTCCGCGGCCCCTGCGGGTGCATAGAGGCTGATCTTCAAGCCACTCGAAGGCGAATATAATTTCATTTGCTCCAAGAGATAACGTCATGAAATACCCTGTTGTATCCTGCATATAGGACACAGGGTTAGAGTGGCTTGCAGAGGTGCCAGGGCATTGGGGGGTGAAGCGGCTGTAATATTTGCTCCAGTATTAACGATGAAGCGTTGCCTGAAACCACATATAACGACTTTGAGTTCAATTCTATGCAGAGATATCCAGTAGCGTAAGTGCAATTGATGGGGTCATAGCTCAGGAAAAACTAATTTTTGAAAATGCACCTTCACGTGCAAGGCGAATAGTGCGTGATGGAGACACCATCATTTCAACTGTTAGAACTTATCTGCGCGCCATCGCACCGATCAGTAATCTGCAAAACGATGTAATTGTATCAACTGGATTTGCGGTAATAAGAACAGTCGTACTGTGCATTCAGGATTCCTAATCCCTATGCATTTTGTGAGTCTATCTTTGTCGAATCGATTGTTGCTCGGTCAGTTGGCGTTAGGTATTGAGCCGTGAATACCCCGGATGACGGCAACAATACCCAGATACCATTACCTCCAGCGTCTGAATAGCACTCGATTGCCGCTTTTCTTGATGTTCAAACTGAACAGATCGACATACTACTTGCCAAAAAAGATGCACCTTATATTGAAATGTTGAAAGCAAAGCGATAATGCACTAATCTCGCGCACAGTCACGCGCGGCCTTGCCGCCCGCCGCTGCCAAGATAGCCGGATTTATCCCCAAGCCCAAGCTCAAACCCTCCGGCATCGAATGGCTAGGAGATGTGCCAGCGCATTGGGCGGTAAAGCCATTAAAAAGAATAGTCTCCATCCCCATTACAGATGGTCCTCATGAGACGCCTGAAATACTAGACGCTGGGATGCCTTTTATTTCTGCAGAATCTGTGCGGAATAATCGAATTGATTTTTCTAGGAAGAGAGGGTTCATTTCTCATGAAGACAATCGCAGATTCTCCCTTAAGTATAGTCCGAAAAAAGATGATATCTATATGGTAAAGTCAGGTGCCACAACTGGCAATCTGGCTATTGTCGATACTGATGAAGAATTTAACGTTAGGTCGCCTCTGGCTGCTATAAGAACTGACAAAAAGATAGCATCCCCCAAATATGTACTTTACGCACTGAACTCAAAAGAGTTTCAAACATCTGTGCAATTATTCTGGAGTTATGGTACGCAGCAAAATATAGGTATGAATGTTTTAGAAAACCTTGTTATACCTTCTCCACCGGTTTTCGAACAAGCCGCTATAGCCAACTATCTCGACCGCGAAACATCCAAAATTGACCGCATGGTCGAAAGAGTCGGGGCTGTCGTCTAAAAACTCTTGGAATACCGCACGGCATTGATCACGGCTGCTGTGACAGGAAAAATTGACGTGCGAAAGCTAACGGCAAAAAGTAAATCAATGGTGGTATGAAATCTGTCATGGGTGATAGGATATAAGTATCATGAGTCATGTAACTGTCAGACCAGAGGTGATTCGCTGGGCGCAGGAGCGTTCCGGCGTTACTTACGAGGAGTTGCAGAAACGCTTCCCGAAGTTCCATTTATGGGAAAGCGGCAAGGGAATGCCTACGCTTCGTCAATTGACGGACCTGGCGAAAAAAACGCTCACTCCCTTAGGCTATTTTTTCCTGCCGGCACCTCCGGAGGATAAGCTGCCGATCCCGGACTTTCGTACCGTTGGCAACAAACCAGTACAGCGTCCGAACCCGAATCTTCTTGAAACCGTTCAGACAATGCAGCGGCGTCAAGGGTGGATGAGAGACTACCTGATCGAGCAGGGTAGAGCCGCCGCTCAGCATTCGTCGGCTCGGTGCGAATTTGCTGACGAGGTGAATGCAACTGTCTCCAAAATGCGCGAACTCCTCGGCGTGTCCGATGATTGGGCACATCAGCACACAACCTGGACGGCTGCGTTGAGCGCACTTTGCCGCGCCGTAGACAAGGCTGGTGTTATAATGGTAAGCAACAGTGTTGTCGGTAATAACAACCACCGCAAACTTGACCCGAACGAGTTTCGAGGCTTTGTGCTGTCCGACGAATATGCACCTTTAGTTTTCATGAACGGCGTTGATGCCAAGGCTGCCCAGATGTTCACGCTGGCGCACGAAGTGGCCCATCTCCTCATAGATAAGGGAGGTATCTTTAATTTTAGGGATTTCCTTCCGATGGAGAATGCCGTTGAACAATTCTGCAATCGGGTTGCGGCTGAGTTCCTGGTTCCTGAACGTGAATTAAGCTCTTTCTGGGCTGAAGCCAAAGG
Source organism: Nitrospirota bacterium (assembly GCA_963796345.1). Lineage (GTDB taxonomy): Bacteria > Nitrospirota > Thermodesulfovibrionia > Thermodesulfovibrionales > Dissulfurispiraceae > JADFXI01. The sequence goes on along the minus strand of CAWCLI010000015.1, from coordinate 250,119 downwards.
AGCGGCTGAGCCGTTTCAACTGCTTGCCCGCAGGTTTAAGGTCAGTCCGATAGTTGCTGCAAGACGTGCCTTTAGACCTCAATTTTATCAACAAGACGGGTTTCTTTGAGTTCTATCAGCGATACCAGGAAGACGATTAGGGCGAAAACAAGCTGCAAAACCCACCAGTGGCGACTTTTACGCTACTCAGAATTTTCGCATCGGCAGACGGTTTGCTGCCGCAGTAGTCCGGGCATCCAAGGAAGGGCGTCTGTTATATAATGAGGCTTATCATTTGACGGGTCTTTATGGCAAGACGTTTGATCGCTATGCTGAAAAATTTGCCTTTTCGGGTCAATGTATGAGTGACTACCGGAAATATGTTCTCGATTCCAGCATCTTTGTTGAGGCGAAGCGCCGATATTATGCATTCAATCTGTGCCCCGGCTTTTCGGGACTCGCTTCTGTGGTATCAGGCAAGAGACCGTCTTTCAAGCATCGACCGAATAAAGGAAGAACTGGAACGCGGTGGTGATGATCTTACGGGCTGGATCAACAATGTCATGCCTGAGACGTGTTTTGACTTCGACGGATAATGCGGATGTTATTCGATGGTTCGGAGAAATGGCTACCTGGGTAAGCGCTCAGTCGCAATTTCTCCCGGAGGCGAAAGCTGAATTTGCCGCTGGGGTTGACGGTTGGTTAATTGCTTACGCTAAAACAAACAGCTTGGTTTTGGTCACTCATGAGATTCTTGCACCGGAAGCACGAAGGAAGATACCGATTCCCAATGTATGCGTCGAGTTTGACGTCGAATACGTTGACACTTTTTAATATGCTCAGGGATTTCGAAACTCAGTTTACCTGGCAGCCTGCGGTATGAGTCAAACCACTGAAAAAAGCCTTTGAAAGCTATGTCGAAGAAATCCTATTAACCAAATCCGGCTGGACAGCAGGGACAAACGCTGAGTGGGACACGGCCCGCGCACTGTTTCCGAAACAAGTCACTGAATTTCTGCAACTGACGCAGCCCAAGCTATGGGAGCAGATGTATCAAACTCCACGGTTTGGAACTTGAACCCATGCTTGTTACAGCTCTGGTAAAGGAACTGGACTTTAAAGGGTACGCTTCATGTTCTACCCGCCACGGCTTCAAGTTCTACGGCAAGACGTTCCGGCTCGCCTACTTCGAAACGACTTTCGGGCTAAACTACGACATTCTGGATCTGTTCCGCTAAGAACCATCTAACAGTGACGCGGCAGGTACCTGTGCCATCCCTACAACAATTGACACCATAGATTTAGTGTTTGCAGTCAACGGACTGCCAGTGGCAACGTGTGAATTCAAAAATACCGGGCACCGGCCAGAATTGGAGGCATGCCGTCCGAAGCAATACAGGGGGGCCCGCGATTTCTCGCGCTCCTCTGTTCCAGTTCAAATCCCGCGCCTTGGTGCATTTTGCCGCTGACCCGGACGAAGTGCACATGACAACCCGCCTGAGTGGAATAAAGACGAATTTCTTGCCATTCAACCGCGGCAGCCATCCCGGTGAAGTAAAATGCGGAGTCAGGCAATCCGCAACATCCGTCAGGATATCGTACCGGCTATTTCTGGGAAGATGTGCTCCAGTTCGACAGTTTTCTCGACATTATCGGTCGTTACCAGTTACTCGAACGAAAAGATGAAAAGGTCTAATGACGGACAGGGAGGTGCATCGACGCGTTACCAGGGAAACAATGATCTTTCCCCCGTTACCACCAACTTTTCCCCAAAAAAAAAAAAAAAAAAAAAAAAAAAAAAAAAAAAAAAAAAAAAAAAAAAAAAAAAAAAAAAAAAAAAAAAAAAAAAAAAAAAAAAAAAAAAAAAAAAAAAAAAAAAAAAAAAAAAAAAAAAAAAAAAAAAAAAAAAAAAAAAAAAAAAAAAAAAAAAAAAAAAAAAAAAAAAAAAAAAAAAAAAAAAAAAAAAAAAAAAAAAAAAAAAAAAAAAAAAAAAAAAAAAAAAAAAAAAAAAAAAAAAAAAAAAAAAAAAAAAAAAAAAAAAAAAAAAAAAAAAAAAAAAAAAAAAAAAAAAAAAAAAAAAAAAAAAAAAAAAAAAAAAAAAAAAAAAAAAAAAAAAAAAAAAAAAAAAAAAAAAAAAAAAAAAAAAAAAAAAAAAAAAAAAAAAAAAAAAAAAAAAAAAAAAAAAAAAAAAAAAAAAAAAAAAAAAAAAAAAAAAAAAAAAAAAAAAAAAAAAAAAAAAAAAAAAAAAAAAAAAAAAGAAGAGAGACCGCCCGTGATCTAAAGGCCATCTTAGGCGCTTTCTGAAGAGGCCGACGATAGAAGATGCCACCCCGCCGGACTGGGAGGACCGCCTGAATCAGGTGATGCTCTCGCGCGGAAAACAGCCGAACCTGAGCTTTTATGCGTTTACGGCTACTCCTAAAGGGAAAACCCTTGAGTTGTTCGGACGTCCGGGCTCGTCCGGCAAGCCCGAAGCTTACCACACGTACAGCATGAGGCAAGCCATCGAGGAAGGTTTTATTCTTGATGTGCTGCAGAACTATACCGCCTATGCAACGTATTACCGTTTGGTAAAGGAGGCTGAAGAAGCTTCCCGAGCTGCCGAAGAAGAAGGCGACCCGAGTGCTCAGCAAAGTTCATGAGCCTGCATCCTCTACAATATCGAGCAAAAAACGGAAATTATGGTGGAACGTTTGCGTGCGAATGTAAAGAACCGGGTCCATGGTATCGGCGAAAGCGATGGTGGTCACGTCATCGCGCCTGCATGCTGTCCGTTATATGATTGTCGTTAAGGAGTTATATCGTAGGAGAACGGGTACACTGATATCCGTCCTCTTGTAGCCTTTAGCGGGATCGTCAGAGACCCGGAAACAGGGTTTGAATATACCGAGCCGGGGATGAATGTTGACATCGTAAACGGCAAGCCGATCAGCGAGTCGGCATTGCCTGAGCGCTTCGATACCCCGGACTACCAGGTATTATTGGTGGCCGACAAATATCAGACAGGCTATGATCAACCTCTCCTACATACCATGTATGTGGACAAGAGACTTGACGGCGTTCAGGCTGTCCAGACACTCTCTCAGATTGAACCGTACTGCTCCGGGCAAGGATGCGCCCTTCGTCCTCGATTTCAGAGAATAACGCCGAAGACATATATGCAGCTTTCAAGCCATACTATGACGCAACAAGTCTCCAGGAATACTTCCGACCCGCAGAAACTTGAAACTCTGAAACATGAGTTGGATCAGGCGCAGATCTATCACTGGAGCGAAGTGGAGGGGTTCGCAAGGATCTTTATACAAAATCTCCCGAGGCTCAGAATCCCTCTGATCACGCACACATGCAACGCCACCTTCAGCCGGCAGTGGACCGATTCAAGGCCATTAACGACGAGGATAAAAGCAATGAATTGAGTGACAAGCTCAGCGGCTATGTCAATGTGTATGCATTCCTGAGCCAGATTATTCCGTATGCCGACCCTGATCTTGAAATGCTTTACAGTTATAGCAAGTTTCTGCTACCCCACCTTCCTTCGGGACGGTATAAAGAGGTTGTGAAGATCAGTGATGAGGTTGGACTGTATTACTACAGGCTTGAGCGTGTGTTTTCAGGGGCGATAGCATTGGAAGAGGGAGCTTCGTACGGTGCGAAAAGCCCGACGGATGTTGGCACCGGCAAAGCAAAAGACGAGAAAGCGCCATTGTCGGAGATTATCCGGGCGCTTAATGATCGGTTCGGCACTGATTTTACCGAGGAAGACCGCTTGTTTTTTGAGCAGATCAAAGAAAAGGCGGTTCACCACCCGCAGATTATCAGCACGGCCATTGCAAATCCCCTCGATAAGTTTCAGCTCGGTGTGCGAAAAATGATCGAGGAACTGAGTGAATTGCCAGATTAACGACGGAAAACGACAAGATCGTTACGCGCTATATGGATGACAAGGAATTTCAGAATACGGCATTCAATATCCTTACAAAGAAAATATTCGAATCGATTCATGAAGCTGAATACAGGAAATAACGGGATCCCTTATGAATGACCTGCCCCCTTTAAACCGGTCCAGATTTTAGGTAGTATATTGGACGCGGGGACATGTGCTTGCCTTATAGATTTCCGATTGAACTCCTTGCAATAAACGTGATGCTCGAAAACGTTTAGTTCTGAGTACGCGACGGAGGTAGAGTCTTCTCGTTTTATACAGGCCCCCGGGTAAAGTAATGACTACCAAATAACTCACGGAATGGAGGGCACTCCTGCCCTTGCCGGTAATCTAACTGCGGCTATCTTTGCATTTGGTATAACTATATGCCATTCTGGCGGCATATAGTAAAGCATCATTTATGGCTCACAAAAATAACTGATACGGATCACTTCCTGAACATCTTCCTTAATTCGCCAAGGGAAATGAAAATCCTTGTCGGCCTGCCGTGCGGGCAACTGTGCGGGTTGTCGGTTGCATCAAGGGATTTCAACAGTTCGGCCACCCTGATGCCGTCAGGTATCTCCTTCCCCCTTATTGAACTGTGACATGCCAGGCGGGCCGCAATCGACTTCCTGATTGACTCGACCGGACCGATCTCATTTGCATCCCCGGCTGCTCCCGGAAAACTTTTGGCGGAACTCGTCCCCGGAATCTCCAGAAGAGCCGCAGCGATATCGCTCAACAGGGAAACCATATCTGCGTCCCTGAGCGTTTCGGGAATACTCCGTATGAGAATTGTATCGTGGCCGAAATCCTCGGCTTCAAGTCCGGTTTCCTTAAGCAGGGGCAAATGTTCGAGAAGAACGGCATATTCGCCGCGCGGCAATTTCACCTGATGCGGGAAAAGGAAGCGGTGAGACTGGATGTCGGTCCTTTTCAGAAATCTTTCGTAATTCACCCTCTCGTGCGCTGCGTGATAATCGAGCAGTACAAGCCCTCCGCTGCCGGCAACGGCAACAAACGTTTCGCCAAGATAGAGTACCGGGACAGGGCCTGTAGAAAAGGTGCCCGTATCTTCTGAAATAATACTGCCCGAAAATGCCGTCACTGCCTCCTGCCGCTGACTCCAATCCTGCTGACGCTGACTATTTGCAGTAAATGCGGGGGCCGGCCCCGGTTTTTCCAGGCCGAACCCGGGATCTTTCTTTAAACTTTCTCTTACGGCATGATATACAAAATTGAATAAGCTGCTCTTGTTTGCAAAGCGCACTTCCCTCTTTGTTGGATGCACATTGAAATCGACCTGGCCCGCGTCGATATCGAGAAAGACAAAATAAGCCGGATGCGCCTCTTTCGGGACCAATCCCTCATAAGCCTTGCAAACAGCAAACGCAACTGATTGGTCTTTGACAGGACGCCTGTTCACATAAAGATACTGCATGCTCCTGTTATTTCTCATATGCGCCAGGGCACTCGTAAATATGTTTATGCTCATCTCCATATCTGATAAAGAGAACTCGATCATTCCGTCAATGAATTCCTTGCCGTGAAGCTGGACCAGCCTCTCTCTCGGAGATGATGCAGCCGGCAGATTGAATACTTCGCGGCCGTCCATTCTCAAAGTAAAACATATATCAGGATGTGACAAGGCCTCCCTTGTCACAGTATCGATAATGTGATAATTTTCCGTGGCATCCGATTTGAGGAATTTGCGTCGTGCAGGTGTATTGAAAAAAAGCTCCCTTACTTCGATCCCGGTCCCTGACGCAGCGCAATCTTTCACCGACTTTACTTCCCCACCGGCAACCTCTACGCACGTCCCGGCCTGTTCCGAACTGCGCCCTTCGCCGCCGTTTAAGAAAGGGGGATTGGCGGGATTATAGCGGGTAACAAGCGTCATCCTGGAAACAGCCGCAATGGAAGAGAGGGCCTCTCCGCGGAACCCCATGGTCTTCAGATTGAAAAGGTCCTGCTCATCTTTTATTTTGCTGGTGGCATACCGTTCAAACGCACTGACAGCATCCTCCCGGTCCATGCCGGTGCCGTTGTCCGAAACATGGATGAGTTTTTTGCCGGCCCGGAGTGTTTCGACCGCAATGCGCGTGGCTGAGGCGTCGATGGCATTTTCTATAAGTTCTTTTACAACTGAGGCAGGGCGCTCAACCACTTCACCGGCTGCAATCTTATTGCGCAGGGCTACAGGCAGGACCGTAATCACAGGCATGCATTATTTTAGCACAGGCCGGGAGAATGGGAAAACTTTTCCTGTAAGGGGTCCCGGCAAAGACTGAAATTTAAAAAAAGCCTGTTTCCAGTGAGGCACATTATTTGCTATTATAAGGCTGTATGTTTTTTCAGATGAGTACCGGTGCATGCGTTGGTCCTCAGAAGGAGGCTATCATTACTTGAAAAAAATAGTAGCAATGTTCACGTTTTTTTGTCTCCTGGCGCCTGCTGTTGCTTTCCCCATGGATGTGGAAGAAACAACGTATGAGTTAACACATAAATGGATTCCATGGCGTGAGAAAATCAGGCTAATAGATGAACTCTCACCTATCGGAAGCGCAAAAGTTCTGGAGACTCTTGTTACCATTTATAACGACGGCTCCCTGAATTTCGGTTGTCCATCCATACTTTATCACACCGTAAACGGCATGAGGTATTTTCGGGGAAATACAAAAGCGATAAAAACTGTCAGGAACGGAACGCATTACGACGAACCCGAAATCAGGATGATCAGCCTGGAAGTTTTAGGTGTAATAGGTTCTGAAGAAGATATTGACTATCTGAAACCATTTTTGACAAGTACGAGTCCTTTTGAATCCCATTATGCGCACATCGCCATTGACAACATCAAAACACGTCACAACGCTCAGCACTCAGCGTTATAGCCTCTGCGCCGGAGGGCCCCTTTCATGAGCCTTTTTCTTACCGTCTTTTTCGTATTATATGCCTGCATGCACTGGTATGCATTCATAATAGCCAGGGCAGCATTCGCCTTTGGCGCTGCCACCGGCACCGTGCTTGTTCTCTTCATGCTGGTAATGATTCTGATGCCTTTCATAATCCACTACCTGGAAAAATATGGGTTGGATGCAGCCGCCCGCCCCGCCTCTTTCGCAGGATATACATGGATAGGAGTACTGTTTTTATTCTGCTCTGCCGCACTGCCTCTGGACTGTTACCGGCTCTCTGTTCGTGCAGCAGGATTTTTTTCCGGACAGAATCCGGCGCAATTTTCCATATCGGATTACTATTTATTCATTGCAGCGCTGACGCTTTCGCTGTCTGCTTCAGTATACGGCTACTTCGAAGCAGGGCACATTCGAACGGAAAGACTCGTCATCAGGACCCCAAAAATTTCACAGGAGACGGGCAGCATCAGGATTGTCCAGATATCCGATGTTCATCTCGGACTCATTGTCAGGGAGGAGCGGTTAAAGAAAATACTGGATGCCGTTAAGAAAGCTGACCCGGACATATTGGTTTCGACCGGTGATCTTGTCGATGGGCAGATCAGCCGTCTGAACGGTCTTGCTGCAATGCTGGAGGAGATCACCCCCCGGTACGGCAAGTTCGCCATAACAGGGAACCATGAATTTTATGCGGGGTTGGAGCAGTCGTTGAAATTTACGGAAGAGGCCGGCTTCACCATGCTGAGAGGCAGCGCAGCAACGGGGCCGATTACTATTGCAGGGATCGATGACCCGACTGCGAAGGCTTTTGGGCTGTCGTCCGTTCCAGAACAAACGCTGCTCAGGCAATTGCGTGGAAATACATTTGTTCTGTTGCTCAAGCACCGGCCGCTGGTAGACAGGGATTCCACGGGACTTTTTGATCTGCAGCTCTCGGGACACGTGCATAAGGGGCAGATATTCCCGTTCAGCATTCTGACGAAAATCTATTACCCCGTATATGCAGGATATAAAAAACTGCCCGGTAATACCCATTTATATGTGAGCCGGGGAAGCGGCACATGGGGACCGCCGATACGCTTTCTTTCCCCGCCCGAGGTGACCGTCATAGAATTGGTCCATGGACCTGCCGATGAAAAAGGAAAAGGAGCTTAACATGAAAAAAATTATTGCCGCGGTCGTAGTACTGGCAGCCTTTTGTTTTTCAGCAGTCTCGTCTTCGCTTGGTGCGGAGACTCTGAAGTTAGGCATTTTTGACATGCAGAGGATAATGGCCGAATCCCGGACGATCAAGGGCTACCGCCAGAAGATCCAGAAAGATCTCGAGCCGAAAAAAAAGGCCTTCGCCGACAAGCAGCAACTCGCCGGCCAGCTGGCGGAAAAGCTGAAAAAAGATGGACCATCCATGTCCGTTTCAGACAGAAGGGATGCCGAAGACCGGCTCAGCAGCGCAATACTTGAAGTTAAGATGATGAACGAGGACTTGAATCTGGATTTCCAGAGGATCAATAAGGAGTTTACCCAGCAGGCAGTGGATGAAATATCTAAGACCGTACGTGATATTGCTGCGAAGGAGAGTTATACGGTCATTTTCGAAAAGAATCAGGCCGGAGTTGTATACTTCAAGGATTGGCTCGATATCACAGGAAAAATCATAAAAGCATACGACAGCAAGTAGATAACCCAAAAATGGCGTGCCTGGATAAACCGGACATTTTAACTTTGCCTTGACATAACTATTACTGGCTATTGACTAAGCAAAAAAAATGATCTATACATAATAATTAATGACCGATTCATGTCCTGCGCACAGGCAACTTGTGCAATTTCCACCAAGGAGGATGCTTATGCACAATATTAAACGTAAAAATAAAAATATTCTCGGTATACTCCTGCTTCCCGCCCTATGTATTCTTCTGCTGACCTGCTCACAGCCGGCATTTGCGGGAGAACCTACGGACCAGCTTAAACAATCGGTAGATGCCGTTATTGAAGTTCTAAAAAACAAAGAACTTAAAAAACCCGGGAAAGAAGCCGAAAGAAGAGCGGAGTTGCGGAAAATAATTTACGACCGGTTCGATTTCACGGAGATGTCCAAAAGCGCCCTTGCACTCAATTGGCGAAAAAGGACTCCTGAGGAACAAAAAGAATTCGTCTCACTCTTCGCTGATCTTCTCGAAGCTACATATCTCAAGAAAATCGAAAGATATAATGATGAAAAGGTTGTTTACTGGCGGGAATCCGGGGATGACGGGTATGCAACGGTCAGGACAAAAATTATTACCGGGGACAACAAAGAGATACCTGTAGATTATATGGTCATCAAAGAGGGCGCTAAATGGATGATATACGACGTAATGATAGAAGGGGTGAGCCTGGTAGAAAATTACAGGACCCAGTTTACCGATATAATAAACTCAAGTTCCTATGACGAGCTTGTAAACCGGTTAAAGAAGAAAGAGCTGAAAGAACCCCATTAAGGGCGGACGCCGCTGTGACATTCATAGCACCCCGTCTCCTGCCACGCATTTCCGATGTCGACGGGATGCCTGAATTCCTGGCCGGTCTCCATGTTCAAGGTTTCTGTCGGACCGCTTTTGCCTTGTTCAATGATTATGTGACATGTATGGCAATCGTTGGGGATAATCAGCCCATTGTCACTTTTGTGGTCGCCGTCATGGCACCTCATGCACCCTTTGAAGATAAAATGGCCGAGGTTGTTCGGATAATCTGACCATCTCGCTTTCATTGCAGGGAATATATTCTTCTGAAATGCTTTTTGCGTGGCTTTTACCGCGTTATTGATTTCGGTCCTTCTTTCCGAATAAAGCCGGGGATAATTTATGCTGTAAAAACTGTTTATGGCGGCAGCGATGCCGTTCGTAGCAGCGGCATCGGAAGCATAATTATTTGTCATCGCAGTTACGGACTCCTGTTTGACTTCCGGAATGGATGATGCTATTCCGCCCGAAGATAGTTCTAGATCGATTTCGTAGTCGGGAGAATGCATATTATGGCTCGGGCGATTATGGCAATCCATACAGTCCATCACTCGCGACAACTTCGATGCCACTGCATTAGTTGCGTGAGGATTGGAAGAATCGTGAAAAACCGTTACCCTCCCGGTCAGTTTATCAGTCACCCTCACCCAGGGGATATCCTGCCTTTGTTTATCCGTTGCTATATATTCCACCGTTACTTCAGGATTGACATGCCAGTGGATTCCTGATATCCGCGCTGCCAGCGGGCTGCCGCTGCCTACCTTGAGGAGCATGGTTATCGGCCATTTGCTGTTGTCCTTATCGTATCTGTAATGATCGAACCGCCGTTGCACGGCCCCGTAAAACTGTTTTGGCCAGTGACACTGTTCACATGTTTCCCTTGCAGGTCTTAAATTGCTGATAGGTGTGGATATGGGGCGGGGATATACGTTGGCCAGCACCGCATACACCTGATAAAGACCTGACAGTTTTGACCTGGCATACCAGCCTACACCCGGTCCGATATGACATTCCACGCATTTCACACGTGCGTGCGGTGATTGCTGATATGCTGTATACTCCGGTTTCATTACCGTATGGCAAGCCCTTCCGCAAAAGGCCACTGAATCGGTAAATTGATAGGTCTGGTAAATTCCAACTGAACTCATGAGTATGAAGAGCGATGTTCCCAGAAGAAAAATTGTGGCAGATCTCCTTTGCTGTTTGTCGTTAAGATCGAGCCGGGGCCACTTGGAAGGCAATTCTCCTCCTTTCCAGAGCTGGCGCCACGTGATGTACATGCCGGAAGGGACCAGCAAAAGGCCCAGTACAAGAAAAGCCGGCAAGATCATGTAAAGGAGAATGCCTATGTACGGGCTCTTTATGCCGACTATGAAATTTATAATGAGCAGGAACATGATGATGAAGGACGAAATAACTGCCAGGACAAATCCGATAACACTTGTCCAGTTATGAAGCAAAGAGGGAAGTTTCCCTTTTTCCATAATCGATTAATGACCTCTTGTCCGGCATGCCCCGGGTCAGTAAAATAGCGCTTCAGCACTATTATTTCCTGTCTTTTGAGTAAACCTTATCATCGAAACTGCAAGATGTCAAATTTTCCTGCCGAAAACCGGACATTTTCATTTTGCCTTGACATCAGAGAAACAGTGGCTTGAAAAAAAATGGAACTGTGATACACTTTCTTATAGAAATTGAAGTTTGGGAAACAAAATGATGCCTAATAGGGAAGAACTGAAAGTTGTAAAGGATGAATTGCTGGCCCTGTTGCGGGGCGGCAATGCGCACATGGGTTTCGATGACGCTATCGCTGACTTCCCTATTGAAGCTATCAACAAAAAAGCGCGGCACGTCAATTATACCTTCTGGCATCTGCTGGAACATATGCGCATAGCCCAGTGGGACATCCTTGAGTTTGTCATAAACCCGGATCACGTTTCTCCCGAATATCCCGAAGGGTTCTGGCCACGTGGCAATACGAAAGCGACTGAAAAACTATGGAATAAAACGATCGCCTCATTCCGCTCCGATTTGAAGGCTGTTCAGAAACTGGTTTCAAATCCCCAAACAGATTTCTTTTCGCCCATCCCCCACGCAAAAGATTATAATGTCTTCCGCGAAGTTCTGCTTGTGGCTGATCACAATGCTTACCACGTTTCGGAAATCCTTGCGCTGCGGCAGGTTATAAGCATCAGCCCGAAAAATAAATGGTAATGCCCTTTTCTTCATAAATGTCTCTACATTTTTGTCGGGACAAAATTGTCTCAATAACAAAATTGTAGCACTCACAAATTTTCAGTTTCTTATAAAATCAACCGGTTATGTCTTGGCATGTTTCTGGCTACAAAAAAGTAGCTTTGGCTGATACAGCCTGGGCCGGCATATAGTTGCAGCAAGAACAATCATTCGGAGGAAGTAATGGAAAAAATGAGGAGCATAACATTTGCTTTATTGGTAATCATGGCGCTGCTTTCTTTCTCAGCAGGGCGGCTTTATGCCGAAGATCAGAAGCCGGTCGGCGTTGGAGCTCCGGCTGTTCAGGCAGCACCCGCACAGGCGCCTGCTGCAGCTCCCGCTCCTAAGATCGACAGCGGAGATACGGCATGGATGATTGTGGCGACGGCATTCGTTATGCTCATGACGTTGCCGGGTCTGGCCCTGTTCTACGGGGGACTGAGCAAACGCAAGGATACACTGAACACAATTGCGATGTCATTTGTAACATTTTGTATTGTAAGCCTTCTGTGGGTCATTTATGGCTACACCTTTGCCTTTGGCAACGACATCTCCGGTATCATAGGCAGTCCGTCCAAACTGTTTTTATCAGGCGTCGGGATCAATAGTATCACTGATCTTGCCAAGACAATACCTGAATTTATATTTATTGTCTACCAGCTTACCTTTGCAGCCATCACAGTCGCGCTGGCCAGCGGAGCATACATAGAAAGAATGAAGTTTTCCGCGTGGATTATCTTCTCAGTGCTCTGGATGACCTTTGCCTACCTGCCCATCGCACATTGGGTGTGGGGCAATGGCTTTCTTGCCAAGCTGGGTGCACTGGATTTTGCGGGGGGCACCGTTGTTCATATCAATGCAGGTATCGCTGCACTGGTCGGTGCGCTTGTCCTCGGCAAAAGGCGCGATAAAGCCCTTATGCCCAATAACCTTATAATGGTCGTTACAGGCGCAGGCCTTCTGTGGTTTGGATGGTTCGGTTTCAATGCAGGTTCCGCGCTTGCTGCTAATGGGCTTTCTACAGCGGCATTCCTGAACACTAATACAGCTACCGCTGTGGCTGCTCTGGCCTGGATGTTCACTGAATGGAAGCATTCGGGAAAACCTACGGTTTTGGGTCTGGCATCCGGGGCCGTGGCCGGTCTTGTTGCCATTACACCTGCAGCAGGTTTTGTTAATGTTACGGGAGCAATCGTAATCGGTGCTGCAGCAGGAATTGTCGCCTTCTTCTCGGTAGCCGTCGTCAAATCAAAGTTCGGCTACGATGATACCCTGGATGCCTTCGGTATTCACGGCGTAGCAGGAACATTGGGCGCAATACTCACCGGCGTATTTGCAGATCCATCTATTAACGAGTCGGGCAGGGGTCTCCTTTACGGAAATCCCGGTCAGGTGGTCACGCAGCTCATCGCTTGCGGCGTAACTATTGTTTATACAGCTTTTGTCACTTTCGTTATTTTCATGATAATTAAGATGGTGGTGGGCCTTAGAGTCGATGTTGAGGCTGAGGTTACAGGCCTGGACGAGAGCGAACACGGGGAGAGAGCATATAATTTTCTTGGTCAATAACTAAAAAACAGGCAAAGGCAAAGGGATAGTCGGGAGAATAAATAATGAAAAAGATAGAAGCTATTATCAAGCCGTTCAAGCTCGATGAAGTAAGAGATGCCCTGCACGAAATCGGAATCCAGGGCATGACCGTAACCGAGGTGAAGGGGTTCGGCAGGCAGAAAGGCCATGTTGAGCTCTACCGGGGTGCGGAATATGATATAAACTTCGTACCCAAAGTAAAAATAGAGGTAATAATAAGCGATGCCTTGGCTGATAAAGTCCTTTCCACTTTGCAGAAAACAGCTAAAACCGGAAAGATCGGCGATGGCAAGATTTTTGTATCGTCCATAGAGCAGATAGTAAGAATCAGGACAGGGGAAACAGGGGAAGCAGCCATTTAAACATTTCACTTTATAAATACTAAGCCTTTGTTTTTCCTACATTTTTGTAGAAACTACAATTTTGTAGGAATTGAGCTATCGCTTTGTTTTGAAATATTAAAAGCTATCCAGTCCCATAAAAATCATACAATTTTGTAGGTTTTTTATGGGACTGCCTTTATTTTTAGCCTTTACTATCAATGAGTTAATAAGTGGCATGGTTCTGGCAACTAAAACAGGTTTGTAATCAGTGCATTATTGCTTGTAAAGGAGCCATAACCATGAAGATGAAAAGCTTTATTTCTTATTTTTCAATTAGTTTACTATTTCCAGTGAACGCGTTCGCCCAGATCGCCGGCGGACCTTCCAAAATAGATAGCGGGGATACCGCTTTTCTTCTATTGTCAGCAGCACTGGTAATGCTGATGACGCCGGGTCTGGCGCTTTTCTACGGCGGCATGGTCAGAAGAAAAAATGTCCTCGGTACTGTAATGCAAAGCTTTGTTGCAATTGCGATCGTCAGTATACAGTGGATATTATATGGCTACAGTCTCGCCTTTGGGCCGGATATCCATGGAATAATCGGGAACCTTGACTGGGTAGGACTGCAGGGTGTGGGTGTTCTGCCCAACCCTGATTATGCTCCGACAGTGCCTCATATCGCATTTATGATATATCAAGCCATGTTTGCCGTCATTACGCCGGCCCTGATTACCGGAGCGTTTGCCGAGCGGATGAAATTCTCGACTTTTCTGCTTTTCACTATTCTGTGGTCGACGCTTGTCTATGATCCGGTCTGCCACTGGATATGGGGCAGCGGAGGCTGGCTCAGGAACATGGGCGCTCTCGATTTTGCAGGAGGCATGGTCGTACATATCACGTCTGGCATATCAGCGTTGGCTGCAGCGCTCATTATCGGCAAAAGAAAAGGCCATGCACATGACTTTACGCCTCACAACCTTCCAATGACTGTCCTCGGTGCCGGGCTTTTATGGTTCGGGTGGTTCGGGTTTAATGCGGGAAGCGCCCTTTCCTCGGGTGCACTGAGCGCCATGACCTTCGCAGTTACACATATTTCAGCGGTTGGGGCTACGCTCATATGGGTAGTTATAGAGTGGATACACAGGGGCAAGCCCACCATGTTCGGTGCAGCTACCGGTTCGATTGCAGGGCTGGCAACAATCACCCCTGCCTCAGGATTTGTCGGACCCATGCCGGCTTTGATTATAGGATTCTGTGCCGGAGCAATTTGCTACGTGTCGCTGAACATGAAGACCAGACTCGGTTACGACGACTCTCTTGATGCCTTTGGAGTGCATGGAATCGGCGGTATCCTCGGTACGCTCGCTACCGGACTTTTCGCTCAAAAATTCATCAACCCGGCTGGAGCCGACGGCCTGTTCTTTGGCAATTCGGCGGTATTTGTCACCCAGCTTATCAGCGTAGCAGTAACAATCGTATACTCGTTCTGCGTTACTGCCATAATTCTTAAAATTCTGGATAAACTTATGGGGTTAAGGGTCGATGACGAATCAGAATCAGTCGGCCTTGATTTGTCCCAGCACGGGGAGAGCGGATACACGCTGTAAGGACATGACCAAAAGTAATACGGACTCATGTCCCGTATACTATTTGACTGCCTAAAATATAGGCAGCAACTGCCTGTTTTTTAGGCAATTAGTGATGATGCTGATAGCTGAATTCCTTGTTTCTTAACCATTGCTATTCTGGCATATCACTTGCTATGATAGTGTCCATATGTCTGTCCTGATCTGTAAAAATATAGCAAACGAAGGCCCCGGCACTATTGAAGATTTTCTCAAAGCCAACGATGTCCCCTACACTGTTTTGGAGATGTCGGGGACCGGAGACATTCCCGGTTCTTCCGATTTCGATACGCTTCTTATGATGGGCGGGCCGATGAGCGTCAACGAGGACAACATATATCCCTATATTAAAAAAGAAGAAATCCTTGTCAATGAATTTATTTCGAAAGGCAAACGTGTTATCGGGATATGTCTTGGAGCGCAGATAATGGCAAAAGCGCTCGGATCAAGGGTATACAAAGGCACCGAACAGGAAATAGGATGGTATGATATCGATATTGCCGACGAAGGTTTGAATGACGCCCGCATATTACGCCTGGCTTCACGTCCCCAGGCCGGTGATATTTGCAGGAAATTCAAAGTGTTCCACTGGCATGGGGAAACGTTCGATATACCTGCCGGAGCTGTCAGGCTTGCAAGCTCGGCACTTTATCCGAATCAGGCATTCAGGTACGGCTCTGACGCATATGCATTTCAGTTCCATATTGAAGTAAAAAAGGGTATGATATACGAGTGGCTTAGGAATGAGTCTGTCGATCTGGACAAAATAAAAGCTGAGACAGAAGAGCTCTATGATGTCTATGCTGCCAGGGCATACAACTTTTACGAAGTCTTCTTTAATAATCCGTGATCCGTTCACGCTTCACGCATCGCTTATTACGATTTTGAGGAGGTGAGATATGAAGAAGGTCGAAGCAATCATAAAACCATTCAAGCTTGATGAAGTGAAAGATGCCCTGAATGAAATCGGCATCCAGGGTATGACGGTGACTGAGGTCAAGGGATTCGGCAGGCAAAAAGGGCATACCGAATTATACAGGGGTGCGGAATACGTAGTGGATTTTATACCAAAAATAAAAATAGAGATCGTCACCTCTGATGCACTCGCACCCAAAGTAGTGGATGCAATAGAAAAATCGGCGAAAACCGGAAAGATCGGTGACGGCAAGATATTCATCTACTCAATAGAAGACGTTATCAGGATCAGGACCGGAGAGCGGGGAGAATCCGCAGTATAAAATATGTAAAAGACAGGTGACAAACCAGAAGGTTTTTCTTCAGCCTTTCATTCATTATGCATTGCGCATAACACATAACGAATTTATAAAAGGAGAAAGTATGACACCAAAAGATGTACTCAAGATGGCCCAGGAAAACAATGCTGTCATGGCAAACATCAAGTTCCTTGACTTTCCGGGGATCTGGCAGCACTTTGCAGTGCCGATTGCGGAATTGTCGGAGGAAGTCTTTGAAGCCGGTTTGGGTTTTGACGGCTCTTCCATAAGGGGATGGCAGGCGATCAATACCTCTGATATGCTGGTAATCCCTGATCCTGAAACCGCTTTTATGGACCCCTTCATGGAATACCCGACTATAAGCCTGATCTGCAATATCGTGGACCCGATCACAAAAGAGTTTTATACAAGAGACCCCCGCTATATTGCTCAAAAGGCAGAGGCTTATCTTAAGTCCACAGGCATAGGTGATACGGCCTTTTTCGGTCCCGAGGCAGAGTTCTTTATCTTCGACGATATAATGTTCGACCAGAATGCTCATAGCGGCTATTATTTCATCGATTCCTCCGAGGGCATCTGGAATTCGGGCCGGGATGAAAGGCCGAACCTCGGCTATAAGCCGAGACACAAAGAGGGCTATTTCCCTGTGCCGCCCACTGACAGCCATGTAAACCTCAGGACCGAAATGGTCATGGAAATGCAGAAATGCGGAATCTATGTCGAAAGAGAGCACCACGAGGTCGCCACTGCAGGACAGGCTGAAATCGACATGCGTTTCGATTCCCTGGTCAGGATGGCTGACAAGCTCATGCTCTTCAAATATATCATAAAGAATGTTGCCAGAAGGCACGGCAAAACCGTAACTTTTATGCCGAAACCTTTATTCGGCGATAACGGCTCCGGCATGCACTGCCACCAGAGCATATGGAAAGGCGGCAAACCCATGTTTGCCGGAAACGGCTATGCGGGCCTGAGCGAGACAGCCCTTTATTACATCGGCGGCATCCTGAAGCACGCAAAGTCCCTTGCTGCGCTAACCAACCCCACAACTAATTCCTATAAAAGACTGACACCGGGCTTTGAAGCTCCGGTCAACCTTGCCTACTCGGCAAGAAACCGTTCCGCTGAAGTCAGGATACCGACTTACTCCGCCAGCCCGAAGGCAAAGAGGGCGGAAGTAAGGTTCCCAGACCCTTCATGCAACGGCTATCTCGCTTTCGCGGCAATGCTGATGGCAGGACTTGACGGCATCGAAAACAAGATCCATCCTGGCGAACCTCTCGACAAGGACATTTACGAACTCGGCCCCGAAGAGCTTGCATCAGTGCCGACCATGCCGGCGAGCCTCGAGGAAGCGCTCGACAACCTCGAGGAAAGACCATGAGTATCTGATGAAAGGCAACGTCTTTACAGAAGACGCACTTGAGACATGGATAAGCTACAAGAGGACAAAAGAGGTGGATGCCCTCAGATTGAGGCCCCATCCTTATGAGTTCTTCCTCTACTACGATATATAAAATACAATTCACGGATGCAGAAAGGGGGGCCTGACAGGGTCCCCCTTTTTTTCAGTTCGACGTTGCGTGACCAAATATTTTTAGATTATTCACATTCCCGTCAAGTTCACTTGACATTTATATGCTCGCGGGTTATTAATTAGGTAAGAAAGTCGGACTAACCCTTTATGGAATGGAGGCAGCCATGGCAATGTGGAAATGCAACAAATGCGGCAATACAATAGATACAAATATTCCTCCGGATATATGCCCCTCGTGTAAAGAGAAATGTGAATACGTAAACGTTACTTGTTATATACCCGAGTGCGGAGGACCCGCATCCGGCAATATCAATCCTACAGTGTTTGAGAAAAGCGCTGATACGGACGAATGAGTCTTTCCACAGTATGAAGACTGCGGAACTAAAAATAGACGGTTTCGTAAAAAGTTCATAGGCAAGGCGTGCAAATACTGAGGAATGAGGCGTACTTTGTGTACGCCGCAGTGACGAAGGATGCAGCGCAACGCAGCATATGGACTTTTTACGAGACCGTATAATCGGGAGTAATAATGGAGATTATAATTGAAAAAGCACCGGGCGGCTTTCGGATAGACGGGCTCGAACTCAAAGGCGGCAAGTGCGGCTGCACCTCTGTGCTTCCCTGCTGCTTCAGTTGGTCCAAAGTGAAGAGACGCGGCAGCACGTTCTCGTTTGTCGCAAAAGCCGATACCCCGGAAACCAGGGACAATTTTACATGGGGATACACAGTAAAAAAAGATGCATATGTCGTCGAAGTAATTTTTGACGATGCTCGTGATAAGACCATCTTTTCAGGATTCTATCCACCCCGGCTCGAAGAATGGACTGATCGGGGCTGGACGATTATCGCCAGGAACGGAGAGCGTGAAGACGGCCCTCTGTGGCGTTGTGCCGCCTGCAAGTGGCTTTATAAGGAAAACAACGAAGCCGTGAAGTTCGAGGACCTTCCGTCCGACTGGAAATGTCCGGTTTGCAAAGCAGGAAAAGACGTCTTCGAAAAAATCGGCTGAAATCAAATCACATCATGCTGCTGTTCCTTTCATTGCAGCCTGTATACCTTTACTGAATTCCGTCGGAACAGTTGTTGCTCTTACCGCCACCTCCCTGTCGAGCATCATAATTCCGTTGGGATCATCCCGGATAATTTTCAACTGCGAGATAATCTCGTTATCATTGTTCTCTTCCTCGACCTGCTCAGTCACATACCACTGCAAAAAGATCTGGGTCGCATGGTCCTTTTCAGCAATGGCAAGGTCCATCAGTTCATTAATGGATTTAGTAATAAACTGTTCATGCTCGAGTGTTTTGATAAATGCATCCAGAGGCGATTTAAATTCAGAGGGCGGCTGTTGCAGCGATTTTAAAATAGCTCTGCCTCCCTGGAGGCCTATGTATTCATAAATCTTCATGGCATGCAGCATTTCTTCATGATATTGGACCATGAACCAGTTAGCAAAGCCTTTAAGGCCTTTGTAAGCAAAACAGGATGACATTGACATATAGAGGTAAGCTGAATACATTTCGCGGTTAATCTGTTCATTCAGAGCGTCTTCCATTTTCTTATTTAGCATAATCGGCCTCCTGTCGATATTATGGCGCTATACCCGCCGTGGAGTTTCATCTCAAAAAACCGGCACTGCTTGATATGGTCATTTATTTTCGATAGCTTTTGTTGTTGCCTCGATCATTGCTGACTCTTCAACCTTGCCCAGCAGTCTGTCCATATCCAGCAATATGATGAGCCGCTCTTCCAGCTTGGCAATCCCTTTTATGAACTCGGCCTTTATATTGGACGCCATCGGCGGAGTAGGTTCCACGGTGGAAGAGGGGATCCTGAGCACTTCGGACACTGAATCAACGACCAGGCCCATTGTAATGCCCTGCACATCCATTATCATTATACGGGTATGCTCGTCGTTCTCCTTGTCGGCAAGACCGAATTTCTTCCTTATATTCACTACTGGGATCACTTTGCCCCTGAGGTTTATCACGCCCTCGACATAAGGCGGGGAATTCGGCACCCGTGTAATTTCCTTCATCCGGTTAATTTCCTGCACTTTGAGGATAGCTACCGCATATTCCTCACTGCCAAGATTAAAGGTCACAAGCTGGAGAAGTTCGTCACCACCAGCCGTCTTTATTGCCCCTGCGGAATCTGTTGTTATCATCTCGCCCATATGATACCTCCACTCAAAAAAAGTGATTATACATCATAGCCGCCGATATGTGCTATTTTACACTTTTTACCGGTTTTTTGTTATGCCCTTAGCCTATGCGGTCCCACATTCCGATGATTAGCGCCTTTCTCCGGAGAAGCGCATTCAGAATATCCCCGCCGCTGGTACCCCCGATATCAGCCAAACCATGCAGGACAGCGCCATTCTCCTTCAATACCGTTTCATTTTTCAGCCGCAGCATCGTTTCAATATTTCGGTAAAAAATGTAGGTATCATAGAGCGTGCGTGAATCCTGCTCATTCAGAATGTCTTTCTTACGGATTAGCCGTATCGCGTCAAGTGTGTGTTGCAACAGCAATTCAGGATGGGCTTTGCAGTGTTTCAATTGCAGATACTGGACGATAAACTCAAGCTCGCCCAGCCCTCCTTCTCCCCGTTTTATATCATATGTTCCGGCACTCAACGACTCCTTTGAGAGTTCCTTCCCGATTCTTTCACGCATTCTCCTTATTTCCGATGCCGTTATGAAACTGCCTTTCGCGAGCAATACTTCTTTTTTCATCTTCACAAATGCCCCATTCAAATAGTTATCTCCGGTTATAGGACGCGCCTTCAGCAGGGCCTGCAATTCCCATAACCCGGCGTTATGCATATAATAATATGCAAGTCCTTCCAGCGAGCTTACGAGCGGCCCCTTATTGCCTTCGGGACGCAGCCTCGTATCCATTTTGTAGGCTATCCCGTCCTTTGTATAAGACATGGCGATTTTAAGCACATGCTCCGCTGCTTTAATGTCATCGATTGACGGCTCATTACGGGTTAAAAATACTATGTCCAGATCGGAATTAAACGTGATTTCGCGCCCACCCAGCTTGCCGTAACTTATGATGGAGAGTGTCGGCGCGGCAGGTCTTTGCCCCTGTAACAATAGTGCCAGAACAGCCTCCGCTACCTTGCTCAACGACTTCATAAGCTGGAGTATATCTGTCTGTCTCACCAAAAACAGAATTCCCAGCCTTACCTCCTCAAGTCTCCTGAACAGGCGGACAGCCGTGGATGCCCCGTACTGTCCGGAGAGTTGTGCGAGTTCTTTTTTCAGCCCGGCTAGTTTCTTGCTTCTGACTTCACCTTCCACGAGAGAGTCCAGGTATGCAGTGTTGCTCATAAGTATCTTTGACAGGTACTCGCTGTGGGAGAACACAAAAGTGAGGACGGCTATCAGTTCTTTCCGTCCGGCAATCACTTCCAGATAAGATTCTTTGGTGGACATAAGCGCGGCGAAGTCGACCAGTTGGAGCAGTGCGAGGTCAGGGTCGGAGCTTTGGAGTGCAGCATCAATAAACTGGGGCAAAACATCTGCCAACAACCTTCTCCCCCTTATCGTCTGAAAAAAATTTGCCGTATCCTTGATCTTGATTATGTGATGAATCGCCCTCCTCGTGTCCCTTATCCCCTTTTTTGACAGCGCATCGGCAAGGAGTTCCTCAACAGGCATATCCATATCCCAAAACTCAGCGCTCAGGACACCGGTATACGGCAACGCGGAAGGTTCTCCTCTTTTTACCAGGAGCAATGAATCATATATTGACCGCACCTTCTGCCGTCTGCTTGTCAGCTCCTGCAAGAAACTTGCTTCGCTGCTGAATCCCATACGCCTGGCGAGCATCTCAAGCTCTTTGCCACGGGCCGGGATCGCGTGAGTCTGGATATCATTCATCTGCTGTATCCGATGTTCAACCGTTCTCAGAAAAATGTAGTTGTCGGTCAGATAGTGAAAGTCCTCATAACCGATCAGTTTCTTCTCCAAAAGCCGGTGCAGGGTGCGAAAAGTGCTCCTTCCCCTGAGAAACACTTCTTTTCCGCCATAAATCAATTGAAATATCTGTATAAAAAATTCTATCTCACGTATGCCGCCGAAGCCTCTCTTAATGTCCCTGCTCTCACCCAAAATCCCTCTCGAGAGCGGTCCAGTGGCGGGTTGCCCCGAATTTTCGGGGATTTAATCTGCTCCACCTGCGACTTCATGCGTCTTATTTCATCGATGGCGTCGAAATCAAGATATTTCCTGTAGACAAAAGGCCTTATCATCTCGAGAAATTCTTTCCCCGGTGCCGGATCACCGGCAACAATACGGGCCCGGAGAAGCGCTGCCCTTTCCCACAGCTGTCCCCATGATTCATAATACTCCTCATATCCCCTCAGAGACATGGCCAGGCTGCCGCGCTGCCCCTCCGGTCTCAGGCGCAAATCCGTACGATAAGCAAAGCCGTCTCCGGTATTGGCGGAAAGAAAGCGCGTATACTCTTCCACAATTTTCGAATAATATTCATGGGCCGTAATCTTATTTATAGCTACTCCCTGCGTCGTGCGTATTCCTGTAGTCTCCCCTTCTTCCCTGTACACAGCAATTATGTCAACATCGGAGCTGTAATTGAGCTCTTGCGCTCCAAGTTTACCAAGACCTATAATCACCAATGCGTTGTTCCGGGGCCGACCGTACCTCTGGGTGACAAAAGGCTCTATAAAAATCAGCGATTCCTCCAATACCGCATCTGCAAGATTACTCATATCGAGCATCAATGACTGGAGGTCCGCCAGCTTGAGGATGTCCCTGAGAGTGATAATGAGGATTTTCCGTTTCCTGAAATGCCGCACCGCGCTCATGCCTTCGGGGACCGAGGCGCAGGCACCGATTATTTTTCTCAGTTCACCCCGCAGATATTTATTTTCAAAAGAAATGTCGAGGCTATTGATTGCCTGGAATAAAACTTCCGGGTATTGTATCGCGTAATTGGCAAGGAACTGGCTATATGAAAACAACATGGCAATATGGGACAGGTGATGTTTCAGTTGGTCCTCATAGGCGGGGTTCTCCAGGATAAACGCCTCTATGTTATTGTTGGCGCGTTCGGGATCAGGCAAAGCAGACAAGTTTCTCACTTATTTTCATGCTGCCACAGGCGGGGATCGAGTGCGTCGCGTAATCCTTCGCCCACAAGATTGTAACTCAACACGGTAATGAGAATGGCAAGGCCGGGAAAAAGTGAAAGCCACCATGCAACCGTGATATTATCTTTGCCGGCTGTCAGGATATTACCCCAGCTCGGGTCCGGCGGCTGCACGCCGAGGCCCAGGAAGGAGAGGCCGGATTCGGTGAGTATGGCCCCGGCAATGCCGAATGTGGCGGCTACAAATACGGGAGACAGGGCATTCGGGATAATGTGCCTGAAGATAATACGCGGATTGCTGGCCCCGATTGCCCTTGCAGCAGAAACAAAATCACGCTCTTTGAGCGTCAAAAATTCCGCCCTGACAAGGCGGGAAACATCCATCCATCCGGTAAGACCTATAATAATCATTATCGTGGAAATACTCGGTTCGACAATCGCAATCACAGCGAGAATCAGAAAGAAGGTAGGAAAAGCGAGCATTATATCTACAAAGCGCATCAGCAGAGAATCTATCATGCCCCCATAAAACCCGGCTGCGGCGCCGATGACTGTTCCTATAGTTATAGCAATCCCGACAGCAATAAAACCCACCTTGAGAGAGACGCGACTCCCCCATATCATTCGGGACAAAACATCCCTCCCCAGTTCATCGGTTCCGAAGGGATGAGCAGCATCGGGCGGTGAGAGGACATTATAGACATTGATCGAGGTCGGACTGTACGGAGCAATGACCGGGGCAGACAGCGCAAGCAGCGCAAGGAACAGAATAATGATCGCTCCAGCTACAGAGAGCGGGTTTTTCCTGAATCTGCTCCAGATTATATGTAACATCACTTCACCCGGATCCTGGGGTCTACAAGTGCATACGATATATCGGCGATCAGGTTCCCGATAAGAGTCAATATGGCGCCTATAACCAATATGCCCATTATGGTAGGATAATCCCGCGACATGGTGGATGAGTAAAAGAGCTGTCCCATGCCCGGTATGGCAAAAATTGTTTCGAATATGACGGAGCCGCCTATGAGGCCGGGCACCGAAAGGCCGAGGATAGTGACAATAGGCAAAAGGGCGTTCCTCACTGCATGCCGGATGATTACCTCCGATTCTTTGAGTCCCTTTGCCCTGGCAGTCCTTATGTAGTCCTGCCTGACCACTTCGAGCACGCTCGAACGGCTGTACCTGCTTAATCCGGCTATTCCCCCAAAGGCGCTCAGGCCTACCGGAAGGATCAGATGCCGGGCCCAATCTCCCAACCTTCCCAGCAGCCCCATTCCGGAGACATCGATACTCTGTATGCCCGAAATAGGCAGAAGTCCCAGATTGACTCCGAATATAATCATCAGGATCAAAGCAAGCCAGAAAGTAGGCGTCGAAAATCCCAGGAAAACAAATATAGTAGTCAGCTTGTCAAAAATCGAGTACCGCCTCACCGCCGATAAAACGCCGATCGGGATGGCCGTAATAATGATCAGCAGCAGCGAAAGAAGATTGATAACCAGTGTTATTCTGATCCGTTCGTTTATTTTATCGATAACCTTTTTGCCGTCCACGAAAGACGTCCCGAAGTCCAGCTTCACGAACCTCCCGAGCCATTCAAAATACTGGACGTGCAGCGGTTTATCAAGACCGTAAAGCCTCTTGAGGTTCTCTCTTGCCTCAGCAGATGCCTTGAGCGACATTTCGGTTTCAACCTCTACGGGCCCCCCGGGCGCAAGATGAATGACGGTAAAAGTGATAAGCGTAATCCCGAAAACAAGGGGGACCATCAACAAAAGGCGTTTAAAAATGTATACAAGCATACTACCGTACCCGACCTCCTCCACACTAATCGGTTTATTATACTATAGCTGACAGGACATCTCTGCAAAATTGATCTGGTTGTTTGAGATGGTCTGTCTATTCGACTTTGACCATGAAATGGGTCAAAATAACTTTGCCCCGGTGCATCACCTGGCCGAAGATCCCGTATACTCCCCTGACAGGGAAAACCGTATGTACCTCGATCACAGGGCCGAACTTCGCCGGCACAACACCATGATGCATCATCATATAATGCATTTCTTCTTCCGTGGCCTTCATCCCGGGCGACATACCATGCTCATGAATGAATTGCCCAAGATCAGTCGAGATTATCGCCACGTGCATCTCAGCGGCAATATATGGCTCAAGATCGTCTACGGGTTTCCCGTTCTCTGTGAAATCATAGGTGAGCGTCACTTCTTTGCCTGCTGCAATCCTGGCCGGTTTTGTTGATAGAGTTACTTCATAGTCGCCGAACTTCTTCGTTCCGGAGAAGTCCACAGTAGGCATGCCCATCCCGGACTCTCCGGCAACGTCGATGTCAAAGTGCTTTGAAATCAGATTATCTTCGACTGCCAGATCAACTCCGATCAGATAGCGGCCGGCCTTCGGAAAGGTGTAGCGCACAGCATACTCACCGGCCTTCTTCATCGCTGGGGTAATCGGCCCGAAATCCTCCGGGTGTATGTGCGAAAACACGGTAAAATCCTGACTTGCTATGATCACATGAAGCATCCGGTCATGAGTGGGGGTAAGTTCCTGTACAGGATTACCCTCAGCATCCTTGATGGCAAAGGTGATAGTCTCAGGAGTCCCGGGTTTGATGCTTGCCGGTTCTGTTTTCATATCGACAGCCACTTTTCCGGCCTTCATATCCGGCATCTCCATGCCTTGCATAAAGTGATTGTGGTGTTCGTAGCCCGGCATCTCCGCTGCTTCCGCACCGGCACGCACTTGAACAGCTAAAAAAAATACAATAAAAACCGTAAGAACGCCTGACGCATTGCTGAACAATATACGTCTCATAATCGTCTCCTCCTCCCAACATGGCTTCTGTAATGACATTGAGCCTTTGTAAAAGTATATCGGCATTTCCTTAAATAGTATAGATGACAGTCAGGGGGTTGAAAATTCTCGCACACAGGAAAAAGCGTATGTCAGACAATATCCTTATTGAGCAGTATGTCTGTCTTAATGTGGTTCATCGAATAGACCTCATTTGAATACCTGCTGCTTTCAACCTGCGCCTTTCCGATATATGGCTTCAGGTAATTCACGGTATGTTCAACCATTTTTCCATATATGGTGTCATTTGAAAAATAAGAGGGGAAATCGACTATAGAGCTGTTAAAGAGCGCATATAACTGTGCGTTGGTAAAATCCAGGAAATCAAGGTTGCTGAAAGTTACAATTATCTGTCCCTCAAAACTGCTCCATAATTTAATAAAGGCAGCCATGTGAACAGCCGGGAGCTTATTAATATCTTTAAAAACGAGCAGGTCAAAGAAGGCGAAGTCCCTGACATGCCACTGGACCTCGGAAACGTTGAGGCACGGCACAACAGCTAGTGTCTTGGAATTCAGCCCAAAACCGTCGGAGTTAATGATCTTGCCAAGAATAAAATGCGCATATGAAGCGTCCTCATACCTTAACGCCATTCTTTTTAAATTCATGACATTGAAATTCCTGAAACTGTTCAGAAAATATTCGACCCTTTTATCTTTGCCGAGATAGTTTTCGATGGGGGGCGGCCCTGAAGGCAACGAAGGTCTTGATAGATGGTCCTTAAGAGCAAAATCGTTTATGATATTTTTTGCCTCATTAACGGATTCATCAAAAAAATTCCGGACCTTTTCACGGTTCGTTTCTTTGCCGCTCAGTCTTTTCGACAGCACAAATCCGCTCTCCGTGTCTTTGTCCATAAGGAATCCGACAGTAAGAAATGTCAGGTACGCCATATAGGAAAAGACAAGCCCGTCTCTGCTAAATGAAATTTTGACCTTTTCGGGAGACGCGTAGTGTGGATTGAGCGTATTATACGCCAGGACATAACCATCATAAATATCCTCAAAAGCCCCTAAACCCTTTTCTAAATAGTATTTGTTTATCTGGACCGGATCGACACCGAATAGCGCCTTTTCATACATCAATGATACTTCCGAATACAGTCTTGACGTGGACTTATAGAAGTCGTCCAGTATGCCGTTGCTTTCCCTGATCAATATCTCGACGCCGACTGTTTCACATGAAAGAAGTGCGTTGCCTTCCGGTTGAATGTCGAAAAAACCGTAGAAATGGCATAACTTCCTGAAAACCACGGATTTCAGTATATTATAAGTCTCGTAATCCTCGAATAAGGACAAGGCGTTCTCAGACTGGAAGACTCTTTTATGAAAGTAGTTCCGCAAAATCCGACGGACCCTGTCATATCCCAGCCTGTCAATAGCAAATTCAATATCGGCAAGCCGGGTCTCGCTGCGTGCATCTGAACCTACCGCCTTTATTATCAATTCGTCCTTGAGTGACTGTTCCTGATTCTTGGCTTCCTTCTCTTTGGCTTCCTTCTCCCCGGTTTCCTTTGCGGCTTCGCCTTCCCCCTTGTTTTCTTGTTCAGTTTGTTTCTTTATTTCCTCTTGTTTCTTTATTTCCTCCAGCCTGGAAATTTCTTCAACAGAGGCGGCAATTTTTTTCATGTTCGGCTCAGGGCTGTCAACTTCCATCAGCAGATTTACTGTTTTGGTCAATATCTCATCTTTTTTATATTGCTGGATGGCCTTATCATGGACGGTCATCTGGGGCGGGACTACAGTTTCTTTTGGTTTTTTTATTCTTTTGATAATAAATGCGGGGTCATTAAAAGCACCTGTCAACTCCAAGCCGATGAAGTCCTTGTCTTCCCATCGGATATCCGTCTTTATTTCTACAGAGGAAATTTTGAAGTTAAGTGTCCGGTCTTTGACAGTAAATCCGGGCGCTTTCCTTATCTTTAAGCCTTTCCGGCAGACCTCCACAATGCTTCCTATCCCTTCGACAGGGATATCGTCTATTAAATACCTGTCGTATTTTCTCCGGTTCAGAGGCTTTTTTGTTTCTGACATATTGGCAGTAATTATGTAACACCCGCGAAAATATAGCAATACAAAAAATATTTCATCACGCTTGGTCGCGACTGAAGTTAAAGACCGCAGCTATAACATTCTTTCATCTCACCGGTGTAACTGCCGTCTTCATTGTAGATGATAAGCGGCTTTTCGATTTTCATACCTGCCCTGGCCCCTTTAACAGCCTCGATCAGAAGCATTTTTGCATCGGCAGAGATAGTAGAATGGACGCACCGGACCCGTTTTACTTCCAGCCCGTTGTCCCTCATAACTATGACAATCTCGGTCAACCGCTCCGGCAAATGGACCATGCAAAGCCTTCCGTGGTGTTGCAAAAGGGACGAGCCGGCCTTCACCAACTCGTTAAGAGAAAGGAGTATTTCATGCCTGGCTATGGCCTTTTCATCATCGGGATTGATCAGCCCGGATTTAATCCTTCTATAGGGCGGGTTAGAAACAACAAGATCGAAAGACAGGGCTTCCAGAGCAGAGGCCCCGAATCCGTTATAAGAAGAGAGTTCTTTTATATCCATCCTGATAACCCGGACCCTGTCTTCAAGACCGTTCAATGCAACGTTTCTTTCGGCAAGCCGCACAAGGTTGTCCTGCAATTCTACAAGCATCACCTTTGCACCGGGGTATTTCCTTGCGAGAAGCAATCCTATAATCCCCGACCCGGCCCCAAAATCCGCTATTTTCCGGACAACCGGACGTTCGGCAAAAGAGGCAAGCAGCAGAGCATCAATGGAAAAACGATAACCGTTCTTACTCTGGTGGATTTTTATATCTCTCAAAAAATCGAGCGTGACCATCGCCCGGGCATTAGGCATCTCTGATCATCTGCATCAGCGCTTCCAGAAGTTCGTCCTCTTTGACCTGCCTGACTACTTCCCCTTTTTTGAAGACGAGTCCCATTCCCTTGCCGCCGGCGATGCCGAAATCCGCTTCCCTTGCCTCTCCGGGGCCGTTGACCACGCAGCCCATGACCGCAACGCTGATCGGCTCTTTAATATCTTTAATGGCATCCTCGACTTTTTGTGCAAGCGGCTTTAAATCAATGCAGCACCTGCCGCAGGTGGGGCACGAAATCATTTCAGCACCGCGGCGGCGGAGACCCAGAGATTTCAGAATCTCATATGCTACGCGGATCTCTTCAGCCGGTTCGGCGGTCAGAGATACCCGCATCGTATCGCCTATGCCCCCGGCAAGCAGTATGCCGAGGCCGACCGAACTTTTGATGGTCCCCGTAAAGGGGGGGCCAGCCTCCGAGATGCCGATATGCAGAGGATAATCATGTTTTTCCGAAAACAAACGATAGGCTTCGACGGTTTTTGTGACATTCGATGCCTTGAGCGATACTTTTATATTTTCAAAATTCAAGTCCTCAAGGACCCTTATGTGGGACTCCGCACTCTCCACGAGCGCTTCAGGGGTGGGATGCCCGTACTTCTCAAGCAGCATTTTATCCAGCGAACCTGCATTGACACCTATCCTTATCGGCACGGAACGTTCAGACGCAGCGATTACAACCTCTTTTACTTTCCACGTCGCGCCGATGTTGCCCGGGTTCAGCCTGAGACCGTCAACTCCCTGTGCCAGGGCCTCAAGCGCCAATCTCCAGTCGAAATGTATATCGGCAATGATAGGGATATTGACTCCCTTCTTTATCGGTCCGAGTGCGCGAGCCGCTTCCAAGTCGGGTACGGCAAGCCTGATAATCTCACATCCCAGAGACTCGAGATCCAGTATCTGCCCGGCCGTGGCCCGCACATCTCGGGTATCGGTTTTTGTCATCGACTGGACGGAGACGGGACTTTCACCCCCTACCGCAACATTCCCGACATATATCTTCCTCGTCTCTTTTCTTTTACCTAGTGACATACTTTCTCCTCATTAACCTGACTCGCTGCCGGACCTGATCCTCCTGATTGCAGCCATATGCTCGCTCAATGTTTTCGAGAAATAGTGCTTGCCGTTTTTTTCCGATACAAAATACAGGTATGATACTTTCGCAGGATACAGGGCTGCGATAATCGATTTTATTCCGGGGCATGCTATAGGTCCCGGAGGCAGCCCTTTAATCACATACGTATTATAATCTGTTTTTCTCTTCAGGTCATTTCTCGTTATTTTAAACTTGCTGCTTTTTACACCGTAGATCGAGGTTGGGTCCGCTTGCAGAGGCATGCCTTTATTAATTCTGTTGTGATAGACGGCGGAAATGATGGTCCGCTCGTCGTCGACTACCGCCTCTTTTTCTATAATTGATGCAAGAGTCAATACCTGGTTCTCGTTCCATCCTATTTCCTTCATGCGTTCCCGTAACTGGTCCGTATATTCTTTCCTGAGCATGTTGACCATGCCTTTCAGAACAGTCTTCGCATTTACCCCTTTGGGTATTCTGTAAGTTTGAGGGAAAATATAGCCCTCCATACTCGGGGCATCCACCTCGAGCGACTTCAGAAAGCCGCTGTCCCTTGTGAGGCGATTAAAAACCTCAAGAGACATGATCTTATTTCCGGCAAGCTTATCGCCGATTTCACGCAGACTGTCTCCCTCGACAATGGTCACGTCATATTCTATGATTTTTCCCTCTTTCAAACGTTTGAATACCTGAAAAGGGCTCATCGTACCCCAAAAAGAATAATATCCGTACCGTATTTTCCGGTCGAGACCCGACAATTTTCCAAGTGCAATAAAAATATTCTTGTCCCGTATAAGATTGTTTTTGTAGAGTATGTTAATGGCCTGCTTATAAGTCGCCCCCTCCGGTATTTCCACTTCAAGCTGCATATGCCCGATATCCGAAGGAGCGAAAAGCTGCATGCTTATATATATAATGGGGAGCAGGAAAAGTATCGCTATGATTACTTTGATATTATTCTTCATATTCATCTTAAGCGTCTGAACAACCTCTTATGGCTGAAATTATCTGTAATCTTACCAGATGCCGTTTTTAAACCACAATACATGTTACTGATATCGGATATCTATTGAAGCACTAAGGGGAGCAGCCATTATGGCTGCTCCCCTTTTTTACGCATGGCGTCCGCAGCAGGCCTCCTGTGAAGTCTCTGCGAACGACGCTTTTTAGTACATTCCTTCCATTCCGCCGCCACCCGGCATCGGAGGCATCTTTTTATCTTCTTCAGGCAACTCGGTAATCATTACTTCAGTGGTAAGCATCAAGCCTGCTACTGATGCTGCATTCTGAAGAGCGGACCTGGTCACCTTGGTCGGATCAATTATGCCCGCATTAAGCATATCGCTAAATTCTTCTTTATAGGCATCGTAACCGTAATTGATATCTTTAGATCCCTTCACCTTTTCAATAATAACAGCGCTCTCGATGCCGGCGTTCTGGATTATCTGTTTTATCGGCTCCTCGAGGGCTTTTTTCACTATATTCACGCCAAGCTGCTGGTCATGGTCCAACTTCATGCTATTCAGGGCTTTTAAGCACCTGAGAAGGGCAACACCGCCGCCAGGCACAATACCTTCCTCAACCGCAGCCCTGGTTGCGTGAAGAGCGTCCTCGACTCTGGCCTTCTTCTCTTTCATTTCAGATTCGGTAGCAGCACCGACGTTTATTACCGCCACGCCTCCGACCAGTTTAGCAAGCCGCTCCTGCAGCTTTTCCCTGTCGTAATCAGAAGTGGTCTCGTCAATCTGGGTCTTGATCTGCTTTACCCTGCCCTGAATCTTTGCAGGGTCGCCCGCACCCTCGACAATTGTGGTATTCTCTTTGTCGATAGTGATCTTGCGGGCCCTGCCCAGATCATTCAATTTTACGTTTTCGAGTTTGAGTCCGAGGTCTTCGGAAATAACCGTACCGCCGGTCAGAATAGCGACATCTTCGAGCATCGCCTTTCTTCTGTCTCCAAAACCCGGGGCCTTGACAGCTGCTACCTGGAGGGTCCCGCGTAATTTATTAACAACAAGAGTTGCCAGCGCCTCACCCTCAACTTCTTCAGAAATGATCATAAGGGGTTTGCCCATTTTTGCTATCTGCTCAAGAATGGGAAGGAGGTCTTTCATTGTCGAAATCTTTTTGTCGTGGAGCAGAATGAATACATCATCAAGCACACATTCCATCCTGTCCGCGTCCGTGATAAAGTAGGGCGAAATATATCCCCTGTCAAACTGCATTCCCTCTACCACGTCAAGCGCAGTTGCCATGCCTTTGGCTTCTTCAACTGTGATAACACCGTCCTTGCCTACCTTATCCATTGCCTCGGCAATCAATTCGCCGATTGATGGATCGTTATTGGCGGAAATAGTACCGACCTGGGCAATTTCCTTCTTTTCTGCAACAGGCCTGCTCATTCCTTTTAATTCGGCTACCACGGTTTCGACAGCTTTGTCGATCCCTCTCTTCAGGTCAATGGAATTAGCACCGGCAGTCACATGCCTCATGCCCTCTTTATAAATGGCATAAGCGAGCACGGTTGCCGTTGTTGTCCCGTCACCTGCCACATCAGAGGTTTTGGATGCGACCTCCCTCAACAACTGGGCCCCCATATTCTCGTAAGGCTCTTTCAGCTCTATTTCCTTTGCAACGGTAACGCCGTCCTTGGTTATATTTGGAGCGCCGAATTTCCTGTCTATAATAACATTCCTTCCCCTTGGGCCAAGGGTAGCCTTCACTGCATCGGTAAGAACAGTCACGCCCCTCAAAATCGCCTGTCTCGCCGCTTCGTCAAACAGAAGTTGCTTTGCCGCCATAATGTTCAGTCCTCCTTTTTATTACTCTATTATCCCTAAAAGATCTTCTTCTTTTACGATAAGATACTCGATGTTGTCGATCTTGATTTTTGATCCTGAATACTTGTCAAAAAGCACCTGGTTTCCGGCCTTCACTTCCTTTACTTCAGAGCCGACCGCGTCAACCGTACCCTTTTGTGGTTTCTCTTTCGCTACATCGGGAACATAAATGCCGCCCGCTGTCTTTTCGTTTTCCTCTTCCGAATACCTGATGACTACTTTGTCCTTAAGTGGCTTGATCTTCATACCGAACTAACCTCCTTTAAAAAGTAATTTTCAATCCTGAACGGAAAGACCGCTCAAGGTAATGGTGGACGTTATTAGCACTCACCCCTAATGAGTGCTAATATACCGTGAAAACGAGGTCCGTTGCAAGGCTTCACAAGGGCAAATAAAGGTCAATAACGTTAAATAGCTTCTATTTTTACTGATTTACAGCTTTTTTTGGCTTTTTTATTATAATCTATATTTTATGCGCGGCAGCCATAACTTTATCGTGACGAAGCCTGCCACAAAGCCGCCCACATGAGCAAACCACGCAACGCCGCCATGCTGGATAGAACCAGAGCTGAGGAGAGCGCTGATAACCTGCAAAAGTATCCAGAAGCCGATGACAAACACCGCTGGTATTCGCACAATCTGCCAGAAAAAACCGAAAAAAAGAAGAGTATGGACCTTAGCGCGGGGGAAGAGCAGAATGTAGGCTCCCAACACGCCTGATATTGCCCCACTGGCGCCGATCATCGGCAGCATTGATTTAGGATCTGTCATAGCATACGCATACACCGCAACAACTCCGGAAAACAGATAAAACAGCAAAAACCTGAAGTGGCCGAGTTCGTCCTCAATATTGTCGCCAAATATCCATAAGTAGAGCATATTCCCCGCCACATGCAAGAACCCGCCGTGAAGGAACATTGAGGTAAATACGCTTTCCAACGGAGTCACCAACTGCTCACTTTGAAAAGTAACAAGGTTATGAGGGATGGCCCCATAGAGCAACGCAACAGCGTCTCCACCCATGGGATTAAACATTTCCCATATAAATACGCCAATATTCACCATAATGAGCAAGACGGTGACAAAAGGGAATGTGCGGGACGGATTATCGTCTTTAAAAGGGATCATCTATTCACCATAAAAGCAATCTCCTCATAAGCCGGAATTTCAATATTCATATTATTGTAGCTGTTTGTACTGTTTTTGTAAAAAAGGGCAAATTTACGTTTTCTACCTTAATTTTCTTAACATCAGTGGATGTCAAAAAGGCAAATTTTTTTATTAACTGGTTTTTCAAGACCATTTCTTTCCCTATCATTTTTTCTCTTACTTTTCAGGCAGAGAAGGCGGTCAGGCTTTTTCACTCTCGCGAGCTACTTGCCTGCCGCCCTCATTGTTACAAACTATCACTGCAGCAGAGGCTTTATCATCGGGAGAACAAACAACCGATGCTCTTTAGCTGCTTTTTCGGAGGAATGTTCTTACCTTCTTCAGCAGAGACTGTGCAGTTTTTTTCATCTTTTCTATCAGAGTGGGAATTAGCTTCGTCCATACAAGCCGAAAGAAGCGACCAATTTTCTCGTGAAAATGTTCTATGACTTTCTCCAGGAGATAAGCCATGTAAACTTCTACTCCCAGACTCCCGAAGCTCTCCAGCGCCTGTTGATGGTGCCTGAAATCTTTTACGAGCTGTTCAATGAGATGGTTCACATTACCCTCCTTTTTTTGGCACAAAAAAGGCCGGCAACCCTGATAACGGTATGCCAGCCTTTTCATGTAAGTTACGGACTATTCGTACTTCGAAACGAGCCCATGAACATACTGAGTGTATTGGGCTGCGATTTCCCCGTCATAAATTGTGATCATGTTCTCCGCGTTTTTGGTCGCGTTAGCCGAGAAGTTGCAACTCCCCGTCTTCACGACGCGCTCATCGACCACAACCAGCTTGTTATGCATGAAATCGTGGGGGCCATCCTCGCTGTATGGTGTGGAATGTTTAGCAACCAATTCTTTCTTTATGACATCCCACAGCGCGATTTTGGTTTTGCTGGCGCCGCTTTTACCCCTGCCAAATGCCCTTACAACCTGGCCCATCTCCGGCCCGTCATAGATGCCCCATGTTTTTACGCCACGTCTTATTGAAGCGGCCAGAGCATCCAAAACGTTACCGGAAGAAATAACCATCGAGGCAATCACGATCTCACTTTTCGCTGACGTGATCAGATCAGCGATACCTTGATCCATCGCTGCACCATCGCCAGGTGCAAAATCTACTTCAACGTTGATCCCGTCGATTTCGGCGTCGTCGTGATCGTCCTTGCCTGTGCCTGCAATGCGACCCGACTCCCACAGCTCCGCAAAGTCGGTCTCATAATATGCGGCGATATCCGGAGATCTCAGGATGACAATGTTGTTATCCTGAATGCTCCACGCGTCGGTGGTAAAATTGGCCGACCCCATCCAGACACGACACGCGTCGGCGACTATGTACTTGCTGTGCATCAAGTGTCCGCCGCCTTCAATCGGCAAGGCCTGGACATCAGCCGGAAGATCGCGTATTCCTTTGACCGCCTTCACCTTTACATCTTTGTGAAGACGCTGCAGGAAATTTCTGTCCGTTCCCGGAGCCGGGTCTCCTCCCGGTTCAGACTTGCCTTTCCTGTCTTGCTCGAAATAGGCAACCCTGACATCCATTCCAGCCGCAGCCTTGTTGCTTAGCGCATCGATTACGATCTCAGCTTCGCCCTCATCAAGACGAAAATCGTAGATCGCAATGTGGACGCTCTCGCGAGCCTCGCCGACAAATTCGCTGAATTTTTCAGCGATCTTCATTGCCTGTGCTTTTTTTGTACTTTCGGTATCCTGCGCAGTTAAAAGCGCCAGTTCAATATTGTTGGTCATCATTTTTTCTCCTTTTTGAGATAAAAAACCCGCCGGGCGTCAAACGCCGTACAGCGGGTGTTAAGGGTTAATAGTTGTTAAGATTTTGGACACAAAAAAGGCCGGTCACCAGATCAACGACCTGATGCCGGCCTTCTAGGATTAGTTAATGTTATTAATTACTGCACGTTGCCCTGTCAGCCACCTCTTCAAAAAAGGCATCGGTCATGCAGGCTATATAATCCACTACCATTCTCTCGGTCGAAGTAGAGCGAACATAGCCATCGTCCATTGCATGCACCCAACGGGCGATGTCCGAGTCCATACCACGTTGAAGCTGCTCACAACAGGAATGAAAGAGCACTCTAAAGCTGCGCTCCCGTTTTCTCCTTAACCACTTCGGCGCGACAAGGGCATAAATCGCCCGGTAGTTGAATGCCATCAATGCTGCCAGAGCCTCGAACACTCTTTCCGAAAAGGAAATAATATTGCTGCTGCTTGTCCTGACCACATCGGCAATCAGATGGCTTCTGATAGACGCTTCCGTGTCGCCAAGTACAGAAACGATGACATCAGGGATATCTCCCCGGGTTATAAGACCCACGGCAATTGCATCTTCGATGTCACGACCTATATAGGCGATAACATCAGAGGCACGCACTACGCAGCCTTCGGGAGTCATCGGCGTAATCTCTTTGTTCAGGTGCTCCACCCTGAAACATGTATTGAGTTCCGCTTCGAACCATTCACGTGTCTTGCAGGGATTAGGCACGTACTGCCTGTACAACATTTCGCCGTTATGACATAAAATGCCATCCAGGACAGGTAATGACAAATCGAGTCCCTTTTCAAAGACGGTAAGTATCCTTGCGCTCTGGGCATTGTGGACAAAAAAGCCGCAGCCGGATTCGATGCACAAGGCGTTCAGATATGCTTCCCCCTCATGACCATAAGGCGGGTGACCGAGGTCATGGCCAAGAGCTATAGCTTCGGCAAGATCGTCATTGAGCCCCAATAACCGGGTAATTTGCCTCGCCGTGTGGCTCACAAGCTGTACATGCAGCCACCTCCGGGTGATTCCTGCACCGCAAACGGTTTTCGATCTTTCCGAATCGGCGGGGAAGGCCATTGTCTTGTCGTAACGTGAATACGCCGATGACCTGATAATTAGGCCGGTTTCACGGAGATAATCGATTTCAGTCTGAATAGTTTTCATGATTTTCATTCCCTCCTCTCAAACAAAAAAGCCCCGCAGCTACCGGTACTCAGCGGTCATCAGCGTACTGAGTGCCAGGCAGATGCGGGGCCTTTGTCTGATTGCTGTTATTGAATATCTATACTTTTGCCATAATCCATTTCAGGCATTTCCTGTCCTCATAAGGCATCGTTGAAAGGGCCTTTACTACAAGCCAGGGCTTCTCCCGTATCAGCGCTTCTATCCTTTTATAGATAGCTGATTCACCAACTATTCCCCTATCTTTTGCTACGTGCTTGCCGCCGTTCATTGTCCGCCTCCTTTGTCCTGCTGACCTTCAATAACCGCTATCGCTTGTGCCTGTAACTTCTGCGCAGAGGCGATCATGTCTTTTGCGCTGCTCACTATCGAAAAAATGATTGCCGCTGCTGCTACAACCGCCAAAACAACCCTTTTCATACTTTCCTCCTATGGACTGCGCACTTACTTATAAGTTGGGCAGTCCCGAAAACAAAAAAGGCGGCAGGCTTTTTCACTCAAAGAGTTACTTGCCTGCCGCCTTCGTTACTTTGTGATGAAGTTATTGTTTTGCGCTGAGAATTTGGGGGCTGGACGACAACAATAGTCTGGCTCTTCTTTTTTGAGGTGCTTGGGGCATGTCGCTTGAGGAGTGGATTGATCCAGGGTTGTTATGCAACCTAATGGAAATCGATCAGAAAAAACTTTATAAAAACTATCATTAGATTCAGCGGTGAAGGTTATTTCTAAAAATACTATAATTGCTACGGGCTATTCTGTAAACAAAAAGATAATAATCTTATTGAATTACTGGAGAATTCCATCCAAAAAAATCAGCCTCCCCCCATTTGCCGCAAAACGGCGGAGGGAACTCTTAAAAAACAAAAAGATACGTCTTAAAGAAACTTTAAAGAATAAAAGAACTTCTTAAAGGAATATCCTGCATAACTTTCTTTGTGCATAATCGGGGTATAACTCTCCAACTTCTCAATTCTATTTCAGCTACTTCCGTCTTTCCCATCCACTCCTTAGTCACCACTCTCGTCACCCGTCCCTGCACTCGTTAGTCACCAATCCCGTCACCATAACCAATATTCATCACAAGCTGTCGAGCAAACAGGACACAGTGTTTCAGCTAAATCTCGCAAGGCATCCTTGCCTTGCTCGAAGCGATGCCAGCCTGTTCAGCCATCCATGGCGTCTCAGGCTGCCAACGCCCGCTTAAGCACCATGTCCTGTCTGCTCTTGGACACGATTTATAAATATGCGTAGAGCTGTTTTGGATGCTATCAATAAGACAGCTACACGCTAACAATAGAGAACTTTGTTCCTGTCGCTGAAAGCATATTGCTATCTAAAGTAATATCTGAAAAAGAGTGCTGAACGCCAAAAGGAGGCAAGATAGCGTGAAAATAGGAATTGATGTGGGATATGGATATACCAAAGTGGTAACGGCAAAAACCTCGATAATCTTTCCGTCGAGTGTCGGCCCTGCCAAAGAATTGTCCTTCTCTATCAAAGAGAATATGGATGCCGCGGGAGAAACTGTCAAATACGGAGGCGAGCTATATTTTGTCGGAGAGAAGGCAAGGCATAGCGATGTCACCTATACGCTGAGGACAAGGGGCTGGGTCGAGAGTAAAATGTACGGGGCATTGCTTACCTCGGCCATTACCAGGGTATTGAATGGCTATGATGCATCCGGCAGCAATGAAATAATTGTTGTCACCGGCCTGCCTGTCGATTATATGAGAGATAAAACTAAAGCCGAGGAGAGCCTCAGGAAGGTATGCGATCAAATCGGCGTCGGCATAGCAGGAATAAATGTGATCCCCCAGCCTTTCGGTTCCTTTTTCGACATGTTTTATGATAGCAACGGCGACATTGCCGGAAGTGCTCCTTTATTTAAAAGGCTTGGGATTGTCGATATCGGTTACCACACTACCGATTATATCCTTATAGAGGATACGAAGCATAATATCGAAAGAGCGTCCGGCAGTGTCTCCAGTGGGGCCCATGAAATCTATGATATTGTGGCCCGCGAATTAAAAAACACTTTCGACAGGGACACTGTCGCGGTTGAAGAGGCCGAGCACTGCGTCAGAACAAAATATTTTAGAGTTTCAGGCCAAAACAGAGATATTAGTACGCTTGTTGATCGAGTGCTGTCACAAGTAGGGCAGAAGATAACAGGGATTATCAAATCAAAATGGAACCTGGCGGGAGAAGTCGATGTAGTCCTCCTTACCGGAGGCGGAGGGGCTCTAATTCAGCCGCATGTTTCATCCATAGCGCACACTCATTTTCTTATAACCGACCCACAGATGGCCAACGCCCGGGGATACTACAAAAGAAGCATCCTCCTGGAACAGAAAATTAAACGTCAGAAGGAACACGCATAAATGGAAAAGCCCGATGTGTGTTACATACGATTATATCCCGATAATCCCGAGGACGCCCATATTATTGCGGGCCTTGGCATGAGAAAGAGGAAAGGTGAAAAATCCAGGCTCATAAAAGACATACTTTACGCATATTTCGTCGGTGAGAAGGCTGGCAGGCTGGAACTAAAATCGACAAAAAAGTCTAATCCGCGAGATTATTCCACAACTGCACCACTCCATGCGATTATGGAATCTTCGTTACAACTCCCGGCAGAAAACCCGGCATTATCTGAAGATGACAAGGAGGTATTAAGAAAGAACCTTGACGAACTTTCCGATATGCTCATGTAACAAGGCATGACACCGTGATTCCTCGAGATTCCAAATTAGAATGTCAAAACCTGCAGAGGAGAAGACAACTAGGGGGCGTACAAAGTACGCCCCCTGTAACGATACCCCATTTTGTTTCTTATATCTTACACTCCTGCACGTGCAGTTATTGCAGCATATGGCTCCGAACGTCCGGCCCATTCGCTTTTCGGGTATTTTGTCGTAAGAGTATCATAAGCCCTGCGCAGGCTCGACGCATCATGGTACTTCTTGTACTCGGCCACGCCCAGATAAAATACGGCCTCTGGAGCCGCCCCTGCATCAGGGTGCAGCTCGATAACGGAATTGAGTGCATGTATAGCTTCATTGAAATGTTCGGTGTCGAAAAGGACCTTGGCCCTTCCCAGTTCCAGATGCGCAAGCAGGTCATCGATTGGCACATATCCCAACATCCTGTGGTGCTCTTTTCCGTGCTTATCATGGATTATAAGGGTAGGCGTCCATTTGATGTTAAACTGCTCCATTAGCTCGACCGGCTTGTCAAAAAAACATTGGGTTTTAAGCGGAATAAAATTATTCTGTATGAAATCCTGCACCTTTGCATTTGAATACGGACCCGTATTCATTGCCTGACAGCCGATTCAACCCTCAAACCAGAAATCATGATAGATCGGCTTGCTGTCCCTCTTCGCCTTTTTAATCGCCTCATTGAAATCACTCTCCCACTTTATCTCACCCATAACATATACCTCCTTTTCGAGTGATTATTCACTCTATACTATTCATTTATCATGAAACAGACCCCATGTCAATTTATCTTTCGGAGCAGTCCGGTCCCTGCTCGAATCAGTTTGCCGGTGATAATCCTTGAAGCATTGCATTCGAGTGCGTCTGTTTTGCCTTCTAATGCGGCATCCGCCAAAACCGCGGTCGTTCTCTGGAACGATGCCGATGAAAGAAGGCTTCCCGAATGTAGCGGTATGCGGCTAATTCCCAGCAGCACAGGGGCCGCTGAAGGGGCCCTCAGTCCCCTGCGCCGGGCTTTTTCACATGTATTTTCAAATTCACTTTTGCGAATAATATCGCCGGCCAGGAACCTGGAATCTGCCCGGTCTGTGATTTCCACAAATGCCGTCATCTGCTTCAGGATAATTTCAAAATGTTTGTCACTTATCGCCACGCCCTGTTCCCGGTAAATCTTCTGCGCCTCGTCGAGCAGATATATCCTTAAAGGACCGGGTCCCGAAGAGTGCAAAAGGTCATTGAGGACAGACCTCTGCCGGCCACCAGCTTCAAAAAGGGCTATCACCTCCGGAAGCCCGCCGGTTATGTCCTTTGTCCTGATCACTTCGCCGGATATGGAAGCAGACGTTGCGCCGGGCGATACTGCCGCTCCACCGGCATGGAATGTTCGCAGGGTAAGCTGCGTGCCCGGCTCGCCTATTGACTGTGCAGCAATCACACCCACGGCATCTCCAATTTCAGCGGGCACGTGGCTGCCGACATTCAGTCCATAGCATTTCGCACACACCCCGCTCTGTGCTTTACATGTGAACACAGAACGAACCTTGACCGTTTCTATTCCTGCCGCCGCGATTTTTTGAGCAGTATCTCTGTCAATAAACGTGCCGTAAGATGCAATAATAGTGCGGTTGTCCGGGTGCAGAATATTATCGGCCAATACCCTGCCGGTTATTCTTTCTTCCAGGGAAATCAATATGGTACCGCCGTTCCTCAACGGTCCGGGATATATGCCCTCCAAAGTCCCGCAATCATCCAAAGTGACAATTACGTCTCGAACAGCATATACCAGTCTCCTTGTGAAATATCCCGCAACAGGGGTTTTCATAGGACCGTCCACCCTTCCCTTTCGCGCACCGTGAGTCGATAAAAAAAACTGGAACGGGCCCAGCCCCTCCCTGAAATTAGAAGTTATCGGAACTTCCATAATTTCACCTGTGGGTTTGGCCATCAGGCCTCTTATTCCGGTTATCTGGCGGATCTGGTT
This sequence comes from Nitrospirota bacterium, assembly GCA_963796345.1. Lineage (GTDB taxonomy): Bacteria > Nitrospirota > Thermodesulfovibrionia > Thermodesulfovibrionales > Dissulfurispiraceae > JADFXI01. The sequence continues at coordinate 208,644 of CAWCLI010000015.1, read as the reverse complement.
GAAGTCGCCCCTCGCTCCTGAATCTGCCGTCATGAATAGCGAATCCCTGTCTCCGTTTTTTAAAGCAGCCATCACTTCGGATGTAATCATGTCAGTTGCTTTTGTCCATATATCTATTCCCTTGTTTCGTCTTTCGATGTCCGACATTAGTCCTGCTTTATAATGAAGTCTCGCTTCCGCAGCTTCCTTCTCCGCCTCATGGATTATGGCTGCCTTTTTGTGAGGTACCTGCATGTCATCCAGACAAATCGATATCCCGGATAACGTCGCATACTTAAACCCCATGTCTTTAACAGCATCAAGAAATCTGATCGTTTCTCCGGCGCCGCATTTTTCATAACACAACTCGATCAGGTCAGCAAGGTCCTTCTTCTTCATCTCCTTATTTACAGCCGCGAAGGAAATGCCTGCCGGGGTTATGGAATAAAGCAGCACCCTGCCGGCGGTTGTGTTTACCCGCCGGCTGTCAATTCTGACTCGAATACGGGAATGCTCTTCCACAATGTTATTCGCATAAGCAATGCACACCTCTTCCACATCCGCAAAAAGCATTCCTTCCCCTTTTTGTCCTCTTTGCCCTTCTCTCTCCTGCGTCAGATAATAAATACCCAAAACAATATCCTGAGAAGGTAATAATGCAGGCTTACCGCTGGCCGGATGGAATAGATTATTGACAGACATCATAAGCACCCTGGCCTCGATCTGCGCCCTCAGGCGACAGGGGCACATGCACTGACATCGTATCCCCGTCGAAATCAGCATTAAACCCTGAACATACGAGGGGATGCAGCCTTATGGCCTTGCCCTCGATAAGAACCGGATCAAAGGCCTGCATACTTAATTTGTGAAGTGTGGGCGCCCGGTTTATTATGACAGGATGTCCGGCAATCACGTCATCCAGGGCGTCCCAGATTTCCGGTTTCTCCTTCTCTATAAGCCGCTTTGCCTGTCTAAGGCCCGGCGCAAACCCATGTTCAATAAGCCACCTGTATAGAAAAGGCTTAAAAAGCTCGATTGCCATATCTTTAGGAATGCCGACCTGATGTATCTTTAATTCAGGCCCTATTGTAATTTGTGCCCTGCCGGAATAGTCCACCCTTTTGGCTAGAAGGTTAAGCCTGAATCTTCCACTCTTGGTGCGTACCATATCGGAAAGTGATTTGAGCGGCCTTTTTCGAGTGCGGTCCATTGCGGTAACATTTCTGCCGTTGTCGAGCAGGCTGTCCACCGCTGCCTGAAGCAGCCTTCTTGCGTTTTGCAGTATGATTTCAGGAGCGCCGAGGTGAATCAGCCTTCTCAAGCTCAGGTTCTTGTAAATGACCCTGCTGTAGAGCATGTTAAGATCTGAAGCGACTGTGGCCCCGTTTTCGAGAAAGAGCACAGGGCGCAGATCAGGAGGCAACACCGGCAGCATATCCATAATCATCGACCCCGGCTTGTTGCCTGATTGCAGAAATCTGTTTACATATGAGAGTCTGCCTTTCTTTCTGATAGACAGATTGTCAATTCTTTTAAGTTCCTTTGAAAGGACCTCGAGGTCAATGTTATGCAGGAGTGTCCTGATAGCTTGTGCCCCGGTTTCGGCATGGAAGCGGCTGCACAAATAGTAGCGCCTGTGCTCCTCATGCGTCAGAGTCTGATTTGGCTTGAGACCGCTGTCGCCCGGCTCGATAACGACATAGAGTTCATAGTGCACGATTTTTTGAACTTGTCCGGGCGGCAGTCCAACTATCCGGGCAAGAATGTTTTTGGGTCCCTTGTAATACCAGATATGGACAACGGGCGCTGCAAGGGTTATGTGGCCGAGCCTTCTCCTTCTCTCCATGGGGTCCAACAGCCCGACTCCGCAGGCCCGGCATACGGTACTGCCGGCAGCCTTGCCATTGTCCTCGCCGCAGGAACATTTACCTTTTTTCAGCGGGCCGAAAATTCGTTCGCAGAACAGCCCATTTTTTACCGGCTCACCGGTCCTTATGTTAAACGTTTCAGGCGAAGACACCTCGCCGTATGACAGCAAGCTTAAATTGCGGGGACTTAACAGACTGACGCGAATAGAGTCGAATGTCATCACCCTGCACATAGCATCTTCATCATAACGTCTCCTTTTACTTAACACTGGATGTTTAACTGGATAATACTTTCGGCCAAGGGAAAATCAGTCCGATCCACAGATTTCCGATTGCACATTACTCGGTCCTATTGTTTCACCATGCAACGCTTATGAATTTTTTTCATAAACCTCTTGACATTTTTGCATGATCCACCTTAATTTACCGCAGATGAACGGTCTCTTGGGCTTATTGGTACGAACGCTTTAATTATTGGTAAGGAGGCAGCTATGGCTGTATCTAGAAGGGACTTCCTCAAAATTTCCGGTGGAACTTTCCTTGCAGGCTCTTTAGGAGCAGGCATCAAACCCGCGGAAGCGGAAGCGGTGGAACTCAAGATCAAAAATGCGAAAGAGACGCACACGATTTGCCCGTACTGTTCTGTCGGCTGCGGCATAGTTGTGCATACCATTGACGGGAAGGTGGTAAATACAGAGGGAGATCCCGATCATGTTATAAATGAGGGGGCCTTATGCCCTAAAGGTGCATCTTTATACCAACTCATAAACAATCCTACGCGTCTGACTAAACCCATGTATCGTGCTCCGGGTGCAGCGGAATGGAAAGAAGTTGAATGGGACTGGGCTCTTGATGAAATTGCCCAGCGGATCAAGGGTACGCGCGACAGCACATTCAAGACAACTTCAAAATCAAAAATAAAGGAAAAAAGCCCTGACGGCAAAGAAACAGAGGTTGAGAAGGAATTTGTTGTAAACAGGACCGATGCCATCGCACATATAGGCAGCGCGGCGCTCGACAATGAAGAGTGCTACGTGCTTCAAAAGTGGCTCCGGTCACTGGGGCTTGTTTACATAGAACATCAGGCCCGAATATGACACTCCGCAACTGTTGCGGCTCTGGCAGAGTCGTTCGGTCGCGGTGCAATGACAAACCACTGGATAGATCTTAAGAACGCCGATGTAGTGCTAGTAATGGGATCGAACCCTGCTGAAAACCACCCCATATCGATGAAATGGATTCTGCGGGCGAAGGAGAAGGGTGCAAAACTTATCGTAGTCGACCCGCGCTTTACAAAAACAGCGGCAAAAGCGGATATTTATTCGCCTATCCGCTCCGGTTCAGACATCGCCTTCCTGGGCGGCATGATCAAATACATTCTGGACAACAAACTCTATTTCAGAGAATACGTAGTCAACTATACCAATGCAACGTATCTCGTAAATGCCGATTTCAAAGGTCCCGGCGAATTGGAGGGCCTGTTCTCCGGATATAATCCCAAGACGAGAAAGTACGACAAGAAGAGTTGGTCATTCCAGATGGATGAAAAAGGAATACCAAAAAAAGACCCGGCGCTGAAAGATCCCAGATGCGTATTCCAACTGCTTAAAAAGCATTATTCCAGGTATTCGCTCGAAAAAGTGTCCAGCATTACCGGCACGCCCAAAGAAAAACTGGTCGAAGTATATAAGACCTATGCTTCCACCGGCAGGCCCGACAAAGTCGGCACCGAGTGTTATGCAATGGGATGGACCCAGCATACCGTTGGAACACAGAACATCAGGGCCATGTGTATCGTGCAATTGCTCCTCGGTAATGTGGGCATGGCAGGCGGCGGCATCAATGCCCTGCGGGGTGAGTCCAATGTCCAGGGCTCTACCGACCACGGGCTCCTATTTCACATCCTTCCGGGATATTTGGGGGTGCCGACAGCTTCGTTAGTCGATCTTAAAACATACATTGAAAAATCCACTCCCAAGACAAAGGACCCCAAAAGCGTCAACTGGTGGGGTAATAAAAGCAAATATATCACAAGCTATCTGAAAGCCATATACGGCAGCAACGCCGTTAAGGAGAACGATTTCGGCTATTCCTGGCTGCCCAAGCTTGATGAAGGAATGAATGCATCATGGTTGATACTATTTGACCAGATGTATAAAGACAAATTCGAAGGCTTCTTTGCCTGGGGCCAGAATCCGGCGTGCTCCGGCGCCAACTCAAACAAGGTGAGAAAGGCGCTTTCAAAATTGAAATGGATGGTAAATGTAAATCTTTTTGATAATGAAACCGGCTCGTTCTGGCGGGGTCCCGGGATGAAACCGGAAGATATTCAGACAGAGGTCTTCATGCTGCCGTGCTGCTCATCCGTCGAAAAAGAGGGCAGCATTACTAACTCGGGACGGTGGGCCCAGTGGCGGTACAAAGCAATACCTCCTGTCGGCCAGTCGAAACCTGACGCCGAGATCATAAACGAACTCCACTTCAGGGTCAAAAAACTGTACAGGCAAAATGGCGGTAAATTCCCGGCCCCCATTTTAAACCTCACATGGAATTATGGCGAGAAGGGGGCTGACGGCAAAATCAAAGAGGTTAACACGCATCTTATAGCCAGGGAAATTAATGGCTACTATTTGGAAGATTTGTTCGACAAGAAAGCCGTTCCACCGAAACAGCTCGGCAAAAAGGGAGAACTGTGCGCAACTTTCGTCCACTTGCAGGACGATGGCGCCACGTCATGCGGCAACTGGATATACAGCCAGAGCTACACACAAAAAGAAGGGAAAATCATCAATATGATGGCCAGGAGGGGCAAAACAGATCCAACGGGCCTGGGGCTTTATCCAGAATGGACATGGGCCTGGCCTGTCAACAGACGGATAATCTATAATCGCGCATCAGTTGACCCGCAAGGCAGGCCATGGGACCCCAAAAGGACTGTCCTCAAATGGAACCCTGTGAAAGAAGATCCGAATACAAAGAAACCCGGCGTCTGGGAAGGAGACGTCCCTGACGGTCCGGCGCCTCCGATGGCAGATGAGAAAGGGAAATACCCCTTTCTTATGAAGCCGGACGGGTTGGGGGTATTGTTTGGCGCAGGTCTTAATGACGGGCCTTTTCCTGAGCATTATGAGGCGCTCGAATGCCCTATCAAGGAAAACCTGATGTCGAAGCAAAGGGCCAATCCCACAATCAAACTTTTCCACGATAAAGGCATAGGATTGTCCGAAGACGTTTACTTTTCATGCGACATAAGGTTCCCCTATGTAGCTACAACGTACCGTGTTACGGAACACTGGCAGACAGGCGTCATGACGAGACATATGCCGTGGCTGCTGGAGGCTGTGCCGCAGCAGTTTGTAGAGATGAGCGTGCAGCTTGCGGCGCAAAAGGGCATTAAGGCAGGCGATAAAGTGATCGTCAAATCAGGCCGCGGCGAGATATGGGCCATTGCCATAGTGACAAAGAGGTTCAAACCTTTTAATATCGCGGGCAACGAAGTGCACCAGGTAGGCTTGCCGTGGTGCTTCGGATGGCAGTATCCCAAAGACGGCAGCGGCGGCGACAGCTCCAACCTTCTGACGCCGACCATCGGTGACCCAAACACCATGATCCCTGAATCCAAGGCGTTCATGGTAGGTATCGAAAAGGCCAAGGTATAGGAGGAAGATATGGATACTGCTATTAAACCAAAAGGCGCATTGATAGATTTGACAAAGTGCATCGGGTGCAGGGGATGCCAGATAGCGTGCAAGAGCTGGAACAACCGCTCCGTCAAAAAAACCGTGATGACCGGTAATTTCACTAATCCTCCTGATCTTAATTCGGAAACATATACCATGATAAAATTCGTCGAGTTCGAGGAGCAGGATAAAATGTCATGGGACTTTATCAAGACCCAGTGCATGCATTGCAAGGACCCGGCCTGCGCCTCGGTATGTCCTGTGGGTGCATTAAAAAAGACTCCAAGCGGTGCAGTAATATATGACGCTGACCGCTGTATCGGCTGCCGGTACTGCATGCTGGCCTGTCCGTTCCAGGTCCCGAAATATGAATGGGAAAAAACCTTTCCGCTGGTCCAGAAATGCACATTCTGCGCTGACAGGATAGCCGGGGGGATGACGCCTGCCTGTGCAAAGTCATGTGCCCCGGGCGCTATACTTTTCGACGACTATGAAAAAGTCGCCGCTGAAGCAGAGCGCCGCATTAAAGAACACCCGAATAAATACGTGAATCATATTTATGGAAAAGAGGAGGCGGGAGGCACTTCATGGATGTACATCTCAGGCGTTCCTTTTGAAACTCTCGGGTTCAGGACAAATATACCGAAAGTTGCCTTGCCATCATTCACCTGGGCGTCACTGGTAAAAATTCCGTATGCAGTGGGCGGACTCGTAACTATCCTATCGCTCATCGCATATTTCAGAAACCGCGGGGAGGAGCATGAATCTTCCGGGCGTAACGACAGCGAGAAGGAGGGATAACCATGAACACAATCGAAACCCGGACCAATGCATCATTTTTTTCATTCGGCACGCTGATACTGATAGCACTGGTTTTCCTCGGAGGCTTTGCCGCTTTCTACCGTTTCGCAAACGGACTGGGCGCGGCTACGGACCTTAGCGATAATGTGCCCTGGGGCTTATGGATTGCCTGCGATGTCCTGAGCGGCGTGGCACTGGCAGCCGGAGGTTTCACAATAACAGCAGCAGTCTATATTTTCAACATGAAGAAATACAAACCGATTGCCCGTCCTGCCATTCTGACAGCATTCATAGGTTATCTGATGGTCATTGTGGGGATAACCATAGACATAGGACAGCCTTTAAGGTTATGGCATCCCCTCGTTATGTGGCAGCACCGTTCCGTCATGTTTGAAGTCGTTATATGCGTCGCTCTTTACACAGCAGTGCTCGCGCTCGAATTCGCTCCCCCTTTTCTTGAGCGTTTCAAGCTTCACGGATTGCTGAAAGTCCTTAAATTCTTCACCTTCCCTCTCGTGATAGCCGGCATTACCCTGTCGTTTCTACACCAGTCTTCGCTAGGGGCACTATACCTGATCGTACCTGCCAAAATGAACAAGCTCTGGTATTCCCCGGTAATGCCCCAGATGTTCTATTTGTCAGCTATATGCGTCGGGTTGGCGATGACAAATTTTGAGACCATAATGAGCGCCAGCGTCTTTAAGAGAGAATACGAGCACGACATTATCAGGGGACTTGCAAAAGGAACATCCATAGCGCTCCTCATCTACCTTATAGTGAAGGTAATAGACCTGCAGGTCAGGGGAGCTTTGCCACTGCTTTTTGAAGGCAGCGCAGCCTCGAAAATGTATCTTGTCGAGATAGTGGCAGGCGTCATTGTCCCAATGGTGATGCTCTGGATCAGAAGTGTCCGCGAGTCGATCGGGGGTGTTCTGTTTGCAACCATATTGGTAATTGCGGGCGTACTGCTCAACCGCTTCAATACAAACTTCTTCGCCGAAATCAGCAACGGGGTCTCCTATTTCCCCACATGGATGGAACTGGCCATAACAGTAGGCCTGATCTCGCTCGGCGTATTTCTCTACAGGCTGGCTGTTATATACCTGCCCGTTTTTCAAAGTGAAACCGGACATTGATAAATAGATTGCGAAATATGTCAGGTCTTGTCAAAGACAAGACCTGACATCCAATGTATGATATGATTACCGCATGAAAAGCACGATTGGGTTTATTATTTTTGTGCTGCTGATTGTCGGATTGCTTTTTTCCATATCGGGAAAGCGTTTTCCTCGCATTCCTGCCGACGCCGCTCATAAAGATATAGCTGTCAACAACAACCAAGCGTGTATGGAATGCCACGGCACCGGCAAGAAATACGCGGTCAAGAAAAACCATCCTCCCAAGTTCGACTGCTTTAGATGCCATAAGACCAGGAGAATTCAAAGACCGGCGTAAATTGTTGTCGCTGTCCCCTTTCTTTCCCTTGCAAATCTTCTTCAGGGCACCCCATTTGCTTACAGGGCAATCATGTTTTTATACTAAATACATGCGTGATGAAAAGATGGATGAAATTTTGGGCATAGTCAGATGTGCCCGTTGTGGACATCGACTTGAGGGCGAGATCGAGTGCCCTTTTTGCTCTATTTCCATTGAGCCGGCAAAGAAAAGTAATTTTAAATGGGTTTATCTTACAGCATGTTTTCTGACCTCGCCCCTTAGCATATATTTCATTTTTAAAAATAACAGGTTAAACATATTTGAGAAAGGGCTGGCCCTGTCGGGATGCCTTGTTTGGCTTGTCTTTTATATCTTGGTATAACGGATGTCAATATTTATAACCAAATATCAATTGCCAAGTCAGACCCTTGGCACAATTTAGGAGGTAACAATGAGACTGTTATTAGTTTTAATCGCGATTTTACTTTTCAGTGTCACTGCATTCGCGGCTGATGATGCTGCCAACAGAGCAAAATTTGAAAAAGAATGTGCCGCAATGATAGCTCCGGGCGGTCCCTGCGGGGACGTAAAGGCAGGTGGCGGCGGAAGAAGAGGATGCGTGAGCAAACCTGAGAATTTTGAGAAGGCTACTCCTGAGTGTAAAGCGGTTATTGAGGAATGGAAGGAAATGCAAAAGAAATAGTAAAGGAAACGTTGTTCAGCCCCATTAGTAAAATAAACCTGGGAAAACTTCCTATTTTGGAGGTTTTTCCGCTTTTTTTTGTTGTTTTAATTATCTCACAGGGCCTCAATTGGCAGAAATGAGGAAGTTGTCCCAGGTTTTCAACAATTGATTAATGTGTCACAACGTGTTATACTGTCTTACATGGAGGTGCAACTATGAGTGCAGCGACAATAACTATTCGGATGGATGATGAGAAAAGACGGAAGCTTGAAACTATTGCAAAGTTTATGGACAGGCCGAGATCATACCTGATACAACAGGCCGTAAATGACTTAATTGCGCAGTATGAGTGGCAATTGCGTGAGATTGAGGAAGGCATTAAGGATGCAGACGAAGGCAAATTAATAGACCATGACGTTCTTCTCAACAAGTGGAGGGCAAAACTTGCGCATTCGGTGGACTGAGAAGGCGGAACATCAATTGGATGAAATAGAGGGCTATATAGCGCAAGACAATCCTGCCGCTGCAACAAGAGTCATTATTGATATTATTGAATCAGTAAAGCAGCTAATCCAGTTCCCCAATAGCGGCCGGCCAGGAAGAAAAGATGGCACACGTGAACTGGTTCTAGTGGGAACGCCTTATATATTGGTTTACCGCACCAGAGCTGCCGAGATACAGATTTTGAACGTACTCCATGGTGCAATGAGGTGCACTGAACAGTAATTGCGTTTACAGTCGGCCTCCTGTATTAAATGTACCTGTCCCATTTCTTGTTTTTAAGACAATAGGCCCATATCCTCGTCCCTTTTCGTTCCGACCATTGATTTAATGTATAAAGAAAGAGAATGAGGTCATCATCGTTCAGAAAGATGACGGTTCTGTTTGTCCCCCTTTGGGTAATGTGGTGAGGATGACCCTCTGCAACTGTGCGTGCTATCCTTGGCATATTTAGATATTACAAATCATTGGTCCTTATTTGCGTTAAGAAGGAAGTTGTCCCCAGTTTTCTATCTAATCATGACGTTAGTAATCAGGTATGGTTAGTGTCGGGGGTTGGTTAGTGTCGGGGGTCAGGTCTTGGGGCTTGAAACAATGGTCAGCTTAATAATATAAATATGGCTCGACCATTGCGAATTGAATACAGCGGGGCGGTATATCACGTTACCTCAAGGGGCAACGAGCGAAAACACATATTTCGCACCGATAATGACCGGGCTGTATTTTTGAGAATTCTTCAGTCTGTGACAGTGCGTTTTCACTGGTTATGCCATGCATACTGTTTGATGGACAACCACTATCATCTGATAGTGGAAACACCTGACGGAAACCTCTCAGCAGGCATGCGGCAATTAAATGGTGTTTATACGCAAACATACAATCGGCAGCATGACAGGGTGGGGCACGTTTTTCAGGGCCGTTACAGAGCAATCCTGATACAAAAAAATAGTCATCTGCTTGAGGCATGCCGGTATGTTGTGTTGAATCCGGTGAGAGCAAAGGCAATAAAGGCGCCTGAGGATTGGAAGTGGAGCAGTTATCGCGCGACAGCAGCCATGGAGAAGCCGCATGATTGTGTCATTGTTGCCTGGGTGCTCGGACAATTTGACGGAAACAGCAATTTAGCATCAATAAAGTACCGGGAATTTGTGCATGCGGGAATCAGGCAAGAGCCTATGTGGCAGAAGGTTAGAGGACAGGTACTTTTGGGTGATGAGGACTTTGCGACTATATGTGGCAGGCATTTGAAGGACAAGAGGGCGATTGGTGAGATCCTGCGAGGTCAAAGATATGCGGATCGTCCATCACTGGATGCGTTGTTTGCCAAGACAACAGATATCAATCAAAGAAACAACTTGGTTTGTGAGGCCATAGAGAGACATGGATACAGGCAGAGTGAGGTCGCTGCATTTCTGGGAATTCATTACTCAACTATAAGCAAGATTACTGCAAATTCAAGACCCAAGACCTGACCCCCACGGTTCGTCGTTCAAGCGCGGCCCTGTCTACGGCAGGGTCGCCGACACCGCCCATGACAAAGACACCGGCGCTGTTAACGAGAATATCGAGACGCCCGAAACGTGCGACGACCGCCTTGACTAAACCCTCTACTTGAGCAGGATTAGCCTGGTCGGCCTTGAATGCCGCTGCCTGAATGCCTTGACCTTCCAACTCACGCACTACAGCCTCCGCCTTTTCGGCTGATGCGACATAACTGATGGCAACGTGAGCACCATCTCGTGCAAGTCGTTTTGCAATCGCGGCTCCTATGCCGCGCGAACCACCGGTGACGAGTGCCACCTTATCTTTCAAAAGTGCCATTTTAGCCTCCTCAGGCATTCTTATTGATGCCCTGTCAATTAATTGGTTACTTATCTCAAATATTAGCAGAAAAATTCCATTCCAGGTAGGGGTCTGGAGGAAAAAAGACATAGGGTTAAACTAGGGACAGATCTTCCGCAGTTTCTCTGAAAAAGTGCCATAGGGGTCAAATCTTCATTCTTGACAAAGACGGCAGCGCGTAATATTAAAATACATGGCCAGATCCCTTCGACTTGAATATCCCGGCGCGGTCTATCATGTCACATGCCGGGGCAATGAGCAGCAAGCAGTCTTTAAAGACGACAGTGACCGACAGAGATTCCTTCAACTGCTCATCCAGTCAATCGGTATTTACGGCGTCAAACTTTGCAGCTACGTATTGATGACCAACCATTTTCACCTGCTACTGGAAACGCTGCGCGGCAATCTTGCTGAATTAATGCGCCATTTCAACATCACCTATACCGGCTACTTTAACAGACGGCATAAGCGAGTCGGGCACCTGTATCAAGGCAGATACAAAAGCATCCTAGTTGATAAAGACAGTTATCTCTCCGTGCTTTCCCGCTATATACATTTGAACCCGGTCAGAGTCAAATCCATGGAAAAGGCAGCGCCGGAAGAAAAGACGCGATATCTCTTCCAGTATCCATGGAGCAGCCTGCCAGGCTTCATCAGCAACCAAAAGAAAGAGTGGTATATCGATTACAACATGGTGCTTGACGAGTATGGTGGGGACACGGATAAGGCCAGAAGGGAATACAAAAATAGGATAAGCTCAGAAATAGTAGAAGTTCTGGAGATAAAGGAGAAAATACTCGGCCGGAGCATTCTGGGAAATGACAAATTCATTGAATGGGTCACAGCAAAATATCTCCAGTGTAAAAAAGACCGGGAGCGACCGTCGATTAAGGAAATCCATCGTTACCGTTCAAAGGAAGCCATACTGAAAGCTATAACAATCGAAACAGGTAAGAACCTTGACGATCTCACAGCTGAAAAAGGGATACTCAGGCAGATTGTCATGGAGTTGCTCTATAGGGTAGGCGGCATGAAGGGTGAGGCAATTGGCAAAATGATGGGGATAGGGTATACGTCGGTCAGTCAAGAACGACGGCGGTTGCGCGACCGGATGCAACATGACAAAAGGATTGTGGATTTAATGAAGCGAATTGAGGATAAATGTAACAAATGAAGATTTGACCCCAAAACAAAATATTTCTAAGGCTGGGTTACTAGATGCAGATGGTTTTCGGTATAGTGGATCTCTGATGAGCACTCAATAAAAGTGCAAAAAATTTATTTGATCCCTGAAAGTTGTTTATCAAGCACAAAAAGAGGATGCTTGATAACTGATTCTCGAGTCTGAAGCACAGTCTTAATCTCCTTGGCCACCATTCCGCCACCTATAGCTATACCGGTAAGAATAGTTGCAAGAAGTCTGGTCCAATCTGATGGAATTAATAAGCTTGCAGCACCCGTCCCAGTGGCTGCAGCGAGGCCCTTAAGTGATCCTACGATCTTTAAACCCTCCCAGGCATTCTGAAGCTTCTCTTTTGCATCATTTAGTGCGGAGCGATCTGCTTCTACCAGATTACGATAACGGCTGAAGTCCGTCACATGCATCTTATATATTTGCCTTGCTTTGTTAATAACCTCTGCTCGGTAATTTGCAACATGCGGTAAGATTTCGCGTCGAATTTGGATTATATCGTCCCATGGCAAACCCTCAAGTGCTTTTTCGAGCTCCTGAGAATCAATTACATCCAACGATATAGTGAGACTAGCTAATATATCAGGTTTAGGCAACTCTTGAAATGTCATCTGCCCAAGTGAAAAGAGTATATCGCTCGTTGATTCATCGACGGCCGCCGGAGCTGCATTTATTATTTGAGCTACGCGGATGTATTTGATAGCCCTACCGATACGCAAATACGCTATTGTATTCCAATATTCATCAACCCCTTCAATCTTATATGGCTTATCAGTCCTGATTTGCGGCATGCGTGACCAACCAGCCCTTAAGATATCAAGGCCACTGATAACTCCATCTGGCATCTTGATATGTTTATCTTGGGAGATATCGGGAATTGCAGATTTTACGAGCCGTCCGTCGGCAATAGCTGTCTCATATAAATGGACACGGAGCCATGGATCAATAGTACGCCATTCCGTTGGTTGTAGCACCTTAAGTATGCCGCGTCGCTGCAACTGATCTGTACCGTCTATCAGTTCGGCAAAGGTAGCCTCGTAATTTTCTTCTCTTGTAAATGGAGCCCGAGCAGCCTGCCAAATTGTCATTCCGTCCGGGTAGGTATCTGTAATCTCTTTATCTGCTACCAATGAGTGATCAGATGGATCTGGTAGAATAACCTCGTCAAAGAAAAGTAATTGTTTCTTGAGTTTGCCAAGCGGAACAACTCCGTCTCCAGGCATAATAAGACCGCGTATTTTCTGAACATCTTTACTCATTTATTTGCCCTGTATTCGCTGCCTCATTGCGTCTATTTAGCTGCTCAACAAGTTGTTGCTTAGTATTTCCGCAAATTCTATCATACCCATTCGGATTTTTGACAGGTTTCGCATTTTATAACTAGATATCAAAAGGGTCCTAATCAAACTAGAGGAAGAGTAAGAAGGGTCGGGTCTACACATTTGACAAGTCGATGTTGATCCGATTGGTTCCTTAGATTATGGGCAGGACCAATATTAAGCTATGAACAGATAGACGATTATTTTGTGCAATGTGTGTTGACCCCTGAGATGACGGAAGACAATAGCGTTCGGGAGAGTCTCCGTGATATCATACGCATTAAGGGAGGGAGCAAATAATGAACTACATCCCGACGATTCATAAAATCCTCAAGTATTCTGCTGTTGCATTTGTTTTATCTGGACTTCTGATTCTGCTTATTTATGCTAGGCTTCTATGGAACGACGGCTTCCGATTCTGGGGTAGGCCAGACAATGCAGTGTCATCCCAGGTGGGCAGCTTTATCGGTGGTGTTGTCGGGCCTTTATGGACCCTGGCAACTTTTTTTATTCTTTATCTGGCTCTAACTACGCAAAGGCAACAGATAAACGAGCAGCTTAGAGAGCAAAGATATGCCAAGTTTGAAACCACTTTTTTTAACATGATCAGAACTCATCACGAAATTACTAATATTATTCATATTGAGGACGAGAGAAATGTCGGCTCATTTGTCTCTGGCAAAGATTTTTTCTCATGGGCGTCAATCGACTTTAAAGACCTTTATGAGTTCTTATCACAACCGACATATGAAGCAGCCTGTCACATATCACAGCGGTGCACTGATACGGCAAGTAGATACTCTATTAATGAAGGGTTTTTCACGCTTCCACGGCACAATCCACTATTAGTTTCCCAAATAACTTACAAGCTTTTTTATGAGAAATGGCATTCCCTAATTGGACATTACTATCGCAATCTCTTTCACATTTTAAAGTTTGTTGATGACACGAGGACATGGGAACTTAATAAAGTTGATTCTTCTGCGGAAAAACTTGAAATCTGTAAGGCTTTCCAGAAATATGTTAGTTTTATACAGGCGCAATTGTCTATAGATGAACTTTTTCTTCTCTTTTACGCCCTACTGTGCTATGGCGATATGAAAGATTTAGTGGAAAAATATAATTTGCTTGAGAATTTGCCCCTTGAGGATTTGATAGCTGAAAGTCATGGAGCTTTTTATTCTCCAGGCATTAAAAGAATCATTGAAATGGATTGTTGGTCGGAAATCATGCTTCAAAGACCGGGAGGCAAATATGCAGTTTGATAAAGTCTCTACATCAATGCGATCCACGGCTCAGCACTGCTGTAGAGTAGAGGACTGGCGCGGTAGCTTAAGGCCCCGTTTCCAGCCCCCCCTCATCAATTCCGTGCATGCGGTTTTCCCGCACACGGCTTTCCGATTATCTTCTTCCAGAGGCCTTCACACTCTGAGTCCGAGGAGCCTTGGTCGGCACTTCATATACGCCTAGTGATTCAAAGTAATAACTGTTAGGATATGTCGTATATCCGAAACTGCGATAATGATGTTTCCGGCGCAGGTATACTCGAATCCTATAGACCAGATAGTTTCTCAAAGCTGACATGGCTTTCGTACAGTTGCCATAATAAAAGTAACCTACCCATCCCCTGGCGACTGCATTTACTCTCCGGATTACCTCTTCCGTCGGTATCGTACTGTACCGCTCAGTGGTCAATTCCTTGATTTCTGAGCGTATGTGTTTCAGTGCCTTTTTCGACGGCACGGTAAGAGGGTATGGGCGTCCGGTTTTCAGTCCTGTCCTCATCTTTATGCTGAATCCTAAGAAGGTAAAGCTCTCCTGCCATGCATCCACGACACAAGTCTTTTCCTCGCTCAGAGTGAGGCCAAGGTCGCTGAGAACCGTTTCCAACCCCTTCAGAATCCGCTCGGTATTGCCTTTGCACAAAACCACACAGTCATCGGCATACCTCACGAGTCTTGCCCCTAACTTCTCCTGCACTTTCTTAACCTTCCATAAGGTATCAAGTACATTCAAGTAGATGTTGGCAAGTAGCGGTGAGATCACGCCTCCCTGCGGTGTTCCCTTGTCATTCCCTTTGTACTCTTTCTTACCATCCTCACGCTCCTCAACAATCGGGGCCTTAAGCCACATCTTGATAAGCTTGAGAATATGCTTATCCATAATGCGCTTGGCCACCAATTGCATCAGCTTATCGTGGGGTATGGTGTCGAAGTACTTGGAGATGTCGGCATCAATTACGTCAATCTTGCCTTCACGAAGGTGCTTCCTCACATCGTCCACCGCCTGATGGGCGTTCCGCTTCGGTCTGAATCCGTAAGAGTTTTCCTGAAAGTCGGCTTCGAATATGGGCTCAATCACTATCTTTACTGCCATCTGTACTACCCTGTCTTTGATCACCGGTATCCCCAGCGGTCGTTTGCCTCCGCTTGCCTTCGGGATGTAAACCCTCCGCACAGGTTGAGGCTTATACTCCTTCCGCTTTAGTTCCCCGGCAATTGCTTCAAGGTACCCCTCGACTCCTCCTTCCCTCTCCTCTATGCTCCCAAATGTCTCACCGTCTATTCCCGGTGCGCCCTTGTTCGCTTTGACAAGGTTATAGGCATGGCTCAGGATGTCCATCCTATAGATCTTGTCATAGAGAAGATAGAACCGGTACTCCTTTTCCTGCTTGGCCTTCCGGTATAGTTTCCTCTGAAGTTCCCGAATCTTTTCTGGAGTTTCCAGCACGTTGTGCAATCTCCTTTCCTTTACTTCTTCGCAAACATGATAAAAGTATTGCCCCTTCCCTCTCCCAAGGTTATGTTGCCTTGCGATACAAACGGTAATATGGGCAAATCCGACTCCCTTGCTGACCCGATAAAATTTCGTTTCCTTATTTCTATCGGTTGCTTCCTGAAAAGCATCTGCAAGGGTCTCCCGTGTTCATTGTCGTATGGCTTCCCCTGCGTGTCACCCCTGACACCCCGGAAGTCCATCTATCGGTTACGGTAGTTTTCGTTAGGATAGATGCAACGGCCTTCCCCTGTCTGTGAAAGGGTCGGCAACTACGTCTTGCGTTTCGGGGCTACATCTGGATTCGCTTAAGCTGCAACCCACAGGTTCGCTCAACTCCCATAAGGAGCCTTTGTCAGGAAACTTAGTGCTTCAGGTCACCCTTTACACCTCCCTCTAGCTACATGGGTGAACTACCGAATTCCCACGGTCGGACTTTAACCGACGAGTCATACGTTTTACACGGCATACCACAGGACTCCGCACCAGAGGTTGGCACAAATATACCGTGGAGTATAAACGGAAATATTCAGCTAACCCAAGCCAACACGCTATCCTGCGGAAGAAATAACTGAAGGCACGGGCAAAAAGTAGGGGAGACTTAATTTGTCAAATGTGTAGACCCTCCCCATAGTAAAACGAAAGCAGTAATTAACAGTTGGCAAATTATCTCTGTGTTGTAATATTCCGAATTAAGGAAATTTTACCATCACTCTTTTCCTCTTGTACTCCGCAGAATCCTGGAGATACTCTGAGGCGTTTGTTCTTGTGAGTTATCTTGATGTTGCTCCTGTTAATTTCGTGCTGAGCTATAGGTATTTAATGACCAAATATGCTTCGTTACTTGCCGTAAAACAATAATAATATTTGTATACTATCCGGGTGGTAACTTCGTAACTGGTGTTGATAGAATTTTGATGTCATACATGAACTGAGGTCGAGTATATGAATCGTGCGTTTAGAGTTTTAGTCCTACTGCTTCTTATGACAGGATTATTCGGCTGCGGGACGTTGCAGCTTAATCACATTATTACCGGCACAGAGTGTGCGACAAGGGAAGATTGCATAAGTGATCTGCACCTGCCGAATCCTGAGCATCCCGATATTGTGTTTGTGGTTGAACCGTTGTTGATGAATGAGAAGGCGAGCAACTCACTAGGAGTTTCTTCATATAGCAGCCAGACATTCTATGGGAATGTCGAGCTTTGTATTGCGAAGGCGATAAGCAACGAGTTCCAGAACTCAAAAGTTTATTTTGACAACACTTCCTGCAGCGGGCCATATGCTCGTATCACGCCTAACAAGATAGTAGCTCGTGGTGTTGCATTCGCCGGTCAGTATATGAGAATCAATTATGAATTGACCGTCAACAGTAAGACCACCTCTGACTTTGCGAAAACGGACACAGAGATGTTTTGGTCGTGGACAACTGTAGCTCAGAAACAATATCCGCTCTCCTGCCGTATTCTCGCACAACACGTAAGAGACTTACTTATGAAAGAAGGTATCGTCCTGCCGTCAAAGACCAGAGAATAATCTCCGGCCTCTACCGTTTGGTCTTACTATCTGGTTGTAAATGGATACTTGTATTTCTGAAGCTCCTTGTTTGGAAAACTGAACATCTCGGTGTAGACGCTATTGAATCTCGGATCGTCCATGCCTATCTGTGTGATGGCAGGCGTTGTACAGTCAACAGTGGCATGTGATGCACCGCCACACGCGAGGGCTTTTCTGATATCGATGTTTGTTGCAAATACCTGCACCCCTCCCGGAGTGTTCATTATATCTGGTGACAGCCATGCGGCAAATGTCCGTTTCGCCACCTCGGCCGCATCGCCGGAATAGTTTCCAGACGTATCGAGCGAATATGACGAATCGTAAAATGGTGTTATATCAGCGACAGAATCGGTCGTAGGACTGAATCCGGAGGCTGCCAGACCGCCTATGCCACCAACCGCAGCACCTGCGAAAACTCCGGCAAGTGGTTCACCTAATAAGAAACCTCCCACTCCCCCTGCCAGTGCAAACACCACCACAACCGCCACAAACACAAACAACCCCGTCCACCCCGACTGCGACTGCGACCATTGATATATCAGTGTTTCATCCACCGGAAAAGTATGATTACCCTGCACTGAGACAATAGACACATTCCCATTGTTGTCATAAGTTGGATTCACGATAAACTCCGAGTACGTCCCTGATATCACCGGCGTCCCCACCATCCACTTGGGCTTCAAATAATAAGAGACTGTTGTTTTCACTGTCTTTGTGAAAAAGCTCTTGTGTGTTTCGGTGTTTACCGCCTGCCTGATCTGAGGCTCGGCAATTACTATTACCGCTGCCTTGTGTACGCCCATGGCAAGGGCCGCCATTTTCAGGAAACCTGTTTCCGACATGTTATGAAAGTTGCCGTCTCCTGTATCAAAATCCTTCAGTCCGTAGTGTGTGAAACAGGGATCATTATTCAGCCGCTGGTGCCAGTAATAGTTGCTCCTGTTGATTTTGGGCTGCGCTATCCCTGTTATCAATGTCGGGGGCACGAATGTCCTGCCAAGGTCCCATTCCAGGAATTTGCTCTGGATGTCATCATTATTTATGTCAGGGGGGTCATCGCCTCTGAGGTACTTCTGGCTCCAGTCACAGTTTGAGTCATTACTGTTCCAGTCAAGGAATGCGAAGTTGTACAAGGAGGGACCCAGATGGGTCTTGAAGTCTCCAGGTGTGAGCCGTACGATCTCTGCCTGAATGTTAGGTCCTATCATCCTCATGCGCATGACTGCAATTGTGCCTGATCTGGTCGAAGGGTCGTATTTGCCGAGTATGAGAGGGGATGGATCGCTCGGCAGCATTATCCTGTTGGTCAATTGGTTACTTGGAATATTCAAGTACACGGCTTCAGTCCTGCCGGCAACCCTTGCCCATGAATACTTGATGTCTGGTGTGGGTTCGCTCAGGTCTGTGGGGAGGGGAGGCACAGGGCTGCCTGGATCAGCAGGCATGAATGTGCCGGCATAAGCCTTCGTCATCCCCATCTCAATACCCAGTTCTTTGATTTCTTGGCGGGGCATGAAAATCAGGAATGTCCAGATGAAGAGTGCTATGAGAAACACGCTGACCGACTTATAAATCAATGTCTTTCCTGCCATAGTTGTCTCTTTTTGTTGTCCCGTCCCCTGTGGGGGTTTGGGGGAAGATGCCAGGGGACGGGATAATGGCCCTGTATAGATATATTACTTTTGGTCAAATACAAAATATTCCATGCCGTCAGCCTTACAACTCTACTTTATGACTTTTCATTTGATGGAAATCGGCAACACGCCCCTGTCGCCTGACGGAAACTGTATTACTTCGCTGAATCTGCACCCGTTAGCAAGAAAATGAGACCACAGGACAAAACAGACCGGCGCCAGGGACACCTGCTTCCTGACCGAGTCGGTTTGTAAATACTGAAACAGCCTGCGCAAGCGCTCACCGTTCGGCACCACTACGAGTACGTAATTCCGGAACGATGCTATCTTCTCAAATATCACAGACCTGCCGAGGCTTGCCGCGTCTATTTCGACATCGAATGTGTACGCCTCCCCTTTATACGGGACTACCCGTACCCTGAAATCAGGGAAGAATGTGCGCCTGCCGGACATTCTCCGCGTGAAATACTCTGTGTGGATATATTCTATTTTGTAAAGTTGATGCACCTCGGCCTCTTCCACCATTTTGCGCATTGTGGAGGAAACCATAATGTCATGCATCAGTTCGATGGTTTTCGGGAAAGAATGGCGTATGTTTTCGATCTCGAACCCGTATTTCAATGCCACTTCATGCGCTCCAAGCTTTTGCAGCACAACAATGGGACTATCGTGCCTGTCTACTTTTTTGTATTGGATAAGGCCGCACTGCTGCAACTGCGTAAGACGTCTCCATGCATACTTCGAAAAAACTTTCGAGTCCTCAACCTTCGGAAAATATTTTTTTCCGATGGAGATGATGTTGCTCGGGCCATATGAGAGATGCTTCAGTATTTCGTAATCGCGTTCTGTCAGTTTTTCAATTCTCATAAGCTGTCCATTGGAAATTCCGCAGTCTCCTGTAAACACCCCAGCCTGGCCGCTCTTTCGGACTGTGCCGTGACCTTTTCATCCTGGTCATTTTGAATGGTTTGAAAATCCCTCAGCTTGTCCGGGTTCTCAACTTTCTGCATGTAGCGCTGCACGTCCGAAGCCCTCTCTTTCAATAAGTCAGCTATCTGTCCCCGTTTAAAATCGACGGTATCAGCCGGCATATAAAAAACGAACGGTTTATTCACTAATCCCCTGTATTTCCGGTCCTTATAATACGGAAGCTGCCGGGCGAAAAAAGGTCTGATTCCCTTGGTCAGAACGAGACACTTGTCTTCATCCATATAATGGATGTTATCTGCCGTAATAAGAGGGGCTTTTTCTGCCTTTTCATAGTAACGGAAAGTTATAAAGTCAAAGACCCCCCTGCTCTTCATAGGAGAATTGAAAGAGATTTCTCCCAGCCATCTCGAAATTTCGCTGCACATTTCATATGAGCACCCCGGTAAGACGATGATTGTCCGTAGTGAAGATATAAAAGACTCCGAACTGCCGGACTTCATTTTTTTCATCATGCCTTCGATATCGGACTTATCCTGCACGTAAATTGTCAGCCCTGCTCCCGAGGACCTTCCGGTTGCAGCGAATTCATCCACTTTCGGTAAATTCAACCGAGCGAATTCATCGAGATAAAACCATGCCGGGCGGGGTTTCACGCCTTTTTTGTTGGCCTCGGCTGCTTTGCCATAATTGCGGAGCATCAAAAGACGCGCTATCATCGATGCCATCACCTTCATATCTTCCCGATGCATCGACGCCTTGACGACAAAAAGACACGGCTCATCGAAAAAGATATCCATATCAAAATCGTTCCTTATAAGTGACTGCCTGAGAGTGGGGCCATCCAGAAACTGGAGCTTGCGGTATAAACCCTGCATGGAATTTACTCTCTCCTGCGGCGTGGTATCGGCAAAGAACCTGAACTCATCAATGATGTCCCTGTCGCCGGTGCAGGCAATGAATCGGACCAGTTCGTCAGGCGGAAGCTTGACCGCGTCAAGCACTGTCGTGAGGTTCCTGTATTCCGCGGGCATTTTGAGCACCGCCAGTATAACAGACCAGATCAGCCGGTATTCCCTGCCGATAAAATGATCGGTATCGGCCTTGACATCCCCTACGGATGCGAAGTAGCTTCCGAATATTGCGTTTATTATCTCTTTAACAGCGTCATGCGTCTTTTGGTCCGACATATCGCTGTCCACCATCATCAGCGGGTTGAAATGCATCTTCCATTTGTACGGATCAAAATTGATCACTTTTCTGCCTTTTGACCACCATGCATGACCCACTATATCGACAATGTCTTCATCGGGCTTGACATCTACGCAAAAAACCGAGCAATCGCTTAAAGCATCATTTATGATATTGGTAATGAGGAAACTCGACGTCTTACCGGAACCTGGCGGCCCCGGTATCAATATTCCCTCCTGTCGTCTTTTTTTATCAATGCCTATTCTTCTCCCCTTATAGGAGCCGATTTGAAAATAATTATTCCGGCCCGCCCTTTTTCCGATCAGTCCGTATTTCATGATGCCCGTATAGGAGAGCGCAAGCGAAGCCGTTAAAGATAGCGCCGCAAGAAACGGAGATACAATGAATTCACGATATCTGAGATAATAAGGAATAAAACCGAATGCGTACAAAAAAACGCTGCCACCGGCCCCACAAAAAACAAAGCTATACAGTTTACCCGGTATAGTGAGTTTCGACAGCACTTCCCGATTGGAAGCAAACCGGCCTGAAGTGGCAGGGTTATCTTTTAAGCGCACCCTTCCGCGGGAAAAAATTGTAATGTAAAAAGCGATTATGAAGAAGATTAACAGAAACCCCATCGAAAAAAGCACAATAACCTGGCTGGGGCTTATCTGTAAGCCGAGCGCTTTCCGGGCTGAAAACGCAAGACGGGAAACAGGACCTTCATTCAGGATTCTCTCAATATCTTTGAGCGCCATCGGCTACCCCGGTTTTACTGACAGTAACGTATACAAACGATATTACTTTTGATTCTCTACCAGACATCGGCGGGGTTCGTCAACGCTGCCGATACTCCATGCGGATAGGTCTTTGCAAACGCCTTCGCGGTTTCCTTTTCAATCTCAGTTTCTGTGGCCCCCGGCATATTTCTCGTTATCCCCTCTTTTATTGCAGCATATGCTTCCTTGTCCGGCGGGTCCGTGGTGAAAGTTGCATAGTTAAGGGGACTTGACATAAACCTCATCACACCTTTCCCCGTTCCTCCCGACCTCAGCTTTTTGATATGTACAAAGGCTTCGCTGTAAAACCCCATCAGGCTTTTTAAACTCTCGATCGTATACGCATCCGGCTCCGAAAGTCCCAGATAACCTATAGCATCGAGCACGCTCTGGCCAGGCTGCCTGAAAAAAACCTGGATGTTTGCCTGAGAGAGACAAACTTCCCCGACTTTTCCGGCTTTCAGCAGGTCCGAAACCTTCTGCGTCATTACTCCGACTGCGGTGTTGTAATGCCGGTATGTCCTGAACGCATTGTCAACAAAATCGGCGCCTGCCGACTCAATAAATATCCTGTGGGCCTCATCTATAGGCAGCCATTTCCGTCCAAGCAATTTCTTAACTTGCTCGCCTATGACAAGCATTATATTGAAAAGCATTGCCCGCATAAGGTCGGGAGCATCCTTCAACCCGCCGATATCGAATACTATAAACGGGTTCCTCACATTGAACGATGACTTTCTGAAAAAGTTCGCATATTTCCCCTTACCCACGTAAAACGCCAAGCGTTCCGAAAGGGCTTTCCCTTTTTCGCCGAAATGGGATTTCAGCATATTGTTAAAGTCTTCCAGTTCAGGGGTCCTGTCGTACTGCCGGAGTTTTTCGTAAGTAAAAGCTATTGCTTTATCGATCAGTGCTATGTCGGATTGGGACAATTCCTCATTCTTCCTTACCATGATCGATGACAGGAAGTTGGACAGCAGCAAGAGGCGTTCCTTGTCAAGCGCACAATCAAATGGATTATACGAGACAGGGTCATTCAGGCCGAATGATATATACTCGCCGCCGAGCAAAGAACACAGCTTTTTGTAGGAACCCATCATATCGATAATAAAAAACTTGTCGCCGCGTTTGGAAAACCTGACCGCCATCATATTGAGCAAAGCGCTTTTCCCGGTCCCCGTTTCTCCTGATATGATAAAATGCGGCACAGTTCCGTCAAAAAAATCCAGATAGACAGGTTCACAAGTCCGTGAGAGACCTGTTATCCCCGGGTTTTTTGTGCCGAGCCAGGCCCCGGTTGCCGGCACCATCTGCGCAAAGGAATGGGACGGCAGCTTAAAAGTCCGCGACAGATGGTTTTTATTGTCGAGCGGGGCATAATGAAAAGGGAGGCAATTTTTAAAAAGGCTTTGACATAAAATATTATCTGCAAGCATAGGCAGTTCCATATCGGCAATTTTGGCAGTGACCTTTTGTGCATATGCATTTGCCGTGCTGTATGTCTCAGCGACGTTGGTAACTGCAAACGAAAAATGGAATACTTTTTTACCCGCGAGCATGTCCTTTTCTATTTTATCTATATCTGCGGCTATGGCAGAGTTGTCATTGTCCTCTCTGCCGAATGGATTCATCAACCCATACGAAGCAAGGTTCCCTTTCAATTTGAGCGCATTCTTTTCTTTGTCCTGCGCCTCGACAAAGCCGGTCAGGCTGATGTTGATATCTCCGGGTATTTCCATGAGCCTGTACATGATGCCCGGCACCGTATAGCGGGGGGCATTTGTGGCTGCACTGGTCCGGTAGTAATGTCCGTCAGAATAAACAAATGTATCATCAGTGTAGATGAATGTTCTGAATAGCTGTCTGCTCAGATCTATTTGCGGTACGTATTCTGGAGCACTCAATCCCTCTTTGAACATGTTCTTGTGGAGATATTGATGAAAATAGTTGATGATATCCTGCCCGTCGCATCTTCGGAGATTAAAACCGTTGTTATTCATCATGGACTCAAACAGGGCAACGCTGCTGCTGAACACACTTATTTTCCTGGCGACATCCATTGTTGCCGATTCCAACTCGACTCTTTCGATGGCGCTGACAGATCTCTCACCCAGTGTAATCTTTCGGGGCACGTGAAAAACCGTTATAAAAAACCGCATCGTTCTCGGAAAGATATTTCCTCCGCCCCAAAGCCCGGACTTCGCACTGCCGAGAAGAAACATCGTCTGCTCATTATAAAGGGTATCGATGGCCGCCGGTTTATCATCCTCTTGCGCATCTGCTGCATCGGAGGGCAGGGGGAGATATGAACTGACGTTCCGGTCGGATGCGGTAATGAACTGGAACGCATACCCTTCGGGTATTTGGAGCAGCGCAGTTTCCATAAGATTTGCTATCGCCAGTTTCTGCCCGTCAAGGCTGTTCGCCTCATGGACAAACGGGACGTACTCCCACATAGCTCCTACATGTCTTTCTTTTTTTGCAGCGTCTCCCAGTATAAACACTTTAAATCTCTCGTCGAAGCTTCTGTAAGGGAGCATGCTGCCGAAAGACGGCAGAGTTGTGAAATAGCTGTTCACTTCCCCGACAGTATTAAATATAATGCCGTCCAAGCGATTATCTTTTGATATGGTCTTAGTCTTCAAGTGTGTTTATATATTCGCAACTGTCAAGGCACCGGGCAATCTCATGGCTTTTGCCCTCCCGTATCAGATCCCTGATCAATTCATTCGGGAATAACGCTTCTACAAGCGCCTTTCTGCCGCCTGCCGGTTTTTTTACGAGCCTTTGTGCCACCGTAAGGTTCAAAGTCGATGCAATCTGTTGCTGGACAAGATGCCTCTCCTGGGGAGGAAACAACCCATAAAGCCTGTTGACCGTCTCGACAACGTTAATTGTATGCAGTGTCGCAAAGACAAGATGTCCGGTCTCTGCGGCGTTGACCGCGAGTCTTGCCGTTTCAGTGTCCCTTATCTCTCCTACCAATATCACATCCGGGTCTTGACGTAAGGCATATTTGAGGGCATGGGCAATATCGTCTGTGTCGCTTCCTATTTCGCGCTGATTGACTACTGAATAGTTCGTGCTTTCAAAAAGATACTCGACCGGGTTTTCTATTGTTATCAGATGAATGCTCTTTGTTTCGAGCATTTGTTTGATCATGGCCGCAATAGTAGTAGACTTCCCGCTTCCCGTAGGCCCGGTCACCAGCACCAACCCATTCTTCATGTCCGCTGCGCGATTCAAGTTCACAGGAAGACCCAATTCTTCAATCCCAGGTATCTGCAAGGGAAGGAGCCGCAGTGCTATAGACAGCCTTTTCCCGTTGGAATGAAAATAATTTCCACGCCACCGCCTCTCTCCAAATGTAAATGAAAAATCCCCATCTTTACCCGAAAAACCGGCAGGAATAACATTATCCAGGAACCTGTTCATGCTTGAAATATCCACTCTATCAAGACCGCTCCTCACCAAGTCGCCGTCTATGCGAAATACAGGCTGGTCCAGTTCAGTAAGATGGATATCGCTGGCCCCATACTCAATTCCGATCGAAAGGACCTCCTCGATCCCATGAGCAAACTCAGTTAATGTCATAGCCATTCAATTCACCTTAAACCCGTCTTTTGCCAGTTGTTTTTTAACTGACGAGACATATTTTATTTTCCGGAGCAGGTTATAACTGTGATAATTGCCCACGGCATGCCAGGTGTAGCCGTTTGTCGCTATTTCACTCGAAAGCTTATACGCCGCCAGGAGAGAGGAAACGTAGGGGTCTAGCATCTGTATCTTTGTCACTCCCAGCCTTTTGCCGATATAATAATAATTGACCTGCCAGGGACCTATATCAATATTATCAGTGCTTAACCTCGACAGGTAATATACCGCCTCATCGTAAGTCCTCGGATAGATCGGTATGCTTCTACCGTTTCCCACATTTACGCACAGCGCCCACGGGTATCCCCTGCTCTCTACCTGCTTAATGGCATTCAGAAGTTCAACGGGGACCTGAAACCGTGCCGCAGCTTTATACTGGGCGTCGCTGATAATCTCACCGATGCTCTGCTCTGCGTTTGCAAAAGAAGGCAAAAGGAAACACACGGCAAACTGCAAAAGGCAAAGAAGTGCTAAATACGAAGGGCATATCTGACTTTTAGCCTTTGGCCCTTCGCCTTTAGCCATTTTTAAAAATTTATCCCGACCCCGACTTTCACTCCATAAAGGTCGGCATGGCTTGTCGGTTCAATACCGGTGGCTACCGGGTTGCCGCCCCGCGTAAGGGTGACGACCGGCGACTGTCCAACATTCCAACGCTCATAGTAAGGCGTCAGGAAAGTAAATATCTTATATTTCTCGTCCTTATAAACATCGTACGATGCCGGCAACTGGACACGGTAACCCGCACGGCTCCTGATATGGAACGTCGCAGTATCATATAAACCAGCCACGTTGGTTTGCATCTCGGGGCTAATGGGCAGCAGCAAAGCAGCATCAAGACCGAGCAGCAATCTCCCG
Source organism: Nitrospirota bacterium (assembly GCA_963796345.1). Classification (GTDB taxonomy): domain Bacteria; phylum Nitrospirota; class Thermodesulfovibrionia; order Thermodesulfovibrionales; family Dissulfurispiraceae; genus JADFXI01. The sequence continues at coordinate 181,962 of CAWCLI010000015.1, read as the reverse complement.
GTAGCTCTATAGGCAAGATTAGCACCTGCTACACCATACCACCAGGTATAGCTCTCCTTGTAGTCGGGAAGAACGTCCTTACCCCGCTCCCAATCACGGTAGCCGATACCCAGATACGGCGCCAACGTAAAGCTCATAGGATTCCAGACCTTGAATCCGGCGTTAAATTCCGTCTTATAAATATTCTCGCTTGTAGTCATAATAAGGGTTGTTCCGTTCTGTAATGCACCGTTATACCTGGTACTGCCGGAGCCCAGATAGTCGAAGTTGGCCCTCATGAAAAAAGGCACTTTTAAAACCTCGCCGTCATACCTGCCTTCGACAGTTGCGCCGTTTTGCCAGCCTGTGTCTTTATCAAGAACTCCTCTGGCATTAGGATCGATTTCTTTGTAATTCAACTGAGCGCCGTTATAACCGGCAGACACTGAAAAACCGCTCTGTCCGGAACCAGCGACTTGCTGTTGATCCGCCAATGCAAAATTGGATAACATTAATGTCAACAAACAAACAACCAGCGCAGCTTCCTTCACTTTTTTCTCCTTTTACTGACACTGTCTCGAAAGCTGAAAGCTTTCATGCCGGGCTGTTACCCCTTTATTAGGTAATTATAATAAAACCTCTAACACCTGTCACGTGAAAATTCACATCTGAATTCTCTTAAATATTACTTTCGGCCATAATTTATATCTCACACAAACTTTTTTTCCTGTTTGCTTATAAAATCATTGAGATCACCGCCGAGAAGGTTTTCGGAACTCATTTCATTTCCCCAACGGAGTTTTGCCACATTTGCCCCGCCGCCGGGAAGATACCTGAATTTATATCCGTCAACGACTGTCTTTGCGGCCCACACCTCTCCTTTCCCTGCGCTATTCAGTCTTGCCGCCATATTTCCGTCCGCTGCAGTGCCGCCTGCTGGTTTCGAATAACTGATCCTGCCGCCCGCTCCCGACTGCATATGCACACTGTTCCAGGTTCCGGAAGCGCTGTCCTGCACCTGGGCCACGATACCCGACTGCAGCATTTCCGGTGAAATACTGCCGAGGGCCCCGCCCAGTTCTCCGCCTGCACTGCCGCCCTTGATATTGCCTGACACCATTTGAGAGGCCACATAATCCGGGTCTGATGCCGAGTTATCAGCGGTAACAGCAGCACGTGCATTACTGAATGCTTCGCTGTTGCCTTTATACATATCATGACTGCTTCTTGCTGTTGTAACCGGCGTGCCTTTCGGGGGCTGCCCCCTTCCGCCGGTACTGGCAACCACACTGCCGCTTCCCCACCCTCCTCCACCGCCGAGAATGCGTCCGGCCTGCGATGCTCCCGCACCTCCTGGGCCGCCTCTCGCCATTGAATGCATCTTCGCATATGCCGGTGCGGCCGCCAACCGATAAATACCGGATACCGCTGCACCGGTAATACGCGAGAGCCCAATATTCCGGGCCTGTTTTCCAAACAGCAGGAAGCTCGTCAAAATCGGAGCTGACAGGACAATCGCAAGCTTTGCCAGCATTATAAAAGTTTTCTCTAAATCAAATAGGTTAAACCCTCCGTCATTAAGTCCGCCAATAGTAAATCCGTCGACAGCTGCAATTACAACGGGGATAAAGGATATCCAGAGATAACCTTCAAGGTAAGCTACAATGGCTTTCCATCCGCCCGGCAGCATAGCCATGCCTATGACGAATGGATACATTGCAAAGTATATGATGATTAGAAGTTTAAGAAAAAAAGGAAGCACTTTGGCGTACAAATAAGCGCCGTAAAATGCCACAAGAGTAAACAATCGCAAAAAAAAAGCGGCTGTACCGTTACCAGCTGAAGTTCCCGCTTTTTCTGCGATATCTCCTATCCCGGATATTATCCTGTCAAACATATTTCTCTTGTCATACCTGGCAAACTTTTCAGGGTCAATGCCTTGATTTTGAGCCGCAGTTTGATTTGCCTGTTTCACCTCCGAAACCAGTGCAGCTCCTTTTTGACTGCAGTCCGGCGGTGCGCCTTCCCTTATAAAATCGTCCTGGTAATAACTATAGTTATACGTTATATCCTGCTTACCGTATTTATTGAAATCCGCACAATTCTTGTTCCAATACTCAACGTCCGGTGCAAGTGATGCTGTATTTTTCAGCAGTTCGCCCTCGGCCTGCTGCACCTTCGTAAAATATTTTTCATACGCAAAAGGCATTTTAGAGGGTTGGAAATCATTTTGATAAACTTTTGCGCTGATGACGTCTACGGATTCCGCTCCCCACTGCATCACCTGGCCTATAACCTGCACCGAATAACTCAGTCCAACTGGAATATTACCAAACTGCTGATAAAGCCGGCCCTGACAATTTACGTTCATGTTGGTTGTAAAGCTATAGCCAAAAAAAAGCCATAGGAGAAATATCCCCAGGAAATGTTTTTTAACCTCAGCCAAAAAGGAATGGCCTGCCCCGGTATCCTTATAGATAAGCACAAAGCTCACTATGGCTATCAGAGCATACAGATATGGAAATCCTGCGTGTGGATATTGGATCAAATCCAGGCCAATCGCCGCTCCCTGGGCCATTTGTTCTATAGCCGTGTCCATTACCTGTTATAGCTGTTCTTCATATCCTGGTTAATCTCTTGCTGCATCGACCGATTCGGGGCATCTTCTCCCTGGTTTCCATAAGCCGACTCATATTGCGCTTTTGCCCTTGCTGCATTTTGCTGACGCTGCTGCCAGTAGCTGTTCCGTTCCATTACCCTGCTCTCCCAATTGGAAAGGTCTCCGTTATTGCCGTTTGCCTGGATTTTCAACTTCACAAGGTCGTTAACTTCCTTTTGCTTTTGACCGGTAATGCGACCGACAGGCGCTATATAAGCATCCGGGGACAGTGTTTTGACTTGTGCTGCTGCTCTGTTCATAAGTGCCGACAATCTGTATGTGTTGTATACTGTTGCGAGGAGCGAAAGGTGTTCAGCCAATTTCCTTTTGAATATCGCCTGTTCGTCGTCCGGGAATGTTGCGAGCATATTGATGGTTGTGGCATTCGGACAGATCACTCCGCCATTGCCGTCGTTGCTATTATTACCAGTACCGACACATAAGTTCATTTTTTGAATGTCATCCTGTGTGAGGTACCTCTTTTGCGCAATAGAAACCGCCTGGTCGACCGCAGGTCCGTAAAAGAGCATATTTGCCTGATACACTTTGGCAGCAGTCATTACAGGCCGGATCGCACCACTGCCGTCTCTGCACATTTTTACGTCGCCAAAGAAGGCTTTGATAGACTCTTTACTGTCTCCATCAGGAAGTTTTACGTCTGCAAGCGACTTGTCAACGGCAGACACACATTCCTGAGTGCCAAACAATGAATACCACGAATTTGAAGGCTTGGAACAAAAAACCTCGTCGGCGTTATGCTGTTCCATGCACTTGGCGAAGGATGCCTTCCTTATTCCGGCGACGTCTTGAGATTCCAGGAATTGCCTCGCAGCCTGATATGTCTTGCACTTGTCAGCCAATATGGCCAGATATTTCTGCGCCTGGGACAACAAGTTGGCGGTAACACTATATTCGGTTGGAAGAAAGTAGGCCATCGCTGCCATTCCCGCAATTTGAGGCAGATTTTTTGCATTGTCTGCCGCCGCCTGCGCAAGACTCAGCAGGTTACCCAGAGAGTTGTCTATCCCTATATCGCCACAGCCGCCAAGTCCCATACTGACAGAAGGGTTAAGCAGCCCCGGGCCGTAGGTTTCCCCGGAGTCTTGCGGCTGCACCGGTATACCAAGCCTGGCATTCAAATCGGGGTCTATAGCCGGGCAAACATCCGCAATGGACATGACCATGATCAAGGTTGCTATTAATGTCAGTCTCATTTGTTTCCTTCCCGTTTATTAGAGCCTATTTATAAACAAAAAGCATCTCTCATTCCTGCATTCCAAAAAGCTTTGATAGGGCGGCCTTGTCCAATACTCCTTCATGCCGGCCCACAATAACCCCTTTTTCATTCAGCAGGATAAGGGCCGGAACAGCAGTAACACCATAATTCCCGGCAATGTCCCCGGAATAGTCACCGGCGGAAGGAATTTGCACTCCGTTACGCTGAAGATATGACGCCGTACCTCTGTCAGTTGAGTTTATCCCGATGCCCACGAGCTTACCTGTAGACTGGAACTCCGAAAGCAAAGGGGTCATTCTTGCGCATACCGGACATGCTTCACTAAAGAAATATACCGCTTTATTAAATATTACCGGCTTTGTTTCGTTTCCAGCCTGCAGCTGCGGTTTTGTACTTATAGACGGAGGTTGCGACTGTTTATTTAAATCCGATGACTGCGTCTTCATGTCAGCGCCTGAGAGTATCCCGCCGAGTTCCCGGACCCGGTCCATTCTTTTTTTGTACCATTCCCTATATCTTGCTGCATTTTCGGGCGAGGGGTCCCTGAATACATCAACCAATGGCGGCGGAGGTTCATTCGCGAACCTGGGCTGCCAAACATAAGGACCGTCTGCCGGCTTTTTATCATAGGCGGAAGTTTCTTCCTTCTTGTCCTTGCACCAACCGTTAAAATAATTTACTCCGCAAGTATTGTCGCCGGCAGAAGCAACATGCACCAGGGCGAGAAACAAGCAACAAAAAAGCAGCGTACGGTTATGGATCATTCTCATTCACTTTGTGCAGGTGCCCGGAGGACAGCATTTGACCATGTACTGCCAGTAGATAATAATAAAACGATCAGCACAACCCGGCCTGTTGGCAAGTTTTTCCAGCTGCATTGCGGGGGTCCCTATCGGATAGCACGCGCCTGGTATTGGCCCACCGATCTCATAGCGGTCAATGCCTATCTTGCCTCTGTCTACACTCAACCCGCGGGTAATACCGGAGGCGAGGTCCTGGGCGCGATAGGCATAAAGAAGGCTGGCGACCACGTTCGACGGATGATTGCTCCACCCGCAGCGAGGGAACAACGGGCCCCATGCGCCCACTTGCGTAAGAGCATTCCCCGCGCCCGCAGCGTCGAAGCAAGTCTTCCAGACAAACGGGTTGTCCTCCGACTTGAAAACCGTTCCGCCAATAAAGTGGCCTGATAGAAGCATACACTTGAGACATGGATGTCCTGAAAGCGTCTCGGCTATATCCTCTTTGGAGAAAACATAGACGTGGGCTTCCCGATATTTTGTCTGCGTATCATTGTCTGGTTCCCCCTGCACCATGCTGCCGGGATGTGTTGCTTGCTGCAAAACCGATTCGAAAGATGACGGACCAGGAAAGATAGTTGTTCCTCCTTGTCCTGTCACTTCGATCGCGTAAAGCGGCAGCCAATAAGTCACCAAATTCGAAAGATGACTGCACGTACCTATGGGAGTGAGCTGTGCACACGATACACTAAATGGTTTAACACCGGCGAGCACCTGGTGAAGTCCGCCGGGATAGCACGCGGCTATTGTTCCTCCATCGCCGAACAGAGCAAAAGACGGCGATGAATACGCTGCCAATACCAGAAGGATAATAATAATGCCTTTTTGCAACCTGCCTCACCCCATTACTTAATTGCCGATTTGCGCATATCCATATAGTCTTCTCTTGAATATTACTTTTGTTTTTTTTGCAGTCGGCTGGAATTCAACAAGAGGCGTGATGATTAGGGTGAAAGACAGAAAGACTTCTAACAATGGATACAACCAGGGATACCGGTCAGAGTGCCGTGAAAATGGCAGCTCGGTGGTTCGTCAGGCCGCTACTGTATGGACATCAGACGGCAGCCTACTGAGGATGAGTTCTTTAAGTTGAATTTTTTTACTGGCATTGTCAATGTCGATTCCAACCAGACTCCCGTCTGCATCGTAATCAAGCACAACGCCGTCGGATATCTCTTTGCTCTCAACGCTTGTCTTTTCGGAGAGGTCGATATAAAGCGAATCCGTCTCTGGATAATAATTAAGTTTCATAGTTTGATCCCCCTATCAGGAAAAGCATTATGGATTGTTATTTTGTCTTCCAACGTAACAACCCTTAACACGCGACCATCGAGTTCATCAATAACACCCCAAAACCTAAATCTGTTATGTTCCTGGGCCTCCACTTTAAGAGGGTCCTCAATTACCCGAAAACACCAATCTTTCTTCAGATATGGCCTCTTTCTCAGGACTTCCTTTTCAAAGTAGTCTGTGAACTTATAATCAGCCATTTCCTATAATGGTATTATATATCATTATGATTAATTTTCTCACACGGCCTTAATCGGACTTGTTCAAAGCAGACCCTTCGACCGTAACTGGTCCTGATATTTTTCGAGCGTGCACATGCCATATCCGTCCCCGGGTTCAAGATACGATGCTATCTGGTGTATCTTCCCCTCACGCAAAACACTTAATACCGTTTTGGCTGTCAGAATTTCACAAGCCAGCACCCTGCCTCCCTTTCTCTTTGGTATGAGCCACTGGTTCAATATCCCTATGAGCGTCCAGGCAAGCCGTTTGTAAACCCTTTCATGATCTGATGGCTGAAACAGGCTTACAATTTTCTCCAGTGTTTCGATTGCCCCCTTTGCGTGGATTGATATATATACTTTCAGCCCGTTTTCAGCCATTCCGAAAACGGCGTCCATTGTTTGCGCATTTCTTACCTCACCCACAACCACCGTATCGGTATCCTCCCTGGCTATGTCCCGGAGCGCATCGGCGTATGAAGGAGAATGCTGGCCTATCTCTCTCTGGAAAATCCTGCTCTTAATATCTTCGTGAACGTATTCGACAGGGTCTTCCAGTATTACGATCTTTTCAGGTTTGCTCATATTAATAAAGTTAACAATAGAAGCAAGTGTTGTTGTTTTTCCCATATTGGCGAGTCCTGAAACAATAACTATACCTCTTTCATTGATCCAGCTCTTCACTACAGGAGGAATCAACAATTCCCCCATTTCCCGCGGGGTGAGAGGGACGATGCGGCAGCTCAGGCATATGCCGTCCATCGATTCATAAAAGTGGAGCCTGGCCCTCGAAGCCACATCAGAATTTTGCATCTGGACCGATACATCATAGGATTTTCTCTCTTCATACCGCTCCTTCTCCCTTTTATTCAGATAATCTTCGAGAAAATACTGGATGTCTTCCTTCTCGACAATCTTGCTTTCCCTTAATATTTCCAGTTTTCCGTCGACCCGGAAAAGTATCGGCTTCCCGGGCGACAAATGGATATCTGACGCACCCGCATTAACGGCCTCGCTGAGGATATCAGACAGTGACAGCAGTTTTTCTCTTATCAAAGGCATAGAGGGATTCTCCTTTTTTTCTTGATTCATCTTTAACATGGCTTTTCAATGCTGCCAGTGATTCCGTCACATCATGGAAACTGCGCGCGGTATTTATTATTGCTGCTGCCAGGGCAAGACGCATGAGAGGAAGCTTGCATATTACTCCATGCCTGTCAGCCGCTGTAATGTAGCCTTGCGCTCTATGTCTGTCGTTATAAAAAAGGCCAATCCGCTTATCGAACTCTTCGGTTATTCGACCATATATAATCCGGGCCTCGCTTGCGGGAGTTATAAGGACGAAATCATCACCTCCGACGTGCCCCACAAAATGACCTTTGCACGCCTCTGTTAACATGTGAGAAACATATTTAATTACTTCATCACCCTGCGCAATTCCATATTTATCGTTATATGCCTTGAAATCGCTTATGTCCACATAACAGACAGCAAAGTCCTCTTTACCGGCCCTCTTTTCGAATTCTTTTTCTATAGCGTAGTTCCCTGGTAATCCTGTCAGCGGGTTAGTAGTGAGGGCCTCTTTTATTTCATTCCGGTGAACAAATGAAATAAGCCGCTTCAGCGGCACCATCCCGATATATATTCCGCCCTCAAGCAACGCCGCTGACGTCTCTCTCTCTATCGCCGCCTTAAGGGAGCCCATCGACTTATTCTCATCTTCCAGTATATCCAGAAAAGGCATTTCGCGGGTTTTCTCTTCCGGGACGCTGCTTTTGCAGGCATTCCCATTTTCGCAATCAATAATCATTGGGATACAGTCTTTTAAATATAGCGCATTCAAAATATAGTCTTCGCCAAGAACAGGCAGTACTTCCAGGGCCTGCAACCCAAGAAACATCTCGAGCATTGTTAATATCATTACAGGCGTCTTCAGCGGAATAACTTCTATGCAGTCCGTTTTCAGATTTGCGAACATGTTTTGCTTGTAGCTTTCCATCTTATTTGGGGCCTACAGAGTAGATAGGGACCTGAACAGGTTGACCTGGCGCATAGGGCGCAATCTGATGAACTGCGGGTTGCGCGACAGATACGGCGGCGGGCAGTTTCGCGGCAAACATGGATGCCGATACAGGATAGCGGTCGGGGAGTTTCATCGCAGTCCTGACTTTTTTGCCGTTTTTATCCTCCAGAAGCGCCTGGTTGTGATCTATTTGCTTTACTGTAAAATCACCCGCTGTTTCTCCTACTCCGGCGTCTATATGTTCCCCCGTTGCCAATATGAACGAGGCAACAGTATTGCCCCCCATCTTTCGTATCGATACCAATGTGGGAGGGACAGCTTCTTTGTCGGACATTATCACCGGCTGAAGGTTTTTTTTCTCTTCAATTTTTGAGGATATCTCTTTCTTTTGTGCAGTAACCTGGTAAGGAATAATCTCTATCTCTCCTGAGACTTTTTTGAGCTCACTGAGTAATTTTTTTTCTTTTACTTCCGCTTCCAGGAGTTTATTCTTCTCCTCTTGGTCCTGTAGAAGCGCGGTATTGTTACCCGATAAAATATCGTGTGCCGGTATATATGTGGCCTTGTTTGCCTGGATGTTTGGCGCCGTATTGTCAGCCTTCTCCGTCTGTTCTGTCTGCTGCACGATGGCGAGTGATGGAGACGCAGGGATCCTGTTTTGCGCAGTAACTGAAGATTTTAGTACAGCCCCGCTCTTGAGTGATTTGTAATATCCCGAACTGTCAGGGAGGTATCTGGCAACTGCAAAGCCCGTAAGGACCATAAGGATAATAAACATAATGATTAAGCGCGAATTTAAAAACTTACGCTTTCCCTGCGCTTCAGGCATACCTTCCTTCAGTGGGTCCGACACGTCGCTCCTTTTCCCCCTAGGCCACATAATTACCTCCTACCAGTTTTGATAATAGTTCCATATGCTCCCGTATGCCCATCCCATATAGTTAAACCAAGGCCCTCCACATAACTGGTAACAACTGTTTTTACAGCTTAAAAAGTTGTAGCCGCTTGCTGCAAACATATATTCCGCCCGCCCGAACTCCTGGCTATTAATGTGCTCGTTAAAATCCTCACTGCCGGCACAAATTTCAGTGCCGTCAAAGGCGTATACAACGCCAAATCCGCCTGGATACCACAGCCGAACACCGATGCCCTCCACCCACACGGAGCCGGGTGTCCAACCATAGTTAATAGTAAGCGAATTCCCTTTAGCATCGACGCACCCAAGGCTGCCAGGAGTACAGCCGCAGTTGCCACTATCATCACAGCCGCACTGCCCGGGAGGGGCGCTGGAGAGTGGCGCGGGACACGAGTATGACACATCATTGAATGTCCCGCACCCACAATTGGCCCATTCGTCGCAGGAGCAGGTAGACGGATCGGGGGTGGGACACGTGCAAGACAGTCCATCTCCGCTTGGAGAGCATGGACATGAAACGCTAACGTTATTAAGGTAAGTTGCACCGAAACTGCCGTAATCCGGCACATAACCAGACATCTGCACGTATTTGGCAGCATCAAACCGCACACACTGTCCGGCCGGGTTGAAAATCCTCCACCGCGTGACCCCGGGATACCCACTCTGCTCATCAGACGTATAGAACTTATATATGCCGTCCAGAGATGGGGCGGAAAATGTCCACGTTGTTAAAGGAGTATTTACCGTAATAGGGGCCTGTGCACATTGGGAGCCGGCATAAATGTATTCATTGCAAGGGAGATTATTGACCATATCGTTCGTGTAATCATAGAGGTTATCATTTGCCGGAAACGGATTTATAATTGTATCGATCAGTGTTTCTGTATTCTGCGAATTATCAACGATGACGGTTTTATTGAAATCCTGTGTCATGGGGCTGACGGTATAGCCCGTCGAGGATGCTGTCAAGGTATAATTGCCGTCCGGTTCCACCAAATAGCGTTCTGCCTGGTACTGCAGGGTATAGCCGACACGACCGGTATTGCTGTATTTGCTGCCGCCCAGTGGATCATTCGGTCCTGTACACACGTCAGCCACATTAAGCTCACGGGAAAGCGATTCAACTGAAACTATCGCCTTGCAGTTGCCGTCGGCATCGCAGACATAATAGGGGGTCACTCTGCGCGAATAGTCAATAACTGAAAATATGGCGCCCTTGTTAGCCATTTCAGGCACGGCAACTTCACTTATCAGCAGTTCCAGGCCGGAATTGGGATTCAATACACTATCGCCTTCAGGGGTGGCCGGCGGGTCATACCTGCCGCCGGTGTTAACAGTTGTACTCGAAATGATTGCGAAATTTTGGTCAAGGACATATTTATAAAGCACCCCTCCATCCGGATATGACCAACCTGCTGGTAGATTGTCCTCTGTGCCGAGCGAATGATATATATAGTAGAGTACCCTCGGAGTGGAAGTTATTACGCGCATCCCCATATTCCTTATTATCCCGTCAGGATAAACAGTCAGCGGAAGGTATGCTTTCTTGTTTGTGTTGCTATCACCCGAGTCCTGAAAGGCGTAATACCAGTCAACCCTCGCGTATGTATAGTTATTGGCCTTGAGATATGCCGAAAGACCGTTCGCATATATGCCGAGAACAGGCAGGACAGCCGCTTCCGCGCTACTTAAAGCATTTGTTGCCGATGGGCAAATTGTCTGAGAAAGTCCTTCAGCACCGAGCTGGTATGAAGGTCCTAGTTGTTGTGACAATAAGTCATCCGAACTCTTCCAGGTGACAGCATCTCCGCCCATGCCGTGGTTTTCAGCGACAAAAAGGATTTTCTGGTGTTGTTTTGTTGATATCGAAGCTATACCGTTACTTGGAGAAGTCAGAATAAACCATACGAACGCAAATGCAACTACAGCACGAAACGCCATCTGATTGCGCATTTGCGCCTCCCTGATAAAGCACTTACCTGAATATTACTTTTTGAATTGGGAATTAGCGGATTTAGGCAAGGCTAGTAGTTGAAGAAGGGCTGAAGCATGAGAGCAGCATTCACTGCGACGAACTCGTCAGCATTCCTAAGACGTTACTGACCCATTACGTCGGCTCCCTTTCCGTGGACAAGATCGACCAGTTGAATGCCGCCCTGAATATCGCAGTCGGCCTTGCCTAAAAGTAAAAACTATAGACGTCTTCCACGCGTAACATATCCTTTCCTCTGAATATTTGCTTTTAATACAGTCCATTTACCGTCACCGTAATAGGGTCCCCCCACGGCACCTCTGCCAAAAGCCTGGCAGTGTACGGTACAGCAACGCCTGTAGTATTGGGGTTTCTTGTAGAGGCGGAACTGTTGTCGACTAGCACCTCCCTGCCCCATGACGTAGTTATTGTATTGGGGTCCAGCCCGAGTGTGGCAACAAGCCCGGCACTCGTTGTTGTAGAGGCCTCCCCGATGCAGGTTGTGTTAGTGACCTGCGAGTTCGAATCCCACCACATATTGTTTGCGCAAGAATTATCGGTATTGGCGAACCTGTTCACAAATACGTTCCGGTTGGCGTCATTCAAATACAAGGAGGTAAAATAGTTCTGGTATGAATCCCTTATTGCGTAGAGCTTTTTTTGGCATCTTCCAAATTTGCGTATTGATACTGGAAGCCTGATACAACAAATCCCATGTCATCGCCCTTGAGGGACAAAAATCCCGTGGCTGGATCGAAACTGCTGTTCAGCGTGCCGTCCCATCCGGGTGAGATGACGGCTATTGTGTGATAATAAATACCGGTCGTCGGATCATTAAGATAGTTCGACACGCCCACCCAAAATGTCTGATGCATGGAGTCAAGAGTTATGTCGTTTGATGCGAGACCAGCTACAGGGGCCAGCGCCTGCATGGCTGTCAAATTGCCTCCGGCATCGGACGTTCCGGTAGAGAGGGAGTACGCTACGCCGTTGACCGAGAAGTTCAGCGCGTTTCCGTTCGAGCTATCGATGCTCCAGGCATTTGCCTTGTAGATGGTCTCAACTCCACTCTGAAGCGCGTCGAGTTTCCTCTGCGTCTCAAGGTCCCGCAAAAACTTTACAAGCTTTGATGTCGGCCCCATAAGCAACGCGAAGATAACAATAAGTATCCCCATAACAATCACAAGTTCAGCGAGAGTGAAGCCGTGATTACTGAAGCGCTTCCTGGTCATACGAATACCGCTTTGCCTCCTCCATGGTTATATGTCCCTGTCTTACCAGCGTATCGAGCGACTTATTCATCGTAATACAGCCGTCGGATGATATGAGCTGATTTGGAAGCTGTTGCATTTTGTCGTTTCTGATAATATTTGATATTGCCTTATTGGCTATGCAAATCTCGTATGCAACACGAATCGCCCCATTTTTACCCCTGATAAGCCTTTGGACAAGCACAGTCCTGAGGACTGCAGATAAAGATGACCTCACATTCCCTTTCATGTCCTCTGCCTGCATATCTATAAAACGTGCGACCGTTTGGTGCGCCGAATCCGTATGCATTGTCGAAATTACCAAATGCCCTGTTTCAGCAGCCTGCAGTGCTACCAATGCGGTCTCCCTGTCTCTTATTTCTCCGACAACAATAATATCGGGATGCTGGCGCATGGCTGACCTGAGGTGAGGAAGGAAGCTTTCACCTATACCGGTTTCCCTTTGGCTTATAATGGATCTTTTCTCTTTAATGATGTACTCTATCGGGTCCTCTATCATGATGATCTTCCTCGAATAACGGTCATTCACATATTCAATCAGCGAGGCCATAGTTGTAGACTTGCCCGATCCGGTCGGCCCGCAAATAAGGATGAGCCCTTGTTTCAATTCTACCGATTGATAAAGATGTTCCGGGAAACCCAGTTCTCTTAACGTTTTGATGCGCGAGGGCAGGAGTCTTATTGTAAGGTCGAGTCCCTGCCATCGCTTGTCAAGATTGCACCTGAGTCTCCTCCCATTCAATGTAATGCCAAAATCCAGCGGCAAGTTTTCTATAGCGCCCTTGAAGTCAAGATCGTTCAGAAGTGCTTTAATGTCATCTTCATTCGTCTTCCAATCAAAAATCGGCTTTATCTCGTTGTTAGTCCTGCTGGAAGGATACGAGTCAGTGGCAAAGTAAAAGTCACTTAACCCGTCTGTATCGAGATGCCCCCGGATTATCTCTATCAGTTGTTTACGGAAGCCACTGTCCATATCGTCGTGCCCCATGGCGCAATGAACCCTATTCTTGCGCTAAAAGGTGAGACAGCTGTATTAACATTTGCCGAGGAATTGTCGAAGTACATATAATTTCCATATGCATCAATACAATCATCGCTGCTTACTCCCAAATAGGCTGTCAACATGACTGCAGATGCAGCTGTCACGCAAGGTATAGCGCCCCATCCTCCGCACGCAGGGCTCGCAAAGAAGTTTTGTCCTCCGCGGGTTGTCTGAATCAACTCCTCTCCCCTGAAGTAATTTTCCAGGGTCGTTGCAAGGCTTGCTGCCCTTTGTCTGGACTCGGTCACCATTTTATAGGCAATCTGGCATCCGTCCACCAGCCGTACCTGGTCGTATTTTTTCCCCTGTGCTCCCTGCGCAATCGCTCCGGTTTCAACGTCCATCGTAGTATCAAGTCCGTTAACACCAGGCAGCACTATCGCGTATTTATGCGCCAGTACCGTTGAGTCACAGTTCACCCTGTTGGAAGCAAGAACAACTGTGCTCCACCGGCCGCTTGCATCGGGTGGAACGACCTGACCGGGGATGCTATCGATATTCATTATGTTCGATTTATACCAGTTACTTATTTTTCCCGCTTCATTATCGAGAAAGGCAGATTGTTCCGTTGAAGAATAGTCTGTTATGCCGTTTACCACATCAAGCGTGAAAAGTGACAGAAATGCCGCCGTAATGAAAAGCATAATGATAACGGCTGCCGTATGCATTAATTACCAGGTCTCTTCAACTATGAAATATACGTCGGTTGTGTCGGCATTGGCATCGGAAAGGCAAATCCTGTTTCCCATTTGGTCTAATATGGCTTTTGCAGTATCGTGCGGCACAGCTAACACCTGCACCGTGTGGTCAGCCCCTGTCGGGTTGTTAGCGCCCACCTGTGTACAATTTGCACAGTTGCCTGTCCCTCCGCCGCTGCCCGTAAGTTTTACATAGTGATACGTCACACCTGCAACAAACTGGTCCGCAACATCCTGGGCCGGAGACGTTCCGGTCGTCTTCGACGGCGTATCCATATAGGGACCTTTCCAGTAATCAGTTAGATTTGAAAGCATAACACTCTTGTCCCACAAAGGCTGCAGTGACGCAGGATAGACGCCGAGATCGGCCTTGTACCGAATAAGGCCTGATGATATATTTTCGACACTCTTCATAACCGCCGCTGCGTTCCTCTTGTCAGTGCTGCCCTGGAGAGTCGGCAAAATGAGCGCGAGCAGAACGATTATTATAGCTATTACCATCAGGAGCTCTACAAGCGTAAAACCCGCTTCCGCCATGCTGCATTGAAGCGGCGAAACAATGCGCTTTCTCATTTTCTTCCTCCCATTAATTGCAATTACATATCTCGGATAAGGCACTTACTTGAATATTACTTTTTGAATTACGAAAGACGTCCCTTGTTTCACCAATTAAAGTCCTCCCAGCATACTGTAAATCGGATAAACAGTAATCCCGAACAAGCCAACTATGGAAAGTCCCGCAACCAGCAGGAGTGCTACATTCAGCGTAGCAACCATTTTTCCCATCATTTTATCGAGGCTCTTGATCTCTATTTCCGAAAGTTTTTTAAATGACTTGCCGATTCTTCCGGTTGCGTCTCCAACTTCCAAATAAATGACGACGTCATCGCTCGCACCGCCCCTTTCAAATGATTTGGGGACAGAGTTGCCTTCTTCCATGGCTTTGCCTGCCTCGGACAGTATCCTTTTAAGAGGTCCCGCAAGTGATTGCCCTACGGCATTCAATGATCTTGTTGTATTAATTCCTGATTCGTGGAAAACAGCGAGAAGCAAATAGGCTGTAGCGTTTTCCTGCAATGTCATGACACTGCTGACAACCGGTATCTTGTACAGCAAGTGGTAATATCTCTTAATAAAAATATAAATCAGCGCTCCTGTTATTATCAGCAGCACCACGGATAAAGTAAGATGACCCCTTAAGAATACCGACATTTTGAACAATGTCTTTGTGGCTGCCGGTATTTTCTTCTGATCTATACTCCTGAAAACAGCAGCGAACCGCGGTATGAGAAATATCAGCACCGCAACAAATATGCAGGTAAGCGCTATGATAATGGCAATTGGATAAGAAATGGCTTTTTGGGTCCTTTCATAAACTGTCTGTTTCAGTTGATAGACCCGTTTTATCTCGGCGAATATGACATCCAGATGTCCGGATTTTTCACCGGCTGTTATGGCCTCTATAAGATTTTCCGGCAGTATTTCATAAAATCCGGCGGCGATAGTCCCTTTTTCAACGAAAATCCGCCGCCTCATGTCCTCAATGACCTGTGCCTTTCTTTTTTTGGAAAAGACACTTTCAAGTCTGCGCAAAGTGTATCTGATGTCCAAGCCGTCAGCTATTGATTCTTCAAACACCTCGAGGATTATGATTATCTCTTCCAATTTCAAATCGGTCATATTACTCTCTCAATTTCTTCGTATGAAGATATCCCGCTCAGCACTTTATGTTCAGCATCCTGCCTGATATCGGGAACAACGTTGGAAGCCCGTTCCCTCGCGTCTATGATATTTCCGTCCAGCGCCAGGTTAAGCACCTCTCGCGTCGTACTATTCAGCGGAAAGTGTTCGGAAAGCATAGTCCGGCCTTTATACCCCGTGTAATTGCATTTTGGACAACCGTTCGCCATATATACTTCTCCCCTTGGAGAAACATACCTGTCCGATTTTTCCTTGCACGAACATAGCACCCTTGCAAGCCTTTGTGAAATAATGCCGAGGACCGCGGCCTCTATCATGGCGTTGGATATGCCGAGGCCCTGAAGCCGGGGGATGGCTTTGATCGCATCGTTCGCATGGAGCGTGGTAAACACAAGATGCCCTGTGTTGGCCATATCAAAAGCTATCTTTGCACTTTCTTCGTCCCTGATCTCACCGCAAAAAATGATGTCTGGATCATGCCGCAGAATACTCCTCAGAGCATCGGCCATAGTAAGTTTATCGTTTACCTGAATTTGCTTCCATAAATAGTTACGGTATTCAACAGGGTCCTCGACTGTTACAACCGCCCTCGATATCGTATTAATGGTGGCCATTGTTGAATATATGCTCGTACTCTTGCCTGAGCCTGTAGGTCCGGTAAAAATTATCATGCCGTGAGACTTCAGTTTTGACACGTTGAGAAATTCCAGGACACACCTACTGACTCCCAGGTCTTCGAGCGGCAGGATGCTTGTCCTCCTGTCAAGAATTCTGATAACTACGGACTCGGCATACCCTTTCCTGCTCCAGTTCGGTATTGTCGATATCCTAAAGTCGACAGGGGCATACCGTTCTTCTCCTATAAATTTGCCATCTATTCTTCCGTCCTGCGGCTGCTGTTTTTCAACCTGGTTCATCCCGCTCTGAAGCTTGATCAAGTTCGCAATGCGTACAAATTGCTCATCATCGAGGGCCACTAGCATTTCAAGCAGTCCGTTGCGCCTCAGCTTGATTCGTCCACCCTCAACTGCCGGTTCTATGTGGATGTCAGAGCACCGCTCGATGATCCCCTTTTTCAGGAGTAACCGGAGGCCTTTTCCGGCCTGCTCTTCCTGCGAGCGGCCTTTGGACAAGGCCTTCACTATTTCTTCATCATCTATATGAATCAGGGATTCAAGAAACCTCTGATATGTTTCACTTGACACCACAGCAAATTGGACCTGCATGCCCAGTTTTTGTTTCACATACCGAGACACAGCGTCTTTTTTATTTATATTCATAGGGTCAACCATACCGACTTTGACGCGCGTTCCGTTCTGTTCTATTGGGACCAGTTCATTTTCTTCGATCAGCGACAAGTCCATCGTAATGTCTCGCTGTACGTCCTTGGTAAATATCGAAAAATGTTCGAGCCCCCACTGCTCGGCAAGACACATAGAAAGAGTTTCGGGATTGACGAGCGACATTTCCAGTAGTATCTCTCCAAGAGGTTTTTTTCTGACTTTCTGCTCTTTTAAAGCAAGTTCTATATATACGTGGGGTATATTATGATCGACTAAAATCTCCCCGATCTTTTTCCTCGGCATCCTCCCCACCATTGTCAAAAATTAACCACAGCCAACAGTAGGGGCTTTAAGCCAGGACACAGAGGACGCCTCTGTGCACTCGGTGGTTTCATTTTTGTCCCTTTTTTCATGAATCTCTTGACATTACCTAATTGCCGGTTCGCGCACTACCATATAGTATCCTCTTGAATATTACTTTTTAATCACAATAAACTGCTGGGGATCGCAAAAGGTGCATGAAAGCAACCCAAAGGCTGTCATTGCATCCCAAAATATCTTCCGATATTTCGGGAACGACAACTGATTAATCCTGCTTTCGAGGCAATTACGAGGGATTTAGGCCTCACTACAATAGGCACATTAATGATAAAATATGCAGTTGGTCGATGATAGCAATGATAAATAATTGGGGTCAGATCTGATCAAGTCTGACTCTGCACTTCTCTCATGCACTTTTATGGAAAAGGCTATAAACTGCTTCGATTTGTTATAATTCTTACAGGAAATAATGAAATGGGAAAATACAACAAATTGCTTGTCAAAATTATTAAGGGGACGTCGGATTCAAATATTCCCTTTTCTGAGTTGTGCCTTATGTTAAATAAATTTGGTTTTGATGAGAGGATTCGGGGTGACCATCACATTTTTATAAAAAAGGATGTTGATGAAATCCTGAATTTGCAGCCTAAGGGTTCCAAGGCAAAGCCTTACCAGGTAAAACAGGTTAGAAACCTAATTTTTAAGTACAGATTAGAATTGGAGGGAAAACATGAAAAGTAGATACGAGATAATAATTTATTGGAGTGCCGAAGATCGGTCATATATTGCAGAAGTTCCAGAATTGTCAGGTTGTATGGCCGATGGCAAGACATATCAGGAAGCCCTTTCAAACGTTGAAATCATTATACAAGAGTGGATTGAGACTGCAGTAGAATTGAAGCGGCAAGTCCCTCATCCTAAAGGAAAACTGATGTATGCCTGACGTGAAAGATTTTGACTTTGCCTCATCCCCTGAAATAGCACCGTGCGTTAATTTTGATCGACCTATTCGCTAGAACATATTTTGTGTATGCAACAGGCAGCAGCTCGTTCAGTTTTTCAAGAGAGACGATTATTTGTGCGAGGGATTTGTAGTTGTTAATATCGATTACAAAAGAAATATATCTTCCGGCACTATCTGAAGACTCAGCGACTTCACTTAGCTGGAAGCCTTTTCTATCAACTATATTTTTTAGACTCAGCATCGTGTCCGCTTTTGTATCGAGGCGTACATCAAATTTAGGCAATGTCTTTAAATCCTTCAGTTTCGTCTTGAGTGTCGAGATTCCCTGCTTGTCGGCTTTCAGCCGCGTCGCGAGTTCTCCGGTTTTCCTGTATTGAGGTAAAATTAAACTACTGTATATCAAAAAGGCTGCGATAATTGCCCCGACCGGCAAGATGGGTATTTTCGTCAATAGTTCCCGTGAAACTAATCTCAATTGTTCCTCCTCGTATGTTTACCTTTGCGTCCTTTATGGATTCCTTAATCCTGTAAGCTTCTTCGGGATTCTGTAATATTAATGTCCCGGATATTTTTCCATGTTCCGATGTCGCGTTTATCACTGAATATTTCCGCCCTTCCAGAAATGACAATGCTCTTATTACCTGATCGAGAGGGACATTCATAGCTTCAAGGTAAAGAGGCAATCTTGCAAGGTATTCTATTTTCAGGTCTTCTTTAACCTCTTTTTTTGCAACACGTACTGATTCAAGGTCATGTTTAAGGTTTATTTCTTTCAGCATTAAGCCGCCCCAAATCAATGCACTCAGTGCTACAAGCGATGTGCTTGCCGCAATCTGCACGAACCTGTTTCTTTTGCTTTCCTCTTCAAGGTCCCTGTAGGGTGGGATACTGTCAATCGTCTGCCGAAGTCTCTCAAGCGGTACATTGGCGCCATATATCTCCGTTACATTATTTTCCGGCAGGCCCAATTCATTAATTTTATTGTTTATCTCATTTTTGTCCTCGATATCGTCACTTGTGAAACGCCATATTAAAGCACCGTTCCGATATGAAAAAACCAGGAGTCTTTTCGCGAAGTAGATACCGACTATAGCATTCTCCCTGACATTGAGTGCCTGAAAGAGACTTCTTGCTTTTGTTATCTTTCTGTCGGCAATATTTTTCTCAAGAAAAAAATAATTCCCGTGTTTGCTGTAATACTTGTAGCCCGGTCTTTTCCCTCTTTGATTACCGAGTGGTCCGTCAGCACTGCAAGACCCTCCGTCACAGGCAAAGTGCCGATAGCGTTGCCTTCCTGGTCTATATAAAATTTCTCCTTCTGGAAATCTATATAAATCATTTTGGCTTTTCAACCTTCAGGGCGATGACGATTTCGGAGTTAGAGAGAGTATCGTCATGGGATTTGAAGAGGTATCCCAATAGGGGTATTTTCGACAACAGCGGCACTTCATTTGAGGCATACTCCTTATGCTGCCTCTTTATGCCCCCTATCACTATCGTCTCGCCGTCCTTCAGCGTCACCGACTGCAGCGTCTGCTGCACTGATGACACCGGGTTGGTGAATGTGTTGCCACCTACATTGAATGTCACATAACTGTCTACAGACGCCAGTATCGGCGCTATCTGCACATCTATCCTGCCGTCATCCCTTATATGGCACCGCACTGCCAGCATCATCCCGTCCTGTGCCCTGGATATCGAATAGTTGGTCTGCGATGTCCCCACTGTCCCCGATACTGTCGTCTGTATGCTCCCAATATAAGGTATGCTCTTGCCCGAAAATATCGCCACAGGCTGCAGGTTCCTCGCAAATATATACGGCTTCGACAATACTTCCACTTTCCCCTGGTCTGACAGCGCCTTAAGCACCCCCGATATGTCGGCCGCTGTCCTGGTTATAGTTAATGTCGGTGATGTAACGTCCGTCACTGCTGTGGCCACTGTCAATTGATGCCCCCCGGCCTGGATATATGCGTCCCCCCTATCGAGTTGATCAGCATGCTCCAATCTATCCCGAACTTTAAGTCCGCATTCGTCGTCACTTCGCTTATCGTGGCCTCCACTACCAACAGTTTGTCCGATGATTCCCTTAGCCCCTCTATATACCGGCCTATAAGGCTTATGTTCCTCGGGGAATCTACTACCATCAGGTCCGCGGCAAGCCAGTCCACTACATAATGCCCATCCGCCGATAACAGCTTCTTTATGTTTTCCTCGAACATCTTCCTGCCGTCCACAGTATCTGCAGCTTTCTTCAGTGTCACATTTGCCTTCAGGTTCTGTGACCCTGTATCCGATGAGCTGCTGCCGCCATACCCGCTTGATGTCCCGCTGCTGCCTGTGCCGTTACTTCCTCCCACCATGTCCCCTCCCATCTCCGCGGTCATGTTCGGTGAGGTTATGCTTATGTCCGGTATCGAAAAATTCTTCGCTATCACCTTCTGCACGGTTATTGTCTTGTCCTTTACTTCATACCCATAGTTTACATACCCTGTTATTGCATCTAATGCCTTTGTCAGTGTCACTCCCCTTAAATCAGCTACTACCGGCAGGTTCGCGTCCACCTGCGCTCCAAATATCACTGTGTATCCCGCTTCACTGCCCAATTCCAGCAATATGTCCCCTAACCTCCGCCCATATGATGCCAGTGAAATTTGCTGTAAGGACGTGCTGCTCCCTGAAAAATCTATAACTTTTATAACGATTTTCTTCCCCTTATCGGTGCTATTAGATTTATTCTGTCCAGGTGAAAGCTCCCCCGCATTCAGTGGTGACTGAAAATACCCTAATACCAGCAGAAAGGCCACATACAATATAATTTTTCTTATCATGGCATCATTGTCCGATAACATCTTCAGTTAAATATTACTTTCATGGCAGGAAATTCAGTTGCCGTGTGGCGTGTACAGTTTTATGACTTGCATGGTATGTAGGCGACGTGGTTGCGTGCCGCTCAACCGCAGCGTTATGTTTATGAAAAAAATTATAAAAAAGGTTAAAATTAAATGTGTATTTCAAAATAATTGGAAAAATACGGGAAATTGAAACAATTGCTACAGGACATGGAATAGAAAAGTTGAACAGATTAAACAAGATATATGGAAAAGCCATATGAGAAAACATTTTATGATATGCGTAGATAATCGCGGCTATAACGCTTCGCTGGAGATAAGAAAACTATATGAAGTATTGATTGACAAGGTAGCGGAAAAACATCACCAGATAAGAGTTATTGATGAGTCAGGCGAGGATTATTTATATCCCGATAATTTTTTTGCCCCTGTGCGGCTGCCTCATATCACAAAAGAAAAATTAGAATTGGCGTCAACCTAAAACATGTCGTGAACAGTATTTATGTTGAGGGGGTATAAAATAATTTGTGTAAATAGCCTTCTAAGTGTAGGCTAAAAGCCTATCACTATGAAGGAGAGAAAATGGAGATCAAAGACGAGCTTATAGACGAGTTGATAAAGGGATATCAGAGCCCTGAAGAAATACTCGGCGAAAATGGACTGTTAAAGCAATTGACGAAGGCAGTTTTGGAGCGGTGCTTGCAGGGCGAGATGACGCATCATCTGGGCTATGCCAAGAACGAAATAAAGGGGAAGAATAGCGGCAACAGTCGAAACGGCAGTTCAAGGAAGACGGTAACTGGGGATCAGGGAGAAATCCCGATCAAAATACCACGGGATCGGAAAGGGACCTTCGAGCCGCTGATAGTACCGAAGGGCCAGACCCGTTTCAACGAATTTGACGACAAGATCATTTCACTGTATGCACGGGGACTGACGACCAGGGATATTCAGAGCCATCTTGAGGAAATCTACGGAGTTGAAGTATCGCCTGCCCTGATTTCGACGGTGACTGACGCTGTAGAGGAAGAGGTAAAAGCTTGGCAGAACCGTGGCCTTGACGCTGTATATCCCATAGTCTACATGGACGCCATACGAGTGAAAGTCCGGCATAACGGTCAAGTACAAAACAAAGCTATATACCTGGCAATAGGGATCACCATGGAAGGAGTAAAAGAAGTTCTTGGCATGTGGACTGCGGAGACCGAGGGAGCAAAGTTCTGGATGCATGTTGTAACAGAGCTGAAGAGCCGAGGAGTGAAGGACATCTTCATTGCCTGTGTTGATGGCTTAAAAGGATTTCCTGAAGCTATAGAGGCAGTGTATCCTCAGACGCAGGTGCAGTTGTGGATCGTGCATATGGTAAGGCACAGCTTGAAATATGTATCATGGAAAAAACGCAAGGAAGTAGCAGCCGATCTTAAAGCGATATATACTGCACCGACTACAGCACAGGCATCTGCGAACTTGGAGGAATTCAGCCGGAAATGGGACAGCGAGTATCCGAGCATCAGCGTCTCATGGCGAACCAACTGGGAGCGGATAACTCCGCTGTTTGGATATCCGCCGGAAATCCGGAAGGTAATCTACACAACCAACGCTATAGAATCGCTTAATATGTCATTGCGCAAGGTTACGAAAAATCGGGGTTCGTTCCCGAATGATGAATCGGCCTTTAAACTGCTGTATCTGGCGCTCAGGAACATAGCGAAAAAATGGACAATGCCACTATGGGACTGGAAGTCAGCGCTGAATCAATTTGCTATACTTTTTGAAGGAAGAATGCCCTTGGCATGACAATACCAAAAAAGGCATTTACACAAAATACTTGACAGGCCCTATGTTGACAACATTTGTAAACGCTTTTCTTGACTACTGCAGTTAAATTGCATCCTATTCCAATCGTTGCGCCACACAGACTCCACCCCACGATAGCATGCCCGATCACTATTATTATTGTTTTCACCATTATTCCCAACTAATTAATACTTATACGAAGTTCCTGTTGTGCCGCACACAATTATATCACGCTCTGGGGACGTTGGTTACAGCAGAAGCAACTATCTGTCAATTGTTCGGGGCGAAGCAGATGCTTTCCCTGCCATTTGCGACAAATCTGCCACCTATTCCGATTGATTTCTGCCACTTGTTCCAATAGAGTTTACACCAGGGTGGAAGGGGGAGAAAGGGCAGTCTTTTTTATCATTTACTTTCCTGATTGGAGTATTTCTTTTTCGACACCCTTAGCCAGCAAAAGGCGTATATATGCGTTATATGAGATCCCTCTTTTTCGTGCTATCATCTTCAGCTTTTTCAAAACAAGCGGATCGAATTTCAATGTCACAGGTGTAAGCTTCGGTCGCTCAAACGTATCAGCGCTTTCCTCAAGCTCTCCCCAGAATTCCGATATCGAATGCTTCTCCCAAAAACTTATCTCTTCTTCCCGTGTCCTAAAAGTTGCAGCTTCTTCATTGCTTACCTCTTCTCTTATAAAGTTTTCGTGTTTTATCATCCATATCCATTGCCGTTATTACCCTTGCCTTACCTTTACTCTTTAAAACATAAACAACAAAAAGATACCTTCCGGCAACACTATATCCCAGCAGGTACCGGGTGCCCTCTCGCCCTTTTTTAATCCATGGTTCATCATCAAAAGCGACACACTCGACCTCGTCTGGAGATACGCCATGCTTTGCCATATGCCCAATATTATAATCGTCCCACTCAAAGTCGGTAATTTCCATATCTTATTTTCCTCAAACGGTATTGCTATTGTCAATATCTTAAATAATATTTTCTCGCTGTTTTATCAAAAAATTCAATTCCTTACAACAGGTAGCAGTTTTGCTGTGGAATAGGTGACAGCTTTCTATTGGAATGACTGACAGTAATCAGTCGGAATATTCACTCATTGTTAGCACAATATGCTCCCGTTGTTGATTATCGATAATAACGTACACTATTCTGAATATTTTGAAAAGTACGGATTTCAGGGCTGTCAAGGATTTCAGGGGAAGTAATATTGTACGACAGAGGAGACCACGTAGCGTTTGTTTTTGCTTGTACTCAGGAGTCATGAAAAAGAAAAGGTTATCCACCGTTTTGAAATATGTTTACAATACTTCTAAACAAAAGCAATGACTACCTCACCTAACAATCCAATTAACCGAATCGGCGGGAAATGGCCCCTGCCCATTGGTGATTTTGGTCGTTTCCATGATTTCCGGATATAAACATGCAGCGTGTTCCCGGCAAATCTGCATTCACTTATGAATTATTCATGCTATCTGGCTTCCTCGATTTGCAGCATGTCTTTTGACAACGTGAAATACACATAATTCCCTTTCTCCTGCTTATTGCGCATAGCACCCTTTAGCACGGCCTCCGCTTTTTTCCCGTTCGCTTGATCGACCTTTATTTTCCACTATGCCCGCATCAGCGTACATTACATTACCGATGTTCTCACATTAGCTTCAGTCTACGTAAACTCCATCATGTCGTCACGATTGTTGCTAGTTTCTTGTTTTATTGAGAAGCCGGGTTCCTTTTTCAGTGTAACTTCTTTACTAGATAATTCATCCTCAAGTGTTTTTACTTTTGCCTCAAGTGCGGCAATATCCGCGCTCAGCCCGTTGATTTCATTTTCTTTTTAAAGTTTCCATCAACCCTATTCTTAACTGTGGGCACGCTTGAGTCATTCCTGCGCTCTACTGTATCGCAACCGGCTAAAGGAACGAACAGGAGGACAACAGCCGTAAAAAAAATCAATTTGTTTCGATTTTTCCAAAAGTCGTTCATCGATCCTCCGTGCAACAAGATATTACTTGCGACATTTGAAATAATAGGGTATTCGGATTATCGGTTTGATAACGGGATGAATATCGAGAACGGATTATTGGGTCGATAAAAGAAGCAACTAGTAATCCGGCCACGCTCTTGGAATGGCCCATTCATTTCCCTTATCGGATATCCCTTGACCCTAAGGCTTATAATTACCCCGGTGGTACGCCGGATTGGGACAAAGGGATTATTCTACTTCGAATTCTTGACCATGACGACCTATACAAGAAACCCCGATAATTCATGCCGGATTTCTAAGATAGCAATCGTCCCTTGTCACTTTATCCAAGTCATTTCCCTCATATCCAGTCCATGATAATCATCGGGTATGTGAACACCGCTTGAGAAAACAATTTGCACTTTCTCAGTAGGCCTGACTTCGACAAACGGCATAAACTTGTCTGCCTGTTAAGCGGCATATGATTTTGACCCACCATGGGGACTGATCGGCGTTGAACGATGACCAGCTACATTTTAGGACAACGACCTAGAATTAAAATAAAAATTGCCGTTTGGGGGAGGTCAAAATTGGACGCCGATGGTGGGTCAATATTTAATGCCGATGGACACCCAAGGCGAAGCAAAACTCCGCTCCAAACGCCAAAAGAGGGGATAATCCCAACTCCTCACGACAGCTCAACCCGCCAAGGCAGGGGATGTTGCCCAAATTAGGACATTACCAGGGTGTTAATAGCCTATGAATTACAAGAAAAATTGTAGTACAATTCACGAGTAATGTCGGTACAACTAATCAATCAATATTACACCAAGCTTGACCGCATCCACAGTTTGGCGGATCGCGAAACGAGAGCACCGTCAGAAACGCATTTTACAACCTCCTAAACGACTACGCCCACACGCGGGACCTCGAACTCGTAACAGAAATCTCCCTCATGGGGACGAAAGGGAAACCCGTCACGCCGGATGGCATCGTCAAGAATGTCCTCCGCCTGGACTACGGGTATTGGGAAAGCAAAGATGAGTCAGATGACCTCGACGAGGAGATAAACAAAAAGCTCAAAAAGGGGTATCCGACGAGTAATATCCTCTTTGAGGACAGCTCAAACGCCGTCCTGATCCAGCAGAACGCCGAGGTCATGCGGGTTAACATGCGGGATGCAGCTGAGCTGGATAAGATTCTCACGGCGTTCATCACCTTTGAGCATCCCGAGGTAAAATCTTTCAACGAGGCCATAGAGCATTTTAAGCAGGACATCCCCGCTATCGCAAAGACCCTACACGAGATGATTAAGTCCCAGAACGAAACAAATAAGGCCTTCCGGGATGCGATGAATGCCTTTCATGAGATATGCAAGGGAGTCATTAATCCCGATATCACTTTCGCCGACGTACGGGAGATGCTCATTCAGCACATTCTGACCGAAGAAATCTTTGTCAGTATTTTCAGCGAATCCCAGTTCCATCATGAGAACAACATTGCCAAAGAACCTAATAAAGTGGAGGAGACCTTCTTCACAGGCCAGACCAGACGGCAGACCCTCGACAATATCAAGAACTACTATGAGATGATAAAGGCCCATGCTACCAGCATCGTAAGCCATCATGAGAAACAGAAGTTCCTGAAAATCATTTATGAGAATTTCTATAAGGCATACAACCCCAAGGGTGCCGACAAGTTGGGTATAGTCTATACCCCTAACGAAATCGTAAAATTCATCATCGAAGGCGCGGACTGGCTGTTGCACAAGCATTTTGGAAAGACCCTCGCCGACAAGAACGTTGAAATCCTCGATCCGCCACGGGAACAGGTACTTTCGTCTGCGATCTCATTGAGTCTATCCCTATCCAGCATCTCGCTTACAAGTACCAGAACGAAATACATGCCAACGAGGTCGCCATTCTCCCCTATTACATCGCGAACCTAAACATTGAATACACCTTCAAGCAGAAGATGGGCTACTACGAGGAATTTAAGAATATTTGCTTCGTGGATACGCTCGACAATGTTGGAGGGCTGGTATATTCAAACCAACAGACGAAAATGTTTGGCTTCAGTAGCGAGAATGCCGAAAGGATTAGAGCCCAGAACAAGCGAAAAATATCGGTCTTCATGGGGAATCCACCTTACAACGCCAACCAGATGAACGAGAACGAAAACAACAAAAACCGTGTTTATCCCGAGGTGATAAGCGGATAAAGGACACTTACATAAAGGAAGCACGGCGCAAAAGACAAAAGTCTACGACATGTACGCCCGCTTCTACCGATGGGCATCCGATAGGTTGGACAAAAATGGGATCATTGCTTTCATTACAAACCGCTCTTTTATCGACAGCAGGACATTTGACGGATTCCGTAAGTGCATCGCAGACGAGTTCAATTACTGCTATATAGTTGATACGAGAAGCGATGTCAGGATGAACCCCAAGATTGCTGGGACTACCCACAATGTCTTCGGAATACAGACAGGGGTTGCCGTCATGTTTCTGGTGAGGAAGGAAAAAAAGGTGACCTTGCCAAATCCAATATTTCACCCTCCAGGACGAACAGAAAAAAGAGGAAAAACTTGACTGGTTTCGGGACACGAAACTTCAGGATTTCCCTTTTGAATATACCAGCCCGACAAGAAGCACCGCTGGATTAATCTTGCCGACAGCGATTTCGAGAACTGATGCCCCTTTGTGATAAGAAGGTAAAGCTGGCAAGGGTGAAGAGGCAATATTTAATCTTTTTTCCCTTGGGGTAAATATGCACGAGATGAATGGGTCTACGGCGAAAAGGTAAAGAAGTTGAAGGACAAAGTCAGTTTTTCATCGACATATATAACCGGGACATGAAAAAGCTTAAGGGAAAATCAAAAGAAGAAATCAGATGAAGTTAACTATTCCATAAAATGGACTCGTGCGGTAAAAAATGATTTTCGAAAAGAATACCTTTTCAATTGTGACATTATCGACGCATTATAGGCCTTTTCTCAAAAGAAAACTCTATTTCAGTCCGAACTGAATGAAATGCAAAATGCTCCGTTCTATTCGGAATAGATAAATGAAAACAAGATCATTATTTTCACTGGTGTAAGCGCCAAAGCCTTTTATTGTCTGCTCGTACGTTCGTGACTTTGCATTTTGTCGGTGCTGCGGTATTACCATGCCTTCCTCTTTATCGCTATGACGAAAACGGTAGCCGCCACGACAACATCACTGACTGGGGATTGGAACAGTTCAGAGACCACTACGGGAACAAGAAGATCACGAAAGAGGATATCTTCCACTATACCTATGCCGTCTTCACGACCCCGGCTACCGCAAAAAATACGAAATGAACCTGAAGAGAGATTTCCCCCGCCTGCCCTTCCACGATAACTTCTTCCAGTGGAGGGACTGGGGCAAGGCTCTTATGGATTTGCACATCAATTACGAATCGCGAAACCTTTCTCCTTGAAACGTATCGATGCCGATACGAATCCTCGCCTAAAGCAAAAGGCAATGTTTGAACAGGCAAAGATGCCCGACAAGAACCTGTTCGGTATCAAACCGAAACTGAAGGTAAAGCTCCAGGCCGACAAGGAAGCCGGCACAATAGTGATCGACGAGCAAACTAATCTTTCAGGTGTCCCCGAGAATGCATGGCAATACAGGCTCGGCAACCGCAGTGCCTTGGAGTGGGTGCTTGACCAGTACAAGGAAAAGAACCCAGCGATCCGACGATAGCCGAAAAGTTCAATACCTATCGGTTCGCCGATTACAAGGAGGAAGTTATCGAGTTGCTGAAGAAGGTCTGCACCGTCAGCGTCGAGACCATGAAGATAATCGAGAAGATGAAAAACACAGTCCTGACTGTTGCCCAATCCTGAATAGCAATGCGGCTGAAACTAATCCTTAAACTCATCTTTTATTTTCCCGGCACTTTTGCGCACGAGTTGTTACGCACTGGTTTTGTGCGCTGCTCTTAGGCAAACCGGCGGGTTTTCAGGATAATTCCCAGAATAGAAGGGGACAAGCTTGTTTGCGGCAGAGTTACTGCCGCTGTCCGGTATATGTTAATCGGCGTCGAAAACTAACCACCATCGGCGCCCAATTTTGACCCAGTCTAACTGTAATTTCCATTCTAATTTCAGTCCCTTGCTCTAAAATTGAGCGAGTCATCGGTCTACGCCGATTATTCCCCGAAGTAGGATTAAAATCGAATGCCGGCTGTCACTCCAGCGTTTGCATTCTTAACAGAACGGCTATAAAATTTAACTGAATAACTGGGAAAAGCATAGAAAACATTAATGGCATGGTAAGGGGAACATGAAGAAAACAATATACATACTTATTATAATGCTTTTGTTTTGCTTTTCAGTGGCGGCAGCTAGCGACTTGGAATATCTTGCGAAGGAAGGCTATGCAGTAATTGAAGAGACTCAAGTCGATGGTGATTTTGAAGGATGCGATTTTGATAAGAGGATTCCCGCTTACTAACGGCCTCGTTTTCGCTCTGCAGTACTTATAGTTACTCCTATCGCCTATATGCCTGACGTTTTGATTCTTAAGCACGTCACGAGTGGTGACATTAAAAGTTATCATTTGACGATGAGGAATATGATGGAACTCTGTATCGCAGCAGAAGATGAAGCCGTTAAAATTGCCATTAAGAACTTGTGAGCAAGGAGGTTTAGTTATGGCTCTTAAGACGAAATTGGGTTTTTTATTTATCGTAGTTTTCCTGCTTACCATTTCTTTCTCTGCACATTCTCAGGTTGCAATAACCCCGGAAGAAGCACAACAACATATCGGGCAAAATCAAACCGTCTGTGGCACAGTCGCCAGCGCCCACTATGCTAGAGGCAGTAGAGGCCAACCCACATTCCTGAATCTGGATCGGCCTTATCCGAACCAGATTTTTACTGTCTTGATCTGGGGCGATAAGAGGTCTCTTTTTAATGAGCCCCCTGAAAAGTATTTTTCAGGGAAGCGTATTTGTGTTACCGGGACCATAAAAAGTTATCGTGGAAAACCGGAGATCATAGTCAACAGCCCTTCGCAAGTAAAGGAATGAGTCGCGGTACAAACAAATGAAAGACATATATACAGAAATTGATAAAGGCAAAATCCTAATATGATTACGTAAAGAATTTTATGAGAAAATGCCGTTCATGCTGCTGCCCATAAAATGTCCGAGCGATTCACTGTTTTAATTGACTCAATCGATGACCGAACCGTAGGCGTTTACTTACAATCTAAATTAGGGGTTACCACAGGTGAGGCAGAACTCCGGGAAGCGGCCTCTGAGTTCTGCAATGAAGCATTGGATCAACAAGTACGTTTGGATCTGGAGAGGCGATATGGTTCCATACGGGAGATGATAGTCAAGCAGGCTTTTTCACCCGTGTCTCTTATCTAATTATCAGATTCCTTGGATAAAAAAGAGAATGGCGCTTCCTAATCAAGATCCGACAGCCAAATCCGTAACATACCCTTACCTCCTTTTGCCTTTCAGATTCATGAGGTTCCCAGAGCGGAAAATGTTGTTAGTCAATGATGTCGGCGAACATTTGTTCGTTCCAATTGAGGACTTTAACAGCCTTTTATCCTACAACATCGATCCTGGAAGTGATGTCTACCTCGATTTAAAAGGCAAGCATTCCCTGATCTGACTCAAAGGCAAGCCTTGCACCTTTGATCGACCAGTTGGCGACTAAATATAGGACGAAGAAGGCTTATATGGCACATTTCACGAGCTTGCACATGGTAGTTTTGACGCTCCGGTGCAATCATCGCTGCAATTACTGCCATGCTTCAAGCCAGGACGCAAGAACAGAGACTTGGGACATGAATGTTGAGACTTCTCGGAGAGCAGTTGATATGATTTTTCAAAGCCAGTCGCCTTTCATAAAGATTGAATTTCAGGGCGGGGAGCCTCTTTTGAATTTCAACGTCATAAAAGCAATTGTACAATACGCCGAGAAACTAAACAGGCGATCAGGTAAGCAACTGTCATTTGTCCTATGCAGCAATCTTACCTTAATCACAAAAGAGATTCTTAATTTTCTCAAAGACCATAATATACTGATTTCGACTTCTCTGGACGGCCCCAGGGAAATTCACGACGCTAACCGCATATTACGGGACGGTGGCAGCAGTTATAACATTTCTTTGGAAAAGCTTGAACTGACAAGATCGGTTTTAGGAATCGGAAATGTGTCTGCCCTTATGACCATAACAAAAGACAATATAGGTAAACTGAGAAGCGTCATTGATGAATACGTGAGATTAGGGTTTCATGGCGTATTTCTGCGTTCGTTGAACCCATATGGTTATGCTAAGAAAGGCAGCGGCGAAAAGCTGCAGTATGGGATTGAGGATTTTGTTAGCGCTTATAAAGACGCGATACAATACATTATTCAGTTAAACCTGTCTGGGATTAATTTCGCGGAATACTTTGCGACGATCCTTCTGACTAGGATTCTTACACCGTTTTCAACGGGCTTTATGGATTTGCAATCGCCAGCAGGGGCGGGCATTCTAGGGGTAATCTATAACCATAACGGCGATGTATATCCTACCGATGAAGCAAGGATGCTGGCAGCAATGGCGGATCGGCATTTTTGCCTCGGAAACGTAAAAAGGAACACTTACAATCAGATATTTACAGGGGAACTGATGGAGAAGATAGTCAGGAACTCCTGTGTTGATATTATCCCGGGATGTCATAGCTGCGCGTATCAGCAATTCTGTGGGGCTGATCCTGTACGGGCTTATTCCCAACAACATGATACGACTTATATGGGTCATATGCCCACAAGCCAGTTTTGCAAAAAACATAAAAGAATCATATCCTTTTTCATGGAGTTGATAAGTCAAGACAATGAAGACGTAATGGACGTCTTCTGGTCATGGGTCACAAAAAGACCATTAAATGAAGTGAGACTTCAATGAAATCCTTCCAAGGTACACCTGTAAATATAGATGCTCCTGTATTTGGCCGTGTGACCAAGACTGGCGCACGCAAATGGCTTTCCAGGACGAAGGGCCCACAAATCCTTGTTGTAATGAAACCGACCTCGCACCTTCCGAAGGCTGACGCATATATAATGCACGGTCTTATGCCGGTCACTAATGACACAAAAGTTCCGTATGTGCACAGCCTTCCTGCTGAAACGGTTAATACTTTGAACGATGGGGATATTGTTTTGCTCACACCAGAGGGCAAGGTAAATGTTGTTTACGAAATAGGCTCTCTTCATAACGCGATTTTCGCTACCAACCGGTGCAATCTCAAATGCATCATGTGCCCTCAGCCATCCACTTCTGATAGGGAAGACATCCTGGATTACAATCTTGCACTTATCCGGCTTATGGATCCGGAAAAGACCTGCCACCTGGCGATAACTGGGGGAGAACCGACGTTATTAGGAGATGGACTTTTTGAGCTTGTTAGGGCTTGCAAAAAACATCTTCCCAAAACCTCTCTTATCATGCTGAGCAACGGCAAAAGGTTTAAAGACCTTGAATTTACACGTAAGCTTGCGCTGGTTCAGCATCCCAACCTCGTTATCGCTGTCCCATTATACTCTGATATTGACCGTATCCATGATGAAATAGTCGGCATAAAGGGGAGTTTTTATGAGACTATCAAAGCCCTTCACAATTTGGCCTTATTTCGGCAGCGGGTTGAAATTAGAACAGTAATACATTTACTTACCTATAGCAGGCTGCCAAGCTTTGCCGAATTTATATACCATAATGTGCCTTTTGCGGGCCATGTGGCGCTTATGGGCATGGAAACAACAGGCCTCGCCCGGGAAAATGTCGAAAGGCTCTGGATTGACCCTCACGATTATATATCACAGTTGAAAAGAGCCGTTAAATATCTTCACAGGGCAGATATGAACGTCTCCATCTATAATCATCAGCTTTGCGTTCTGTCGAAAGAATTGTGGCTTTTCTGTAGGCAATTTATATCAAAGTGGAAAAATATATTTCTGGAGGAATGCACTGATTGCACACAGAGGGACAAATGCGGGGGCTTTTTTGAAACCAGCGGACATTATTACAGCAGATATATTCATAAAATTGCTTGACATTAGCCAAGAAATGAGTTAAAAGATAATTAGCAAATGGAGCGAGGGAAGAACATGAAGAAAATATTCTATTTGATAGTAAGCCTGCTTTCTATTTTTGGGATAGGCGTCAAGTTCTCATATGCAGATGTGTCGCAGCATGCCAGTATAAACAGCATAAGGGAAACCACGCCGCTTTATCTTGAGACAGCGTCAAATCTACACAATCCGACTTTGCTGGCAGACCATGAATCGCATTACTCACACGAGTCTCATGCATCGCATTATTCACACAGGTCACACTATTCAGGATATCAATAGAAGATTTGAAACTCGCAGTTGTCCTGTAAAACAACCTCTCTGCCGATGCGGTAAGGAGGTTTTTTTATAAATTTAGCGAACCTGTTCGCGCTTCTTTTGGGACTTCGTAGCCAGAGCCAGACAATTCATATGAGTTGTAGCCTGGATCATACTTGTTTACTGGCTTTTCAACCATTGGCAAACAGGTAACTGCCGTCGCTAACTGTCCATTAGGGAGATTACGTGCTTGCGTTTCTATAAGGATTACCTATTGTACCCCGCACAATGATCACGATGCTCGCTTGGCAGGTGTGAGGAACGTTGTCTGTCGTGTCTCACTCCAAAAATGCAGAGTATATGTAGTATCAGAGCAGATTAAACTGTCCGAACTGAATCGGAACAAGTGTCCGAAATAAAATGGAATGGGTGTCCGAACTGCCCCGGAATTTCCACTTTTTATGAAACCGTCAATTGTAGGACGTGAACGTATCAGTCTTAATCGTACTCCCGGCAAGAAAGGTTGAATATGCTCTCATAATCTGCAGTAATACTTCAAAAGGCAATCGGGGGGCATCGGCTTTCATGCTGTCTTTCAGACCTTTGACATCTGCATCAGCTACACTTGAACTATAGTTTTGTAATCTCTTCTCTCTCACAGAATACTTGTCTTTCTGTTTTTTATGTCTTCCCGTCTTTAACATTTGTGATCACTCCTGATTGCCTGGATTTTCATACTAAAACTGCTTCTTCCGAGACATTGCCTCTTTTCACCCTCACACCTCTCGATCCGTGCTCTGCTTTTTTAATTTTATTGGATATATTTTTTACTAAGTTGAGCACTTTAACCTGTTCATCAAAATCCATACCGGCCATTTTAGCGCACGTGTGGAATCCTTCCCCCGTGAAAAAGTCGATGCATCTCGATTTTTCATTTTCAATCCACAAATCCTCGATTGATTGCAATATTATTGCTTCTGCAAGAGACTTCGTTCTCCCGGTACTCCTTTTTTGCACTGGATTGATGGATGTCATGGTATTAGTCCTTTCATTGCCATTTTTCGTATCCAAGATGATTCCTCCCTTTTTAAAAACATTATTACTCCCTTGAATGAGTTCCCCGTTTATCGGTGGCGAGTAGTTACCATGCTGTTAGTATAATCGCAGGCAAATCGATATGGGAATCGGCGAAACTCTGAAAATATTGTAGGTACTTTCTGATTTGCTATTGTAGGAACCGACTGTTTTAGCTGTCGAAATTTATCCTACAGCCAGAGGGGGAAGCTAACTGCTTGTACTAGTTACTTATTTGCAGACTCTTAGTCTATGAGGTGATTCTTGATTGCGTAATTTGTCAATTCAGCGTTGTTCTTCAGTTTCATTTTTTCAAGGATACGACCTCTATAAGTGCTGATCGTCTTTACACTCAGAGATAGTTGATCGGCAATTTCGCTTGCGGTTTTTCCTGAGGCGATCATACATAAAACCTGATACTCTCTGTCCGAGAGCATTTCGTGCGGCTCTTTTTTTGTATCTTCATCGAGATTGAAAGCCAGTTTCTCTGCGAGAGGAGGACTGATATATTTCCTGCCTGCAGCTACGGTACGTATAGCCGTTACAAGCTCTTCAGGCGCACTATCCTTTGTCATATAGCCGGAAGCCCCAGATCTTAAAACTCTTATTGCGTACTGGTCTTCAGGATACATGCTAAGCATAAGAACGGGGAGGTCAGGATATTCACCCTTTATTTCCTTTAAGGCATCCAGCCCGCTTTTGCCCGGCATTGCTATATCAAGGACTATGACTGAATAATAATTTCTTCTTATTTTATCAATGGCTTCATAGGCACTGCTAGCTTCGTCCACTACCGTCATATCTGAAACTCCGGAAAGAATCTGTCGCAGTCCGGCACGAACAACCGAGTGGTCATCTGCAATAAGTATTCTAATCATAATATCTGATATATTAGCAGATATAGAACACGTAATGCATATAAAATAACTTCGCGTTTGATTGTCAGCATTATTCCCACGTGCCGACTGAGCAAGACGTGTGCAATGTCCGGTCTCTCAGTCTCCGCACATGATAAGCTGACTACATCTAAGCACCTTGCCATATTTCACAAGATAATTGCTTGCCTCTTCTTCGGATTCAGAATCAAAAGAAGACTCCCCCATATATGAGCAGTTCCGATGTTATTATTTAAAGTTTTCATCATTATCGCTCCTTTGATAAATTTATTCTTAGTAGAATATTACTTTTTATTTATGATAGAGTTGATAAGAACTGAGTTCGCTTTGGAGTTTATTTTTCTGCGTATGGGATTTCGGAGTTCTTAGTGATGACCGCCTTGATGCCGCATCTCGTCATTGCTGTGATTCGAGGGATGAGACGACATCCCTCCCCTTGAAACAGTATAATAATATACCAAGAAGGAGACATGATGGAACACAGGATTTGCCCGTGGTGGGCTGGTTATATATTGTTGAATCCGCTCAGGCGTTTTATGCATGACCCTGCTAAAATTTTAGGACCATATATGGAGAAAGGCATGACCGTGCTGGATATTGGAAGCGGCATGGGCTATTTCAGCCTGCCGGCTGCAAGCATGATCGGCAGAAAAGGAAAGGTCATTTGCATTGATTTACAGGAAAAAATGATAGCTTCGCTTAACAAAAGAGCTGAAAAAGCCAGCTTGTCGGAGATTATAGAAACCCGAATATGCGGTACTGGCTCTTTAACAATAGATGATCTTGACGGCAAGATTGATTTTGCCATGGCCTTTGCATTGGTTCATGAGGTGCCTGATAAGGACCGCCTTTTCCAGGAGATTAACAAATCACTAAAATACGGCGGAAAACTCCTGCTCGCGGAACCAAAGGGGCATGTGTTGAATGATGAATTCAGTCATGCTATCTCAACTGCGCAGCACGAGAATTTCGACGTGTTGAATTATCCGGCAATTACGCGAACCCATGCTGTTATTTTACAGAAAAAGCTGTGCTAATACGGACTTATGCTGAAACACGCTTACCTATTCGACCAGCTACACTCCCGTAGTTACGAACACCTGTGAAGTTTCGCTATCTATGAAGATGCTCGATATTACGAGCGGTGAGATACTCTGGTCTGCCAATGGCTCTTTGTCACTGGGCAACGCGGATGGGCCTGAAGAGGTTTTACAACGGGTCTTAAACAAGATTTCTGAAACTATACCCTAGACCAAAATCCCGAATTGCATTCCTACCGCCCCCGAAAGCTGCCCCCTAACTGGTAACATTGGGAAAATCAAATACGATGCGGTCTTCGATCTGTTCTTTGCTTATCGTGATCGTCAGTTGCCAGTGGCCGCTCATAGTCAGAGGAACAACGGCCCGGTATAAACCTTTTCCTTTTTCAGTCACCGTAGGCGGCCACATGCTGCCGTGGCCATGTTCCGGCATGAATGGCGTGATCTCGATTTTTGCACCTTCCACATCCGCGTTTTTTTCATCTGTGATATGAATATCAAATTCATTTCTGCCTTCTTTGAGGGACTGCCCTTTTTGACCCAGATCTATATGAAATAATCCTTTCTCGGTGGTTTTCATAACATTTCTAGCGCATCCCGATGAAAGGACAAGGCACGCGACCATAAACATCGTCAAAGCTCTCATAACTTTCTCCTTTTTGCCCTCTTCCCGCGGGTTTCTTTTGCCGGTTGTGAATTATGTCATTCCGGCTTGTTTTGTTAAATCGGGGTCACGACGCCGCTGCTCATTTTCAGCCGGCGTGCCGTTTGCTTTGCGAGATCAGTGCTATGAGTCACGATAATGAAAACTGTGCCTTTCTCCCCATTTATTTTTTTGAAGAAACGTATCATCTCGTCCTCGGTCTCTTCGTCGAGGTCTCCTGTAGGTTCATCGGCAAGCACAATAGCGGGATTAGTCACAAAGGCCCTTGCAATAGCAACTCTCCTTTGCTGGCCGCCGGAAAGCTGGGAGGGATAAGACTGCATTTTATCACTCAGACCGACAACATCGCAGAGATGCCTTGCGTAGTCGGCAGTGTCTTCTCCATGCACGCCGAACGTTGCCGGAAGTATAATATTTTCGAACACCGTGAGAGTGGGGACTAGGCTCGCAAACTGGTAGATGAAGCTGATAGTTTTATTCCTGAAATCCGAAAGGTCATCGTCGTTCATAGACCATATATTGTTTCCATTGATAACAACAGTGCCTGAATCAGGTTTCGTCAGTCCCCCGATCAGGCTCAACAGCGTTGTTTTGCCGCTGCCGGAATGCCCTATGATCGAGACAATCTCCCCTCGTTCCACCGTAAAGCTTGCCTTTTCTACAGCCACAACCTTTTTCCCTGCAATAGTATACGTCTTGGTAATATCCGTAATTTCTATCATTATTTCGATCCAGCCGTTGTTGAGGAACTGCCCTCGATCTCTTTCCTGAGCTCTTCGGCTGCTCCGGTGGCAATATTCTTCAATGCCTGATATTGCTGGAGCGCCGCCTTCTTGTTTTTTACTCTCAGATACGCAATGCCAAGATTATATCGGGCAGTGACATAGCTCGGTCTCAACTGTATGGCCTTTTTTAGCGCAGATATCTCTTCGCTGTTCTTCCCAAGTTTACCGTATGCTATGCCGAGGTTATTGTATACCACAGCGTACCCGGGCATATGATGCACCGCTTTTTTCAACATCTCAACCGCTTCGCCCGGCTGCCCGAGCCTGTCATATAACGTTCCTATTTTTAAATATACATATCCCTGCTCAGGCTTCAGCTTAGACACCTTCCTGTACGCGTCAATAGCTTCCGTATACTCGCCGTTGCGCTCATATAAATCTGCGAGACGGAACCAGGCGTCGGAGTC
This sequence comes from Nitrospirota bacterium, assembly GCA_963796345.1. GTDB lineage: Bacteria > Nitrospirota > Thermodesulfovibrionia > Thermodesulfovibrionales > Dissulfurispiraceae > JADFXI01. The sequence continues at coordinate 143,725 of CAWCLI010000015.1, read as the reverse complement.
TTCGGGGTGCTCTTCCACCTTTTTCTTGGCCTCGAAAAGAATCGTGTCGACCGCGTACGGGTTGAACGCCCCTCCCTGCTTTTTTTCAGCCGGGGATTCTTCTTTCTTGCAGGAACAAGATAATACCGTTCCAACGGCAAGCAAGACCAGAAGAGGAATGACCGCTAACCTGTTCGGCGTATATTGTTTCATTTCATCCTTTCCTTGAGTATGGCGGACGGTAAAGCAAAGGCGGCATGGAAATCCCTGGGGATACCCCATTTCTTTGCCTCAGAGTCGCTGCTGAATGCGGCTATGCCCCATTCCATCGGGGTCTCAAATTTCTTATTCAGCACGTATTTTGCTTTCCTGCCGTCAATCCACGCACCGGTCGGAAAATCCCTGACGTACACAGACCGGATCGTGTTCTTCGCTGTCCTGAAATGATAAAGCATGTCTCCTATATCGCAAAAAAACAATTGCCGACCTTTTTCTGCACTAACCTCGCTTGCAAATTTCGAGTGAGGATCAACCATCATCCCGCATTCATCACAGTGGGTCCCCTCAGGTATTGCCACCGGCTGCGCATAGGCAGATAGAAAAAACGAGGAAAAAACAAAGATAAAGGTGAAGAAAAAAATAAGGTAAACCCTCTGTTTGCTTATGTCTATATCTTTAGCTTTTCCGTTTATATTCATGTCACTCTCCTTTTCGTATAGCCTCATATGGCTCCATCCTGCTCGCTGAAATCGCCGGCAGCAGGGACCCCAGGAGTCCTGTCAACATGGAAAACAACAGAGTGCCCAATACCAATTCCGTCAGAACTGCCGGAGAAGGCAGGAGATAAGGCAATTTGAGACTGTGCAATATAAGAGACTTGAATGTCAGAAGGATTGCCGCGCCCCCGACCAACCCGCATACGCCGCCCATTGTGGATATAATGACCGCCTCTGTTATTATAAGCCTGAAAATGTGCCTCTTCTTAGCTCCCATAGCTCTCAACAGACCTATTTCACGCTGGCGCTCGTTTACTATCATATAAAATGCAAACCCCATCATAAGAAGCGCCAGCACCCAGACAATAGCGCTTATAATAAGTATTCCGTTAATGAGGCCGCTCAATTGTTTCCTGACGGTGTTCATTACCTCATCGGAGGCAATGGCCTTAACACCGTCAACGTCATGCTCTATCCTGATCGCCACCCTGTCCGGAGTAAAATCACTTTGCGCCTTGACGAGCACTGCCGATATCTTGTCCCTGTCTATGCTGATAGGCTGCACCGCCCTGGTCTTTGAATTTGCAGCCATTGCATAGGCGGCGTCCATTGTCATAAATACTGTACGGTCAAAAAATTTCATGCCCGTTGGTTCGAGCGTCCCTACAACTGTAAAGGGAGTGCCGAAAAAGGGGATAGTATCACCGGCTATCACGGGTATGCTCCTGCCGGCTATGACCTCATTGCCGCTCAAAGGTTTTTTAATATTTTTTTCGAGCCATGGAGAAATCGTAAAGTCGGAAGCCGGATCGAATGCGACCAGAAAGACATCAACGTTGTAACAGCAGGTAAAAGAGGTGGGTTTTATAAAAAGTTGGGGTGTAGCCTCCTTCACGCCTTCAACCCGCCTTACTTTCTCAAGCACTGACTTGTCCATATAAAAACTGGCCGGTTCACCCGCAAGCAGCGCCGAACGGGCTTCAGCAACATTCTTCTCAGGGACGACAAGAACGTCCGCGCCGAGCCGGTACGTACCGATCTTGAGCGCATTCTGCATGCTGGATATGAAGAGCGTTGCAGCGAATATGGTCCCAGTGACCACTGTGACAGCCAGGAGCAGCAGCGTGGTCCTGATAATTTTTCTGCTAAGGTTCTTGACCGCAATCGATACTAGAGTGAGTCCTGTCTTCATAAAAGATATTTACCGCCTCACACGCGTTCTGATAGAAGAGGGGCATAAATATTATGCCCCTCTTTTTCAGTAATTGTCCACCCGGTGCTGAAAGTTATTTGCCGGGGTGCCAGTCGATCTCCAATCCGCAAAGAAGCGGCGAGCCCTTATCTACTTTGACCTCTACCCCAACCTCCTTGTGGCAGGAGGCGCATGCAGATACCCTGCGCACGATATTGGCATTCTTTAAATCCACAACATCGAGCGTGCTGTCATCAGCATACGTCCTGGAGCTGAGGAAAGCATATTTACCGTCCGCAGTAAAAGCAAAGTCATGAGGTCTGATATTATCGGGCAGGATCATCCTCTTTACTATCTTATCGGTTCTTGTATCGATGATAATGACCTGGCTCTTATGGGTCCCCGGCTTCAGGCCCGGATCGTATTCATTGGGGGCGCTGACCCACAGATATTTCCCGTCAGGCGTCATGCGCGCCTGGTGAATAAAAGTCATCTCAGGGCTTTTGATCTCTTTAATCTTCTTCTTTGTCTTCCAGTTATATACATAAACAATGCCGGTCGGCATGTCGGTTATGTATGCCTTCTTGGCGTTCTTGGTCCACTGGATGCCGCATACTGCCTTGCCCACCGGCATTTTGTCCGCTGTCTTCAGCTTTTTGGCATCCCATACATACACATCGCCGTCCGCCATGTCTTCCAAATAGATCTTGCCGTCAGGACCGACGATAGCGCCGCAGAACTTCTCTCCCACTTTGAAAGGTCCTTCTTTTTTTCCAGTGGTCATGTTAATTTTATAAACGTCGCCGGACAATGTGCCTGCAATCATCACTTTCTGGCCCTTCTCGGTGATAAGCGCCTGACCGTGCGTGCCGCCGGCTTTCTTGACCTCCTCAAAGGTCATCCCGGCAATCTTTCCTTCCATCTCAGAGCCGGCCTCGGTAAGGACGATCCTGTCTTTCTCAACATCCATCGGCGATTTCATTGTCCGCATGTCGATGATCGCTATATGCCCGCCATGCCCGGCAATATAGGCAATACCATTAAAAGTGACATTCTTTTCAGGCGTGATCACCTTGGCATCAATAGTTGCGCCAGGAGATGTATAAAGCGATTCACCCGTCATATCAGTAGCGGCAATGCTGTTTTTCGGTGCACTGCCAAATACTATAAGCCCTGCTGCAAAAAGCAGCCCTATTGCTAAAAAACCGAGTTTTTGCCTCATGCTTCCCCCACTCTTATGGATTTTTTATTTTTCCTGCTCTACTGCGGCCCTAAATCGCTTTCCTCCCGTATTTCACCTCCTTCCGTTTTCCAGTAACATTGACGTTGAAATACAGAGTTTTTTAATTATTTCCAGCAATAAAGTCGTTAACAGTCAAGATGTCGTATACCGGATGGCCCAGAGCCTCGATGTTTTGCCTGCCGTTTTGTTCGCATCGGTCAACAAGCACGATAACTGCATCGACAATCAGGCCGTTTTCCCGGCCACATTTACTGCCTTTATGGTAGAGCCGCCGGTGGTTACCACATCATCTATAATTATAACATGGTCACCGGCCTTCACATTGCCTTCAATCGGCAGCCTTAACCCATGACCTTTAGGCTCTTTGCGGATGACGAACGCCTGAATCGGCTCTCCGCAATGGTATGAATGCATCGCAACCGCATAAGCTATCGGGTCCGCTCCCATCGTGAGACCGCCTATGGCATTAGGGCTAAGCCCGAGTTCCTTGATTTTTTCAAATACCAGTTTCCCCACCAGGCACATGCCATCCGGGGACTGCGTAGTTTTTTTCATGTTGAAATAAAAACTGCTTACGGCCCCTGACGTCAGCTTGAATATGGGCTCGCTGCTATACTGAAAAGAACGCTCCCTGATAATATTAATAAGTGTATCTTTCTCACGCATAGTAAAAATGTAACAAAAAAGTCGTATAAAAATCAAACTATTGCCTGTAATACTGTCTGGAGCCTGAATAAAGGATCGGCAAAACCGTCCTTTTTCTTTATCAGCAGCCACTCTTTTTCTTTCCCCTTCATTTTGGTCATGACGAAAACGCCTTTCAGTTTCTTCCCTTCGAGGAGCACCTCCAGTTTGCCGTCGCTGATAGCTCCGTTTATCAAGGTGTAAGGGCCCTTGTCCCATATGGCGACCGCCCCTGCCCCGTAGAGTCCCTCCGCTATAGCGCCTTCAAAAGAGCCATATTCGAGCGGATGGTCCTCGACCATCACAGCAAGCCGTTTATCAGCCGGGTTCAGCGATGGCCCTTTGGGCACTGCCCACGATTTAAGCACGCCGTCCATCTCAAGCCTGAAATCGAAATGGAGGTGACGCGCATGGTGTTCATGAACAACAAAAACCGCCATATATCAAAGCATAACGTACCACAAAGGAGAATGCAATCGCAGATCCTGATTTTGCCCAAATATTCCGATGCAATGTATAATGTAAATAATAAATCTATTTTTTTCAGGAGGATACAAATGCAACCAATAGACGAATGGAAAACATTTTCGCTGTTGGCCGTATTAAAAGAGATCAACGACAGGGAATTCAGGAATCGGCTCCATGACTTCCCGGAGAAATTTCATTATTATGCCGTATTGGCCGCCGGCATAATAGGCGCAGAAAATTCAAAAAGGATATCGGAAACTCCTTCAGGTGTTGCCGAACAGAGCGATGCGTTTATAGAGAACTTGCTGAATGTAACGCCGGTTGATGACGACAAGGCATTCAGGGAATTGCTCGAAGTTTATATTATAAAAACTCTGGAAAGCGAGCTCAGGTTTTCCTGCGTGAACTGCAGGAATTTTGAGCAATGCCTTGACGCGGAAAACCTTTCTGTAGGGCAACTATTTAAAAAACGCGTGTACGGGGATGAAACCGCCGAAACGAGGAAGGAAATCACTCTCCAGGTTGAAAAGGCGCTGCGGAATACCCCGTATACTGATTCTGATGATGCCCATCTCTTGTGTGACAGGTTCAAACACCAGTATACAGCCTCAAATATAGGCGATCTCTTTGGGCGCTACGCGTCAATTGCATCAGGACTCAGCGAGAAATTCGGCATCGACTACAGGGCATTCCAGCAGCAAATCATAGAGATCAACACTTCCTTTTTGAAAAAGACCAAAGCAACAAAAAGCTAAAATTTGACAGCAATCCGGATTCAGTCTATCATTGAAAAAAAGGAGGCTGGACATGGTACTGGCGAGGTATTTAATGCGCAGATGGAGTTATGTTCGGGAAAACGCCACTGCGCGGGACATCATCTTCAAATTTATGGCTAATGCTTATCCCGGACTTCCTGTTGTAAACAATGACCGTGAGATCGTGGGAATAGTAACGGAATTCGACATCCTGTCTGTCATCCAGAAAGGCAGGGACCTGGACTCGGTGACCGCCGCGGAGATCATGTCTAAGAAAATTGTGACAGCGGGACTGGATACGCCGCAGGAAGAACTGATAAAAATAATGATGGAAAACAATTTCACTATCATCCCGATACTGAAGGACAACAGGCTTGCAGGGATAGTAAGCAGAATGGAAATCATGAACGCGCAAATCGATCCCGATTTATACAAACACATCGAATAAGCCTGGACGGAAAGAACTGCCCTGCAGTGCAAGGAGGGGTGCATTGAAACACCTTTTATTGGAACCGGCACTTTTGGAGGGTCAGCCTTGCCATCATCAGCCCAGGATATAGGCCTTATCAGCGTTCCCAGCAGGTATTCCGTACCGGAGACTGCGGAGCGCATGGCACATGTGATACAGTCACGGGGGCTGATCATGTTCGCACGCATCGATTTCAGCGGTGACGCTGAGAAAGCCGGGTTAAGGATGCGCCCGGCCCAACTATTGATTTTCGGTGATCCCAAGGCCGGAACTCCTTTGATGATCGTCTCTCCCACCGTTGCAATCGATCTCCCCCTGAAGGCCCTGGCATGGGAAGACCCCGACGGGAAAGTATGGCTGTCCTATAATACGCCTGAATACCTTAAAAAGCGGCACGGGTTGCCCGACGAACTGATCAAGAATATCTCAGGGATCAAGGCATTAATCGAAAAGGCCGTTGAATAAGCGGGCTAAACGTCGCTGCCGGAATTTTTCTTTCTTCGTATAAGGTCTTGTTGCCTGACCCCATGCGGAACATTCATGGTGACAATATCTTCATTTCTTGCAGAGGCGACAGCGATGCCGTTATCATCGAACATCGACCCAACAGTGAAATGGGCACCCTCAAGGCCCGGCGTAAGGTATTCAATCGTGTCGCCTTTATCAAGCCTGTTCCTGAGCGCTATTTTCGCAGACCCGCCGTTCACTTCCATTACCACACCCACCAGTTCATGACTCATGCGGTAGCTTTCACCGTCAAAATTATAATCGGTGTCGGGCTGTTTCCCGAAAAACATGCCGGTGGTATATCCCCTGCTGCTGAACATCGAGATTTCGTCAACCCAACTTTTCTTGACACCGTAATCCACGCCGTTTCTAATCGAATCGATTGCCTCCCTGTATACTTTCACCACGCCTGCAACATAATTAATGCCCTTCATCCTGCCTTCTATTTTGAAGCTTTCAACACCAGCGTCCACGAGGAGATTAAGATAGGGCAGCATGCATAGGTCCTTTGAACTCATCAGATAAGTACCCCGGCCGTCCTCAAAAACGGGGAAGTATTCTCCGGGGCGCTTCTCCTCCAGCAAGGCGTAGTTCCATCTGCAGGAATTCGTGCATTCGCCTGTATTGGCCCCCCTGGAAGCAAGAAAACTGCTGATATAGCACCGTCCTGAATAGGATATGCAAATAGACCCATGCACAAAGACTTCAAGCTCCACGGAAACACCCTTCCGGATCTCTTCTATCTCCGGCAGGGAGAGTTCCCTGGAAAGAACAAGTCGCTTTGCTCCGCAGTCCTCCCAGAAACGCGCTGCGGCGACATTAGTAATATTTGCCTGAGTGCTGATATGAATCGGAATGGCGGGCGCTGTTTTTTTGACCTGGGCAAAAACTCCCGGATCGGATACGATAACAGCATCCGGACCGATACCACTGAGCTGTTCAATATGTTCTCTTATAGCGGACAGGTCATTGTTGTGGGGGAATATATTGACAGTAACATAGACGCGAACTCCCTTCCCTCGTGCGTATTCAACGGCAGTGCGCAAGTCCCCGCCGCTGAAATTGCCGGCCTTGCCTCTGAGGCTGAACTTGGAACAGCCGAGATATACCGCATCAGCCCCGTAATGGATCGCTGTCTTCATTTTCTCGAAATCGCCGGCAGGGGCGAGCAATTCGGGCTTTTTCAAAACTATATCCTCGCCCTGCATTTTTCGATGGCATTTCTTGCCAGCAGATCACAACGCTCATTCTCGCAATGGCCGTTGTGTCCCCTGATCCACTCCCATTTTATTTCATGGGGCTTTGATGCAATAAGCAGTCTCTCCCAGAGATCCCTGTTCAGCACATCCTTTTTTTGAGAGTTCTTCCAGTTGTTCCTTAACCATCCCCCGACCCACTCGGTCATGCCTTTCACTACATAATTCGAGTCGGATATGACCCTTACCCTGCACGGTTTTTTAAGGGCTTCAAGGGCGGTAATAACGCCGAGCAGTTCCATCCTGTTATTCGTCGTCATCTTTTCGCAGCCGTGCAACTCCCTTTCTTTTTCTCCTGACCTCAGGATAGCGCCATATCCTCCAACACCGGGATTGCCGCTGCAGGCACCGTCAGCAAAAATTTCGACAAAAGGACGAGCATCAGTTTTCATACAATAGTATTATAACCTAGTGCTTCAAGGTAAATTCCGTCATTCCGGGCATTCAACTCCGGTTTCGTACTGACCACACAATTCCTTTGCCATTTGCGAGGCCTGCCCAAAATGATTGGCGTCGTATGACAAGTCCAGTCTGTAATAGCTCCTGTCAGCATAGCTCTCAGGTAATTTGCCATCCCAATCATCCCGGATGTGCTGCTCCGCTATAGGCACAGCTTCGGGACCAAACTTGCTCGCAATCAGTTTGAGCGCCATCTTATGGTGCAGAACAACCCGGTGATCATGGCCAAATGTGGGATAATACTGATCCAAATACCTGTGTATCTCTGTACCGGCGCCGCCTGATCGTCTGATATGATCGTCCAAACGCATAAGAAATTTTACAATAAAAGAAAAAATATTGAAGTGTCAATGAAGTTTCAGTATCCGTGTAAACCTAAACTTATCATGAAAATGATCATCATTTCTTAGCTTCCTTTGGTTTTAAAATTGGCGCAGGTGTTAATTTCTAATTACCACGGTATAGCCTATTCATCAAGGGCAGAGAATAACTCTGTCCTTTTTGCATTATTCGAGAATAGGTTCTTCCTCAACACTGGTGGGGCTTCTGTGAGCAAGTCATTCTGCGATGGACACCCGATACTTGAGAGCGCATCCGCCTTGGTAAAGACGCCTTGTTTCATCTGCATTCTTGAAAGACATTTGCTTTAATCGCCATGCTGCGTTAACATATAAGGCTGTATTTTTGCATACTTTATTTAGGGATGGTCAAACAATGCTCCAGGTCGCGAATATCGAAAAATCATACGGCAAGCAGGTCCTGTTTGACGGCGTCGGTTTCACCGTAAACCCGCGCGAACGCGTAGGCCTTGTGGGCCGGAACGGCCACGGCAAATCCACGCTTTTCCGCTTGATTCTCGGTGAAGCGCACCAGGACTCCGGAACGATCACTGTACCTTCGGGATACACCATCGGACATCTGTCCCAGCACATCCATTTCACCGAGGACACGGTGCTCCAGGAGGCTTGCCTCGCCCTCCCGAAAAACGAGGACCACATCGACGAAACTTATAAGGCCGAGGCCATTCTCCACGGCCTCGGGTTCACCAACAACGACTTCGACCGCTCGCCTTTGTCGTTGTCCGGCGGGTACCAAGTGCGGTTGAACCTGGCCAAGGTGCTTGTATCGGAGCCGAATCTGCTGCTACTCGACGAACCCACGAACTACCTCGACATCGTGTCGGTCCGATGGCTCACGCAATTTTTGCGCGCCTGGCCGAACGAGCTGATCATCATAACGCATGACCGAGAATTCATGGACAGCGTCACGACACATACCATGATCATCCACCGCTGCAAGATGCGAAAAGTTCCCGGCAATACGCAGAAGCTATACGACCAGATTCTCCTGGAAGAAGAGATCCACGAAAAGACGCGCCAGAACGACGATAAGAAACGCAAAGAGGTGGAGCAGTTCATTAATCGCTTCCGGGCGCAAGCGACCAAAGCCAGCGCGGTTCAGTCCCGGATCAAATCGCTTGCGAAACACGAACGGCTCGACAAGCTCAGCGAGATCAGATCGCTTGACTTCAAGTTCCGGTCCGCGCCGTTTGAAGCCAAATGGCTGATGACAGTGGAAGACCTGTCCTTTTCATTTTCTCAGGACGGCCCGAAGCTTATTGACAGCCTGAGCTTTGCAGTGGGCAAAAAGGACCGAATTGCCGTCATCGGAAAGAACGGCAAGGGTAAGACCACGCTTCTGAACCTGCTTGCAGGAGAGATGTCCCCATCCAGCGGAGACATAAGACCCCACCCGAATACGAAGATCGCTTACTTCGGCCAGACCAATATAAGCCGCCTGGTGAACGATAAGACCGCGCTGCAGGAAATAATGGACGCGCATCCGAACCACGCCCACGGTGAATCCCGCGCCATCTGCGGGCTCATGATGTTCGACGGCGATAACGCGCTGAAGAAGGTAAGTGTGCTTTCAGGAGGGGAAAAAAGCCGCGTACTTCTCGGCAAGCTCCTAATCTCTCCGGCCAACATGCTGATCCTCGACGAGCCTACAAACCACTTGGACATGGAATCCATTGACTCGCTGATCGAGGCGATTGGAGCTTTCGAAGGTGCTGTAATCATCGTAACGCACAGTGAAATGATCCTGGAGGCCGTCGCAACCAAGCTGATAGTCTACGACAACGACGAGGTGAACGTCTTCGAAGGCGCCTACCCGGACTTCCTCGAACGCGTCGGGTGGCAGGATGAGGGCGGGGTCCGCGTAAAGAAAGCGAGAGGGAAGCGGAACTGTGCCGACAAGCACGGAAATAGAAAAGCCGCGAAAAAATTGCGAAGCGCCGTCGCTTGACGTTCTTGTTCCTGCGCAAACCATGCGCTAAAAACCTACCAGATGAATGGAATTAGTGCTTTCGTCCGCTTCTTGTAATCAGGATATTCGTTTGGGAACTTTTGCGCCATGAGTTTGTCTTCTGCGCCCACCCTCCAGAGAAAAAGGGAACCGAGAATGACCAGAAGGAAAATCCAAACACCGCCGCAGACAATTGCCGAACCGATACACGCAATAAAACCTCCGGCATACATGGGATGCCGTATGTAGCGGTAGGGACCCGATGTCACCAGTTGATGATCTTTCTTAACAGCGACTGTCTGGCTCCAATTTCTGCCGAGATGCTGCCGTGCCCATACCAGGAGAGTCATGCCCGTTACACACAAAATCAGACCAACACTACTGACAATAGCATTCACGGGTGCGAAATTGAGGAAATGGAATATCGGCAGATGCGGAAGCAAGAAAGCGGCGATAATGGCAAAAAGAAGGCCGAAACTCTGCAATAAGTGACTTTGAGTTTCCTGTTTTACTCCGAATGCTGTAACGGTCAAGTATACAGCGATTATGAGCCAGATAGCACGGATTAGCCAGATAAAAATCATCATGAAGAAATATTAACACAAAAAAAGGCTCAGTATGCCCGCTATAGCCTAAACAAACAAAGGCGGATTAATATCCGGATGACCGAGCGAGATTTGAAGAAAATCCGGGCCAAGGCAATTGAAGAGGGGATACCGTATCAATCTCTGATTTCCATGCTCATCCACAAATTCAACGAAGGAAAAATTACCTTCAGTAAAAAGAGACATGCCTGACAAATCTCTGCACGTGGACGTGGCTAAGCCGCCACTTCAGTGGGTCTTGCGGGGCTTGGACTTGAGATGATTTTGCATGAGAGTATTTATTAGTCTCATTCTTCGGCGCTTGCATGCACATAAGACCAAGTGCTATATTCCCTGAAATAATCCATTCACAGAGGTAAGACTAATGTACACTGCGAGAAAAATTTTTTCCGTGTCTCTCCTCCTTTTCTTTCTTATAGAAAGCAACGTTTCTAACTTATCCGGGGCGGAATACGAGGGGGTCAAAGTCACCCCTCTCGTGAAAACCACTACGTCCACAGATGGACAGAAGCTTTCCTATCCAAAAATCGATAATCCGGAGGTCACGGCGCTGATTGTCGAGATTCCCCCAGGCGGGGAGACCGGCTGGCATCTTCATCCTGCGGCGGTCTATGCTTATGTGCTCTCCGGCTCTCTGACCATCGAAATGGAAAGCGGAAAGAGATACAGCTTCAAAGAAGGAGATGCGATCATTGAGGTAGTCAACACTCCCCACAACGGTATAAACACAGGCCAGGTGCCTGTAAAGCTTGTGGTTTTCTATACAGGGGAGCAGGGGAAGCCTACGACAGTGAAGGTGAAGAGAAAATAGGGACGGCAACCGGTAATTCAGACGTGATGGAGTTTAGCCTTGCCGGCCGGTTTTTTCGCTGCTGTCTTTGGGGATGATAAAATAGAAGTTGTTGCCGTACTGGGTGGCCTCATAGCCGACCGTCCCTCCGTGTATCTCCACGGCGTTTTTTACAAAGGCGAGGCCGTGCCCGGTTCCCGGCCTGTTGACCGAGTTGGAACCCCTGTATCCCTCTTCAAATATCTTTTCCCGTTCACCGGGATCGATGTGCTGACCAGTGCTGAATACGTTATATTTTACCCCGTCTTTGCCTGGCCCGAAATAATCCTTTATTATCTCCCGGCCATAGGCTATATATTTTTTTGTCTCACCGCCGGATGTCACAACCTCCTGCGTGTATTTAAGGGCGTTGGAAAAAAGGTTGGCATATACCTGGGCAACCAGCCCCACATCCACAACACTGATGACCTCCTCGTCGGGAATACCGCCAAACTCATCGTCAATGGCGATCCCCATTTCCCTGAACCGGTCGGCAAAGCGGTCAACCTGCGGTTGCACCACGTCCTGCCTGATATTGCATGGCGTGGTGCGCAAGGTAAGCTTTCCCTGCTCAAAATGGCTCCTGCGCAAAAGGGTCTCCAGGAACAGACTCATATTGCGGTAATGCTTTTCAATATTCTCGAACTCCTCGGTCAACCCGTGGTTAACGTCTATAAGCTCTGCAAGGGTACAATCCAGAAGTGCCTTGTCGCACGCCGTATCGATCTCCATGCTATCGAGCAGATGCTCTATTTCGACATTTTTTGCGATCTTGCCCTTCAGCCGTCTCAGGAAGAGTTTGTATACCATATTGGGAACTATAATATTGTGCTCGATGTCGGCAACAAGCGACTTGATAAACTTCAGGTGTTCTATGTTTTTCTCGACGATAAAACGGTTGTGAAAATTAAATCCGATCCTGTTGGCATATTTTTCAAAAAAAAGTTCGACGTGAGGGTTAATGCTCAAGTCAGGATAAATTTCGAGCAGACCCAGCACATTGTCCGTAGTTTTAAAAGGAAGTTGGTCAATAAGGAATGTTTTCCCGCGTATAGTAAGCACCAGACTCGCACTGCCGGTATGATATGGCCTCTCATCAGGTCGGATAAAAGGTGGAGGAGCGCTATTCAACGCCGGTCCGTCGTCTTCTGTTTTGGCCACCAGCGCCAAACCGCCCGTTTTCGGATCTATAACATAGAGTCTGGCTTGCAGCCCGAAGAACGCCAGCGGAATAGCTGTGCAGAGGGAATAAAAGTCCTCAATGCCGTCGAATTCCTGGGCCAGGTCAAAAAATGCCGACAGTGCATTGCTTTCTGTCCGGGAAAAATCGTAGTATCGGAAATCGTTCTTTTTGCTCTCGACACGTTCCAGGATGTAGCCCGATGTTCCCATCGGCGATATTATAGCATTACTCGAAACCGGTAGCCAGCGCAAAAAAGTAGTAAGTAGCAAGTAGTCAGTAGTCAAGGGAAGGGCAAAGAGTCATGGTTCGACAAGCTCACCATGACAATTGTCACCCCGGCCGTTGGAAGGGCGCTTTGGTTTCCCCTTACTACTTGCTACTTACTACTGGCTACTTATTATGGGGGTGGCTTCTTCGATAATCATTACTGGAATACCATCTTTAATCGGATAGGTGAGCATGCAGTGCATGCATGAAAGGCCATCTCCTTTTTCGGTCAGTATCAGGTCGCCTTTGCATTGCGGACAGGCCAGGATATCTGCAAGATCTTTGTTTGTAAGCATATGTCAGCCTCCCATGACCCTGGACAGTCTGTTCAGGACCTTTTGTTTTCCAATAATTTCCATGACCTCGAAAATGCCGGGGCTTGCTGTAGTGCCGGTTATAGCCACCCGTGCGGGCTGGGCAACGGCACCCAGTTTCACCTGATGCCTTTCCGCCAGGGAGACGAATGCTTTTTCAATTTCCGCTGCATTGAAATCAGAAGTGCCGGAAAGCAGTTCACGCAGCTCCGAAAGATAACCTATATGTTCAGGTTTAAGGAATTTGTCGCGGGCCTTCGGCTCTATTTCGACATCGTCCAGGATGTAGTAACGCAATGAATGGGCGAGTTCGACCAGCGTGCGGGACCTTTCTTTCAGTGACGCAACAGCTTTTGACAGCCACTGCTTATCAAGCTGCCGGCCCTCGGAAATCACTCCGTCCGTGATCAGAAACGGGGCCACTTCCTCCGCAATGGGTCCGGGCTGCCGAACTTGTTCATATATTGGCTGTTAAGCCAAAGCAGTTTTTCTGGATTGAAGACAGCTGCTGATTTCCCTACGCTCTCAAGCGAGAAGTACTGAACGAGTTCTTCCCTGCTAAATATTTCCTGGTCGCCGTAAGCCCATCCGAGCCGCACCAGATAATTTACCAGGGCGTCCGGGAAATAACCCATATCTTTATACGCCATCACTGATGTGGCCCCATGGCGTTTGCTCAACCTGGCCTTGTCCGCGCCAAGGATCATTGGCAAATGGGCGAATTCCGGCTCCTCCCATCCGAAAGCCTTATATATGTGTATCTGCTTGGGTGTATTGTTCACATGGTCATCTCCCCTGATGACGTGAGTTATTTTCATATCTATATCGTCGACAACCACCACAAAATTATAGGTCGGGGACCCGTCAGAACGCATAATCACCATATCTTCCATGATATTGTTCTCGAATTCGATTGTACCTTTTATGAGGTCGTTCAGTGTTGTCCGCCCCTCCTGGGGCATCATGAACCGCACAGCAGGGGTCCTTCCGGGAACAGGTTTATCGAGGTAGCGGCATCTGTTATCGTACTTGGGCGTCCTGCCCTGGGCAAGGGCATCCTTCCTCCTCTGCTCCAGTTCTTCGGGCGTGCAATAACAATAATAAGCCTTACCCTCTTTCAGCAGCCTTTCGACATAACCGCGGTAAACATCGAACCGGGCCGTTTGGCGATATGGTCCCTCATCCCAGTCCAGTTTCAGCCACTCCATGCCTTTTATGATGGCGTCTATGTATTCATCTGTGGAGCGGCTCGTGTCGGTATCCTCGATCCTCAGGATAAATGTGCCGCCAAAGTGTCTGGCAAACAGCCAGTTAAAAAGAGCGGTCCTGGCGCCGCCGATGTGCAGGTGCCCTGTGGGGCTCGGGGCGAATCTAACTCTTACTGAAGTGTTCAATCAAACCTCCATCACTGTAATGATCTGAAATTAATGATACTTTATGTGAAACAGATGATTCAAGGTTATGATGACAATCGAATCCGGATATAGAGAATGTCAGAAGGGTGGTTTTGTCCCGAATCACGCACCGAATTATTTGTCGGAGAGAACGAATTCCCGACAGTTAAGAAATCATTAAGTTCACCAAGTACCACGCGTTTTGGACATCTCAGCGACGGTGTTGGTTTTCAAAAAAATGTGTTAAAAATCGTTTGCGTGTTATATTCAGAATTCTTTGCGGTAGTGTGTTGATTATTGTCTTCGATGTATTCATCAACCCAGCAGACTATTCAGTGTATCTCTCAATGCTTCAAGATTGTAGGGTTTTGTCAAACCAGCACTAAAGCCATAATTATGATAATCAGATACCACGGCATCATCTGAGTAACCGCTCGATACAATAGCCCTAATATTAGGATTCACTGCAAGAAGCCGCTCAATAGTCTCTTTTCCACCCATTCCTCCACGGATAGTCAGATCCAGAATGACAATATCAAAAGGATTTCCTGACTCCATAGCGGTTTTGTATTTCTCGATGGCTGCTTCTCCGTGTCCGGCTAACTCTACCTCATGCCCAATCACCTCTATCATTTTCCCTGCGATATCCCTTACCATTTCCTCGTCATCCATGAGCAGTATCTTCCCCTTTCGGACAAAGTGAGAAGGTTCGGTAGGTTGTGGGGCCTCTTTTTCTGCCTCAATTGCTGGAAGGTAAATATAAAAGGTAGTGCCCTTTCCCATTTTAGATGATACATGAATTACACCACCATGATTTTTGATAATGGAATAACACGTTGCCAGTCCAAGCCCGGTTCCCTTCGCCTTTGTAGTAAAATAGGGATCGAATATTTTCGGCAGGTATTCCTCAGAAATGCCGATTCCATGGTCCTGAATAGAGATCTCCACATATTTTCCTTCTTCCGG
Organism: Nitrospirota bacterium; assembly: GCA_963796345.1. Classification (GTDB taxonomy): domain Bacteria; phylum Nitrospirota; class Thermodesulfovibrionia; order Thermodesulfovibrionales; family Dissulfurispiraceae; genus JADFXI01. Next base: position 128,132 of record CAWCLI010000015.1, on the reverse strand, counting down.
CAATTCAGGGTTTCCTTTTTTAGGTGCCAGTACATTCTTTGCAGCAATCACTATGTTACCTCCCATTGGCATTGCCTGGTCAGCATTGAACACAATGTTCTGAATTACCTGCCCTATTTGTCCTTCATCTGCCTCTACGTGCCAGAGGTCTGCATCGAGTTTGATTTGGTAATCAGCGCTTAAACCACTCAGCGCGAACTTTACTGAGTTTTCGATCACTGACTGGAGAGAAATCTTCTTCTTCACAGGTTTTCCACCCTTAGAGAAGGTCAAAAGCTGCGTTGTAAGGTTGACTGACATATGCAATGCTTTTTCTGCCTGCTCCAGTGCAGCAATGCTTTTATTCTTATTGGCTGCATTCAGTTTCGCCAAAGATATATAACCAAATACACCCTGTAACAGATTATTAAAATCGTGCGCTATGCCGCCTGCCAGCGTACCGATAGCCTCAAGCTTCTGAGACTGCCGGAGTCGTTCTTCCAGCTTCTTGCGTTCAGTGATGTCTTGAATCGTTCCATGCATTTTTAACGGGTGATCGTGGACATCTAATTCAAGCTTGCCGGATCCGTGTACCCAGCGCTCAACCTTGTCATCGTAACGGATAATTCGATATTCCTTATCAAAAGCCTTATTTTTCCCAAGAATTTCGTTTCTAAAATAGTCAACTATCATGTCACGGTCATCCGGATGAATCAGTGCTACCCATCCTTCTACAGAACGTTCGTATGCTTTGTCTATTCCAAATAATTTATCAAGCACGTCAGAACTTGTCCATAAACCAGTAGGAACATCCAGAATATAATTGCCCAAACCTGCGATTATCTGCGATTCTCGGAGCAACCTTTCACTCTCACGCAGCGCCTCTTCCGCCCGTTTGCGCTCGTTGATATCACGCATGGCAACGAGTATGCCATTAATCGCCGGATTGTTAAACAAGTTTACCCCGGTGCTCTCCACATGTATCCAGCAGCCATTTTTATGCTTAACCCGGTACTGAATCGTATGCGGCTCACTAGGATGTTCTATAACGTACCGCGTGGCATCTGCTATAACATCCATGTCATCCGGGTGGATAACAAGAGCACTTGGTTTGCCGATAATGTCCTCTGGCAAAACACCCATCAAACGGGTAACGCTGGGTGATACATATGCCATGTTCAGATCAAAATCAATTAACCATAGAGTATCGGAAATGTTATGCAAGTAAGCCTGCAACTTTTCCTCGTTCTTCCGGAGACGTTCCTCAGATAGCTTACGCTCAGTAATGTCAGTGAATGTCCTAACAAATCCTTTTCCGGGCAATGGATTGTGGATTAGCAAACACCAACGGCGTTCACCATTAATCAGTTGTGAAAACTCGAATTCAAATGTGGTGGGCTCATCGAGTCGAATAATTGCGTGGGTCAACATTTGCTGGTCTTGGCCGGTTACTTCGGCCCATACCTTCAGAACTTCCCGAAAATCAACCCCCACCTTAACTGTGCTATGCGGGAGTTGAAACAAATCCTCGAAATGCCGGTTGAACAACAACATGCGATAGTCCGATCCAACGACGACTATTCCATGTGTAATATTATCCAGGACAGTATTTAGAACGTCTGTTGGTTGACTGAAAAAGTCTTTATCGAACGACTTTCTGTTCACGTAAAGGTCTTCCTTCATCGCTCTCCAGTTGCACTTTGGATTTGCAACTGAAGGCAAACTATACCATACCATGCACAATATTATTTCACCCTAAGGTCCCAACAAAACCGGATACTGGAAAAGAATGCCTTAAGATATGGGATTAAGATAGCACGAAGAAGAGAACTTATCAACCAATTTTGGCAAAGGCATCATTTCGATGTGACCTACTGAAGGCAAGCTAATATGCAGCAGAGCATAACTGTTTCCAAGTGAGGGGAGAGTAATGCGGGTCGTACTCCGCATACAGTTGTTGTAGTCCGAACGTGCGTGTTATAAGTAAAATGGAAAATAGTGATCCGAATCCTTCCGGAACAGGGCATCACGACTTATTGCTTTAAGAGTATCGGGCGTAACTCGACAACTGACGCGCTGACAGCGGGCGCCAATGGCTACTTACTGAAAGCTTGCAAGCAGCAATCTGGTATAATGTGACGGCATTCGATTAAAATTATTAGTGATGTGACGGAATGATTGCACAAAGGACATAAATAATATTAAATTAGGAATAATGTGAGTCCTTCAATTTTCAGAGAGAAAGGGTATAGATTCTATTTCCTCTCAAACGAAGAGGATCGAATACATATCCATGTCACATGCGAGGATGGCGAGGCTAAGTTCTGGTTGGAACCAATCATATCATTGGCTTTGCACCATGGATTATCCTCGAGAAAATTGAGTGAGATTCAGAAAATCGTTGAGGAGCACAAATATGAAATTAACAAAGCATGGCGAAGACATTTTAGCAAGCGTTGAAAATATAACTCCTTTTGGCATTTGGATTTTTACGAAAGAAAAGGAATATTTTCTAAGTTATACAGAATTTCCTTTTTTTAAAGATGAGACATTGAGTTCTATACAAAATGTACAGCTACTGCATGGCTATCATTTATACTGGCCGGATTTGGACGTTGATTTAGAAATTGACAATCTCGAAAATCCTGAAAAATACCCTCTCAAAGCAAAACCGATAAAGAAGCATCTGACCAGTCACTCCGGCAGACGTGCCGTTACGCATCGCTGATTCACTAAAACTTTTCTTTGTGGGTGACACGCCCTCGGGTCTTTCCAGGCTTCTCTATATTCTACGTGCGGATGACAAATCATTTTTCATCCTGTAAAATGCTATAAGGTGATTATCTCTCTCAACAGACCGAACGGGAAAGTGTCTTATGTCCAACTATGATGAATTAATTGATCAGTTGTCGGACCTCTATGGAATAATCCCGGAGTACTGGGACATCTTCGGCAACCTGCGTAAAGCTTCTACGGACACAAAAAAATCCATCCTCAGGGCGATGAAGATAGATGTGGATTCAACTGAAAGCCTGGCAACAGCGCTTGCCGTGGAGCAGCGAAAGCCATGGAGCAGCTTTATCGAACCCGTGAAAGTACTGTCAGTCAATGCCCAGCCTTTTGTTATAGCTGCTCATATTCCCGTGGGCGAAGGCGAAGAGCACAGGCTGACTATCTCGTGCACCATCGAAAATGAGCGGGGTCAGCGGGAAGAGTCGACATTTGCTGGAAACAGCCTGCCGGTCAAAGATCAACAGTGGATCGACGGCAAAAGATATATAAAGGTGGAACTTGTCGATGGCGGATCCAGAGATATCGGTTATTACTCCGCAACGGTCACCTGCAGGCATCCCGAAGAGATTTTCCCCGATGGAAGATCTGTGCTTGAGAAACACTGCCGGATCATTATTGCCCCGGACACCTGTTATATGTCCCCGGAGCTCGAATACGGCAGGACTTGGGGACTCTCGATCAATCTCTATTCCCTGCGGTCGTCGAGGAACTGGGGCATCGGAGATTTGACAGACCTTAAGAATATGCTGAAGTTTGTGGGTGAACTGAAAGGCGGTTTTGCAGGAATAAACCCGCTGCACGCCATTCCTGACACACAGCCTTACGGTGTGAGCCCGTATTCGCCGATCAGCAGGTTTTATAAAAATTTCATCTATCTCGATATCGATGCTGTCCCCGAAGTAAAGGCATCCGGGACTGCGCAGGAAATGCTAAATTCCGAAGCGTTCAGGAAAGAGTCAGGCGATGTGATAAAAAGCGGTCTGATCGAATATGAGAAGATCGCCTCTTTAAAAAAGAACATACTCAGGCATGCATTTGATTTCTTCTATCGGGACAATTACGAAAAAAACACGTCGCGGGGCGGCGCCTTCAGAAAATACGTCGCGGAAGAGGGAGCACCCCTCGAATTATATTCGCTGTATTCGGTCTTATGGGAGCATATGAATAATGCGCACGGGACCCTTAAATGGCAGGATTGGCCGGAGGAGTTTCGCAGTCCGCACAGCGAGGCTGTCCAGGAGTTCAGAGCATTAAATGAAAGAGAATTGCTTTTCCAGAAGTACGTTCAGTGGCTTATAGACGAGCAGCATGGAGAAGCGGCGGAACTGGTTTTTAACATGCGAATGCCTGTCGGTATTTATCATGATCTCGCTATCGGCTCGATAGGCAGTGGAAGCGATGCGTGGAAATATCAGGGACTTATCGCCGGCGAGATAGATGTAGGAGCCCCGCCCGATGATTTCAACCATAACGGACAAAACTGGAGTTTTCCCCCATAGTTCCCGGTGAACTCAAAAAGAGCGGCTACGATTTTTTCATCCAGGTCATAAGAAAAAATATGAGGCACAACGGCGCATTGAGAATTGACCATGCGCTCGGGCTTTTCCGGCTTTTCTGGATACCCGCGGGCATGCCTGCTGAGAAGGGGGCCTATGTGACCTATCCCCATGAAGACCTTCTGAGAATCATTGCACTTGAGAGTGTGCGCAACAGGACGATGGTCGTAGGTGAGGACCTCGGCACCGTGGGAGAAAATGTTCGCGAGGCACTTCACAAATTCCGTATGCTTTCCTGCCGGCTTTTTTACTTTGAAAGAAATTATCCGGATCCTTCTTTCCTGGCGCCTGACCGCTATCCAGCCCTGGCCTTCTGCGCAGTAACAACCCACGATTTGCCCACAATTTACGGCTACTGGTCAGGCAGGGACATACAGGTAAAAAACCAGTTGAACATGTTGCATGATAATGAACTGATACGCCGGCTCTTTAACGACAGAGCGCGCGACAGGGCACTTATTCTGAGTGCCCTTAAATCATGCGGCATTGTTTGCGACGGTTTTGAAATTCCACCTGTCATGACGCCGGAACTGTGCCTCGCAATCTATGAATACCTGGCGCGCACGCCGTGCAAACTTGCTGGCGTAAGTCTCGATGACGTACTCGGTACGCAGGACCAGCAGAATATGCCGGGCATTACTGGACAATACCCCAACTGGATGCAGAAAACTCCCCTGAGTCTGGAACAAATAATAACTGACAGCCGGTTTTACGCTCTATCCGAAATGTTTCGCAAAAACAGCAGATAGCATCCTTTTAATTGCGAATTAAGAATCAGGAATTGTGGAAAAGAGCAATAGGCCAATTTAATTCTTACTTCATGATTCGTAATTTTATTGTCACATTATTGTAACAAACGTTGTATTATACTTCTTCATTAAACGCACAGGATAAAGGCCTTCATTTACTGAAGAGGAAGCGTTCAGGGACAATATTTTACACCCTGGCATTGTTTTTGTCCGGCTGTAATTAATTGAACAGCTTTTTCTGACTTACCGGGAGATATCACTTATGGCAATACGATTAAAGTGGCAAGTGGATACTAGCGAAAAGACTTTCTATGTTGCAAACGATGCCAATAAGGCATGCAGGCAGACGATCCTCAATGTGCTCGACAGTGATGCCCTTACGATCCATTTCCAGACCATTTTTTCCGCTAAAGAAGGGAAAATATTCGGATATGAAGCATTAACGAGAGTCAAGGGAGAGCATCCCTTCGCTGATGTCAGCGAGATGTTCCGTAAAGCGGCATTAACCGATACCATATCGACGCTGGATGTCTGCTGCCGGGAAAATGCCATTAAACAGGCATCCCTTTTGGGATTAGGCCATACAAACGCAAATTTATTTATTAATGTGTGCCCTGAGACAATGATGGATAGGGCCTTCAGGCCGAATATAACCGATGAGATGGCAGAAAAGTGGGGCATACCAAAAGACCGGATCATTCTCGAAATTACCGAGGAGAGCGCAATTTACAACTATAAACTTTTCAAGCAATCCATTGAGTATTATCGCAGTATGGGGTACAAAATCGCTATCGACGACTTTGGCGCCGGACACGGAGGCTTGAAAATGCTTTCCATCATTGAACCGGATTACGTCAAAATAGACCGTCATTTCATATCCAACATAGATAAGGCGATCGTAAAATCCAATCTTGTGGATTCAATAGCTACGGCGTGCCACAGGATGGGGATAAAAGTCATTGCCGAGGGCATTGAGCAGCAGGAAGAACTTGAGGCTGTTCTGAACATGGGTATTGAACTGCTTCAGGGGTATTTCCTCCACAAACCGTCTCCCACGCTTAACTCTGATCATGCGTATATCCCGGCTTTGCAAAGCAGGAGAAGCAATAATATTTCAGACAGGAGCGAACAAAGTTTCATCGGCGAGATCTGCACTTACATCGAGCCGATAAACCCCGCCTCATCTGCCATGACAGCATTCAACCGGTTCATCAAAGATGCCGGACTCAGGGGGCTGCCGGTAGTAGATATTGAACGGGTGCTCGGGATGCTGCACAGGAACTGGTTTTTGGAGAACCAGATACTCGGAAGATGCGGCTACGGTTTTGCGCTTAATTCTTATAAAAACGTGTCGAAGCTTATTGACCGCCAGTTCATGCTGGTCGAGTCAAATACCACACTGGAAGAAGTGGCACAGAGAATAAATACCAGGAAAAAGGAATTCCTTTACGACGATATATGCGTCACGAAAAACGGCAAATATTTCGGCACTGTCGCCATCAGCGCCCTTCTCGACGCTATGACTGAAAGGAGCCTCATTCTTGCGAAAGGGGCCAACCCTCTTACGGGGCTCCCGGGCAATGAGTTCATACAGAGGGGAATAGAGAAGAAATTGTCCCAGAACATGCATTTCGATGTCTGTTATGTTGATATCAATAACTTTAAACCATATAATGATCATTACGGGTTTGAAAGAGGAGATATTGTGCTTAGAAAACTTGCCCACGTCCTGGAGGAGACTGTTGAATCATTTGATTCAGGAAATTTCAATTTCGTCGGCCACATCGGGGGAGATGATTATATTGTCATTACCCGGCCGCAGATTTCCATCCCTGTTTGCGAAAAAGTTATTGCAGAATTCGAAACACACTTGCCGGTATTCCACGGAGATGAAGACTTCAAAAGAGGAAGTTATGCTTCCAGTAACCGCAAGGGGCAGGAGGAAACCTTCGGCCTTCTTTCCCTTTCAATAGGCATAGTCAGCACAGAGGTCCACAAGATTGGGTCCTATGCCCAGTTGGCCTCTATCGCGACAGAGGTCAAGAAGGCCGCTAAAATGAAGTGCGGTTCCTTCATCGAACGCGACAGACGCAAGATGGGATGAATAAGGGATTTCTTTGGGGCGTTGCCACTTCCGCCTTTCAGCTCGAAGGCTCTCCACATGCAGACTGGGCGTCATGGGACACAATTCTTAATGAAAGACCCAATGTCACCAGTCACTACACGCTTTATAAAGAAGACCTGAATCTGCTCAAAGACCTCGGTGTCAACTCTTACCGTTTTTCGGTGGAATGGAGCAGGATACAACCGCGGGAAAACGTCTGGGACGATGCATCATTGGCCCATTACCAGGAGATTGTCGATATCCTTGTGCAGAACAATATCGAACCGATGGTCACGATCCATCACTTTACCCATCCACTGTGGTTTATCAAAAAGTATCCCTGGCATGAGGACTCCTCAATCGAAAAGTTCATGAGATTTGCCGAGAAAGTCGTGACAACCCTCAAGGGGGTCCGCTACTGGATAACATTCAACGAGCCCTATGTCCTTCTGCTGGGTGGTTATCTCGAAGGCTGCATGCCACCAGGTATCCGAGATCCCTCTCTCGCAATAAGGGCACTGCAAAACATCCTTGTCTGTCACGGAAAGGCATATGACATGATTCATGATCATGCTAAAAAAAACGGAATTATACCCATGGTCAGCGTGGCACATAATATGGCGGCACTGGCGCCGTGGAAGCGTTACAGCCCGTTCGACAGGCTTCTCGCTAAAATCGTCAAATATTTCTATAATCATTCGCTGCTCGATGCTTTTCTGACCGGGTATGTGCGAATTAAGTTCCCATTCAAAAACGAAATCAGGATTCAGGTGCCGATACAGAACAAAGTGGATTTCTTCGGTGTCAATTACTATACGCGGGTGCATATACGGTTTAATCCGTTCAAAAAAATGTGCCTCGAACTGAGGCACATGGACATAGACGGATATGGGCTGACCGACATGGGATGGGAGATACATCCGCGCGGGCTTGAGAAAGTCCTCCGATATGCATCGAAGCTCAAGGTCCCGCTCATTATTACCGAGAACGGCATAGCGACCCATGACGGCCAGACAAAAATAAAATACATGAGCAGGCATATCGAAGCGGTTGAGAAGAGCATCAGGGACGGTATCGATCTCAGGGGCTATTTTTACTGGACACTCATCGACAACTACGAATGGCTGCAGGGCCTGGATGCGAGGTTCGGCCTGTACAAGGTGGATTTCGATACCATGGAACGCAAGCCGACAAATGCCGCGGCATATTACGCACACGTCATTAAAAGCCGGTCGTAAAAACCAGAATGAAAGTCTAAACACTCTTTACGCATTACTCATCACGCATTAAGGCCTTCAGATCGTAACATAATCTTAATAAACGCTTCATAATCATGTAACCGAAGAAACATTATTATGTAGTTGATGCTTCTGTGCGATTTCCATATCCACACCACATACTCCGACGGTTCGGTGGAGTTAAAACGGACAGTCGATCTTTTCGGACAGGCGGGGTTCGATGTTATCGCAATTACGGACCATGTAGTGAGCAACGTTAACTCAATTGGGCAGTTTGCCAATCACTTTAATCTTTCGGTGAGGGAGGACAATTTTCAGGAGTACATGGAACACATCAAATTTGAAGCGGCAAGGGCATGGGAAAAATACGACATGTTGGTGATCCCGGGAGTCGAAATCAGCAAAAACCACCTGTCGTCCGATAAATCCGCTCATATGCTGCTTATCGACATAAAGGACTTCATTCCCGCGTCCTGGAACTACGAAAAAATCTTTCTTGAAGCAAAGGAGCAGGATGCGCTGATAGTGGCCTGCCATCCTCATTATATGTCGGACATGAGCAAGGACACTCTTTTCCTCTGGAACAACAGGGAGAAATATGCCAAATATATCGATGCATGGGAAGTAGCGAACAGGGACGATGTTTTCAATGTAATAAGTCTTAAGAAGTATCCCTACCTCGCCAATAGCGATTTCCACAAGGCGCGTCACCTGTATTCGTGGAAGACGCTGCTTAATTGCGAGAAAGATACGTCGGCCGTAAAACAATGCATTAAGCACAACAAAGGGGTGGCTATCACCCTTTTCAGAAACTAAAGGAGGGGGAGGGATGAGCATATTTTTATTTTTTGCACTTATTACTTTTTTGGGTCTTGTGGCTTACGGCTTTCAAATATGGGCAGTACGCTCATGTCTTTCCACTCCCTGTAACTGCGGGGAAGGGCATGCCCTTCCCCGACTTTTTCCCCCCGTTTCAATACTCAAACCGCTCAAGGGACTGGACGACAACCTTTATGACAACCTCCTGAGCTTTTGCACCCAGGACTATCCTGAATACGAAATCATATTCTCTCTCCAGAACCACAATGATCCCGCCTACAAAATTGCAAAAAAAATTGAAGAGAAATGCCCTCACAGAGACATCACTATTATTGTCAGGGAAACCGGCACGGGCCTTAATCCCAAGGTCAATAACCTTCTTTCAGCTTATAAGACGTCGAAGCATGAGCTTGTCCTTATCAGCGACAGCAATGTCATGGTCGATGCAAACTATCTACAGGAGATAACAAGCCATATGGCGCATCCTGAGACAGGCCATGAAGTGGGCCTGGTGAGCAATATTATAAAAGGCGTCGGCGGCCGCACGCTGGGTGCGATCTTCGAGAACCTGCACCTTAACTCTTTTATCATTGGAAGTGTGTGTTTCCTGGACAAATTTCTGAAGATGCCCTGCGTGGTCGGAAAATCGATGCTGATGAAAAAGAAGGATTTGGAGGCGATCGGCGGTCTCAGATCGGTGAAGGATATTCTTGCCGAAGATTACGTCATCGGTGAAAGAATGCAAAAAAGCGGCAAGAAAGTTGTGCTGTCCAAATACATGGTGCAGAACGTGAACGAATACTGGGGGATGAAGCGCTTCCTTAACCGGCATACGAGATGGGGCAAGCTCAGGTGGAAGATCGGCGGCTGGAAATATATTTTTGAGTTAATAGGCAATCCCGTATTCATGTCAGCGATGCCGATAATATTCTGGCAATGTTCAAAATTGACCATGACCTTTGCCATTCTTACCTCTCTGGTGAAGATCGCGGGAGACTTTTATCTCGGCAGAAAAACCGGAACCGACCTGGACAACCCGTTTCTTTATTTGCTTTCCCCTGTAAAGGACCTCGTTATCGGGCTCATATGGTCTGTGCCGATTATCAGCCATACTGTTGTGTGGAGGGGCAACCGGTACATTATCGGCAAAGATTCTATGCTTTTCCCGTGCCCTGAAAACGGCTTCTGGTCCTTCCGTTACAGAATTATAGATGCCATAAAGGAACGCTTCGCATGATGCTTTCAAAAAAGGGACGCAGAACCACCTTCCTCGGAAATATCAAGATCGGATATCGTCTCCTGGCGCTCGTTGTTTTCATGCTTCTTTTGTTGACCTCGATTGGGGCACTCGGGATTATGGGCATGAAGAAAACGGTTGCCGATGTCGATATCGTATATAAGAACAATGTGTTGCCACTTGAAACTTTGCAGACAATCGCGAATCTGTATAGAGTCGACATTATCGGATCAGTACAGCACATCCGTGACAACACCCTTCCATTTGAAGAAGGGCAGAAGAGCGTAGATGAGGCCATGAAGGCTGCCGTCGAAAAATGGAGGGCTTATGCCTCTCTGGAACATACCGCAAAGGAAAAGAAGTTGATAACTGAGACCCAACCGCTCTTTGATATGGCAATGGGCGGTTCGTTCGCTACCACAATCAAGCCCCTGGATAAATTAAAGGATATACTGGCAAAAGGGGACAGGCAGGAACTCAGCAATTTTTTTATTGACGAACTGAATCCTACTGTCGAGCCGATAGAGCAGAGCCTCGATAAATTGATTGCCCTGCACATGACGGAAGCCAGGGACGCCTATAAGCATTCAGCATCGCTTTTTGGAATGGTGACTACTATAGCGGTGGTGAGCATTATTGTCGGCTTCGTGCTGGCGATAGCTTTCGGTTATATGATAGTCCAGGGCGTCATAAGACCACTGACCGAACTTACCTGCAGCGTCGGTCAGATATCCAACGGTGATCTTACCGTATCCATTGACTATGACAGCGGGGATGAGATAGGGCTCCTGGGACGCGATATTAATAAAATGATACAGTCGTTCAACGGTACGATAGGCAGCATGCTTGTGTCGGAGAATAGAGTAGTAGCTTCTGTACAGAAGCTGAAATCGGAGGCCGAGAAAACAGCGGGGGGTGCAAAGACCCAGTCACTGCAAGCTGCGCACATAGCGACCTCCGCCGGTGAAATGAGCCAAACCATCAATACCATAGCATCAAATGCTTCAGCCGCTTCAAATGCTTCTTCCGAGACGATGGCGACTGCGGAGAAAGGCAAGCGGGTGGCGGACGGGGCGGTTGAGACGGTAAACAGGGTGTATTCTTCAACTGTCGAGCTTGCTTCAATGATAGAAAAGCTCAATAACAGGGTTGGGGAAATCGGAAACATTATTACCGTTATAAATGATATAGCGGACCAAACCAATCTGCTGGCGCTGAATGCGGCAATCGAAGCAGCCCGCGCCGGTGAACAAGGCAGGGGATTCGCTGTTGTAGCCGACGAAGTGCGCAAGCTCGCTGAGCGGACAATCGGCGCAACTGCGGAGATTTCTAAAAAAATCAGGGCCGTTCAATCCGAATCCCTGCAAACGACAGAATCAATGAGGGATGCTTCTGGCGAAGTCACCAGGGCCAATGAATACATATCACAGGTTGGAGATGCATTGACTCATATCGTGGAATCTGTGCAAAAGGTGCGCGATCAGGTTACCCAGATCGCCGCATCGGTTGACGAGCAGACAGCAGTATCTGAGGACGTGGTCAGGAGTACCGAGGAGACATCGGGCATAGCAAAGGAAATGGAAATGATGTCAGTTGAAGTCGCTCAGGAAGTTGAGGTACTTATCGGCATCGCTGAAGAACTCAGGAATACTTCGTCGGGATTCAAAACACGATCAAATGGCAACGGCGTCCCTCAAAAAACGGATTTTTTTGGGGTGCAGAGCAAGGGGGCAGTATGAATACATGTGCGATCCATAGCAATACCATTTATGCCGCTACTATAGGCGATGAGCGTAATTGTCCCTACTGCAATAACGAGACCGGCATCTGTGCAGCCTCTCTGTCACGATTGGTAATTGATACAAATAGAAGAGCAGGTCACTGCGATAGCGAAAATTACGATAATTGCCCTATTTTTCTGGCCCGTACCCTGCGACGGAGATAATGTTACAACTTTGTAACATTATCTTAATATTCCTGTAACAAAGAAACTGTATTCTATGTTTGGCATGGAGGATAATATGAACCATAGGAATCTCACAATATGCCCGTATCTTAAGGGGACCCAGCAAGGTGCGCATTGTGGCGCATCGGACAGGCTTGTCAAGGACTTGGCGGATATCGACATAAAAGTGTGCATGAGCCGGCATCATGAAGCATGTTCGATTTATTTCTGCTCACTGCACACTGTTTGGGACGGCAGTCCGTTTGAGCCTTCCCAGTGCGCTGAAATTTAACACAATAGTAACAAAGCTGTCATAGCAGTGTAATAATTATTTGGTTTAATACACATATGACAGCACATACGGCGACAGAGAGCTTTGCAATAAAATGTCCGCGTTGCAATCTGGATGCCGTATATAAGTATGGCAAGACGTGGCAGGGAAAGCAGAGGTTCCTGTGCCTTATATGCGGGAGGCAATTTTCAGCGGGTATCATGCGGTCGGTAGTCAAAGACAGACCTGCCTGTCCGGTGTGTGGAAGAGTTATGCATTTATATAAAAGGGAAGAAAAGGTATGGCGGTTCAGGTGTTCGGGATATCCCGGTTGCAAAACATTCGCAAAAACTGATGTAAGGGAAGGAGAACATGAGCTATTACATTCATGATGTGCCAGGAAGACTCAGGATAAAAAGCCCGGCAATAAAGAAAAACGAGAACGTTGCCAACGAACTCAAAAAGACTTTGAGTACTATGCACGGCATTGCCACAGTTGATATTAACCTCACTACCGGCAGCCTTTTGGTAAATTATAATGCCAAAATGGTCAGTCAAAAAGACATTATAAGCATCCTGCAGCGGAAAGGTTATTTCGACACGACAAAGGCGGCAACCAACGATCAGTATATTCATAGCACGGCGAAAAAAGCTGGTCATATTGTGGGCAATGCTGTACTGGGGGCTTTTGTCCAGCAGGCGCTGGAAGGCTCTGCCCTGTCGTTTTTAGCTATTTTATTATAAGCCGTAACTGACCAACGTCCTCTCAGGGCGCTTTTCCAATAGTATATTCTTCACAAAAATTTCCATTGCATCCATCCCTGACTTTCCCAAAGACAATTGAAGCAAGTACTTTTCTGTCCCCCGTAAAATTATCCAGCGACTGACTGAAATGCACATGTGCTTCGATACTCCTGGTGCCCAGAAGGTTCCAGAAATGAGAAAGAAACTCCATATCCGAATGCCAGGCCACAGTATCAATCGTGCCGGGTGTAACAGGCATTCCATCTATATGAGAGTAAATAATGCTCAAGGGCAGAATTGGGACCTCGCTGTCTATAGGCGCCTTGAAAAAGGTGCTTTTAAAATCCCTCATGGCGAGTCCGTTATTTGTTGTACCTTCCGGAAAAACCACCACGCTGATACCGCTGCGAAGGCGCTCGTTTATGGTATCCAATACCCTGACCGACGCTGTTTTAGACTCACGATTGACAAAAATTGTCCCCGCAAGCCTTACCATTCTGCCAAGGAACATCCAGGAAGCTACATCGCTTTTAGAAAGAAAGACAGATTGGACCATACTTCCGATAACAAGTATATCTATATAGCTGCAATGATTGCTGACAATGAAAAAGGCATCATCCCGCCTGTATGAGCCGGTGCGAACAATGTGAATGCCGAGAATGCGGCAAGCGGCCCGCGACCACCATTGCATCCCGTGTGTCTGAAAACGCAATTTACGGTATGGAGCAAGGGGTAAAAACCTTATCAGGGTCCCATAGATAACAACAAAAAGATTGAGCAGGATTAGCAGAAATAATCTCAGGATCCTTATGAAGCACGACATAGAGTCTCGTCAGTCTCCTGGAAAAAACGCCTCTTGTAACGGGAGATCAACTTTTCGGTTTCCAGAAGCAGAAAGAGATCGGTTGTTCCAAATATGTCATCATAAGCCGGCTCTCCGCAAATAAGTGCTCCAAGCCGCAGATATCCCTTGATAAGAGGCGGGAGTTTATCAAACACGGTTTTCTGGTCCGCAATACGTGACATGCGGACGCCTTGCAGCTTTTTCATGGGATACACGGTAAATTCAGCGCCGGCCCGGTGGAACATATTCATGTAAGAGTATACCATGCTTACTTCGGCAGGGTCACCAGTGTGCAGGCTTCCGCACCCGAATAAATGGCGCACGTCGTTTATTTCGGTATAACGCGCAATACCGGCCCAAAGCAGATTTATGACACTCGCGTTCCGGTAATCCTTGTGGACACAGGACCGGCCGAGTTCGAGTTTTTCACTCCTGAGATTCCTGATCGCGGTCATATCGAATTCGCCTTCCGAATAGTAGCCGATATTGTTTTCAGCGACCGACCCGAGCAGCAGGCGGTAGGTGCCGACGATCTTGGTGCACCGGGTGTCGATAACGACAAGGTGATCGCAATAGTCATCATAACTGTCCCTGTCCATGCCGGTCAGATAAGAGCTGTCGAGGCCTTCATTCAATTCTCTGTTGAATACGGCAAAACGCAATCTTAATGCATTTTCCAGTTCCTCATAGTGTTCAACCAGTTTGACAATAAAATGACCGCTGCGCATGCTCAGAACCTCGTATTGAGCATCTACCATCTTTACCCCTCCTGTGAAGCTGTAAATTTGTATAGTCTACAGGGAAAAGGGTTAAAGCAGTTTTACAGGAATATTAATTTTGAGTTACAGAATTGACTGGCTGATATTTGCCGTAAGAACTTAGGTGATTTCAGCAGAAATAGGGCTGTATCATCCAGTCAATGCAATGAGATTATTCTTTGAGAAGGTGTGCTTTATCAGTTAGTTCCCACGGAAGTCCCAGATCCATCCTGCCGACGTGCCCGTAGGAAGCAAGTTTCCTGTAGAATCCGCCCTTGATGACTGATGGAAGCCGCCTCAACTGGAACTGCTTAATAATACCCGCAATCCGGAAATCGAAATTCTTTTCCACCAGATCAGAAATGACATTGTCAGGCAGTTTGCCGGTGCCGAAAGTCTCCACCTGGATACTGACGGGACGGGAAAGCCCTATTGAATAGCTGAGCTGAATTTCGCACTCATCGGCAAGACCAGCGGCAACCACATTCTTGGCGGCATAACGCGCAGCATAAGCACCGACCCTGTCGATTCTCATCGGGTCCTTGCCGCTGAGAGCCGCGCCACTATGGCGGGAATATTCACCATAAGTATCAATCGCATTTTTCCTGCCGGTAAGCCCTGAGTGAATTGCCGGGCCCCCAATAATAAATGGGCCATCAGGATTGACGAATATCCTGGTGTCCTTATCAGGCTTGACGTCCTCATCGTTAAAAACACTATCGATGACAGCTTCCCTTATATCACCTATTAATTGTCTGAGATCCGGGCCCTTGCCTTTTTTCTGGCTTGCTATGACAGTCAAACTGTGTATTCTGTGAGGCCTGCGGTTCCTGAATTCCACGCCCACCTGCGTTTTTCCGTCCTGCGAAAGATACGGAAGCACTTTCTGAAGCCTGGCCGAAGTCAGCCGCCTGGCAAGTTTATGCGCAAGCCAAATAGGAAGCGGCATGAAAGCAGAGGTTTGATTGCAGGCAAAACCAAAGATCGTAACCTGATTTTTTACCGGGATGCCTTCTATTTCACTCTCGGTCATCTCCATTTCATCAAAACAGCAGTCAGGGTCGCGGGAGGCCTCTTTAAGGCTTGTCAAAATACTGCATGTCTTACCGTTGAATTCATGAGCTTCATAGCCGATCTGGGATATTACCTGGCGCGCTATATAGGGGAAGTCCACATAAGCATTTGAGGCGAACCTTGCTGCAATAAAGAGGATGGAGGTCGAAACAGCGCATTCTGCAATAACCCGGGAGTACGGGTCCTGTTGCAAAAAGTGGTCCACAATGGCATCGCTGATCTGGTCACACAATTTGTCGGGGTGCCCTTCGGTTACAGATTCGGACGTAAACATAAAATCTTTTTTCATTTAGCTTCACCTCGTATGGTTTTCTTGGTCGCTTCGTTGACAACAAGAGGGAATATTGCGCTTCCTCCGATTACCAGGGCATCTGTAAGATTTATCATTGTCGTGCCGAGGAGACCTCTGAGCGCGGGCACAGCTATCGTAAGGGCTTGCAGTGCGAATGAACCTCCAAGGGCCCCGTCGAGATACCTGTTTGCAGGCAACCGCTCCTTATCGAACATGCTTAATTTTTCAGAACGACAGCTTACAGCATGCAAGAGCTGACTTGAGGTGAGACTCATAAATGCAATAGTCCCGGCCCGCGGTCCGCGACCGTAGCGCATAATACCATACCCATAGGCGCCGAGTGCAGTCGCACTCATCATTGAAGCTTCGAAAGCTATCCTCTTAAAGTCACTCTTCCTGATAATAGGCTCGTGAGGGTTGCGCGGCGGTTTGCTGAGCACATCCGGTTCAGGAGGTTCAAGTGCCAAAGCCAGTCCGGGGAATATATCTGATATAAGATTGATCCAGAGCAATTGCATCGCGTTGAGCGGCTGGCCGATGCCGACGGCTATACCGGTAAACATTACCATAATTTCACTGAGATTGGTCGCCAGGAGAAAGTGTACCGATTTTCGAATATTGTTGTAAATGGTGCGGCCTTGGCTTACAGCTATGACCATTGTCTCAAGGTTATCGTCTTCGATAACAATGTCGGCCACCTCACGCGCAACATCAGTGCCCGTGTGGCCCATGGCTATGCCAATATCGGCAGCCTTGAGCGCAGGACTGTCGTTAATGCCGTCGCCGGTCATGGCGACAACTTTCCCTGTACTTTGCAGGGCCTGCACAATCTGAAGCTTGTTAGCGGGACTTACACGGGAGAATACATGGACACGTTCGGCAAGCGCTTTCATGACATCTGGTTCAATGTCTGCAAGGTGTGTGGAATCAAGAATTTCGAGCTGTCCACCATTGCTCAGATCCAGTTCGTTTCCGATGGCATAGGCAGTAGGGGTCTGGTCCCCGGTTATCATTACCGTTTCCACACCCGCGGAGTGGAAGACACCGATCAGTTCTTTGACACCTTTTCTAGTGGGGTCAGCCATACCCACGAGACCGAGCCATATAAAACCGCTGCTGACGTCATGCTCGCAGTTGCCATTTTCCATCCGGCAATAGGCAACACCGAGGACACGGAGCGCTTCACCTGCCATGCGTTCATTCTCTGTATCTATTGAGAGCCTGTCATCATCCGACATCGAAATCTTTTCACCGTCTCTTATATACCAATCGCACATAGCCAGCACTTCTGTCGGACTGCCTTTCAGGGCGACTATCCTGCCCTCGCTGCCAAAGTCGTGCCGGGTAGCCATATAATTGCGGTTCTCTGAACGATAGCTTATTTTAAGGAGCGGGTACATTTTTCTGAGCTGAATTATGTCAACGCCAGCACAGATTGCCATGTGCATCAAGGCATTCTCGGTGGGCGTACCGCTCAGCACATATTTTCCTTCTCCGTTCTCATAATAACTGCTCCCTGCAAGCGGGCCTCCGGCCTGTTCCCTTACGCTGATCTCAGATTCATTGCAGAGCACCGATATGTGCAGAAGCCTGAGGAACTCATCGGACGAATAAGGGTTAACACTCTCCCTGTTGACCATAAATTTGCCGTCCGTCACTTTTATTCTTTTCATCCCTGTGTGAATCGCGACAACAGACATCCTGTTCAACGTTATAGTGCCCGTTTTATCCATGCATATAGTCTGCACAGAGCCAAGTGTTTCAACCGCATTGAGATGGCGTATAAGGACTTTGTGCTTTCTCATATTCCTGATCCCGAGAGAGAGGGTGGTCGTTGCAACTGTCGGGAGGCCTTCAGGGACAGCTGCTACAGCTAGAGAGATCGAACTCTTGAGCATCTGGAGCAAGCCATATCCCCTAAGCAGCCCTATGATGAAAACAAGGCCACAGACCGCCCCGCTGACCAGGACAAGCTGCGTACCCATTTGTCTGAGCTGACGCTCCATAGGTGTGTCCGGAGACTCCGCTGACCCAACAAGTTCCTGTATCTTTCCTATTTCCGTGAACCTTCCAGTGGCAACTACCGCTGCAAGGCCCTGGCCCCCCGTAACCAATGTACCCATGTAGGCCATATTGACCCTGTCCGCAAGCGGCACATTGCTTTCATCTATACTGTTTGTAGTCTTTACAACCGGCAGGCTCTCGCCGGTAAGAGCGGATTCATCCACGCTCAGATAGTTTGTTTCAATCAACCTGCTGTCAGCCGCAATATAGCTGCCGGGCCTGAGCACCAGGATATCGCCGATGACCACGTCCTCTGCAGGAATATATTTCTGGATACCGTCTCTCATGACAAACGATGACGGCCTGACAAGACTTTTGAGCGAGTGAATAGTCCTTTCAGCCTGGCTCTCCGTAACATAACCGATGACCGCATTGATTACGACCACTCCGGCAATAACCACCGCATCCGCTACACCCCCGGTCAATACCGAGAGACCGGCCGCAACGCCAAGCAGGGCATTCGGAATTGAGTTGAACTGATCAACAAGAATGCTGAACCCTGAACGCGGGACCGATTCAGGCAGGATATTGGGACCGAATTTCTTGAGCCTTCCCTGTGCGCTTTCAGCCGAAAGGCCGGTATCCGTCCGGACATCCAAACGTTCAAGGACTGTGGATGTTTCAACTGTGTGCCATGTCTCGACCTTCTGGTCTTCTGCGTGCTCAACGAGTTTTCTTAATTTTCTCCTGCTTTTTATTTCCCTGGACAGGGCTGCCTTTCCCTTGCCGCCTTCATAGACCGGAACCGCCGGAACCGGATGTAAATCAGGAATTTGCTGCTGCGGGACTGTATTTGCGGCCTGCCTGACACTGCCGCCTTCATACTCATGCAGTATATTTCTAATGACATTTATGACAGAATCAGCGGTATTGATTCCATTGAAATAAACAAGGACGCTTCCAGTCAATGTATTGACTGAGACAAGATTGATCCCCTCAGTGCCTGAAAGACCCGATTCAAGGCGGTTTTTCAGAGATTCCGAGCGGTAAAGTCTGTTTACCTTGTATCGGGCCCTTCCCGGCACTGCCGTATGTACTGCATGGATCACTATTCTTATTCTTCCCTTTTCGTCTTGTGCTTCGTCGAGATTTCAGGTGCCTCTGATGCCGACGAACGCGGCAGTGCAGAGCCGGCAATTTCTTTTACTCCGCTAACAACACCAACAAGCATGTCCTTTACAGCACGAACAGCCGTATTCCCGATCGCGCCGGCAGCCTCAACAGCTCCTCCGACAGCTGCAGTAGCGGCCTCTTCCACATTTCCGCCAATTTCCTTGGTAGCTTCAATTACACCGTCCACAGCCCTTCTCGCCACGAGTGCAACGTCAGCGCCGACCTCAGCAGCACCTTTAACCGCACCCTTAACAGTCTGTCCCGCAACAGTCAGGACATCGCCGCCAACATCGCTGACTCCCATCACAACACCCTTGGCGACGCTTTTAGTGCTTAAAATCAGTCCTGTTCCTACTTCTTCCGTAGCCTGAATCGCGCCTTTTACTACATCTTTCGTCACGTCAACACCTTCACTGGCCACTGATGCGGTCGCCTTTAGGGCATTAGAGACGGTATTTCTAACGAGACTAACGATTTCAGCTTCTATTTCGTTTATTCCCTTCAGACTGCTTACAATCCCTTCCTTCACTCTTGTTCCGGCTGCTCCAATGTTATGGGACGTCTCCTCCGGAACCTCTTTCATCTCGCCTTTTGCCATGACAACACCCTCCTTCAAAATTGTTCTTTCAAGGTTAACCCCAACCACAGAGAACACATAGAAAGCATTTAAATGTGAAGAGGTTATGATAAAGTCTCTTCCAATCTATGAGTTCTCATACCATTAATCTTTTATATGCCGTCCTTTTTAGAGAACACAGAGCCTCTGGCTTAAAGCCCCTATTGTTGGCTGTGCGCACTGCGGTTTCATCTTTTACATGACTGCCGCTATTTGTTCCTGACTAGAGGCACCTACTTCTGGTCAGCGGCAGCATCAGGCAGCGACTTCAGAAATACGTTTAACGCATACCAAAAAGCTGTGTACCATGCAGGGGCTGCAAAATTACCCCTGCTTATTTCATATATGCCGAAACCCAGAAGAGTAACAAAAGCAGCCCCGGGCACGTCCAGCTCATTCCCGGTAAATTTTTTTACTTGTTTATCAAAATCATTGAAAGATTTCATAATGCTGCCTGACAAGGCCGTTGTCCGGGACCTCGAAATTCCGAGCCTGAAAAGTGAGTGTTCTTCGGCAAATGTTGCGATAGCCTTCAAATCGGCAGCATGCATGAATAACACGCTGCTTGTCATAGCGTTTGCTTGGATTTGCTCAATTCCCTGAAAATGCGCAAAATGATCCTGCAACGCAGAAAAGTACGCGGCATTCCCTTTCATGGACGGCACTTTTATCCTGGTTCTTCCCGAAGTAGTGTGGCTTAAGACAGCTTCAGGTATCATCAGTCGCCTTTTTTATCCTCCGGGCTAATGCCGGCTGTATTGTTATGTGATTCTGTCATTTCAGCCTTTACTTCCGCAACTATATCTTCCATCATTTCCCCTACCTCCGCAAAAGCCTCTTTGCCCTTTTCATAGACAATCAGGCTGCCCTTTATGGCAGCTTTCGCAAAAGGCTTTACCACGCTGGCGATCGCGGGGATTACCTGTGGGGCAAAAATGGCTGTCCCAATGCCTATAGCCAGTCCCGTCAGAATATTGCCTTTTAGTCCATTATCAAAAAGTGCCATAGTATCCTCCTGATTTATCATTCACAGCCTTTAAGCAAATTATATAATAGAATTAGCTCATAGTAAATGAAACCAAACCTTTCATTATTTACCTACATGTACTTGATATATGTACGTGATATTCGATCATATCTAAATTTCACAAAGTTGTAACAGTAAGTTCATCATTATGTAAGATTAATTATGATTTACTTAATTAACTAAGGAGTGGAATAAATGATCGAATACAGGGTGGTACACCATGTCCCGGGACGCATAAGGCTGCATGTGCCGATAATCAGGAAACTTCCTGTATCAACACTGAAAAAATTATCGACTCTGCCGGTGCCTGAAGGCATCAAAGACGTAAGTGCGAATCCCATTACAGGGAGCCTCGTCATTACGTATGATCCTCAACACGTGGATATTATGAAATACGTGAAAGCTATGGTGACAAACGAAGAAGTCCTAACAACTATCAGCACGGGGTGACATTAAATGGTAAACGGCACGGCAAGAAGGGAAAACGGATTTGCAAAAGTCGAACCCAGGGCCCTGAAATGCCCGTATCTTACCAGATGGCTTATTTATACCTGCCAGGCAGGAGAGGACCCGTACGTGCCAAGTTTGTTTCAGCTCGAAGAGTATTGTAAAAGCAAGGAGCACAAAAAATGTCCCTTCTTTTAACCGACCTTCGACCTTTCGCCTTTTATGTAACTGAAATGTAACGATCCCTTAATATTCACGTAACTGAATTTTTTTTATAGTTCTTTTGTTGCAATATTGCCGTCATTATTATTCGAGCTTCTCAAAGTGCAAGAACTGTCTCATTTGTTAACAAAATCAATACCAGGGGGTGATTGTAATCGTTTTTTAACGTCTGTGTAACATTCCTGTAACCAAAAAGCCTTATCCTAGCAAGATGACAACTTATTAAAACAAGGAGGAAGCATGAAAGCAGCATTAAGCATGATTTTAGCAGTAGCGTGTATTCTAATGTTTGGCACGGCCCAAGCAGGTGACACTCTGACAGGAGCCGGCGCAACATTTCCTGCTCCGGTGTATCAAGCCTGGGCATACGACTATCATAAGGTGACAGGTATTCAGCTCAATTATCAGCCTATCGGTTCAGGAGGGGGAATCAGGCAGATCTCGACCCGGACAGTCGATTTTGGAGCGTCTGATGCACCGCTTAGCCCCGAGGAACTTCATAAAGACAACCTGCTCCAGTTCCCCGCAGTTATCGGAGGAGTCGTCCTCGTTGTTAATGTGCCTGGAGTGAAACCGGGTCAAATGACGCTGGATTCCAATGCCGTTTGCAAAATTTATCTCGGAGAGGCCAAATATTGGGACGATGCACATCTTAAGAGCTTGAATCCTGGTCTGAATTTGCCCCATACTGAAATCAACGTCGTACACAGGTCTGACGGTTCGGGCACAACCGCTATATTCACTAATTATTTAAGCGGCCAGTGTTCTGAATGGAAAGAAAAAGTCGGCGCCGGGACTTCGGTAAAATGGCCTGTCGGAATCGGCGGTAAAGGGAATGAAGGAGTCTCCAATTACGTCAAGCAGGCGCCTACCTCTATAGGATATGTTGAATATGCCTATGCAAAACAGAATAACCTCTCGTATACTCTGCTCAAGAATCCGGCGGGTAAAGTTTTGGCCCCCAGTTTCGAAGTTTTCAAGGAGGCCGCTGCAACAGCAAATTTCGATCCCAAAAAGCACTTCGACCTGTGGCTTGTCAATGCTCCCGGCAAGAATGCATGGCCGATAGCAGGTGCGACATTCATCTTGCTGGCGAAAGACAAAATGGACAGCAGCAGGAAAACCGTCAAATTTTATGACTGGTCCTTCAAAAACGGCGATTCAAAAGCCGAAGAATTGATTTATGTGCCTCTTCCCAAGACCTTGAAGGATAAGATCAGGGCATACTGGAAGCAGAACGGTTTAGAATAAAATTGATTGAATTAAAAGGGTCAGGAATGTATCATATATCCTGACCCTTTTAATTGCCTTTTAATAGTGGACTTTGAATGTAGAATGTTCGATTATGGATGCTATGTGCAATAAACTATTTCTTTCATAATTCAACATTCTACATTCAACACTTTGCTTACATATTCTTCAAAAGGAGCAAGCTCGTTGCCCATTATTTATAAAAAGAACCCTGTTGACACCGCTTTTTCTGTCGTTACTGCTTTGGCATCGTCTGTGATAGTTCTTCTGATCGCAGGCATTTTAATCATACTTGTCAGGGAATCCTCGCTTGCTATCCGCCATTTCGGTGTCATTCGTTTCATTACATCCACCGACTGGAACCCTGTTACGGAATCTTTCGGGGCAGCGACCACTATATTCGGCACTTTCGTTACTACGACGCTGGCTCTCGTGATTGCAATTCCGATTGCCATCGGCATAGCCATTTTTGTCACCGAAATAGCTCCCAATTTCATGAAAGGCCCGATCGGCATCGCGATCGAACTCCTTGCAGCAATACCCAGCATTATTTACGGAATGTGGGGACTGTTCACTCTTGCCCCTATTATGGCCAAGTATATTGAACCCGCGCTCCAAAAAAGCTTCGGCACATTACCTGTCATAGGAATATTATTCAGCGGGACTCCTATGGGAATTGACATCCTGACGGCGAGTGTCATTCTGAGCATTATGATTATCCCCTTCACTGCTAGCATTTCGAGGGATTCTTTCAATTTGACCCCTTCCGTGGTAAAGGAATCCGCATATGCCATCGGCGCAACAAAATGGGAAGTGGTAAAAAATGTTGTTCTCCCTTATTCAAAACTCGGCGTTTACGGAGGTGTCGCTCTATCCCTCGGGAGGGCGCTGGGCGAGACAATGGCGGTAGCTTTCGTCCTTGGCAACAACCACCAGATTACGACTTCGCTCTTCGATGCCGCTGCAACCATTACGGTATCACTTGCGAATGAATTTACCGAGGCCGACAAGGACCTCTATTTATCGTCACTTTTTTATCTGGCACTCGTCCTTTTCGTCATGAGCTTTATAGTCCTTGCAATAGCCAAGTTCTTTCTGCTCAAGGCCGAGAGGAGATATTCCCGATGAATGTCGAAAAAAGGAGAAAGACTGAAAGCATCCTGGCTCTCGTTTTGAGCACGCTAGCCGCCTTTTCCGGGCTGTTCTGGCTCGTTTTTATTCTAGGAGACGTACTTGTCAACGGTATTGGTGCCCTCACCCCTGCCCTGTTCCTTAATGACCCGACCCCGGCAGGCGTTCCCGGCGGCGGCCTCCGCAATGCATTCGTCGGACAGCTGATCATAACCGGCTTCGCTACTTTGATAGGAGTACCCATAGGTATTTTAGGAGGCACGTTCCTGGCAGAGTACGCAAGGGGAACCAGAGTGGCGCGTTGCATAAGCATACTTTCGGATATCATGGTCAGCGTGCCGTCCATAGTAATAGGGACTTTTATCTGGGCGATAATGGTCAAAACTGTAGGGCATTTCAACGGATGGGCCGGGTCTGTAGCCCTCGCAGTAATAATGATCCCGGTTGTATTGAGAACGACTGAAGATATGCTATCTCTCGTACCCTGGACGCTCAGGGAGGCGGCCTTTGCGCTCGGAGCGCCATACTATAAGGTAATAATACAGGTTGTCTACAGAGGCGCTGCAACAGGTATTTTCACCGGGGTACTCCTTTCCATTGCGAGGGTTGCCGGTGAAACTGCTCCTTTACTGTTTACTTCTTTTAATAATTTCTATTTTTCCCTCAATATGAACCAGCCTATCGCGTCATTAACTGCCGTGATATTCCAGTATGCCATGGGTCCTTATGCGGATTGGCATACGCAGGCGTGGGGCGCGGCGTTTATAATAACGGTTTTCATTCTCCTTATTACGATTGCGGGCCGACTCATTATTAAATGGAGGTATAAATAGTGTCCGATACAGTGGAAATAGAAGCAAACGGCCTGAGTTTTTATTATGCAGGCACCATCCATTCGCTAAAACAGGTCAACCTGGCCGCACATAAAAAGGCGGTGACTGCTTTAATAGGCCCTTCAGGCTGCGGGAAAACCACACTGCTGAGATGTTTCAACCGTATGCATGACTTGTATCCCAAGAATCGATACGAGGGCCAGATAATTTTCGAAGGGAAAAATATTCTTTCTAATGACGTAGACGTCATAGCACTGAGAAGCAAGATAGGCATGGTGTTTCAGAAGCCTACCCCTTTTCCTATGACTATCTTTGATAATATCTCCTACGGACTCAAATTAAAGGGCGTCACCAATCGTTCCGAACTCTCTGAAAAGGTCGAAAAAGCCCTTAAAAACGCCGCTCTGTGGGACGAAGTGAAAGACAAACTTAATGTCAGTGCCTATGACTTGTCAGGCGGACAGCAGCAGCGGCTTGTTATTGCAAGGGCACTGGCAGTTGAACCGCACGTGCTTCTTTTCGATGAGCCGACTTCAGCACTCGATCCTATATCAACCAGTAAAATAGAAGAGCTCATAGTCCAGTTGAAAAATAATGTTACAATAATAATCGTAACTCATAATATGCAGCAGGCGGCCCGGATATCGGACTGGACCGGATTTATGATGCTTGGAGAGCTCATTGAATTTGACAGGACCGACAAAATGTTTACTGCGCCGTCTGAAAAGCTAACGGAAGATTATATTACAGGGAGGTTTGGATAATGTCCATTTTCGATGAGGAATTGCTGAGGCTTAAAGAAAAGGTCCTTGTAATGGGGTCCATGGTTGAAAATGCAATCAAGGATTCGGTGAGAGCGCTCGTCGACAGGGACAACGATCTTGCCAGGGATATTATCGAAAAAGACCATCAGATAAATATGTTCGATATTCAGATAGATGAGGAGTGCATCCGGCTGATAGCACTTATGCAACCCAAGGCAAGTGATCTGAGATTCGTTACAACGGCGATGAAGATCACCACTGACCTGGAAAGGATGGGTGATCTTGCAGTCAATATCGCTCACAGGGCCCTTGAACTGAATGAAGAACCCTTGCTCAAACCTTATATAGATATCCCGAGAATGAGAGAAATTGCCCAGGGTATGACAAGAGACGCGCTCGATGCCTTTGTGAGAGGCGACAAAAAATTGGCAATGGATGTCATCATGAGAGACGATGAAATTGACGACCTCAGGGATGAAATTTATAAAGAACTGATTTTCTTTATGATACAGGACCCGTCAACAGTAACAAGGGGCATGAAAATAAGTTTTATCGCCAAGAATCTTGAGCGTATTGCGGACCATGCCACCAATATTGCCGAAATGGCGATTTACCTTGCGGCGGGCAAAATGATACGGCACATGCCACGCCCTGAAGAGGAGGGCAAATAGGGTTACGGCATATTGACTGCTATGTCGTAGGTGCCGACTCCTACTCTGTCGGCAATGCCTTTTTGCCATAGCATCTCCATGACCTTTACCCGGGCGTTTTTGGGCACCATAAGAATGAGCTTTGTGCCGGGCTGCGCCAGATCTTTCCACTTCCCGGCTTTTTCCGGCGTTATGCTGCTTTCGGTCTCAACTTCAACGACTGCGAGGACCAGGCCGTGATTCGAGAGGACCAAATCAGGGTCGCCGTCGGCATTGACTTTTATTTCACTGTATTCTTTCCTGAACCTGTGTTTCAAATGGTTGATGATTAAGTCGTGTATAAGATGCTCATTGTCCATTTCAGTCTTTTCCCTTCGCAGTATCGTTTTGTTTCTGTTTTTTGATAAAATCAACTTTAATAACATTCCCTGCGGATTCAGAAGGGTCTTTGGCATCGGCTGCGCTCTTTGTCCGGATTTCCTGCATTTTACCGGATGGAGATGACACAGTGAATTGTGCGCCGAGTTCGGAAGAATAGATGGCGGTTATCTCATCCACCGGAACAAAACACTTCTGAGGGGAGGTACCAAAGACCAGTGTGGCGGTAACCCCGTATTCATCCCACTGGAAATTCATCTTGGAGTTAAAGACAAGGATAATCCCGTTTTCCTTTTCGTCAGCGGTGAAGCCCCTGTTCCCAAGAATCACATGCTCGGAATACCTCACTAGCACAAATACCCTGCCTGCCATTTGCAGCAATTCGTAGAAAACATGTTTTTTTAAGCTGTTCACATTGGCCGCTGCCTCAATGTCCACGGCTCCCCCCCCTAACTATACATATTACCCGATCAAAGTATATCATAAAATATGAGAATTCCTCCCTTCAATGATGCTCATATGCATTTTATGTGTGAGGGAAAGCCATTGACACGCGGCGACCTGCCTGCCATAAAAGATGCATATATCGTATCCGGTATTTTATCTGTAAACGATATGGGGCACAGAAGCGGCATAGGACTGCAGGCAAAGGCACTTTTCGACTCCGACAACGACGCCGGCATAAAGATCAAATCAGCCGGATATGCAATTTATAAGAAGGGGACCTATGGGTCATTTCTCGGCAAGGGGGTTTCAGGCACTTCAGAGATCAGGAAAGCAGTGGATGAAATCGCGGACGCTGGCGCCGATTTTATTAAAGTGATTAATTCCGGAATTGTTTCGGTAAAAGGACCGGGGCTGGTGACTGAAGGAGGATTCTCACCAGAGGAATTAAACTTGCTTAACAAAGCTGCCCGGTCGAGAAATCTCCATATGGTCTGTCATGCCAATTCCGATACGGCTGTGCAGAATGCACTCTCTGCCGGAGCGGTTTCAATCGAGCACGGCTACTTCATCTCGCATGATACATTGCACAGAATGGCGGAAGAAAGAGTCGAATGGATACCCACATTATTTGCCCTCCTCACTATTGCCGGATTATTTCCGGCTGCCGAACAGTCGCATATAGAAAGGATCGTTGAAGGACATCTTTCATCAGTCAGTTATGCTGCCTCGATCGGGGTACGTTTGCGTTTAGGCACCGACAGCGGGTCAAAAGGTGTAGCTCACGGAAGGGCTTTTTTTGATGAAATGCAATTATTCGATAAAGCAGGATTATCGCTGCAGCAGATTATCTCCGCCGCGTGCATGGATGCGAGCGAGATAGCAAAGGGCAACTTCATAGAAGTGGACCAGGACTTTATTGCTTCGAGGACACTCCGGTCCATTTTTATCGGCGGGAGGCAGCTATACGGAGATACAGCATGATTGCACCAACCAGTACCATGGACATGCACAAAACCTGTCCCATAGTAAATATGCCGAGAACATAACCGAGCTGAACATCGGGTTCTCTGAAGAACTCCACAAAGAACCTGAACGCACCGTACAATATGACAAAGAGCGAGGTCAATACGCCTGTCTCGTAATTCTTTCTCCTTAAAGTCCAGAGCACGGTGAACAGCACCACGCCTTCCAGAAAGAACTCGTATAGTTGTGAAGGATGACGGGGCTGAGGCCCGCCTGAGGGGAAAACCATTGCCCACGGCACATCGGTAAACCTGCCGTACAACTCTCCGTTTATGAAGTTGCCAAGCCTTCCAAGACCGAGCCCTATAGGAGCGGTAACAACAACAAGATCTGCAGTATGCCAGAAATCGACCCTGAATTTTCTGGAAAACAGGTATCCCATAACAACGCTCCCGATAAGCCCGCCGTGGAAAGACATTCCTCCATGCCATACGGCAAACATTTCGAGTGGATGCTCAAGATAAAACGAAAGATTATAGAATATGACATAACCCAATCTCGCGCCCAGCAAAAGGCCGAGCACAATATAGGAATAGAGAGAATCTATATCCGCCATTTCAAAACTGCGGACGCTCTTTTCCTCTCTGTCCCGCCCTGCGCGTTTGCGCGCTTCAGCGCCGGTTCTGACCTGGTACCTGACAAGAAAAAATGACGATGCAAATCCGATCAGGTACATCATCCCGTACCACCTGACCGCAAACGGCCCTACTCTTATAATTTCAGGGTTGATAACCGGAAAAGGGACCACAGCGCCTCCTCAAAGTTGAATGTATAATATTATACTACTTCTCATATAATGAACTTGATTGCGGAAGTCAGAACTTTACCTGTCATTCAGACAGGGTGTCGCGTTCAACTCAAAGTCCTCGCAGATATTCAAATTATTATAGCCTTGTCGCTATTGTCCTTATCCCTTTGCCAGTCTTTGTCCCATCTCAAATGCTTTATGACAATCATGAGGAAACACTTCCGTACGCCTCTTCGCCTTACTCTCAGGGTCAAACCGGGGAGCAACATATTTAGAGTAATCCTTAAACTGCAAAGTATCAAAGCAGCACAGTGACTCTGAAAACCCAAATGTCCTTGTCAGGAACATTGAAATCAAATCCATGAACTGACTGTAGCCTAACTGGTTCATGACTTCTTCAGTAACGCCCATCGTATAGATAAACCCCGTCTTTATCTGCCGGTTAAAAAGCGAGCCGGGCGGGTCCGTATATGTCAGATACTGGAATATGAGCCGTTCCAAAAATGAGTGCATCTCTCCCGTAACATTTCCCAAATAAATGGGAGAGCCGAAAATGAGAGCATCGGCGCCCTCAATTTTCTTGAAAATAGGCTTCAGGTCATCAGTGACTGCGCATTTTCCATAACTCTTTCCACCCTTTTCTTACAGGCAAAACAGCTCATACATCCTTTGTAGTTGAGATCGTAGAGATGAATAAGTTCTGTTTTTGCTCCCTGAGATTTTGCTCCTTCCAAGGCTTTCTCAAGCAGCATTGCTGTGTTCCAGTGCTTCCGCGGACTGCCATTAAATGCAATAACTTTCATGGGTAACCCTCCTTAGTTTCTTATTATGGCACTACCCTCCTCCAATAATTTGTATTTACCGCGAGCAAATATTCCTCATTCTTCTTTCCCTTCTATCGAGTCTGAAGATGCCTTCCTCTCGGGCGGCCTTTAAAGCCTCCTCATATTCATGATGGGTAATGCTTCGCTCTATAGGCGGATATTTATCGGCATCCCCGCATGGTCGATATTGATTCATTATATTCACATAAGTATTTGAGGAAATTTCTCCGGCGATAAAACGCATTATGTCTTTTGTCCCTGCTATGCCTCCCGGCATTACCAAATGCCGCAGAAGAATTCCTTTTACAGCGATGCCGTTCTCATCAAGCGTGAGATCGCCGACCTGACGATGCATCTCCTTTATAGCCTCTCTGGCCTTTTCAGGATAATCAGGAGCCTTCAAATATTCACGCGACATTTCAGGATCCCAGAATTTAAAATCCGGCATGTAAATATCAAAGATCCCTTCCAGGAGTCTCAGGGTCTCAACAGCATCATACCCGCTCGTATTGTAGACGAGGGGGACCTTCAAGCCACCTTCGATGGCATGGGGTAAGGCATCCAGAATTTGAGCAATAACATGGGTCGGTGTAACAAAATTGATGTTGTGACATCCCTGGCTTTGGAGACGAAGCATCATATCGGCCAGGTTTTCTGAGCTAACCTTGTTTCCTTCGCCCCAATGACTGACTTCCCAGTTTTGACAGAAGACACAAAGGAGATTGCAATTGGCCATAAAGATAGTTCCGGAACCGTTGGTACCAACCAACGGTTCCTCCTCTCCAAAATGAGGGGTGCAGCTGGAGACCACAGCCAGTCTGCCGGTCCGGCAAAGGCCTTTTTCATTCTCCAACCTGTTGACTTTACATTCTCGAGGACAAAGGCGGCAATTCTCCAGCATTTTGTGCGCCTTATCTATACTGTCAGCTAGTTTTCCACCTCTGTGAGTCCCGATGTAAGATGGTATAAACAAAATTCTCCTTTTCCATATGCTGCCTTTTGAGAGCGATTATTATTTTTTCAGTGATTTCACCAGCCTCCGTTCATTTGATTTTTTTATATCATGGAAGTACGCTGCTGTCAACAAACTGTATCACAAAATGTTGTGCTCGTTGTTGTCTTTACCTATCCGGGCCCGCTTTTCAATAGCTGTCGTTAACGGCACACCTTGACAGCGTCCGAAATGCTGGTAAACTTATAATAGGGGCAGAATAATAGCATTCCAACTCTAACCGGAGGCTATCAGGGAGGTCGAAATGGACTTACAGGAAGAAATAGCGAGGAAAGCTTTCGAATTGTATAAAAAGAAAGGGTGCCTGGAATGTCAGGATATTGAAAATTGGCTTGACGCTGAAAGAATGGTGCTCGCAAGGCATGCCAGCCAGGACATGGAAGAGCCGGAGGGAGAAGAAGCACTCATCGGGGATGAGACAATTGCAGAAGAAGTAGAAGGAACAGAGCCGAGGCATGCAAGTCAGGAAAAAGAAGAGGAGGCAACTGTTATTGAGGAGATTGAGGTAAGGGAACCATTCATTCCAAAAAAAAGAGGGTCCGGAATTAGAGAAGTGACAGAAAAAAAGATGCTTGCAAAAAAAGGTGGATCGGGGAAAAAAGCTGCTGCCCTAAAAGTGTAGGGATCAAAGAAAAAGACATGACTGTTATGATGAGCTATTACAGAACGGACAATGCCAATACCTGAAAATCGGTTTGTGCATCCCGCCATCACATCTCACTCTTCGCATAGTATTAGAAATGTGATGGGGATACTACTTGTCAATTAAACCGGATAAGCGCATCCTCAAAACCGACAAATCCGGAGTCTCTTTTGAAATGGGCCCCTGCAGTATCGAAGATTTTTCTGCTCTTCTGGATATGTACAGCATTTTTTCGCCCAAACCGGCTTCTCAGGGCCTCCCCCCAAAAAATCCTGAAGTCTGTTACAAGTGGGTGAAACAGCTCTTCGATATAGGTATGAATTTCCTTGCCTGGAGAAATGACAGGGTAATCGGCCATGCAGCGCTCGTTCCCGACCCGAACGGGAAGTCGGGAGAGTTTATAATCTTCGTTCACCAAAACGTCAGAAACCTCGGCGTCGGTACAGAGTTGACAAGATTGACCCTTGAAGAGGCCCGGCAACTCGCCTTTGATTCGATCTGGTTGACGGTGGAGAACTCCAACTTAATCGCAATAAAACTTTATCGCAATTTCGGCTTTCAGTTCAGCGATGAGGATATCTATGAAAGGATCATGCTCCTCAAACTTCGATAAAATTGTCGCGGAAAGCCATAGGCCCACACTCCGGCGCCCCTGTCATGTCTCAAACCCTGATCGTTTTTCATCAGTCAAGTCATCAGGCTTGCGTTCAAGCTCTGCAATAACTTGAGCACCCAACAAAAGGATCAATGCTACAGCTTCTACACTGAGAAGGGCAACTACTACCGTGGCTATGGAACCATAAATTAAATGTACCAAAGATAAGGTAGCGTAATACCAGACCAGCATATGGCGGGTGATCTCCCATAAAATCGTTGCGGTCATCCCTCCGATTAGTGCGTGACGAAAGGTGATACGTACGACTGGCATCACCAAGTATATGGAAGTGAGCATCAGCATCTCACCAAGTATCCCCATCATATACAGCGCGACCCTGGAAGGGCCTTCAAGACTCACACTCCATCCAAACAACAGCAATTCTTTTTTTTCAAGTATGTCTAATGCCCCAGTAATAAATGACACCAGAACTATACCCAGACCAATCAGGAAGATATACGCATAAGGAATAATTGCGGAAATGAGAAGGTTTCGGCGATGAATCCTGACACGTTGAAAAAAGATCACTGACATGGCGTTTTCAAGCATGGAAAAGGCTATGGAGCTGAAAAACAACATGGCAAGGAAGCCGATAATACCGATCACCTTCCGATGCTCAAGAAAAACCCGCACCTGTTCAGTCAAAGTTGCTGCATAGCCGGGTATCAGCATTCCTATATACGTTGATAAGGTCTGAAACAACTGTTCCTCTCCTATAAAATGCGACAGCACAATGAGGGCCAGGATTGACATGGGGACAATGGACAACAGGGTGTAATAAGCTACAGCGCCGGATAACAGCAGCCCCTGGTTGCGCTTGAAACCACGCAATACCCTCAGCAGGAAGCTGAAGAGCCGACCCTGTCTCCAATTTGCATTTTGGCGTTTGTTCATCGTGGAATAAGAAATTATACAGATACCAAAAAGTTATTTTACTTTTTATAATCATTTTATCATGGCGCGGGATGGAGGATGTTTATTTATGATAAGCGGGGAAAAATATTTCGGTTGTCGTTACTGGTAAAGCCTGTTGTCGAATCCGAAGTCTTTTGCTATGCTTATGACGATCTTAGTGAAATCCGGGTGAAGAGGATTGAGGATATAGTTTTTTTCAATAGGGATTACTGCTGAGGGGACTTCAAGTACAGCGGTTTTCCCCTCGAGGGCCCTACCGGGAGCCAATATCCTGTGTAGAGGTCTGATAAGGGAAATCCCTCCAGTCCACCGGAAGATGCCCGACGGTTGCTGTTTTTACGCTTCCGGGTATCTCCACCTTGAAAGAAACAAAGGGTACACCGAGTGCCTTTCGGGGCAAATTGACGATGATCTCGAGGGCGGCCAACGACAGATGTTCCGCCACATACACAACCGGTATATCCTTGTGGTTCCATCGCATGCCTTTTTGCTTCGCGCCTTCCCCTGAAAACGCCTCGGGTGCCCTCATCTTCTGGCACATCCGGTAGGCGGTAACCATTTACGCTACACCTCCATATTGCAAGTGCAGGAGCAGGCTTTCTACCTTTTCCGTACCCGTATCCGTCTCAAGCATTTCGAGAGGAGTCATCCCGCCAAGCCCGTACTGCGACTCCTGCATCCACTCCATGGCAACTTTCTTGTCGCCTCCGAATGTCTCCGTTGCCATGGTTAAGATTCTCAACACCCTGAATAACCTGTTGCTTTCCGCGATGTTTAGCTTCTGGTGCCCACTTCTTTTCCTTTGGAGCGTCTTCTTGCTCACCCCTATGGAATGCGCCAAAGTTTCCTCGTCCATCTGAAATGTCTTTTTGAAGCGTTCTAATGCCTCCATCGAAAACCCCTTTCTTATGATGGAGTCAAAGTTCACCGATGGCTTACCCTTGACACCTAGTACGTTTATAATTTCCGCGTTTGCTGTTGCAGCACTCATAGGACCACCTCTTTCCCCGGTAGTTGGACACCTGTCTTTAGTTTAACAGACACATGACTCATATGCAAACTGTAAAGTATGAGTCTGTCAGGGATTGTCCAAAAACTCTGACTCTACCTGGCCTTCAAATTCACATATTTTGCACTGTAAATACCGTCTATCTTTTGCAATTCCTTGAGTATATTGCCGCTTACAGGGTCATCCACGTTCAGAATCATTATGGATTCCCCCCCTGCCTGTCCACGGACTTTTCTTCCCACCTGCATCATGGATATGTTAATGTTTTCTTTGCTCAATAGTGTTGCAACCTTTGCAACCATGCCTGGTTTGTCCTTGTGGGGCAGTACCAGCATATGCCCGGCAGGCTCGATGCTCGTGAGATAGCCGTTAATACCAAGAATCCTCGGAACATCCATGCCTAAAACGGTCCCCACCGTCACGTTTGTTTCCTTATCGGTAGTCAGGACCACTCTTAATAGACCGGTGTAACATTCGGCATCTGTTGATGCCGATTTCTTAAAGTGTATTCCACTTTTCTGCGCTAACCTGGGAGCATTGACATAGTTGACTCCCTCGACGCTGCACTCCAGGACGCCTTTGGTGACAGCTACTATCAACGGAGAAATGTCCAGTTCAGCTAGTTCGCCGCAAGCAATGATTTCCACTTCCTCCGTCACGCCGGCTGTAACTTGCCTCACGAGAGATCCGAGGTTTTCGGCGAGTGCCATATAGTGTCTGACAGGCTCAAGTGCTTCCGGCTTCAGGGAAGGAATATTAACGGCGCTTCTTGCAGGCAGCCCACGGGAAATATCCCGAATCTGCTCGGCAACATCGACAGCAACATTTATTTGAGCTTCTTCAGTGCTGGCTCCCAGGTGCGGGGTCAGCACAACTTTGTCCCCCAGCTTTAACAGTGGAGAACCTTCGACCGGTTCTTTATCAAACACATCTATAGCAGCCATCTCTACATGGCCGTTCAGTATCGCTTCCGCCAGGTCGCTTTCGTTAACGATTCCGCCGCGGGCGCAGTTGATTATTTTTACGCCCCTTTTCGTTTTAGCTATTGTATCTTTATCAATCAAATTAAGCGTATCTTTGTTTTTGGGCACATGCAGTGTGATAAAATCAGATGAGTTCCATATATCATCAAGTGACGCGGTATAATAAGCTCCCGTCTTTTCCACGATCTCTTTGCCGACAAATGGATCATACACCAACACTTTCATACCCATTGCCCTGGCAACAGAAGTCACCCTGCTTCCGATTTTCCCGAAACCGATGACGCCCAATGTCTTATTGAAAATTTCTTTCCCCGTGAGACTCGACCTTTCCCACTTGCCTGTTTTGATTGAAGCGTCGGCAGCGGGAATATGCCTCGACATGGCCAGCATCATGGCGATTGTATGTTCAGCGGCTGCCACAGTATTGCCTTCCGGAGAATTAATTACAATTATTCCTTTGTCCGTGGCCGCATCAGTATCAACATTATCAACACCGACCCCGGCCCTGCCGATGACCTTCAGCCTGTCTGCAGATGCAATTATATCTTTGGTAATTTTTGAAGAACTTCTGATCATTAAAGCATCGTAATTCTTAATGACGGCCTTAAGCTCCTCAGCATCAAGAACCGGCTTATAATCGACTTCACAGGCGTCCTGAAGGATTTTCACCGCGATCTCATTAATCTTATCGGTCACCAGTACTTTATAACCCATATTATTCTGCCTCCGGGATAATTAGTGATCTGAGCATAAATAAAGGATACAGCCTAAAATGCCCTTTGTCATCAGGCACGTTCCGATATACTAAATCATTATTATTACAGCCAGGTTAAGGTGAGATTAATGTTTGGTTAAATCGGCGTCATTCCACCAGCCGCCGCCCAGGGCCACAAAGAGGGCAACAGTGTCCTGAAGGCGCTGGGCCAATGCCTGGAGATAGCCGACCTTCGCCTGGGAATACTGGGCGTCAGAAACCAGCATTTGCAAATAGCTGGCTGTGCCTGACTGGTAATTTGCCTGCAGCAATCGCACCGTTTCCTCTGCCGTGCTCAGTGCTTCCGATTGGGACTTCACCGCTTCCGCGTCATTTTCGAGCGCCCGCAATGTGTCAGCAACCTGTGCAAGGCCGCTAAGGACAGTCTGACGATAGTTGGCGAGAGATTGATTATGGGCTTCAATCGCAGCTTTCCGCTTGAACCACAAGGTCCCGCCTTGGAAAATCGGAGCAACGACATCTGCGCCCAGATTCCATATGCTGCTCGTATTCTTGACAAGAGTGCTGAGTGAATTGTTACTCCATCCGTAAGCACCGCTCAAAGTGAAGCTCGGGAACATCGCTGCAGTGGCCACCCCGATATTGGCGCTTGCACTATGCAGTTGGGCTTCAGCAGCAAGAATATCCGGACGCTGACGTACCATTTCCGAAGGGAGGGACAGCGGAAGGTTGGCTGGGAGAGTGATGTCAGCCAAATCAATTCGTGGCAGGGTCCATTCCGCAGGTGCACGACCGGCAAGGGTGGCAAGCAGGTGATCAGCCTGGCTGAGTTTTTGCCGCAGAGGCGGCAGTGTTGCTTCAGCAGCGGCAAGCTGGCTGCGAAGGCTGAGCACATTTAAGTAGGGAACAGTTCCAGCTTGCACCTGGCTTTCGGCAATTCCGACCTGTTCCCTCTCGCTACTTATAATTTGATCGGTAGCTTTGATCTGTTCACTATAGGCAGCCTGAGCAATGAGTGTGTTGACAATATTGCCGGACAAAGCAAGGTAAGTGCCCAGAAACGCATATCGCTGAAAGTCCACCTGGGCTTGCAGGTCCTCCACTGTGCGGCGTTCGCCGCCAAACACATCAAGCGCGTAACTGACACTCGCCTGAAGTGTGTAGAGATTAAAGATGCTGCTTTTAGGACCTTCCCCGAAGCGGGAGAGAGAGGACTTCTGGCGGGTTGCATCGAAACCGGCGTCAACCTGGGGAAAGAACACGCCGTAGCCGGCCCTGAGGTTGTCCTGGCTCTGGCGCAAGCTTGCCTGTGCCGCCTGAATATTTGGATTGTTGGCAATGGCTTCCTTTATAACTGCGTCTATCCTGGAGGAGTTAAAAAGACGCCACCAGTCTGCGGCAATTTTGGCGCCTTCTTCAAAGTGCTGGGCCTGACCGTCTGCAGGAATTGTCGCTGAAGGCTCAGCGCCACTTGTATAATGTTTAACCTGCGGCGGTTCGGGACGGACAAAGTCCGGCCCCACGGCGCAACCCACTAAAACCAGGCAATAGGCTATAGGCAATAGGCGATGGGCAAAAACAAAAGGCAAAAGACTACAAAAAAAAGTTAGTACTTTTTTTCTAGGCCTTTTGCCTATAGCCTTTCGCCTATAGCCTATTGCCTGGTCTTTCATTTCTCTCCAATATAAACATCCACAAGCTGCCCTGGATAAAGGTTAATGTTCCCGGGCTTCACGAACCTGAATATAACCGGCAATACTCTAACATCCACCCTTTCAGTCCTCTGATTTGATAATTCGATTTTAGGCGATACGTAAGGCTGCACCCGCACATATTCCAGGGGAATACGGATATCAGTGCCCCGAATGAACATTTGCGCGTGCATTTGTGGCGCCGGAGGCAGTCTGTGAACAAGGATCTCATCAACATAACATCTGACGCCAATAACGTTCTGCGGCCCTCCCATTACAATGATGGGGTCAGCACCCTGCGTGTATGTGTCATATGCGCCCTGCGGGGAAATGTAGCTGCCAACCGCAGCATTTATGGATAGAACCACTCCATCTTCCGGAGCTTTTATGAAGTACTTGTCCAGTAGAGCATTTGAAGCCATGTAGGCTTTTATCAGGGCCTTGTACTGGTTTTCCTGATTCCTTATATCATAAATCCAGGCCCCTGCCTTTGTGAGTTCATACTGTTTCCGGGCGACTTCGAGATTTGCCTTTGCCGCTTTAGCGGCATTCTCTGAATTGTCCAGATCGTTTTTACTCACTGATTTCGGATTCAGTTCATAAGATTTCTTTAACTTGTCCAACTGGTCCTGCGAGGTCTTGAGACCGGCATCGGCAAACTCGACCTGGGCTTTTGCAATTTCCAGGTTTTCTTTTCTCGGCTGGGCCTTGAGTTCTTCCAGGAGTGCTCTGGCAGCTTCGGCCTGCGACTTCAACTGCCCGGCAGTCGCCCTCTGTACGGAATCGTCCATAATCAGCAGCGGAGTTCCACGACGTACGCTCTCCCCTTCGGCAACCGGAATTTTTACTACGGTCCCCGGCACTTCAGGGTATATGTTGATATTAGCTCCATGCGTCTGGTAGCTTTCAATGATGCCATTGGCATAAATGCCCTTTGCATAAGGATTAGAGGCCGGACTGAACACAGGGGGCAACGGCTTTTTTTCAATGCCGTATATATATGCGCTTACCAAAGCGACTAAAATACCTATAATTGAAAGAGAGAATAATATCCTATTCCTCACATGCCCCTCCTTTTGTGATTCCTGTTATCCTGCCGTCAGCCATCTTCATTATCCTGTCGGCGTATTCGAATATCCTGCTGTCATGCGTAACAATTATAATGCACCTTTTCTCGTTGAGTATCTCTTTTTTTACAAAATCCACAATTCTTCTTCCGGTTTCCCCATCCAGCGAAGCAGTAGGCTCGTCTAATATCAGGATGTCTGGGCTGCTGGCTATTGCTCTTGCGATTGCCACCCGTTGCTGCTCACCACCGCTTAATTTGACCGGGGGGAGTTGCGCCCGGTCCTTGAGCCCCACTATTTCCAGATACTTCATGGCGATGTCCATGGATTCATTCCAGTCGACCTTTTTTAAAATCAGGGGAATAGCCGCGTTTTCCACCGTAGTCAGTTTTGGGAAGAGGTGATAATCCTGAAACACGAATCCCACCTTATTCAATCTGAAATCGGAGATCTGGTCGCCGGTCAAACTCCAGATATCTTCATCATCTACAATTACAGTGCCTGAATTCGGCCTGAGAATACCCGATATAATGCTTAACAATGTGGTTTTGCCGCTCCCGGATGGGCCTTCTATGAACAGCATTTCACCAAAGTAGGCCTCGAAGCTGACGTCCCTTACCGCGTAAGTTTTGGCTTCGCCCTCTCCAAACCATTTGACCAGTTTGTTCGCCTTTACCGCAAGATTGGCCACCTTAACCTCTGAAAATATCGAACGGCTCTATCCTGATCACTTTCCTTACTCCGATGTAACTTGAAATCGCGGCTATTATCAGCACCATCACAAAAGCGAACCCGAGGTTCGTATAGGTTATCATGGCCGCATAGCTCGGAAGCCTGAGTTTAGCCAGCGTTATTATGACGGCGGCCAGTCCGATTCCCATCCCATAACCTGTGAGGGCTGTAAATGTCGCCTGGAACAATATCATATATACAAGTTCGGAACCCTTGGCTCCTATCGCCTTCAACGCACCGAATTTTTCAAGGTTCTCCAGGATGAAAGTATAGAAAGTCTGCCCCGAAATTGATAACCCGACAATAAAACTTATTATCGTCATTAACAGCACGTTCATTCCGAGCCCCGTCTGGTATTTATAATAAGTGGAAATTTTCTGAATGAATTCATCTTTTGTGAGGCCTTCATAGCCGAGCGATTTTATCTGCTGTTTAATGTAGGGCACGTCTGCGATGCTCTTGGGTTCAATGAGGACATATGAAACGGTGTACCTCATCGAAGGAATATACTGAATGGCCCTGTTGTATGTGGTATAAAGAGTAGGGGTTCCGAACAGGCAGCCAACGCTGACCTGTGCTATGCCGACAATGACCCCCTTGTGGTCGTTTATTTCGAATTCAGTGCCGAGCCGCGGTTTCCCAAGTTTGGGGTATTCCGAATCCTTGACGACAATAAATGAATTTTCGGCATAAATGTCCTCGATGCGTCCCTGAAGGAGATTAGGCCTGCCAAACAGACTTGCATCATCGAGACCTACGACGGTCACCGCCTGATAGACACCGTTGCCAAGTTTTACAAGGCCCGCGCCGGAATATAAAGGCACTGCGTATTTAACTCCGTTGATGCTCCGTACCGCGTCTAACACATAATCCGGCATCGGTATACTGTTAGCAGGCGTATTTACCGCGGGGTCCATTACCCATATCTTGGCTCCTATGTTTACGACTGTGGAAGATGCCCTGTGCAAAATACCGGCGAACATCGATGTCATCATAACCATTAAAAAAACCGCAAAGGTTATCCCGACAAGCAGCGCGGCGAATTTGCCTTTGTCGTTTACCAATAGTTTATATGCTATTTTCAATATGCCTTTCATAGGTCGTTTGGCCGTTTCAATAAGTTACCCGTATCCTGTAGGCAAGCAGGGCTTCCCCATCTTTAGGCACCGGAACAGTGAATTCGACGGTGTTGGCATCGATTTTTTGGGGAGCGTGTGAGGCAGTCAGAATTGTCCAGTCTCCGGGGACAGGCTCGACGACTTTAACGGAAATGTCCGCGGCCCCGTGGTTCCTCAACGTTATTTCAAAAACGGTTTCATACGTAAAGCGCGAAATTTTGTTCCATTCCATCTGTTTTCTGTCGGCTGTGACATCAAACGCCTCGCCGGTTTTTATCCTCAGCTTTTCACCTTTGGGAGTATGGGCAATAGTGCTCTCTCCTATAAGTTGGGAACCGCCTTCTTTATCGTTTTTGAAGACCCTTACCACTCCCCCTGGCAGGGGAATGCCGGGCCCGTCCTTCTCAGTATTGACCATATCGAAATATATACCGACTTTTTGAGGAATAGGCTTGTCGTATTTGTTTGTGAAATAAGAGCTTTCGCCTTTGAGCACCAACTCTTTTTTTAAAAGGATATGGCGGGCGTTCAGGAAAGCGATCTGTTTTATCTCGCTATCATTTATTTGAACGGGCGCCTCCAGAGTGTACAGGTGATACTCCGAAAAGCTCTCTTCTTTGACTTGAGGCTCCGGTGCAGCGGCAGCCATGATGGGCATAATCTTCCCGGGGCCGTGCTCTCTCACCCTGTTGATATCTCCGGCGACAAGTTTAACATGGGCATCATTAAAGGCAATGCCGCTCTGATTATTAATCGTCACCCATCCACTGAGATCTGCCTGATTGCCGGCTTCGTTGAGGTCCAAAGTATAATCCGCTTTCCAGTCTATGCCCTCGGTTATATAAGCGGCCTCGATCCTTTCCTCGGGGACCGAGCTTTTTACCCGCCAAAAGAGAGAAGGTTTCGAGGCTATGTTTTCAGGCAGCTTCGGAAAAATTATCCTCCCGGGGTAATTAAATGTGATTTCATCTCCTATTTTAAATACGGGCCCGTTATGGTTCGAGAGCAGAAGCGCGGTCACCACCTCTTCTGTGTCGGCATTAGGTTTTTTAGAAGCGAGCTTGACTTCTTTGCCCACGAACTTATCGAGCAATTTTTCGGGGCTTATGAGGTCATATTGATAGCTCTGTTCAAGCACCTGCAAGCTGTCCGGCCTTGTGAGGGAGTTGACGCGCACGCTGGATGGAATGATTTTGGGTGCCACATCAGCGAACTGGACTTCCCGGATGCCGGTACCCAAAGAAATATCCCGCCGGTCTTTTACAAGTCCTATACCGGAGTTATAGATTGTCAGATAGACCTCCTTCTGCTGTTCCTGATTCGATTGGACAATCTCGCCCAAACAGGCATCATTAAAGGTACCGGACACTGCAAAAAAAACAGATAGTATGAAAATGATACTTTTCACCTGCATAGAACCCTCCATAGGTAATTTTCCCATACTAAGTACTTCAGTTCATACTAATTTTATAATATGATAACATGTTAGCATGTTGTGTAAAAAAACTAGTGGAGTGTTTCTGCG
This sequence comes from Nitrospirota bacterium, assembly GCA_963796345.1. Classification (GTDB taxonomy): domain Bacteria; phylum Nitrospirota; class Thermodesulfovibrionia; order Thermodesulfovibrionales; family Dissulfurispiraceae; genus JADFXI01. The sequence goes on along the minus strand of CAWCLI010000015.1, from coordinate 86,126 downwards.
ATTTTTCGGAGGCGCCGTTATTGAGAGGAAAAATATCCTGAAGCAATCTGGCGGCGAGTTCCCTGGTTTTGCTCCTGATAACAGCCTTATGCATGATTATTTCCGGTCCGGGAGACTTCAGGATATGGCAGGAAAAGATAAAAAATATAGCCTTGCCGGAAAAAGTTACTAACACATCGTTAACAAACTGTTGGTAACTTTCTAATATAAAAGCATCTTATTCCTCAACGCTGTGCAATTTGACTTCTATGAGAATTCTGATAGCATTGAGTCAAACGGCCCTTGTCCTGGGAAAAAACAAGCTCTTGATTATATTCCGAAAGTGGAATAGAATTTTTTATAACGCGACTTCTAAAGGAGGATCACTATGTCTTATGCAGCAAAAGATTACGGAAAGCTAATCGGCATGGAAGGCTTCAGCGAGACATTGCTTAAAAATCACTTCACTCTCTACCAGGGTTATGTCACTAACACGAACAAAGTCCTTGATTCTCTTACGGCTATGATGAAAGAAGACAAGGGAGGCACGCCCGAGTTTGCTGAAATGAAAAGAAGGCTTGGATGGGAATTCAACGGCATGAGGCTTCATGAATACTACTTTGACAATCTCGGCGGCAAGGGGGGCATACAGAAAGACGGCAAGCTGGCTGCAAAGCTTGCCGAGGGTTTTGGAAGCTACGAGGCGTGGGAAAAACACTTCCGGGCGACAGGCGCCATGAGGGGCATTGGATGGGTGGCACTCTATCAGGACACTTCAAACGGGCAACTCATAAATTTCTGGATTAATGAGCATGATGCCGGACATCCTGCGGGGGGCAACCCGATATTGATAATGGACGTTTTCGAGCATGCTTTCATGACCGATTATGGGCTCAAAAGGGCTGATTACATTGAGGCCTTCTTCAAAAATATCGATTGGAAAAAGGTAGAAACGCGCCTTAAATAGCATCTAAATAAACGTTCATGGAGAAAGAAAGTTTTTCCAGAAAGATAGCGTTCCTGAGGACCGGATGGTGGATAATTCATTTTATCGGCATATCCGTCGTCTATACACTGGGACATCTTCTCTGGAGGTAATATGCTGAAACACTTTATGCGGTTCAAACCGGGCTGGTGGATTCTCCACATTCTTGCCATATGGTTCACTCTTTATCTGGGCCATATGGCAAGATTTACTTTTTAGGAGCAGCATGAACAAGAAAGTATTGCTGGCAGCTTTGTTTCTCATAGCATTGTCCGGCTTGCTGCTTCATTGGCGCATCCACAGTTTCATGGTGCCGGACAAGCTGCACCCCGGGGTTTTTGTTTTCGACGGTACCCGCTTTCTCTCTTTTATATTTCCACTTACTGATGTTGTGGTGGTGACGATACTTTTCATGTCGAGGAAGACCGCTGTTTATGGATATCTTCTTAACGGTTTGATAGTCATTTACGGGACAGTATTCATGGCCCATTTCAGCATTGCCGAAATGATAGCAAAATCTCTGTCTCCCAGCTCAATGCTGGTAAAATCCACGCTGCCGGACATAATGATATCATGGGTGGATTTTTTGATCGGCAAAGCGCTTTACGATCTGCATATGAAAGGATAAAACTTGAAACCACAGAGTGGTTGGCTTTAAGAGGACAATGGAATGCCGCACGCGGGTTTGATGAACGCCGATGAACTCGGTCCTGTTGCAGCGGCGCTGCAACAGGCAAAACTGCACATCCGGGGTGGAAAGCGCAGGCTGAGGCAGGGGAAAATCTCCGAAGGCATTGTGACCCTTTACGATGCCCTGAGCAGCGCAATGCAATGGTACCTGCTCTTGCCGGGTCAGCAGGCATTGCTCGACATTTCTGCCGATGACGATCTTAACGACGACAGGACCGTTTTTGAGGTATTGAATCGGTCCGGAGTTCTTGACGGGACATTTGATTACGCTGCCTTTGACCGGGTAGTGGAGCGAGCGCTGCATGAAAGTCTCTCCGATTACGATTATTCAGCCATGCTTGAAGGGATCGAATCAGTGATGAGACAGCTCGGTGTCATGCCCTTCGACGAGAATGAGCTTGCTCCCGAGGACCCGGCAACATATTAGTCTAAATACTCTTGGCTGAGGAGGACATAATGATTTTTACCCGGGACTTTGATGACCTGTTGAGAAATCTCGGCAGGGAATTCTTCATTTCCGATATTCTTTATGTGCCGAGTATAATTTCGTGGTCAAAAAGGAAAAACGTCCCGCTGAGCGAACCTGCACAGCCCATGAAACTGATCACGGAGAATAACCGGCTCATAATGATTGTGCAGGCGGAAATAAGCGATGAACTGCTCGACAGCATCATCAACGGCCTGAGCGTCAGGTGGGCAGTCAGAGATGTTGCTACGGATATGGACAAACGGCTCAACAGCATTGAAAAACGTCTGTCCTGGTATTTTCTCAAGGAATACGCGCGGACAAAAGAACAGCTGGCAGGGGACGAACTGCTTGAAGATCAATGGTCGATAACCGAAATCGAGAAATTGGGGTTTTTCAGAAAATGAACAAACTGGCTAACGAGAGGTCCCCCTATCTGGCCCATGCCGCTGACCAGAAAATAGATTGGCATCCATGGTCCGACGAAGCATTCGAAAAAGCGCGTAGCGAGAACAAACCGGTTTTCCTGAGCTCTGGCGCCATATGGTGCCACTGGTGTCATGTTATGGCAAAAGAATGTTTTTTTGATGACGAGATTGCCGCTCTTCTCAACGATAATTTTGTCAGCATTAAACTCGACAGGGATGAACGGCCGGATATCGACAGGCGCTATCAGCAGGCGGTAACAGCAATGGGAGTGGGGGGCGGCTGGCCCCTGAGCATCTTCCTGACTCCTGATAAAAAGCCGTTCTTCGGAGGCACCTATTTCCAGCCTGAGGACAGCCTCGGAAGACCGGGCTTTAAGAAAGTGCTCAGGGAAATTATAAAAATGTATCAGTCCAACAGGCAGGAAGTCAAAAATTATACTGAACGGCTCATGGATTTTATCAGGCCGAAACCCGCTGTCCGGGGAGAAATAAATAAAGCGCTGCTTGACGGCGCACAAAGCACTATATTATCGCAGTTTGACCCGCTAAACGGAGGTTTCGGCACCGCCCCGAAATTCCCCATGCCCGGCGCGGTATCATTCCTGCTTTACAGGTATTTCTTTACAGGCAATAAGCCATGCGGCCACGCCGCGATAAAAACGCTCGAAGGCATGGCAAAAGGCGGGTTCCATGATCAGCTCAAGGGAGGGTTTCACCGCTACTCTGTTGATGAAGGATGGATCGTTCCCCACTTCGAGAAAATGACTGACGATAATGCATGGCTTCTGAGAAATTATGTCGATGCCTGGTCGATTTTCGGCGATGACTATTTCAAAGAGGTCGCTATGGGAATTATCGGCTTTACCAGGGATGTTCTTTCAGGTCCTGCGGGAGGGTTTTATGCAAGCCAGGATGCCGACGTCACCCCGGATGATGAGGGCGGGTATTTTACCTGGACCGAAGATGATTTCAGGAGCGTGCTTAATGATGAGGAATTTCAGGTGCTTTCCCTGCACCTGCTGCACGACCGGGGGAGCATGCACCACGACACATCAAAGCGGGTCCTTTTTATTGCCGTAGAAAGCGGCGACATCGCCCGCACACTCAAAATGGATCCGGGGCGGGTTGACGACGTTATCAGGGAGGGGAAAAGAAAACTGCTGCAGGCACGGCAAACCAGGGAAGAGCCGTTCATCGATACGACGATCTACACCTCTTTGAACGGAATGATGGTAACATCGTATTTTAAGGCATACCGGGCATTTAAAGAAATTGCCATCAAAGATATTGCACTTAAGAGCCTGAAGAGAGTACTTGAAATCCGCTGCCCGGGCAAGGAACTGCTCCATTCCGACGAAATAAACGCGCTGCTGGACGATTTCATATATCTTATCGAGGCCCTTGTCGCAGCCTATGAAGTTACAGGCAAGGACCCATATCTCCAAAAAGCCGATGAGCTTATGGGACAAAGTATAAATAAGATTCTGGGACAAGGACGGGGGAGGCTTTTTCGATACCGATACGGCAGTGCTCGACCTCAGACTGAAAGGTGTAGAAGACATTCCGCATCCGTCAGCTAATGCTGCAGCGATCGCGCTGCTGATTAAATTGTTTTACGCAACCGGCAAATCACTCTACAAGCGGTACGCGGAGATTGCGCTTGAGGCGTTCTCGGCAAAGGTGAGCGAGTTGGGCATCCATGCCGGACATTATTTCTGCTCGCTTGATGCGTATTTTAACATGGTGCGGCTGACAGTGGAAGCTCACCCGGGGAGCGCGCTCGCCGATGCGGCCCTATCTCTATTCGCCCCATACGTAAGCATTGCTTACTCCAAAGACCGTAACCGCATCGTCCCGTGTATGAGCGGTTCATGTTATGAGCCAGTGGAGAATGAAGAACAGCTTAAAGAATTTATCCGCTCTATCCGCAAATAATTATTAGAGCAGAAATCAGTTCGGGGGGTACCATACATATTCCTGAGCCGATTATGTATCGTCTGCCCCCCGAAATAGTATACTTCCTTTCCGGAACACCTCCGGAACACTTTATTTCTTTGCCGTCTGGGCGAAAGCGGCCTTAGCGCCCTGCTCGATTTCCTCCGGCGTCAGGTCCTCGACGTGGGTAGCAAGCATCCATTTGTAGCCGAAGGGGTCTTGTACAGTACCAACGCGGTCCCCCCAGAACATGTTATCGACCGGCATCTCGGACTCGGCGCCTGCCTCGATGGCCCTCCTGAACGCTCCGTCAGCGTTTTCGACGTAAAGGTAAAAACCGACTGGAGAGCCTCCTATGGTTTCTGCGCTTTTACCTAAACACTGCGGGTTTTCCTCCCCCAGCATTATGATCGAACTGCCGATCCGGAGTTCGGCGTGCATCACGCCTTTGCCATCGGGCCCAGGCATGGTATACTTCTCTTGTGCGCCAAAGGCCCGTTTGTAGAATTCTATTGCTTTACGGGCATCTTTAAACACAAACATCGGTGTTACGGTTTGATATCCTTCCGGGATCGCTTTTGTCATGATATTCCTCCTTGTTTGCAGGGAAACCGTTGGCTTCCCCTGTTTTTTCGAGATGGGCCAATGTTCTCCGGTTGGTAATCGTATCCCGCTCTTTTCTCCCATTTCCCGGAGATTAGACCACCAACTTGACGATCCTAAATATAGGATAAATCTTATCCTGTTTAATGTCAAGAAGCAGACCTGGAATTCTTCAATAGTGGCGACACCAGCTTAATTTGTGCATCGTCTACCCTATAAAAATGGCTAGTGCGTATATGCAATAAATTACTCCCCCGAAAAGCACGGCAACGGGTGAAACTTTCTTTGTAATTTGAATGCTTACAATTACAATCAAAGCGGAGGTCAGAGCCAGGACGGCAGACAGAAGCGCCAGTCCTGAAATGTTCCAGTCGGTAAAAAGCAGCCCGACCGAGACTGGAAACGTCGATTGAAACACCATTGCGCCCGTGATGTTTCCGAGGGCAAGGGTGTCCCTGCCTTTCAGTGTCCAGCTTATACTATTAAATTTTTCGGGTAATTCCGTTGCTATGGGCGCTACCAGCAGGGCAAAGAGCAGAGGATTCATGCCCCATGAAAGTGCAAGCTTTTCGAGGTTTCCTACAAATATATGTGCGCCTCCCACCATGAGAACAAGCGAGACAACTACCTGAAGACAAATCAGGAGCAGGGATGTGGTCTTGTATGGTTCGGGTCTGGCTGATCTGAGCTGCATGCCCGCAAACCGCCTTAAGTCGGAAAACATCTTTTCGAAGTACAGCTGTTCGGCGTGAAGGACATCGGCACTCTCCGCCTTGAAGGTGGAGTACACGTAGAACACATAACCGAGAACGAGCAATCCCGCAATCACCAGATGGCCGTCGGGAACAAGGAGAGGAAGGAAAATGGCTGTTCCATACATGACAACAAAAAAGATAAGGTCCCTTTTAGTGGAACCAGTCTCTACATAGAGCGCGAATTTCCTCTTTTTCCTGAACATTCCAATCAGCACCGTCACCCCTACAACGAAGAAAGCAAGTGTCGCCAGCATGAAGGGTGCGCCCAGAATCGCGCCCACCCCGATCGTCTTTGCCGTACTTCCTCCATGCAGCAGTATGGCTACAAGAGGGAGTATGGTCTCGGGGAAAGCGGTGCCGATTGCGGCGAGCACACTCCCGACAACAGCCTGGGACAACGAAAGCCGTCTGCCGAACGATTCTATGCCGTTAGTGAAAAACTCCGCACTAAGCAGGATCATGAGGAGACTCAGGACAAGTAAAAGGATGGGCTGCATCATTTAACGAACAAGCATCACAGGGCAAGGTGACGATTTGACAAGCGCTTCCGCGATGCTTCCGAGCAAAACACCTTTTGTGGAAGACACTCCCTGGGCACCGATTACAATCAGGTCCGCGTTTTTCCCGGCTGCAATCTCATTGACGGCCTTATAAGGGACCCCTATCCGCACAATGCGATCAGCCCTCTCACATATGTCCGCGGTCGTACATATCGATTTCTCGGCCTCCCGGATTGCATGGTTCCTATAGTTTTGTTTGTCCTCTTCGCTTAAATTCCTGAGCCTGTCGAAACTCTTTTCCAGTTTAAGGCTTGAGAGTATGTGGACGACTGTCAGCGCCGAGGATTTTTTTTGCGATAAAGAGCGCGCGAATTCAAGGGCCTTTACCGAATGGTCCGAAAAATCAACGGCACACAGAATATTTTTTATGTTGACTGAGCCCAATAAGGCCCCTTCAGCTTTCTGTCCCCTCACAACCAGCATAGGTATGTCCAGCGATTTTATCAGCCGCTCCGAACTGCTGGTCCTTATCAGGTGAGATTTGTGCGCAAGTACAAGGGCTGCAACAGGAAGTTCGAGTATTGTTTTGCTGAAAGTTTCTATAAGCCTTCCGAATGCGATCCTTCCTGTTGCGGTTGCACCGTGTGGCTTCAGAAGATCAGCCCATTTTTTCAACTCCGCCCCGATTGCCTCTTCTTCCTGATCAATATAGGGCAGAAGGTATGCAGGCGGAGTAAGGGCGTAATCCATCGCATTGAGTATGGTGATGCCACCGTCGCCATCACCAAGCGCCTGCGACAACCATAACGCATACGACAGCACTTTTTCTGTATCAGCCCCGAAATCGACCGCGGCCAAAACTGTTCTTTTACGCTCCATTTACGATTCAAGTATACCATAGGACCCACTTGCTCGCAGATCCTTATGCGCCTGGATACCTTTACAAAAAAAAGAGGCGGGAGAATAATCTCACCACCTCTTGTGTCTGATAATTAGCCGATAAAATTGGAACAAGTACTTTGCTGAATGCTATCTGACGGCGTCTTTCAGCGTCTTTCCGGCGCTGAACTTCGGTATTTTAGCTGCAGGTATCTTAATATCTGCTCCTGTCCTCGGATTGCGGCCTTTTCTGGCTTTTCTTTTTACAACTGAGAACGTTCCGAAGCCGACGAGTGTAACTTTTTGCCCTTTTTTCAAAGCGAATTTAACTGCATCGATAGTCGCATCCAGTGCTCTTCCCGCATCGGCCTTTGAAAGACCTGCACCCGATGCAATCTTCTCGATAAGGTCTGCCTTTGTCATGTTTCTCCCCCCTTTCTCTCGATATATGAATTAATTACTGTAATTCAAGATCGGTATAAACAATAACAGGAAGGTGTTTATTTGTCAATAAAAAAAGTAGTAAGTAGCAAGCAGTAAGCAGCCAAGGGAAAAAGTCTCAAAGGCACGGAACAAGTAAAGTCCAGATTAACGTGCTTTCCGCTAACTTATAAGTCTTTAAATGATTTGCACTTTTCCATTTTACCCTTACTACTGACTACTTACTATTTGCTGCTTACTTAGTGGGCATCAGCCCAGTTTTTCCCATGCCCTATCTCGACTTTCAGGGGGACCGAAAGATTGAGAGCGGATTCCATCTCAACCCTGATTGACTCCGCTGTTTCATCTATCTCGTTTTCTGGTACCTCAAAAAGAAGCTCGTCATGGATCTGCAGGAGCATCCTTGCTGAAAGGGCCCCCTTCTTCAGTGCCTTTGAGATCCTAACCATGGCTATCTTAATAAGATCAGCGGCAGTGCCCTGGATCGGTGTGTTGACAGCAAGCCTCTCTGCCTGCTGTCTGATCACTGCATTAGCACTCGCAATTTCAGGCAGCGGCCTTATTCTGCCCAGAAGAGTGGTAACATGGCCATGCTCCTGCGCTTCCTGTATCGTACGTTCAATATAGCGTTTTACGCCGATATGCCTGTTGAAATAGTTTTCTATATACGCGGCCGCCTCCCTGGGCGTTATGGAGAGCGCTTCGGACAATCCGTAGGAACTCATTCCATAGGCAATGCCGAAATTTACAACTTTGGCCGTCCTCCTCATATCGGGCGTGACCGCGTCGAACGGCACTCCGAATATCTCAGAGGCCGTTCTGGCATGAACATCAATGCTGTTTTTAAAAGCCTCAATAAGGCTTTCGTCTTCGCTCATGTGTGCAAGTATGCGCAACTCAATCTGGGAGTAGTCTGCTGAAACAAGCACATGACCCTCACGGGCGATAAAAATCTCCCTGATTTTCATTCCCCATTCACCACGTATCGGTATGTTCTGGAGGTTGGGGTCGCTGCTGCTTAACCTTCCCGTGGAGGTAACGGCCTGGTTAAAGGAGGTATGGATACGGCCTGTTCTTTCATTAATGAGTTTCGGCAGCGTATCCGTATACGTTGTTTTAAGTTTAAAGAGTGTCCTGTAGTTAAGAATCTCCCCGGGGAGTTCATGGCTTTTTGCAAGTTCCTCCAGGACATCCATGCCTGTGGAATATCCGGTTTTAGTTTTTTTCAACGGTTTCATCCCCAGGTCTTCAAAAAGCACCTTGCAGAGCTGGCGCGGCGAGTTTATGTTAAAGGTGCTGCCTGCGAGGGCATATATTTTTGACTGCAGTGCCTCCAGTTCACATTCGAGTTCCCCTGACAACTGTTCCGCGCGTTCCCTGTCGATTTTAATTCCGGTCTCTTCCATGTCCGTCAGGATATAGATAAGCGGCATCTCGATTTCAAAGTACAGACGTTCGAGCCCCGCCTTCTTCAGTTTGCCGAAAAGAATATCTTTCAGTTCCATTGCCAGTTCGGCATCTTCAGCAGAATACCTAGTGGCCTCGTCAACAGGGACTTCTGCAAATGATCGCCTTTTGCCGAGGACTTCTGCAAAAGGGCGCTTCTTGTGTTTCAGGTATTCACTCGCCGAATTTTCGAGACTGTGATCGGGTTTGGCGGGGTTCAGCAGGTAAGACGCCACCATAGTATCATAAAGCGTACCCTGCACGCGGACCCCTTCCTGTCTTAGTATCAGCATGTCATATTTGAGATTATGTCCTGCCTTCGCTACAGCAGGGTCCTCCAGGGCCGGCCTTAAAATAGGCAGGGCATCCTGAACATTATATGATTCATTGCCGGCATGTCTGATGGGCACGTAATACGCCCTGCCCTTTTCCCTGCACAGGGAGATCCCTACAATAATATCGCTCATGGGATTTTTGCCTGTGGCCTCTGTGTCAAATGACAATTCCGGAATAACGCCGGAAGCGCACGAGGTCTGCTGCGAATCATTGACGTCATCGCCAAAGAGCGCATATTGCCTCTGGCCCGAAAACTCCTGTGACTTTCCAGGAACCCCGAGAAAGTCCCGTAGATGCTTAACGCTCGTAATCGTGATATATTCTCCACGCGGAGCATAATCCCCTGAGGGGATGAGCTTTACAAGGCTGCTGAATTCGAGTTCCGTAAACAGGCGAAGAAGTGCACCCCAGTCCGGCTCTTTGATCCTAAGGTCCGGCAGATTTGCCTCAACCGGCACATTCCCGTCGACAGTCACAAGCGCTTTGCTCAACCTGATCTGTTCGATGTTTTCCATTATCATTGTTCTGAGGCGCTTGTTTTCTATTCTTTCAGGACTACTCAAAAGGTTTTCCAGCCCACCAGCCTTCAGCAGCAGACTTTTAGCCGTCTTTTCCCCTATGCCTTTAACGCCAGGTATATTGTCGACTGCATCACCGGTAAGCGCCATGATTTCTACGATGTTTTCAGGGGGCATTCCAAAGCGCTCCCTGACATATTCATCGTCAATAACAACTTCTTTCATGGGATCGTAGATTTTAATAAAAGTATTGATTGCCTGCATCATATCTTTGTCGCCGCTCACTATAAATACACCGGCCTGCTGTGAGGCGGCCTTCCTTGCGAGTGTACAGATCACATCGTCCGCCTCATAGCCCGGCATTTCGAAAACCGTGATGTTAAAGGCATTTATTATCTCCTTGATCCATGGGATCTGAATAACCAGATCGCCGGGAGTTTCAGGCCTCTGCGCTTTATAGTGTTCATAGAGCCTGTGCCGTTCGGTCGGCAGCGGGGAATCAAAAACTATTGCAAGGGCATCAGGTTTTTTCTCCCGGACGACCTTCAGCATCATGGTCGTGAATCCGTAAACGGCGTTTGTGGGAATCCCTTTTGAATTCGAAAGACTTTTTATTGCATGGTAAGCCCTGTAGAAATAGGAGTTTCCATCGATGAGGTAAAGGACCATTTTTGATTATATCACAAGCAAAAAAGACAGGCTAAAGGCAAAAGGCCGAGGGCTGAAGACAGAAAGGCAGGAGTACGTATTTTCAGGCCTTTTGGGACTGCTTCTACCTTTTCCCTTTTGCCTTTAGCCTATGGATATGGTAATATATACACGGTGATATTACGCTAGAGTTCCCCAGAGATATGACCCTTATGGCTTAGCGGCTGGTTGGCCTGTCAGTGTTATTAAAATAATATATTATTATAGGGTCTGCTTGTGCATTCGTGTACAAACCCTGAGAGAGATGAATGGCAAATAAATATATTGTAGGTGTCGATCTGGGCGGTACTAACATAAGGGCCGCCCTCCTGGATTTCGACGGGAAGGTTGTTTCGAAATCAAAGGCATCTACCGGTAAAGACCCCTTGCAAGTCCTGTTCAAATTGCTGGAATCAGTATATGCTCCAAATGCCCAGGATGTTGCAGGCATAGGCATTGCGACTGCGGGCCTGGTCGACAGGTCAAAGGGCATGGTCATCAAATCTCCGAACATTCCGAAACTGGACGGTGTTAACCTGAAGTCTGAAATAGGCAAACGCTATAAGACACGAATTGTGGTCGAAAACGATGCCAATGCGGCTGCGTATGGTGAAAAAATTTCGGGTGCGGGAAAAAATATCAGAGACTTTGTAATGTTGACCCTTGGCACAGGCATAGGAGGCGGGATAGTTTTTCATGATAAGCTCCTTCCTGTAGCTGCCGAAATAGGCCACATGAGCATAAACATGGCAGGCCGGCAATGCCCCTGCGGCAACGTGGGCTGTCTCGAACTATATGCCTCTGCAACCGCTATTATCGGCAATACTGTTGACGAGCTTGAAAAGGGCGGCAGCAGCATTCTGAGAGATTTCAGCAACGGCAATTTTTATAAAATCAAGGCAAAAGACATTTATAACGCTGCGCTTGAAGGAGATCCCCTGGCAAGAACTGTTTTACGCGAGGCGGGCAAAGGGCTCGGCATCGGCATTGCCGGTATCATCAACATCATGAGCCCTGATGCAATAATCCTGACGGGAGGGCTTATAGGGGCATGGAACATTTATATTGAAACCGCAATAAAAGAGGCATCCAGGAGGGCCCTGAAGGAGCTTTATGATAATGTGCAGATTATTGCTTCCACACTCGGGGATGATGCCGGACTCGTCGGTGCTGCACATCTCATTCTTCACCGTAATTCGTAATGCAAATGAACATCCGCAACTTTTCGATAATTGCCCATATTGACCACGGAAAGTCCACTCTTGCCGACAGGTTGCTTGAGTATACAGGGGCCTTAAGCTCCAGAGAGATGACGGAGCAGGTGCTCGACTCAATGGACCTGGAGCGGGAGCGTGGCATTACGATCAAGGCCCATGCGGTAAGGCTCGACTATAAGGCCGACGACGGTAATGAATATATACTTAATCTGATCGATACCCCCGGCCATGTCGATTTTTCTTATGAAGTATCCAGGAGCCTAGCCTCATGCGAGGGCAGCCTGCTTGTTGTCGATGCCACGCAGGGCGTTGAGGCGCAAACGCTTGCCAATACTTATCTCGCCATCGAACATAATCACGAAATCATTCCTGTAATCAACAAAATAGACCTGCCCGGGGCAGAACCGCAGAGAGTGAAGGAGCAGATAGAGGAGGCAATAGGAATAGATTGCTCCGAAGCGATCCTTGCAAGCGCTAAAGAAGGGATCGGAACAAAAGAGATACTCGATGCCATTGTCAGGAAGGTGCCGCCCCCGAAGGGTACCGGCGAAGCACCTCTTAAGGCCCTTATCTTTGATTCATGGTTTGATAATTATCAGGGTGTAATCGTCCTTATCAGGGTCTTTGACGGAACAGTGCGGCCAGGCATGAAAATGAGACTTATGGCCGCCGGAAAAGAACATGAAATCACCAAAGTGGGCGTCTTCACTCCTAAAATGGAAGAGGTGCCCCAGCTTTCGGCCGGGGAAGTGGGATATTTGATTGCGGGCATCAAGACAGTGAGTGATACCAAGATAGGTGATACTATAACTGATGCCGCCCGTCCCGCTGAAAGCCAGCTTCCGGGATACAAGGAAGTAAAGCCAATGGTCTTTTCGGGTCTTTATCCGGTCGAAAACATCCAGTATGAGGAGTTGAAGAACTCGCTTGAAAAACTGCGCCTGAACGACTCCTCCTTCAGCTTCGAGCCGGAGACTTCTTCCGCGCTGGGTTTCGGCTTCCGGTGCGGCTTCCTGGGACTCCTCCACATGGAGATCATAAAGGAGCGGCTCGAAAGAGAATTTCAGCTCTCGCTGATCACTACCGCCCCCACGGTCATCTATCGTGTAACAGGCGCAACGGGCGATGAATTTTTTATTGATAACCCCAGCAGCCTTCCTGACCGGTTTGAAAAGATAGAGGAGCCGTATGTTAAAGTATCGGTCTTTGTGCCGCAGGAATACGTAGGGCAGATACTCGAGCTTTGCCAGGAAAAACGCGGCACCCAGACGGAGTTTACTTTTATCAGCAAAGACCGCATAGTGGTGGTTTACGAGATTCCGCTCAATGAGATCCTCTGGGATTTTTACGACCGGCTCAAATCGGTTTCGCGCGGTTACGCATCCATGGATTACGAATTTATAGGTTACAGGCCGTCCAAACTTGTGAAGCTGGATGTGCTGCTCAACGGGGAACCTGTAGACGCACTTTCCTTGATTGTGCACAGCGATACGTCTTATTATAAGGGAAGACAACTCGTGGAAAAGCTGAGACAGGTCATACCGAGGCAACTGTTCGAAATCGCCATACAGGCTTCCATCGGCGGCAAGATAATAGCGCGGGAAAGCGTCAAGGCAATGAGAAAAAATGTTCTCGCAAAGTGTTATGGGGGCGATATCACGAGAAAAAGGAAGCTGCTTGAGAAACAGAAAGAAGGCAAAAGGAAAATGAAGCAGATCGGAAAGGTCGAAATCCCCCAGGAAGCTTTCCTGACTGTTCTAAAGGTTAAAGAATAGTAAAAGGGTGAATGCTTCTTTACTCATTTACCCTTTTACTCATATACTCATATACTTTTTTATAAAGGAGAAGAGCTTGGTAAACAAACAAAGTAAGGCTTTAGAATATATAAAAGCCATCGGCACAGCACTCGTACTTGCGCTCATAATAAGGACTTATATTGTGCAGGCATTCAAAATACCATCTGGATCCATGATCCCGACGCTGCTCATAGGCGATCATATTCTCGTCAACAAGTTTATATATGGAACACAGGTCCCTTTTACCGATAAAAAGGTCCTGGTTATTACAAACCCGAAAAGAGGCGATATCGTCGTTTTCAAATATCCGGAAGATTTGAGCAAGGACTTCATAAAAAGGGTCGTTGGCGTCGGAGGGGACATAGTGGAGGAGAAAGACAAAGTCGTCTATGTAAACGGCAGGCCTCTGAATGAACCATACACACAGCATACCGACAGTTCGATAAACACTGTAGAGCCACGGGACAATTTCGGTCCCTATCTTGTGCCTACAGGCAAGATTTTCGTCATGGGCGACAACAGGGACCAGAGTTACGACAGCAGGTACTGGGGCTATGTTGATCTGAAGCTGATCAAAGGCAAGGCGATGATTATTTACTGGTCCTGGGACAGCACAACAACCTCTCCGCGCATCAGCAGGATGGGGAAAATACTAAGGTAATGTTTACCGGAATCATTGTTGAATTAGGTGAAATTGCATCTATCGAAAAAGGGACCGGCAGCGCCCGTCTTTCGGTCTCGGCAGGCGATATTGTTCGCGATGCTGCCATTGGCGACAGTATTTCGGTCAACGGTATATGCCTGACCGTGACTGCGGCAGACAAAAACATTCTTTCCTTTGATGTTTCCTATGAGACCTTAAAGAGCACTAACCTCGAAAGCCTTAAAAGAGGCGACCGCGTGAACCTGGAGCCCTCATTGAAGCCGAACTCCAAAATGGGCGGGCACTTCGTTACCGGCCATATCGAAGGCACCGGCAAAATACGGTCAAAGACCGTTTCCGGAAACGCGGCCAGGATTGAAATCGAAGCTCCTGCCGGCATCCTGAAGTATCTGGTCGAAAAAGGCTCTGTTGCCGTAGACGGCATAAGCCTCACTGTCGTTGATGTGTTTAAAGACGCCTTCAGCGTAGTGATCATACCCCATACAGCCAAATCCACAACACTGGGGGTCAAGGCGGCAGGTAGTACTGTGAACCTGGAACCCGACATTCTCGCCAAATATGTAGCGAAATTTGTCTGTCCGGACAGCAGCTCTTCGCTGCTCTCTACCCTGAAACAGTCAGGGTTTATGTAAAAAATGAGGCTAAAGGCAAAGGGCGAAAGGCTATAGGCTAAAAACTTAATAAAACATTTGCGCATCTGTCTCTTTTGGTTTTAACCTTTAGCCTTTTGCCTTCCGCCCTTTGCCTTGTATCATATGGAAATCACGTCTCCGTCTTTCAACAATTTGATATTCTTCATTCCGAGATTCTTGATCTCGGCCCTGATGACCTTGAGGTGCTGGGGCTTTGCATGGGTTATATAAATCCTTTCCGGCATCTGGTTTATCTTCAGAATCTCCTTTTTGAGCAGCCTTGAAGTGAGATGACCTGTTAGTACCGCCATTTCGCTCATTCTGTTCGGAAAAGAGACTTCGATAAACAGGCAGTCAAGCTTCCTGTCCCCTATTTTTTTCCACGCAGAGTCGGTGGGACCTGTGTCACCAGTATAAAAGAACCGTTTATTATTTCTGTCTTCTACGAGGTATCCCACGGCAGGGACCGAATGATTTACCTTATAAGCGGTAATATGATATCCATTCACTTTTAATGGCGTTCCCACTGTAACAGTAAGATACCGTAAAACGGCATGTTCATAATCGGGTATCATGGTAAAATCGGGCCAGAGTGAATCATTCAGCAGATTTTTTTTGATCGTGCTTATGACAGACCGGATGCTGATGATATTCACGTTCTGCTTTCTCTTCGCCACAATAATGTTATCGGCGAGAAAAGAGATATCTCTGATGTGATCGAGGTGCGAATGCGTGATGAAGATATCCCTGATCTTTGATTGTGCATGATCATCCAGCACAGTTGGTCAGACTCCCTGCATCGAAGAGTATTTTGCCGTCCAACAAAAAACCGGTGGGATTATGTCCGGGGAACTGCGCTCCTGAACAACCGAGAACAGTTATTTTCATGATTGCGGATTATAGCATATTCAAATCGGCAAATGGCTAAAGGCAAAAGGCTAAAGTCAGAAGATTAATCATTTGGTTTTTGTCTTTTCTGTTTTTACCTTTAACCATTGCCCTTCGCCTTCTTGCCTATCATGGAAAGTCAGTTTATGTTTCTGTTATACTTACAATTACCTTATAAAAGTGCACGTTACGGAGGTCTGACAGTGGACAAAGCGAAGATTAATACGATCGAAGAGGCCCTTGATGATATTGCAAAAGGCAGAATGGTAATCCTCGTGGATGACGAGGACAGGGAAAACGAAGGCGACCTTTGCATGGCTGCGGAAAAGGTCACCGCCGAAGCCATTAATTTTATGGCAAAGTACGGCAGGGGGCTCATCTGCCTGTCCCTGACCCCACAGAAGGCCGAGGATCTTGGTTCCAATGATGGTGGAAGACAATACTCCGACATTCGGAACCGCGTTCACTGTATCCGTTGAGGCCCGGGAGGGCGCCACGACTGGAATATCGGCCCATGACCGTCGATGCTACGGTCCTGTATTCTATCGACCCAACAGCCAAGCCGGAAGACATCTGCGGGGCCGGGTATCTCTTTCCCCTTATCGCCAAGCGCGGGGGTGTGTTGGAGAGGGCAGGTCAAACTGAAGGCTCGGTTGACCTCTCAAGACTCGCCGGACTTAACCCGTCAGGAGTTATATGCGAGATCATGAACGATGACGGCAGCATGGCGCGGATGCCTCAGCTCCAGGAATTCGCCAAACAGCACAAAATAAAACTGATCACTTTCAAAGACCTCATCCGGTACCGTATGCGCACCGAACGTTTCGTCAAGGAGAATCGCTACTGTGCAGATGCCTACGAAGCACGGCGGGGATTTTACCGCCATCGCCTATGACAATGACGTTGACACCAATATTCACGTGGCGCTGGTCAAGGGAGACATAATGCCCGATGACAGAGTGCTGGTCAGAGTGCATTCCGAGTGCCTTACCGGAGATGTATTCGGTTCAAAGCGTTGCGACTGCGGCGAACAGTTCGCAAAGCGATGGAAATCATAAAAACAGAGGGCAAGGGAGTTGTCCTGTACATGCGACAGGAAGGCAGGGGAATCGGTCTTGCGAACAAGCTCATGGCATACGAGCTTCAGGACAAGGGCCTTGATACAGTCGAAGCAAACCTGAAGCTAGGGTTCAAAGCCGACCTGAGAGACTATGGCATCGGCGCCCAGATACTGGTAGACCTGGGTATAAGGAAGATGCGGCTGATTACGAACAACCCCAAAGAAGATTGTGGGGCTGGAAGGTTACGGGATCAAAGTCGTCGAACGTGTGCCCGTGGAAGTCCAGCCGCACGATAAGAATATCATTTACCTCCAGACCAAAAAGAAAAAACTGGGACATATACTGGAAAACGTATAACGCGCCTGAGAGGATTCGAACCTCCGGCCCTCAGCTCCGGAGGCTGATGCTCTATCCGCTGAGCTACAGGCGCAAAATCAAAAGGCTAATGGCAAAGGGCTAGAGGCTAACGGTTTAAAAATACAAGAACAACCTTTTTACCCTTTTGCCTTTCACCTTTAGCCTTTTGCCGGTTTTTATATGGGGTGGGCGAGGGGGACTCGAACCCCCAACAACTGGAACCACAATCCAGTGCTCTAACCGTTGAACTACGCCCACCATTCGCGTTATAGCGTGCGGCATTGTGCGTTATTGCGTTAAAAGAAAACTAACATCCTTTTCCTATAACACAGTACACTATAACGGTCATTTTATATTTATTCTACAGGTTTTATTCCTTAAACGCTATAACGCTCTTTTTACGCGCCTGAAGGGATTCGAACCCCTGGCCCACTGCTTAGAAGGCAGTTGCTCTATCCGACTGAGCTACAGGCGCAAAATCGTAAGGCTAATACCTTTTTTTGGGTTTTGGTCGGGGCGAGAGGATTCGAACCTCCGACCCCCTGCTCCCAAGGCAGGTGCGCTAGCCAAGCTGCGCTACGCCCCGTGAATGTTAAATTTACTAAATTAGCTGAACAAAAGTCAATTTTTCGGTCTAGGCAATCTCGGTTTGCTTCGGATTATTATCTCAGGTATCGAGCAGACAGGCCACAGTGCCTCGGCTAAATCTCGCATGGCATCCAGCCATGCTCGAAGGCGATGACAGCCCGTTCAGCCATCCATGGCGTCTCGGTCTGTCAACGCCCGCTACGGCACCATGGCCTGCCTGCTCTTGGATAGAATTCTTTAGTAACTCTACACAAAACGGTTTCGCAAAAAGTTCATAGGCAAGGCGCGCAAATCCTGAGGAATGAGGCGTACTTTTTCGTACGCCGCACGGGGTCCCCGAAAAGCCTAAGCTTTTGGGGGTGCGAGTGACGAAGGGTGCAGCGCAACGCCCGGGGCCCCCGGCAAGTCGCAGACTTGCTGGGGTGGAACTAGCATATGGGCTTTTTACGAGACCGTGGGGTTGAAAAAAGTGGATTGACAATAGTACAATATTTACCCTATATTAAAAAGTTCAAGCCACCGTAGCTCAGTTGGTAGAGCAGTTGATTTGTAATCATCAGGTCGGGGGTTCGAATCCCTTCGGTGGCTCCAAGGAGAGGTTCCCGAGTGGCCAAAGGGAGCAGACTGTAAATCTGCCGGCTCCGCCTTCGGAGGTTCGAATCCTCCCCTCTCCACCACTCAGCGTTATTGCGTGTAACGTTATGCATTATGGCGTAAAATGTGCAGGAATGAATTATATTGTTTTCGATTTGGTAAATTGGAATCCGCTGACGCTGTGCGCTGGATGCTGTAACGCAATTAGTGAGGATGTGGCATTATTTATTTTTTCCGTGTACTATACAGTTGCTGACTGCGGGAGTAGCTCAGTGGTAGAGCGTCAGCCTTCCAAGCTGAGGGTCGCGGGTTCGAATCCCGTTTCCCGCTCTTGCCCATGTAGCTCAGTTGGCAGAGCACATCCTTGGTAAGGATGAGGTCACCGGTCCGATTCCGGTCATGGGCTTTGGAATAAATAAGGTAAACAGTGAGAGGTAAGAAGTAGAGCAGTAGGAAGTAAAGGCAGAAGACATTTTTATATGCTTCTTAGTGCTCTACTGCTCTAGTGCTTACTGATTACTTTCTTTACTAATAAGGAGGAGATATGGCTAAGGCGAAATTTGAGAGGGTAAAGCCGCACGCGAATGTGGGGACGATAGGGCACGTCGACCATGGCAAGACGACATTGACGGCGGCGATAACGAAGGTATTGGCGATGAAGGGCCTGGCGCAGTACAAGGCATATGATCAGATAGACAACGCGCCTGAAGAGAAGGCGAGGGGCATAACGATAGCGACGGCGCATGTGGAGTATGAGACAGAGAAGAGGCACTATGCGCATGTAGACTGTCCGGGGCATGCGGACTATGTAAAGAACATGATAACAGGAGCGGCGCAGATGGACGGGGCGATACTGGTAGTGAGCGCAGCAGACGGGCCGATGCCGCAGACGAGGGAGCACATATTGCTGGCGAGGCAGGTAGGGGTGCCGTACATAGTGGTATTTATGAACAAAGTGGACATGGTGGATGACCCTGAGTTATTGGACCTGGTGGAGCTTGAAGTAAGGGAATTGCTGACGAAGTATGGGTTTCCGGGCAACGATGATACCGATAATAAGGGGCAGCGCGCTGAAGGCGATGGAGAGCACGAGCACGGATCCGAATGCGCCTGAGTACAAGATGCATACTGGAGCTTGGGGATGCGGTAGACAGTTATATACCGACGCCTGAGCGTCCTATAGACAAGCCGTTCATCATGCCGATAGAGGATGTATTTTCGATATCGGGAAGAGGGTACGGTAGTGACGGGCAGAGTAGAGCGTGGGATAGTAAAGGTAGGAGAAGAAGTAGAGATAGTGGGCTTGAGGGAGACGAGGAAGACAGAGGCGACAGGGGTAGAGATGTTCAGGAAGCTGCTGGATGAAGGGCGGGCAGGAGACAACATAGGGGTATTGCTGAGAGGGACAGGGAAGGACGAAGTGGAGAGGGGCATGGTACTGGCAAAGCCCGGCAGCATCACGCCGCACACGAAGTTCAAGGCAGAGGCATATATACTGACGAAGGAAGAAGGGCGGCAGGCACACGCCGTTTTTCAACGGATATCGTCCGCAGTTTTATTTCAGGACAACGGACGTGACAGGGGTGGCGCAGTTGCCGGAGGGAGTAGAGATGGTAATGCCTGGGGATAATGTGACGATATCGGTGGAGCTGATAGTGCCAATAGCGATGGAGAAGGAATTGCGGTTCGCCATACGCGAGGGCGGCAGGACCGTAGGCGCCGGTGTTGTTACGGAAATACTGGAGTAATGCAATGAGAGATATAATCCTGTTTCAGTGCACCGAGTGCAAAAATAAAAATTATTCAAATATGAAAAACAAGAAGAATACTACCGAGAAACTTCAGCTCAAGAAATATTGCAGGCATTGCAGGAAGCATAGCTGCATAAGGAAACAAAAGCATAAGAGTAGGCCAGTAGCTCTAACGGCAGAGCATCGGACTCCAAATCCGAGGGCTGGGGGTTCAAATCCCTCCTGGCCTGCCATTAAAAAAGGTTATAGGTAATAAGTATAGAAAATAAAGTTAAGGGTCTTGATCTTTTGACTCTTACTCATATTTCTTACTGCTTACTTTTTAAAAGGAGACGGAATTTGAAAAGATCAAGAACTTTTTCAAAGAAGTAAAGACAGAGGCAAAAAAGGTCAATTATCCAATCAAGGGATGAGCTTATCGGCTCTACATGGGTTGTTATTACTACAGTGGTAATTGTTTCGGTGTTTCTGGGGATTGTCGATTTGAGTCTGTCAAAAATTGTAAATTGACTTGTAAGATAAGAGGGACAATGGGCAAGAGCTGGTACGTTGTGCACACATATTCAGGCTACGAGGAAAAGGTAAAGATCTCCATAGAAGAAAAGGTCAAGTTGAAAGGACTTGAGGAAAAAATTACCAGAATACTGATTCCCACTGAAAAAATTGTGGAACTCAAAGGGAAAAAGAAAAAGGAGAGCGACAGAAAGTTTTATCCCGGTTACATCCTCGTAGAAATGGACTTGGATGACGACACGTGGCATCTGGTCAAGAATGCTCCGCGTGTAACAGGGTTTGTAGGTGGGGCAAGGCCGGTACCGCTTCCCGAAGAAGAGGTCGAAGTTATCCTTCAGCAGATCGAAAAAGGACCTGCGCCGATGGTGAAGAGTCAGTATGAAAAGGGTGAAAACGTACAGGATTATTGACGGCCCGTTCAGCAACTTTGTCGGCTATGTAGATGAAGTTGATATGGACCACGGAAGGCTGCGTGTCATGGTGAGCATATTCGGGAGGCAGACACCAGTGGAACTCGCCTTCTCGCAGGTTGAAAAAGCATAAAAAAACAGGCTAAAGGCAAATGGCGAATGGCAAAAGATTTTAATGATAAAAATAAAAGCGGATCAAAGATATTTTTCCCTTTGCCCTTGGCCTTTTGCCTAATGCCTGTTTTAATTTTTGGAGGTCATAGATGGCTAAGAAAGACGTAGTAGCACAGGTTAAGCTTGTGATACCTGCTGGAAAGGCGAACCCGGCACCCCCTGTCGGACCTGCGCTCGGGCCGCACGGAATCAATATTATGGAATTCTGCAAGCAGTTCAATGCTCAGACCCAGAATATGGGCGATACACTGATCCCGGCAGTATTAAGCATTTACAATGACAGGTCGTTTACGTTCGTGCTTAAAACACCGCCGGCATCCGAATTGATCAAAAAGGCTTCAGGTATTGTAAAGGGATCGGGCGTTCCAAACAAGGACAAGGTCGGCGCCTTGACTAATGCCCAGGTGGAAGAGATAGCAAAGACAAAATTGCCGGATCTTAATACCACATCGCTTGAGTCTGCAATGAGTACAATCAAGGGCACCGCCAGAAGCATGGGCGTGGAAATAAAAGAATAAATTAAGAATTAAGAATGATGAATGCAGAATTAAGGAAAATTAATTTTTTTACCACAATTGCTCATTGAGCATTATTCATTGGGCATTGCTTTAGGAGGGGTAAATGGGCAAGAAGCTGGACAGTGCAATGCAAAAGGTTGATACTCTTAAAGAATATACCGTCGAGGAAGCGATAGGATTTGTCAAGGACAATAAAGTCGCAAAGTTCGACGAATCTGTTGATATCGCAATAAACCTTGGAGTTGATGCAAAAAAGTCCGACCAGATGGTGAGGGGAACTGTTGTGCTCCCGTATGGAACAGGGAAACCTGTGCGTGTGCTGGTCTTTGCGAAGGGCGAGAAGGAAAAAGAGGCCAGGGATGCCGGCGCCGATTTCGTTGGTGCCGAGGACATGGTCGAGAAAATCCAGAAAGGATGGCTCGATTTTGACAAAGCCGTGGCAACGCCGGATTTAATGGGAATGGTCGGCAAGCTTGGGAAACTGCTCGGACCGAGGGGTCTGATGCCCAATCCAAAGCTGGGCACGGTAACATTTGATATCGGCAAAGCAGTCAAAGAGATTAAAGCAGGCAAGGTGGAATATAAAGTGGAAAAAGCCGGCATTGTGCATGTGACTGTAGGAAAGGTTTCGTTCGACAAGGAAAAGCTCCTTGAAAATACGATGGCTGTACTGAAATCCATTGTCAAGGCCAAGCCTTCTGCTTCAAA
This sequence comes from Nitrospirota bacterium, assembly GCA_963796345.1. Lineage (GTDB taxonomy): Bacteria > Nitrospirota > Thermodesulfovibrionia > Thermodesulfovibrionales > Dissulfurispiraceae > JADFXI01. The sequence goes on along the minus strand of CAWCLI010000015.1, from coordinate 63,607 downwards.
AGGGAAGTATATTAAAAGAATCACCATGTCATCCACCATGGGGCTTGGAATCAAAGTCGATGTAACAGTGCTGAAAGTAGTATAAAACGGGCTAAGGGCAAAAGGCGATAGGCTAAAGGTAAAAGTTGAGCAGGAAAAGTTTATTTCTTATGGTTTATCTTTACCCTTTTGCCATTAGCCTTTTGCCATTTAAAACAGGCTTTGCCTGTATTATTACTCAAGAGTCAGAGACAGTAGGTAGTACGGCTTAGCTGATATCTCTTTTCACATCATCCGTTGGGGGGCTTCAAACTTCAGGAGCAGCAAGCTGTGTACTTTAATTGGCGGCGCAACAGTCCAGCCTACCGAGACAGTAGCAGAGCATATTAAAATAAGTAAATAGTAGGACCCACCCCTTCACCCCTCCCAAGAGGGGACTTGCAGAAGGGATTATCGCTCTCAAAGTCCCCTCTCGGGAGGGGTGAAGGGGTGGGTCAATACTGATTACTGAAGTTTTAACTGCCAACTGAAAGCTGGTCTCTGGGAAAGGAGGAATCTTCTGATTACCAAGGAAAAGAAATCCCAACAAGTAGCGGAACTGACTGAGAGGTTTTCACGTTCCAAGGCCGTTGTCTTCACTGAATACAAGGGACTGACGGTGGCCGAGATAGCCGAACTGCGCAAGACCCTGAAGGAAGCCGGCGCGGAGTATAAGATCGCCAAGAATAGTCTTATCAACATCGCCGCGAAGGGGACACCTGCCGAAGCTGCAAAAGAGTTTTTTGTCGGCCCGACCGGGGTTGCCTTCGGTTTTGACGACCCGGTGGCTGCTGCGAAAAAAGTGCTCGAGTATTCAGAGAAGAACGACAAACTCAAGGTCAAGAGCGGCATTGTGGAAGGAAAGCTCTTCTCATTCGCTGAGCTTAAATCTCTTTCCAAGCTGCCGCCGAGAATTGTTCTTCTCAGCATGATGGCTGGGACATTCCAGGCGCCGTTGTCGAAACTGGCAGGCGCACTTCATGCAACGGTAGCACAATTTGCCTACGCATTAGACGCGGTAAAAAATAAAAAAAGTTCATAAAGGAGGATTTTTAGATGGCAGTCACAAAAGAAGATGTATTCAGTTTTATCGATAATATGACAATTCTCGATATGTCACAGTTCATCAAGGAATTTGAGGAGCGCTACGGGGTCACCGCAGCAGCTCCGGTTGCGCTTGCAGCAGCTCCTGGGGCCGCAGCCGGCGCTCCTGCCGCTGCCGAGGAAAAATCAAGCTTTGATGTTATGTTGACAGCGGTAGGCGACAAGAAAATTCAGGTCATCAAAGTCGTTAGAGAACTCACCAGCCTGGGGCTTAAAGAAGCCAAGGACCTGGTTGATAGCGCACCCAAGCCCGTAAAAACAGGCGTCTCAAAAGAAGAAGCGGAGTCAATTAAAGCTAAACTCGAGGCAGAAGGGGCTAAAGTAGAAATAAAATAACAAAAAACGTTCAGCGTACTGTGTTAAAAAATCGCAGTACGCTGAACGCTGAACACAGTACGCATAAATTAAGGAGAGATATGGCCAATCTTCTGAGAGAGAGAGTAGATTTTGGAAAAGTTCCTTTGGTTCTGGAAGTCCCTTACCTTGTGGAATTCCAGAAAAGATCATTCGAAAGGTTCCTGCAGAAGGATGTTGCACAGGAGCAGCTGACGGATGAAGGGCTGCATTCGGCTTTTAACAGCGTTTTCCCCATAACCGATTATAACGATACGGCATCTATTGAGTTTATTTCGTATACTCTGAGCGAATCAAAGCTGACGCCTCGCGAGTGCATCCTTAAAGGCCTTACTTATGCGGCGCCCCTGAGGATCAAGGTGAGACTGAATATCTGGGAGAAGGACGACCGCGGGACCAAGCGCCTGAAGGAATCCCGGGAGCAGGAAGTCTACATCGGCGATATGCCTGTGATGACTGAAACAGGAAGCTTTATCATAAACGGGACCGAGCGTGTAATTGTCAGCCAGTTGCATCGTTCCCCCGGCGTTTATTTTGCTCCTGACAAGGGCAAGACGCATGCGAGCGGACGGCTTTTATATACAGCGCGTGCAATTCCGGCGAGGGGTTCCTGGCTGGATTTCGAGTTCGATTCCAAGGACATACTTTACGTAAGGATCGACCGGCGGAGGAAATTACCTGCGACAATTGTGCTCAAGGCCCTCGGTTATTCCAACGAGGACCTTCTGCGGACATTCTATCCGGTGGAAGAGATAATTATAAAGGGCAAGGACGATTACACGCGGGTGGTCAGCGAAGTGCTTGCCGGGGTGCGGGCAAAACAGAATATCATTGCCTCCAAAACCGGTGAAGTAATCGTCAAGGAAGCCAGCAAGATCACCAAGGCTGCACTCAAGAAAATGGAAGCCTCGGGGATAAAAGAGATCCCTTTACCGGGGAGCGACATAATCGGCAGGGTCACGCTCACCGATATCGTCGATCCCTCAACAGGCGAGATCATTCTGGACGGGAACAAGGAAATCACCGAAGAGGTCTTCTATAAGATACTTTCCCTCAAGATAACCAAGCTTCTTCTGCTCTTTATCGACAATGTGAACTACCTGCCTTCATTCAGAGAAACGCTTCTGACGGACAAAGTGGGGAAGCAGGAAGAAGCGCTGAAAGAGATCTACCGCAAACTGAGGCCCGGAGAGCCCGCGACCGAGGACGCAGCCCGCGAACTCTTCAACGGACTGTTTTTCGACCCTAAGAGGTATGACCTTTCTCCTGTGGGGAGGTTAAAAGTCAATGAGAAACTCGGCCTCGATGTGCCTCTGACCATGAGAGTCCTTACTGACAAGGACATCGTCGAAATCGTGCGCTACCTGCTCAATCTCAGAACAGGCAAGGGAGAAGTCGACGATATCGACCATTTAGGCAACAGGAGGATACGAGGAATCGGGGAACTCCTGGAAAACCATTTCAGGATAGGTCTTGTGCGCATGGAGCGGGCGATCAAGGAAAAAATGACTTTGACCGAACTCGAAAGCGCAATGCCCCATGACCTGATTAACGCCAAACCCGTAATGGCCGCAGTGAAGGAGTTTTTCGGTTCGAGCCAGTTGAGCCAGTTCATGGACCAGACCAATCCCCTGTCGGAAATAACGCACAAGAGAAGGTTGTCTGCTCTGGGCCCGGGAGGACTGACACGGGAAAGGGCCGGCTTTGAAGTGAGGGACGTTCATCCGACACATTACGGAAGGATATGCCCTATTGAGACGCCTGAAGGACCTAACATCGGACTCATCACATCGCTCGCATCGTACGCCAAGATCAACGACTTTGGATTCATAGAGGCGCCTTACAGAAGGGTCGAGAAGGGTCGCGTGATGAAAGAGATCGTGTACCTGTCCGCCATACAGGGTGAGAATAACATAATTGCTGAGGCAACGTCCCACCTTGACAAGAAAGGGAATCTCGTGGGAGAAGCGGTCTCGGCGAGGGTGGGCGGTGACTTCAAAATAGTGTCCCCCGAAGAGGTCCAGTATATGGATGTTTCGCCCAAGCAGATTGTAAGCGTATCCGCGGCACTGATCCCGTTCCTCGAGAATGACGACGCAAACAGGGCACTTATGGGTTCCAATATGCAGCGCCAGGCAGTCCCTGTTTTGAGACCGGATGCGCCGATTGTCGGCACAGGCATGGAACACGCTGCCGCGAAAGATTCGGGCTGGCTGGTGCTTGCAAAACGGGCCGGAATCGTCGAAAGTGTCGATTCTGCCAGGGTAGTGGTGCGGGGCACTGGAGAGGGAGGCGTTGACATTCACAATCTTGTCAAATTCCACCGCTCCAACCAGGGCACCTGCATGAACCAGAAACCGATTGTCAATGTTGGGGACATAGTGGAGCCCGGCAGCGTGCTGGCTGACGGACCCTCAACTGATCTCGGCGAACTTGCACTGGGGAAGAATGTGACTATTGCCTTTATGCCATGGGGCGGCTACAACTTTGAGGATGCGATGCTGCTGAATGAGAGACTGGTAAAAGATGATGTGTTTACTTCAATACACATAGAAGAATTCGAGGCTGAGGCCCGTGATACCAAGCTGGGTCCCGAGGACATCACCAGAGACATCCCGAATGTTGGAGAAGAGGCGCTGAAAGATCTCGACGAAAGCGGCATAATCAGAATCGGCGCAGAGGTAAAGCCCGGCGATATCCTTGTCGGCAAGGTCACGCCTAAAGGCGAAACAATGCTGACTCCCGAGGAAAAACTGCTGCGCGCCATATTCGGCGAAAAAGCCGAGGAAGTCAAGGAAAGCTGCCTTTATGTGCCCCCCGGGATAGAGGGCGTTATCGTCGACGTGAGGGTCCTTTCCAGAAAAGGAGTTGAAAAGGACAAGCGTACAAAGAGCATAGAGGAGGATGACATAAATAAACTGCAGCGCGACCTTGAAGAGGAGATCAAGATCCTCAGGGAGGAGCGTGCTGTAAAAATAAGAAAGATGTTGGTCGATCAGAAACTTGCCGAGGATTTCTCTGATCCGAAGAGTAAAGAGCAAATAGGACAGAAAGGCAAGAAGCTGACAGAGGCGCAGGTGGCCAGGATCAAAGATGATCATGTGCTCAGGGTGAAAATAGACAATGCAGATGTGAGGACACAGATAGAAACACTGAATACTGCGACTGCCCAGTACATCAAGCAACTTGAAGCACACTATCAGGAGCGCATCGAAAGGATCAAGAAGGGAGACGAGTTGTCCCCGGGTGTAAACAAGGTGGTCAAAGTTTACATAGCTATGAAGCGCAAAATACAGGTGGGGGACAAAATGGCCGGGCGCCATGGAAACAAGGGAGTTGTATCAATGGTGCTCCCCGAAGAGGACATGCCGTATCTCCCTGACGGCACACCCGTTGATTTAGTCCTGAACCCCCTGGGCGTGCCTTCGCGTATGAATGTTGGTCAGATACTCGAAATTCATCTCGGCTGGGCCGCAAAGACTCTCGGCCTTCATGTGTCGACGCCTGTCTTTGAAGGCGCCAAGGAGAGCGAGATCAAGGACCTGTTGAAAAAATCGGGCCGCCCGACGACCGGACAGATAACGCTTCACGACGGAAGAACAGGTGAGCCCTTCCAGCGGCCGGTAACGGTAGGATGCATGTACATTCTGAAGCTGCATCATCTTGTCGCCGATAAGATACACGCCAGGTCCATCGGACCATACTCTCTCGTAACTCAGCAGCCGTTGGGCGGAAAGGCCCAGTTCGGCGGCCAGAGGCTTGGTGAAATGGAAGTGTGGGCATTGGAGGCCTACGGCGCAGCTCATACACTTCAGGAATTCCTTACAGTGAAGAGCGACGACATCAGTGGAAGGTCGCGCATGTACGAGGCGATCGTGAAAGGCGATCCAATCCTGGAACCCGGAATACCTGAGTCTTTCCATGTATTAATAAAAGAGCTCCAGAGTCTCGGACTCGATGTTGAACTCCTGGAGAAAAAGAAAAAGAGGGAGGAATTAGGTTGATAGAAGATATTTATGCCCTTTTTCAAAAGCCGAAGAACCCTAAAGACTTCGACGCGATAAGGATAAAACTTGCGTCACCCGAGAAGATCAGGGAATGGTCCTATGGGGAAGTAAAGAAACCCGAGACGATCAATTACCGCACCTTCAAGCCGGAACGCGACGGGCTTTTCTGCGCCAAGATATTCGGTCCCGTAAAAGATTGGGAATGTCTCTGCGGCAAATACAAACGGATGAAGCATCGCGGCGTTATATGCGATAAATGCGGTGTGGAAGTCATACAGTCAAAGGTAAGAAGGGAGCGCATGGGCCACATAGAGCTGGCGACCCCCGTTGCCCATGTATGGCTGCTGAGAGGCGTGCCGAGCAGGATCGGGACGCTCCTCGATATGACCATACGGCAGCTTGAGAAGGTCCTTTATTTTGAAGAGTATATAGTAATTGATGCCGGAGACACCCCGTTAAAAGAGAAAGACCTGCTCAGCGAGGACGAGCACAAAAAGAAGCTTGCCGAATTCGGCAGCAGGTTCAAAGCAGGCATGGGGGCTGATGCAATCCGCGAACTCTTGAGGAAAGTTGACCTTAAAACGCTCGCAGTGGAGTTGAAAGAAAAGATCGACTCTGTCTCGTCCCTTGGAGTTAAGAGAAAGCTTTCAAAAAGGATAAAAACAGTGGAAGCTTTCCTGAGATCAGAGAACAAACCTGACTGGATGATCCTCGATATCGTTCCGGTGCTGCCCCCCGATCTGAGACCTCTTGTCCCTCTCGACGGCGGCCGTTTCGCCACTTCGGACCTGAACGACCTGTACCGGAGAGTCATCAACAGGAACAACAGGCTTAAACGGCTCATGGAACTGAAAGCGCCGAGCGTCATTATCAAGAACGAAAAAAGAATGCTCCAGGAGGCCGTGGATGCGCTTTTTGATAACAGCAAGCGCGCCAAGGTATTGAAGGCCGGCGGCAAACGCGCCCTGAAATCACTGAGCGATATGATCAAGGGCAAGCAGGGCCGTTTCAGACAGAACCTGCTCGGCAAGAGGGTCGATTATTCGGGCCGTTCGGTCATTGTGGTCGGTCCTGAACTCAAGTTGAACCAATGCGGACTTCCGAAGCGAATGGCGCTTGAGCTTTTCAAACCCTTCGTGTTCAATAAACTTGAAGAAAAAGGTTATGCGACAACTATAAAGCAGGCAAAAAGGCTTGTCGAGAACGAACGGCCTGAAGTGTGGGACGCTCTCGAAGACGTGATCAGCGAGCATCCCGTGCTCCTGAACCGTGCTCCTACGTTGCACCGCCTCGGCATACAGGCTTTTGACCCTGTGCTGGTCGAGGGGAAAGCGATCAAGCTGCACCCGCTCGTCTGTACGGCTTTCAATGCCGACTTTGACGGCGACCAGATGGCGGTGCATGTCCCGCTGTCCGTTGAAGCACAAATAGAGGCGCGGATACTGATGCTCTCGGTAAACAACCTGCTTTCGCCGGCCAATGGAAAGCCTGTTGTAGTCCCGACTCAGGACATGGTCCTGGGCCTCTATTATCTGACAAAAAAGAGGAGAGGCGCCCGCGGCGAAGGGAAGACCTTTGCCGATACCGAGGATGTCCTCATTACCTATGATTCCGGTGTAGTTGACGAGCACGCCGCCATCAAAGTAAGAATGAACGGCGGCGTTGTCGAGACAACAGTAGGAAGGATAATATTCGGCGAGATACTGCCCAAGAACATTCCATTCGAAGCTATTAACAAGGAACTGACAAAGAAAGAACTTGGAAAGCTGATCGAGTATATCCATAAGGTCTCGGGAAAACGTGAGACAGTCGTATTCCTGAACGAGCTGGAACGCCTTGGATTCAAATATGCGACAAATTCCGGTATTTCGATCTGCATTGATGATATGCATGTCCCAACCAAAAAGGCGGAGCTCATCAAAGATGCGGAACAGGAAGTTATGGAAGTCCAGCGGCAGTATGCGGATGGTCTGATTACTCAAGGTGAGCGGTATAACAAAGTAATCGACATCTGGGCGAATGTGACCGAGAAGATCGCTGATGAAATGATGAAAGAACTTGGCTCCGAGGAAGGCAAGTCCCTGTCCGAAGAGGAGATAAAGGAGAGCCGCTCTTTCAACAGCGTCTTTATGATGGCTGATTCAGGGGCGAGAGGAAGCGCGGCGCAGATACGTCAGCTTGCCGGTATGAGAGGCCTGATGGCAAAACCCTCGGGTGAGATCATCGAGACGCCTATCACCGCCAACTTCAGGGAAGGCCTTACGCCGCTGCAGTATTTTATCTCGACTCACGGCGCACGTAAAGGTCTTGCTGATACCGCTTTGAAAACCGCTAATGCGGGATACCTTACCAGGAGGCTTGTCGATGTCGCCCAGGACGTCATCCTCATCGAGGAAGATTGCGGCACACGGGAAGGCATCACCGTGATCCCGCTTATCGAGGGAGGAGAGATCATCCAGCCGCTCGAAGAACGCATATTCGGCAGGACCCTTGCGGAGACGCTTAAAGACCCTGTGAATAACGAGATCATTGCGAACAGAAACGCGGAAATCGATGACGAGCTTGCGAAAAAGATTGTGGAGGCAGGCATCGACCGTGTGAAGATACGTTCAGTGCTCACGTGTCATTCAAGAATTGGCGTATGCGGCAAGTGCTACGGAAGAGACCTTGCCAGAGGCGGCAAGATCGAGATCGGGGAAGCAATAGGCATTATCGCAGCGCAATCCATCGGCGAGCCCGGTACGCAGCTCACCATGAGGACATTCCATATAGGTGGAGCTGCCACTAAGGTCATCGAGCAGGCGACACTGGCCCCGAAGAATTCAGGGTTTATAAAGTTCATAGATGTGAGCGCTGTCAAAAATAAAGAAGGTGTCCAGATCGTTCTGAACCGCAACGCCACGATAGCGATTGTCGATAAGACCGGACGCGAAAAAGAAAAATACAACCTTGTTTACGGCGCGAGAATATTTGTGGAAGATGGCCAGAAGGTGGAGTCCAGCCAGCGGCTGGTCGAATGGGACCCATACTCCACGCCTATCCTGACAGAAATAGGCGGAAGGATTGCGCTCGGGGACATAGTCGAAGGCGTGACCTTCAAGGAAGAGGTGGACGAAACCACCGGTCTCGCTCATAAGGTAGTTATTGATTATCCGGCACATATGAGACCCAGGATTTCGATCAAGGATGACCACGGCAAGACCGTGAAGAGTCCCGGCACCAACAACCCTGCGCGGTATCAGCTGCCCGGCTGGAGCGCACATACTTGTTGACAAGGGAGACCTCATTGCTCCCGGCGATATTCTTGCCAAGATACCGAGGGAAACCACAAAGACAAAAGACATCACCGGCGGTCTGCCGAGAGTTGCCGAGCTTTTCGAGGCCCGTAAGCCCAAGGAACAGACGATCGTCAGCGAAATCGACGGCATTATCGAGTTCAGGGGCGCGCATAAAGGCATGCGGGTCGTTCTCGTGAAAGGCGGCAGCGAATCAAGGGAATACCTGATTCCCAAGGGCAAGCACGTTACCGTCCATGAAGGCGACTGGGTCAAGGCCGGAGAGCCGCTTATGGATGGAGCTGTGAATCCGCACAGCATACTCGACATCCTCGGCCCAAAGGAACTGCAGGGCTATCTTGTTGACGAAGTTCAGAAAGTGTACCGTCTCCAGGGAGTCTCTATCAATGATAAGCATATTGAAGTTATCGTTCGCCAGATGATGAGAAAGATACGTATTGAGGAGCCGGGTGACACGATATTTCTGATAGGTGATGAGGTCGACAGAATGGTATTCGCCGAAGAGAATGAGCGCGTCAGAGGCGACGGGGGAAGACCTGCCCAGGGCAGGCCGCTGCTCCTCGGCATCACGAAAGCCTCTCTTTCAACAGAAAGCTGGGTATCTGCAGCATCGTTCCAGGAGACCACAAGGGTCCTGACGGAAGCAGCGCTTAGCGGGCTCGTGGACGAACTGAGAGGACTCAAGGAAAACGTCATTATGGGCAGGGTCATCCCGGCAGGTTCCGGAATGAAGTCCTACAGGGACACCTTCATCAAAGGCGATTTTTATTCCATGCAGCTTGAACACGAAGAAGCAGAAACGGAAGGCTAAAAACAACAGGCAAAAGGCTAAGGGCAAAAGGCGAAAGGTCGAATACGAAGGCTAGAGACAAATACTTCGTAAACGTTTCGCCTTTTGCCCGGTGTTTATGTTTCGCTCCTTGTTTTTACCTTTAGCCTTTTGCCCTTAGCCTTTTGCCTATATTTATGGATATCCCCCGCTTTATCTGTGATGCAATGCTGGGAAGTCTTGCCAGATGGCTCAGGCTTCTGGGTTTCGATACGATAGTACTTCAGGACAATCTATGACAACGAACTTATCAGAATCGCCCGCCTTGAGGAACAGAATCGTATTAACGCGCGATACCGGAATCCCAAAACGCAAAGGGCCTCAGAGGACAATCCTCATACACTCCAATTATACCTTTGAACAACTGAAAGAGGTACTGTCATGTGTTAACCCACCCCTGAGCTACCCAGCCCTAAACCTGAACCCACCCCTGCACCCCTCCCAAGAGGGGACTATCGGAAGGAATCCGCGATGCACCTTATGCAACGGCGAACTGGCCCTCACTGCAAAAAATGCTGTTGCCGGTCGCGTACCCGAACATGTCTTTCTGAATGCTGCGTACTTTTTGACCTGCATGGAATGCGGCAAGGTGTACTGGCACGGTTCGCATAAAAGATCCATAGATTCACGGTTGCAGGAAATTTTAGAACAGATCGCTGATCGACCTTAGTGTTGCAAAAACCCTGGGTTCAGATTCTTTCGGACATTTGAGCACATGCAAAGAGGGCGTCTGCAATACAGACGCCCTCTTTCAAGCTGAAACAAATACATCAATTCACTGTCTTTTCCGTTACATTGCAAGCTGTAAGCGGCGCTCTGACTGCAATGGATTCGGCAATATACTTTTCATTTTTTTCGTGATACCGTATCTGCACCAGTTCACCGACTCTGATGTCCTGAAAATCCTTGCTCGCATTGCACTTGATCACATCTGTTCTCTCATCCGCTCCGAAAATGACTCCGGTAGTACCACCTGTCGCGTCAGGTGATATGAATGGAGCAAAGGGCTTCATACTCACAGTTTTTGCATGGTAGTCGATCGAATTTACTTCTCCCCAGTAGCTGCCCGTCTCTTCATCGGCAACAACTGCACTTACTATTGACAACACGAAAAACATTGCTATCGCTATGGCAACTATTTTATTCATGGGACCCTCCTTTATGCAAGGCCGTGTCAGCCGTGGTTAAATGTATCTTTTCAGGAGCTCCTGATTAAATAGTACTAAAATAGTCCTGTTTCAGCAATAAAAAGAATCATTATTTGCCTATGACATTAAATTCCTTATATTAAAAGAGGAGAATAGTATTTTGTCCGATGAAAAAAGGGCGGGTCTTGCGACCCGCCCTTTTTGTTTTTCACGCATTACGCATTAAGCATAACGCATTACTGAATTTAGAAGTTGAGTTGGATCCCTTCTCTGATTGTGTATGCATCTTTCACGCTGCCGCTATAACACCGCTCCGCCAGCGGTTGGTAATGTTTCCAGAAGTCTCCTGCCCAGAGGTAGCCGCCTTCGGTCCAGACCTTCAGGCCCTTGTCAATGGTGTAGGTGATTGCCCCGTCAACTTCTGTACCGATATTCCTGCTGCCAGTTTGGCCGCCGATGAAAGCATAATTGGTATTCGCTGTCCCGCTAATATTCTTAATAGCATGAGCTGCTGCTAATTGCATGACCGCTAAATCGACATTCAGGTCCTTCATTACATCAGCATTAGCATCCAGTTTGATGTACATGGTGTTCTCAAGCCCGCCGTATGATGCGCCGGCTGCATTGACTGTCCGGTAATCATACACGTAGCTGAAAGTCGGGACCGGGCCATGGAAGGTTATGAAGGTATCGTCTTTTGTGTTACTTTTACCGTCATTACCGCTGCCATATGCAGCTTCGAGGGTAAGTTTGACCGGCTGAAGGGTATAGCCCAATCCTGCTTTCACAGCGTAGCCGCCATAATGCAGTTTACCGCTCCCGCCGAGTAAGTTCGTAGGAGTAGTCATACCAGTTGTATCCTCACTCCCGGTCTGCAATTCTCCATCCACCATCATCCTGATACCGGAAACTTCGGTATTGGCGTGAAGTCCGAAGTTCCACAGATTGACATCAGGGAAAAGACCGGTGTTAACCTGAGCAGTCTCGGTAATATTCTGGCCGTCAACATATGTTACATCAAAGGCGACGGATGAAACTTTATTGGGCTTGTAATTTAATGCTAAAACATAGCCATTGGTTGAGTTGCTAAGATTGACGGCGTGAGTGGTAGAGGCAGTTAAGGCCGCAACACCGCCCTGTCTGAGCTTGAGGTATATAGCGTCAACTTCAAGTTCCTTGATAGGGTTTACAAAGGCAATAACTGCATCATCGCCATAATAGGAATGGTCAAAGAATATACCATTCGGCAGAACAATCGGCTGGTGACCGACCTTGAATCCTGAGTTGACGCCGAGAAGACCGGTGCCGGAGTGCTGGATCCATGCGTTAAGAATAGCCAACCCGCCCTTTAACTGGTTGCCGGCCTGGAGTGTAGCAGTTTTGAACTCAACCCTATTACCTGAATATCCGTAGGAATTAGTGGCTGCCTGTGTGCTGTTAATGGAAGCTCCTGAACCCCATGCTACGTTATCAGGATCTGCCTGGCCCGGGTCTCCGGAGTCGCTCTCGAGCTGAATAAAGCCTTTGGTGTTCGGAGATAATTTGGCTTCAACGCCGAGTCTTACTCTCTGGTTAAAAAAGTCTGTATCCGGCGTGATATTGTTAAAGCTTACGTGCCGGTAATCATATCTTTCCCTGATCTCACCGCTGAGTGTGATAGAGGTGTTTCCTGATGCTACTGCCGGGGTCGAATCATCTGACGGGATGTCGAGATGAATCGCGAACGCGCTGCCGGCAAAGCCCAAGACGGCTATCATGCCTAAGAGAATCGCTAAATATTTTTTCACTTCCTAACCTCCAAGGTTAGTTCAGTTTATCCGCCAAAGGCGGATTTACGCCAGCTTACCAGTTAACAGGCTAGCAAGCTTGTCAGCTTTTCTTTGCTTGCCAGCCTATTGGCTTGCAAGCTTGTCAGCTTCGTTGTCACCCTCCTTTTGCTGTGGATTTTGTTTCCGTTACACGGAAACAAGCTTTATAAATATTATATTGAGAAAATTTAAAAACAGCCATAGTATACGTATGTAATACAAAATAATCAAGCTTAAAATAGCTAAGAGATAAACCGGCGCATAGCTCCTGAACCCACCCCTGCACCCCTCCCTAGAGGGGACTACAGTTTATAGTTCGCGGTGACGGGGGTTAAGTACTTCATCGCCTATATTTCAGAGAGCACAAATAGCCACTGTAGCAAAAAGCAACATTTGTGCCAGATATAACTAATTGAATTGAACTAAATATAAAAATATGTATCTATCCGCCACTGTGTCCATTCTGCCACATTATGTGAAATGTGAATACATTATTGTGTGTGATAGCTATAATAATTCCCCTCTTGGGAGGGGTGCAGGGGTGGGTTACAGGAGCTATGCAGGGGTGGGTTACAGAGCTGTGCAAGGGCTTAATACATGGATATGGCAATGATTATCATAATTATGATATAATTTGTTATTAAACTTTGAGAGGTTCCGATATGCCTATAATTCGACCCGTTTCTGATCTGCGTAATAAGACGCCCGAGATTGAGGAGATTTGTATAAAAGAGCAGCAGCCTGTTTTTATCACTAAAAACGGCAGCGGCCATCTTGTAGTTATGAGTCAACAGCTTTTCGAACAACAGCGGGCGCTCATTGACCTTTATGAAAAACTGGACGAGGCCGAAGAGCAGAGCCATGCGGGAAAGCGCCGGCCATTCCGGGATGCCGTGACAGAAGTTAAAAAACGGTTAAATGCCAAAGCATAGCGTTTTCATTACCGAAGCAGCTGAGATTGACTTAAACGATATATTCGACTATATAGCAAATGACAATTTCCCGGCAGCTATCAATCTATGCGATACAATAGAGCAAACCATCTTGAAGATCGAGGACTTCCCTCAGATGGGCAGTGTCCCCAAAAACCGCCGCCTTGCACGAAAGGGATACCGTATCCTGATCATAGACATTTATTTGGTTTTCTATGTCATTCTTGAAAATAAAATCATTGAAATCCGCCGAATAATATCAGGCAGGAGAGATTACAGTTTTTTATTCTGACTTCATGGGTTATACAGAAATTGCACTATCGTAACGTTCGATAAAAACGACTTCAAGAAACTGCAATGCAAATTTCGAGAACCATAAAAAATTCCCCTCTTGGGAGGGGTGCAGGGGTGGGTTTTACCCTTCACCTTAAGCCTTTTGCCTTCAGCTCTGCCATTACCTTTTTAAAGCAGTCCGAAGTGCGAATATTGTCATATGTCGCCGAGGTTTTGATGTAGCCCCAATTATTGTATCCTTTGCCGATGGCCTTGTTTAGCCATTTGCAGGCTGCAGAGGCATTGTTTTTGGCGGCATAGTATTCAGCCATACTATTCAAGGCGTATATGTTGTTCGGATTGAGCTCAACTGATTTTCTCATGTCCTTCCAGGCTTCGTCATATTTCTGCATTAACATATACACAAACCCCCTGTTGTTCCAGGCCATGCTGTTTTCAGGATTTATAGCGATCGCTTTATCATAATCACCGATAGCATGCCCGTAATCTCCTGTCTTTTGATATGTGTTGCCCCGGTTGATGTAGCAAAGGTCGAAGGACGGATTCAGTTCGATGGCCCTGGTGTAATCGGCGATGGCAAGATCATAGTCGCCCCGCTGCTGGTAAGCATTGCCCCGATTGTTATATGCCCTGTGATCTTTCGGGTTCGATTCGATTGCCTTACTGTATTGGGCGACAGCATAGTCGGCTTTTTCTTTTTTGCTCACAAAAACTCCTGACAGAGGGCTAAAGGCTCAAGGCTAAGGGCTAAAGGTTTTAGAACGTACAGATATTAATTTTGAGAGCATACTTGATATCTCCACACATTTTTGTTCCAATTCCTTAAAGCTCCTTTGTTGGATGTATCCTATTTCATGAGCAATTATTGCCTGAGTTAATACTTCAGCGGCCGAGCCTTTTGCAATATAAAAATATCTGACAGCTTCTTTATCGGTCTCCCGCTCGTCACCCTCCGCTATATTGCTTGCAATCGATACAGCAGCACGTCTAATTTGATCTCTTAAACTATAATCTTTACTAAACATGCCATCGTTAGTTAATTGATAGACATAAATTGCAACGTCTTTGCTTTTCTGCCAGACTTTAAGAGATTTAAACCCCTCTTTGCCCATTGTTGTTTTAGCCGTCCGTCTTTAACCTTTCGCCCTTTGCCCTATGCCTTTAGCCATGGTTTTGTGAATGGTAGGCGATGTAGGGATTGAACCTACGACCTCTTCCGTGTGAAGGAAGCGCTCTCCCACTGAGCTAATCGCCCTAACCCCCTATAATTTAAGTCGTTCCAGTGTTGACTGTCAAGCCGTTTTTTATTGTACTGCAAATAATTTCCGGTAAAATGCTACGATGCGCCTATGGGAAAGGAAATATACGACGGTTGCTTCAATGAACTTAGGCACTGTTGCAATTCCTGCTTCCTTTCATCGGGGAGGTCCAGGAATTTTACAGCGATCTTCACGTTCTCGGCATCGATAAAAGATTCCGCTGCCTGCAACCTGATTACAAATCCCTCGATTCCCCCTAACTTCTCCGAATTCTCAACTTTTATTTCCACCAGCACTTTTTCAAAGATCGCCGGCAGGGGGTGCTTTCTGCTGAAGGTACCGAAAAGGCCGCCCATGCTGATATCGATAATACTTCCCGCTGCAACTTTGCCGCCGCAATGCAGACTGATATCGCCGTTAGCTCCAAAGCGCTGGAATTCCCTTCTGTCAAAGTGATCGATAACAGCCGTAATCTTTTGCGCCAGGCTTTCTGCGCTGAAGGGCTTTACAACATAAGAGTTCGCGCCGCTCTGTATTGCCTTCATTACGCTCTCTTTATCGTTTCGCGACGTTACCATTATGAAAGGGATGCCGCTTATCGTCGGGTGGTTTCTCACCCATTCGAGAATTTTGTCGCCGTTTATATCAGGCATTTCCCAGTCGCAGAGAACAAGGTCATACTCCGTTTGCTCCAGTTTGGCCTGGGCCTCTCTGCCGTTTACAGCCTCATCCACAAGAATACCGGGGAAACTCTTTTCGAGCCCATACTTCAGGAATTTGCGCATGGAAGCGGCATCCTCAACAATAAGCACCTTGAGTTTTTTCATAATATTCAATTATAGAAAATGTCAACTTTTTTTGCACCATTTTTTAGGTCCTTGTTCAGAAAGCCCTTTCTTATGATATGATAAACCTACGACGGTTTCGCAAAAAGTTCATAGGCAAGGCGCGCAAGTCCTGAGGAATGAGGCGTACTTTTTGTACGTCGCAGCGGGGTCCCCAAAAAAACGAAGTCTTTTTGGGGTAGCGAGTGACGAAGGATGCGGCGCAACGCAGCATATGGACTTTTTACGAGACCGTCAAACCTGCATGAAGACACTTGATATAGCATACATCAGGGAAACATGCCGTTACCTTTCGGCCCATATCCATAAAACGCCGCTGATATATTCCACTTCATTCAGTAAAATGTTCGGCTCAGAAGTTTACCTGAAGGCCGAAAACCTTCAAAAAACGGGCTCTTTTAAAGTTCGTGGGGCTTTCAGCAAGCTGTCCTGCCTTAAACCTGATGCAAAGATCATTGCTGCCTCTATGGGCAATCATGCACAGGGGGTCGCATTCGCTGCAAGGAGTCTCGGCATGAAGGCAACTATTGTAATGCCGTTGCAGGCTTCACTAGCCAAACAGGAAGCGACAAAAGGGTACGGCGCCAACGTTATCTTATATGGTAAGTCCTTTACCGACGCCCTCAATTACGCGCTCTCACAGGAACAGTATACGTTTGTTCACGCTTTTGATGACGATGCTGTGATAGCCGGCCAGGGCACTATAGGCATTGAGGTGCTCCATGATCTGCGAGACGCGGATACCGTGGTTGTTCCTGTAGGGGGCGGCGGTCTCGTTGCAGGCATGGCTCTCGCCATAAAGTCGCTATCGCCCGGCACCAACATAATAGGTGTTCAGACCATTTCGGCACCCTCCGCATACGAGTCATTTCACTCCGGAAAACTAATTGAAGTCCCGGTCCAGTCCACACTCGCCGACGGGATCTCGGTGGGGAAAGCAGGGGCCAGAACTTTTGAGATCATGCGAAAATATGTCGATGATATGATCACGGTGACGGAAGAATCGATCGCCCGGGCAGTCCTCCTCTGCCTGGAACGAACGAAGCTGGTCGTTGAAGGCGCCGGTGCCGTCCCGCTCGCTGCCCTGCTTGAGCACAGGGACCGTTTCAAAGGCAAAAAAACAGTCCTTATCATAAGCGGTGGTAATATCGATTTCACTGTTATCGACAGGATAATTCACAAAAGCCTTCTTTCGAGCGGCAGAATAGCCGTACTGAAAGTTATTCTCGAAGACGCGCCGGGCGCGCTTCATCTGCTTACAGGGATTATCGCCCGTAACGGCGGCAATATACTCAACGTCGTGCATGACAGGCTGGTCCAGGACATCCCTGTCGGCAAAACACTCGTCATCCTCACACTGGAGGCAAGAGGTTTCGATCACGTCAGGGAGATGACTGCTGCAATCAGCGAAGCCGGATTCAAATTCTACAAAGAAGGCTAAAGGCAAAAGGCGAATGGCTAAAGGAAACACAGATTTTTTATTTTTTTCATTCAACCCTTAGCCCTTTGCCCTTAGCCTTTAGCCTTCTTTTCGCCTTTCGCCCTCCGTTTGTGTTGACAAGATTTTGTATCTGTGTTAAATAAAAAGCATGTGGGAATACACTAAAAAAGTAAAAGATTTTTTTCTCCATCCGAAAAATGCGGGTGAGATAGAAAACCCCGACGGAGTGGGAGAAGTGGGCAGTTTAATTTGCGGCGACGCCCTCAAGCTTACTCTTAGGATCGACAAGGATACCGGCAGGATTATAGATGCAAAATTTCAGACCTTCGGCTGTGCTTCTGCTATAGCCAGTTCGTCGGCCCTCACCGAACTGGTCAAGGGCATGACGCCCGATGAAGCGCTGAAGCTCACAAACAAGGACATAGCGGATTTTTTGGGCGGCCTGCCTGAAGAAAAGATGCACTGCTCTGTAATGGGGAAGGAGGCGCTCGAGGCGGCCATCGCCAATTACAGGGGCTTTGTCCCTGTCCCTGAACCGGGAGAGCGGATCGTCTGCAAGTGTTTTGATGTAAGTGAAGAGAAGCTCAGAAAGGTAATAACGGAGAACCGCCTTACCACACTTGAAGATGTAACGAATTATACAAAAGCGGGGGGCGGATGCGGCACCTGCATACCGGACATAGAATCTATTCTGAGGGACATCTGGGCGATGAAGCCCGTTCCTGTAAAACCCGCAGAACCCAGAAAGCTGACCAACCTGCAGAAGATCGCGCTCATACAGGATGTGATCGAAACGGAAATCAGGCCACGGCTGCAGGCTGACAATGGGGACATAGAACTCATAGATGTCGAAGGACCGAAGGTGATTGTCGCCCTGCGCGCAATGTGCGTGGGATGCCCGATGGGCGGTGTCACCATAAAGGGGATAGAGGAAAAATTAAGGGAACTCGTAAGCAATGATATTACAGTGGAGGCCGGAACAGAAGGATGACCACGATTTATCTCGACAATAATGCAACAACCGCCGTTGCCCCTGAAGTGCTGGAAGATATGCTCCCGTACCTGAGCACGCTTTATGGCAATGCCTCGAGCATGCACACTTTCGGTGGGCAGCTGGGACCGGTATTGAGAGCAGCGCATGAAAAAGTCGCTGCTCTCATAGGGGCCGAACCCGGGGAAATTGTCTTCACCAGCTGCGGCACTGAAAGCGACAATACGGCAATCATGAGCGCCCTGGAAATAAACCCTCACAAGAAACATATCATAACGACAAGGGTGGAACATCCGGCGGTATATAATTTCTGCAAGCACCTTGCACGTAAGGGTTACCGCGTCACATTTCTTCCGGTCGACAACATGGGCAGGCTTTCGATGGACGCCTTCTACAAGGCGCTCGACGACGACGCTGCCATAGTGTCCATAATGTATGCCAATAATGAGACCGGGGTTATCTTCCCTGTAGAGGAGCATCGGGACAGTTCTTAGAGAGCGGGGGATTCTCTTCCACACTGACGCCGTCCAGGCAGCAGGTAAGATACACATCGACGTAAAGACTCTCCCTGTCGATATGATGTCACTTTCAGGGCACAAGCTGCACGCGCCGAAAGGTATCGGCGTTCTATATATACGAAAAGGCACCCGTTTTTGTCCCTATATTATCGGAGGGCATCAGGAGCACGGCAGGAGGGCCGGTACGGAAAATGTCGGTCCCATTGTCGGTCTTGGCAGGGCCTGCGAGCTTGCGATGGAAAACCTCGAAACAGAGATCATTCATGTGAGCAGATTGAGGGACAAACTTGAGAACTCGCTTCTCCAAAACTGCCCCGATGCCAGGGTCAGCGGCGACGTCAAACAGCGCCTGCCTAATACGACCAATATCAGTTTTGAATATGTCGAGGGAGAAGCTATTCTGCTCAGGCTTGATGAGTACGGCATATGCGCTTCATCAGGGTCTGCATGTACGTCAGGATCGCTCGAACCCAGTCATGTGCTGATTGCAATGGGCGTACCATTCACAGCGCTGCACGGGTCAATCAGGTTTTCGCTCAGCCGTTACAGCACCGAAGCTGAAATCGAAAAAGTGATCGCGGTGCTTCCCCCGATTATAAAAGAACTGCGAATGCTTTCACCTTACGGCAGGGACAAACTGGGCGCACAACTTTGTAAACCCTGACAACTTTGTAAACCCTGACATCTTTGTAAACCCTGACAATAATTTGTCACCCTGAGCTTGTCGAAGGGGAAGAGTTACTTTTGGATAACTCTATTAATTTTTCATAGTTCCCGGCAATTAAAGCTTTCTTTTTCTTTCTGGACCAACCCTTTATCTGTTTCTCTCTGGAAATTGCTTCTATAACGTCTGAAGATTCTTCGATGTACATCAATTTCAAGGGTCTTCTATTATGAGTATAACAACTTTCAACGAGACCTTCCTGATGCTCATAAAAACGTTTTTCAACATTATTGGTTACACCGGTGTAATAACTGCCATCAGCGCATAGTAAGATGTAAATATAATAGTTTTTCATTCGATTGCCTCATAAAGATTAACATGGTTCGACAAGCTCACCATGACAATTTATCATTTTTGCAAACTACTTGCTACCGGCTACTATTCTTTTGAACACGTCATCATAAAAAGCCGCATCGGTGTTCCAGTCCATTTTCAGACTGTAGACAGTATCCGGAATTTTGAGTGTTTTGAGTTTGACCATGTCTTTTTCAGTTGTCAGGAAGAGATCGCAATTGAGCCCCCTGCCCAATCGGTCGAGATAATCGACGTCCGCAGATGTATAAAAATGATGATCTCTGTATATCTTGAATCCGGCGAGCTGGACCGAAAGGGACGAAAGCGTCTGTTCGAATGATTCCGGATGCGCTATTCCGCAAAAAGCCAATACCCTTTTGTCTCTTAACGCTTCCAATGAAAATTCAGCAGCCGTCCTGTTCCTGGACCCTGTAACCCTGTATTCTGAGAAATAGACCGGCTTCCCTTGCCATGCACTCCCTAGCTCGCCGGCAAGCTGTTCATTGCGCTGCCTGGTGATGACAAGGATATCGGCCCGTCTCAGCTCTTTCAGCGGCTCCCTCAATGGCCCCAGAGGGAGCATCTTCCTGTTGCCGAACGGATTAAGTCCGTCAACAAGGACAATATCTATATCACGGTAAAGACCCCAGTGCTGGAAGCCGTCATCAAGAATAAATATCAAAGGGGCGGAGGCATTGAATGAAAAAGATTGAAGCGCAAAAATACCCCCTTCGTATCTGTTGGGGGATTTTATAACAGGCACGCCCTTCAGCGTTTCCGCCATAAGCACCGGCTCGTCACCGGCATCTTTAACGTCTTGAATTATACTGCGCGGATCACCAAGGTAATTCCTGACAGGCAGTTTCCTGCCGGAGACAACACAGGGCCCTTTTGCCCTTCCCTTGTATCCCCTTGTCAGGATTACAGGAGTGAAACCCCTCCTTATCGATTCTTCTGCAACTGATATTGCGGCCGGGGTCTTTCCTGTTCCGCCGACTGTAATATTGCCGATGCTGATTACCGGATATGGAAGCCTTTTCTGAAGCCTGAAGCTGCGCTGCTTTTTTAAAACATAGCCTGTATAGTAGAGAAATTCCAGCGGTGTCATAGCAAACCCAAGGCTAAAGGCGAAAGGCTAAGGGCTAAAGGTAAAGAATGGTACTTCGCCTTAATCTTCTCTCTTTTCGTTTTTGCCTTTAACCCTTTGCCTTTTGCCATTAGCCCTTCGCCAGTATTTTGTCTATTATCTCCATTGCCCTGTCAGTAGCACCGGAGTTTTTTTCATAGAGGCCTTTTGCAACGCCGCCCATGCGCCGCATTTCTTCAGGTGAATCAAGCAAACCTTTCAAAACACCGTAAAGGAGCGGGGCCTCCGCCATAACAGCTCCTTTTCTGGAATAAAACTCTCCTATAAAGGGAAAATTTTCCATATGGGGCCCGCAGACAACAGCTTTCCCCCAGAATGCGGGTTCCAGGGGATTTTGACCGCCATGTTCAATAAAACTGCCTCCCATGACTGCAATGTCAGCGGCCCCGTAAACAGCAGACAACTCTCCGATGACATCGAGGACAACAACAAGACCTGATGCGGTCTTTCCCGTATCTCCATGACCAAATGAAAGATCCGATCTCTTTGTATATTTCAGCCCTCTCTTTTTGACCAGTTCCTCCACCGCCCTGAAACGCTCCGGATGTCTCGGCGCAACTATAAGGTTAAGGCCGGGAAAGTCGGATTTCAACCGCATATAGGCATCGAGAATCAAGTCCTCTTCGGTTTCGTGCGTACTGCCTGCAATGATGACGGGGCCGGACAGAGTTTCAGTCCATGCGGGCACGGCGGAAGAAGGCCGCGTATCGAATTTAAAACTGCCGATTACTTTTATCCGTTCAGGCGCCGCGCCAAGGCTCCTGAAACGTTCCGCATATATTTCATCCTGCACGCAGAGAAAAGTGAAGTTACGGAGAACACGTTTGATGAAGAAAACCATTTTCTTATATCTCTTGTATGAACGTTCCGACAGTCTGCCGTTCATAAGGACCACGGGAACATTATTCTCCTCCAGCATCCGGATAATATGGGGCCACAACTCCGTTTCCATTATTATAAAAACCGACGGTCTTACTTTACAAAGGGCATTTCTAACGGCAAAAGGAAGGTCAAAGGGCACATAAATAATTTCAGCGTAAGCTCCGGCGCGCTCCCCGGCAACCTTCTGGCCCGTGTCAGTCACCGTTGAAATAATAATATCGAGTGACGGATGCCTCTCTTTTATTTTTTTTATAAGGGGGACCGATCCAATAACTTCGCCGACCGAAACTGCATGTATCCAGACGGGCCGGTTGTCACCCTGAGCTTGTCGAACGGGCCGCTCAGCCTTATAAACGCCGAAACGTTCCCGCAGCCATCGCTTACGCAATTCCACCGGCCGCTTCAAATATTCAAAAGGCAGAAGAAAGGCCAGGGCAATAGTATATAGAGCGCTGTATATAAACATGGCAAAAGGCATAAGGCAAAGGGCTGAAGGCAAAGACAACGGAGGATTTTTTATTTTTTGTTCTTCATTCAACCTTTTGCCTTTAGCCATTAGCCTTTTGCCTTTCGCCCGATTGATTTAGTTCTTCCACCATTTCAGCAACGCTCAGCGATGCATTACGGTTTAGAAAGAGTGATCGCACTTTTTCCATTTGTGAAATCATGGCATTCCTGTATTCATGATCGTCAGATATACGGAAAAGCTCCTCCGTTACATTTTTTATATTTGCCTGGCCCTGCAGCAGTTCCCTGATTCTGAGTCCCGAATCACCCTGAACAGATTTATCGAGCAGAATATTCACGAGCGAGACATGCTTCACTTTTACGACAAGCCGGCCCACGAAATAAGTGAACGGCGAAAGTTTATAGAGGACCACCATAGGCACTCCCAAAAGGGCCGCCTGCAGGGTGGCTGTACCGGATGCAATGATAGCGCTGTCCGCTGAAAGAAGCGCCTTGATAGACTGGGTGGTCGTAACCGGAGAAAGATGCGCGAATTCCCCTAACTCATTATGGATGGCTGCCAGGGCGTCGCTGCTGAGGTTGGGCGCAACCGGCAGCACAAACTGATATTCGGGGGAGCGCTCCTTCAAAGCTGCAGCGGCACCGGCCATTACCGGCAGGAGTTTTTGTACCTCATGAGGCCTGCTGCCCGGCATCAACACTACAACCGGCCGGTCAGGCCGGAGACCAAGCTCTGTTTTGATTGAACCCACCCCTGCACCCCTCCCGAGAGGGGAATTGCCGGTTACTTCTGATATTTCGTCCATTATGGGGTGGCCGACAAACTTGCAGTAAACACCGGCGCTGCTGTATAGATCAGCCTCGAACGGCAGTATCAGGGCCATTGCATCGACCAGTTTCGCTATAGTATTGACTCTCTTCATTCTCCAGGCCCAAACCTGGGGACTCACATAGTAGAACACTTTTATGCCATGTTTTTTAGCTTCCCGCGCAACAGGGATGTTGAAATCGGGATAGTCTATCAGTACGACAACCTGAGGAGCAAAGGACGTAAAGGAGGCAACAATCCGTTTGAACGTCTGTTTGATTTTACCGAATGTCCTGACAGCCTCGATAAGGCCGAAGGAACTCGCTATCTCCGATATGAGTTCCACGCCGGCGGACTTCATTCTGTCTCCGCCGACACCGGCAATACGAAGCGCCGGATTGTGTGACCTGAGTATTCCGCAAAGGAGAGCGCCGTATAGCTCTCCGGAACTCTCACCGGCGATTATCATCACTCTTTCAAGCATGCATGGATCGCGTCTGCCACATCTTGTATATCAGAGGCTTCAAGCTCCGGATACATGGGCAGCGAGAGCACTTCTTTTGACACCCGCTCCGCCACGGGGAAACTCCCTTCACGGTGACCCATATATTCCATGGCCTTCTGCAAATGCAGGGGAATGGGGTAATAGACAACCGACGGGACCCCCCGTTCCTTCAGCTTCTGCTGAATATGATCTCTCCGGGGACTCCTGATCGTATACTGGTGGTAGACATGGAATGCGCCCGGCAGTTCTACCGGGCAAACAACGCTGTCCGCGAGCAGCCGGTTATATATATGCGCATTTTCGTGTCTCTTGCCGTTGTATTCGTCGATCTTCCTGAATTTGACCTGAAGGATCCCAGCCTGTATTTCATCAAGCCTGCTATTGTATCCGATACACTCATGCCGGTACCCGCCCCTGGAGCCGTGGTTCCTCAACATCTTTATTGCATCGGCAATATCCGGGTTATTAAGGACAACCATCCCGCCGTCACCACAGGCGCCGAGATTCTTACTCGGGTAAAAACTGAAACATCCGGCATCGCCGAAGCTCCCGGTTTTCTTCCCGTGCAATGACGCACCAAAAGACTGGGCGCAATCTTCCACCACCTTCAGGCTATGCGCTGCGGCGATATCCATGATCTTTTCCATGTCGGCAGGATGACCGAAGATATGGACCGGCAGGATTGCCCTGGTATGTTTGGTTATTTTCTTTTCAAGGAGAATCGGATCGATATTATATGTATCGGAATTGATATCTGCAAATACAGGTTTGGCCCCGGTATATAAAATCGCCTCGACAGTGGCAAAAAAAGTAAAAGGACTTGTTATGACCTCGTCTCCCGGACCGATGCCGAGGGACTTCAGTGCCAGGTGAAGGGCATCGGTCCCGGAAGCAACGCCGATAGCCTCCTTTACGCCATGATAGTCCCTTATACCCGTCTCCAGGTCCGAAACTCTTTTACCCAGAACGTACTGCGAACTTTCCAGTATTTCATTAACGACATGGAGGACCTCATCTTTAATTTCCGCGTATTGTTTTTTTAAGTCGATCATCGGTTTCATTACTTTTGCCACCCCTGTTTAATCTGTGCCCCTGCATGCAGAGCGATCTTTAATGCATTGCGTCCCTTTATGGCGCATACCATCGGCCTGTTTCTGCTGCCGACGCACTTCACAAAGTCTTTGAGTTCCTCCTTAAGCGGCTCCTTTCTCTCAACCTGGATCGAATCGCTGACAATCCTGTCTCCGTGCCTGAAGAATTTTGTTATTTCCATCTGCTGGTAATCCATGACCAGATATGAATCTTTCTGAAAAATGGTGAGCTTTCTCGATTTATCGGATGCCACCCTGCTTGCCGCAAGCAATGCATGGGCGCCATTGGCAAACTCAAGCCACGCCTTTGCAACGTCAATAGTGTCAGTCAATACTTTTGCGCCCGCGGCTTTAATATCACTCAATGCATTTCCGTCCATTATGGAAAGTACGATATCAATGTCATGGATCATAAGGTCAAGAGTGATGTCTACGTCAATCCCCCTGCCCTGAAATGGGGACAGGCGCTCAGCCTCAATAAATGTGGGCGAATTGAGCAAAGGGTATAAGGCCGGGACAACCGGATTAAACCGCTCCAGATGGCCCACCTGGATGAGCGTGCCTGCCGCGTCGGAAGCCGCTATGAGCCGGTCTGCTTCCTCTATTGTGGCAGTAATGGGTTTTTCAATCAGGATATCCTTGCCCGCCCGAATACAATCCATAGCTGTGCCATAGTGGAAAGTCGTCGGGGTGACTATGCTCACCGCGTCCACTTCATCAAGAAGTTCACGATAGTCGGTAAACGCTTTGCAGCCGTACTTTTTTGCAATCTCGCCGGCACGTACTTTGTCCGTATCAGCTACGGCAACCATCCTGACATCGTCGAGTTCGGCATAAATGCGGGCATGATGCTGCCCGAGATACCCGACCCCTATAACCCCGACATTCAACATATAAAACCCAGGCTACAGGCAAAAGGCGCAAGGCTAAAGGTGAATGACTTAACAAAACAAATAAACATCTGTCTATGTCCTGATTTCAAACTATAGCCCTCTCAATCTTTTTTTTGCTTTGCCTTTTTGGGCTTTCCATTAGCCTTTCGCCCTTTGCCTTTAGCCATTCTTTTGTTTTTTCCAACCCTTCTTTTCTGAACATCTTTATCATTTCGGGTCCGGAGATCTGTTTTATGATGCGTTTTCTCGTCCGCCCGTCGGCAATCCCTCTTAATACATTTTTGCGTTGTCTGCCCAGAAAATCGACAAAAATGCCGAACTCCTTATCATACAGCAGCTCCAGCTCCTTTCTGATACTTTTTGACAACGCAGGGCCCGTACCCGATGTTGACACGGCAAGTGCCAGAGGTCCTCTTGTTACGACTGATGGCACAATAAAGTTGGCCAGTTCGGGCACATCGACCACATTCAAAAGGCACGGGGCATCAAGGGAAACCTCCCGGTTCACCTTTTCGTCGGACGTGGCGGCAATAACGAGAAAGGCATCTCCAAGGTCACCTTTTCTGTAGTTTCTTTTTATATGTTTTATGCGTTTTCTTCCGCTATATTTCGCAAGCACCAGGGTTACAAAAGGACTTATTACCGTGACGTTTGCACCGGAACGAAGCAGAGATGCGACTTTTCTTTCAGCCACTCTTCCGCCGCCGACAACAACACAATTTCTGCCTCTTAGGTCTATGAAGGCGGGATAGTAATGATAATTCACGGTACTGCTAACCCTGAGCGCCCTTTTTGGCTTCTTTGACAAACTCACTTGATGGATATTGATCTATAAGTGTTCGAAAAATCTCCCTGGCCTTGTCTGTCATTTTAAGAGCTTTATATGATTTCCCGAGAAGCAGCAATGTCTTATCGTTGCCTTTATAATCCGGGAACTGCCTGAGCAGGCCCTCAAGCCGCGTTATCGCAGATTGATACGATTCCTTTTTATAGTAGAATTCTCCCACATAAAATTCGCCTTCAGCAATAATGTTCCTGCATTTCTCTATCCTGAGTGACAGGATCTCCCGATACGGATTTCGCGGATACAGCTCTTTCAGACGGTCGAATTCCTTCAGCGCATTCCGCGCAGCGCCAATCCCCCGGTCGACCCCTTCGATCTGATGGAAATAAGCCATTGCAATCTGGTACTGAACAAATGACGCCTTCGGATTGTCGGGATAAAGGTCAAGAAATTTTCTATATTCCTCTATGCCGTGATCAGGATCACCGTCTTTAACGTAGGAGTCGGCAATCCTCATTTGTGCAATGGGGGCATACTTCTTCGTAGTGTCCCTGTTCTTTACCTCAAGGAGGACCTTTCGTGCATCATCATAGTTCCCTGCATCAATGAGATTACCGGCCTTGGCAAGAAACTTCTCGGCATCAAAGTCTTCATCCTTCTTCACCTGCTTCCCGCCGCACCCGCCAAGCACCGCAAAAAATACGACTAAAAGCACAAAACCTGCTAACATCCTGATTTTTTTCATTGTTCATATTAAAACATAAAAAGCAGGCTAAAGGCAAAAGGGAAGAGGCTATAGGCAAGATAACCCAAAACCGAGATAGAAATTGTCATTGCGAGCGAAGCGAAGCACTCTTGTCTGTGAGATTGTAACTCCTCGCAATGACAGTTCTTTATAACCCATAGCCTATTGCCTATAGCCCTTCTCCGTCTTTCCGGTTTTGACTTCTCACCGGCCTATATTTTAAACTGTTTGATATCCAATGCTCGATAAAAAAAGCATCCCTTATCGCAATCCAGCCAAAATCCGGAGGATTCATTCAATGCTCCAAAAAACAGGAATTGCTGCGCTGTTCTCACTTTTATTTTTGCTTTTTTTCGCGCAGCCCGGTTTTACAGAGGGAAATGCCCTGCAAAACGACGCAGGGGCCGCTCTGAAACAATTAAAGGAAGAGACCCTCTCTTATTTCGCCCGCGTGGCTGGGACCATTGCCTCTGTTGAAGGCAATTCGGTAAAAATCGAGCCAGGTCCAAAAGTTTTTTTAAAAAAAGGCATGCGGCTCACTGCGTCTAAAGAAGGAGTGGAGTTTTATCACCCCATTACTAAAGAACCTCTCGGTAAGATTGATCTCCCTATCGGAACTGTTGAAGTCACATCGGTTACTCAAAATGGTGTAATCGGTGTTGTTATTAAAGGGAACCCGGAAAAATTTGCCGGAGCCAGGCTCAAAATTCCGACCACTAAAATCAAATTGCTGTTTTACCAGGGCGATATCGACTGGTTTTTGGGCGACGCTTACTACCAGATGCTCAGGGAGACGGACCGTTTTGAACTCATCGATACAGGCATCGAGACCAATGATGTTCCCAGGATTCTGGCGGACGCAAAGGCCAAGGGAGCCGACGCGGCCATAATCTTGCGTTCCGAGACTTCTGCCGAACTTGTGGACCTCAAACAAGACATTTTTTGGGTGGGCGATGAAAAGCCTTTTTCGGAAAAAATGGTCTCGGCTGACAAGCTCAGCGTTAAAGAATTGAGATTCAAGGCAGGCCTTTTCATACCGACCGAGGGAGAAGTATTGCTGACTTTTCACCTGCCTTTTAAAGCGGACCGCCTGGCGGCTGGTGATCTGGAAGGCAACGGCAACCCGGAGATACTGCTCGCTTATGGAGATAAAATACGGATTTACCGGCCGGGAGTCGACCTTAAGTCGGAGGATGAGTTTACAGTACCTGCCAGCGAGATTCTCTGGATGGATACCATTGATATAAACAAAGACGGCAGGGACGAGGTACTCATTACCGCAATGAGAGGCGATGATGTCGTTTCCTATATCTATGAATTGCAGGATTCAAGATTTATCCAGTTGCTTAAGATGGAAGACTGTTTTTTCAGGAAGCTCGACAACCGTACAATCGCACAGAATTTCAGCAAGAGGGACGGCTATGACGGGCCTGTATTCTTTTTTACTTTTACAAATGCAGTTTTTAAAAGGGGAAACGACCTCAAACTGCCTGCCGGGGTGAATATTTATGATTTCCAGCACTTCATCTCGCCCGAAGGCAAGCTGTCGACAGCTGCATGGGACGAAAACGGTTTTTTAAGCATTTATAATGATAAAGGAATCCGTTTATGGATTAGCAAAGAGGACTTCGGCGGTTTCCAGATTACGTTCAGTAAGGAATCCGGATTATTTGTGAGCGGGGGGAACTGGTCGGTAAAAGACAGGCTGATGGTCTCCAACAATGAACTGCTTGCGCCTTCACGCAAACCTCTCCTGGGTTCGCTCAGTGCGGTAAAAGTGCTCGGACTGGGTTATGGGTCGTCGTCTATAAAAGGCTTATGGTGGAACGGGGCTGCCATCGAGGAAAGAGACTTTATCAAGAATGCCGGAGGGGATTTACTCGATTATGATCTGACAGGTGACCGGCTGGTTATTCTGACAAAAGGATCTCTCACCGCCAGGGCGCTGAATATATTTAAGGGAGAGAGCCCTTTTGGTTCCAATTTATATATATACTCGCTGAAAGGGAGATGATATCGCTGTACGCTGCACGGGGGATTTTTTTTGGAAGAACGAAATATACCTAAACATATAGGCATCATCATGGACGGCAACGGCAGATGGGCGGAGATGAGAGGGTTACCGAGGTCCGAAGGCCACAAGCTCGGCGTGGAAAGAGTGCATGAGATAGTCGAGGCAGCCAGAGAAGTACAGGTGGAGGTGCTTTCTATTTATGCATTTTCCATAGAGAACTGGATGCGGCCCGAGCAGGAGGTTGCGGTCATTATGACGCTCCTCGAATCGACTCTCGAAAAAGAGTTCGAAAACTTCATGCGGGAAGGCATCCGGTTCAGGATTATCGGCAACAGGGAGAAACTGCCTGAGAATATCAGGACCGTTATAGAAATGGCTGAAAATGAGACCAGGCACAACAGCAATCTTATTTTGCAGTGCGCGCTCAGCTATGGCGGAAGAGATGAAATAATAAGGGCCCTCAAAAAAGCGATCGCAATGGGTGCCGGCCCTGACGACATCACCGAAAACTACATTGCAGGTCTCCTCGATACTGCCGGGATCCCCGACCCCGATCTCATCATAAGGACCAGCGGTGAACTGAGGCTGAGCAACTTCCTGCTCTGGCAGTCGGCATATTCTGAATGCTATTTCACCAATACTTTGTGGCCGGACTTCACAAGAGAGGAACTGCTGGATGCAATTCACGAATACCGGACAAGGAGCAGGCGCTTCGGCAAAGTGGAAAAAGTACCTGACAAGTGGGGTGTTTAGCGACATGCACCTGAAAAGACTCGTTGTTGCGCTGATCGCACTGCCGCTGTTTTACTTTTATATTTCAAAACTTTCGGCCCCCTGCTTTCTTTTTCTCCTGGTCGTTGTCAGTGTCATAGCGCAGGCTGAATTCTATTCAATGTATAAAACCGACAGGTTACTCTCTTTTATAGGAATCTTAAGCGGCATTTGCATGCTCTGCATTCCCTTTTTAGTCGTGCGTTTCCCCGGTCTCCAGTCCGCAGCCATGGGCTTACAGACTTTTTCGTTAATACTCTCATTCATGCTGATGGCTCTGGTAAGGCTGTTCATAAGAAAAGATCCGCTTGCAGCTTTAAAAGACATTGCTCCGGCTGTCGTGGGCATCTTTTACATTCCCAATCTGCTGATAGCACAGTGGTATTTGCGGATGGAGGGATATGAATTGATCCTTTTTTTATACGGCTGCGTTTATGCCGCTGACAGCATGGCTTATTACGTCGGCAAGAGCATAGGGAAGAAAAAGCTCTATACGGCAGTCAGCCCTAACAAGACCGTTGCCGGGGCAGTGGGTTCGGTTGCCGGGGGTATCATTGCATCGCTCGTTCTCGGCTCTCTGCTGCTGAAACATACCGGTTTCCCCGTGCTTTTTGTTTTCGGCGGAGCCATCGGCATAGTGACAATTGCCGGAGACCTTGTAGAATCCATGTTCAAGCGTGATGCAAACATTAAAGATTCGGGATCTATCATTCCGGGTCACGGCGGCATTCTTGATAAAATAGACGGGGCGCTCTTCGCGGGACCTGTCTTATACTTTGTAACACTTTTTCTATGAAGAATATAGTAATTCTCGGTTCAACAGGCTCAATAGGGAAAAGTACGCTCGATGTCGTGGCGCAGTTTCCCGACCGCTTCAACGTCGTCGGCCTTACTGCCGGCAGAAATACCGGGCTACTCATGGAACAGATACGGCAGTTTCATCCGGAAATAGTTGCCGTATCCGATGAAAAGAGCTATCGGGCCCTTCGCGATTCCCTGGCACTGCACGCAACTTCGGGTACTGTTCCTGAAATACGCTTCGGGGTTGACGGCATCTGCAGTACGGCCTCAATGCCCGGGGCGGATATTGTGATATCGGCCATTGTGGGTGCAGCAGGACTCCTGCCCACGTTCGCTGCGATAAAGGCAGTCAAGACAGTTGGAATAGCAAACAAGGAAACCCTGGTGATGGCCGGAGACCTTGCCCTTTCTGAGGTCCGCCTTAACGGCACAACACTGTTGCCGGTTGACAGCGAGCACAGCGCTATTTTCCAGTGCATGCACGGTTACGAAAAAACCTCAGTCGAAAAAATAATCCTTACCGCATCAGGCGGACCATTCATCGGCAAAACCGCGGAAGAACTTGAGACCGTCTCTCCGCGCAGCGCACTCAAACACCCGAACTGGAGCATGGGGCAGAAAATATCCATAGATTCGGCCACCCTGATGAACAAAGGGCTTGAAGTGATCGAAGCCTATTATCTTTTCGGTCTGCCCATCGAAAAAATAGATGTACTGGTCCACCCCCAGAGTATCATACATTCCATAATACAGTTTACGGACGGCAGCTATATGGCGCAGCTTTCTCAGCCTGATATGAAAGGGCCTATCGCCTATGCCCTGTCTTATCCTGAAAGGCTCGGTTCTGTCCTGAAACCCCTCTCATGGGAAAGTCTGCCGGGACTTACCTTTCAAAGGCCTGATACTGCCGCGTTCCCGTGCCTGTCTTTTGCTTATGAGGCACTCAAAACGGGGGGCACTTTGCCGGCGGTCCTTAACGCCTCCAATGAGATCGCAGTCAGGGCCTTCCTGGACGGCATTATTGGTTTCAATAAAATACCTGTTATAATAGAAAAAGTAATGGCATCGCATTCAATGCAGCCTGCCGGTGACATAGCCGTAATCCTTGAAGCTGACAGCTGGGCAAGGGAAGAGGCAAGGAAAGGAATTAGTTGAGTATCATATCTGCCATTTTATTGTTCGGCTTTCTCATCTTTATCCATGAAATGGGCCATTTTCTGTTTGCGAAAATAAGCGGGATAAAGGTCCTCAAGTTCTCGCTGGGTTTTGGGCCCAGGGTCATCGGCAAACAGCTCGGGGAGACCGAATACGTGATCTCGGCCGTGCCTCTCGGAGGCTATGTGAAAATGCTCGGACAAGAGGACGTCGGTGATGTTAAAGATGAGTCGGACGCTTTCGAGAAAGAGCGCTCGTTCCGCTACCAGCCTGCATATAAGAGGGTGTTGATTATCCTGGCAGGTCCCCTGTTCAATCTGCTGACCGCCCTCGTTATTTTCTTTTTTGTTTTTCTCGCAGGAGTGCCCACTCTGCTCCCCACAGTTGGAGAGGTCATGCCGGACACCCCGGCTGCGAAAGCCATGCTCCAAAAAGGGGACAGAATTACGGCTATTAACAACTCCCCGGTTAAACAATGGGCTGAGATGACCGATATAATTCACAGCAGCCCGGGCAAACCTCTGGTGTTAACGGTGCAAAGAAACACCTCGCTCCTTACAGTACCAATAACTCCTGACAGGAAAAAAATGAAAGACCTCTTCGGAGAAGAGCGGGAACTGGGCCTCATAGGCGTGAAACCGTCGGGAGACACATTTGTAATAAAAGAAAACCTGGCTGGCGCTGCCGGGAGCGCATTGCGGAAAACATGGGAAATCTCATCTTTAACCGTAGTCGGGATAATAAAACTCATACAGAGGATCATTCCTGTTGAAACTCTCGGCGGCCCGATTCTGATATTCCAACTGGCCGAAAAACAGGCAACAGCCGGCGCCCTGAGCTATTTCATTTTTGCCGCGGTTATAAGCATTAATCTCGGTATTTTAAATCTGCTGCCCATTCCGGTACTTGACGGCGGGCACATATTCTTTCTCGGCATCGAAGCCATACGAAAGAAACCTTTGAGCGAAAAGACGGTCCTGATTGCCCAGCGTATCGGCCTTTCCCTTCTGGTCATGCTGATGATCTTTGCAATGTACAACGACATCTTCAGAATCCTCAGCGGAAAACCGTTGCCATGAAGGTTGACAAGCTGACAAGCCGGCAAGCTGACAAGCTGCTTTCGCGTGACGAACTCAAAAGAGTCGTTGCAAGGCTCAAATCCGAAGGGAAGAAAATAGTCTTCACCAACGGCTGTTTTGACCTGCTCCACGTTGGACACATCCGCTACTTGAATGAGGCCCGGAAACTTGGAGATGTTCTGATCATCGGCCTGAATTCCGATGCCTCTGTCAGGCGTCTGAAACCTCAAAGGCCCCTTAATGAGGAAGCGCACAGGGCAGAGGTCCTCGCATCTCTCGAAGCAGTCGATTATGTGACACTCTTCTCCGAAGATACCCCTCGCGAACTTATAAAATCGATAAGACCGGATGTACTGGTGAAGGGCGGCGACTGGAAGAAAGAGGACATCGTGGGCTCTGACATTGTTTCTGAAGTGCACAGCCTGCCATACGTTGCAGGGGTGTCGACAACGCGGATCATTGAAAAGATAAACAATCAGGTTAAGGCTGAGGTCAAGGCCAAGAAAAGGAAAAGATGAAACACATAAGAGATTTGCAGAAATATCCATTTATCTGTTTTCTTGTCTTCACCTTGACCTTGACCTCAGCCTTCGCCTTTGCTGCCGATGCTCAAAAAAGCGATGACACACCGGCCAAACTTGGATATGCCCGGAGAAGTGCTGAAGCGTTAAGCAAGCTTCTGGACGGAAATAAGCGCTTTGCTTCGGGGCGTAATGTTCATTCAAAGGACCTCCAGCAACGCCCGTGGGCAATAGTGATTACCTGCTCGGATTCAATGACGGCCCCTGAAATAATTTTCGATCAGGGACAGGCCAACATATTTGTGGTCCGGACCGCGGGTAACGTTCTTGATCCTGTCTCAGTGGGCAGCATCGAATACGCGGCGAAACAACTCCGCACACCGCTTCTCATTATCCTGGGACATGATAAATGCGATGTGGTGAAGACCGCGGCCGAAACAAGAGAAATAACCCAGGACAATACTGCGGCGCTTGTCAGAAAAATTATACCCGCTGTTAAAAAAGCAATTGCAATCGGCGGCACCAAAGAGGACATACTCCATAATGCTATCAGGGAAAACATCCTGAACCAGAGAAAATACCTGCTCAGGAAAAGCCCTGTTGTAAACAACCTGATCTCGTTGGGCGCGATCCAGATTGTTACCGCCATCTACCATGACGAGAGCGGAGAAGTCGAGTTGCTGAAACTAGCAAGTAGTAAGTAGCCGGTAGCAAGGGAAAAAATCAAAAGCATCGTTTCGACGAATCACGAGACTGGCTACTGACTACCTGGTTTTGCCTTTCCTCTTACTACTTACTACTTGCTACTTACTACTTTTTTTAGGGAGGTTAATCATGGAAGTGTTCGATCTTAAACAGTTGATTAAATTTTATCCTGACAAGATTTCACGCGAGATGCTTTCCGACAAGCCGGAAATGCGTGTCGCGCTTATGTGCCTGGACGCAGGGCAGAAGCTCGAACCTCATAGGGCCCCGCTCAGGTTGCTCATGTATTGTGTAGAGGGAAAGGGCACCTTTACTGTCGGCGATGAGCGCATTGAGGCGGATGAAAAAACATGCATTCTTTGCGACCCCATGGTCTCCCACGGATTTGAAGCGAATAAGGGAGAGAAACTGGTGGTAATGGCGGTAGTAACACCGGTAGAATATGAACTTAAACCTTAAAGTTAAGAGGTTAGAGTCTAGCAGGGTGCTGAAAAATTCATAAAAAATAATGAAACCTGATCCATTGATACAACATTTCGCTTTTGCCGAGGGCGATAATCATTCCTCTGCGGGTTTTTATCCGCCTTCTGCGGTGCCGGTGATATGCTTTTTACCCTCTGTTCCCGGTTCATGCGTTAATCAACCTCGACATTCGCATAAGGTTGTATGCTGCTCCGGCCAGCAACGCTTGCAGCTCAGTTCGTGCTCTGCCACGGAACCGGCTCTTTCTCAGTCCTCCGACTGTCTTGAGCCATCCAAAGATTTCTTCGATTTTCTTTCTGATTCTCTGACTGACCTTGTATCCTTCGTGGCGGGTCGTTCTGCCGTCAATCGCAGAGCCGCCCCTTCGTTCAATATTGGCCGCTACATGAGGAGTAATTTTCTGAATCCTCATTTCTTTGACAAACTCTTTGGTGTCATATCCCTTGTCCGCTCCAACTGTTTTAATAGGAATGTCTCGCTGCTTAAGTTTCTTAACCATACTCATAGCCTCGGTGCGTTCCGCACGATTGCCGGCAAGGCTTACTGTAAGGTCCACCAAAAAACCATTTCTGTTTTCCATCAGGGCATGAGCTCCATAGCTCAATTTGGCCTCTTGTCCATTGCTCTTTCTCATAAGGCGACTCTCAGGATCAGTCGTGCTCTGATGCGTATCATTGCGACGCTTCTCTCCGCGGAAATTTATAGTCGGGTTGCCGGGGTCATTATCCGTACGGGGACAATCTTTTTCAGATTCTTCTTTGGGCCGAAAACTTTTCATGCTGGCCCATGCTTCGATCAGTGTCCCATCAACGCTGAAATGCTCTTCGCTCAACAACTCTGCCTTGCGAGCACGACGCACAATGGCCTGAAAAAAGCGGTGGGCCACTTTATGCTCCAACAGCCTGTCCCTGTTTTTTGTAAACGTAGTAGCGTCAATAGAGGCTTCTTCCATGTTCATATCCAAAAACCAGCGAAACAGCATATTGTAGTCGAGCATCTCACAGAACTGCCGATCAGAACGAACAGAAAACAGCGCTATCAGTATCTGAGCCTTAAGCAATCGCTCCGGTGGTATCGAAGGACGGCCTACCTTGCTGTACATGCGATCAAATATTCTTGTCATACGCTTCAAAACAGCATCCGCTTGTTCCTTGATCGCTCTGATAGGATGGTTTTTGGGAACACGTTGTTCCGGAGAAAGATAGCTGAACATAAAGCCCTGCGGGTCGTTGATGCCTCTCATCATGCCTCCTGTGATGATGTCGTTCATCAACTATACCTTATGCGTATAAACATTGGAAGTAGTTTTTCAGCAGCCTGCTAGGGCATCTTCCTTGGCTCTTCGCTCTTAATTTTCCTCATTTTTGCTGCAATCCGCCGCATTGAAGTGCGTTTTTACGTAACCAGCCCCATGGCATTTTGTGCAGATGCGGACCATTTTGCCGGGATCTCCCATTACAGAATGGTTCCCGTCCGGCATATGACAGGTCTGGCAGACAGGGACCCTCTTGGTCCATTTACCTTCTATCTGCCAGATTATCCCATGCCTGGATGTCGACCACATTTCCCATTGTAATGCATGACAGGCACGGCAAACATTTGGATTCTGTGCTTCCAATTTACTGAATAAATGGCTGCTGTGGCAGGCATCACATTCGCACCCCATAAAGCTGCGCTTTACGGGGACCCCGTGCGCATTTCCGTAACGCTGGTCCCCCTTATTACCCATATTATCGCTCCTGTCCATGTGCTTGCCCGACTTGAACTGGTCAGCCTGTTTCTTGTGACACCCGGCACAGGTCACGAGGGTCGGAAGCTTGGCCAGTTTAGAGTCATCCGTTTTTTTGTGCTCTGATCCGTGGCATGCAGAACAATCCACCCCTGCCTTAGCCATTTTGCCCTGAAGGTGTTGCCGCACTATTCCCGGTGTCACCTTCCGGTGGCATTCGACACAGTCACTTTTTTGCGCGGCGAAAACAACAGCAGGCGAAAGGCAAATGGCGAAAGGCAAAAGGTGAAATACAAAAAGGCAAAAGACAGTTAATGGTTTGATAAAGGAAAAAATAAAAAGTCTTTCACTGATCTGGTCTCTAACCCTTAGCCATTTGCCTTTCGCCATTTGCCTTGCCTTTTCCCCTTAGCCTTTAGCCCGCTTTATAGTATAATTAAATCATATCCGGTATGACAAATCTGCATCAGAACTTAATACAGCACGCTTCGGAACTCCTTAAGAACTTGACGGAAAGCAGCGAGGGAAGACTTTATAACTGCGCTGTTCCACATTTTGCATTATTGCTTTTATGTCATGCCGGCCCGTTTGTGGTAATCGAGAGTTCCCCCGAATCTGCCCATGCACTTTACAACGACCTTCTTTTTTCCGCACGATTGTTTCCGGGCATTGACAGGAAGGTCAGTCTATTCCCTCCCGCATCAAGCTCCGAGTCGATTGGAAAGAGAGCGTCAGTAGTTCTGGCTGCAGGCACTCAGAGAAACATAGGCATCATCACTTCACAGGAGGCTGTCGCGACAGGATTCACTTTTTCAGCGATAAAGGACGCCGTTATTACTGTCAAAAAGGGGGTATCCTTCGACCGTGACACATTGAACGCGATGCTCGTGCGGCTCGGGTATAAAAAGGTAAGTGTCGTAGTCGAAAAAGGAGAATACAGCCAAAGAGAATGGCTTTTTGATATTTACCCGGCCACCTGGGGTTCCCCAAAAGCCACAGACTCTGGAGGGGATAGCGAAGACATGCCGGTAAGGGTGGAGTTTTTCGGTGATCAGATAGAAATGATTCGCGCTTTCGATATAGAAACGCAGCGCTCGGTAAGGGAAGTCGGGGAATTGTCGATTCTTCCGTCCAGAGAGGATGATCCGGGCGGCACTATAATCCATGAACTGGCAGCCTTTGGAAATCCCGATGTATTTATTGTCGAAGGCGCTGACCTTCGGGCTGACAAGCTGACAAGCTGGCAAGCTGACAAGCCATCGGATTCACCATCAGCTTGTCAGCCTGTCAGCTTGTCGGCTTGCAAGTTTTATACTGTATCGCACCTGCCCTTTTCCGGAGAAGGAATCGATGCCATGGAACGATCTGTCAAAGGCATGGGTATTTTGCCCGAAGAACGCAAGGAACTCGGTGATATACCCGCGGCCCTCAAATCAGCCGGTTCCGATATCCTGATAGCGCTCCCCTCGCAGGCCCAGGCTGAACGCCTGAAAGATATCCTGTTCGACGGGGGTGTAATAGCTCCGATTCTCAAAAACAAAGACCTCAAATCATACGAGGGCGGCATCAGCATCATAACCGGCACACTTTCATCCGGTATGAGGATACAAAATTTGCTCATCCTTACTGACAGGGAACTTTTCGGCGAGCGGCCCGCTTACAGATCCATAAAGCGATCGAAAGCTTCCAGGCTTCTTTTCACTATCGACGATCTCAAAGCCGGTGATCTCGTAGTTCATAAAGACCACGGCATAGGAAGGTTCACCGGACTTCAGCGACAAAAGACCGGCAGTTGCGAAGAGGACTTAATAACCCTGGAATATGCTCACGGCGACCGGTTATATATTCCCTTTTACAGCATCGATAAACTCCAAAAATACAGTGCCGGTGAAGGGCACACGCCTGCCATAGAGCGGCTTGGAAGCAAGAAATGGCAAAAAACAAAGCACCGGGTCAAGGAGAGAATCCGGGAAATGGCTGACAAGCTGGTCAGGCTTTATGCCGAGAGAAAGATTTCCCGTGGATTCGTTTTCAGTGAAGATACCTCCCTCCACAGGGAGTTTGATGATTTCTTTCCTTATGATGAGACGCCTGACCAGATAAAGGCATTCGAGGAGATTCAAAAGCACATGCATTCGGAAACCCCAATGGACATGCTGCTTTGCGGCGATGTCGGTTATGGTAAAACCGAGGTTGCTATAAAGGCCGCTTTCAGGGCTGTGTTCGACGGCAAACAGGTAGTTGTCCTTGTGCCTACGACATTGCTTGCCGAACAGCACTACAGGACTTTCAGGATGCGGTTTTCGGGATTTCCGGTGAAAATCGACTACCTGAGCAGGTTTAAAAACAAGGAACAGATCCGGCAATCGGTCAAAGCCCTGGCTGATGGTGAAACAGATATCATTATCGGTACACATATGCTCCTGAACAAGAATATCAGACTCCCTGACATCGGGCTGCTGATTATTGACGAAGAGCACCGTTTTGGGGTTGCACAGAAGGAGCGGCTCAAAGAATTAAAAAAGGGTGTCGATATTCTTACGCTCACTGCGACACCCATTCCAAGGACACTGCATATGTCATTGTCAGGCATTAGAGAAATCGCCACTATTGAGACACCGCCTGAAGAAAGACTTGCGGTGAGGAGCATTGTCACTCCTTTTAATGAGAAAACAATAAAAGAGGCGGTCGAAAGAGAGCTGAAGAGGGGTGGCCAGGTCTTTTTCGTCCACAACAGGGTACGGGACATAGAAAAAACGGCTGAGTATGTGCGAAAGTTAGTGCCTGATGAACGGTTGGCCATCGCACATGGACAAATGCCGGAAGTCGAACTCGAAAAAATAATGCTCCGCTTCCTGAATGGCGATATAAATACCCTTGTTTGCAGTTCAATTATAGGCTCGGGCCTCGACATCCCTGTTGCAAACACCATTATCATAGACAGGGCGGATACATTCGGACTGGCTGACCTTTATCAGCTCAGGGGACGGGTGGGAAGAGGCAATGTCCAGGCCTACGCGTATTTCCTGATACCAGGCGAAGACAGCCTCACAGATGAGGCTAAAAAGCGATTACAGGCCATCCAGGAAATGAGCTATCTTGGAGCGGGATTCAGACTTGCCCTCAAAGACCTCGATATTCGGGGCGCCGGTAATCTTCTTGGTCCCGAACAATCCGGGTATATTGAGGGGGTTGGATTTGATATGTATTTGGAAATGCTGGAGAAAGCCGTTGCCGAGCTGAAAGGGCAGGAGGTCGCTGAAGAGATAGAGCCATCCATACGGCTGCGACTCTCAGCATTCATTCCTGATGATTATATATCTGATATTACTCTGCGGCTCAGCATTTACAGGCGGATATCGTCTTTAAAATCCATGTATGCACTGGCGGAACTCAGGGATGAGATATCAGACAGATTCGGCGGTCTGCCCGAAGAGGTGATAAACCTCCTGGACGTTATAAAAATAAAGCTGCTTTCAAAACAGCTCTATATAACGAAAGTCACCGATATTGACGGAAGGTACCGTTTTTTCTTTCAGCTTGATCCGGATAATATTTATAAAATCCCGGAAGATTTCTATGATCGCCTCATGAAAATTCTTTTCCAGCTTTCTTCCGGAACACAAATCAAGTTTCTTCCCGATGGGTTCGAACTGGATGCACGCAGCCTGACCCTTGACCGAAGCCATCGACAAAGTGGAAATAACGCTTCAGACACTGGTGGAAAAAATGCAGCCAGTAGCAAGTAGTCAGTAGTAAGCTAACAAAGGGACCGGCACGGTATCATGGTCCGACAGGCTCACCATAACAATTTCCATAATTGTGCCTTGAGCTTGTCGAAACAGGCAGATTTTGTCTTTCCCCTTACTGACTTGCTACTTGCTACTTCTTTTGATTAGACTGAGTATATGCGAACGCGATCAGCTATTCACTCTCTGGTGCCTGTTCGCTTGTCCAGTTTGTCAGCTTGTTACGCTTCTGCTTACTTCGCTGCTTTTTCCGGTTGCGCTGCGGTTCAGGATGAACAGAAAGAAGCTAATTTTCACTATAAAATGGGTATGGCCTCTTTAAGTGAGGGGAATTTACAGGCCGCATTTGTCGACCTTCAAAAAACTTTGCAGCTCGATCCCGGCAACAAGGACGCTATTGTCAGCCTCGGATATATTTATTTACAGTTTGAAGAGTTTGGAAAAGCAAAAGAACTGTTTCTAAAAGCGATTTCCATCGATCCCGGATTTTCCGAAGCTTACACCTACCTCGGCATTGTTTATATAAAAATGCACCAATGGAAAGAGGCGATAGAGCCGCTCAACAAGGCATTATCTAACGTACTCTATCAAAATCCCGGGAGGGCATTCTACTATCTCGGAATTACCCGGTACAGGCTGGGGCAGTTTGACAGCGCTGTCGATGCATTCAGAGATACTATAAAGCGCTCTCCATCTTTTGGCGAAGCATACTATGGGCTCTCCCTGGCCTATAATAAAACCGGCAGATATGGCGATGCCGCAGCTATGCTTGAGAAGGCCATCGAAATCGACCCGTCTTTTAATGGCGATAAGAGAAAATTCATAATCGAGATGACACAACGGCTGAAAACGGCAAAAGAGGAGGATGCTGCGGACGTACAAGGATTATCTTGAAATTTTAAAGTACTAAAAATAAGTTTGCTTGATTAGTTAATTAGTCAATTAACCGTTTCTTACCGGCTACTTACTACTTGTTTTTTGAATTGCATAGTAATTTCGTACGCTATACTTGCATGGTCAGGTGCCAAACCGTCATTCTTTCCTTCGCACACAAGTTTTCCCTTCGCATTCTTTTTGTGGTCCTTAACCATCCTCGTTATGATGGGTGTCAAATCAAACCCGCCGCCCACACAATCCCTTATCATACACTCCATATTGAAATATGCATAAGTACTGGGCAAAACATTAATAGTACGCACCATGAGAATTGGATTTACACCTTTCTGGTAGTAGGTGAGGTTAATTACGATAGTGTCCACTTTGGGAAATCGTTCCGATACCAAGCCTGCTGCAAGCCTATTCTGCCTGTTCAATTCCGCTTTAGCTGAGTGGTGCTGTTTGTTTGCCATCATCCCTTTTAGAAAAATCCCCCGTTTCAAATAGCTAATAGCTGAGAGCCCAGAGCTAAGAGCTTAAAAACAAAAAAACTAAGAGTCAAGAGCTAAAATTAAGAAGCTTTGAGCTATCGACTCTTAGCTCTCAGCTATTTTGGGCTCTTGGCTCTGGACTCTTAGCACTTGACTAATTCTATATTTTTACTACGTTGATCGCTTTCGGACCCTTGGGGCCCTTCTCGACATCAAAGCTGACTCTGTCACCCTCCGCAAGCGTTTTAAAGCCATCGCCCTGGATAGACGAATAATGAACAAAGACATCACTGCCGTCTTCGCTGGTGATAAAACCGAACCCCTTCGACTCATTGAACCATTTTACTGTGCCTTGCGCCATACAATTTCTCCTCCTTACGTACAGTTAACATAAAACTAACAAAAAAGCCACAAAGCTAAAAGTCTTTGTGGCAAAACGCATCCAAAAACTTCTTTATCTTCAAAAACATGATACCTTTCCCGCATAAAAAAGTCAATAGCAAACCCGCCTGCTTTTTATTGGAGGCGACGAGCGGATTCGAACCGCTGGATAAAGGTTTTGCAGACCTCTCCCTTGCCACTTGGGTACGTCGCCGAGAAATAAAAGGTTAAGGTCAAGGTTAAGACAGAGATTGGTCAAAGAAAGATTGCATTCTCATTTTTCTCAACCTTTACCTGTCTTTCCCTCTGCCTGTTTTAATGGAGCGGGCGACGGGATTCGAACCCGCGACCCCAACCTTGGCAAGGTTGTGCTCTACCAGCTGAGCTACACCCGCAACGACAAACTTACAAGCCTGATAACCTGAAAGGAAAATTTATCATAATTTTAACAATTCTGTCAATAATTAGCCAAAAGCCAAGAGTCTAGAGCTAAGAGATAAAGGCTTTCCCTTTTCGGTTTGTCTCTAAGCATCTCAGCTCTTAGCGATCGGCCCTAAGCTCTTAGCTTTTTTTCCCACTTCCAGGCGCTCTCAATAATGTATTCAAGATTATCGTAACGGGGATTCCAGCCGAGCTTCCGCTTTATTTTTGTATTGTCAGCAACAAGCGCCGGCGGGTCTCCCTGCCTTCTTTGCACCTCTTCAACCACAAAACTTGCTCCTGTCACCTTCATCACCATATTTATCACTTCCTGTACAGAATACCCATGCCCATACCCGCAATTGAAGATATCGCTCACGCCGCCATCCATCAAATAATTTAAAGCCAGAATGTGAGCTTCGGCTATATCTTCAACATGAATGTAATCCCTTATACAAGTGCCGTCAGGGGTGGGGTAGTCGGTTCCGTACATCTGTATCCCCGTTAATTCCCCCTTTGCGGCTTTTAATGCCCTGGTTATAAGATGAGTTGCCGATTTATAGTCCTGCCCTAATTTACCTCCGGATTCAGCTCCCGCAACATTAAAATATCTTAAAGAAACATATTTAAGGGAACTTGAGAATGATAAATCCTTTAATATCCGCTCTGAGACCATTTTAGATGAACCATAGGGGTTGATAGGCTTCAGAGGCATATCTTCATACACGGAGATTGTTTCAGGTAAACCGTAGACTGAAGCGGTAGAAGAGTAGATAATATTGTCAATTCCATTTTCCCGCATTTGTTCAAGCAATATCAGAGTATTGAAGGTATTGTTACTGTAATATTTCAGTGGTTCACGCACTGATTCCTCCACCTGTATCAGCGCAGCAAAATGCATCACCGCATCAGGTTTAAACTCCTTCAAGACTTTATCCAAAAAAACTTTGTCCGCAAGGTCCCCCTTAAACAGTCTCCCATAGAGCACCGCCCATTCGTGGCCTGTTGAAAGGTCATCGTACACGGCAATTTCATATCCCCTTTCACCAAGGGCTTTTACGACATGGCTCCCTATGTATCCTGCGCCGCCTGTGACAAGTATGCGTTTCAATATGCTCCCTCTTTCCTGAGGACAACCATGACTGTTTTAAACAATATCACAATGTCGAACCACAATGACCAGTTAAGAACATACCACGAATCGAGCCTGACTCTGAAATCATAACTCATGTCGTTCCGTCCGCTGGTCTGCCATAATCCGGTGATTCCAGGCTTAACCATAAAATAATAGTCGGCATACTCTCTGTAATAGTTATCAATTTCCTCCTGCAACACGGGCCGGGGCCCTACCAGGCTCATATTGCCTTTAATGATATTTATGATCTGGGGCAGTTCGTCAAGCGAGGTTTCTCTCAGCCATTTTCCGATCTTTGTCACTCTCGGATCGTTCTTAAGTTTGAAAAAAGCTTCCCACTCTTCCCTGGCCGATTGGTCCTTGTCCAGAAATTCTTTCAGTTTCTTTCCGGCATCCTTGTACATAGTCCTTATTTTATGGACCCTTATCGGCTTACCTTTCTGTCCTATACGGATATGAGAATAGAATACAGGGCCCGGGGAATCAATTTTAACTATTATTCCAATAATACCCATGACCATCAGAAAAAAGGGAAAAAAAGGAGCGCCACCGTGAAATCAAAGCTCCTCTTTATGGACCTGTTGAACAATGACTTTAA
The DNA here is from genome assembly GCA_963796345.1 of Nitrospirota bacterium. Classification (GTDB taxonomy): domain Bacteria; phylum Nitrospirota; class Thermodesulfovibrionia; order Thermodesulfovibrionales; family Dissulfurispiraceae; genus JADFXI01. The sequence goes on along the minus strand of CAWCLI010000015.1, from coordinate 19,514 downwards.
ATTGTTATTAATTTTTAACAGGAAGAGCTGCTGCATGAACAGATGATATAACTCGGTGTTCAGGAGCGCTATGCCTTTAAGGTCCGGAACAAGCAGAACACTTTTTGTGTACCGCTGGACTTCACTGGTTATCTCAGACATCTTTTGAAGAGAAAGTGACGGAATCGCAATAATGACTGTCGATATATCCAATAAGCCGACAAATTTTTTAAAGTGCCTGATCTTGCCGAAAACTTTATACGGGGAATTATCAATTACTATCTCCATGCCCTTTTTATCTTCAGAATCATCAAGAAAGCCGATAATCTTATAACCGAGATGGGCCTCCCTGATTATTCCCCGCGCTGTTTCCACTCCCGCTTCTCCCGCGCCTAAAATAATGGCACTTTCCCTCCAAAGACCGATTTTTGACAGGATTTTTTTCCCTGCCAGTCTGAACAATGGAAACAGCAGCAGACTGTAAAGCCACAAGAACAAAATTACCAACCGGGAAATCATCTCACTTAACTTGCCGAGAGATACAATTGCAAAGACAATAATGACCGATACTGTTACCGCCTTTATAATTTCCCTCGCTTCATCCCAAAAAGAAAGCCTCTTCGTATAGAGACTTTCATATCCAATTGCAATGATGAATATCAGCGGCATCCACAGGAACTGGAAAAAATGGGAGAAAGAAAGATTAAGAGTTATAAGCCCGGCAAAGAAGATATTGAGCAGTTTTCTGGAAAAATACGCTGAAGCAAGCGCGCAATAGAACGCCAGCGAGATCAATAAGAACAAGTGCGGCGACGCATACTATTTCTTTATTTCTATTACCGTATCTCATAATAAAATAGCCAATAGCTAAGAGCCAAGAGACTAAAGCTAAAAACTAAAAAATCTTTGAGCTCTTGGCTCTCAGCTCCGGACTCTTAGCTCTTTTTACTTTCAGCCCATCTCATGTTATCGATATACCACTGTACCGTCGCTTTTATTCCCTTTTCAAAAGAAACGAGCCTCTTCCATCCGAGCTCTTTTTTGATTTTTGTCCGAATCCATGGAATACCTGTAGTCATGCCCAGGCCTGTCTTTGACAAATTCTATGAGTTTATCAGGTTTTCCCATCAGGCGCAGAATTTCCCGCACCACTTCCAGGTTCCCTTTTTCCTCACCGCTTCCAACATTATAAACATTGCCGGGAACACCATGTTCCAAAACAGAAAAAACTGCATTAACGCAGTCAGAGACGAACAGCCATTCCCGTATATTCTCTCCTTTGCCATAAACCGGAATTTTTTCGTTTTTTAAAGCCTTCGATATGATCACCGGGATTAGCTTTTCCGGGTATTGCCATGGGCCATAATTGTTCGATGGCCTGACTGTTATTACCGGCAGGCCGTATGTCCTGAAGTATGCCCTTCCGAGCATATCGGCAGATGCCTTGCTGACAGAATATGGCGAGTGCGGATTTAGCGCAGTGGTCTCATAAAAACACCCTTCAGCCTTGAGATCTCCATATACTTCATCCGTCGATATATTGATAAATCGTTTCACTCCCGTAATGCCGTGATGCCTCAAGCAGGCACTGGGTCCCCTTTACATTTGTTTCCAGGAAAGGCGTCGCGTCCAGAATGCTTCTGTCGACATGGCTTTCCGCAGCCCAGTGCACAACTGCATCCGGCCTCCAGGTCTCGAAAATATGCCGGATAAAATCCTCATTCCCTATATCAGCTTTATAAAAAGTAATTTTCTTTCCGACTTTCTGTATTCTTGCCATGTCACCGGCATAGCTGAGCGAATCGACAACACTGACAGGTATATCCCCGCTTCACCGCCTGCCTGACGAATTCGCTCCCAATAAATCCAGCGCCTCCGGTAATCAAAAGTTTCACAATACCCCCTTAAACCCAAGTATGTCTCGCGCAAAGACGCAAAGACGCAAAGAAAAGCAAGGCCCCTTTATTTGGATTCGTCCTTTCTTTGCGTCTTTGCCTCTTTGCGCGAAGATTGTATTATGTATCTATCAATCGCATCTTTCCAGTCAGGTATCTCTACGCCCAGGTCTTTTGACAACTTTTCATTTGACATTGCGGAAAAGTAAGGCCGCCTGGCCGTTTCGTTAAAGAAATGAGAATCGACGGGCAAAACCTTCCTCCTGAGTCCGAGCTTTTCGATATAATAGCGCGCTACCTCATACCGGGAGCCATAACCGCTGTTAGTCAAATGATAAACGCCCCTCAGCCCTTTATCGAGAGCAGCAAGCGTATATTTAACGATGTCTGCTGTATAGGTAGGCACGGAGACCTGACTGCACACTATCTTCAAGATGTCCTTTCCTTTGCCCACTCCGACAATTTATAAAGAAAGTTTGCGGTCCCGTCACCGAATACCCAGCTTACCCTGAAAAGCAGAAAGTCGCCTGTTTCCTCTCGCAAGCAGCCGCTCACCCGACAACTTGCTTTCACCATATACATTTAACGGATAGGCGTCGTCAGTCTCGAAATAATAATTCTCTTTTGCCCCGTCAAAAACATAATCGGTGCTGTAATGGATCAAGAATGCATTGTACTTCCTGCACACGGCCGCCAGGTTCTTTACCCCAGTGGCATTGACGCTAAAAGCGGCAATCTGTCTTCCTCCGCCCTGTCCACGAGGTTGTATGCGGCACAGTTGATGACGACAGAAGGATTATTGATTCGAGGACAGCCTCCGAAACTGATGCGATAATCCGAGATATCCAGTTCTTTCCTGCTCAACGCAATTACGTCGTTCGTCCGCTCTCCGCGAAAAACTTCCTGAACTCCGTGGCAAGTTGTCCGTTTGCGCCGGTCATAAATATTTTCATATTATATGCTTCTCAATATTCAAAATTGTTGTCGGCATTTTCAGCAAAGGCATGGCCCTATCTTTCTCAGAAAGTATCGGGTCTCTCACCGGCCACTCGATATTGATATCCGGATCATCCCATATTATTCCTCTGTCATGCTTCAGGGGAGTATTCCCGGGTACATTTATACTCAATTTCAGCCGCTTCGCCCAGCACCACAAAACCATGGGCAAAAGCTGGGGGAACATATATAATCTGCTTATTATCTTCGGACAGTTCGGTTCCAACCCATTTCCCGTAAGCAGGCGACCCTTTGCGTATATCAACCACAACATCGAATACCCTGCCTCTTAAGCACCGCGCAAGCTTCCCCTGCGCCATAGGGCTTTTCTGATAATGCAGACCTCTCAATATATTCTGCGCAGACCTGGAATGATTGTCCTGAACAAAGAATTCCATTATACCTTCGCGGGCAAAATCGGAGTGCCTGTAAACCTCCATAAAAAATCCCCGTTCATCCCTGTAAACCGACGGCGTGACCAATACTACACCGGGCAAGGAAAGTCTTTCAAAAGTAAATGGCATTTTAACTCAGTTAATTTGGTTTTAGATATAAATTTACCTTCTAACATATCAGTATTTATCTTTGGCTAACAAGTCAACCATTTAATTCAGCATCAACATTTTTAAAAGGTACTGCCCGTATCCGTTATTTTTAAAAGGTCCCGCAAGTTTTAAAACCTGTTCTTTGTCTATATATCCGAGAGAGTATGCAATTTCTTCAATACAGGCTATCTTCAAACCCTGCCTTTTCTCTATTGTGGAGATAAACTCACTCGCTTCAAGAAGGCTTTCGTGAGTGCCGGTATCCAGCCAGGCGTAACCCCTTCCCAGCAGCTCTACTCTCAGATCGCCTTTATCCAGGTACATCCTGTTCACATCGGTAATCTCTAGCTCTCCCCGCCTTGAGGGTTTAATGCCCCTGGAAATGTTTATGACATCGTTATCGTAAAAATAAAGGCCGGTGACAACATAATTGGATTTGGGTTGAGCCGGCTTTTCCTCGATGGAAAGCACTTTGCCTTCTTTGTCAAATTGCACTACGCCGTACCTCTCAGGATCATTGACATAGTAGCCAAACACGGTAGCACCTCTCCTGGCCGCAATATCGTATACTGCCTTTTTCAGCAAGTCGGTAAAGCCGTGACCATAAAAGATATTGTCACCCAGAATCAGGCATACACTATCGCTTCCGATAAACTCCCGCCCCAATATGAGGGCCTCGGCAATGCCGTTAGGATTGGGCTGCTCTTTATATGAGAAACTCAATCCCAATTGTGAGCCGGTATCGAAAACTTCCCTGAATCGCGGCAAATCCTGAGGTGTCGATATAATCAGAATCTCTCTTATACCCGCGAGCATAAGCACTGAAAGCGGGTAGTATATCATAGGCTTGTCATAAACAGGCAAAAGCTGCTTGCATATCGACAATGTGACCGGATAAAGCCGTGTTCCGCTGCCGCCCGCAAGAATTATCCCTTTCATTTTACCTCGTTTCGCGTTCTATCCTCATAATATCCGCTTCAACCATCATACTCACCAGATCTGCAAATTTTATCTTGGGTTCCCAACCGAGTACGCTCTTCGCCTTGGAGCAATCTCCGATAAGCATGTCGACTTCTGCGGGGCGGATGAACTCCGCTGATATTGCGACAACAGCCTTCCCGGTCTTTTTATTTATAGCCCGGGGATCTAATCCTGTCCCCTCCCATATAATATCTATCCCGGCAGCCTTAAATGCATTATCGACAAATTCTTTCACACTGTGCGTTTCTCCTGTTGCCATTACATAATTATCCGGTTTTTCCTGCTGCAGCATAAGCCACATCCCCTTTACATATTCTTTTGCATAGCCCCAGTCTCTTTTTGAATCGAGGTTCCCAAGCAATATCTTGTCCCGAAAGCCGGATTTTATTTCTGCCACCGCACGAGTAATTTTTCTCGTTACGAATTCCAAACCTCTTAGAGGAGACTCGTGATTAAAAAGAATGCCTGAACAGGCAAACATATTATATGACTCTTTATAATTCACCGTTATCCAGTGGGCAAACAGCTTTGCCGCACCGTAAGGGCTCCTGGGGTAAAAGGGCGTTGTTTCCTTTTGCGGCACTTCCTGGATCTTACCAAACATCTCACTGGTTGAGGCCTGATAAAGTTTAGCGTCCGACCTGCTTGATCTTAAGGCCTCCAGCAGCCGAAGCACCCCCATAGCATCTATGTCAGACGTAAGTATCGGCTGCTCAAAAGAGGTCTGGACAAAGCTCTGTGCCGCAAGATTATAGACTTCATCAGGTCTTATTTTTTCAATGGTCCTCATTATATTGGTTAGCTCCTGAAGGTCCATGTGAACAATTTTTATCTCTTTTTCGATTTCAAGCTCTTTCAATCTCCAATTACTGGATTCGCCACTCCTTCTATCTGCACCATACACGTCATATCCTTTTTCAAGGAGCAGTTGGGCCAGATATGCGCCGTCCTGACCCCTGATCCCGGTGATTAAGGCCTTTTTACTCACTCAGCACCTCCAAAATAATGTTGATCAATTTTTTTATTTCATTATTCAGCATAAATTCTAACATAGAAAGCAAATCCGCAAGACCGCGGGAGTTTTCAAAAGGTGATCAACGAGCAGCATTGATCTTATCCTCCACGAATTGTTTAAACTCCTTTTTAAATCGTTCCTTTCCAAACCGTTCAGCATTTTTTCTGATTTCATCAGAAATAAAAATATCCTGTTTTTGTTCAAATTCCTTTACCGCGTCCGCGAGACTCTTAATTGTCTGATCTTTGAAAAAGATGCCGGTCTTGTTTTCCAGCACCGTCTCGAGTGCTCCTCCCCTGCCGTATGCAATCACAGGAGTTCCGCAGGCTTGGACTTCAACAGGAGCAATTCCGAAATCCTCTTCAGCCGCAAAAACAAAGGCCTTCGCTTTTTGCATATAATCCCTGACCACATTCACCGGCTGATACCCCAGCAGTTCAATATTTTTTCCCGCCCTGGATTTTATCTTCTCAAAGTCAGGGCCATCCCCAATCACGACTAATCTCTTCTCATCCAAGGAAGAGAATGCCTCTACAATCAATTCCATTTTTTTATAGGGGACCATCCGTGATACTGTAAGGTAGAAATTCTCCTTCTCTTTGCAAAGCGCAAACTTTTCAATATCCACCGGAGGGTAAATCACGATAGAATCTCTGCCATAAATCTTTTTGATTCTACGCGCAATGTATTTCGAATTTGAAATGAAGCAGTCTACTCTATTGGGCGTGATGGAATCCCACATCCTGATATAATGTAAAATTGCTTTTGCCACGACCCCCCTCACTCCTTTATCTAATCCGCTTTCCCTTAAGTAATCGTGTTGCAAATCCCATGCATAACGAATCGGCGTATGACAGTAGCAAATATGGAGCTGACTGCTCTTTGTCAAGATACCCTTTGCTATTGCATGCGAGGAAGAAATAATCACATCATAATCCGAAAAGTCTAACTGTTCAATAGCGAACGGCATCAGAGGAAGATAACTCCGGTATTTCTTTTTTGCAAAAGGGGCATTCTGCAAAAAAGAGGTATGGACGCTTTTATTCAGGATAAAATCCCTCTCTCCGGCTGGTAAGAAATCGACTAGGCTGTATAGGTCGGCTTCCGGATAGATCAGGAGTATCTGCTCTAAAACCCTTTCCGAGCCTGCATAATTTACCAGCCAATCATGACAGATTGCAATTCTCACGGCTTCAAAACCTCTCCATGCAGTATTTCTCCGACCACCTTATATACTTCATCCACACTGATCTCCTGCATGCAGATGTTATTGGCACATGTGGCATATGTCTTACCGTCATAGCAAGGGCGGCATGCAAGGTTTTCTCCACCCCATAATGTTTTTACCCGGTTATCAGATGGGACCTTTTCATGCGGATTTGTTGGACCAAACAGGGCCAAAACATGAGTACCTGCCAGAGCGGCTAAATGAAGAGGACTGCTGTCATTGGAAATAACTAAATCACAAGCCCCGAAAAGCGCAACCATGTCCGCAATAGAAGTCCTGCCTACCAAATCAATCACGTCGATCCTGGAAAAGCTGCTGAGAATCCATTGGTCGGAAGATGCGCCGGTGATAATAACCTTTATCCCTTCTTTTCTCAATATGCTTGCCAATGCGACATAATTTTCCAGGGGCCAGCGGCGTACGGCATCATCGCGTAATACATTCTTTGCCCCGCCGGGAGAAAGAGCTACAACCGGATGACCTCCATTGTTGACTGCCGCCTTCAGATTATCTGGTAATGGAGCGGATAATTTGGGCAACCTTCCATGCCCAGCCTCAGGCCCATCTATATTAGTAACGAGTCTTATGTATTCATCGGCATGCTGCCGCCCTGGTACAGGCCAGGATCTTTTATTGCCCCGAACAAAGCTCCTCCGCTCCTTTGCAGTCGCGGTCAGGCTCAACAAGCGGTACCGGGGGTCTGAATGTCCTGTCACAATAAGATCAAAAGAATGTCCCGACAATTGTTTCCATACGCTAGTCAAAGATGACAACCTTTCCAATAAAGAGCCTGTTAAAAGCTTTTTCTCATCGATTGCAATAATTTCATCGATAGTACCGAGTGCTTTTAATAAAGGCAAAACAGTTTCCCCGCACAGCCAGGAAATCCTGGCATTTGAATCTTTCTCCCGAATGGCATCGATCATCGGCAACGCCATGACAACATCGCCGATAGCGGCTATCTTAATGATAAGTATTTTCATATATTGGGCTATATGTGTTCTTCATTATTGCTCATTGATAGCGACCTTGAAAAGAGTTTAAGATAACTTGCATGGTTTCATCGGCAACTTTGTCCCAACTATGTTTTTCGGCTTTCAATCCGGCATTCACACTCAGTTCCTTTCTTAAAGCATGATTATTCAATAATAACTTTATACTTTCGACAAGCCTCTCTATATCATTGTAGTTATTTAATAATATACCTTCCTTCATGTCTTCGACAAGCTCGGAAGCGCCGACAGTCGGGCTCACAATGACCGGAAGTCCGCAAGCCATAGCCTCGAGAACTACCATGCCAAAGGCGTCAAAAGTGCTGGGGAAGACAAATACATCAGATGATACATAATATTTGACTACGTCCGATGAATGACCTACAAAAAAAACATTCCTGTCAATGCCCAACCCGACCGCAATCTTTTTAAAACTCTCTATTTCACCTTCCCCCACAACAACGAGTTTTATCCTGTCGTCCCTTAAACTGCTTAAACTTTGAAATATATAATGCAGGCCTTTTCTTTTAAATTCTTTCCCGACGAAGAGCAACATTAGGTCATCCTCTGAAACCCTGAATTCGTCCCTGACAGCCTTTCTGTATAAACGGCTTTTGGCCGGATTGAATTCCTCAAGATTAACGCCATGATATATTACGGCAATATCCTCATCCGGCAACCCATAATATTTTATAAGATAGTATTTTATAAATTCGGATATCGCAATTACCTTCCTGTATCTTTTGTTTTTGTAATTATACTTTTCTACAGCAAAAGTCCAGTAATGAAGGGGGTTTAGAAAAAACCTTTTCAGTCCGGCCTTCTTCGTTTCCTCTGCCCAGGCTTTATGCAGGCTCGCGGCAACAATTACATCCTGAGTGAGCGTTGCGCCGCAGCCGTTGTTGAGGATAATGTCGAAATCGGATTTTTTGAGCATACGGCTGTTATTCAGAACAAAACTTGGAGTCCGCAGAATTTCCGGCTTTTTAATAACGGGGACTTTATGGAAAGTTACATTCTGATCGGTCTCGACCCATTCATTGGCAAAGATATGGATATCGTGATTCCTGTGCCATCTTTTCACTAATTCCCACGTGTGTCTTTCTATGCCCCCTTCTTTGTTATACCGTAACAATGGAATAGCTATTTTCACGAGACCTTCTCTCTGTTTTCCAAAGTTATAGTTTTTCTCATCAGTTCAAAAACCTCATTTGTACTGATTGCCCTCATATGGGGACAAGGATACTTGCATTTGTCGAGCGCGCATATATGTCCTTTGTCGAGTCCCGTCAAAACAGAAACCCTTTCACCGGCTGCCCTCCAGCGTTTTTCATCAACAGCTCCGTTCATTAATTCCACCACAGGGACACCAAGTGAGCCGGCAAAATGCGCAAGTACTGAGTCATTCCCGACAAAGCCCCTTACATCCGACAAAAAGAAGTATGCATCTCTTATCGACAATTTACCCGTCAGATCCTCCACTCTGTTTTTTTTTACCAGCTCACATATGCTCTGCGCGAATATTGAGTCTTCAGAGCTTCCGAGTAAAGCAAAATCACAACTGCAGAATTCACCGAGCATCGTGATAAGCTTTGCAAAATTCTCCGACGGCCACATTTTGTATGGAAGACCGGCGCTCACGTGAATAGCTACGACCGGCCTCGAAAAAAGAGTCTTGTGAATACCCTTGGCTTTAGCCTTCTCATTATCTGTCCCGTACAACTCCGGATTCCATCCGTGCAACGGGTATGCCCAATTTCTTGAGGAGCATCTTATACCTTTCCGTTTCATGTTCTTCGCGACAATAGCTCAATGGATGGGTATAGAAAAATCCCCCCGCTTCCTCCTTTTCAAAGCCAAGGCGGTACGGTACTTTAGCCAAATAAATTGCCATGCCCGCAAATAATACTCCGCGGGGATCTATGGCGAGCTCGTAGTTTTCCTTTTTCAGCCTCTTAATCAAACCAACGGCATCCCAAAAAGAAGCCCTCTTGCCCACTCCCCTCCAACTGCGTGAATAATTGAAAGTGATGATGTTTCTGATATACGGATTTTGTTCAAAAATAGGCTTTACGACATCCTGGCATACAACATCAATATCGGCTGAAGGGAATCCATCCGCCAGATACCGTAAAAATGGCGTCATTAAAAAACAGTCGCCCAGATGATCGAGTTTCAGAATAACTATTTTTCTTATCTTCTCCCTATCGATCGCCTGCTCACCTGACCGCGGGGAAAAGAGCGCACCTCCGGCAGCATCTATAATGTGTGCCAGTGATCTGACAATCCTGTTATTGTATGCGTAAGACATTAAAAAGTTTGGGTTGATTAGTTAATTTATCAATTGGCGAGACCGAGAGCTGGAAACTAAGAGCGTCTAAAACTCTAAAAAGCCTTTGAGCTCTCAGCTATTCTTGACATTCCTCAATCTTACGGCAGCTCTGTAAAGGGCAGGGATAAAACTCATCAATGCCAGCAGCATGGATTTAAGGTTAAGAAAGTCAACAGCGACAGCTTTTGCAAAATACTTCCTCGAGCTCGGATAATTTCCGCCTATCATGTTCAGATGTCCTAACTGCTGCAGCCGGTAAACAAGGGCATTCCTGTTTGCAGAAATAATAGCCATGTTTTTTTCGAGGATGTATGCCAGCCCCTTAATCTGCCGTTCCGCATTCCTGCTGACATTTTTCCTTGTGACCTGTCCGCTGTGCTTGCGGTAAACCGTCAACGGTTCGTCGAGGTAAAACCCCTTCAGAAAATGGCCCCGCACGCTCCAGTCATTGTCTTCCAGCCCGATCAGTTCCCGCTTCTCGTCGAAAGGCCCGACTTTTTCAACCGCGCTTCTCCTGTAAAGGTGGGAGCTGGGCACACTTACAGCTATGCCGGCCAATTTTATAAAGGACAGGTCGGCATTCATATCATGCCTGCTGACAACCGGCCGCAAATTTTCGCCTTCAAAAACGATATTCTCAGCCGTATAACAGAAATCATATTCATCATGATCTTCAAGGACCTCGACTTGTCTTTTCAGCTTTTCAGGCAGCCATTCATCATCGGAATCAAGGAAAGCAATATATTTACAGTACGACCCTCTTATTCCGGCATTCCTCGCCGCCCCTTGCCCCATGTTTTCCTGAAAGAGATACCTGATCCTGCTGTCCTTATCGATAAATGCTTCGACGATTTCCCGCGAATTATCGGTAGAGCCGTCATCGACAACAATCAATTCCCATCCAGGGTAGGTTTGAGCCAGAACGCTCTCGATTGCTTTCGGCAGGAGGCTGCTTCGATTATACGTCGGCATGACAACAGAGACAGTCCTAAAGACAGCCGTGGACAATTCTATTTCAGTCTTGCCAGACAATATATGTACAGGCCTTGAAGTCTGATTAATTTCAGAACAGGTATAAAAGGACTGAATGCTATTCTCAACAAGAGATTTTTCATATCTCTTAAAAGGATATACTTGCGATAAATCAACGGGGGCTTATCACCGCTCGATTCTGTCTGAGCCACCTGTGTTACCAGCTTGCTTTTCATTTTATGAATTATACCCTGCGTAAAAAAATGCATGAGATCATCGGCGGTAAGTTTTTTGATTTCCAGGTTTAGTACTTCAAAACCATTTCTTTCCAGAAAACCTTTTAAAGATCGGCCGCTCCACCGCGTCAGGTGAAGTGGCGGATAATCTATTTCACCGAGGGGATCTAAAAATCTGCTACGGTTAGGCACGCTCAGAGCAATAGTTCCGCCCGGCCTGAGACCTGTTTTTACCATAGAAATAAATTTATTGACGTCTTCCTGATGTTCCAAAGCCTCAAAAAAGGTAATTATGTCGAATTTCCTGTCAGGGTGTGCTGTGAAAAACCCTCCGGCGTCGGACATCTCAACTTCGGGCAAGCCAAACTTCTCCCTGGCAACTCTAAGGCTTTCCGCATTAAAATCTATACCCCTGACATCATAACCCAATTTCTTCGCTTCATAAAGAAATACCCCTGACCCGCAACAAATATCCAATAACTTCTTTCCATAGGTCTCCCGGCTTTGCAGAAATTGGTCCTGTCCCCAGTGAGTAGTTATAGGAAGGAGTTGGTCCATCAGGTTACCGCCCGAATTTCTTTCTTCGTACCATTCATTCCACCGGGTTTTTCATCGGATACGAGAATATAACATCGCAGTTATGGCATAGATAAAGATCATACTCCTTCCACTTTTCGACGTGCTTAACACTGCTTACCTTTTCACATACTGGACATTTCATTGTTTCCGGCGCCAGCGCCATATGTCGATTATCTCCTTTCCGCCGGACTGTAAACGCCTTCCAATTTGGAGAACCAATATAACAGTCTCCGGAATTTAATGAAGCGCTTGAGACCTGACATCTTTGCGACAAATCGCATATAAGAAAGGAAATTGCCGCGTCCCAACCGCAACTTGTAAAGATTGAAGCGGTATCTGACAGTCCAACTGCCGAAATTCAGACCCTTGACGTAGACTTTTTCACCGGTATACCCAAGAAAGATGTCTTCACAATGATTCTCATCGAATAACAAAAGATTCCTTTCTTTACATTCCTTGAAGTATTGCGTCTCCGGGAAAGGAACTAAAATAGTGGGATGAAAATAGGAAGCACCAATTTTTTCAGTTCCAGAAAATAGTTCAAACTGTTCCTGAAAATATTATCGTCTTCCGCATAGTGCCCTACCAGGACATTAATATGAGTGACAATATTATATTTTTTGGCCCATCCGACTACTTTTTTTACTTTCTCGAGGTCGAGATTTTTTTTCATTATATCGTTCAGCTTCTGATCGCCATGCTCGACTGGAAGAGACAAAGAGACGAAATTGGCGTCTCTCATCTTCACGATTATCTCTTCATCCAGACTATCGACCCTCGTAGCGCCTGAAGCATTGTAAGATATCGGCCTGTCTATTTTCTTATTGAACGCGATCAGTCCGTCCAGTATCCTGATGAGCCTTTCGCGGTTAAAAGAAAAATTGTCTTCCAGGAACTGGATATGAGTTATCTTATACAACCTGTAAAGTTCTTCTATTTCCTGCAGCACATTTTCCGCTGAGCGCCCTCTCCAGCCCCTGCCGAATACCGGATGACTCGAACAGAAGGTACATGAAAAAGGGCATTGCCTCGATGTTATGACACAGGCGTATCTATTGGACTTCGAACCGTCTTCAGACGCCTCTCCGCCGGTGTTATATCGGATGTAGGTATCCATGGGAAGCAAATCCCTTGCCGGAAACGGGATATCATCGAGGTCCTTCACGGACTCGCTTCTGCCATTGTCAATAATATTACCGTTTTTGTCCCTGAATATGAGGCCGTCTATTTCTTCAGGTCTGTCCCCATTCAAAATCTCAACATAGGGACCTCTCCCTCTCCGCATACAATATAATCAAAATGTTCATACAAGGCTTTTTCGCGCAGCGTAGATGTATACACTCCTCCTACGATAATCGGGACATCCGGGAGTCTTTTCTTGATTTCTCTCGCAACCTCCTTAGCTGTCTTGGCATAGAAGGTAAAAGGGACGTTGATCCCGATGACATCAGTCCCTCTGTCAATTCTTTCGGCGATCTCCTCGCAAGACAAGCCGACCCTCTTGAGATTTGTACCTGCAAGTCTTTCGCGCCTTTCAAAACCCTGAACAAGGGAATCAATAATCTTGACCTCATGTCCTCCGTACTTCCTGACATATCCCGCAATATAACCAAGTCCCATGTTATGCGGCACATAGATCAGGTCCTGATCGGGATAATAATAAGGCAAAGAAATCAAAGTAATTTTCATCTTTTTATTTTAACTTTTGCTTCATCTGTTTTCATAGCCTTTTTTGACTCTATCATCCACACCTCGTGCATGCTTACCGCTATTATTACATCCCGAAAAAAAAGGAATGACTATTTTCATTTGTCCCGTTGGGCTGTCCATTCAGGCTTTCAAAAACTTTCAATGTATCCTCAGCCGTTTTCTTCCATGAAAATTCAGCAGCCCGCTTAAAACCCTTCGCTATAATGCAAGACCGCAAATCCTTATCAACAACAACTCTTTCTATTGCAGCAGCTATCTCTGCCTCGTTATGTGGGTCAATAAGGAGTGCAGCATCGCCGGACACCTCCGGAAGAGCAGAGCAATTGGAAGTGACAACAGGGCAGCCGCAAGCCATTGCTTCTATAACCGGCAAGCCGAACCCTTCATGGATTGACGGGAAGAGCAGGGCTTCCGCGCCGCTTAACAATACGGGCAGATCTCCGAGAGGGACATATCCCGCAAAGATAACTTCCTTTTCAAACCGCAGAGAAGATACTAACCCGACAACTTCCTCATAGGCGTCTCCTTTTTTACCGGTGATCAATAATTGGTGATCACACGCTCCACTCTTTTTGCATGAATGGAAGGCCCTGACCACCGGGAAAGATTTTTCCGGTGCCAGATTACACTGCTCGTATTGATAAAATATTTTCCTTTTATTCCGTACTTTTCTTTGACCGCACTGATTAAATCTTTGTCAAGGCATGGTTTGTATAATTCTTTATCGTATCCAAGCGGGGTCACGATGATATTGTCGGACTTTACATCGCAATATTCTATTATATCCTTCCTGGTAGACTCCGATATCGCGATAATCCTGTCTGCGGCTTTTAATGCATAATTGATTGCAATCCAGAAATGAGTATTGAACTTAACGAGTTCGGGGAAAACGAAATTCATCAGATCGAAACAGACGACAACAGTCCGGGGCCGCTTGATCAAAGGTACCATTTCTTTCGGCACAAAGAGGAGATCATATTTATCTCCGATAAATTCAAAAGGAAAACGCACATAGGACCAGACGAAAGGGAACTTCAGTATTTTTTCCGTAAAATTGGAAGCATGTATTTTATGGACAATAGGCTCGTTGGAATAAAGCACATACCTGTTCTCCTTGTCTATCGAAGCAAGGGCATTGAGCAAATTATATGTATAAACGCCTATCCCGGTGAGTTTTTCTTCGCTCAGAACTTTTGCATGGACCGCTATGTTCATATTTGCGCCGACCTTTTTATGCCGAACGAAGAAGTTATTTCTGCAAATACACTCAGTATCATTCTCCTGTCGAATCCGGCAGGCCTTTTCCTGAAAATAATATAACTGCAGGAGAACAGCACCAGCATCTCTGTCACGATTGTGGCAACGGCTGCCCCCTTTCCACCGAAGGCAGGAATCAAAAAGAAATTTAGCGCGATATTGAAAATGGCCCCAGCTCCGGCAACTGAAACATATAATCTGTTCAGATCAAGGCATACCAGCGACTGGGTTACCAGGTTCCCAAGAAAAACCGGCAGGACGGCCAGGGAAAGCACCTGGAACACCGCAATTGAATCTTTGAATCGCGGGCCGTATATAAGGCCAATGAGAAAGGGAGAGACGAAAAACGACAGTATGGAAATAAACAGGCCGGAGACCCCAAGCAGCACGGATAGTCTCATAAATGTCTTGCTGAAGAGTTCCGGTCTGGCAAGCCTCGGGAAAAATACGGTCATGATTATACCTGGAAAAAAGAATATTCCCTCCAATATTTTGTATGCCACGTTATATATGCCCACCTCATAGTTGCCTTTCATATATCCGAGCATGAATGAGTCTATTCTGAAATATACCTGCCAAAGGAACACCACCATCCCGAGCATCACCGCCTCTTTCAGCAGTACCTTGTAGCCGATTCCGTTCATTACAGCGGCAGAAGGGGCAGAGTAAAAATATTTTACTGCGATAATGGCTACGACAATGGTAACACCCACTGCCGGGATAAGCAGGGCATTCATTCCCAGTGATGCTCCCCGCAAGCCGAAACTGGCAAGCAGATACAACAGCAGGAGAGCAGTTGCTTTCTGCAGTGGCACGAAGATCCCCTCAAAATGCATGAGTTCGAGCCCCCTGAAAAAAGAAAACGACAAATTCTCCGAAAGCGTTTACTATCAGGTATAAAGTAATGCCGACCAGCAGCCAATTGTCGATCTTCAGAAATGGGGAAACAGCGAGAATTACGCAAAGAGAAAGCAACGAAAATGCCAGCCTGATAAAAAAAGCCTTTCCAACAACCGCAGGGTCCTTTCTGCTCACCCATTTCACTACAAGCATATCCAGCCCCATTTCGACTAGCGGCTGGACCAGCATGGAAGCGGTGGCAAGCGCATATGCAAATTTCCCGTATTCTGTCGGACCTATCAGGACCGGCAGCAGAATATAAAAAAAGAACATGAAGACCTTGCCCAGCCCCTGCCCTGAAAACTGCCAGATAAGGTTTTTAGATATGTTCATTCGCGCAAGCCGGTCTCCCGGTCGATGGAAGGTGACTTGATCCTGGTCCCCGCCGCAGCTCCGGCGGCGAAAAAGAATAAGGCGACGGTGGTGAACATAACATATATATGATACAGTCCACCATCTGACCCGCAATCAGCAAGATAACCACGATGTGAACTAGCCTGGCATCCCTTCTCGAAGCTTTCAATATATAGTGAAGCATCACAATTGCCAATATGAAACCTGCCAGTCCGAATTCCACCAGAGTATTAAGAAAAAGGTTGTGAGCGTGATATTCATTACCAGCCATACCTAATCTCTGCGGAACAATATGACTCATAAATACGTGCAACCCTACACCTGTAAATGGCTTGTTCAGAAATTCCTCAAAGGCTGCCTTCCACAATAGAAAGCGCGGGAGATTAACTTTTTGTACATCGGCGACGCGTCAGCCGGAGCCTTTCGCGACATTTCTGAATCTTTCGCCTCTAACAGCCTGAGTATATTGCAGATGTAGCCGATATCGCCCTTAACGAAAAATGACGGGTTATACATGCTTTGGCTGTTCGACTTTACAGGAGCATTGCGGCTACCGTCTGCCCTGACACACTCGACTGAAACATCATCGAAAAAAGCCTCCGCGGAAGGGCTTTCCACATGCAGATAAAAAAACTTCGG
Source organism: Nitrospirota bacterium (assembly GCA_963796345.1). Classification (GTDB taxonomy): domain Bacteria; phylum Nitrospirota; class Thermodesulfovibrionia; order Thermodesulfovibrionales; family Dissulfurispiraceae; genus JADFXI01. Next base: position 2,904 of record CAWCLI010000015.1, on the reverse strand, counting down.
CATCCACTCCTCCGGGATGGTTCGGGGGTCTACCGACAACGCAAGTTCGTGCCACCGGCCGTCTCCCGGATAAAATTTTTCAGGCGGCCGCAACCACACCCCATTTTGAAAATCTAGACTGAATCCCGCATATTTATTGCTGGATTGCGCCCAAGCCCTGAAGATTATTTGCTTGCAGTCACGCTTAGCGCGCCACCAACGGGCTCTCTTTATAGGATAGACCAGCGTGGCATATTTGGCCGATTTGTTTGTTACCATCTGCACCGAGTATTTTCCGCTCTTCGCATTGTTCGACCTTTTAATGAAAGCGGCTTGAGAGGCATCCGTTCCCTCCGAGTAAAAAAACCAGCCTGAGGGTATTACATAATTATTTTGCGGAATCCAGGTTTCAAAAGATAAATTTTCCAGTATTGGCCCTTTATCCAGACCTGCCGCATACTCCACATAATCAGATAACGGTAAGTATTTCGAATCTTTTATGCCTAACTGAAAAGTCGAAATTGGAAAGAATATGAGTACAAATACCCAGGCGCAAAGCAAAACAGCAAGCCCCCTGGCGTTTATATACCCGTGCCAGAATATAAAAAGCAGTCCCAGAACCAGAACACAATATCCATTCTTGCTTCCGGAAAGGGCCAGCGCCGCAATAAACCCTATGGCAGAAACAAGGATTTCAACCCTGCCGATGCTCCTCTCCCTGTGCAAAACAATGCTGATAATAAAACCGAGGCTCATTAAAACTCCATATTGATTGGGCCAGACCATAAACGAACTGATGCGGGGATATGTAGACCTCATCACAGAAAATATCCACATTTGAGGGAAAAAGAACTCTATCAACCCCCATAAGGCAAGCATCGCCAAAAAACGAAAGGCCAAAATTGAGGATTTGTCCAGCCTTTGCACCGACAGGGCCAGGAATGCGATGAACAAAAGAAAATACATTGAAAACTTGATCGAAAATTTGACGGCAGTATACCTGTAGTCACTGAAGAGGGCCGAACACCACATCGATATATAAAGCAGCAAAAGTATTATTAAAAGTCCGCGGCACTTGTTATAGAGTACGCCCAGACTATCGAAGTTAAGTACAATTAGACCAACGGATAGAAGGGGGATAAACACTGTAGACACAGCCAAATGTATGTATGGCAACTTAATATTCGTAACTAACGAGGAAATAAGTACGGACACAAACAGAATATCATTCAGAGCAGAAACGCTTGATGATATTCTGCCCGAAAGCATGATAGTCCTTTTGGCTGCAAACCTCTCTAGATGGGGTACTTAATTTTGTTCATGACCGGAATTTGCGGCAAAAGCTAAAAAGCAGAGTGAGATGACAACAAAAGTCACTTCGGAATCAAAAAAATCGAACAAAGAGGCCATAAAAAACATAACAACTGGTATAACAGCTAATGGCTCTTTAAAATCTATTTTCCTAAATATAGCGACTATAAATGCGCCCGACAGTGCTAATCCAACAAATCCTAATTCATCCGCAATATCCAACACCACATTGTGAGTGGTATAGGCGAGTCCGCTGAACATTTTATCTGCAATGCGCGCTCGAAAAACCCCGACGCCTACTCCAGTAACAGGATGAGAAGAAAATATCTCAACGGCTTTTTTCCAGAGCTGCAATCTTTCTGTAAAAAGCCCATCTCCCGGAGAAAAATTAAGCAGACGAGATAGGCCTCCGCTGAAATATATTGGCAATAAAAGCAAAACACTTATCGATCCATATATAAGAAAGTTTTTCCATCTGATTTCCCCGTACACAAGTAAAAGGATAAGGCCAACAACCAAGGTTAAAATTGCATTCCTGCTTCCGCTAAAAATGGCTGTTATTGTAAACAAAAATATGCCGGTGTATAACTCTTTTAGAGAGAGCATTTTCTTCTTGAACAGGATAATGCTCAGTACGGCTCCAAACGCCATTAGTACGCCGAAAGGATTAGGATTTTGCATGAGTGAGGAAATTCGGGCGGAATCTCCTCCGCCAATTAACAATGTGAAAATACTCAAGTTAGGAAACAATTTTTCTAAAACTCCAAAAATAGATAAAAGCAACAGAAAATAAAAGATCAGCCGATGATATAACCTGATCTTTTGATTTTCGAACATAAACACTATAAACATGATATATACCGCCAAATAATAAGAATATTTCATACTGTATTTCACGGCCGTATATTGATACTCGCTCAAAAACGCCGAGCATGGTCCCAGGGCGTGGGCGGTTCGCCTTCCAACAACTTCGGCATCACCAACCACGACGAATACACCGATGCGGTTTCTTCCTTGCGGGCAACGAATTCTACCGGCTGCTCACCGAGGGCGTCGACCGGACGGCAACAGGCGTGTCGAACAATCATTTGTCAACAACCGCCGGTGTTACCAAGAGCGCTGCCTGCAGGTTGCTGCTGTTTTCTTCCGTAAACGGGCGGATTTCGGTCCCCGCGGCCACGCGCAGTTTTGAAGTGTACAGCATGAGAGGACAACTGCTGTACAGACAGGCGGTCGAGGTGACCAATAGTGAACAGACTGTCACCCTGCCTGAAGCAGTTCAGCATGCACCGGCGATTGCGGTGAGGTTTACAGGCCTGTGGAGCAGGTTGCCGAAGCGGAATGTGATTGCGGCAGCGTCCCGAAGCGTTGCAGCAGAAAAGGCCCCGACGTTCAAGCGGGGCCTTTTCATTCTTGCTACACCGTATACCGGGTTTACCTGAGGACAAATTTCTGTTGATGGACCTGGATGCCCACTGTCACCCGCATCAGATACACGCCCCTGAGCCCGGACGGAAGCGTGAGGCCCACCGAAGTGCCTGACATCGAAGGTCTTTCCAGTCTGTAAACGAGCCTGCCGCTCATGTCGACCACGACAATCGAAATTGGCCCGTT